>CAYUZU010000004.1:0-277018 GCA_964448675.1 uncultured Planctomycetales bacterium
GCACTCCGCCTCGGTTGTCACCGAGCAGGTGCCATCGGCGTAGCAGCAGGCGCCCATCGGTTGCGGACACGGATTCGGCGTGCAATCGGTATCCATACCCTGCCACGTGCCGGTGCACTCCGCCTCGGTTGTCACCGAGCAAGTGCCATCGGCGTAGCAGCAGGCGCCCTCGGGCTGCGGGCAGGGGTTCGGCGTGCAGTCAGTGCCCGTGCCCTGCCAGTTGCCGGTGCAGCCGGCCTCGGCGGTTTCGGCACAACTTCCATCCGCGTAGCAACAGGCGCCGGTATCGGCTTGGCAGGTGAACGTGGTAATCACGAACGCATCCAGGCCGGACTCGTTGATGCTCTGCTCGTCAGCGTCGTTTGCGGTGAACCGGAACTGCATGTTCACGGTTAGCGTCACGCCCGCGGCGTCGAGATCCGCTTGCGTGATCTCGTGGTGCCGCCAGCTCAGCCCGCCATCCGTGCTGTGCCGGGCGATCTCGATCCACGGCGCGCTACCGCCGTTGCTGCTGACTTCGCAGATCAGGTGGTCGGTGTTGTCCTGGGGCCGCGTCAGCCGCAGGAAGTAGTCGTACGCGATCGTGACGTTGCCCACCGACATGTCAATAATCGGCGAGATCAAGCGCACGGCGCCGTCGTCAACGTCGGTATTGCCGAACTGGTTTTCCGTGAGGTAGCACTGGCCGCTGCCGTCCGCGTCGGAGGTCGGGTCGTAATCCCAGCTGGGGTCGTTGACGGGCACACCGCGCTGCCAGTCGCCGCTGTTCGCTCCGAGGTTCACCGCGGTCCATCCCTGGTCCGTTTCGAAGTTGTCGGCGAAGACCGTGATCAGCTCGCCGATCTCGAACGAATACACGCTGCCCGGCGCCCCGGGCGGGTCATACACCACGCCGCTGACGGATCCCTCGGCGCTGAAGTAGTACTCGGGCGTGTCGTCACAGCCCGCCGCGGGCAGGACGGCTTCATAGCTCGTGCCGCCCACCGGCGTCAGCGGTGCCGACTGGAAGGTGCCGCCGTCGTAGCGGTAGTACAGCGTCGGGCTGCCGCCCACCACGGTCTCGCCGACGGCGACGATCTCGACATCGATCGTCACGGGCGTGCCGGGCGCGACCAGGCTCGGCACACCGCTGGGCAGCGCGATGTGCGTGCCGACGTTCAACGCGCCGTCGCCGACCAGCGAGAAGGTCTGCGGGCCTTCGGGCACGTTGTAGCCGAACACCTCGATGGTCCAGGTGCCGGCGCCGGGGTTGGCCACGCGCACCTGCTCGATGTTGTTGACACGGTCGACCTGCGTCTGCACGGCGGCCGTGCCGGGGTTGTCCGGGTCCAGCGTCCACGGATACTGTCGAACGCCCCGCGAATCGTAGACCCGCAGGTCCAGGTCGTTGACCAGGGCGTTGGCAGCGTTGGGGGTGGCGGGATAGTCGTCCCAGGCGAGGGTTACCTTCAGTTCAGGGTCGCCGGCACCGACTTCGACCGTCCGCGAGTAAATGGCGCCTTGGGTGATGGTGTTCTCCACGAACTTCTCGCTGCGCATCACCTCGACCGCGTCCTGAATTCGGATCGACCCGTAGCCGGACTGGTAGTCGGGCCCGGCGTTGCCCAGGTCCACCGCGCTGTGGGCGAGCAGGGCCTTGAGCGTGGCGTTCCGCAGCAGCGGCGCGCCGGGATAACGGGCCTTGTAGTCCTCCAGCAGCAGGGCGGCACAGCCCGTGGTTGTCGGGGCGGCCATCGAGGTGCCGCATTTGGTGGTGTAGGCCGTGTCGCCGCTGGACGAGCACGAGGTCACGCCATCGTCGGCGTTGCTCTGGCAACCGGGCGCCGAAATGTCGGGCTTGAGCCGGCCGTCGTCCGTCGGGCCCCAACTGCTGAAGCTGGTCATGGAATCGTCGTTGGAGTTCAGCGCGCCCACGGTGATGTGGTTCTTGGCGCAGGCGGGCGGCGCGGTCGAGTGGTAGCCCTCGGGCGTGTGCACGCCGGCGTCGATGCAGCGCGTGCAGCCACAGCCGTCGCACCAGTAATCGTCGTCGCCGCGCTCGTTGCCGTTGGCCCAGACGATCCGGAAAGGCGTGCCCAGGCTGCCGCGCACGATCGCGTCGATCAGGTTCGCGGTCACGCCGTAGTCGCCGGTAATCTCGCAGGGGAAGTTGTTGAAGCAGGTGTTGGTGCCGATGGAGTTATTCGAGATCTCGGCACCGTAGCTGTTGATCGCCTGGCTGTAGTCGGATTCGATGTCGCCGGGGTTCGTATAGAGGAACGTCCCGCTTCCGTCATATTCGAAGCCGTACGAGAGCAGCGTGCAGCCGGGGGCCATGCCGCGATAGAGGCTGTTGCCGACGCCGGCGCCGCCGATCGTGCCGGCGACGTGCGTGGCATGATCGCTCAGCCCGGAAGCGTCGTGCGTCGTCAGGCGGCCCTGGAAGTCGACGTGGGACGCGCGGGCGATGCCGCCGTCGTACACCAGCACCGTGATGCCCTGGCCGCTGAGGTTGTAGGGCACGCCCTGGAGGAGGTTCGCCTCCGTCCGCGCCCGGTTGCTGTCGTTGGTGGTTGAGAGGCTCGGCAGCGGCGGCTCGATCCACTGGACGATGTCCTTGGCGGCCAGCGCCGGCACCTGGTCCACGGGCAACTCGATCACCAGCCCGTTGATGCTCTCGAGCACGTCGCGCACCTCGGCGCCGAACGACTCGACCAGCGCGATCCCCTGAGCCAGTTGCACGTCACGATGAAACGTGACGTAGGCACCGATCACGGCAGCGCCCTGCTCCGGAACGTGCACCACGGCCCATTCGGGCGTGCTGCGTTGATTGAAGACACGGTGCAGCTTCCATTCCGTTCGCACCTCGGCCACCGCGCTGAGGCCCGCGGTCCCGGCCACGGCCCGCGGCGTGGCCCGCGTGTTGTCGAGCGTCGCGAAGTACGCGTGATTCCCGAGGTAGTCGAGCAGCTCGACGCCGGCGCCGGCCAACTGCACGCGGGCCGCCTGGTCGAGCGGCTGCTCGAACTGCACCACGATCCGCTGGGCGGCCGCGCTGCGGTTGGCGGTCAGAGCCTGGAGCGTGGTCTCGATTTGGGCGGGGGACTGTGGTTCGAGGGTGACGGTGCCGGACTTGAAGTGGATCGTCCCGGCTGTGACGGGCATGGCGAGCACCGCCAGGGTACAGAAGACGGCAGCAAAGGTGAGAACGGCATTGGGGGAACGCTTCATGGACACGGCGCATGTCCTCCTGGCAAGAGACCAAGGGTGAATCGGGCTCCGAACTGTCATCAGCGACGGAGAGGAAAGAGGGTGGGCCGACTGCTGCTATCGTCCGATAGCGGGAGAAATGTCCGGCGCACAGGGCCAACCGCCGGTACCGATGGGGCAACCCTCCATTCTTCCCAGCACGCAGTCATTCTACGCCCGCGCGATGCAGGAAACAACGCAAATTGTTCGTAGGAACCGCTAACCCGGCGCCGACCGGCGCGGCTTGTCGCGCCTGCCGCAGATTATCGGTCCCAATCGCGGCCCGGGTTTGCCCGGAATCATCGCGGCCGGGTACACTAGGGGGTGTGGTGACGCCCGTGTCGGCCGGATCTCCCGGGAGGCGGCATGTCGAAACCGTCGATCCCATCTGACCCCCGTCGTTGGCCCCCGCGACGCGGTGACTGGCACACCCTCCATCAGCAAGCGCGGACGGCCCTGGGCCGCCGGCTGCGCCCCGGCACGGCGCTGCCGCCGGGCGACGTCGCCCGCTGTGTTGCCGCGGCCCTGCCGCCGGTCGTGGGCCGCTGGCTGCTGCGGCGGTTCGCCGCCCACGGCTGGCTGGCGGCGGAGGCCCGCGTGCCCGCGGACGTGCTGGATTCGGCCGCCTGTCCGCGTGAGTTCGCCGGCGCCCCGCGCGAGGTCGTGCGGCTGGCGTTGTTCGGTCCCGGCGGCCAGGGGTTGGCCTGGCGTGATCGCCACCGGCACGATGTCTACCAGCAGCTCTGCGCGGAGATTCTCCGCAGCGCGGTCGACCTCGTCTCGCTGCAGAACGTTGCCAGCCGCGTGTTGAACCACCCCGACGCCGCATCCGACTCCACGCTGATGGCCTGGCTGCGGGCGTTCATCGCCGAGCGCGAACGCGCGCTGCGCACCATTCATACGCCGGAGGAACTGCACCGCGAGGAAGAGGAGCGATCCAAGCTGCGCAGCGGCTTTCGCGACCGGGCGGACGGGATACCGTCGCAACGAGAGGTGCAGGGGGTTTTTTCGCGATTACAGCACGAATTCGACCGGCACCTGGCGCAGTTCGAGGAGGCGCCCGCCGCTCGGACGCTCGAGCAGATGCGGCACCTGCGGCAGAAACACCCGTCGTTCATCGCAGTGACGGATCTGCAACAGGCGGAAGAGCAGTACGACCGGCTCCTCAAGCGGGCCGGGGAGTACCGGCGACAGATTCACTCGCTGGCCATCCAGGGGGCGGCCGCGGCGCGGGATGGCAACATTGAAACGGCCAACTGGGTGATGCGGCGGCTCGATGCGATCCACAAGCTGCTGCCGACGTTGCTGCCGACGATGCGCCTCGAGCAGCTGCGCACCGAGATCAGCCAGGGCGAAGCGGAGCACGAGCAGCAGGAGACCATCCAGGAGCTGCGCGAGAAGGAGCGCGAGGTCGCGGCCCGCATCAAGGCGCTGGCCGGCGTCATTCACCGCTTCCACCAACTGGCCGAGAAGCTGCCGTCGAGCGATCCGGCGTATCGGCGCGCGGAGGCCAACTACCGGCAGGCGGTGGACGAGATCCGCGGGCTGGACACGGAGTGGTTGAGCGGGCTCGTGCTGCAACTGGAGACATTCCTGGATGACCTGGATGATCCCGGGGGACGAATGCAGGGGCAGTTGGACACGTTCATCACGAACGTGCGGACGGCGCTGAATCGGCTTTGCCTGGAAATCAGGGCCCACCAGCGCAACCATCGCAAGGGGCGCCCGCCGGATTCCGCGGGCGGCACGCCGCCCCCGTCGGGTGTGTGAAGCCTGTAATCCGGTGCCCTATTGCGTCGCGGGCCACGAGACTTCACAATGCAAAGATTGTGAGGATGAGCCCCGGCCGAGCTCCTGAATGACCCGCGCAGAGCCCATGCTGGAGAACGCATCAACGCAACCGGTTGCGGCGCGCGACGCCGACGACGTCCGGTCGAATGGCGATCGGCGTGTCGGCTGGTATGACCGGCTCAAGTTCGCCCTGGTGCGCTGGTTTCTGTCGCTGTGGGTGGCGGTGTTCAGCCTCAAGGGGCTTTACCTGTTCGGGGGCTGGTTCGGGACAATCGAGTACCTGCTCAACGCCCGGCGTCGCGCCCGGTACGAACGCGAGCTCCAGAGCGTCTACCCCGAGGGCCTGTCCCCGTGGCGCAAGCGGAAGATCATCCGCTCGTACTTCACGCGCACCCGCCGCGACAAGCTCTTCTACCTCATCTTCGACCGGCTGCCGCGTGAGAAGATCATGCGGCGGATCCGCTTTCATGGCCGGCAGCACCTCGACGAGGCGCTGCAGCGCGGGCACGGTGTGTACGTGATGCTCAGTCATCACGGCTCGCACCACGTGGCGGGGCTGCTGATGGCGCTGCTGGGCTATCGCTGTGCGGGGGTGCGTGACCGTAACGAGGGTACCCTGCGGGTCTATATCCAGGACAAGTACGCCCGCACGTTTCCCGAGTATGCCGCCATCCGGCTGCTCTACGCGGACAGCTTTCCGCGCGACATCTACCGCTGTTTCCAGGAAAACCGGGTTCTGGGCAGTGCGCTGGACGTGAGCCGCGTGCGCGGGCAGACGCTGAAGACCTGCCCGGTGCACATCTTCGGCCAGCAGCGCGAGTTCCTGACCGGCACGCTGCAGGTGGCCCTGCGCTGCAAGGCCACCATCTGTCAGGCGTTCGTGGTTTCCCGGCCGAACTTCTACTATCGCCTGATCGTCAACCCGCCGCTGCTCGTGCCCGCCGACGAGACCGCCGGCGCTGACCACGCTCGGCGGGTGCCGGAGCTGATGCAGGCCTACGCGGACGGCATCGCGGCCCATGTGCGCAACCACCCGGACCACATCAGCCGGGTCTGAGGCGGCACTGGCCGGCGACTGGCGAACGCGATGCCGGGCCGCTAGAATCCGCCCCATTGCGAGGGTCTGGCTCTGTTACCGGTGACGCCGGCTGCGTGGGTGCAGTCCGGGTAGGGTGCGGCCATCGCGAAACTGGGTTGAAACGTGAAGTTCGTCCTGATTGACCGTATCGTGGAGCTCGAGTCCGGCCGGCGCATCGTCACCGAGAAGGCGCTGTCGCTGGCCGAGGAGTACCTGGCGGACCATTTTCCGGCCTTCCCGGTGCTCCCCGGCGTGCTGATGCTGGAAGCGATGGTGCAGTCGGCGGCGTGGCTGGTGCGTGAGCGGCTGGACTTCGCCCCGAGCCTGGTGTTGCTCAAGGAAGCGCGCAACGTGACCTACAAGAGCTTCCTGGCGCCGGGGCAGGTGCTGCGGGTCGAGGCCGAGTGCAAGTCGCTCGACGAGGACGAGAGCGTCTTCGCCGGCCGCGGCGTGCTTGGCGAGCGCGAGATCGTGAAAGGGCGTTTCACGCTGCGTCACCTGCGTCTGGCGGCGCGGGATGCCGGTTATGAGGAGACGGACGCGAAGTTGCGCGCCCGGCAGCGTGCGCTGCTGGCGTTGCTGTGGAAGGGTGCCCCGGTGGACCAAGCCGCGGGCGTATCGTTGGGTTGACAGGCGTTATCGAGTGGAAGGAGCCATTTATGGCCGCACCGCCTCGTGAGGAGATCTTCGAGAAAGTCAAGCAGGCCCTGGTCGATGCCCTCGGCGCGGAAGAGGATGAGGTGACCGAGGACGCCACGCTGCTCGGCGATCTGGGGGCCGAGTCGATCGACATCCTCGACATCGTCTTCCGGCTGGAGAAGGCGTTCAACATCAAGATCTCGCAGGAAGAGCTCACGCCGCGCGACGTCATCGACAACCCCGAGTACGTGAACAACCGCAAGCTCAACGATGCGGGGCTGACGGCGCTGAAGGGGCGAATTCGCGACGCGGACTTCTCGCGTTTCGAGGACGACCCGGACATCGACAAGATCCTCGATGTCTTCACCGTCGGGACCATCGTCAGCTTCGTCGAGGACAAGCTCAACGCCGAGAGCTGAGTATCATGCGCTGGATCTGGTTCGACCGATTCGAGGAGTTCGTGCCCGGCGAGCGGGCGGTGGCGGTCAAGAACGTCACGCTGGCCGAGGACCATCTGCACGATCACTTCCCCGACTTTCCGGTCGTGCCGGCCAGCCTCATGATCGAGGGCATGGCCCAGACCGCCGGCATCCTCGTCGGCCACGCGCGCGACTTTGCCGAGAAGGTCATCCTGGCCAAGGTCAAGAAGGCCACGTTTCACGAGGTGATTCGCCCGGGCGACCAGATCCGCTTCGACGCGCGCATCGAGCAGATTGCCGACGCCGGTGCCAGCACCCACGGCGAGATCCGCCGCGGCGACGAGGTGGTCGGCGAAGTGGACCTGTTCTTCTCGCACATCGACCGCAACGCGAGCGGGCTGGCCTTCCCCGAGGAGAATTTCGTGTTCACCGAGGAGTTCATGTCGTTGCTGAAGACCTATACCCGACATGACAGCGAGAGGATCACGTTGTGAGCAGACGCCGCGTCGTCATCACCGGTCTGGGGCCCGTCACGCCGTTGGGCATCGGCGCCAACGCGTTCTGGAACGCGCTGCTGGAGAAGCGCTGCGGCCTGCGGCGGATATCGAGCTTCGACCCGTCGCGCTTCGCGTCGCAGCTCGGCGGCGAGATCGAGGGGATCAAGGTCGGTGACTTCGTCCACAAGACGTACCGCAAGGCGGCCAAGATCATGGCGCGCGACATCGTGCTGGCGGTCGCCGCGGCGCACCAGGCCGTCACGGACGCGAAGCTGCGTACGCCATGCCTGATCAGCCGGGGCGAGGCGGAGGGCGCGCCGGATCACGACAGCACGCGCTTCGGGGCCAACATCGGGGCGGGGCTGATCTGTGCCGACCTGCACGAGCTGGCCGAGGTCCTGCACGGCGCCAGCGAAGACGACGTGTTCAGCTTCGCCAGGTGGGGCAACGAGGGGATGTTCAACCTGACCCCGCTCTGGCTGCTCAAGTTCCTGCCGAACATGCTCGCCTGCCACGTGACGATCGTGCACGACGCCCAGGGCCCCAGCAATACCATCACCTGCGGCGAAGCCAGCAGCCACCTCGCCATCGGCGAGGCCTATCGCTCCATCGAGCGCGGCGCCGCCGACGTCTGCATCTGCGGCGGGGCCGAGAGCAAGACCAACCCGATGGCGCTGCTGCGCCAGCAGCTCGGCGGCCGGCTCAGCACGCGCAACGATACGCCCGAGGCCGCCTGTCGTCCGTTCGCGAAGGATCGCGACGGCACGGTCAACGCCGAGGGCGGCGGCCTGGTCATCCTCGAAGAGCTGGCCCACGCGAAGAAACGCGGCGCCCGCATCTACGCCGAGCTGATCGGCTTCGGTGCGGCGCACGACGCCTACATGGCGGCCCAGCCCACGCACCCCGAGCCCGGCGGTCGCGGGGCCGCGGTGGCGCTGCGCAAGGCGCTCAAGGATGCGTCGGTTTCCGCGGACGACGTCGACATGGTCGGGTCGTTCGCCTGCGGTCTGGTCGAGCACGATCGTGCCGAGGCGGCGGCGGTTCACAGCGTGCTCGGTGCCCGGGCCGCCGACGTGCCCGTGATGAACGTGAAGGCGGGTCTGGGCAACAACGGGGCCGGCAGCGGCGCGCTCGACTTCATCGCGACGGTGCTGGCCGTGTACTACGGGTCGATTCCGCCCGCGTACAACAGCGCTGCGGTCGATCCCGATTGCGGCCTGAAGGTGGTCGCGGACGGCCCCGTCGACGCCGACGTCGGCCACGCCGTCTCACTGGCCTATGCCCTGGGCGGCGGCCAGAACGCGTCGCTGGTGGTCAAACGGTTTCGTGAATCCTGATGCCAACGGTCAATTACGCACGACCGAGAGCTGAGAGCTGCATATGAACCGACGGGTTGTCATTACCGGCATGGGCTGGATCACGCCGCTGGGGCACGATCTCGAGACCGTCTGGCGGCGGCTGCTGGCGGGAGAGAGCGGTGTCGCGCCCACGAGCATCTTCGATGCCGGCACGTTCCCGACCCAGTTCGCGGCCGAGGTCAAGAACTTCGACGTGGCCGACTTCCTCGGCGAGCACTACGCCAACCACGACACCTGCATCCGCAACACGGGCTTTGCGCTGGCCGCGGCCGAACTCGCCTGGCGCGACGCCGGCCTGAACGGCCGTGGCGGGGTCGATCCGGAGATGGTGGGGGTGTACCTCGGCGGCGGCGAGGGACCGATCGATTTCGATAACTTCGTTGCGGCGGCCGTCGCCGGTTGGGATCGGGAGAAGTCGGATCTCGACGCCGTGCGCTGGGCGGAGGTCGCCGGCGAGCGGCTGACGGCGGTCAAGGAGTTCGAGCAGGACCCGAACTGTGCCGCGGGCCACCTGGCCTGCCGCTTCAACGCGCAGGGGCCCAATGCCAACACGCTCACCGCCTGCGCCGCCAGCACCCAGGCCCTCGGCGAGGCTTCGTGCATGATCGCGCGCGGCGATGCGGACATCATGATCTCGGGCGGCACGCACAGCATGATCCACCCGCTGGGCGTCACCGGCTTCAATCGCCTCACGGCCCTGTCCACCCGCAACGATGAGTACCAGACGGCATCGCGCCCCTTCGATCGCACGCGGGACGGGTTCGTGCTGGGGGAGGGGGCCGGCATCCTCATTCTCGAGGATCTCGACTGCGCCGAGCGGCGCGGCGCGAAGATCCTGGCGGAGATTGTGGGTTACGGCTCCACGGCGGACGCGTTTCGCGTCACGGACATGCACGAGGGTGGCCGCGGCGCCATCGCCGCGATGCAGGGTGCCCTGCGGGCGGCAGGGCTGAAGCCGGAGCAGATCGACTATGTCTCGGCCCACGGTACCGGCACCGAAGAAAACGACAAGATCGAATCCCTCGCGATCAAGACGGTGTTCGGCGCGCACGCGGGCAAGGTCCCGGTCAGCAGCGTCAAGAGTATGCTGGGCCACCTGATCGCCGGGGCCGGGGCGGTAGAATTGATCACCTGCGTGCTGGCGATTCGGGATGGCGTCATTCCCCCCACGGCGAACTACCGCGAGCCGGATCCGAATTGCGATCTCGACTATGTTCCCAACGAGCCGCGCAAGGCCGACGTCCGCAACTGCCTGAGCAACAGCTTCGGCTTCGGCGGCCAGAACGACACGCTGATCGTGCGGGCCTGGTCGTAGCCGCGTTCGGCCGGGGATCGCGTCAGGACGCCACCGCGTGATCCGGCTGCGGCGTCGGCTTGACGAGATGCGCCAGCGCCTGGGCCTCCACCCGCTTCAACGCGTGATAGAACATGAACAGCGTGATCAGGGCGACGTCGGCGCAGACGACCGCCACGGCGGGGAAGCCCTCGCGATCGACCGCCTGCCAGATAATCCACGCGATGACCGCGCAGATGAACGATGGGGCCAGCCCGACACACCAGGCAAGGCCGTCGCGTCGCGCCCGCGTGATGAAGTCGCCGACGAAATCCCAGGCCAGGAAGATCAGGAAGGTGGCCAGCACCCACAGCGCCTCGTCGCCGGCGTCAGGTGTGCCGATGCCGATTTCGGCCTGGCGCGTCCGGGCCGGCATGGATTCGTGAAAGTCGAGTCGGACGCTGGCGGGGTCCTCGATGATCGTCTGGACGTGCACCAGCTCGACCTTGCTGACCAGGATCAGCACGCACGCCACCAGGGCCAGCTCGAACAGCAGCGCCACGAAGGGCCACGAAAAGACCGTCCGTAACGGCTGGGCATTGGCGGGGGCCATGGCCCGCGACCACAACACCCAGGCGGTCGCGCCGACGATCACGGCCAGGCCGAGGTGGGTCAGCGGCGCCAGCGCCACCCAATCGAGCGATAACAACGCGCCGCGGTTCTGCGTCGCGTCGAGCCACTCGGTGGCCTTCACCACGATGTCCTTGACCGCCAGCGCGAACAGCAGCCCGATGAAGATCCACCGCAGAAGCACCGAGCGCTGCTGCTCGTCGCGGATCAGCGTCGTCACGGCCGGTTGCTTGTCGCCATGCATGACCGCCCCAATCTTCTACTATGTGCCTCGGGCGCGCCGCGTCGGCATGCGGCGACGGCGCGGCGCCGCCCTGTATCATTCGTCGGGACAACGGCCGCCAGGGTTGAGCAGTTGAGCGTCGCGTCGCAAGCCGCGCCATCGCTACTCGGACGCAGCGGAGATTTCGCCGGCGAGGTTAGCGGACCCCGCGCCGCAGCACCGGACCAGCACGACGGGCCGCGGTTGTTATCGCTGTGAGGCCGGCGGCCGCTGTGATCTGTTGCGCGGGGGATCGGGTTTTTGCTGGCCGGGTGGAAATCGGGCGCCGCCGCTCGCTATGGTCTGGTGAATGCTCCACACGCCAGGCTCGACCCAACGCCGGGGAGCATCGCTTTCGCCGAGATCGAACACGGGACCTCGCCGAAGGACGCCCGAGAAGCGTCGGGAAAGGAGCTTGGCATGCGTCGCAACGCCCTGCTGATTACCACGATTCTGTTCGCCAGTACCGCTTTTGCACGCGCCGACCTCGTGAGCATGTTCCACGGCTACGAGAGTGTCTGGGGGGTCGGTGTTTCCGGACAGACCTCCAGCTACTACAGCGATGTCAAGGCCGGCGCCACGCTCGATGGTGCGACCACTGGCGGCAGCCTGCCCGTTTTCGGACCGGACCGCATTTCGTATCCCTCGGGCATCGGCCAGGTGCCCAGCCCCGGCGGCGCGGTCGGCATGGAGTACGACCAGGGCGTCATCGGTGTCCGTGCCAGCGGGGACGACGTCTACGTGCGGCTGGCGACCCGCCTGGATCCCATGCACGGTGTGTACAACAAGGCCTGGAAGACCTGGTACGGCCAGGGCGACGTGTTCATGGCGGTCGAGGACAGCGCCGGGCTGAGTCACTTTGCGCTGCTCAACTACTGGCCGGTCGATGACGCCGGCAAGCCGCGCAACATCAACCGCAACTACTTCAAGAGCGCCGAGGCCTTCCACGTGAGCGGGGGCCCCGACGGCGGCAGCCTCGAAGGGCAGCTCGTGGCGCTCGGCAGCAACAGCGACGTGACGCGTGTTGGTGGGCGCGGGGCATACACCGGCAACAAGATCCCGACCGGCCTCGACACGCGGGCCTACGCGCAGGGCGGGGCGGTTCTCGGTGACGCGGGCCTGTCGCTCAGCATGATCACCGAAGACGACGCGACCTGGTACATCGAGACCTGGGCGTTCGATGCCGGTCAGCTCAGCGACGACCCGACGTTCGACTTGGCGCTGCACACCAGCGCGACCTGCGGCAACGACCAGATTGGTGGCCGGTTCCCGGTCCCCGAGCCGAACTCGTTGCTGCTGATGGTGGCGGGTGTGCTGGCCGCCTGCCGCCTGCGGCGTTAGGCGACCGCATCCCTACCAGTGACCCCGCCGGGGCGCTTCGGCTGCCGATCAGCGGCCGGAACGCCCCGGCGTTTTGCGCGGTGTAACCTGGGGGAGGGCGGCGCGGCGCACGGTGCGGCGTCGCGCGCCCGCGGGGTTGACCGTGCCACACGCCGCGAGCGCTTCTTCCCCTCCGCGCCCGCTTGTGCATCGGATTCCGGATTCTGCATTCCGCACCGTCGCCCCGCGCCGCTCACCCTGTACGCCGGGCCGGCAATGCGTACACTACGCGCCCGAGAACCGGACCCGACCTGACACCCAGCCGGACGTCTGCCATGAACCAACCCGAGAGTCCGCCGGTCACCACGCCACCGTTCAAGCAGCCGCAGGTCGGCCTGCGCTGGCTGATGTTCGCCGTGGCACTCGCCGGCTGGGTGGTCAGCCTGACGATGTGGCTGTGGGTCGCGAACAACGCCGCCGCCCAAGGCGTGGTCGACGCGGTCTGCGGGCCAGCCGGCAGCGCGTGGGATTGCAGCGCCGTGATGCGCTCGCGCTGGGGCTACTGGCCGCAGCAGGGCAACCTGCGGATCCCGGTGTCGGTGCTCGGTATGGCGTATTTCGCGTTCGTCGGCCTGTGGACCCTGTTCATCGGGCCGGTCACGCGCGGCCGCGGCGCGTACCATGTCCTGCTGCTGGCCGTGCTGATCGTCGGCCTGGGGCAGTCGCTGAACTTCATCCGCGTGATGGCGTTCGAGCTGCACCAGTGGTGCACGATCTGCCTGGTCGCGCACGGATTGAACCTCGCCTTGCTCGGTCTGGCCATCGCCGGCTGGCCCTGGCGCGCCCCTGCTGAGCCACGCCGCGCCCACCCCACCGGCCGCCTGGCCCTGGCGACGGTGACGGCGGGGTTGCTGGCCGTGGGCCTGCACCTGGCCGTTGCACTGGTGGTGATTCAGAGCGGCTGGCTGGGGAAGATCGGCGACGCGTACCGCAAGATCACAGACGATCCGGCGTACATTCTCTGGGATCATCAGCGGCAGCCGATGGTCGACCTTCCGGTACGTGATGACGCCGTCATCCGCGGCAATTCGCTTGCCGCGCACACCCTGGTGGTGTTCAGCGATTTCCAATGCACGCAGTGCCGGGCGGCACATCACAGGTTGCAGGCCATGCTCGAGGACCACGCCGATCGCGTGCGCGTGGTCTACCGCCATTTTCCGCAGGATCCGGCGTGCAATCCGCAACCCGAATGGGAGCGGGGTGGGCATCCCCTGTCTTGCGAGGCCGCGCGGGCGTATGAGGCGGCGCGGATTGTCGGCGGGGCGGAAGTCGCGCGGCAGATGCGTGACCGGATCTACGAGCAGCAGCAGGCGCTGCAGGGTGGCTTGTTCGCGGAATGGGCGGTCGAAATGGGATTGCCGCGCGACGCGTTTGAGACGGCCATGGCGTCAGACGAAGCACGGCAACGCGTGGCGGATGACGTTGCGCTGGGGATCGAGTTGGGTATCGTCGCCGTGCCGCAGATGTACTTCGACGGTCGCCGGCTGCAGGGCTGGAGCCGGCCGGAGACCTGGGATGCATTGCTCGACCGCGCCGAATGATCAGTACCGCATGCAGAATACGAAACACGGCGCGCCGCACGGGAAGGTGCCGGCTGCCTCGTTTCACTGATCAGTGATCGTCGGAATCAGGCGATCGTCCTGCGGGCGTCAGCGCGTACTTCAAGCCGCGCGGCGGCGCACCGTCGGGCGTCTGCAAACGAGCAGCGAACGCCCAGCCCCCGCCGACCTGCACGACCTTGAGCATGATCGTGTTCCAGCCTTCGCGCAGGTTCAGCGGCACCCGGTCCTCGAACGGGTTCAGCCCGCGGGTCCCGCGATAGCGGTGCACCATCTCGCCGTTGACCCATGCCACCACGCCGTCGTCGCTGCCCACATCCAGTCGCAATGGCTGCGCCCGCGGCGACCATATCGACGTTCGCACGTACACCGCGCGATCGCCACCGCCGAGATACGACAATTCGAAGATCCACGGCTCACGCTCGTTCCGCACCGGCAGCGGCTGCCACGCAACATCCGCGTCCGTCTCGGGCGCAAACGCGGTATCGAAGGCGTGCTCCCAGGTTTCGCCAGCCTTGAAGTACGGTCCTGCGATCCGCCATGCGGTCAGGTAGCCATCGAGCGAGCGGACGTACGCGAGCGCTTTCTCGCCAGCGGTGCGCGTGGCGTCGCGGGCGGTCGTCTCCATCACTTCGCGAATCGCCGCCTCGGCCCGCTGGCGCTGCAGCGGACTGACGCTCCGGGCGGCGGCGATGACGGCAACCTCCGCCTCGCCGCGCAGCTCCGGCTCGTCCAATAGCCGCTGCGCCAGCGCGAGCGCGTCCGGATGGCGAACGGCACCGATACCGGCCAGCACCAGGCGCTTCTCCTCGACACGTTCCGCGAGGTCGCGTGCCTCGCTATACAGCCGCAGGCTCTCGGCCGGCTCGCGCTCACTCGGCAGGCCAAGCAGCCGAATGTAGCCGCGCAGCGCCAGCACCCGGTGCGACTTGCGCTCCGCTCCCGCGGCCAGATCGTGCAGATCTTCCAGTGCCGCCAGCGTCTCCCAGCCCGCCAGGGCCCGTACGGCCGCGTCGACCGTGTCACGGTCGCCAGACCGGACAAGCTCGCGAAGGTGCGCGAGCGCCTTGTCACCGCCCAGTTGTCCCAGCACCTGCGCCAGCGCCGGCTGCGCCCGTGCAATCTTACGCGGCCAGAGGTCCAGCACGGCCGCGGCCGGGTCGGCATGGTCGGCGCGGCGGCCCGTGGCCACGACCGCATCGACGGCCGCATTGCGCGCGTCCTCTTCGTCGACGCGCAGCACCAGCCCGATGAGCGATTGCAGGTGCTTTGGTTCGGCGAGTGTCTCCAGGGCGGCGAAGGCCGCCATTTGGATATCCGCATTTCGATCCAGCGCCTGTTCGAGCATGAGGCCGGTCGCGGCCCGGTCGTAGCGCGCCGCGAGGACGCGGATGAGCTCGCACCGCAACGGCGGTTCGGCTGATTCGACCGCGGCCCGCAACGTGGCGTCCACCTGTTCGCCGCGGAGCCGGGCGAGGCTGTCGCGGGCGGTCTCGGCTTCGACGCCGCGGGTCTGCGCGGCTTTGCGCGCCAGCCGCAGGGCCACCCGATGGTCGCCCAGCGCCCCCAGACCACGCAAAGCCGCCAGACGCACGGCGTCGTTCTCGTCTTCCGCCAGTTGTAGCACCGCCGGCAGGCCGGCAGCATCCGCGCGATCCGCGAGCGCGGCGAGCAGCAGGGTCTGTGCCTCCGGCGTCACTCCCATCAGTTGCTGCTCGATCGCCAACGTCGCGAGCGGCCCTGGGATCTCGACGAGCAAAGCCGCGGCGGCACGACGCATTCGCCCTGTCTCGTCCGTGTCGGTGACGATCGTCAACAATGTCTGCAAAGCACCGATCTGCTCGGTCTGGACGCGGCCGCGCAGCGCCGCGAGGCGCCACGCGGCGTTCGTGTCGAGATCGTAGAGGGTGCGATAGATCGCCCCCGCGCGGTCACTGCGATCCCGTTGCCGCCAGGCGTCGGCACAGCGAAGCCAGGCGTCAACGACGGCCTCCTGCAGGGCCGGCGGTACACGCGGCCAGGCAGCCGTCAACCGCGTCTGCAGTTGCTTCAGCGCGTGTTGATCCGCCTCGACCGCGAGCATGATCGCATCAAGTGCCGCCGGGGCCGACTTCGCGAAGCGTCGCGCGTCCACCGCCACGCGCTGCAATGGCGACACGCGGCGGGCCGCGAGAGCATTGAGCAGCGCCTCGCGCCACGCGCTGTCCGCTGCGCTGTCGACGGCGCTGCGCAAGGCGGCGGCGGCGTCGTCGGACGGGTTCTCCTGCAGTGCCCGGCGGGCTCCGTCGCGGATACGCTCGTCACGATCATCGAGCAACGCCTGCAGTGCCGGCACGACCTCGACCCCGCCGATCCGCTCGAGCTGCCGCAGGAACCACATGCGCGCCCTGTCCGGCGTGTCGTTGCCGAGGCGCCCCTTGATGGCGCGACACAGGCGGGCACGCTGCTGGTCCTGGCCGGGCTGTGCCGCCATCAGGCACAAATCCTCGAAGCTCCGCTGCGCCGCGGTGCGCTGCGCCAGGTCCGCGGCTGCCAGGGCCGGGAGCAACTCGTCGATCGCGGCAGCGTAGTCCTGCGGCGGTTGGTCTTCCGCGACCGCGAGCGATTCGAGAAACAGCGGCAGGTAGATGAAGAAAAGCACGATCGAGAAGAACACGCCGAAGGGTCTCATGAGGATTCTCCCTCGCGGGTCAGAGCCGGCCGGCGGAGGGGCAGTCCGCCGCCAGCGGGCATTGTTCACATTTCGGGTCGCGGGCCGTGCAGACCTGCCGGCCGTGCAGGATCAGTGCGTGCGCCAGGTACGTCCAATCGTCGCGCGGAATCACCGCCATCAGGTCGCGCTCGACCCGCTCGGCGTCCTTGCCGTCGCGCGCCGTCGGCGCCAACCCCAACCGGACAGCGATGCGCCCGACATGGGTGTCGACCACGATCCCCTCGTTCCGCCGATACCATGTGCCCAGCACGCAATTGGCCGTCTTGCGGGCCACGCCCGGCAGCTTCACCAGCGCCTCCATCGTGTCGGGGATCGCGCCGTCGTGTTCGTCGCAGACCTGCCGCGCCATGCCGAGCAGGCTCTTCGCCTTGTTGCGGTAGAAGCCCGTCGTGCGGATCGCGGCCTCGAGCTCGGCCTGGTCCGCGGCGGCGAGTGCGTCCACGGCAGGGTAGCGCCGGAAAAGGTCCGGCGTGACCATGTTTACACGCTGGTCGGTGCACTGGGCCGAGAGAATCGTCGCCACCAGCAGTTCGTACGCACTGCGGTGGTCGAGGGCCGTGCCGGCGTCGGGGTAGGCCTGCCGCAGGCCCGCAACCAGGCGCTTGGCCCGGGCCTGGCGCGCCGCCTGGCTCTCACGCCGGCGCGGTGGGGCGGTGCGGGTGGCCTGCTTCTTGGTGCGCCTGGTGGCCGTTGGCGCCGTTTTCGCGCGCCTGGTGGTTTTGCGCGTGGTCTTGGCACGTTTTGTCGGCAAGGCAGCAGTCCTCTCTCCGCCCCGGAAGTCGCCATGATCCGCGAGAATCCGCTCGCGCTCAAGCCGGCAGCGCCCCGTCGTCATCCAGCCACCACGGCTTCTGCGGCGTGTCGGGCACCTGCGGGGGCCTCTCGGGTAGTGGCTCGGGCTCCGGGATCTCCCCGCCGCGCGGAATCAGCCGCGGGCTCGCCTCCAGGTCGAGCTCGAACTTGCCGCCGGGCGGGTCCGGCAACTTGTCCACGACGGGCCCGAAGAAGACCAACTCGTAGGGGTCCCAGGTATAGCGGGCGACCTCGTCGCCGTCGCCCCCGGGCAGGAGCACGAGCCCGACGTAAGGAAAGCCGCTCTCTTCGCGCCAGGCAAACCGGACGTCCTTCGGCTCTTCCAAGGACAACGCCTGTTCCAGCTCGTCTTCGATCACGAAGACGCGGTGAGGCAGCAGCGCCACATGCGGAAAGATCTCCGCGTCCTCGGCGACGTACAGAATCAGCGCTTCCTCGGCCGCGCCCGTCGCAATCCGGCGGACGGCGCCGTCGGCGCCGATCAGCACCGGTGCCCGCAGCCGGTCCGGCCCGGCTCGGTCGGCGTAGCCCAGCGCCCGCCACGACGCATTGAGTGCGACCACGCGCAGCCGGCGAATCAGCCGGTCGGTCAGCGCGCCCGGCGCACATAGCGGGGTCAACTCCGCCAGGCGCACCAGGCGAATCGCAGCGCTGACGGCCATGTTCGGATCGTCGAGGTGTGCCACCGCCTGCGCGCGCGTCCATGCCGGTGACTGTGGCGCGAGAAGCTTCAGCACCGGCTCCTTCGTGGTTGCCGGCGTGCCGTTCGAACCCGGCCCACCATCGTCGCAGCCGGCACACACTGCGAGCGCCGCCCCCATGCTCAGCAGCCATGCCTGTCGGACCGGGCTCATGAAAGGACTCCGGTTGGACCCCGCTGACACAGTGTAGGCCGGGGGGCGGGACGCGGCCAATGGGCCGGCAGGCGTTCTGCTCGCGAAGGGCGGCGCGGGTCGCTAGGATGGCGCCGGCTGAACCGCAATCCGTACCTCAAGCGAGAGCGACACGCGTGGTCTTCCTTCCCGAGAGCGATCGCCATGCCGAGCTGAGCTGTTCGGCCGTGCTGACGCATCACTGGCTGGTGCGCCGCCGCGGCGGCGAGAAGGTGCTGGAGGCCATCGGCGAGCTGCTGCCGCGTGCCGCGGTCCATACGCTCGTACACGATCCGGCCGGGATGGACGACTGGCCGCTGGCCGATCGCGACATTCGCACGTCGCCGCTGCAGTACATCCCCGGCGCGACGCGGCATTACCCCAAGCTGCTGCCGCTGTTGCCGCTGGCGGCCGCCGCGGTGAAGCTGCCGCCCGTGGACCTGGTTGTCTGCTCGGATGCGGCGATCGCCAAGGCGATGCGGCCGCACCCGCGCAGCAAGGTCGTGTGCTACTGCCACTCGCCGATGCGCTACGTGTGGGACCTGGCCACAGAGTATCGGCGCACGCTGCCGCGGCTGTTGCAGACGCTGTGGGGGCCGCTGTGCCAGTCGGTGCGCGTGGCGGATCGGCGGGCGGCGCGGCGGGTCGACCTGTTCGTCGCCAATTCGCACCACGTGGCCGAGCGCATCTGGCGGCACTACGGGGCCGAGTCGGTGGTCGTGCACCCGCCGGTGGACTTGCCGCCGACGCCGACGATCGGCCCGCGCGCGGATTATTACCTGTGCGTGGGGTTTCACACGCCCTACAAGCGGCTGGATCTCGCGGTGGAAGCGTGCCGGCGGGTGGGGCGGCGGCTGGTGGTGATTGGCGAGGGGCCGCAGGTGCGGCAGATTGACGCGGTGCGCGACAACCACGTGCAGGTGCTCGGCTGGCAGCCGACGGAGGCGATCCAGCTGCACTACGCGCGGGCGCGCGGTTTGCTGTTCCCCGGCGAGGAGGACTTCGGCATCGTCCCGGTCGAGGCGATGGCGTACGGCTGCCCGGTCATCGCGTACGCGGTGGGGGGGGCGACCGAGACCGTGCTGGACGGCCAGACCGGCGTGTGGTGCGAAGCGCAGACGGCCGACGCGCTGGCGGCGGCGATTCGGCGGCGGGAAGAGCTGGGGTTCGATCCGAGCCTGATGCACCAGCACACGCAGCAGTTCAGCCGGCCGCGCTTCATCGACCAGATGCGCGCCGTCCTCACGAGTGTCCTCGAACCACGCTCATAACTGACAACTGATGACTCTTCTGCCATGTCCGGCGTAAACGACGAAGACTTCATTCCGCTCGAACCCTACGAGGGAGCGAGTGCCGAGTCGGCGGCCGACCGCAAGGAATCGGCCGCGGACGTCGACATGGACCAGTTGCCGCGCTGTGAGCAGTGTGGCTACATCCTGTACAAGATGATGGGGGCGCGTTGCCCGGAGTGTGGGGCCCACTTCAGTGCCGCCGTGCCGCCAATGACGGCGGCGGAGGTGCAGACCGACCTCGCCCGCCAGGCCCGCGTCGAGCGTATCATGCGCTACGCCGGCGTGACCATGCTGGTGGCGGGGACGTCGCTGACCGTGGCCGGCTCGTTGCACTTCTGGCACCTGGCGGTGTGCCTGCTCAGTCCGGCCGTGGCGGTGTCGGCGGTGATCCTGGGCCGCCAACTCATCCTCGGCGACGACATGCACTGGAGCCTGGCGATCATCGGTGCCGGTTGGCTCGCGATCGGGATCTTCGTCGTGGTACTTTGAGTGGCGGTTGCACCATGAATGCCGCCCGCCAACGCGCTACGTCTCGTCGTCACTCGTCCGGCGACGCTGGCGGCGGGGCCGGCAGCCAGCCCGCGTCAAGCGGATCGATCGGATTCGGCCGCAGTTCGAGCTCCAGCGCCCTGGTGCCCGGCGGCGCCGTGGCCAGGCGGTAGGCGATGTCCCACGCCTCGCACTCGGGCATGATTGCGTACGCATCGGCGAGCCGCTCTCGCTCCTCGGTGCCCAGCGTCGCCGGGTCGCGTTGCTCGAGCTCCCGAATCGTCGTTTGCGCAGAGGCGCAGACGGTGCGGAACTCGATCGCCTCGTCGACATCTTCGCGCGTGTAATGCTCGTCCCGCAGAACCTCGTCGTGGGCGTCGTAGACCGTCACGGTGAACGCGTCGTCTTCCGGCACCGCGTGGTCGTACACCACGCGCAACACCACCAAACGGTCGCCGACGCGTTTTGTCGACGTCATTTCGAGGGTGTCGACGCCGCGCTGGTAGAACTGCCGGAACATGAGCACATCCAGCAGCAGGGCCCGGTCGTGCTGTTGCACGTCCCACAGCAGGTTGTGCCAGGCATCGTCGACGCGTGCCTGCTGCTCGTCATCGAGTCGCTGGACCATCGGCGTGCTCAGCGGCCCGTGGCAGGCACACAGCCCCAGCAAGGCGAGAGAAAACGTGCATCGTGCGTACCCCGTCATGGCGTGCCTCCTTGAAAGGTAACCCGCTCGATTCGCTGCATCGTGTGAGACGCACAGAGCAGAGTGGACGAAGATGCTCGAGCAGCTCGACAGGCGTGGCATTCGGTGGGCGAGACCCGCCCGGCACGGCGTCACTCTCCGTCCGTCCGTCGCCCCCCTCAACCCCTGCGCTACTCACTCTTTCCCGACTTCGCCCCCTTCTTCTTCGTCGCCTTGCCGGTCTTCTGCTTGCGCGGTTTCTCCGGGGCCCGTTCCAGAAACACCACCATCGATCGTGCCTCGAGGCCGTAGCGCTGGCCGCCCGGGTGCTGCTCGTCTTCGGCGTCGGGGCGGGCGGTGTCGAACGCCAGTTCCCAGGTCAGGTCACCGCCATTGGCCGGCAGCGTGAACTCGACCCAGTCGTGATGCGCGTTGAAGAACAACAGCAGCGTGTCGTCGGAGATCGGCTCGCCCGACTCGTCGACCCAGTCCAGGTGCTGCCCCGCCAGCCGCATCGCGAACGCCCGCACCCACCCCGTCTGCCACTGCTCGTCGGTCATCTCGCTGCCGTCGGGTTGCAGCCACTGGATCTCGCGCGTGTCGGCCATGCGAATCGTACGGTCCTGGAAGAACTTGCGGCGGCGCAGGTTCGGGTGCGCGTGCCGGAACGCGATGAGCTTGCGCGCGAACGCCAGCAGCGCCTCGCGCCGCTCATCGAGGTCCCAGTGGATCCAGGTCAGCTCGCTGTCATGACAGTAAGCGTTGTTGTTGCCCTGCTGTGTCCGCCCGAGTTCGTCGCCGTGGGACAGCATGGGCACCCCCTGCGACACGATCAGGAACGCGAGGAAGTTGCGCTTCTGCTGCTCGCGCAGCGCGATGATCTCCGGATCGTCCGTTTCCCCCTCCACCCCGTGGTTCCACGACAGGTTCTCGTTGTGCCCGTCGCGGTTGTCCTCGCCGTTGGCGAGGTTGTGCTTGTCGTTGTAGCTGACCTGGTCGTGCAGCGTGAAACCGTCGTGCGCCGTGACGAAGTTGACGCTGGCATACGGCCGCCGCCCGCTGCGCTCGTACAGGTCGCTGCTGCCGCACAGCCGCGTGGCCACCTCCGACAGCACGCCGCCGTCGCCGCGCCAGAACTTCCGCACCGTGTCGCGATACTGCGCGTTCCACTCCGTCCAGCCGACCGGGAAGTTGCCCACCTGGTAGCCGCCCTCGCCCAGGTCCCACGGCTCGGCGATGAGCTTGACCTGCGCCAGCACCGGATCCTGGTGAATAATGTCGAAGAACGCCCCCAGCCGCTCCACTTCGTGCAGCTCGCGCGCCAGGGCCGACGCCAGGTCGAACCGGAACCCGTCGACGTGCATCTCCGTCACCCAGTAGCGCAGGCTGTCCATGATGAGCTGCAGCACCTTCGGGTGCATCATGTTCAGCGTGTTGCCGCACCCGGTGTAGTCCTTGTAATACCGCCGATCATCATCCTGCAGCCGGTAGTAGGCCACGTTGTCGATGCCGCGCAGCGACAGCGTCGGGCCGTTCTGGTCGCCCTCGCCGGTATGGTTGTACACCACGTCCAGAATGACCTCGATGTCGGCGGCGTGCAGCGCGGCGACCATCGCCTTGAACTCGCGCACCGAGTCGCGCGAGGAGTGCGCCGACGCATAGCTCAGCTCCGGCGCGAAGTACGCCAGCGTGTCGTAGCCCCAGTAGTTGACCTGGCCCCGCTCGACCAGGTGCCGCCGGTTGACCCGATGGTGGGACGGCATCAGCTCGACCGCGTTGACTCCCAGGTCTTTCAGGTAGCGAATCGCCGGCTCGCACGCCAGACCGGCATACGTCCCGCGGATCTCCGGCGGTACGTCGGGGTGCAGCTTCGTGAAGCCCTTGACGTGCATCTCGTAGATGATCGTCTCGTTCCACGGGATATCGGGCCGCCGATCGTCTCCCCACGTGAACGCCGGATCGATCACCACCGCCAGCGGTGCGAACGCGGCATTGTCGCGGTCGTCGAACGACAGGTCGTCGTCCTCGTGGCCGATGCGGTAGCCGAACATGCGGTCGTCCCAGCGGAGGTCCCGCCCGATCGCCTTGGTGTACGGGTCGAGCACGATCTTGTTCGGATTGAAGCGATGCCCCTCCTCCGGCCGATACGGGCCATGCACGCGATAGCCGTAGAGCCGACCCGGGTGCACCCCGGGCAGGTAGCCGTGCCAGACCATGTCCGTGTGTTCGGGCAGGGTGATGCGCTCGGCTTCGTGTTCCGCCTCGACCGAGTCGAACAGGCACAACTCGACCTTCTCGGCGTTCTCCGAGAACAGGGCGAAGTTCGTGCCCCGTCCGTCGCTGGTCGCACCGAGCGGATACGGCTTCCCGGGCAGTACCGTCCGGGGCGTCGGCTTTTTCTGTCTTGGCGGCATATCGGTCTGTCAGGCCTCCTCGCACAACAGCGTAGGAGCATCCCGCGGCCGCGGCAAGCCGTGCCGTCGACTCGGCAGATGTTGACGCCGGCGATATACTGCTGACAGGAAGTTCAGACGAGGAACAGCAGCGATGGCCGCGGAGCAGCCCCGCATCAACGCCGAGGATGACAGCAACCTGCCGCACGTCGAACGGGCCCTGGCGGCCTTCGACCTGCCGCGGATCGAAAACGCCGTCCGCGAGATCCTGGCCGCCATCGGCGAGGACCCGGACCGCGAGGGCCTGCGCAAGACCCCCAGCCGCGTCGCCCGCATGTACGCCGAGCTGTTTGCCGGCCTGCGCGAGTCGCCCGACGAACACCTGACCACCACCTTCGACGAGGACCACCACGAGCTGGTCGTGCTGCGCGACATCGCCTTCAACAGCATGTGCGAGCACCACCTCATGCCCTTCGAGGGCAAGGCCCACATTGCCTACATCCCCGGCGGGCAGGTGCTCGGCCTGTCCAAGCTCGCCCGGATCGTCGACGTCTTCGCCCGCCGGCCGCAGGTGCAGGAGCGCCTGACGTCGCAGGTGGCCGACCTGCTGGCCCAGCGCGTTCATGCCAGGGGCGTGGCCGTGATCATGGAGGCGGTGCACACCTGCATGACCTGCCGTGGCGTGAAGAAGCCCGGCAGCGTGATGATGACGTCCGCCCTCCGCGGCGTGATGCACAAGAACCCCGCGACCCGCAGCGAGGTGCTGGCCTTGCTGCACCCGCGTTGATCACCCCCACGGGAGCCGAATGTGGAACGATGGCAGCAGTTCTTCGACGTCTACGCGTCGAAGTATGACCAGGAAGTCTTCACGAAGAACACCGCGGCCGAAGTACCCTTCATCTGCGAGCACCTGCAGCTGCGCGACGGCGCGCGCATTCTCGACATCGGTTGCGGCACGGGTCGCCACAGCGTCGGCCTGGCCGCGCGGGGCCTCAACGTCACCGGCCTCGATGTCTCGCCCGAGATGCTGCGCCTGGCCGCCCAGCGCGCCGGCGACGCCGGCGTGTCGGTCGCGTGGGTGCAGTCCGACGCCACAGCCCTGTCGCGCCATGACGAGTTCGACGCCGCCATCTGCCTGTGTGAAGGGGCCATGTGCCTGCTGGGTGCGGCCGACGACGCGCTGGAGCACGACATGACCATCCTGCGGAACATCCACGCCGCGCTGCGCCCGGGTGGCCGATTCATGCTCAACGTCCTCAACGCCTGCCGCATGATTCGCAATGCCAGCGACGAGAGTGTCGCGGCCGGCCACTTCGACATCGTCACGCTCACCGAGGCGAGCGACGTGGCCAGCCTGTTGCCCGACAGCGGCGCCGCGGCCCGGTTGCGCGAGCGCGGCTACACCGCCCCCGAGATCCACCGCATGCTGATCGCCGCGGGCTTCGCCGTGGACGGCATCTACGGCGGCACGGCCGGCGACTGGGCCCTCCGCCCGCCCAAACTGGACGAATACGAGTTGATGATCTTCGCCACGAAGCCGTGACGGCCGCCCGCCCTACCCGTCTTCGGCGGGCCAGACCCACCCTGCGCCGTTGGTGGGCTGGCACGGGTAACCGGCACCGCGCGGAAGAAGACCAGCCAGCTGTGCCAGCACCACCCCACGACCTGCCCGCGTGTTCGGCGGGTGAACCCCGGCCTACGGCTGGCCAAGACCCCGCCCGCGCGGCATGATATCCCGTTTGGGGTCCGTCCAGACGAGCAGCCCAGAGGTGCCGCCCGAGCATGACCGAAGAGATCCAGCGGAGTATCCGCAACGTCGCCATCATCGCCCACGTCGACCACGGCAAGACCACCCTGGTCGACCAGCTGCTGCGCCAGAGCGGCCAGTTTCGCGAAGGCCAGCTCAAGGGCGAGCGCATCCTTGATTCCAACGACCAGGAACGCGAGCGCGGCATCACCATCCTCGCCAAGAACATCGCCATCAACTACCAGGGCATCAAGATCAACCTCATCGACACCCCCGGCCACGCCGACTTCGGCGGCGAGGTCGAACGCGTGCTCAAGATGGCCGACGGCTGCCTGCTGCTGGTCGACGCCTTCGAAGGCCCCATGCCCCAGACCACCTTCGTGCTCAAGAAGGCCCTGGAGTACGGCCTGCGGCCGATCGTGGTGATCAACAAGATCGACCGCCCCGGCGCCCGCCCGCGCGACGTCCACGACGAAGTGCTCGACCTGTTCATCGACCTGGGTGTCGACGAGCACCAGCTCGATTTCCCCACCGTCTACGCCTCCGCGATCGAAGGCTACGCCACACTGGACCCCGATGCGCGCACCGGCGACGTGCAGCCGGTGTTCGAGGCGATCGTCAACCATGTGCCCGCGCCCGTGGGCGACCCGGAGGCCCGGCTCCAGGTCCTGATCACCGCGTTGGACTACAGCGACTACGTCGGCCGCATCGGCATCGGGCGGGTCTTCGCCGGCACGATCCGCGCCGGCCGCACGATCGCCGTGCTGCATCGCGATGGTACGCGCAAGGACGAACGCATCGGCGAACTGCACGTCTTCGACGGCCTCGGCCGGCAGCGAGTCGAAGCCGTCACGGCCGGTGACATCTGTGCGGTCGTCGGGCTGGAGACGATCGACATCGGCAATACGCTGGCGGACCTGGACGACCCGCAGCCGCTGGCCATCCTGCCGATCGACGAGCCGACGCTGCACATGACCTTCCGCGTCAACGATTCACCCTTTGCCGGCCGCAGCGGGCGGTTCCTCACCAGCCGCCACATCTGGGATCGGCTGCTGAAGGAAAAGCAGCACAACGTCGCCCTGCGCGTCGAGCCCGGGCACTCGCCGGAAGAGTTTCACGTCGCCGGCCGCGGGCTGCTGCACCTGTCGGTGCTGATCGAGACGATGCGGCGCGAGGGCTACGAGCTGGCGGCCGGCAAGCCCAAGGTCATCTTCCACGAGCTGGACGGCAAGAAGACCGAGCCGATCGAGCTCTGCGCCGTCGACGTCCCGACCGAACACGTTGGCCCGGTCATGGAGCACATGGGCAACCGGCGCGGCGTATGTCGCAAAATGGAATCGCGCGGCGAGCGCAGCTACCTCGAGTTCATGGTGCCTTCGCGCGGGCTGATCGGCCTCCGCACGCGGCTGCTGAACGCGACCAACGGCACGATCATCATGCACCACCGCTTCTACGAGTACGAGTTCCTGCGCGGGTCGATTCCCGGACGCGCCAACGGTGTCATGGTCGCGAGCGAGCCGGGGCAGGTGACCGCCTATGCCCTGGATCAGCTCAAGGACCGCGGCGATTTCTTCGTCGGTCCGACCGAGCAGGTCTACGAGGGGCAGATCGTCGGCGAGCACTGCCGTGACAAGGACATCCCGGTCAACGTCTGCAAGGGCAAGAAGCTCACCAACATCCGGGCCGCGTCGGCTGACAAGACCGTCGTGCTCAAGCCGCCACGGGCGATGACGCTGGAAATGGCGCTGGAGTTCATCGAGGCCGACGAGCTGGTGGAGGTGACCCCGGACGCGATCCGCCTGCGCAAGCGTTACCTCAGCGAGGTGGAGCGCAAGCGGGCCAGTCGGGGCGCCTGACGGGCCAGCGGTCATCGTGGTGCGCCCGGCCGCTGTTTTTGCGGACCTTGCCCGCTTACTCGCCTGTGACCGCACGTTGGCCGATTCATCATTGGGGACGAGATTCGTGCGCGTGCATCGGCGTCCTGCCTCCAGCCGGAGTGCTCGAAATGGCGCTGCTTCAATGGGACAGCCGCTACAACACCGGCGTGCCGCACTTCGATGCGCAACACCAGACGCTGTTCAGCCTGTTCAATGACCTGCACGACGCGATCAGCGCCGGGCGGGCCGAGGACGTGCTGGCGGACCTGCTCAATGGTCTGGTTCGCTATGCGCAGACGCATTTCGCGGACGAAGAGCGCTTCATGGACCAGACCAGTTGCCCCACACGCGACGAGCACAAGGCCGAACACGCGCGCTTCGCGGCCCGCGTGCAGGAATTCCAGGGACAGCTCGCCCGCGGCGAGGCCGCCGTGACGCACGAAGTGATGGACATGCTCACGGACTGGCTGCTCGACCACGTGCAGGGCATCGACCAGAACCTCACAGCCGGGCAGTCGACCGCCGGTACCGCCGGTTTGCAGGGACAGTAGCCGCCCGCGCGCCCGCGCCGCCGCCGTCAATCAGGCGCGCAGCCCGGCGCGAGCCGGAAGTAGAACCCCCACGTCCCGTCGGCGTTCACGACCTTGACCAGGATGGTGTTCTTGCCCGCCTTCAGCGCGAGCGGCCGATAGGCTTGCTCGTCGGTGCGCCGCGGGTCACGTCGGATCACGTCGCCCAGCAACTCGCCGTTGAGCCAGATCTTGACGAAATCGTCCGCCTTGATGAACGCGGCCATGCGGGTAGGCGTGGAGACCTCGATGGTGGCGCAGGCATAGCCCGCGACCTCGTGATAGCGCCCCAGCGCCCCCTCCATCTTGACCGTCGACTGGTGCCAGGGGAAGTCGTGCTCCTTCCAGCCGTCGACCTCCGCCACGCCCGCGATCATGGCTGCGCGGGTCGTGGCCGTTTCGTGCAGCTGCGCCTTGTCGAGCGCTTCGTTCGGGTCGCCGGTCTGGAACGGCCCGGCGTAGACCCAGTCGGGCATGAACGCCCGCTCGCGTTCGATGCGTGGCATCAGGTAGAACCGCCCGGTCAACGACACCTGGCGGCACAGCGCCAGCAACGCCTGCTCGCGCAGGTCGCGTTGCATGGGGGTCTTGTCGGGCATGGCCGCGATGCGCGCAAGCGCCGCCTCGGTCTTGCGCTGCACCTCGGGATCGGTGCCGCGCGGCACGACGGCGGTGATCACCGGCACGACCTCACCCAGCCACGCGCGATAGGTCCGGGCGTCATCGGCCGTGATCCGACAGCCGGCCTGCGCCGCCACCGCGTACAGCTTGTCCGGTGCCTTGTCCGCCAGCGCCGTCACGAATCGCAGTACCTCCAGCGGCCGGTGCTCCTCGAGCATGCGGTCTTCCTGCAGGCCCACCCGCGTAAGCGCCCGGCGCGCCGGCCCGTAAGGATCGCGGCCGTCGCCGTCACGCGCCGCCGCTGCTATGAGCCGCATGATCAGCCCGGCGGACGTCGCGGCGTCGTCGATCGACCACAGGGCGGCCGCGGACTTCATGTGGGATTCGATCGCGGTGTCGACCGCTTCTCGCATGGCGCGGTGTCGCCGCGCGAACCGCTCATCCAGCACCGCGAGGTGGTCCAGCGCATAGAGCGTCCCCCAATGCGGCCAGCCGCGATCGCCGGCGGGCAGTGCCCAGAACGTGCTGCGACCGGCCATGTTGCCGACAAAGGCGTGTGTGATTTCCGGGGCCAGCGCCGCCACCAGCGCGTCGGGTTGCGTGGCCCAGGTTCGCCACGCGCTCGCCGGATAGACGCCGGCCAACTCGCCGTACCACTGCCGCGCGTGCTCGCGGGGCTGCGCCGGATCGAAGCGGTGCAGCATGCGGTAGCCGCGCCGCAGCATCGGGTCGTAGCCGAACAGCCGCTGGATCAGCACGTAGGTCAGGTCGGCCAGCGGCACACTGTTGGCCGCGCGCAGCGCCTCGGCCACTTCCGGCTCACACAGGAAGATGTTGTGGCGGCCGACCAGCGGCTCGAGCGTGACGTCCTTCTTTGCGGCCGCAGCGACGTGCTGCTGAATGCGCCGCTCGTCGCCGCGCGAGACCGCGACCGTGAACTCGGCGCCGCAGGCCGTGTCGAGGTACTTGCGGGCGAGGCGCTGCACCTCGGCCGGCGCTTCCGCCTCGATGATCTGCTTCTCGATGAACGCCAGTTGCGTCGCGACGTCCGCCGCCGCAGACCGTGCACCCATCAGCAGCACGACCGCCAGCATCGTCCAATGCACCGTTCGCATGATCACGTGGCCATCCACCTCTGTCAGGAAACCCCGGCGCGGTGCCACCTCTGGCACCACGCCGCTGCACCATTTGTAGGACGCCGCTACGCGCCGAGCAAGTCCATCATCTCCGCAGGATAGCGCGTGCCGGCGGCGATGCCCTGCGGCGCGACCGCCTCGATCCGCTGCAACTCCCCGGGGCTGAGCCGGATGTCGACGGCGGCGGCGTTCTGCTCGAGGTACGCGCGGCGCTTGGTCCCGGGAATCGGCACGACGTCCTCGCCGCGCGACAGCACCCAGGCCAGCGCGAGCTGCGCCGCACTGCACCCCTTCTCCGAGGCGATTTCCTCGATTTTTCGAACGACGTCGAGATTTTTCTGGAAGTTGTCGCCCTTGAAGCGCGGGTTGTGCCGCCGCCAGTCGTCCGGCGCAAGATCCTCGGGCTTCGTGATCTGGCCGGTCAGGAAACCGCGGCCGAGCGGGCTGTAGGCGACGAAACCGATGCCCAATGCGCGACAAGCCGCCAGGATCTCACCCTCCGGATCGCGGCTCCAGAGCGAGTATTCCGTCTGCAGCGCGGCAACCGGGTGCACGGTGCACGCCCGGCGCAGCGTATCCGGCCCGGCCTCTGACAACCCCACGTAGCGGACCTTGCCCTGCTGCACCAGCGCCGCCAGCGCTCCCACCGTCTCTTCGATCGGCGTATCAGGGTCGACGCGGTGCTGATAGTAAAGATCGATGTGGTCGACGTTCAGTCGTCGCAGGCTGGCGTCGCAGCATTGCCGCACGTAGTCCGGCCGGCCACACACCCCACGGGCCTGCGGATTGTCCGGATCGCGCACAATGCCGAACTTGGTCGCGAGAAAGACCTGATCACGCCGGTCGGCGATGGCGCGCCCGACAAGCTCCTCGTTGGTGTGCGGACCGTAGATGTCGGCCGTGTCGAGGAAGGTGATCCCCAGCTCGATCGCACGGTGGATCGTCTCGATCGACGCCTGCTCGTCCCGAGGTCCGTAGAACTCGGACATCCCCATGCACCCCAGCCCGATCGCGGACACCTCCGGGCCATTGGCGCCCAGTTTTCTCGTTACCATCTGGCAGCTCCTTTCGGCACTCGCGAAGCGATTGACGTTGAGGAGCGCAGCGTAGTGGCAATCGGCGGGCTATGCACGCGTATTGCGCGTTGGCCGGGCCCGGGGACAATGGCCGAAGAGCCGTCGGTCGCTACGCCCTGCAAGTCCGGGCCGGGTCTACCCCTGTATGCTTCACGGCAGCGACCGGCGGCTTGCGGGCTGTTCAGTCAGTTCAGAATCCGCCCCATCTGCTCATAAGCCGCGTTGAGCAGGTTTTCGGTCTGTTCCCAGCCGACGCACTGGTCCGTGATCGACACGCCGTAACGCAGCGCCCGCGGGTCGTCGCCGAGCTTCTGGCTGCCTTCGAACAGATTGCTCTCCAGCATCATGCCAATCAGGTTCACATTGCCCGCGACACGCTGCGCGACGACGTTGTCCCAGACCTTGGGCTGGTTCTGGTACTTCTTCTCGGCGTTGGCGTGGCTGCAATCGACCATCAGGCCCGTGGGCAGGTTGTGCAACTCGAGCGCGCGGACGGCCTGCTCGATCATCTCGGGTGCATAGTTCGGCCCGCTGCGACCGCCGCGCAGGATCAGGTGGCCCCACGGATTGCCGCGGGTATGGATGACAGCGGTGAGACCGTACTCGTCGATTCCCAGGAAAGCGTGCGGGTGGCGGGTCGAGCCGAGCGCGTCGAGCGCGGTCTGCATGTTGCCATCGGTGCCGTTCTTGAAGCCAACCGGCATGGAGAGGCCGCTGGCCATCTGGCGGTGCGTCTGCGACTCGGTCGTGCGGGCCCCGATCGCCGCCCAGCTCACCAGGTCGGCGATGTATTGCGGCGTGATGGGGTCGAGCATCTCGGTGCCGGTGGGCAGCCCCATTTCGGTGGTGCGCAGCAGAATCCGCCGCGCCGTGCGGATGCCGGTATCAATGTCGAACGTGCCGTTGAGGTGCGGGTCGTTGATCAGGCCCTTCCAGCCGATGGTCGTCCGCGGCTTCTCGAAGTACACCCGCATCACGATGCACAATCGATCGGCCAAAGACGCCCGCAGCGTATTCAGCCGCTCGGCATACTCCAGCGCCGCCGCCTCGTCGTGAATCGAGCACGGTCCACAGAGAATCAGCAAACGCGGATCCTCGCCCGCCAGAATTCGGCGAATCGCGGCCCGGCTCTCGACCACCGTCTTGTTCGACACCGGGCCGATGGGCAGGTCGCGCTTGATGTCACGCGGATAGACCAGCCGCTCGGTCCGAACAACGTTCAGGTCGTACGTCTGCTCGAGGTGCGCGTGCGGCTCGCTGTGCCAGGCGCCCATGCCGCCCGGCCGGGCGCGGCCCCAGCCGGCCCCGCCACGTCGTCCCGTCTTCGCTTCGCCGCCTTGCATCGCACCTACCTCGCCTTGTCGTACCTGGTAGCACCTTCCCCGCCGGCCGATGATAGGCATTATGCTCCGCGGTTTTCCGCGAGCCAAATAGAATCCCGGTTTGCGGCGCTCCAGCGGCGACGCAGCTTGACGCCCGGTCCGCACGCCGCATGATTATGGGTCGCGGCCGATGCCGCGGGTCGAACAGGAGCACGGGCCATGGCCACACGCGATAAGTTGCTCATCTTCGCCGGCTCGGCGAGCCCGGCGTTCACCGCCGCCATCGCCCGGCACCTGGACGTCACGCCCGGCGAGTGCCTGGCCAAGCAGTTCTCGGACGGCAATACGTTCGTGCGCGTACTCGGTAATGTCCGCGGCAAGGACGTCTTCATGGTGCAGTCCTTCAGCCAGCCCGTGAACGACTCGCTGGTCGAGTTGCTGTTCTATATTGACGCGTTCAAGCGGGCGTCGGCGGCGAGCGTCACCGCGGTCATTCCATACTTCAGCTACGGCAAGGGGGACAAGAAGGACCAGCCGCGGGTGTCGCTGCGGGCGCGGGTCGTGGCGGACTGCCTGGAGGCGGTCGGCGTGGACCGGATCGTGACGATGGACCTCCACGCGCCGCAGATCCAGGGCTTCTTCCGCGTGCCCGTCGATCACCTCTATGCGCTGCCTGTAATCGCCGACCATTTCAAGGACCGCGTGACCGAGGACTGGGCGATTGTCGCGCCCGACCTGGGGGCGGTGCAGATGGCCAACGCCTACGCCCGCGTCCTGGGCGCCCGCACGGTCATCGCCGAAAAGACCCGTCCCAACCAGGACGAGAACGCCGTCGTGCACGAGATCATCGGCGACGTGCGTGACCGCAACTGCCTGATCGTTGACGATTTCACCATCAGCGGCGGGACGCTGATCGCCACCGCCCAGCGGCTGCGCGACGAAGGGGCGGCGGAGGTCTACGCGGCGGTGTCCCACGGGGTGTTGAGCCCCGGCAGCGGTGCGAAACTCATGGCCAGCCCGATCAAGGAACTTGTGATCACCGACACGCTCGAGCGGCGCGCCGAGGCCCTGCCGGCGCTGGTGACCGTCGTCTCGGCTGCCCCGCTGTTCGCCCAGGCCATCCTCAGCATCCACGAGCAGACGAGCGTCTCCGCGTTGTTCGAGTATTGAGCGGCGCCGCCGCGTTCTGACCGCCTGGCCGCCGGGCGCGGGCGCTCGTGTGGCATGCGCCTCCAGTCTCTTGCAACGGCGCGGATGCGGGCGCGCACGTACGAGTCGGAGCCCCTGGCGCCAGCCGGGGGACCACGGCCGATGGGCCGACGGCCGCGACCGGTCCAGCCCGAGCCCGCTCTACCCTTCTTTGCAGCGACGTGATAGGCTGCCCTCGTGCGGGGCTGGTCATTATTCGCCGGCGCACCGGGGAGCTCGCCGCGCACGGCTGTGTCACCACCACGGGAGGTCATGATGAAACGAACGTTGATCGTCGTTGGGATCGGTCTCTGCGCCGCCAGTGTCATTGGGTGCGCGCCGCCGGAAAGCCGCGTCCGCACCATCGAGGTTCACGGCAATGGGGTGGAGTGGGTCGAGCCGGACGGGTTTACCGTCGATCTCGAGGTCTCGGCCATCGACAAGGATGTGCAGCAAGCGCGGCGCGCGGCCTCAGAAAGATCGGCGCGCGTACTGGAGGTCATTGACGACTTCCCGTTGAAGAAGCAGAACTCCCGCATGACGCGTTTCTCCGTCTACCCGGCATACGATTGGGACGATGATGAGAGAGAATTCCTGGGGTTCAGCGTCTCGCAGGACGTCCACCTGCACCTGGGTGACGTTGAGCAGGCCGAGAAGCTCACCATCGCGCTGCTCAAGGCGGGCATTGAGGACATCTCCACTGATTTCGTCTCCAGCCGCGCGCGTGAGCTCTGGCCCCAGGCCCGGGCCAAGGCCCTGCAGGACGCGCATCGGCGGGCGGTGCAGATGGCGGCGGAGCTCGGACAGAGAATCGGCGAGCCGCTGGAAATCGTGGCGTCGGACGAAAATCAGGATTCCGGGCAGTCTGTTTTCGGCTGCGCGCAGTACACTTTTGGCAGCGGCGCCACTGAGCAACCCTCACTATTCGAAGACAACCTGCACTGGATGGCCCCGTCACAGATCCGCGTTAGCGCCCGCGTCCGCGTCAAGTTCGCCCTGCTTGAGAAGGAATGATCGGGGCACCGCCGTCAGGAACTCGCCAGCCCGAGCGGGCCCTACCCTTTTGTCCCGCCGCGTGATAGGCTGGAGCCGACGCGGCGACGCAGATTCCTCCCCCAACCCCTCCCCGGGAGGGAGTGGGGTCAGTTACATTCGGCCGACAAGCCGTCGGCCGCTACCATTTCGTCCGGTGCGGAGCCCGGATGGTGCTTGTCTGGCTGACGGCTGAGAGTTGATCGCTGACAGCTCTCTCCACTGACGACTGAAAACTGACAACTGGCGACTTCTCCCCATGCCCACCATCATCGAGAAAATCCTGGCCGCTCACGCCGATCGCGACGTCCACCCCGGCGACATCGTCGACATCCGCATCGACGCGCGTGTTGCCCGCGATTTCGGCGGCGCCAACGTCGTGAAGAACATCGTCGACAACCGCCTGCCCGTTGCCGACCCGGGTCGGACGTATTTCACCTTCGACTGCAACCCCGGCGGGTCGGACCAGAAATACGCCGCCAACCAACACGCCTGCCGCCAGTTTGCCCGCGAGCGCGGCATCCGCGTGTTCGATATCGACAGCGGCATCGGTACCCACATTGCGATCGACGCCGGCCTGGTCGGCCCGGGCGAGACCTTCGTCTCGACCGATTCGCACGCGAACATCCTCGGCGCGATCGGGGCCTTCGGGCAGGGCATGGGCGACCAGGACATCGCCCACGCGTTCGCCCACGGCAAGGTGTGGTTCAAGGTGCCCCCAACGGTGCGCGTGCGCCTCGACGGCACGCCGCACCCCACCGCCACCGCCAAGGACGTCACCCTCGCGCTGATCAAGCACTTCGGGGCGAACGGGTTGCTGGGCTTCGCGGCGGAGGTGTACGGGCCGTATGTCGAGCAGCTCGATCTCGCGGGGCGCGTGACGATCGCGTCAATGTGTACCGAGGCCGGCGGGATCATTCTCCTGTTTCCGCCGAACGACGACGTGATCAACTTCTGCCGCCAGGCGACCGGGCGCGACCTCACGCCGGTGTATGCCGACAATGACGCAGCATACGCCCGCGAAGAGGTGATCAACATTGACGGGCTGACGCCGTTGCTCGCCCAACCCGGGCACCCGGACGACGTGGTGCCGGTGAGCGAGTTGGCGGGGACCGCAGTGGATTCGGTCTTCATCGGGTCGTGCACGAACGGGCGTTACGAGGACTTGCTGGCGGCGGCGCGGGTGCTGGATGGCAACCGGGTTGCACCAGGGGTCGTGCTGAAGATCGTGCCGGCGACGGACACCGTCTGGCGGCGTCTGCTGGAGGAAGGCGCACTGAAGGCGTTCAAGGACGCCGGAGCACTCGTCGGCAATGCCGGTTGTGGCGGGTGCGCCGCGGGCCAGATCGGTCAGAACGGCCCCGGCGAAGTCACAGTCAGCACCGGCAACCGCAATTTCCCCGGCAAGCAGGGCAAGGGCAGCGTCTACCTCGCATCGCCCGAGACCGCCGCCGCAACGGCCATCGCGGGCGTGATCGCTACGGTGGATGCGATTCCGGCGGTCCGACCACAAGCGGCGTCGGCGCCGACACCCGCAGCCGAGCCACCAACAACCACCGACGCCCCCGTGCAGTCCGATGCGCCAACCGACCGGCCGACCGTGGTGCGCGGGCGGGCGTGGGTAATCGATCGGGACAACATCGACACCGACATGATCTACCACAACCGCTACCTGGCCGTGACCGACCCGGCCGAAATGGGCCAATACGCGCTGGACAATCTCGAAGGCTGGGAGGATTTCGCCAAGCGGTGTCAGCCAGGCGATCTCATCATCACGGGCAAGAACTTCGGCTGCGGCAGCTCGCGACAGCAGGCGGTGGATTGCTTCAAGACGCTGGGGGTGGCCGCGGTCGTGGCGGCATCGTTTGGTGCGATCTACGAGCGGAACGCGATCAACGCGGGGCTGGCGATCCTGCCGGTGCCGGAGGCCGCGAAGCAACTCAGTGACGGTGAGCAGGTCGAGGTCGACTTTGCCGCCGGCACGATCAAGCGGGAAAACGGCGAGGTGATCCGCGGCACGCCAATGCCTGACGCGCAGATGGCGATCTACCAGCGCGGCGGATTGCTGGCCGCTGTGCGGCAATGAGGAAGTGAGCGACGCAGCAGCTGTGTAGGGCGGGTTGCACCCGCCGGACACGGCACGGAACGGTTCTGCCGTGGCGCGTCGACGTGCATATGCCGGCGTTTGCGTTTTGAATCTCGCGTTTTGCATTGTCTGACTGACAGCTGAAAGCTACCGAGAACTGACAACCAACAGCTGACGACTTCAACCATGCCCCACACATTCGCCCAAAAAGTGCTCGCCCGTCACGCCGGCGTGGACCACGTCGACGTCAACCAGATCGTGACCGTGCAGCCCGCCCACCTGCTCACCCACGACAACACCGCCGCCATCATCGGTAAGATCGACGCCGACCTGGCCCGGCACGGCATCGTGCGGCCTGACCTGCCGCTGATCGTGCTCGACCACGTCGCGCCCGCCGCCAGCGAGAAGACCGCCAGCGGCCACGCGAAGATCCGCGAATTCGTCGCCAAACACGACGTGCGGCACTTCTACGACGTCGGCGAGGGCATCTGCCACCAGGTCGTCGTCGAGAAGGGCCACGCCCGACCCGGCACGATCATCGTCGGCAGCGACTCGCACACCTGCTCATACGGCGCAGTGAACGTCTTCTCGACCGGCATCGACCGCACCGAAGCCGCGTGCCTGCTGCTCACCGGCGAAACGTGGCTCAAGGTGCCGCCGACGATCAAGGTGACGCTGCGCGGGTACTTTGCGGAGGGTGTGGGCGCGAAGGACCTGATTCTGCGCATTATTGGCGACATCGGCGCGGATGGGGCCACGTACCGGGCGGTCGAATTCCACGGCGACATCGCCAACCTCAGCATCGAGCAGCGCTTCACCATCGCCAACATGGGCATCGAGATGGGCGCCAAAATCGCCGCCTTTCCCGTCGACGACAAGACCGAGGCGTATCTTGACACGGTCGGCGTGCCGCGCGACGCCTACGAGCCGGTATGGGCCGATGACGACGCGACCTACGAGCGCGGGCTGGAATATGACCTGTCCACGCTGGAGCCCGTGGTCGCGTGTCCACACACGGTCGACAACGTGCGGCCGGTGCTCGAGGTCGCTGGGCGCCCGGTGAACCAGTGCCTGATCGGCACCTGCACCAACGGCCGGCTCGTCGACCTGCACGAGGCGGCGGCGATCCTGCAAGGCAAGCAGGTCGCCCGCGGTGTGCGGCTGCTGATCCTGCCGGCGTCGCGCAGCGTGTACAGCGCGGCGGCGGCCGACGGCACGCTGACCACGCTGACCGAGGCGGGGGCGGTCGTGCTGCCGCCGGGATGCGGGCCGTGTCTGGGTGCGCACCAAGGCGTACTCGCGCCGGGCGAGGTCTGCATTTCGACGTCAAACCGCAACTTCAAGGGACGCATGGGCTGCAACGAGGCGGAGATCTACCTGGCGAGTCCCGCCACCGTCGCGGGATCGGCCCTGCATGGCGTGATCAGCGACCCGCGCGGCGTCAGCGCCGTCCCGGCGTAGGCCGTGTAGGGCGGGTTCCACTCGCCGCACGTCCTACCGTCGTCGCGCTAATCGAATTCGATGGATATGGTCGGTGGGTCGGGGAGCTCGATGAAGATGTCGAGCAGCGGGAGTGACTCGACGCGTACGCTGACCTCGCCCAACATCCCCGTGAACAGGAATAGCGGCGCGAACGCCGCGATCACCGCTGCCTGCATCGCCGCCGTTACCGCGGCGAACACCGACACCATCACCTTGGACATGAGCGCCATCGTGAACTGACCCACCAGCACCAGCGGCACGAACACCAGACTCGACAGTAATCCCGCACGGTCGCGCCCCTTGGCGGTGTCGCTGCCCGGGGCGACAGGCACCTCGACGGTCTGTCCGGTGAGGTTGGCCAGCGTCGTGGCTGCTTCGTTGGCCGCCGCCAGCAGATCGGCGCGAATCTGCGCCAGATCGATGTCCACGGTGGTTTCTTCCGTCGTGTCCCGCGTTGCGTCATAAACGACCACGTCGGCGGTGACGCGGTCGTCGGTGACGAGGGTGTAGCTCAGGTGCACGTAACTGCCGTCGGCCCCTTCCAGGTGGATCGGCCGGCCCGACGCGAAGGTGATGAACGACTCGTCGCCGTCAGCGGTCCGGACGACGATCGAATCGACCTCGGCGAGCGCACCGTCATCGTCGCGCGTGCCGTAGATGAAGAACGCGTCCCCCTGGGCGTTCCGCGCCCCGGCGACCAGGCCGTCGGTGACGCCCTCGTTCAGAAAGAGCCCGGTGGTGGGCTTGTCGTCGCCGGCGGTGGTGCCGTCCGTGACGTCGGGGAACAGGTTGCCCAACTCGGCTTCCCACTGGCAGCCGAAGGGCGCGACGAGCAGGGCATAGGCCAGCACGGCCACCAGCCATTCACGGCCAATCTGACGGACCAAACCGCGGTGGGTCATCGCAACATCCTCCCTGACGTGAACGGGTCGCCGGACCACGCGTGCGGCGACGCCGCCTGCATGATACCCGACCCCGGGTGTCGACCGCATCAGCCGAGCCCGTTGGTGCCGGCTCTGCGGGGCAACGTCTGGCACCGTGGTGCACGGTTTGGATGAAACCGCCAGTGGGCTCCCTCCCGTCCGGTCGATGCGGGGGAACGACAGCCATTATTAGGGATTATATATAATACTGCCAAAAAATGACTTATGATTATCCTGAGAAGAAAACCCTCCTGGATCCCAAAGAGCCCCTTGCATGCGGCCGATAGTATGCTATGCTTTAGGTGAACGATTTGAATGTTTTGCTGCCCAGCGGAGGGGCGGCGACAGGAACCACAGTTCGGGCCTTTAAAAGCTCACTCAGGGCAAGGAGACAAACAATGAGAAACCCCAAGAACGCTCGCATGTTGCTGGCGGTGCTGGTATCCCTCGGGCTCGTGTCGTACGCGACGGCCGGGGCAACCGTTTACGTCGTCCACGGCATCCCGGGGCAGGACCTCGGGGCCGATCCGGCGTTGCCGGTGGATGTATCGATTAACGGGGCCTGTGCGCTGCCAGGCTTTGCGTTCGGCGAAATCGTCGGTCCGCTGGCGCTGGACGCGGGCACCTACGACATTGCGATCAGCCTCGCCGACCCCAACAACCCCTGCGGGAACGCCCCGGTCATCGAGGCGCCGGGGATCGAACTGGTCGATGGCGAGAACTACTCGATCGTCGCCCACCTGACCGCGGACGGTACCCCGACCGCCAGCGTATTCGTCAATGACCTTTCCGTTCGGCATTTCACCTCGCGCGTCAACGTCTTCCACACCGCCGCCGCCCCGGCGGTCAACATCGAGCTGGATCGGGAGCACCCCTGGTGGTGGCCGTCCAAGTGGCTGTGGGACGTCATGAACGGCGACCAGGGCAGTGTCGAGCTGATCTACGGGACCTACGACGTGTCGATCTTCCCCGCGGAGAGCTGGGAGCCGGTCTTCGGCCCGCTGGCGGTCGACTTCGAGCGCGAGACGGCCTACGCGGTTTTTGCGGTGGGTTCGCTGGCGAACGAGACCTTCACGCTGCTCGCGCAGCCGATCGAGAACGCCGCACCGCAGACCGCCGAAGTTTACGTCGTGCACGGCATCCCTGGTGAGGACCTGGGGGCCGACCCCGCGTTGCCGGTCGATGTTTCGCTGAATGGGGCGTGCGCTTTGCCGGGCTTCACGTTTGGTGAAATCGTCGGCCCGTTGACGTTGGACGCCGGCAGCTACGACATCGCGATCGGCCTGGCCGACCCGAACAACCCCTGCGGCAACGCCCCGGTCATCGAGGCGCCGGGTGTGGAACTGGCTGGTGGCCAGAGCTACTCGATTGTTGCGCATCTGACCGAAGATGGCGCCCCGACCGCCAGCGTGTTCGTCAATGACCTCGAGACGAGCAAGTTCAAGGCGACCGTCAACGTCTTCCACACCGCAGCCGCGCCGGCGGTCGATATCACGCTCGAGCGTGATCGTCCCTGGTGGTACCCGACCCGCTGGATTGGCGGCGTGGCCAACGGTGATGCGGCCTCCACCCAGGTCCTGTACGGCAACTGGGGCGTGACGCTGTTCCCGGCCGGGGCTGAGGAGCCGGTGTTCGGTCCGGTGCCGGTGGCGCTGCAGCGCTCCACGGCGTACTTCGTTTACGCGGTCGGTTCGCTGACGAACGAGACCTTCACCCTGCTCGTGGCGGAAGCTGCTGGTGGTTCGACGCCGTCCGCGGGGGCTGTCCCCGGCTTGGGCATCGTGACCGCCCCGTAACGCAGCCCGGTTGGCTGCTTGATATAGATACGCCAAGGGCCACCGGGTGCGTGCTGCACCTGGTGGCCCGTGTCTTCTGGTCATCGGCGAGCGGCTCTGTTTCAACCGCTAGCCGCGGCCCTGGCCGCGCAAACCCCCGCGTCCGCGGCGACCCTCACGATCGCTGCGATCACGCCCGCGACGCCCGTCCTGCTCCAGCAGGCGCTCGAACTGGTTCTTCTGGTCGGCGGTGAGGACCTTGGCGATTTCGTCCTTGACGGTCTGCGCCAGGTCAGCCTTGTCACCGTCGCCGAGGCGGCCCTTGCTGCGGACCTGCTGGACCTCGCGAATGATCTGCCGGATCTGCTCTTCCTGGTCCTTGGTCAGGTCGAGCCGCTTGGCGGCCTGCAGGACCCGGCGGACATCGCGCGGCCCCTCTTCGCGCGGTGCGTGCTGGCTGCGTAGCTGCTCGAGCTTGGCCTTCTGGGCGTCGGTCAGGATCGGCATGAGCTGGTCGAGGATGTCCTGCGGACGCCCGCGCTCGGGTCGGCGCGCCTCAATCTCCGCCTGCAGCTCGGCCGCGAGCTGTTCGTCGCCGTTACGACGGGCCTCGCGCATCTGCTCGACCAGGGGCTGCAGCTCGCGCCACTGCTCGCGGCGCTGCTGCATCCGCTCACGCTGATTCTGCACGATCTGGTCGAACTGGGCCCGCTGCTCCTCGGTCATGTCGAGCTCGTCGGGCAGCCGTTGGATCACCTCGCGCATATTGCGTTGCTCGCGACGCTGCTGCATCCGCTGCTCGAATTGCGTGCGCAGCTCGCGCAGCTGAACCACCTGGTGGTCCTCGAGAATCGTCTCGACCTCGCTCAGGAAGCTGTCCACGACGTGCCGGCCGCTCTCACGCATGCCGCGCATCTGCTCACGCATCTGCTCGCGGATCTGCGTGGCGAGCTCGTCGTCCCCGCTCTCGCGGGCCGCGCGGAAGGACTCGTGCAGCGCCCGCATCTGCTCGGGATCGGGGCGGTTCTCGATCCACTGGGTGCGGAAGCTCTCGACGATCTCGCCATAGACCTGGCGCTGATCTTCGCTCATCTCCAGCCGATTGGGCAGCATGCGGACCATGCGCATCGGCGACATACGGCCGCGCCCACCCCGGCCGCGCGGGCCGCCACGTTCACCCCGTTCTCCCCGCTGGCCGATCCGGTCGCCCTGGCCGCGGCCCTCCCCGTCGTCGCCGCGAAAGCGTCCCTGGGCCTGGGCCGGGATGGCGAGGGCTACGATGGCCAAACCGATCAAGAGCACGTTTCTCATGGGTCAGTCTCCTGTCTGTCGGATTCTGTCGATTCGGTCCGGTTGCGGACGGGCGGGCGCCTCCGAACGGCCCCGCCAGCCGCGTTCCAAAGGGTACAACGTGCGAATGGCCGAATTGTTGCATGAGCGGGTCGGCTTCGCGACCGCTGGCCCCACCGACCGGGACCGTTGCGAAAAAATGTAGCCTGTACTACAATCGCGGCGTGGCGGTTCGGGCCGCAGACGCCGTACGCTGCGCCCGTTACGCTATCCGTCCGAGACATGTTTGCCGAAGAGGAGATCAGATATGAACTTACAGCGATTCGGCCGTGGCTGTCTGCTGGTGGCCGCTGGGACGTGGCTGGCGGGTGCCATGGTGGGTTGCGAGTCGGAGAACGCGCCCGCTGCCAAGGGTGATCGGCCCATCGTCGTCTGCACGACCACGATGATCAGCGATCTCGCCCGGCAGATCGGGGGCGACCGGGTGCAGGTGATCGCGCTCATGCCGTCCGGGGTGAATCCGCACACCTACGAGTCGCGGCCGGACGACGCGATCCACATGCGCAAGGCGGACCTGGTCCTGTACAACGGGCTGCATCTCGAGGGGAAGATGGTGCACATGTTCGAAACGGCCGGCACGAAGGCGGTCGCGCTGGCCGAGGACGAGCGGATCGAGAAGCGCGCGTCGACCGAGTACGAGGGCGCCCCGGATCCGCACTGCTGGTGGGATGTGAAGAACTTCATCGTCTACGCCGAGCGCGCTCGCGACGCCCTGATCAGCGTCGATCCCGACGGCCGGTCGGGTTATAAGCAGCGGGCGGCGGCCTATATCGATGAGCTGCGCCGCCTCGACGCGGCCATCCGAGCGGCGGTGGAACGTATCCCGGCGGGCCGCCGTTACTTGATCACCAGTCACGACGCGTTCTACTACTACGGCGCGGCGTATGGCCTGACGGTCGACGCTGTTCTGGGCATCAGCACGGATGCCAACGTGCGGCCGCTGCGCGTGCAGGAGCTGGTGCGGCTGGTAGTCGACAACGAAGTGCCGGCGATCTTCCATGAGACCGCGGTGTCGGCTTCGCTCAACGAGATGGTCAACAAGGTCATGCAGGAGTGCCGCAAGAAGGGCCATGAGGTGAACATTCCCGACGCGCCGCTGTACAGCGACAGCCTGGACGAGCCGGGCACCCCCGGAGACACGTACATTGGTGCGCTGACGCACAATACGCGCGTGATTGTGAACGCCCTGGCAGGCGAGGATGTGAGTGACCTGCTCGACCTGAAAGCGAGTGACGATGACGAAGGCTGATACGGTTCAGCGCATTGACAGCGTCGCGCGGCCGCCGGCCCTCGAGGTCGCGGACGTCACGGTGTCGTACAACCAGAAACCGGTGCTGCGGCGGGTGAGCCTGGATGTGCCGGTGGGGGCGATGGTGGCGATCGTCGGCCCCAACGGTGCGGGCAAGAGCACGCTGCTCAAAGGCGTCCTGGGGCTGGTGCGCGTCGACGCCGGCACGATTCGTGTGCTGGGCGAGCCGGTCGAGGCCACGCGTCGCCGCATCGCGTACGTGCCGCAGACGGATACGGCGGACTGGGATTTTCCGGTGACCGTGCGCGAGGTGGTGCTGATGGGGCGCTACCGGCACCTGGGGCTGCTTGGCCGGCCGGGACGGCGCGACCACGAGTTGGTCGCCAACGCCCTCGAGACGGTCAACATGACCGCGTTTGCCGACCGGCACATCCGCCAGCTTTCCGGCGGTCAGCAGCAGCGGGTGTTTCTTGCGCGGGCCCTGGCCCAGGAGGCGGAGCTGTTGCTGCTCGACGAGCCGTTCGCGGGTGTCGATGCGCGTACCGAGGAGGCGATCTTCGATCTGATGCACCGCTTCTCGCGGGAGGGCAAGACGCTGGTGATCGTCAACCACAACCTGCAGATTCTCGACCGCTTCAGCGCCGTGCTGCTGCTCAACCAGAGCGTCATCGCGTACGGCCCGGCGGACGAAGTCATCAACGAGGACAACCTGCGGCGGCTGTACGGGGGCCGGATGAGCTTCATCGACGAAGCCGAACACACGATTCGCGAGGGACCGCCCGATGTTCATTGAGCTGCTCACGCTCGCGCAGGCCGACGGCAGCCTCATCACGATGCAGGAGCGGCTGCTGTTCCCGCTGCAAACCTATCCGATGCAGCTGGTGTGCAGCATGCTGATCGGGGCCGTGCTGGGCCTGCTCGGCTGCTTTGTCGTGCTGCGGCGGATGGCGCTGATTGGCGACGCGATCTCGCACGCGGTGCTGCCCGGTGTGGTGATCGCGTTCCTGTTGCTCAGCACCGGCATCCTGGGGTTGTTCAGCGGCGCGCTGGTCGCGGGCATCGTGACCGCCATCGCGATCAACCTCGTTACGCGCTTCAGCCGCGTGCAGGAAGACTCGGCCATCGGCATCGTGTTTACCGCGATGTTCGCCCTGGGCATTATCCTGATCAGTCGCCTGCCCGCCGGCGTGCACTTCGACATGAAGTGTTTCCTGTTCGGCGATCCGCTGGCCGTGCAGCGGCAGGACCTGATCGGCGTGATGATCATTGCCCCGATCGTCACGCTCGTCATCGTGCTGCTGTTTCATCCGCTCAAGCTGCTGAGCTTCGATCCGATGCTGACGCGCACCATGGGGTTCAACGCCGACGCGCTGCACTACACGCTCATGATTCTGCTGGCGGCGACGATCGTCGCCGCGCTGCGCAGCGTCGGCGTCATCATGGCGGTGGCGATGCTCATCACGCCCGCGGCGTTCGCCTACCAGATCACGAATCGGCTGTCGACCATGCTGCTGGTCGCAGCGCTGGCGGGCGCCGGGGCCGCGGGCGTGGGCATGTTCCTGTCATTCCTGACGAACGATCCTTCGGGGCCGGTGATGGTGCTGGTCGCGACGGCGCTGTTCCTGCTGGCGATGGCGTTCGGCCCGCAGCGCGGCTTCGTGACCGAGTGGTTGCGGCGCCGCCGCATTCGGGCGCACATTGTCGAAGAGGACGTGCTGAAGGCGCTGGGGCGCGGTGCGTTGCTCGCGCCCGCGCGCGACGTGGACCTGGCCCGCTCGCTCGCGCCCACTCCGGCCGGACAGGTGCAAGCGGCGTTTCGGCGACTGTCGCGCGACGGCCTGGTCGCCGGGGACCTCGCGCACCCCACCCTGACCAGCGCCGGCCGGAGTCGCGCGCTGGAGATGGTGCGGTCGCACCGGCTGTGGGAGACATACCTGGCGTATCACGACGTCGACGCGGCCTACGTGCACGACGAGGCGGAGCGGCTCGAGCACGCGCATGACGTGGCGGAGGAGCTGGCGGTGTCCCTGGGGGAGCCCACGTCGGACCCGCACGGCCAGCCGATCCCGCGGCGACTCGAGGACGAGCGCTGACGGCATCCGGCGCCGCCGCGCGAGATGCACGGTCAAAGCGCCTTGTCTACTGTCGGGCGAGATCGCGCGCGAGTGCCTCCCCCCAACGCGCGTAGGCCCACAGGTACTGGGTCGGGTCGCGCAGCACGAGTTGTTCCAGACCCGCCAGGTAGGCGTCCGTGATCACGCCCACCGGATCGGCCGCGTCGTCCCAGCGCGACGGTTTGATCACGTCAGTCACTTCGATTGCGAACTGGAAGCGCCGGTGAATGCGGCGGATTCCGGCCACGACCACATCTGCTCGATGCCGCACCGCGAGGATCCCGACTGTCGGCAGCGCGAGTGTCGGGAGCCCAAGGAACGTCGCGGGCAGGCCGCGGTGTTCGGCGTGGTGGTCGGCGACGATGGCAATGGTACCCCCGTCGTCCAGCACTGCGGGCAGGCGTTGCAGGGCCTGCTCAACCGGCACGAGCTCACAGCCGCCGCGGGCGCGAACGCGGCGGCGGAACGTGTCGAAGCGGGTGTTGCGATGGGCACGGTAAAGCGCGGCCGCCGTCACGCCGTTGAAGCCAAGGAAGAGCGGCAGCAGGTCGTACGAACCGTAATAGGCCGTCAGCAGGATGGTCGGCTGGCGGCGTCGCTGGGCATCGCGCAGTTCCTGGCGGCGGTCATCCGGGATGCGGCCGCCGTAGCGGTGGTAAGTGCCGGGGTGGAGCAGGCGGTCGGCAAGGAGCAGGTCGGTGAGGTTCCAGACGCGCTGAACCCAGGATTGCGCCGCGATCGCGGGGATACGGCCGGGCGGGACACGGTCGTGCAGGGCGGCGCGGCATTGGGCCTCGGCCCGCTGACGCAACGGCGTGAGCAGGCGGTACATGGCACGGGCCGCGAGGGCCGTGATGGCATACGCCACGCGCGGTCCCGTCGCCGCAAAGAGCACGCCCAGCAGGCGCCGTTGGATGTCATTCAATAGGAGAACCGCGGACCCGCAAGAGCGGCGGGCCCCGCCTCCCTGGGGATACAGCCGAGCTATGCGTTCATGTCCTTCCATCGCTTGGCCATCTGGCCGAACACGCCGAGGGCGATCGAGGCGATCACGCCAATGACAGCGAACGGCACCCACACGTGATACTGCGGGTCGTATTTCTCCCACAGCATCTGCGTGGCCCGCTGGCCGGCGCGGTTGATCTCGGCGGCCGCCTGGGCGCGGGCCTCCGACGGGTTCAGCCGCAACAGGGCGGGAATCTGATCGGGCGCGGCCGCCCAGTCCTTGGCGCCGAGGGCGGCTTTGACGAGTGCCTTGTCCTGGGAGATGTCATCGACGGTCACGTCGCGGCCGGCGGCTTCGCGCGCCGCCGCCAGCGCCTGCTCGTCATCGCCAATGAGCTCTTCGAGCAGGGCCGCATCGTAGCGCCAGTCGTGCAGCTCGATCGCCTTGATGCGCACATGATCCTGCCTGATGAGATAGACGTAGAACTTGTCGACGAACGTACGGCCGGGAATGTTCTCGTCAATGAGCGTCTGCTCGAGCTCGTCGAGCGGCACGCCCATGCCGACCGTGATCGCGTCGAACGCCTTGGTGCGGCCAATGCCGAGCTTGGCGGGAATGTCCTCGGTGGGGTCGTCGATCTCGAGCTCCTCGACCGCGTCCCGCACGCGGTAGGTCTCCTGCGCGACGTATTCCAGCGCGAGATTGTTCACGACCTCCGCGTTCGCGCCGTAGTCACCCCAGAGGCGCTCGATGATCTGTGCCACGTCGAGCGGATCGGCGCGGCCCGCGTTGGTGCGCTGGCGTACGTCAATCAGCACCTCCACCCGCTGCACCCCGGTCCAGTCCGTAAGCTTGTGCACATAGCGTGCCAGCACGTCGACCGCGGGCGCCACTTCGCCACCTTCGATCCGGTCGGCCAGCGCGCGCAGCGACGCCGGCGTCACGTCGTCCCCCGCCTGCGTGGTCGGGGCGGTCGCGGCCTGCGTCGCCGGCGGGAGGTCGACGTCTGCGTCGTCCGGCGTCTCGGCAAGGCGATCGGCCAGGGCCCGCAGCTCGCCTGCAACACCCTCGGCCACCCGTTCGCGATACGCCTCCTCCTGGGCCAGGTGAATCAGGCCAAGGTTGATGATCTGCCCCTTGTCGTAGCGGAAGACCTGCTGGAGGGTCGCCGCGGCCTCCTGCGGCGGCATTTCCAGGCTGTCGGCGGCGTACGTGAAGATCTGGTCGCGCGTGGCGTCGAGCAGGTCGGGGATCCTGCCCAGCGCGTCGCTCCAGTCGCTGCCGTGGGCGGCGCGGGCGAGCAGAGCGGGCCGCTGGCCCATCTCCTTGAGGCACAGCGTGGCTTTCTCGCCATAACTGCCGTAGACAATACCCGCAATCATCGAGCCAATGCCGACGCCCACGCCGACAGGGATGTTGACGTAGCCGAGGTACAGGCCCTTCTTGCCTGGCGGCGCGATCAGGCCCAGGTATTCGTTCTTCTTGGGGCCGACGAGCATCTCACCGAGCGAGAACAGCAGGATGCCGAGCAGCAGGATCCAGCCGTTGCCGGTCAGGCCGGCGAGGATCAGGCCGGCCGTGACGACCAGCATACCCATGAACATGGCCGACAGGGTCGGCAGCTTGCGCACGCTCCAGGAAATCGGCACCATCAGGAATACGATCAACAGCGCATTGAGCGAGAGCAGCACCTGCTGGGCGACGCGGACCTGCCCGCGGTCGCTGTACTCACGGAAGCTGTCGATCGGGATGTGCTGGGCGACCATGGAGCTGTCGACCCAGTCCTCGATGAAGTTCGGCTGGAGGTCCCAGAGTTGGTACATGACCAGCCAGAAGCAGGACATGATCAGCAGCCAGATCGGCAACCGCACCTGCCAGGTGAACACGCCACCACGAAGCCACGTCGCCAGCAGCACGCCCCCCAGCAGCAGCGCGATGCCGGCCGAGGCCATGTTGCCGGAAGCGTACGACTTGGACATGACGATCAGGGCCAAGCCGATGATCGCGCCGGCGATGCCGAGCGGGCCGCGAATCGGGTGCAGCCGGCCGTCGATGAACCAGAACGGCCAGACGTTGGCGATGGTGCGCGAGAAGACCTGGATGGGGTTCTCTTTCTTGCTGGCACCGGACGGCACATCCTTGTAGGTGAACAGCAGGATGTAATTCATCGCGGTGAAGCCGGCGCAGGCCAGGAACATCGTACGCCAGCCCTCGACGTCGTGGGCACCGAGCAGAAACGGCGAGATGTAGTGGCCGATGACCGAGCCGAAGTTGACCACCATGTAGAAGATGCCCCAGCCGACCGAGGCGTTGGCCTTGTTGAGGTTGTGGGCCAGCGTCGCCTGGAGGCTCGGTTTGAAGAACGCCGTCCCGATGGCCAGCACGATGATGCCGGAAAAGAACCCGTAGTAGCTGTGCATGAAGGCCATCATCAGATAGCCGATCATGTTGAGCGTGATGGAGAAGAAGAGCGTCTTCTTGTAGCCGTAGCGGTCGGCGTAGCCGCCGGTGAACATGGGCAGGAACGACTGGAAGATCGCCCACCACATGTAGATCCAGCCCTTGGTTTCCTGCGTGAGGTGCAGGCCGCCGGGGTCGGACGCCTGCGCGATGTAAATCGGGGCGATGGGGCGCAGCGTGTAATACGCCAGCCGCTCCCACATTTCGATGATGTTGCAGTTCCAGAATCGCCAGCCGAAAGCTGAGCCTTGCGGCTCGGTGGTTTCCGCCGCAGGGGGGGTCTTGCTGTCCGACATGATCTCTCCCGGACCGGGTTTTCAGATGGTGATTGCACAGAAGCCGTGCTGTCGGCGGGAGACTAAACGGGATCGGGAGTGGCGGCAAGGTGCCGCCGCCAGCAGCGCGGCGTGCGTCAATCGGCTCCGCGCCGGCGGGCGGACCGCCAGGCGTAGTAGGTCGGTACGCCGGCCGCCAGCAGCGCCATCCAGGGCAGCGTCTCGCCCGGCGATTCCAGGATGCTCACGACCGTCATGAAGGCGGCGACCAGCACGAACACCGCCGGCACGACCGGGTAACCCCAGCAGCGATAGGGGCGGGACATTCCCGGCTCGCGTTTGCGCAGAATGAAGATGGCCACTCCCGCCATGCCGTAGAAAATCCACAGCGTGAAAATGAACGTCTCGATCAGCCGATCGAAGGTCTCGAGCCAGAAGGTCACGACGCACGAGAGGACGCAGATCAACCCGAGTGCGACCGCGGGCGTCTGGAAGCGCGGATGCACCCGGCTGACGAAGTCGAACAGTAGCCGGTCGCGCGACTGGGCGAACACCACGCGTGATCCGACGATGATCGAGGCGTGAGCGGCGCCGAGCGTGGAGATGATGATCATCACCGTCACGATCGTGCCGCCGACCGGGCCGACCAGTCGCTCCAGCACCAGTGGGGCGACGGTTTCGGTCTGTGCCATCTCGCCGAGCGGCACCAATGCGATGTAGGCGGCGTTGACCGCGACATACAGCAGCATCATGCCCACGTTGCCCAGCAGGAAGATGCGTGGAATGCGGCGTTGCGGCTCGGTGATTTCCTCCGCGACGGCCGCGGTGTCGCTCCAGCCGTCGTAGGTCCACATGACGGCAGCCATGACGGGAGCCAGCGCCCACAGCAGTGGTTTGGGGGCTGCGACGGCGGTGAAGTGCCCCGCCGAGCCCTTCATCAGGGCGATCGGCAGCACGACGATCGCGACCAGGGCCAGCACCTTGATCGCGGTGAGGAAGACGGCGACGCCGGCCCCCTTCTTCATGCCGCTGATATTGATGGCGGTGAGGGCGACGACGATGAGGCACGTGATGATGCGGTGATCCAATAGGGGAGCGCGCTGTCGGACGTCGGGCTCGATCAGTTCGAGAATGTGCTGCGAGCACACCGTCGTAATGCCGGCCACTGCCGTCGGCTGCACCAGCAGCAGGTAGACCCAGCCGAATACGAACGCGACCATCGGCCCGTAGCCTTTGTGCAGATAGACGTACAGGCCGCCGGAACTGGGGTACATCGTCGCCAGCTCGGCGAAGGTGAGGGCGCCGAAGAGAGCGACGAGGCCGCCGGTGGCCCAGAAGGCGAGGATCAGGGCGGGGTTGCCGAGGTTGTTGGCGATATCGGTCGGAGTGCGGAAGATACCGCTGCCGATCATGACGCCGATCATGATCGCGGCGCCGCCCCAGACGCCGATCTTGCGCGGCAGCGTATTGTCAGTGGCGTCGTTCATTGGTGGCCCGTGACGTGTGGTGGTGCCTGTTCGTGGCGAAAGATAACCGGATATCATCGTCGAGACCAGCGCTGCAAAGTCGGCGTCGGTCATGTTACAATATGCGCAGCCGGCGCGTTGTCTCCGGCTTGAACGCTACACGGAGGAGAAGCCACCCCATGCGTCGATTGCTGTGTGTCTCGCTCGTGATGGTCGCCGCGTCAGTCGTGCTGGCCACCCCACCCGATCTGGTCACGACTTGCGGCGACGAGTTTGTCCACGACGGTCAGTCGTACCGCTTCATCGGGATGAACATCCGCGGGCTGGTGCACTACGGCGGCGGCGATGCGCTGCCTTACAGCAATCTCGGCCACATCGAAGAGAATCTCGCCGGGGCGGCGGGGTTTGGCTGTCGCGTGGCACGCGTCTTTGCCGCCAACAAGCACATCTCGCACCAGGAGGCCGTGAATCGTCTGGGCTACGCGCTCGATCGCGCCCACGCCCACGGCATCAAGCTGATCATCGCCCTGACCGACTTCTACAATACGCCGTTCCACCCGCAGGGCGACGACGGCTACTACCAGAGCAATCCCGGGGGCTGGACCGTGCTGAATCACGCCTGGTTTGCCGGCGGCTATCAGAACAACTACCTGCCTTATGTCACCCTCGCCGTCAGCACACACAAGAACCACCCCGCGGTTTTCTCGTGGCAGCTCGGCAACGAGATCGCCGACCAGAGCAGTGCCGACACGCACGACGCATTCGTGCATGCGATGGCGGCGCACATCAAGTCGATCGACCCGCACCACATGGTCTCCATCGGCATGCTCTCGCTGGCGCACATCCCCGGCTACAGTAGCCAGCGCGGCGTCGAGCTCTACAGTGATCCGAATCTCGACTTCATCACCGCTCATCGCTACAACGACGATACCCACCCGATCGACTTCAACGTCCGTGATCTCGTCAACAAGCCGATTGTCATCTCCGAGGCCGGCTGCCAGGTCGATCACCCGGCCGTCGGTGGTGATCGGGTTGCGTTCATGGACGAACGAATCCAGCACTTTGTGCACGCGTTGGGCGCCCGCGGCTTCATGAACTGGGGCTACCAGGCCCAGGGCTACGACATTGGCGATGGTGACAACATGTACGGCATCGACCAATACGCCCACAGCGACTACTGGCCCATGACCGACATGTACGGCACGCACGCCGGCGTGCTTAACGCATACGACGAGCCGGTCGCGCCGCGCCTGCCGCCGCGCGGCCGCAACCTGTCGCTGGATGCGGCGGCATGGCAGGCGGATTCGGTCTACGGCCCAGGCTGGGGCGGTGATCAGGCGTTTGATGGCGTGCTGTCGACCAAGTGGACCTCGACCAACGCTGCGGGCACGCACTGGCTTGCCCTGGACTTGGGCCAGACGTGGCCGCTCACGGGCATCCGCGTGCAGATGGCCGGTGCCGGCGGCGAGTGGAGTTGCTTCAACTTCGAGTTGTACACCCTGCAACTTGGATCGAGCCTCGACGGTCCGTGGACGACGGCCTTCGACATCGACAACAGCGGCAAGCTCGACACCGTAACCTCCGTGTTCGACACGCCGACGCCCGCGCGCTATGTCCGAATTCACGTCACCGACAGCGGCCTCGATGACTACGCCCGCCTGCCGGAACTGGCGGTCATCGGCGACCCCTATCCGATCGGCGACCTCGACGGGGATGACGACGGTGACCTGGTCGATATGTCCCTGTTACAGCGCTGCTTCAGGGGCGATGCCGCGCCCTACGCCGGGGATCTGCCCGGTTGTGACTGCGGCAATGCGAACGTCGAGCAGGGCTGCGGCGACCCGCCGACTGGCGATGTCGATTTCGCGGACTTCGCGATTCTTGGCGAGCATCTGTTAGGACCGGCGGTTTCGGTTCGTGCGGCGCGATAGCGCGGCAGGGCGGGTGTCACCTGCCACATCGTTTCGCCTCCAAGAGGTTCGTGCGTATAATCACGCCACGATGGCGGATTCTGGCGGATTCTCTGGACAGCGAGCGGCGCATGGGCCGCGTCGGCGGGCCGCGGCGCGCGACGTGGCGCTGCTCGGGCTGGCCGTGGCGCTCATGGCGCTCGCGGTCGGGCTCTTCACCTGCCTCTCGGCGGACGGCGCCGCCCCTGATGACGAGTACATTGGCTTCCACTGCCCGGCGTGTGACCACACCTTCCGCATCAGCCACCGTGACTTCGAACGCCGCTACGACGACAACGAGGTGCGCTGGGACGACGACGGCCGCTTGTGTATTCGTTGTGAAGAATGCGGCGAGTTCACCGCCCGCCGCGGCGCGGGGAAGTGATCGGCGGGACAAGCCCCTGCCGGCGGTCCGAGCCCGCCCTATCCTCCGCCGCTTCGTCACTTCGTCGCTTCGTCGCTGCCGTGCCCCAACCACGGCATCATGCCACGCATGCGGCGACCGACCTCTTCGATCTGGTGCGCCCGGGCCTGCTCGGCGGCCGCGCGCAGCTTCGGCGTGCCCGCGGCGTATTCGGTCATCCACTCGTCGGCGAACGCGCCACTTTGAATCTCGGCCAGGATCTCGCGCAACGCCGCCCGCGCTGATTGATCAATGACGCGCCGCCCGCGCGTCACGCCGCCGTATTCGGCGGTATTGCTGATCGCGGCCTGCATGTCGACGATGCCGCGCTCGTGCACGAGGTCGGCGATGAGCTTGACCTCGTGCAGGCATTCGAAGTACGCCACCTCCGGGGCGTAGCCCGCGTCGACCAGCGTCTCGAAACCCGCCCGGATCAGTTCGATCATGCCGCCACAGAGAATCGTCTGCTCGCTGAACAGGTCGGTCTCGGTTTCCTCGCGGAACGAGGTCTCGAGCAGGCCCGCCCGACCGCCGCCGATGCCGCACGCGTACGCCAGTGCGACATCACGCGTGTTGCCCGCCGGATCCTGCTGCACGGCGTAGAGGCACGGCACGCCCTGGCCGACCTCGTATTGGCGGCGCACCATGCGCCCGACGCCCTTTGGCGCGACGAGGAACACGTTGATGTCCGCCGCGGGCCTGACCTTGCCGAAGTGAATCGCGAAGCCATGCGCGAAGCCGAGATAGGCACCGGGCCGCAAGTGCGGCGCAACGAGCTCGGTAAACGCGGTCGGCTGCTGTTCGTCCGGGATCAGCAGCATCACGATGTCGCTCTGGGCCACCGCGTCGGGCACGCCGGTGACACGCAGCCCCGCGGCCTCGGCGGCCGAACGCGTCGCGCTGCCCGCCCGCAGCCCCACGAGCACGTCGAGCCCGCTGTCACGCAGGTTCAGTGCTTGCGGTTGCCCCTGGGCACCGAACCCGATGATCGCGATGCGCCGCCCGTCGAGCACCTCGCGCCGAATATCACTCTCGTGCAGCACTTGCATAGCGCCCACTCCTGACCGTCCCGTGTCGCGGTTGACATCACCGCGACGCCGCGGGCATTATAAGCCAATGCTGCGGCTCCAGAATGTCACCAAGCGCTTCGATAGCCTCACTGCCGTCGACGATCTCTCTCTCGAGATTCAGCCCGGCGAGCTCTTTGGCCTGCTCGGACCGAACGGGGCCGGCAAGACCACCACGATCAACATGGCCCTCGGCCATTTGCGTCCGGATGAGGGTCGCATCGAATTGGATGGCGTGGGCGACCCACGCGATCCGTGCGTGCGGCAGCATGTCGGCGTCGCCCCGCAGTCACTTGCAATCTACGACGAGCTTTCGGCCGAGGGCAACCTGCGGTTCTTCGGGCAGCTCTACGGCCTGGGCGGCCGCCGCCTGCGCGAGCGCAGCGATCATGTGCTCGAGCTCGTCGGCCTGGCCGACCGGCGACACGACAAGCCGAAGACCTATTCCGGGGGAATGAGACGGCGGCTGAACCTGGCGATCGCCCTGGTGCATGACCCCCAATTGCTGCTGCTGGACGAGCCGACGGTCGGCGTCGATCCGCAGTCACGCAACGCGATCTTCGACTTCGTCGCGCAGCTGCATACCCAGGGTCGCACCATCGTCTACACCACGCACTACATGGAAGAGGCACAGCGGCTCTGCCAGCGTGTCGGCATCATGGATCACGGTCGGCTGCTGGCGCTCGACTCGGTAGATGCGCTGATCGCGCAGCACGGCCGCACGAGCACGGTCATCGCCGAGCGGGCCGATGGCGAACAGCGCGTCGAGACCGAGGATCCCAAGGCGGAACTGGGCAAGCTGCTCGGGGACCCGGCCGTACTGGGCCTGCGTGTCGAGCGCCCCAATCTCGAATCCGTCTTCCTCAACCTCACCGGCAGGAGCTTGCGAGACTGATGCGCGTCATCTGGGCCCTGGCAATCAAGGACCTGCGCCTGCTGCTGGCCGACAAGGTCGGGTTCTTCTTCGTGTTCTTCTATCCGCTGCTGTTCGCGACCTTCTTCGGCTTCGTCATTGGCGGCATGTATCGCGGCGACGGGCCGGAGAAGGCGATCGAGATTGTCGCTGTCGACGAGGATGGCTCCGACGCCGCCGAGGCGTACCTCCGGGATCTGCATGCCAGTGACGCCCTCACGGTGTACACTGCCGGCACGCGCGACGCTGGCCAACGCCTGGTGCGTACCGGCAAGCGGGCGGCCTGCGTCATCATCCACGAGGGCTTCGGCGCCGCCAGCGAACGCATCTTCTGGGGCGAGCCGATGAAGATCGACCTCATCATCGATCCATCGCGGCCCATGGAGCGCGGCGTGGTTGAGGGGCTTGTGCGGGCCACGGCTTTCGAACGCATGAAGGGCCTCTTCACGGAGCCCGACGCGATGAAGAGGAACATGCGGCTGGCTCGCGAATCGCTCGCCGAGGCCGACGTGAGTGACCTGTCCGCCGGCCAGGTTGCGATCCTGTCCACATTCCTCTCGGCAGCCGAGGGTTTTTTCGACACGTTTCCGTTCGAAACCGCGGCCGATGGGGACGATCCGAACACGACCACCCAAACCGCCGGCGGGCTTGGTGACTGGCAGCCGGTCGCGGTCACGGTTCAGAATGTCACCCGTCTTGAAGGAGGCGAAGTCGCCGGGCCGCGCCACTCGGCGTTCTCGATCGTCTTTCCGCAGGGGATCGTCTGGGGCGTGATGGCGTGTGCGGCATCGTTCGCGATGACGCTCGTCGTGGAGCGCACCCGCGGCACGCTGCCGCGACTCATCGTGGCCCCGCTGCTGCGCTGGCAGATCCTCGCGGGCAAGGGCCTGGCCTGCTTCCTGGCAACCGCCGGCGTATCACTGGTCCTGCTGTTGGTGGCACGGTTGGTCTTCGGTGTCGTGCCCGATTCGTTGCCGCTGCTGTTGCTCGCGGTGTTGTGCATCTCTTGTGCGATTGTCGGCGTGATGATGCTCTTTGCCGTGGCGGGCAAGACCGAGGCCGCCGTTGGTGGCATCAGTTGGGCCGTCGTCGTCATCATGGCGATGTTCGGCGGGGGGATGATCCCGCTGTCGCAGATGGGTGGCTGGCTCGAGCGGCTCAGCTACGGCAGCGTGTTCCGCTGGGCGATCCTCGCGCTCGATGGTGCCATTTGGCGCGATTTCACCCTCGTTCAGATCATTCAGCCCTGCGCCGTGCTGCTGCTCATCGGCGCCGTCGGGTTCGCCATCGGCGCCAGCCTGTTCCGCTTTGGCGAGCAGCGCTGAGGCTGCGCGGCCGTCACGTTTGCGGCTGGCTCCGGCCGAACGGTGCGCCGCACTGCGGGCACTCCACCACGGTCGCCCCCTGCAGATCCCGCCCGCAACGCGTGCAGTAGCGTGGTGCGGCGTCCTCGCCGTCGGTCGCGTTGTCCCAGAAGTAGCGCGTCGACAGCAGCACCGGCACGAACACCAGCGCGTTGAGCACAAAGCCCAGCAGGCCGCCGGCGGCGCCATGCGTCAGGCTGACAACCAGGGCCAGCAGGCAGAACACCAGCGTGAGGATATAGGCCCACCGTGCCCCGCGGTGCAGCCCCCACAAGAGCACCAGATTGAGCGTAACACCCGCCAATAGCGGGAGATTGGCGGCCATGAGACCCATGCCCAACTGGACGACACTGATCGCCCCCAGCGCAATCAACCCGACCCACAGCGTGCCCGGCGGTTGGCGTTTCACGTGAAAACTCCTGCGACCAAAGATGATCAGCTATCCTCATTATAACCGCCCGCCGCCGTGGCGCAACAGGCAGGGCCACGCGTGTGTTCACACGGCGTGGCCCTTGGGTGCAGAACAAGCCCGGGGAATCGCTGTCGTGTCGCCCGGCGCGAGTCCTGTGTTTCGTTTTCAGCGCTGCCCGGCTGGCGCCAGCGCGTATTGGCGGTCGGTCACCTGGATGTGGTTCCTCAGCCAGGTGGCGATGAAGTTCATCAGGTCGATCGCCAGCGACGGCGGGCCGCTGTCGAGCCGCGCACGCAGGTCGCGCACCTGGCGTGTCAGGTACTCGTGTTCGCCCCGGTGGGCAGCGAAGTCCGCGTAGCGGATGTTGTGCATGTGCCGCTCTTCGTCGCCAAAATGCAGCTGAATCCGCCGAATGAGCTGATCCAGCATCGGGTCGACGACGTCGCGGTTCTGGCCGGCGGCGAGCGCGTCGTGCACTTGCCCGACCATGTCCAGCAACTGGCGGTGCTGCTCGTCCAATGCTGGTACGCCAACGCGCATGTCTTCGTTCCAACTGACCGGCTGCATGCTGCGTCTCCGATGTTCGGGAGGCTCGTTCGGGGGCGCGTCACGTGTGCGACCGCGGCCCCGCCGCAAGTGGTTTCGACCTGCGGCGCGGGCGTCTGCACTAGCGGCAAGGAGTGCGCAGGAATTCGCGGCGGACGGGACTCGCGTGCTCGGCCATTCCCGATAATGGGCGTCAGTCCGTGGGGTGCGGGCAGATCTGGCCGGCGGAGAGGTCTTCGAGCCGCCGTGTCAACTCGGCCGCACGATCAGCCGCCACCCGATAAGACACGCATACGTCGTCCGCATACGCCTCGTTGTCGATGATGGCGTCGACTTCGGCCAGCAGGCGGCGGGTCTGCTCAAACAGCGGATAGGGTACGTGCATCGAGAACGACTGGCGCTCGATCTTCTCCTCGGTGGGAAGCTCTTCAAGGGCGAGTTGGGCGGCCTTCGTATAGGCGCTGACCAGGCCGCCAGTGCCGAGCTTCGTGCCGCCGAAGTAACGCGTTGTGACCAGGACGATGTCGCCCAGGGCGGCGCCGCGCAGGACGGCGAGGGTCGGCGGGCCGGCGGTCCCGGAGGGTTCACCATCGTCGCTCATGCCTTCGGAGACACTGGTGCCGTAGCCGACCTTGAACGCGTAGACGTGATGGGTGGCATCAGGCATTTCCTGCCGGATCTCGCCCAGAAACGCCTGTGCCTCGCCGACGGTCGGGGCGGGGGCCACCGTCGTGATGAAACGCGAGTTCGATACGCGCAGCTCGACGCGGTGACGTTCGGCGGGAATGTGATAGCCGCTCATGTTCCGCAGTATGACGCGGGCCGGGTTGATTCTCCACCCCCCGGGGCCCACACTACCCGGACCGGGCGGTCGTCACGCCGCGCGGCCACGGGAAGACGAGCGAGGCATTGCCAACACGAGGCAGCAGGATGGCGCACACGGTTTGCCTGATCCCCGGCGACGGCATCGGCCCGTCGATCACCAAAGCGACACAATACGTGCTCGAGGCGGCGGGGGCGGCAATCGAGTGGATCCCGCTGCCGGCGGGCGCGGACGCGTTCGAGAAGTACGGCGACGTGCTCCCGCAGGAGACAATCGACGCGATCGGCAGGCACCGCATCGCGCTGAAAGGGCCGCTGACCACGCCGATCGGCAAGGGCTTTACCAGCGTCAATGTTCGGCTGCGCAAGACGTTCAATCTGTATGTTGCGGTGCGGCCGGTGCGCTCGCTGCCGGGGATCAGAACAAGGTACGAGAATGTCGAGCTGGTTGTTCTGCGCGAGAACACGGAGGGGCTGTATTCCGGGCTGGAATACGAGGTGGTGCCGGACGTGATCGAGACGTTGCGCGTGACGACGCGCGGCGCGTGCGAGCGGATCGCGCGGTTCGCCTTCGAGTATGCGAGGGAGCGCGGGCGCAAGAAGGTGACGCTGTTCCACAAGGCGAACATCATGAAACAGGCCGACGGGCTGTTCATTGAATGCGCCCGGGCGATGCACGAGCAACATGGTGCGGGCATCACGTACCAGGAGCTGATCATCGACAACGGCTGCATGCAGATCGTCCGTGACCCGTCGCAGTTCGACGTGCTATTGCTGGAGAACTTCAACGGTGACATCGTCAGCGACCTGTGTGCGGGGCTGGTTGGCGGGTTGGGCGTCGTGCCGGGTGCCAACATCGGCGCCGACTGCGCCATTTTCGAGGCCGTGCACGGCTCGGCGCCGGACATCGCGGGCAAGGACATTGCCAATCCGCTGGCGCTGATCATGAGTGCGGTGATGATGCTGAATCACATCGGGCAGAACGACGCCGCCGAGCGAATCAAGAACGCCTATGACGCGGTGCTGGGGGAAGGGCAGGCATTGACGCGTGACCTGGGCGGGACGACCTCGACGATGGGCTTCGCCGAAGCGTTGGCGAAGCGGATGTAGGCAGGCGGGGCGCAGTTGTGAGGCGGGCGATGGGTTTCAAGTTCACCAAGATGCACGGGCTGGGCAACGACTATGTCTTCGTCAGCCTGTTCGATCAGCAGATTTACGATCCGGTGGCCGTTGCGCGGCGGGTCAGCGACCGGCACACCGGCATCGGCAGTGACGGGCTGATCCTCGTCGCAACGCCGACCGAGACCGACGCCCACATTCGCATGATCATCTACAACGCGGACGGCTCGCGGGCACAGATGTGTGGCAATGGGTTGCGCTGCGTGGCCCGGCTGGCGTACGAGCGCGGCTTGTCGCGAGCCAACCCGCTGCACGTACAGACGGACAATGGCGTGCTGACGGCGGAGTTGATCCTCGGTGATGGCGGCCGGGTGGCGCAGGTCCGCGTGGACATGGGGGAGCCCGTACTGGACGCGAAGCGCATTCCGGTGGCGATGAATGCCGAGCGCATTGTTGCGCACACGCTGCCGCTGGAGGGCCATACATTGTCAATGACGTGCGTCTCGATGGGTAATCCGCACGCCGTCTTCTTCGAGTCCGACCTGGCACGCGTGCCGTTGAAGACGTGGGGGCCACAACTCGAGACACACCCGCTGTTTCCCGAGCGGGCGAACATTCACTTCGTGCAGGTCGCCAGTCGGCAACTCGTGGGCATGATCACCTGGGAGCGCGGCAGCGGTATCACGCGTGCCTGTGGAACCGGGGCGGCGGCGGCATGTGTCGCAGGTGTCCTCAATGAGCTTACTGAGCGCACCATCACCGCCCAGCTTCCTGGTGGCCGGCTGCGCGTGGAATGGGACGAAGAGAACAACCACGTCTTCCAGACCGGTCCGGCCGCAGAGGTGTTCGTGGGGGAATGGCCGGGAGAATAGCGACGAAGGGCGGGGCGGCGCGGCCGCCAGGCACGCACGATTCACGCCGCCGTAGCTCGCGCGGGCCGGGACGCCCGCCCCGGCTCAACGCTGACGGCGGACTGCTCTTCCGGCGTGACAACTGAGAACGGACGACTGAAGACTGACAACTCGTTCGCTCACCGCTCCAGCCACTGGACCCAGGTTTTGCAGCGCGGAAAGTCGACCGTAAGGGAGGCCATCTGGCGGAAGAGCGGCATGCCCACCAGCAGGTCGCTCTGAACGCCGATGATCGGGCCGATGAGCGTGTCCAGCGCGTCAAGACCGATGGTGCCGAAATCATCGAAGTCGCGGCCGCCGAAGGTCAGGTCGACGCTCGGATTGAGCGAGATCTTGGGGGCCGCCTCGCCGCCGATACCGACGCCCATGTGCGCCAGGTCGAGCGTGCGGATGGCTTCGTCGGGGAATAGGGTCTTCAGACGCGACGGCGACAGCGCCATGATGTCGGCACCCGTGTCGAGCATGGCGACAACGGGCTTGTCGGCGACAGTCGCCAGGGCCATGACCTTTGCGTCACCCACGATCCGCACGTCGAGTTCCGTGCCCGCCGCCGGCCGGTCGGTCGACGGCGCGATGGTGAGCGACTGGTTGGCGAAGTCGATCGTCATGCGGGCGTCGGCGAAGATGCCGGTGCCGATCAGGCCGTCGGCGGCGTTCATGAACTTCTCGCGGAAGGGCATGGTCCGGGTCATGATGCGTTTGCAGGTGATGCCGCCGATCTCGAGCCGCTCGACAAGCACCTGCCCGGTGTCCTCCTTGCCCGACACGCCGCGCACCACGCCGGTGGCGAGGGTCGCCAGGCCGACGTCAGTCGCGATCTGCTCGTCGATGGCCATGAGGATGCTGCCGCCGGTGTCGAGGATCATCCGGTACGGCCCGTGACCGTTGATGAAGACCTCGCACGAGGGCAGGTTGAACATGACGAGGGGGCGCATGGGCGCGGTGCCGAACTCGGCGACCTGGTTGAGCGGCGCGGGGCCGACGGCGGCGAAGTAAGTCGCGAGGCCATCGATCGCGTCTTCGAGGTGGATATCCGGGTAGCCGTTGGCCGGGTCGACCAGGCGCTCGGCCTGGCGCAGCAGGTCAGCGGCGCCCTTTAATTCACCCTCGAAGAACCGGGCCGCGAAGACGAGATAGCAGTCCTCCGCCGAGGCGATGCCGAGCTTCTCGAGCCGCCCGGTCCAGCGGAGCGCCGCATTGCGCTCGCCTCGCGCCAGGTGTGTTACGACGCGCATCTGCGCGGCCACGCGGTCCGCGGTCGCCGGCGCGATGCGCGTCACCACTTCTTCGGCAGCTTCGAGATCCCCGGCGCGCCAATAGGCCCGGGCGACCAGCCCGTGCAGCGCCGCCGCCGTGGGGTGCTGCCGGCGCGCCTGCTCGGCCAGGCGCCGGCCCGCTTGCCAGTCGTCCGCCCGCCACGTCACGTCGAGTGCCTGGCGATAGGCGTCGACCGTGCCGAGCTCGCCGGCACGGCGGAGGGCAGCCGGGACCTTGTCGGCCCAGGGGTTGCGCTTGTCTTCACCACTGGAAACCAGGAGCATGATGATCGCAGCAATCAGTTGAGCATTCGACATTTCATCTCACCAGCTGGCGACGACCGGCGCGAGCCGGTCATGGGCGGCGCCGGTCGCGTGGCGGCTTGCGTTCGGGCGCCGGCGGTTTGCGGGGGCCGCGGGACCGCGACGCCCGCAGGCCGCGGGCTTCCGCTTCGGCCGGCGACGAATAATGCCGCATGTTCGTCGGGTTGATCTTCTCCAGCCAGCCGGAGTCGGCGTGGTGGTAAACACGGCTGTTGATCGACCCGTAGACGATCTCCTGCGACGGCGCGCCCAGTCCTTTCTCGACGAATTCAATCAGGGCCTTTTCGGTTTTCGGCGAAACGGCTGGCAGCGGCCCAACGCGGGCAGCGTCGCCGTTCACCAACCGCACCTCGACCACGTCCTTGTCGGCTCGCTGCTGGAGAGTGTACGCCGCGTCGCGCTGTTTGTGGGTGGCGATCAACAAGATCTTACGCCCGGTGATCTGGTGGATGTCGCCGGCGGCGTCAAGGCCCGCGTCGTTGAGAACGGGCGAGAGCCCGACGACGACGTCGACGCTGCGGTCCTGGGCGGCGTATTGCAGGGCAACGCTGCAGCCCAGGCCGCTGCCGATGAGGGCGAAGCGGGCGCGGTCGACGCCGGGCTGGGTCGCCAGCCAGTCGTAGGCGCCGCGCAGGTCGTGTTGCATGGCGCGGAACAGGTCCGGGTCGCGGTCGGTGGCCTGCTGGCGCGTGGCGGTGGTGGCGCTCTCGCCGTGGCCGCGCAAGTCGAGCGCCAAGACGGCGCAGCCGGCCTCGTGCAGCGGTCCGATGAGCTGGTCCCAGTCCTGCCGCTGGCCGCGGGCGTCATGCAGCAGGATGACCATCGGGGCGTCCGTCCGTCTGGTGACGGGCGGGGCGTAGTAGTCGGCGGCGAGGCGGTGGCCGTCGCACGCGCGGAAGTTGGCGGTTTTCGGTTCGACGCCGTATGCGGTTACGGTGAGGAGGAGGGCGGTGGTGGTGACGACGGCGCGCATTTGAACCCCTCGGTTGACTGGACTAAGCTTGATCGGGCTGAGTCCGCGGTTATTACCGGTCCCACGCTCGTGACGGCGGGGATTGTACCGCTTCCGGCTGGCCATGGGCCAGCCTATCTCGGATAATTGTTCCCCGGTTTTCACTGTCGGGAATTGTATGCTGCAGCGAGTGGTTACAAGTGAGGGACGTCGTCGGTGGGCGACGACGGACAACTGATGGGCGGCGCGGACGAACAGTCCTTCGAGGCCCTGGCGCTTCCCCACCTGGACGTCGTGTACCGGGTGGCTCGGCGGTTGTGCCGAGACGAGCACGAGGCCGAAGACCTCGTCCAGGAGACGTACTTCAAGGCTTATCGGGCCTTCGAGAACTTCGAGATTCGCGAGTACGGCATACGCCCGTGGCTCTTGAAGATTCTCAACAACACGTTTCTCAACCGCCGGGCCCGCGATCAGCGGGCGCCCAAGCCCACCGATCAGCAGACGCTGGAAGAAACGCAGGCGGACGATATCGGAGGGACGCCGCCGGCGCTGGACTTCGAGAACGTTGACGAAGAGGTCAAGCGTGCCATTGACGGTCTTTCGGACGATTTTCGTTCGGTGCTGCTGCTGTGGGCGACGAGCGAGTTCAGCTACCAGGAGATTGCGGAAATGTTGGATCTACCGATCGGGACGGTGATGAGCCGGCTGCATCGGGCCCGCCAGCAGCTCAGCCGCAGTCTCAGCGAGTATGCCGCGAAGCATCGATTAGGGCAGCCGAAGAAGAAATAGCACGGAACCTATGAAGCAATCGGAACTGCAACGACTTCTGGCCAACTACGCAGATGGTGAAGTGGATGCGCAGGTACGGGCGGACATTTCGCTGCACCTGAAGGGGCATCCCGAGGATCGAGAAGCGGTGCGGCGCTGGCGCGGGCTGCGTCGGGCGGCGCACCGCGCGTTGAACAGCGAGGCGGTGCCGGCGGAACTGAGCAAACGCGTCCGCGGCAGGCTGCGCGGCGCGCCGCAGAACCCGGTGGCGAGGATTTACCGCCTGGGTTTTCCGGGGATGGCGGCGGCGGCGGCGGTGCTGCTGGCCGTGTGGATCTGGCCGCAGGGGGCGGCGGCGACGTCGGTCGAGGCGAACTACTTTGCCCGCCATCACTATGAGTCTGCCTTGAAGATCCACCGGGACAGCCTGGACACGCGGCACGGGATGTCCTACGAGGACTTCGTCGCGCTGCAGCGCGGCGCGGATCGGGCGGCGATCTGGCAGAACGCTTCCTTCCGGTGCGCGGTGCCGGACCTGGAATGGTGCGACTACGTGCTGCACGGGGCGAGTGAGTATGTGCCTGCGAATCGGGCCCACGTGGTGCATGCGTATTTCCGGTGCAAGTCGGCGGGGGGGGCCGTGCTGTCGATGTTCGTGATCGATCGTTGTGTGCGGGTCTGCCAGGACGGAAAGAACGCGTGTCGGTGCAGTCACGGTGAGCGGGCATATCACAAGGCCCAGGCGCGCGGCATCAACATCATCAGCTGGCACGAGAACGGCAAGACGTACGTGCTGTGCTGCGGGATCGCGGAGCCCGATGAGCTCGTCGAGCTTGCGGACGGGATCGACCGCGGTCAACTGGCTGATCCGCGGCCGGCACATGTGGCGAGCTCGGGCAACAACTGAGCCGACGGCCGGGGGCACTTCTGATGGCGACAAGTTGGCGGGTCGCTGCTATGCTGCGTTCATGACCCGCGATGAAATCTGCGAGCAGTTCCTCGAATCGCTGACGTTCGAGTTGTACCCCGTCCAGGAGGAGGCGCTTCTCGCGTGGTTCGAGTCGGACAGCGGCATCATGGTCTGCGCGCCCACCGGCATGGGCAAAACGCTCATTGCCGAGGCGGCGATCTATGAGGCGCTGCACGCCCGCCAGCGGCTGTACTACACGACACCGCTGATCGCCCTGACCGAGCAGAAGTTCCGCGAGTTCCAGGATCTCGTCGAACGCTGGGGGTTCTCGCGTGACGAGGTGGGGTTCATCACGGGCAATCGACGCGAAAACCCTGACGCCCTGATCCGCGTCGTCGTGGCGGAGATCCTGCTGAATCACCTGCTGGCGCGCGACGAGGCCCTGGCCGACCTCGCGCACGTCGGCGCGGTCGTGATGGATGAGTTTCACAGCTTCAACGATCCGGAGCGGGGCGTGGTCTGGGAACTGACGCTCACCATGCTCCCGCCACACGTACGGGTGATGCTGCTTTCCGCGACCGTGGGCAACCCGTACGACTTCGCCGACTGGCTCAAGGAGAAGCACCAGCGGCGCGTATCGGTTGTGACGTCCAGCCAGCGACGCGTGCCGCTGGAGTACCACTGGGTCGAAGACAAGCTGATGCCCGACCTGCTGGTTTCCATGACAGAGGGCAGTGACGACGACGTGCGCGTGCCGGCGCTGGTCTTCGCGTTTAATCGCGACGACTGCTGGGATCTCGCGGAGAAGCTGAAGGGGCTGCCGATCGTCGGCAAGCAGCAGAAAGAGCACATCGACGCGTACCTGAAAGACCACAAGGACGCCCTGGCGGAGGGGGTCGGGCCGAAATTGTCGCAAATGCTGTTGCGCGGCGTTGGTGTTCATCACGCGGGGGTGCTGCCCCAGCACAAGATCATTGTCGAGGAACTCTTCGGGAAGAAGCTCGTACCGTTCGTCTGCTGCACGGAGACGCTGGCGGCGGGGATCAACCTGCCGGCGCGGTCGGTCGTGCTGTGCTCGTTGCTGAAGGGGCCGCACGGCGACAAGAAGCTGATCCCGCCCAGCAGTGCGCACCAGATGTTCGGCCGCGCGGGACGGCCCCAGTTCGATACGCAGGGCCACGTGTTCGCGATCGCTCACGACGACGACGTGAAGATCAACAAGTGGCGCAAGAAGTACGAGCAGATCGACCCGAACTCCAAGGACCCCGGCATCATGCGGGCGCGCAAGGACCTGGAGCGCAAGCGACCCAGTCGGCGCAAGACCGAGCAGTACTGGAGCGAAGGCCAATTCAACGATCTCATCAAGGCGGGCCCGGCCAAGCTGTTCAGCCGCTCGATGATCCCCTATTCGGTGCTGATCTTCGAGCTGACCCGGACCGGCACGCTGCACGATGTGCGTGAGTTCCTCGGGCGACGCTTCGCGCCGGCGACGCTGATCGAGAAGTTCACCGCTCAGCTCGACTTCATGCTGCAGAACCTCCAGGCGCTCGGCTATCTGACGTTGTCCGAAGACGGCGAACACGTCACGCTCGACGAGAGCATCTTCCGTTTGCTGAACTATCGCAGCGTCGATCCGCTGTTCGGCGATTTCCTGGCCGAGCAGCTTGCGCGGGCGGACTTCACCGAGAAGCTCGTGGCGCTCGAGGCCGCCTTGGAGTTGCCTGGCACGATCGTGCGCCACTGCCGTCTGCCGTGGGAGCGCCCGAAGGGCCCGCTGCAAGAGGGGGAGCTCGAGCCGCTCATGCGGTCGATGGGGGTGAAGCTGGCCGAGGACTTCGCACGCGAGCGCGAGGAGGAATGGGAAGAGCGCGAGCGGCTGGGCCGCGGCTTTCTCGACCCGTGGGAGCGCGAGGCGCCCGAGGATCGCGAGTATCCGCCGACCTTTCCCGACATGCTGCGGATCGCATTCGAGGCCAAGCTGGCCGCACCGGAGCCCGTGCAGGTCCAGCCCAAGTGGCTCGCGGGTGACGCGCTGGAGCGCGAGGGCGAGTTCTTCAAGAGCGTGCGCGCACTGAATCTCGTCAAGCAGGAAGGACTCGTGCTGCGGCACTTGCTGCGGCTGGTGATCCTGGCGGGTGAGTTCCTGCTGCGGACGGAGGACCCGGACTACGACCGTATGGTGGCGCTGGTGACGCAGGCTTGCCAACGCGTGGACCAGAACTACACCGAGCGCTTCCTGTCCGAGGCGCGCAACATGCTTGACGCGCAAAAGGCGCAGTAAGGCGCAACCGCGCGGCTCACGGTCGCTGTTCGACGCCGCCGTAGACGCGCGCCGTGCAACCCGGCTCTTCTTCCACTTCCACCCATCCCAGCCGCACGTGCGCGGGGAGCTTCGGCGTCAGCGCGTCGGCGATACAGGCCGCGAGCGTCTCGGCGGACGGATTGGGCTGGGCCAGCGTCGGAATCGCGCCGAGATTGCGGCCGGTCAGCGGCGCGAGCAGGGCGTCGATTTCCGCCTTGAGAACGCCGAAATCCATCACCCAGCCCCATTGATCGAGCTCGTCGGCGGCGACGGCGACGGTCACGCGCCAGTCGTGCGTGTGGAGGTCTTCCAGGTTGCCGTCGGGCAGCCGCAGTTGGTGCGACGCCTCGAAGCGACGCGTTACGCTGAGCTCGAACATCGGTCTGCTCCGGAATGCGGGGATGTGCGGCCGACGCGCACGCATTGTAGGCGCACAATCGGCGTGCAGCACGTCGATTAAGGTGACAACCTCGAGGTGGCGACTTCAATTGCCTCCGCCAGGCGTCCGATACGAACAGTGCGCCACGGCTTCTCCTGTTTCGGGAGCAGCATCATGCTGACACGTCTGACCGACACGCCTGCACGCCTTTCGCGCTGGGCACCGGTTGCCGGGCTCGCGCTGCTGCTGGTTGTCGCCGTCGCCGGCAGCGGGTGCAGCACACGCAACGACCCGCACTACAATCGCTACAACCCGACTGACAATCGGCCGGCTCTGCTCGAGACCGCCGACTACCTCGTGGACATCCCCGCCGAAGCCCTCGACAACCTCGACGAGCGTGCTGAGAATATCATCTACTAGTTCTCGAGGGTCGCCGACAGCGCCGGAGCGCTGACCAGCGGTGTGGCCTGTCCGGTCCGGCGCCCGGACGCTACATGGCTGTGCTGGCGCTCCGATGCCAGGTGGCTGATCCGAGGTGGTTGGGTCCATGCACGTATGTTTCACGAGTGATCTGCACGGCGACCGCGAACTGTACGACCAGCTGGCGGAACTGCTTCGTCGTCAGCGGCCCGACCTGCTCGTGCTCGGTGGGGACTTGCTGCGGGATGTCGACCCCAGTCGTCCGGCAGGGCCCCAGGTGGCGGCGATCAACGAGGGGTTCGCGGCTGAAGTCGACACCTGGCTGGGGGAACTGCCGGATCTCAAGATCGCCTGCGTGCTCGGGAATCACGAGCTGGTGCCAAACCGGGACGGGTTTCGAGAGCTGCACGACGCCGGCAAGGTGACGCTGCTCGACCACGAGCGTGACTGGTCCTTCGCCGGTTATCACTGGCTGGGCTACGGCTGTGCGCCGCCGTCGCCGCACTGGGCCAAGGACTTCGAGCGGCTGGACCGGGCGGGCGACGCGACGCCCGAGTTCGCGGGGGTGGTGTGGGACGCGGCCGCGGGCGATCTGCGCGAAGTCGACCTCGCCCTCCACTTTCAGGAACGGACGCCGATCAGCGACGATCTGGCCGCCGCGCCGGCGGTGCCGGCGCCGTTTATCCTGGTGGCCCACGCGCCGCCGCGCGAGACGCATCTCGACCGATTGCCGCAGGTGCCGTATCCGATCGGGTCGCGCGGGGTGCGGGACTTCATCGAGACGCGCCAGCCGATGCTGTCACTGCACGGTCATGTTCACGAATCGCCGAACGTCAGCGGGCAGGTGGTCGATCGCATCGGGGACACGTTGTGCGTGAATCCGGGGCAGTCACATAACCACCTGCATGCGGTACTGTTCGACCTCGATCGTCCCGGGGCGACGCTGCGGCACACGGTGCTGTCGTGAACACCGATGCGGCCGCCGCGAAGAGGCTGCCGGTCAACATCGTGCTCATCGGTTATCGCGGCTGCGGCAAGAGCACCGTCGGCCGGACCCTGGCCGCGCGGCTGGGATGGACTTTCGTGGACACGGATGAGCGGATCGAGGCCCAGGCCGGGCGGACGATTCGGGCGATCTTCGAGAAACAGGGCGAGGTCGTGTTTCGCCGGATCGAGTCCGACGTCATCGACGGCCTGGTGGGGGGGCGCCGCCAGGTGCTCAGTGTCGGCGGCGGGGCGGTGCTGGCGGAGGAGAATCGACGGCAGCTGATGGCGGCCGGCGTCTGCGTGTGGCTGACTGCGCCGGCAGCGGTCTTGCTCGAGCGCATGGCGGCGGATGCGCGGTCGGCGGCGAATCGGCCGGCGCTGACGGCGCGCAATCCGCTCGACGAGGTGCAGCACTTGCTAAAGGAACGCAGCCCGTTGTACGCTGCCCTCGCGCAACACGTCGTGGACACGGCCGGGCGGTCGGTCGCAGAAATCGTCGACGACATCATCGCTCGGCTCTAGCGGGCAACGCCCAACGGATCGTATTTCCTCCATGCAGCACGCCATCCTCGAGATCTTCCTGTGGCTGTTCGGCCTGTGCGTGGGGAGCTTCCTGAATGTCGTGATCTATCGCCTGGGGGTGGGACTGTCGATCGCGGTGCCGCAGCGGTCGTTCTGCCCGCGTTGCCGGTCGAGCATTGCCTGGCACGACAACCTGCCGGTGCTGAGCTGGCTGCTGTTGCGCGGGCGCTGCCGGCATTGCCAGCAGCCGATCGCGGTGCAGTATCCGCTGGTGGAGGCGCTGACGGGGCTGTCGTTCGTGCTGGTTTATCACCTGCTGGTGGTGGAGCAGACGCGGGCGGGGCTGGAGCTCGGATTGCCGGGCGATCTGCCGCTGGTGCTGGGGTGGCTGGCGCTGGTGGCATGCCTGATCGTGTGCGCGGCGATGGACATCGTGTCTTACAGCATCGATATCCGCGTAACCAACTTCGTGTTGGGCTTGGGCATCGTGCTGCACGCCGCCTGGCCGCGCGAGACATACCTCGTGCGGGCAGCCGACGGGGCGTCGGCGGCCGGTGCGGTGGCGGCGTTCATCGTCGGGCTGCTGGTGATGCTGTGGCTGCAGCGACGCGACCAGACGCCCGAGGAGGAGGCGGCGGCTACGGCCGACGAGGTCACGCCCGACCACGTCGGCTCGGGCGGTGCCGGGACGGCGGGGCTGTTCGGGGCGCTGGCGCTCGTTGCGGTGACGCTGTGGCTGGTCTACCTGGCGGCGGCGCCGGCGGATGCGCTGCTTGACGTCGCGGGCCTGCCCGTGGCGGCGACCATGCTCCTGATCTTCCTCGTGACGGCGATGGCGGGCGGGCAGCAGCGGCCGGCCGACGACGAGATCCACGCCGCGATCGAGGAGGAGCAGCCGCAGGCACGGCGGCAGGTCCTGCTCGAGTTTGCGCAGCTGCTGCCGGCGATTCTGGTGGGCGTCGTCGTGCTGGTGCTGGTGCAGTCGTTCCCGGCGTTTTCTTCGCGCTGGCAGCATGCCGTTGCCTGGTCGCCGGGCGGCGGGTTCGTGCCGCTGGCCGGGATAGCGTTTGCGGTCCTGGGGGCGGTGACTGGGGCGGTCGCGGGTTGGGCGCTGCGGATCACGTTCACGCTGGTGTATGGGCGCGAGGCGTTCGGTGTGGGAGACATCTACATCCTGGCGACGGCGGGCGCCGTGGCGGGATGGGATGTGGTCCTGCTGGGATTGCTGTTCTCGGTGGGAATCGCGCTGTGTGGCTGGCTGCTGGGGCTGCTGGCCAAGCGGACGGTGATGATTCCATTCGGCCCGTGGCTGGCGATCGGGTTCGTGGTGGCGCTGTGGTGGAACGAGCCGGCGGTCGAGCAGGCGCGCGGCTATCTTTACAACATCCGTTTCGCCTGGGATCGCCGACCGGATCTGCTGCTGACGGCGGCGGGTCTGATGCTGGTCGGGTCGGCGGCGGCGATTGTCCTGTCTCGCCTGGTGCGACGCTGGGCGGAGCCGGACTCGGCCTGAGGGTGTCGCGCGCAGCCCCCGGGGGCCGCGGCGGCGGATGCCGTCCCTCGTCGCCGACCCCGTTACGGGAAGTGCATCCCCCACCTCCTGCTTACGTATTGACGGGTTTGTGAACCTCGACCTCGCCCATGCGCAGCTCAATCAGGCGGCGGGCGGCGCCGGCCTGCTGGTCGTCCTTCACGGCGATCCAGAGGTCGTCGATCGGTTGAGCCCGCTCGGCGTACAGGACTTCAAACATGGCACGCAGGGCGGCCGAGAAGTCGTACTTCTTGTTGTCCGCGGCAAACACCGGCATCGCGGCGGACTTGGGCCGCGGCTTGAGGCCGGTGATGGTGGCGAGCGCATTCTGTACGCAGGTGCTGATGATGTCCGGGTTCGAAGCGTGATAGCTGTCGAGCGCGACGCAGTGGATGACGGCCTGGAAGGAGAGTTGGCCCGGTCCCGTGGCGGCGGCTGTACCGGGCGGCAGTTGGTCGCGGCCGGTGCGGATCTGCTCGCGCTCGATGAGCGTGTCACAGGCCTGCCGCAACTCGGGGCCGCCCTTGGCCAGCACCTTGCCGCCGCTGCCGGCCATTACGTTGAGCATGGGGTTTGTCGAGGTGCAGATGACCTCGACCGGGGCCGCGTGTACGTCGCCGACAAATAGTCCGATTTTCATGGCCGCCACTCCGGCTGCTCGCCAGACACAGATTCAGATAAAGTATCCATATGGTTTGGCGGGCGCGGCAAGTGCAAACTGCCGCCGGGCCGGGGTTTAAGTGGCTGTTAATTCTTGGCGGCTCAGGTCTGGGCAGGCGGCGGCCGATAGCCGGGAATCTCGCGGCCCTGGCCGAACAGGAACGCCTCCATGTGCTCGCGGAGGATGGGATTGGCCTCGTCGGAAGTGGCGTCGAGGCGAAATTCGTTGATCACCATCATCATGTGGTCCTTCCACATCCGCCACGCGTCGCGCGAAATCTGCTCCTGCACCCGCTGGCGCATTTCCGGACCGCCGAGCAACTGGGCCATCTTGAGCGCGGCCCGGCCCTCGGACGTGGATGGGTCGAGGGCCGGGAGCTCCTGTCCGAGTTTGGCGCACTGGACGGTTTGTTCAGCCATGCCGTTGGTCTCCTCAGATCCTTGGGACGAATACCCGGGTTCGAGAGGATCTTAGCGGCCCCAGCCGAAACACGCCTGGATGGACCAGAAATCCGCCAGGTCGACGTCGACGTCGCCATCGGCGTCCGCACAGGTGCAGTCGGCCCCGTATGGCATCTCGGGGCCTGCCAGGCAGCCGGCGATCAGCAGCCAATCATCGAGGTCCACGTCCATATCGAAGTCGCAATCCCCGGGGCACGGCGGGCCGCCGGGGCCGAGATACACGTCGCGGATGTCGACGTGGGCCTCGCCGAAGCGGCCGGACTCTTCGCCGTCGACGTACAACGCGTGGCCGCTGAACATGATCTGCGTGACCTGCGCCGGGTTGAACATGTCGTCGGCGGCGATGATGTCGAGCGGGGCCTCGATGTACTGCCACTCGGGGTAGGGTAAATCGGGCTGCGGACCGTAGAGCGGACCGAGATCGGCCGCGTGGCCGAGGTTGTCGAGCAGGGTGACGTAAATCGGCGCGTAGCTGTAGGGCTCGGGGTAGGCCTCGCTCTGGAAGTAACGGGCGGCGAAACCCAGCACCAGCCCGGGTTCGGTGATGTTCGCCGGATCGTGGCAGGCCATGGGCAGGTCGATGATTGGCCCGGCCCACGCGGCATTGGCCGGGAACTCGACACGGGTGAAGAGGGACATCTCGTCGCCGAGGAAGTAGAGCTCGGTCGGCGGCTCGGCCCGGATGGCGTCGTAGCGCGGGTCGGTCGCGTCATGCAGGTTGATCTGCTGGTCCATCGGGAACATGGCCGGCAGCGGCAGGCCGCCCTCGGCGTAGGTGTGCGTCACCGCGGAGCTGGACAGGCCGTCGTTGTCGTAGGTGGTCAGCTTGACCTCGGACTCGCCCAGCGGCAGGGTCACCTCGATCCACGGGTACCAGCCGTCGTACCACACCTCGCCATTGATCGTCCAGACCCAGCGCGTGATCTCGCCGTCGGGGTCATGGCTTTCCTCGCCGCTGATGGGCGTCGGATACCGCGGGCAGATCGGGGGCGTCGAGGGCACCGAGGGCGGCGTGGTGACGGGAGGCACCCCGTTTATGCACCACCAGCAGGTCGGCGGGTCCCAGTTGTCGGGTGCCGAGTACAGGCCGTCGCTCAGGACGTCGACGTAGAGGTACCAGTCGCCCGCCGCGGGGCAGTCATGGACATACGACGTGAAGGCGCGCCCGCTCATGCTGGTGCCGAAGAAGTTGCTGTGGCCGATCGGGTCGCCGTCGGCCTTGGCGGGGCAGCCCGGACCGAGCTCATACCAGTAGAGCGACCAGCGGTGGTAGCTGCGTGTGCGGCGGCTCTTGTTGTCCACGATGTAAACCGGCTCACCGACGTAGTAGATGTCCTTGTCGACGTTGACGGTGATCTCGAAGTCGGCCGGGCGGAACATGCAGGTTTCCCATTGATCGGGGTTGTGCCCGTTGCCGTCGATGTCTTCGCCACCGTCGAAGTCGCTGTCGTTGTCGGAGTCGCAGTCGGCCTCGGAGCGCAGCCCGTCGCCGTCCCAATCGGAAAAGGACAGGGCGTCGTTCTCGTGGCCGGGGTGGTAGATGTCGTGGAAGGTGTAGTTGCGGATTTCGTCCTTATCGAGCACCTCGTCGTCGTCGGAGTCCGTGTCGTTGGGGAACGAGTGGAGTGTCCTGGTGGTCTCGTCGAAGTCCATGACGCCGTCGCCGTCCGTATCCGTCGTGACCGAGGCCTCCTGCGTGCGGCCGGTCACGCCTGACGTGGGGTGCAGCCACACGGCGTCGTACCGGTTGCTGCGGTGGCGGCGCCAGTACTTCGTCGGCGCGCCGGCGATGACATAGCTGAAGACGTGCGGGTGGTTGGGCCCGCGCCACGGATCCTGGTCGTACAGGATCTGGCAGTTGGTGCCGGCGGGCGTGGTGAACTCGAAGTAGGCGTTTGCCACGAGACAGTGTCCAGGGACGGCGGCGACGAAGCAGCCGCGCTCGTCGAGCCACTGCTTCATCTGGGCGAACGTGAAGTTGCCGGAGCCGACGTACTGGTAATTGATCGCGGCGCCGTTCAGGGCCCAGGAGAGCGTGGCGGTGATGCGCGGGTCTCTGTTGGTGCGCTCGTGGCCGAGATCGCCCTCGGGCTGCGGTCGCTGCGTGTGCCAGTTCTGGTAGGCGATGCGGTCCTGGCTGAGGTCGCCGCCGTGCTTGGCGTTGACCATCGCGATCGAGGCGGCCCAGCAGTAGTTCCAGCCGTGGCGACATTTACTGTCTTCCGGGCTCTGGTTGGGATGCGGCCGATCCCAGGCGCAGTTGCCGGTTTCCGGGCACCCGGGGCGGTGATGCGTATCGACATCGGTCCACAGGCACAGCAGGTTGGTGTCCTTGCGCTGGTACAGGAACGGGCACGAGCGGCAGAACTTCGCCTCGATGCTGCGCAGGTCCGGATTCACGACGAACATCCATTCGGCGGCCCAGGGTGAGAAATCGTCGGCGAGTTCGGCGCGCACGCGCCAGAAGTACACGTTCGCCGTCAGGTCGATGTCCAGCGCGTATGACGCCTGGTTCAAACTCGTGGCGTGCACCAGCGTTGTCGCGAACGTGTAATCCGTCGCAAGCTGGAATTCGTAGCTGGTCGCGCCGGGAACCGCTGCCCAGGTGAATGTGCCGGGGGACATGGTGAAAACGTCGCGGTTGCTCGGCGAGCGCTGAACGGGATTCTCCACGGTATAGGCGCGGTGATGCGCATACAGCGAGATCGGCACGATCTGCCAGTCTTCCGGCGTGTTGCGGTCGAAGCCGTCGAAGTAGCGCGCCAGCGAGTCACCGGCCCGCAGCTCCTCGGTCGGCACGAAGGCGGCGGGCGGCCAGAGACCCGCTGCGACGGCCTGATCGTGAGCGGCGCCGGGCAGATAGAGACCGTTGTTGCTCCAAGCGACGAAATCGACGATGGTTGCCTCGGCGGGGGGGCCGTTGTAGAGCGCGCACTCGTCCTGCGCCGGGTCGAACAGCCCGTCCACCGGCCCGACAAAGAGTGCGCCGGCGGCATCGCTGAAGTCGAGCTCGTCGAAGCCGTCCGTGAGGTAGACCGTGAGATAGCAGTCGGCCGGCAGCACGATCGGCGGAAGGACGATCGCGGGCAGGGCGTCGCTGCGGGCAATCGTCCAGTTCTCCAGCAGCACGTCGTTCGGGCCGCTGTTGTACAGTTCGGCGCGCGTGGCGGCGAAGAGCGGGTTGTCGCGGCCGATGCTTGCAGGGTCATGGACGACTTCGTTCAGCAAGACGTCGGCGACCGCAACGGGGCTTGCAACGGCCAGGGCGACACAGAGCAACGGCAGCATGCGGCCGGTGCGGCGAAGGCGGGAAACGGCTGATCGTCTGCGCATCATCTTCGGCTCCTCGTGCTCGGGCGGGTCATGGAAGTGGCCCGGCCAATCGATGTCATGCCGGCTGACGTTCGTGCGGCGGAAGGAACAGGGAGTCGACAGGATCGCGAGCGGTTCGGCCGACGTGCCCTTCCTTGCCAGCGGGCACACCCTCCCCCGAGAAAACGGAAATGCGGAGTTCAAGCTCCAGCTGTCATTGTGGCCTTCGTGGGGAATGAGGTCAAGGAAAAGGATCAACCGGGGATAGCGGGCGACGGGACTCGAACCCGCAACAGTCAGCTTGGAAGGCTGATGCGCTACCAATTGCGCTACGCCCGCAGCACACGACAGATTCTACACCTGCCTTTACCGGAACCGCAATGCCCTTGCGCGGGCCCGGGCGAGACTAAGGGGTTCCCCGTACGGGGTCTCAGGTAGGCGAGCGTTGCCTTGCGGCGTCATTTTCGGACGCATTTTATGGATGCGATTTCGTCCCTAGACCTTATACTGAAGCTTTGAACTTGTCTTCGCCGGTGATGATTCCACGTCAGCGGGGGCGGTGGCACGGGCGAAGTCTCAGGAGTGCATGCGCTCAGGGATCGGCCTGGTTAGGAGCAATTCCCATGACGACATTTTCCAGTTTGCGCGATGCGAATGCCCGGATGGTATTGGCTGCGTTGCTTATCGTGACGGCCAGCGGCGTGGCCGACGAGTCCGCCTGGCTGCGGGTCGCGCCCGACGGCGCGGTGAGCGTGCAGCAGGCGGCCCCCGAGAAACCGGCGGTGGTGGCCACGTATGACAACAGCGGCCTGGACGTCGCGGTGGACTTGCGCGGCATCGAGTTGGCGACGCGCCACACCGAGGCCGGCGTGTTCATCGACGCACGATTGCCGGGCGAGCCGACGGTGGGGCAGCCCGGCGAGCCGGCGCTGCCCGTGGTTCGGCGTCTGTTCGGCGCACCGGTGGGCGCCGAGGTCAGTTTGCGCATCGCGACGGGCCCCCCGAGCGTGGTCGATCTGGCCGCAGCCGGCTTCGCGGCGCCGCTCATGCCGATGCAGGGGCCGTTGAGTCTCGACCCGCACGGGGTGGAGGCGGCGCTGCAGCAGGAGGAGGTGCCGTGGCCGCTGCTGGAGCAGATTCCCGAGTCGTTCCTGTTCGAGGCAGCAGCCTATCGCAGCGACGCGCTGTATCCCCCGGAGCGCGCGACGATCACGCCGGTGGGTATCGCACGCGACATGCAGCTCTACCTGCTCGAGGTGCGGCCGGCGGCGTACAACCCGGCCGCCGGGACGATCGTGCTCTGGCCCGAGCTGGTGGTTCAGGTCGACTTTGCCGGCGGGCGCAGCGCCTGGTCGCACGCACAGGTTACGCTTGGTTTCGAGAAGGTAATCCTCAACCCCTCGCCTGTTTCGCGCGGCGCCCGGGGTGGAAACTTCCTCCTGCTCGTGTGCCAGGACCTGGTCGACACGGCGCCACTGAACCAGTTCGTGGCGGCCAAGACGGCGCAGGGCTTTAACGTGATCGTGCAGCCGGTGCCGGTGAATGTGAATCCCGAATACATCAAGTCCACGTACATTGAGAGCCTGTGGGGCACGCCCGACGCACCGGATTACGTGGTGGTCATGGGCGATGCCGATTACCACACGTGGTATACCGGCACATGGTTCATTCCGGCCTGGAACTCTCATTACCCGCGGGCAGGACGGACCGACCTCTATTACGCCTGCATGGACGGTCCGAATGACTGGATGCCGGACATGGCCTGGGGCCGCATGCCGGCGCGCGACCCGAACCAGTTGCAGGTGATGGTCGACAAGTCGCTGCAGCTGGAGCAGGGGCCGTACCCGGACCCGGCCTACACCGGTCGGGCGGCGATGATCGCCGGTCCGGAGCCGTACGCGGATGGCGAGGCCCGCAACGACTACATCATCGAGACGTATCTCGATGACGAAGGCCTCACGACGGACCGACTCTATTCGGGGGCCTACGGCGCGGATACGCAGGCCGTTGCGGACGCGGTCAACGACGGCCGCGTGCTGGTGTCGTTCTTCGGCCACGCCGGCGGTTTCCAGGCCTGGGCCGACCCGACGTTCGTGTTCAGCGACATCGAGGCCTTGACCAACGTGGGACGCTACCCGTTCCTGGTCAGCTTCAGCTGCAGTGGCTCGGCGTTTCACTACACCGAGCCGACCCAATCCCCCGGTTTCTGCGAGAAGTGGCTCAAGGAAGCCGACAAGGGCGCGGCCATCGCCTATGGCCACTCATGGAGCCTCGACCCGTATACCTTCGATGCGTGGGGCGTGGTCTACAACGGCCTGTATCGCGGCATTTACGGCGACGACATCCGCGAGCTCGGGCCGGCGGCGAACGCCGCGTCGGCCTATCTCGTGCAGTACTACGGCCCGGACGAGCCGGTCTCGCGCGATTTCACCGAGGAGTTCCTGCTGCTCGGTGACCCGACGCTGTACCTGCCCGAGCCGCCGCTGCCGAATTACCTGATCATCACGGCGCAGGAATACATGGGGACCGCGGCCCTGTCACAGTTCATCGCGCAGAAAGAGGCCCAGGGCCTCAACGTGATCGTCTACGAAGCCGCGCCGGGCAAGTCCAACAACGAGATCAAGAGCTACATCGCGACGCTGCTGGGAACGCCGGACGAACCTGATTACATCCTGCTGGTGGGCGATACGGACGGCTACACGGCGACGGTGGACTGCGTGCCGCACTTTCAGGGCGGTGGTTCCAAGAACGCGGACACGGACTGGCCGTACGGCTGCTTCGATGGCGGCGACGACTGGTACCCGGACGTGCCGGTCGGCCGGTTCAGCTGCCGCTCGCCGGCGGTGCTGCAGGCGATCGTCGACAAGGTCATCTCGGTGGAGTCGGGTAATTACGCCGACCCGGATTACGTGACGCGCGGGGCCTTCCTGGCCAACCCGAGCACGTACGGCCAGGCGGAGCCCACGCACGACTGGGTCATCAACAACTACTTCGAGCCCAACGGCTACCGCGGCATTCGGCTGTATGCCGCCGAAGGGGCAGGCACGGCGGACGTGGCCGACGCGATCAACGGCGGCGCCCTGTTCGCGGTGTACTTCGGGCACAGCAGCTCGAGCGGCTGGTGGGACCCGTCGTTCGGATCGGACGACGTCGAGGTGCTGAGCAACCGCGACCGCTACGGCATCGTGTTCGGCTTCTCCTGCAACACGTCGCGTTACTCGTATTCCGAGTGCTTTGGCGAGACGTGGCAGCGCGAGGCGGACAAGGGTGCCGCGGCGTACATCTCGGCGTCGACCTACATCTACTGGGGCAGCGTGCAGGCCTGGCAGCCCTCGGTGGTGCTCGAGAAGGCGTTCTTCGCGTCGTTCTTCGAGGATGACATCTGGACACTCGGCCCGGCCTGGGTCAACGGCCTGTACCGCTTCCTCGAGGAGCACGGCGGCTGGGACGGCAACCACGACCACGATCCGCCGGTGAACGAGGACGTGTGTCGCAACTTCTTCGAGGAGTTCGTGATTCTCGGCGATCCGGCCATGCGCGTGCCACAGCCGAGCATGTTCAGCATGGAGGTCACGCCCAGCGAGCAGAGCGTCTGCGCGCCGCAGACGCCGGCGTTCGACGTGGCGGTGGCCAAGCTGGGCAGCTTCAACCAGCCGGTCACGCTGTCGGCCGACAATCTGCCCGCGGGCACAAGTGCGAGTTTCACTGACAACGATGTCGTTCCGCCGTTCACCTCTTCGCTGGTCATCCAGGACACGGACCTCGCCCAGCCCGGCAGTTACGACATCGAGGTCGTCGCGACTGCCGGCTCGAAGGTGCGCAGCCAGGTCGTGACGCTCTACATCTCGAGCGAGCTGCCCGGGGCGACGCAACTGCTGTCGCCCGCGGATGGTGCCACGGACGTGGCCCGCGAGCCGACCCTCAGCTGGGAGGCCGCGGCGCACGCCTCGACCTACAAGCTCGAGATCGCCACGGACGCGACGATGTACAACACCGTGTACAGCACGTCGGTGACCGACACGACGCTCACGCTGGAGGTGTCGCTGGATCCGGCGGCGACGTATTACTGGCACGTGCGGCCCGAAAACGGCTGCGGCCTCGGCGACTTCACGACGCCGTTCTCGTTCACCACGATCGAGCACGCCGACTACTTCACCGAGCAGTTCACCGGCGGCGGTGACAGCGTCGATCTCGATGGTTACACGCTGGCGCTGATTCCCGATGGTGGCGGCAGCTTCTACCACGCGTGCCGCGAGCCCGCGGCCGAGCTGCCGATCGACCCGGCCGGCGGGCAGACGTTGAGCCTGGGGGATGACGCGAGCCAGACGGTGACGCCCGGGCAGAGCGTCCAGCTCTACGGGAACGCGTACAGCTCGTTCTACGTGAACTCGAACGGCAACATCACCTTCGAGAGCAGTGACAACACCTACAGCGAGTCGCTGACGGACCACTTCAATCAGCCGCGGGTCTCGCCGCTGTTTGACGATCTGAACCCCAGCTCCGGCGGTACGGTGAGCTGGAAGCAGACCGCTGACGCGGTGGCCGTGACGTGGGAAGACGTGCCGGAGTATTCCTCGACCGGCTCGAACACGTTCCAGGTCGCGTTTCACAGCGACGGGTCGATCCGCATGACGTGGCTGGGCATTACCTGCGGCGACGCGATTGTCGGCGTGTCGAACGGCACCGGCGTGGAGGACGACTTCACCGAGTCGGACCTGTCGGCGTACATGATCTGCGCCGAGCCGGCGGTCGGCGCCTGCTGCACCGGCGATGTCTGTGCGGAGCTGACCGAGGCGGACTGTGCTGGCACGGGTGGCACCTGGCAGGGTGCCGAGACGAGCTGCACGCCGAATCCGTGCATTGCGTATTCGTCGTCATGCCTGATCATCAGCGAGGTGGTGCGCGGGGCCGAAAGCGGTGCCTGCCCGCGCTTCGTCGAGTTGACCAACACCGGCAACGACGACTTCCTGTTCCTGGAAGGCGGGCTGATCGTCCAGACCGGCGACAGCCAGGACCTGGTCATCGACGTCGACCTCACCGGCGGCTTCGTGCCGGCCGGCGGGACGTTCGTCCTGGTCTCCAACGCCAGCGGGTCGTGCACCGGGGCGTTCGACGCCATCTTCGGAATGAGCGCCGACATGTACACCAACGTCACGTTCGGCTATGGCGACGAGCGCTACATCCTCACGGATACGGACGACGCGTCGAGCATTGTCGATATCTACGGCGAATTCGGCGTCGATGGCACCGGCCAGCCGTGGGAGCTCACGGACGGCTACGCCTATCGGTTGCCCGTCTACCTCAGCGGGCATGGCGCGCAGTTCGAGCCGAACGAGTGGCACTTCGGCGGCGTGGGCAGCCTGGCGGGTGGCAACCCGACGCAGGCCCTGCTGGACTACACGACGCCTGGGTACCACAACTACAAGGGGGCCTGTGCGCCCGGGTGTCCGGGTGACGGCAACTGCGATGGCCAGGTGAACTGGCGCGACATCGACTTCTTCGTGGCCGCTCAGAACGACAACGTGTCGGCCTGGCAGGCGATGTTCGCCCCTGGCGCGCCGACCTGCCCGTTCACGAACAACGACACCAACGATGACGGTGCCGTGAATTGGCGCGATATCGACCCCTTCGTCGCCGTGCAGAACACCACGTGTCCGTAAGGCGCAGTACCGGCCCGTGAAAGGGGCGGGACGGTGCAGCACGCTGACGGTCGCTGGTACGGGATTCCGATCTCGCACCAGCGGCCTGCCGCGGGGTGCTCGCACGTTCGCGTGCGGGGCACGCTTGCGGCGAAGCCCCTGGCCTCCCGTCATTCTCATGCCGCCGTAGCCGTCCCCCGGTCGTGCCGCGTCAGGTTTCGTGCTTGCTGAACCATACCCCACGCAGCGTCTGGGCCATGATGCGCACGTCCAGGCCGAGGCTCCAGTTGCGGATATAGTGCACATCGTGCTGCACGCGCTTGCGGATGGAGGTGTCGCCACGCAAGCCCCGCACCTGGGCGAAGCCGGTCATGCCGGCCTTCATCTTGTGGCGCAGCATGTAGTTGGGGATCTCACGCTTGAACTCTTCGATGAACTCCGGCCGCTCGGGCCGCGGTCCGACCAGCGACATCTGGCCCGCCAGCACGTTGAAGAGGTTCGGCAGCTCGTCGAGGCTGGTCCGCCGCAGAAAACGCCCGATCGGCGTGCGGCGCGGGTCGTCGGGGGTGGACCAGCCGGGGCCGGTCTTCTCGGCGTCGGGGACCATGGTGCGAAACTTGATCAGGTCGAACTCGCGTCCGTCGAACCCCATGCGCCGCTGGCGATAGAACACCGGCCCGGGCGAAGTGAGCTTGATCGCGGCGGCGATGACCAGCATCGGCAGGCCCGCGACGAGCAGGCACACACTGCCGACGGCGACGTCGAAGGACCGCTTGAGAAGCGCGTTCGAGCCGTAGAGCGGCGTCTGACGCAGCGAGAGGATCGGCACGCCGTCGAGCTTCGACACGTCCGGCTTCATATTGAAGCTGGGGTTGATATCGGGCACCAGGCGTACGTCGGCCATGGACGTCTGCAGCGCTGCGAGCACCTCGCTGGTGTGTTCGGTCAGGTGCGCGGGCAGCGCGACGAATACGGCGTCGACCGGCTGCTCCTCGACGATTTCGCGCAGCCGCGGCAGGGCCCCGTACACGGGCAACCCGCGGATGTCGCGCGTTCCCTCGTGCTCGTCGACGAAGTAGCGGACGTCGATGCCGGTCCAGCTGTTGCGGCGCAGGGCCTGGTGCAGTCGCTGGGCCGTGCGGCCGCTGCCGATGATGGCGGCGCTGCGCCGATTCCAGCCGTAGCGGCGCAGCTGCCGCAGTGCCAGCCGCATGGCGAAGCGGAACAGGGCAAAGCAGGTGGTGCCGATGACGGCGTACGTGGCAATGAATTGGCGCGAGATCTTGTTGGTGTGCGGCAGCGCGTAGTCGATGAGGATGACGACGACGACCGCGACGACGAAGGCCTTGAATACGTCGCGGGTTTCCCGCAGCAGGCGCTCGCTGCGCCGCGGGCGATAGAGCCGCACGCGATAGAAGATGATCAGGTGAGCCAGCACGACAACGGGCAGCATCGGCAGGAACTTGTCGCCGAGCTCGGGCACGCCCTTGGCGGGGTCGACCGGCAAGTAACTGAAGCGGATCCAGTAACTCGCGAGCCAGGCGGTACAGATCGCCAGCGCGTCGGCAATCAGCAGGCCGCAGATCATCACCTGGCTGTTCTGTTTGAGCATGGGCGCTCCCTGCCTCAGACCAAGGGCATTGCAACCTATTATGCCCGCGACGGGGAAGGACGTGAAGTGTCCCGCGACTGCTCGTCGACCTCCCGCGCCCGGTCGGCCGGAATCAGGCTCACCAGGGTCTGGTCGGGCTTGGGCTCGCTGGTCTGGTCGGCCGTGCGCACGTGCAGCCGCCCGGTCTCGGCAATGACGAAAAGCGGAATCGCGTCAGGACCGTACAGGCGGCGGAAGGCCGTGTAGTCGAATTCCTCGGTCAGGTGGGTCGACTTCACGACGTGGCCGGCATCCAGCAGCTCATGCAGGCGGCCGCTGTGTGCCTCCTTGCCGAACAGCAGGCGGCCGTGCAGGTGGCGGTCCATGCCGGTACGGCTCTCGCCCGACTCGCGCGGCGGGAGCTGGAACACGTTGGCGCGGCCGAAAAGCGGCATGAACCGTTGCACGGCGAGCACGTTCACCTCGTCGTTCGGGGTCATGGCGAGGAGCCGGCCGATACCGCCGAGATCAATCTCCTCGAGGACATCTTCGGCGAGGACGTTGCCGTGGTGGGTGTTGAGGCCGGCCATCCTGGCGGCCGCCGTCTCGCCCCGGTTGGTGTCGACCAGCGTGACGCGGAACTTGTGATCCTTCAGGATCGCGCCGATCTCGCGCGCCAGGCGATGGGCGCCGATGAGCAGGACGCCCTGGGGCCGTGCTTCGGCCAGGCCCAGGCGTTGGCCGACCATGGCGGCGGTCAGCCCGTAGATCAGCACCGTGCCGACGATGGTGATGAACGTCAGCGGCACCAGCAAGCGGCCCTGTTCATAGCCCTGCGCTTCGAGCTCAATGGCGAAGACCGACGCGACGGCCGCGGCCACGATGCCGCGCGGCGCCATCCACGCGACGAAGCCCCGCTCGCGCCAGCTCAGCTTCGATCCGTGCGTCGATACCAGCGTGGCCAGGGGCCGGGCGACGAAGATCAGCACCGCAACGAAGGCGAGCGCCAGCGGGCCGATGCCGCCCAGGTCGTCGAACTTCAGCCGGGCGGCGAGCAGAATGAACAGCGCCGAGATCAGGAAGACGCGCAGGTTCTCCTTGAACTCGCGGATGTGCCTGACGTCGGCCCAGCGCTGGTTGGCCAACGCGATGCCCATCACCGTGACTGCGAACAGGCCCGCCTCGGCCTGGGCCAGATTGGACAGGGCGAACACGGCGCAGACCAGGAACAGCGTCACCGCATTGTGCAGGAACTCCGGCAGCCAGAACCGGGCCATCGCCAGCGTCAGCACGCCGGCGGCCAGCAGCCCCAGCCCGCCGCCGACGAATACCGTCTTGGCCAGCGCCATGGCGATGTGCAGCGGGGCGCGGAGCTCGGGATCGGCAAAGAGGACCTCGAACGCGATGACCGTGACCAGGGCGCCGACCGGGTCGATCACGATGCCCTCCCACTTGAGCACCGGGCCGACGTGGCCCGTCGGACGCACGTGCCGCAGTAGCGGGAGGATCACCGTTGGCCCGGTTACGATCACGACCGCGCCGAGGAGAACCGCCAGGCGGAGGTCCAGGCCCAGGATCCAGTAGGCGGCCGCCGCCGCGACAATCCACGTGACGCCCGCGCCGATCGTCACCAGGTTGCGCACGACATGGCCGGTCGCCCGCAGCTCGCGGAAGTTGAGGGTCAGGCCGCCCTCGAACAGGATCACGCCGACCGACAGCGACACCAGCGGCAGCAGCAGCTCACCGAAAAGATGGTCGGGGTCGAGCGAGGGGAAGTCGGCCGGGAGCAGCTCGCGTGCCAGCGGGCCGGCGGCGAAGCCGAACAGCAGCAGCAGCAGAATGGACGGCAGCCGCAGCTGCCAGGCCAGCCACTGCGCACCGCCGCCGAGGGCGATGACGACGACCAGCTCGATCAGGATGGCCTTTTCCGACGGCACGCGACCTCCCGCGCGGTTTCAGCGGTTCATGATGAGACGGATTGTACGCGTGCGAGCGCAAGAGCGGAAATGCCGGGCGGCCCGAGGGCGGCGGAATCCTCGATCAGGCGTGCTCGATGTCGGTGTGGCGTGAGATCTCCGTATTGACGGTGCACAGGTCTTTGGCGCTGAGTTCGTGGACATCGTCGTGGCCGGTGAGCCGGGCGAAGTGGCCCAGCTCTTCACCGCACACGCGCAGGAAGTTGGCGACGCGCTCGGCCGATTTCTCGACATCGAGCCGGGTGCGCAGCTCCGGATCCTGGGTGGCGATACCGAGGGGGCACTTGCCGGTATGGCATACGCGGTACTGCTGGCAGCCGACCGCCATCATGGCGGCGGTACCGATCGCGACTGCATCCGCGCCGAGGGCCAAAGCCTTGGCGAAATCGGCGGACACGCGCAGCCCGCCGGTGATCACCAGGGAGACGTCCTTGGCGCCGACCTTGTCGAGGTATTTGCGGGCGCGGCACAGGGCGAAGATGGTCGGGACTGACGTGGCGGCCTTGATGTACTTCGGCGCGGCGCCGGTGGCGCCGGGACGACCGTCGATGGTGATGAAGTCCGGCTCGGCGTGCAATGCGACCTTGAGGTCGTCCTCGACGTGGCCGGCGGCGAGCTTGATGCCGATCGGTTTGCCGCCGGACTTCTCGCGCAGCCAGGCGACCTTCTTCTTGAGGCTGTCCTTGTCACGGATGTCCGCGAAGCGGGCCGGGCTGGTGATGCTCTGGCCGGCGGGGAAGCCGCGCACGGCGGCGATCTCCTCGGTCACTTTCTCGGCGGGCAGGTGTCCACCGAGGCCGGGCTTGGCGGACTGCCCGATCTTGATCTCGATCGCGGCGGCGGCCTGGAGGTTCTCGTCGGTCAGGCTATAGCGGTTGGGGACGTATTCGAAGATGTACTTGTGCGCCGCTGCCAGGGATTCGGGCAGGATGCCGCCCTCGCCCGAGCACATGGCGGTCTGGACTGCGGCGCTGCCGCGCGCCAATGAGAGCTTGGCTTCCTTGGACAGCGCACCGAACGACATGTGCGTGACGTAGACCGGCAGCTCGATCTCCAGCGGCTGCGCGGCGCGGCGCCCGATGACCGTGCGCAGATTGACCGGCTCGTCCTCGTTGAGGGGCAGCCGCGCGAGCTGCGCGCCTTTGAAGAGGATGTCATTCCACGAAACGGCCGGGAGCGGCGTGTGCATCGGCTCGGTGATCGACGCGCCGGTGACGGCCATGCGGTGGATGTCGGCCATCGCGGTCTCGCGCTCGTCGCTGGTGCGGGCCCACTGGGCGAGGTAGTCGGCCAAGCCGGCATCGGTATCGTCCGGTGCGGCGGGTGTTTCGGCGGCCGGCGCCGCAGTCAGGGCGGTGAACTCGGACTTGGCGGCGCCGCAGATCGGGCATTCCCAGTCGTCCGGCAGCTCTTCCCACGGCACGCCTTCGGCCGCGGCGTCGTAGATGTAGCCACAGATGTTGCATTCCCAGCGCGCAGCCGCCTGATCGGTCATGACGATGGTCTCCTGTTTGTGGCCCTCGAGCGGTTTACCTTTCCTGGCAGCGTCACACGTCCCAGGCCGCGTTCCAGATACGGCCGACGAGCCGCCGGCCGCTACGTTCGTCAGGCACGGCGTCCTGACGCTACAGCATCGCGGCGATCGGATTAGAGCTGGACGAACTTCTCGCCCTTGGTGCTGCAGATGGGGCAGGCGTCGGGGGCCTGGCCGAACTCGATGTGGCCACAGACGGGGCAGAGGTAGATTTCACCGACGTCGAGGTCCTTGCCCTGCTGCACGGCCTTGAGGGCCTGCTCGTAGAGCTTGGCATGGACGGCCTCGGCCTTGGCGGCGAAGTTGAACATGCGCTTGGCCTTGTGTCCTTCGCTTTCGGCCTGCGTGATCATGGGCGGGTACATTTCCTCGTGCTCGTAGGTCTCGCCCTGCATCGCATCCTTGAGGTTCTCGGCGGTCGACTGCACACCGTCCATGGCCTTCAGGTGGCCCATGGCGTGGATGGTTTCCGCCTCGGCCGCTGTGCGGAACAGCTTAGCGACGTTGGGGAAGCCGTCCTTGCTGGCTTGCTCGGCGTAGGCGAGGTACTTGCGATTGGCCTGGCTCTCGCCGGCGAAAGCTTCCTTGAGGTTGTCCTGTGTGCTGGCCACGATTGTGTCCTCCGGTGGATCAGGTTCATTGCGGTCAAAAACACGTCATTGCGGCTTCTGCGTCATGGCGACCGCCGGCGCCGCGGGGTGCCTTTCTTCTGCGTGGACTTGCGGACGCGACCGGTTTTCGGCCGGGCGGTGCGTGACTGCGATCCTCTGGCGCGCCGGCATGCCGCGCAGATGCCGGTGAAATGGATCGAGAAATCCCGAATTTCGAACGAATGAGGCCGGCCGTGCGGCAGCTTGATGACGGCGTCGAACTCGCTGTCCGGCAAGTCGATCAGGCGATCGCACTGGAGGCAGACCAGGTGATGGTGGCGCTGCGTTGCGGGATCAAAACGAACGGCCGCTCCGGGCGAAGACGCCTTGGTGATCGAGCCGAGTTCGACGAGTGTGTCAAGGACGCGGTAGACCGTCGTGCGCGAGACCCCCGGCAGGTGTTGCTGGACGTCCTCGTAGACCTGGTCGGCGGTCGGGTGGTCCTTGCGGCCCAAAACCAGCTCCAAGATGCGGCGGCGCTGCACTGTCAGCGCCAAACCGCGCTCACGGCAGAGGGCCTCGAATTGCTGCAAACGCTCCCGCTTGTCGTCGGGGCTCATGAAGGGTCTCCGGTTGGTATAATGTACCAAACAATAGCGATTGTCAAATATTGTTACCCACTTTCGGGCTATATCAGACAGATTCCGGGTGCGTCAGGCGGCGTGGTGGCGTTCAGCCGGTGCGCGGCGGGTACGTCGGCTGTGACCACGGCGCCGCGAGGTCGGCGAAGTGTGCCAGCGGGTCGCGCATGGGCACCGCATGCGGCAGGGCGAACAGCTCGCCATAGGCGAAGCCGCAGCGCGAGCCGTCGGCCGCGTCGATCGCACGCACGCGGTGCAGCAGGCGTTCGAGTCGGGTCTCGTCGAACTGCGACTTGTAGCAGGAGATTGCCGCGACCTTCTGGTCGTACACGTCACCAATATCGACGACGAAGCTGGCGGGAAACGTGTGGTGCTCGGCGGCGATCGCCACCGGCCGGTACCACAGCCAGTCGATGCGGTGGGGTGGCGTGTGGTCGAACCGGTCATCCCACTTGGTGAGCTGGGAATAGAACCGCGCTCCCTCGAGGATGAGCTGGGCCTGGTAGTGGTCCGGCGAGGCACCGGGCGTGCGGCCGGCCATGCCGACGACGATCCGCGGGCGATAGCGCCGAAAGACCGTGGCAACGGCATAACGGGCCGCAGGGCCGTCCATGAGCTCGCGATTGGGCAGCGACAGGATCTCGAGGTGTTTGACACCGAGCACGTCGGCCGCGGCCAGCAGTTCGGTGCGCCGGACTTCGGGCGTGCCGCGCGGGGTGGGTTCGCCGTCGGTCATGTGGACGACGCCGACCTTGTGGCCGAGCTTGATGAGCTTGGCGATCGTGCCGCCGCAGGTGATCTCGAGATCATCCGGGTGCGGCATGGCGAAGACGATGTCCAGTTTCGTCGTGGACAAGCGGTGCTCCTTTCGGTGTCGCGGGCCGGTCAGTGCTGCTGCTGGATGGCCACGTGCATGCCGGCGGTGATGTCCTTGGCGGGCTGTGCCAGCACGTGCGCATCGGCCTGCAGACCGTCGATGATCTGGGCCCGGCGATCGTTCATCAAGCCGACGGTGACGGATTGTAGCCGGGTGGTGCCCTCCGCGACGGTCATGACCTGCCAGGTGCCCTCCTTGCTGCGGAAGAGCGCGGTCCGCGGCAGCGTCAGCGCATCCTGGGCCTCGTCGTGATAGATGCGCACGTGCACGCGATAGGCGACGCCGAGGCGGGCCGGGCGCTGATCGAGCTTGACGGCGACTTTCACGCGCTGTTGCTCGACACCCAGCGAGCTGACTTCCTCGAAGCCGGCCGGGTAGACACGCAACACGCGGCCGGACAACGGCCCGTCCGGGATGCCTTCGCCGTAGACGTCGACCGGGTCTGCGGGCCGAATCTGCATGGCGCGCTCGGTCAGGATCTCGGCGATGACCTCGATCTGGTCGAGGTCGCCGACGGTCAGCAGCGGTGTGCCGGCGGGCAGGTACTGGCGCCGGGTGTTGTGCCGCGCGAGCACGACGCCGTCGCTGGGAGAGCGAATGGCCTCGGCGCGCTGCAGGTTGCGCTGCTCGATCTGCAACGCGGCGCGGGCCTCTTCGAGCTGTTGCTGGTACTCTTCGGCGTCGAACCGCTTGCGGTCGATGTAGTCGCGGATGAACTTGGGGCCGATGTGGCTGACGGCCTCGATCGTCTTGAGCGCTTCGAGCTCCAGCACGTCGCTCTGATACTCGGCCTCGGCTTTGCGGTACTCCATCTGCGCGCGGCGCAGCTCGTGCTCGGTCGCAGAGTCCTGCTCGATCAGGCCGCGGATGCGTTCGAGCTCGGACAAGGCGAAATCGCGCACCGCATCGAACGCCTTGAGCTTGGCTTCGGCGGCGGCGACCGTTTCGTGGATGGCCTCGACTGTCGCTTGCGTCTCGACCAGCGCGTTCTCCTCCAGGCGGTGGTCGGCGGTGCGGCGCAGCCTGGTTTCCAGCACGTCGATGCGTTGCTGGGCCTGGTTGACGCGGTCGGCCAGATCAGCGGTGTCGAGCCGCGCGACCACCTGGTTCCTGGTGACCGGGTCGCCTTCGCGCAGGGGGATGGGCTCGAGCCAGCCGGCGATGGGCATCGCGATCAGGTGGTCGTGGGGCAGCTCGGTGACCGCCTGCTCCTCGACGTAGGCACGGATCGTGGTGATCTCGGGCGTGATGACCGTGACGGTGGCGTCCGGCTGCAATGCGCCACAGATGATCGCCGCGACCGCAATGAGGACGATGCCGATAAGCACCCACCAGCCGATCTTCATGTCGAACCCCTTGGAAATGATCGGTTATCAATGATCGATTATCAGTGGCAGCTGTCAGCTTTCAGCTCTCAGCCATAAACCGGGGCGGGACGCTGCAGGATACGCGCTGCAGGCTGCCCCGTGGTCAGATCGGCGGGCGGCGTTCACCCTGCTTTCCGCCGCGCCGTCACTTCTTCCCGGATCCCGGCCCCCGCTTCCTGCATTCGCTACTCCTTCACCTTGATCCCCTCGAGCCAGTCGAGCTTGCGGATCTGCCAATACACGATGAGCTGCGCCAGGACGACGAACGCGAACGCCAGCAGCACGGCCAGCACGACACTGCCGGGGCGGATGTGCATCGGCATCCGGAATAGCTCGGTATCGTACGCTCGCGCCAGCACGACAATGAGTCCATAGCTGATCGGGGCGGCAAATACCAGCCCGGCGACGAAGGTTGCGGCATTCTGGCGGAAGAAGATCGCCGCCACCTGCGTTGGCCGGTACCCCAGCACGCGGAACGTGGCGATCTCGCGGATGCGGTCGCCAATCTCGACCAGCGCGTTGTTCACGATGCTGCCAAACGCGATCATGCCGGCGAAGACGACGATGACGCCGAGGGCCGTCGACATCGTGCCGACCAGGGTCTCGCGAATTGTCTGTTTCGTGTCCGCTGCGACGTTGAGGCCCTGGGCGTTGGGCTTGCACTTGACCGCGCGGAACAGAGCGTCGCGGCGCGCGGGATTGATCTCGAGCTGCGCCGCGTTCATCGCCAGCGCCTCGCCGACGAGGTCGCTCAGGTAGCCGAGGCCGGCATAGCAATCGAGCCCGACGAACGTATCCACGATCGATGCCACGCGGGCGTCGACGGTCTGACGCCGCCCGCGCACCGGCGTGACGCGCAGCGTGTCGCCGACGCGCGCATCCAGCAGTTCCGCCAGCTTGCGCGCGAGCACCAGTCCCTCCGGCGGAATCACCACCGGCTGCAGGTCGGCGGTCATGGGCGTCGTGAGGCGGTGGGTGTCGCTGAGTCCGGTGATCGCCACCCGGCGCTCGCGGCGCCCGTGCTGCAGGTCGCAGACCAGAGCCAGCAGGGGCTCGGCGTAATCGACGGCCGGCAGGTGCCGGGCTTCGTCGAGCGCCGCCAGCGAGCGCTCGTCGCGCAAGCCGATATCGACGTCGCTGTGGGCGACCTTGTCGTACTGGTATTCCACCATGTACCAGAGCGAGTCGTTCAGCACCAGCGCCAGAATGATCATCGAGGTCGCCAGTGACGTGGCGAAGACCGCCGTCGCGGTGCGCACGCGATTGCGGAACAGGCCGCGCAGCGCGATGTGCGTGCGAAAGCCGAGCCGACGCCACAGCCAGGGCCAGCGCTCCAGGAAGATCGCGCCGCCGCGCTCCGGCGGCTTGGGGCGCATCGCTTCGGCGGGTTCGAGTTGCAGCACGGTCCAGACGCCCTTGGCGGTGCCGCCCGCGGCGAAGACGACGCTGATCAGCAGCCCGCCCAGCAGCAGATCGGGATACAGCTCGTAGACGAAGTTGGGGAACTGGAAGAAGCCCTTGTACATCTCGACCATGCTGGCCGCCATCCACACGCCGACAAGGTTGCCGGCCAGGCCGCCGACCAGCCCAACCACGAGCCCGAACGACACGAAGTGCAGCAGCACGTCCCGGCGGCCATAGCCCAGCGCCTTGAGCGTGCCGATGATGGCCCGCTGGCGCTCGGCGAGGCGGCTCATGAGGATGTTGAGGACGAGCGCCGCGACGAGCAGGAAGATCGCCGGGATGACGGTCGACGAGATGCGCACGCCGTTGATTTCGTCGGAGAGAAAGCGGTGCGAGGCCTGGCGCTCTCGGGGCGTGGTGCTGAGCACGCCGTATGGCTCGAGCATCCGTTCCATGCGTTCGAGCAGAAAGTCGACGTCGTCCTCGGTGCCGGGCACGAGCCGGCCGGTGATCTCGTTGCAGGCGTTGCGGAAGTCGAGCACGTCGCGGGCATAGTCCTCCTTGACGTAGAGGATGCCGAAGTGCTCGGGGTCGGGGACAATATCGCCGCTGCCGCGCACCATGTAGACGTATTCCGGGCTGATCGCGGTGCCCACGATGGCGAACTGCTGGCGCTTGCGGTTGAGGATCAGCTCGATCCGGTCACCAGGGTCGAGGTCGTGCTCGGCGGCGAAGGCTTCACTGAGGATGACCTCTTCGTTCCGGTCGTGCGAGAAGCCGCCGCCACGTACGATGCACACGCCGTTGATGACGTCGGCGTAGCCCTGTTCCGGCGTCGAGATGAGCCGCCCGGTGAGGGGCCGAGTCTCGTCCGGCACGTCGATGATCACGTCGAACACGACGCGGCCCTGCACCGCGGCGACGCCGGGCAATTCGGCGATGCGATCGACGGCCGAGAGCGGCGCCTTCTTGATGTGCACCCAGAAGTCGGCGAAGCGGTACGCGCGGTAATAGGCCTCCTGGCTGCCGGAGAGGATGCGCACGGCCGAGCCCAGCCCGACGAAGCACCCGGTGCCGACGGCGATGATGCCGATGACCGATAGCAGCATGCCGGCGCCGGACCAGAGCTCGCGGCCGAGTTTTCGCGTCAGGGCACGCATCGTGCAGGGCGCCTCCTACCAGGTCACGTCCGCCGCCTCGATCACGTTGCCGTTCTCCTGCACTTCGGCGATGCGGCCGCTGACCATGCGCACGATGCGGGTGGCGATGCCGGCAATCGCGGGGTTGTGGGTGATGAGGAGGATGGTCAGGCCGCGCTCACGGTTGAGCCGCTGCAGCAAACCGAGCACATGCCGGGCGGTGGTCAGGTCGAGGGCGCCGGTGGGCTCGTCCGCCAGGAGGAGCTCAGGTTTCTTCGCCAGGGCCCGGGCGATCGCGACCCGCTGCTGCTCACCGCCAGAGAGCTGGGCGGGGAAATGGTCGGCGCGTGCGGCGAGGCCGACGAGATCCAGCGCCGCGCCGGGGTCCAGGGGGTCGGGCACGAGCTCGGTGGCGACCTGGACGTTCTCGTAGGCCGTCAGCGTGGGGACCAGGTTGTAGAACTGGAAGATGAAGCCGACGTTGTCACGACGGTACTGGGTCAGGCGGTCGTCGCTGAGGTTCGCCAGCGCGGTGTCGCGATGCCAGACCGCGCCGGCGCTGGGGCGATCGAGACCGCCGACCAGATTGAGCAGCGTGGTCTTGCCCGAGCCGGAGGGGCCGAGGACGACGAGCAGCTCGCCGCGTTTGATGATCAGGCTGGCATCAACGAGGGCGGCAACTGCGACGTCACCCATCTGAAACACGCGGCTGGCATCTTCGAGGCGCAGCAGGGCGGCGGTTTGGTCGGTGGTCGTGGTGGCAGCGTGCAAGTGTGGCCCTCCGTGCGTGGGCTGGTCTGCGGACGGCGCGGTGAGCGCATTGTGGCGATTCGGCGTGGCAGGTAAAGCGTTGTCGTTTCGGGATTGTAGGCGTGGGCGGTGCGCACTCGCGTATGTTACGCTGGGCGGGACGAGCGCGGAGTTGCGGCTTCTATTAAGCCGGGGGCCCTCAGCGTGAAGTTTGTGTTTCGTTTTGATGAGTGCCAGGAATCGCGCACGGCTTCTTTTAGCGAATCGTGCGCGTGTGTTGTTTCGGTCCTTGTATTTCATCAATTCTTCGCGAACAGATCACGCTTAATTCACAATCGCCGGGTCTAGTACTGCTGCGCCAATTGTGCATCTGCGTCGGCCGTCCGGTTGGGTAGTGGCGGTACGGACGGTTTATTGTCCTTGGGGAGGCGATGGGCGAGGGTCCAGCGCGGCTGTGCTTGGCGGGGTTCGTATGAGCGAAAGTGTGCGGTGCCGCGAGCGCCGCGGTGGTGGAGGCCTCGACGCCGATGTCCTCCCGTGTTGGCCGCAATGCCGGTGTGTGCCTTTGGTTTGGCTGGGATGGCCGGGCCGGTATTGGCGCACGGTTTACGGGTGGTTCCAGCATGCGGCTCGCGGCTGCTCGGTCGTCGGGCCGCGTCCTGGTGCACGCAACGGGTGCGGGTTTGAAGCAAGCTGATTCGTCGTCTGCAACAGTATCGCAGGTTCCAAGGTAACGAGTTTTTTGCATTGCATTGGTGGCACGCTAACGCTGGACGGTTAGTTAGTTCACCAGCACAACCATGGGAGACGCACAAGATGATGAAGGCTGTGCATGCTGGCCGCACGAAACGCAGATGGGGGTTCACGCTGATCGAGCTGCTGGTCGTGGTGGCGATTATCGCGATCCTGATCTCGATCCTGCTGCCGGCCCTGAACGGGGCCCGCCGCAGCGCCAAGGCCACCAAGTGCGCCGCGAACATGCGCGGCGTCGGCCAGGCGTTCGCGACGTATCTCGCGGAGAACAACGCCACTTACCCTCCGTCGTACGTGTACCCGTATGACAATCGTGGCAACTGGGAGCCCAAGAACCAGCCCGCGGCACACCCCTATGGCTACTCGCATTGGTCGTGGTTCCTGTTCAACCGCGGTGCCGTGGATGAAGAGGCCTTCCGCTGCCCCGAGCTGTCCAACGGCGGCCTGCCGCGAACCAACCCCGGCGAGCGCGAGGAAGACTGGGAGACCCGCCAGGTCGACCAGAACGGCGGCGCTCCGGTGACGAGTCTGGAAGACAAGCAGGCGCCGCGCGTGGCCTACGTGGCCAATGCGGCCATCGTGCCCCGCAACAAGTTCACGCCGACGCTCTCCGGCGGCCCGCGCGTCAACAAGTGCGTGAAGGAGCACGAGATCAAGGAGTCACGCGGTGTCATCCTGGCGGCCGAGTTCGCCCAGGATTACCGGCTGGCTTCCGTGAACCAGGGCAACGGGTACCTGATCAAGAGCCACCGCTCGATCCATCCGTTCTTCAGCGCCAGCGCCGGCGCCGACGAGTACAACTGGCCGCCGTTGCCGGACTTCACCTACGGCGACCTGAGCTCGGTGGACTACGGCCTGAAGAAGCCCAACCAGCTCCAGGATGCGGTCGGCATCATTGACGGCATCGGCGGGCCCGAGATCAACGTGGTCGGCCGTCACCATCCCGGCAGCGACGACTACGGCGGTTCGACCAACTTCCTGTTCAACGATGGCTCGGTGGATCGCACGAAGATCCTGCAGACGCTCAAGTTGCGCCAATGGGGCAACCAGTACTACGCGCTGACGGGTCGCAACAAGATCATGTTTCCGCCGGGAAGGTAGTGACCATGTTCGGCGTCAGCGCCGCGCAACGTCAGATATGAGGGGACGATAGGCGGAAAGGAACCCGGAAGCACTTCGAGGCACGCGAAAGGAGGTGAAGGGAAGGCGCCCTGCCGGGCGTGTGCGCGGGGTGTGCGCTGATGGCACCCGTATCCGTATTCGATGCAGTACTCGTTTCCACTTGCGATAGCGGTTTAATTCTTTTTGGAGGAATGGAAGACATGAGAAAGGCCTATTTGATTGGTTGTACCGCCGCGCTCGTCATCGCGCTGGCGGCCGGCGCCAACGCCCAGACCGGCGCCTGTATCTTTGCCGACAATGGCTGTGCGCAGCTCAGTTCGGCGGATTGCGCGACCCAGGGCGGCACGTTCCAGGGTGTTGGCACCCAGTGCCCCGCGCAGGTCGTGGTCATGGGCGCGACCCTGTTCAAGGACTTCTTCAGCAAGCCCGCCTCGACCAACGACTTCATCAACGTCGACGGTGACACCTACCAGCAGGCGTACGACCACTACTTCAGCCAGGGCCAGGGCCAGTGGGTCTGCGATCCGAAGACCCCCGTCACCGCGCCGTGGGCCGGGTTCGACCCCTGCATCGTCGGTCCGTTCGTCGACCAGCTCGCCGTGACCTATCCGCCGGGCGGCAACTGCGCCGGCTACTACGAGCCCACCTGGCCGCAGCCCAACAACCACTGGCTGGTGATCTACCACGGCGTCGGTTCGGGCAACGGTCTGGCCGGTATGCGTGACTGGGCGCTCGGCAGCACCCTGCCGACCGAGCCCGCCAGCGACACGGGCTTCATCAACCGTACCGAGTTCGCCTCGGGCGGCTTCGTTTCTCCGACCGGCTGCGGCCCCGTGGACGCGACCGGCTGCCCGGTCCCGATGCACGGCGTCGACCTCGCCGTCATGGACGTCCCGACCCGCTGGTTCGTCGTTCAGGGTACCGAAGGCGAAGCGGCCTGGAACCGCAATCCGGGTGAGCCGGGCTACGGCCAGAACCCGATGCGTTCGTACTGCTGCTGCGACGGCGACCAGAGCAACAAGCTCAAGAGCCTGTGCATTGACGACGAGACCTGCCTGCAGCTCGACAACATTGTCGATGTCCCGATCGCCTGGGTGCCGATCGCCATTATCGCCAACCCGCGCGGCATTCGTGGCAACGAGGGTTGCTGCTCCGAGCACCAGTGCTTCAGCGTGACCGAGCTGCGCTACCTGTTCCTCACCGGCCGTCTGCCGAATGGTGAGAACCTCGTGGCCGTCACCCGTGACTCGGGTTCGGGTACCCGCAACGGCGCCATGAACAGCCTGGGCATCGACCCGAGCTGGGGCCGTGGCGACAATTGTGGCTACAAGCACAAAGAGAAGACCGAGGCCGACCTCGGCCCGCGCTTCCTGGCCAGCAACTGCGGTGGCTCGAGCGTGATGGAAGAGACCGTCAAGAACGCCGGCCTGGGCGTCGGTTACACCGGTCTGGCCGGTGGCAGCCGTGCGGCCAAGGACGCGATCAGCGGCATTTATGAAGTCTGCGACGTGATGTTCGACAATCGTGGTGGCACCACCTGTGTCCGTCCGACCATCGGTTCGGTCGTCGACAACCTCGATCCGGACAGCGGTTACTCGATCGGCGGCCCGGAGACCTTCGCCTACTCGATCGACCACGTCGGGCAGCCGGCGCTGGATTACCTCCAGAACATCGTCGACAGCATCATCCAGTTCGAGGAGAACCCGGATCCGCTCGATCCGAACCTCCAGTCGATGCCGGGGCAGTACCTCGCCCAGAGCTACTTCCTGCTGGGTGGTATCGAGGGTCTGCCGAACTTGGTCAACCCGACCGAGCTGCTGCCGAACCCCGACTTCAACCAGGCCCTGCACGACTACATGCTGGCCAACAACGACCTCGGTATCGGCGGCGACACGCCGGCCTTCGGTGCCTCCGAGGCGCTGTACCCGATCCCCGACCGCGCGACCGACGCCGACCTGGCCGGTTTCGACCCGCCGGGCATCGTGTGGCCTGAGAACCCCTGCGATTGTGACTACCCCGCCGACGGTCAGTACGGCGACGGCAGCACCGATGGCGACTACAAGAACTACTTCAACGACACTTATCAGTACTCCGCCGGCCAGCCCCTGCCTTCGCGCAACTGGATCGCCGGTGACTTCAACAACGACGGTTGCCGCAACATCGACGACATCCCGCAGATGATGGCGGCGGTCCTCGATCCGGCGGCCTGGGTGACCGGTTCGGGCTTTGGTGGCGACATCAACAACCCGGCCATCCCCGAGATCATCGGTGACTACAACAACGACGGCAACTTCGACTGCCGCGACATCCGTTACTTCTGTGACGGTCTGGCGCTGGCGACCGACGGCTGCACCCTGCAGCGTGCCGCCGCGTTCGCGCTGGTCGACGAGACCTGGCTCGCCCTGACCGGCGACAACAACTACTTCAACACGGTCATTTATGACTGTGACGGTGTGGCCCTCAACGACGGTCAGGCCGCCAGCGATCCGAACTGGGTCGTCGGTGCCTCGGCTGGTGACGTGGCCGGTGCCACCTGTGTCGCGCCGGGCGCGGCGCCCTGCGGTTACGACTGCAAGGTCGACTGCGTCGATGCCGAGTACCTCTTCGCCAACGTCGGCTACGACTGGGCGAACCTCGACGAGGCCATCGCGATGGACCTCAGCTGCGACATGAACGGCGACCTCGTCGTCGACTGTGCCGACGTGGCTGTGCTCGAGAGCATCATGGGTTGCACCTGCCCGGGTAGCCCGTGCGACACCTGCCTCGGCGACAGCAACTGCGACGGCCAGGTCAACTGGCGCGACATCGACTTCTTCGTCGCGGGCCAGAACGACAACGAGCAGGCCTGGTACGATCTGCACATGACCGTCTACGGCATGCCGCCGACCTGCCCGTTCGCCAACAACGACGTGAACGAGGATGGCATCGCCAACTGGCGTGACATCGATCCGTTCGTCGCGGTGCAGAACACGACCTGCCCGTAACGCGGTCGTTATGCAACCACCCCGGCGTGTGACCTCGGGTCGCATGCCGAGCCCAGGCCGGCCCGCGTCTCCTTGTGAGGCCCGGGCCGGCCTCTTTGTGCGCCGCGCCGCGGCCCGGGAATCGCCGGTTGTCGCCGGCGGGTGACGCCCCTCTAATACGGGGACGCTCGTTGTGACGTCAGTTACCGGAGTATCGCATGGGCAAGCAGAAGGCCGCGGGCCGCAAACCGGACGGGACCGCCACCTGTCATTACGTCGCCAGCACGCATTGGGACCGCGAGTGGTACGAGCCGTTCCAGCACTACCGCTTTCGGCTGGTAGACCTGCTCGACGGGGTCGTCGACCTGTTGGAGAACGATCCGCAATACCCGTCCTTCCTGCTCGACGGTCAGACCTGCGTGCTGGAGGACTACCTCGCCATCCGCCCCGAGCGACGCGCGCGCATCGCCGCGCTCGTGCGCGCTGGGCGCCTGTCCGTCGGCCCGTGGTACGTGATGCCCGACGAATTCCTGCCGGCGGGCGAGTCGCTGGTTCGCAACCTGCAACGCGGCTTGCGCGTCGCCGGCGAGTTCGGCCGGGCGCTGCGCTGTGGCTACGTGTGCGACATCTTCGGGCACAACTCGCAGCTGCCGCAGATCCTGCGGCATTTCGGCATCGACACCGCGGTCGTGTGGCGCGGCACGAACTACCCCAAGCATCCCGGCCTGTTCAACTGGCAGGCAGCCGACGGCAGCACGGTGCTGGCATACACGTTCGAGGACCGCGGTTACGGCCACTATCACTTCGATGTGCGGCAGGTCGTGCGCAGCGCCGACGGTGCGCTCGATTTCGACAAGGCCGTCCACGGGCTGCGCAATCTCGTACGGCTGGAGCAGCATCGCGTCCCGGGCGACGTCGTGCTCATTTGCGACAGCATGGACCACGTGCCGCCAGAACCCGCCACCGGCGAGGTGCTGGCCCGGGCGCGGGCGGCGGGGGTGAACATCGTTCACACCAGCCTCGAAGCGTTCTTTGACGCGGTGCGCAAGCAGGGCCTGCGCTTCAAGACGGTGCGCGGCGAGTTGCGCGACCCGTGCGAGCGGGCGGGCAACCACCTGATCCAGGGGGTGGGGTCGAGCCGGATCCACCTGAAGCAGTACAATGCGCATTGCGAGACGCTGCTGACGCGCTGGGTGGAGCCGTTCGCAGCGTTCGCGGCGTTGCTGGGCGCCGAGCATCCGACGGCCTTCCTCGACCTGGCCTGGCGCTATCTGCTGCTGAATCACCCGCACGACAGCATCTGTGGCTGCAGCATCGACCAGGTCCACCACGACATGGCGTATCGCTATGACCAATGCCGCCTCATCGCCGAACGGGCCGGGCAGATGAGCCTGCGCGAGATCGCCGACCGGACGCCGCTGCCCGACCTCGACGGCGACGAGGACTTCGCGATCACCGTCTTCAACGGCAGCGATGCGCCGCTCGACGGCGTGGTCGACCTGCCGCTGTACTTCAAGCGCGACACGCCGCACCGGTTTCAGGAGTGGTTCGGCTACGAGCCGATCATCGGTTTCCGGCTGTACGACGCCGACGGCGGCGAGCAACCTTATCAGCGGCTCGATGTCGAGAAGGCCGCTCCGTTGAAGACGTACGATCGGTTGCTGGGCTATTACGGCGACAAGCGCGAGCGGGTGCGCATCGCGACGAAGCTGCAAGTCCCGCCGAACGGCTGGACGACACTGGTTTGTCGGCCGACGTCACAACCGACGCGTTCGACCGGCACGCAGCTGATTGACGACCACGCGATGCAGAATGACCGCTTGCGCGTGCGGATCAATGGCAACGGCACGCTCGACGTCACCGAGCGCGACAGCGGCCGCACCTACCGCGACCTGCTCACGCTCGAGGAGCGGGCGGACATCGGCGATGGCTGGTTCCACGGGACGGCGGTCAATGACGAAGTCTTCAGCAGCATGGCGGCGGCGGCGGATGTCGCGCTGGTGCATGACGGCTTCGCGCTGACGACATTCAAGATCCGCGTCGTGCTCAACGTGCCGGCGTGCTTCGAGCGCGACAAGCAGGTCATGCGGCGGAGCGCGCAACTGGTGCCGCTGGTGGTCAACCATTGGGTCACGTTGCGGGCCGGCGCGCCCGTGGTCGAGGTCTGCACCGAGGTGGACAACACGGTGCGCGACCATCGCCTGCGGGTGTTGTTCCCGTCGGACCTGGACGTGGACACGTACTTCGCCGACAGCCCGTTCGACGTGGTCGAGCGCGACATCGCGTTGCGCCCCGACGCGCACCGCTTGGCCGAGCCGGAAGTCGAGACCCGGCCGCAATACACGTTCACCGCGGTGAACGACGGTCGCCGTGGCCTGGCGGTGCTTGCCACCGGCCAGCCCGAATCGGCCGTGCGCGACCTGCCGCGGCGGCCGATCGCCCTGACGCTGCTGCGCGGGTTCTATCGCACGGTGGCGACGGAGGGTGAAGCCGGCGGCCAGCAGCTGGGGCGCACGCGACACCGCTACTGGCTCTACCCGCACCAGGGGGCGCTGCCTGCGAGCGATCTGTGCCAACTCGGCACGCGGCTCGCCGCTGGGGTGCAGTGCATCTACACCGAGCCGCGCCGGCGCCGGCGGCTGAAGGATCGACCGACACTGCCCGCGACGGGGTCGTTCGTCCGACCGGCGGCGGGAAGCCTGGTGCAGACGGCCTGCACACGGTCGGCAGATGGCAAGGCCGTGGTCCTGCGTTTGTTCAATCCGACCGACGAACGCGTCCGTGAGCAGCTGCAGTTTGCGCTGCCGGTGCGATCGGCGCACGACGTGGACTTCCATGAGCGGCCGACGGCGCGGCTGGCGGCCCGTGGCGACACGGTCACGGTCGAGGCCGCCCCGCGCAGGATCATCACGCTGCGTATCGTGCTCGAGAAGGCCCGGAAGCGACGCTGATGGCGACGGAATACGAGACCTATACGCGGGCCGCCGACCTCTACGACGTCGCGTTCAGTTGGGACGTTGGCGCGGAGGTTGACTGGCTGCTGCAACGCTTCGGGCCGAACACGCGCCGCCTGCTCGAGCCGGCTTGCGGGTCGGGGCGCATGTTTCCCGCGTTCGCCCAGCGTGGCGTGGAAGTGGTCGGCGTCGAGGGTGCCGCCGAGATGATTGCCGCTGCGGAGCGGCGCATGCGGACGGCTGGCTTTGCTCCGCCGACGATTCACCACGGTGACATGACACAGTTCGACCTGGGGACGCGGTTTGACGGTGCGCTCTGCCCGATCAATTCGTTCGGCTACCTGCTGTCGTGGGACGAGGCCCTGTCGCATCTGAACGCCGTCGCGCGGCACCTGCGCCCCGGCGGCAAGTACCTGCTGCAGGTGGATCTGCTCGACACGAGCGTGTCCGTGGAGTACGGGCGGGACGACAGCACCACGTGGGAGGCCGAGGTGGACGGCGTACGCGTGCGGTGCACCTGGGCGGCGCTGTCGTTTGATGCTGGCACGCGCTGCCAGACCGAGCGTTCGCGGTTCGAGGTGCTCGACGGCCCCGGCGCCGGCCGCGTGGTGGAAGAAGACCACTTGCAGCGAAAGTGGAACTGGCCAGAATGGCAGGCGCTGATCGCGGCCGCGCCGCTGCAGCAGGTCGCGGCATACGATGCGGGCGCGCCGGCCCGCTGGCAGCCCCTGCCGCTGAACGACGAAGTCGAGGACAGCCATCTGACCTGGCATGAGTTGGTCGTGCCGCTGGTCTGACCATTTCGGCGGCGCGGGCCGTCGAGCAGCCTCTAGCACTTGGAGATTCGCCGTGAGTGACGCCCCGATTCGCGTTGTCGTCTGGGATGAGAATCCGCCGCACGCCCCCAAAGAGCTGTACCCTGAGAGTATTCGCGGCGCCGTGGCGGCCGGGCTGCGCGAACTGGGCGGCGGGGCGCTGGACGTGCGTGTCGCGCATCAGGATGAGGCCGGGCAGGGGCTCACGCTCGATTTGCTGGCACAGACCGACGTGCTGCTGTGGTGGGCGCATGTGCGGCACGCCGACGTGAGCGATCAACTCGCCGACCTGGTTGTGGACCGGGTGAAGAACCACGGGTTGGGCTTCATCGGGCTGCACTCGGCACACTACGCGAAGCCGTTCAATCGGCTCCTGGGCTCGGAGGGGCACCTCAAGGGCGGCTGGCGGGAGGACAACGGGCCGGAGGAGATTCGCGTGTGCGCGCCGCAGCACCCCGTCGCCGAGGGGGTGGCGGACTTCAAGCTGGGCGCGGAGGAGATGTACGGCGCACCGTTCGACGTGCCGCCGCCGACAGTGGTCGTGTTGCAGTCCTACTTCCCGGCGGGTGGCGAGTACTTCCCGTCCGGTCTGATCTGGACGGTGGGGCAGGGGATCAAGCCGGATTTCCGGTCGGGGCCGGGCAAGGGGCATGGCCAGGGCGCGGGCATCGGGCGCGTGTTCTACTTCCGCCCGGGGCACGAAACCAATCCCACCTATTACGACCCGAATGTCAAGAAGGTGCTGTGTAACGCAGTTCGCTGGGCGGGAAAGCGGGTGTAGGCGGCGATTACGGGGCGCAGCACAAACAGCGCTTGCAATGGTCGCTATTGAGACGTTAGACTCAACACGGGTGAGCCGATACCCGATTACGATCCGTCGGAGGATGGCAATGAGAAGCAGGGTGGCCGGTACTGTTGTCGTGTGCGTTTTCGCCGCCACTGCGTGGGCCGGCAGTGTTGACCAGTGGGGCCTGATGTACGAGTGCGGCGATTGCGGCTGCACGGCGGGCGCCATGGGGACGCTGCCGAATACGACGGATGGCTACGACGCCGGGCACGACTTCCCGGTAGGCGTCGGCGGTTTCGACGGCTACGCGGGTGCGTATCACGAGCAGTACGTCGACGGCTGGGAGGGCCCGACCGGCTTCTACAACTGGGACTTCCGGGCGCCAATCGGTCCGGGCGAGTCGACCACCTGGGAACACATCTACGCCTGGGCGGATCCCTCCTGGCCCGACGAGCTGATCCCGTTCACCATCGCCGCCGATCCGTACAACCGCCCGCCGGCGGATTGGTATGGTGTGCTCGAGCTGATCGATACACCGAAGGACATCGACTGGCCGGCCGGTGAGCCGACGGAGTGGACCGTGTCGATGACCGAACCGTTCGTGATCATGATTCCGACGTTCACGACGGAGAACCCGCTGGAGAGCTACGAGTTTCGCTTCACCATTCATGCGACGCCCGAGCCGGCCTCGTTCCTGCTGATGGGGCTGCCGCTGCTGTTGCGGCGTCGTTCATAAACCGCGACCAGTAAGCTGCGGCTGGTGTGGGGGACGTCCGCGCCGTGTTGCCGACAGGGCTGGCGGCGGGGCCGTGCCGCAGTTGACGCGACAGGATTGGAGAAGGAGGCAGGGCGGATCCGGGGGTCGGCGGTCGTCACGGGCGCCGGCCCCCGCCGCTATTCTCTCACTTCGTGGCCCGACCTGTTCCTGTGCGCCGCGCAGCGCCCTGGCACGAGACACGCGGTGCCGGCAGTGCCGGCGCGCGTGCACCCCACGGCTACAGCGGTGCGAGCAGGTCCAGGTCGTCGAGCGGATAGTCGCCGAGCCGGGCGTCGATCACCAGGACCGCCCGGCGGGTGGCGGGTCGGTTGGGCGTGGACTTGTACGACGCGTCGTCCAGCCACAAGTACCCCAGAATCCGCTCGTCCGGCGTTTTCTCGCGCCGGGCACCATCGCGCTCGGCCAGTAGCGCCATGAATTCGGCGTAGTACTCGGGCCGCACGAAGACCAGGTCGCGGACTTCGCCGTCCTTGCGGTAGCGCAAGGCGCCGGCTGCCTCATAATCCCAGTTAAGGTAGTTGTTCAGCGTCCGGTCATCGTCATCAACCGCGTCGATGTAGTGCGAGCCGGGCAGCGCGTCCCGCCCCGCCGGCAGCGTGAGCAGGAAACGGTGCTCGTGACATTGCAGCCCGTCGATGCCGGTGAGCCGGGCCAGGGCGGCGTCGTCGAGCCGCGGCAGCTTCTCCAGGTAATCATCGCGCACGTCGGCCCAGCGATAATGCGGCCCGACCTCGGGCGGTTGATAGGTGTTGCAGGCGGCGCCGTCGGGCAGCGTCGTGCTGAACTTCAGGCCGTCGATGGTGTTGTTGTCGAAGTCGACGATGTGCAGGCTGAAGCCCCAGTCGCCGCCGCCGCGCTCGATCTTCACGGCCAGGCAATTCCAGCCGCGCCGCAACTCACCGGGCACGGCGAGCATGTAGGGGCGATTGGCGTCGTCCCACTTGGCACAGGCATAGTAATGGCCCGTGGTCAGCGGGCGACCGTTGAGCCACAGCCGACCGCAGTCGTTGTAGCCGAGCCACAGGCGGACCTCCTGCGTCTGCGGCGCGTAGACAAACGTGCGGGCGTATTGCACGCACTTGACGGGGGGGGCCGGCGTGTGTTCGCGCAGGTCCATGAAGTTCGCCGTCCCGCGGATTGCGCCATGCGTGGTGGCCGCGTTGCCGGCGACGAAATCGGCCTCATCCGGACCGGCGACGGCGTCGATCATCTTCTTCTCGTTCCAACGCTCGCGCAGAAAACCGTGCCAGTCGGGCACGGGCGGCGGCGCGGGGTACGGCGGTACGGTCGGTGGTTTCTCAGCCCGCGCCTTCTCGCGTTTCTTCTGGCTTTCCCAATCGCGGCGAAGACGATCGATATCGGCCTGGGCGAAGTGCTCTTGCTCGACCAGCCAGTCGGCGAGCTTGTCCGCCGTCGGGGCAGCCTTGTCAGCGACGGCGACGAGCGGCCCCAAAGTCCAATCCGCAACGAAAGCGGCGGGGTTGACCTTGTCGGACGTGCGGTGTCGGCGCCACTGGGCCGGTGTCAGGTAGTAACGCATCGACGAGCGATGGCCGCAGCCCATGTTGACGATCGGCTGTTTGCCGCAGCCGTCGCTGTCGTGCGTTACGGGATACCCGGGGCACGACTCGGCGAAAATGCTGACCCAGTCGAACTGGTGGTTCCACTCGTGCATGAAAACCTCCCAGCCACGGTTGGCGCCGATGTTGGCCCCGCCGGCGCCCGCGACGCCGCAGTCAGCCCCGCCCGCGTGACTCCAGCCGAAAGACGCGCTGCCGATGGAGTATTGGTACTGGCCTTCGTAATCGGCGATCTTGTCGGGAGGGAGGAAGATCCAGCCGGCCTGCATGACCCAGTCGGGGTCGCTCTCGTCAGCGAGGTAGATCTCGGTATCAAGCTTCCAGGCGCCGAGCGACGCGCCGAAGAGCTGTTGCTCGACATGGTGCCAGTCGCGCTTGATGCGTTCGAGCTCTTCACTGCTGAGGTCGCCGCAGATGCCGTCGACCTTGGGCTTGTGGATGGCAAGCAGCACGCGCTCGACGTTGGTGTGCGGCCCGGCGCCGAGTTCGCCAGCGCGCTGCATCAGCGGCGCCCACTGATCGACCGGCTGACGGCAGTATTCCATGGCCTCGGCCAGGCGGTAGGTGGCGTCAGCGTGCTTCGGCTCGAGACGGGCCGCGCGCCCGAACTCGGCCCGCGCGTCTTCCCAGCAGCCCCAGGCACCGGCGAGCAGGCCCAACTCGTAATGCGTCTTGAAGTCCGGCCGGTGTTCGCGGGCGGCAATCCGTCGTCGCGTCTCGCGCAGCAATGCGGCGCGGGCCTGCCAGCGCGCCAGCCGTGCCAATTCGCTGGCGTCGGCGTTGGCCTGCGCCAGTCGCAGGGTCTTCTCGAAAGACCGCGTGGCCCGGCCATAGTCATGGTCGTTCATCGCGATCAGGCCGCGAAGGTACGCGGCTGCCGGCCCATTGGCCTTCTCCGCCGCGGCGCGGACGTCGCCAGCGAGTGGCGCACCGAGCACGTCCCAGTCGCGCGTGGCGTAGAAGCGGTAACCGATCGACGCGTGGGCCGTCTCGATGCGGCCGCCGATGGGCCGCACGCCCTTCTCCTCCTTGTCGTACACGCCGGCGTCGGCGCCGTACTTCAGGCGGACGGTGACCTCGGCGGGCGGCTGCCCGTCGGGAAAGATCGAGCGCGGAATGACATAGAGCGCATCGTACAGGCGGCGCGGTCCTTCTGGCGGGACGATGTTCCATACGCCATGCGGCTCGTCGTTGACGATCACCTCGATGGTCGACGGAAGGTCATCGGTGTCGACGGTCTTGCAAAGGACCAGGTGCGCCGGCGCGGCACCACCACGCCACGACGCGGGCGTGAGCACGAAGCGCTCTTCATCGAGCACGCGGCGGGCGGTGACCTTTTGGTTGCTCTCGTTGCGATAAGACAGGCGGCGGGCGACGATCTTGCCGTCGGCCTCGTAGCGGCCGGCGACCTCGCTGTCAGGATCGCCGACATCGATGTGGCCACTGGGCAGCCAGTTGAACTGGCGGTTCCAGTCCGCCGCCGCGGGTGCGGCGAGGACGACGAGTGCGAGGGAGGCCAGGAGCAGGGTCAATCGTTGCATGGGGCATTCTCCGCTGGGGTGAAACGTTTCTGTCAGATAGTAGACAACGCGCGGCCGGTTGGACAGGGCCCCGCCGGCGGGGCATCTTTGATGCTCGCGCGATCAGCTTGACCGGCATCGCGATTTGGGGGAGGATGCCGCGACATTCCGGCCTGCCAGCGGCGTCGCAATGGTCACGGGTGCGATATCCGCCGGGAGCGTGCAGGCCGGTTCCCATCTGATCAGGTGCAAAAGTATGGCCATCAAGCAGCTGAACGAGGAGCAGGTTCGCACCTGGACACTCGAGCAGAAGGACCGCTGGTGGCTGGAGAACGTCTTCCAGGGAGACGTTCCCCAGTTCACGCTCCGCGCGGGCCTGATGGGGTTCTTCCTCGGGTTTGTCCTCTCGATCACCAACCTCTACGTCGGTGCCAAGACCGGCTGGACGCTGGGCGTGGGAATCACGTCGGTGATTCTCGCGTACGCCCTGTTCAAGGCGCTCACCGGGGCCTGGAACAAGTCGTTTCCCGACTGGCCGGCGCGGCCCTACCACGTGCTTGAAAACAACATCATGCAGTCCATCGCGACGGCGGCGGGGTACATGACCGCGCCGCTGATCTCGTCGCTGGCGGCGTACATGATGGTGACGGGCACGGTCATTCCGTGGTGGCAGGCGATCTTCTGGCTGTTCGTGCTGGCGATTCTCGGCGTGCTGTTCGCGTTTCCAATGAAGCGGCGCTTCATCAATGACGAGCAGCAGCCGTTCCCCGAAGGCCGGGCCGCGGGCGTGGTGATGGACACGCTGCACAGCCAGGAAGAAGGCAAGGTCAGCCTGGCGCCCAAGCTGCTGATCTACTCGGCACTGGCGGCGGCCCTGGCCAAACTGGGCCAGGCCGAGAAGGTGATGGACTCCATCGCGCTGAAGTTCCATTTCCCCGAGTACCTGGACGGGCCACTGTACGCCCTGGCCAATGCCTTTGGCTTCAAGCCGGCGATCATGGGTACCTCGCTCAAGCAGCTCACGATCCGGCCCGAGGTCGACATTGCCATGATTGGTGCCGGCGGGCTCATGGGCATTCGCACGGGCGTATCACTGATGATCGGGGCCAGCATCAACTACTTCATCCTGGCACCGATCTTCATCCAGAACGGTGACATCCTCGGCAAGGTCAATGCCGCGGGCGAGACGGTGTACGGCTTCCGCCAGATCACGTACTGGGCGTTGTGGGGTGGCGTGGCGATGATGACGACGGCGTCGCTGCTGTCGTTCTTCGCCAAGCCGGAGATGCTGCTGCGGTCGTTCAAGGGCATGATCGGCGGCGGCCCCAAGCAGGGCGAGGACCCGGTCAAGCACATCGAATTGCCGATGTACGTTTTCTTCCTCGGCATCCCGATCGTCGGCCTGCTGACGGTGTACATGGCGGAGGCGTTCTTCGGCGTGACGTGGTATTTCGCGCTGATCGCGATTCCGCTGGTGTTCATCTTCTGCCTGATCGCGGCGAATTCGACTGCGCTGACGTCGATCACGCCGACCGGGGCCATGGGCAAGCTGACACAGCTCACGTTTGCGGTGCTCGCGCCGGGCAAGATCGGCACCAACCTGATTACGGCCGGCATCACCGGCGAGGTCGCCAGCAACTCCTCGAACCTGCTGATGAACATCAAGCCCGGGTACATGCTCGGCGCCAAGCCGCGACTGCAGGCGCTGGGCCACTGCCTGGGCGCGGTGTCCGGTTCGATCGCGTCGGTGCTGGTCTTCTATCCGCTGTTCCTGCGCGGCAACCCGGACAACCTCGTGAACGAAGATTACCCGATGCCCGCGGCCGCGATCTGGAAGGCCGTCGCGGAAATCCTGACCGAAGGCCTCGACAAGCTGCCGATGACGGCGGCCTGGGCGGCACTCATCGGCGGCATCGCCGGCATCGTGCTGGAGATCATCAAGATCCGGGCCAAGGGCAAGTTCCCGCTGTCGGCCGTCGGCATGGGGCTGGCGATGGTCATCCCGTTCAGCCTGTGTCTGGCGATGTTCGCCGGCGCGTTCTTCTTCTGGCTCGTGGAGAGATTCACCTCGACCGAGAACAGGTTCCGCCAGATGACGCTGGAGAACCAGGAGCCGCTGTGTGCGGGCGTGGTCGCGGGGGCCGCCCTGATGGGGATCGCGGTGATGGCGTTCGAGGTGTTCGTGATCGGCGTCTGACCGCAACGCCGCCAAGGAGAGCAAACGTGAATCCGACATGGATCAAGCGATGCGGCGTGGTGGGGCTGCTGGCGGCCGCGACGTTCATCGGCTGCGCCCCGCCCGAGCCCGACCAGGACGCCATCCTGTGGTACTTTCGCAGTGCGCGGGTGGACGGCGAGGTTCGGCGGGTCTGGCCCGCGGGGCAGGCCTACGTCGACAAGGTGCTGACGACCTGGGCCGAGCTGCAGCAGGAGCTTGACGCGCTGCGCGAGGTGACGACGGTGAATTCGCTTTGGCGCGAGGACGATCCACGCTGGTTCGATACCGAACTGGTCGTGGAGCACACACGCGAGCTGATCGAGCTCAACGAAGCCCGCAAGCCCAAACGCGCGCTGTTGCTCGAGCAGCTCGAGGAAGCGGTCAACGACGTGCCGGATGCCCCGGGGCTGAACGCTGCCGCCGCCAAGAAGGCCTTCGCCGAACTCGCCTGGGAGGCGCTGTCGGGCAAGGGCACCGATCTGCGCGCAACCGTCGAGGACCTGGAGGGGCTGGTGGCCGATCGGCTGCGGCTGTATCGGGCCGTGGCGGCGCAGGGCGACACGTTCGACGGCGGCGACTTTCCGGCCGTGCACGACGTCTTGCGGCGCAAGCTGCGCGAGCGGCGTAGCGCGTTCATCGACGCCGCCGCCGACGAGATCGCATCGATCAACGAGCGGATGAAGACGATCGACAAGCGCCAGGAGCGCGACGAGTACAGCTATCTCTTCTGGTACCGCACGCACCTGCGGGAGTCGCTCCAGGCCATTCCCAAGGGGCTGTATCAGCGTGCAGCCAAGGCACGCGCAGAGCTCGAAGAACTGCGCGAAACCGCGGAAGCGGCCGCCAAACCCGATCCGCAGCGCGCCCGCAAGATCGCCCATCTGGAGGCACTGATCCCCGACCTTGAGGCCGATCGCGAAGCTTTGCAGGCGCGGATCGACCCGATCATCGCAAGCACCGAGGCGTCGCAGGAAGAGTAACCCGCCACGTCCGAAAACCTGCCGCAGCCCCCAAGAACAAGCACGCTGGCCACTGGTCAGCCGCACGGCTAAACTGCGCTGTTGCGTGGTCACAGGCGAGCAGCGTTTCCCCGATTTCCGGAGCGCCGAGCGTTGTTGCACAAGTTGCAGGACATCGTGGAAGGATTTCCGCCCGGGCGCGTACCGCTGTTGCTGCTGACACTGGCGGTGCTGTCGGCCGGGGCGATCATCTACCGCGAGGCGGCGACGACGGATCGTGCACTGACGGTGTGGACGTTTACGCACATCGCGTCAGAGGAGTTCAAGGACACGCTGGAGGGGCACCCGCGCTGGCAACTCGTGGGACGCGGTGCCAGCCGGATGGCGGGCGATGAAGGCGACACCGCGCCGCCGTACACCGCCACGGCCACCCGGCCGGGCCCCGAACGCGTCCCGGTGCGGCTGAGCAACCTGGGCGGAGCGATGTTCGATCGGCTGGCACTGGCCATCATGACGCGTACCGAATTGCCGAACCTGGTCGAGGTCGAGCAGGCGTTCGTCGGGCGCTATCTGCGCGGCCCAGCGGCGCACATACCGTTTGTCGACCTTACCGAACGACTGAAATCCGAAGACTGGTACGGCAAGGTCGTGCCCGCGCGCTTTGCGCGCTATAGCGTAGAGGGGCGCATCTTCGGCATTCCGCATGATGTACACCCCATGGTGCTGGTGTATCGCCCTGATGTACTGGCCGACCTGGGCTACACGCCCGCAGATCTGGCAACGTGGGAGGGCTTCAAGCAGGCAGCCCGCGACTTCTACCGGCCTGGGGCAACGGGAACATCCGCGTGGCGGCGCGGGATCGCCTTGCACACGACCGAGGGGTGGGATTTCCTGATGCTGCTGTGGCAGCGCGGTGGCGATGTGTTTGATGCGCAGGGGGACGTCATTATCGATGATCCGCTCGCGATCGACACGCTCGAGTTCTACGTCTCGCTATTCAACGAAGAAACGCCCGTCGCGGGTGGCAAGCTCAGTGATCTAATCGAGGATTGCCGCGCGTTGGCCAATGGACAGTTCCTGGCCTATGCGGCGCCAGACTGGATGCTCGCCGCGATGCAGCTCAACGCCGAGACCATCCTCAAAGGCAAGGTGAAGTGCATTCCGCTGCCGGCCTGGGAGACCGGCGGGCGCCGTACCAGCACGGCGGGGGGGACGGCAATGTTCATTCCCGCGGACGCCAAGCGCACCGACGAATCGTGGACATTGGCCAAGGACCTGTATTTCAACGAGGACGCGCTCATCAAGCGCTTTCGCAAGCAGAACATCATCCCCGCCCTGACAACCGTGTATGACCATTCGGTCTTCGACGAGCCGCTGCCGTTCTTTCAGGGACAGGCGGTCGGGCGGCTGCTGACGGAATTGGCGCCGGAGGTGCCGCCGATCAACGGCTCGCCCTATACGCCGGAAGCGTCCAAGTACTTGGACATTGTCATCCCGCAGGTGCTCAAGGGTTCGCGGACGCCGGCGGAGGCCCTCGACGATGTGGCGCGCAAGCTGCGTGCCGTGATGGCGCGTGACCGGGCCGCGATCCAAGCCGCGCAGGGGGTCGAGTGATGGCCGAAGCGCGGCAACAGATCCGCACGGAGACCCACTGGGCAACCCCCTGGTTGTTCCTGGCACCGTTCGGGCTGATCTTCGGCACGTTCACCGTGTATCCGCTCATCTACTCGGTGTTCCTGTCGATGCGGCAACAGGTCGGGACAGGGGTCGACGTGTTCGTCGGCGTGGGCAACTTCGGCGAGGTGCTGCGCGATCCGGTGTTCTGGGGATCGGTTGGGCGGACGGCGTATTTCGCGGCGTTGTCGCTGATGCTGCAATTGCCAATCGCGCTGGGCCTGGCCCTGATCGTCAACGCGCGCAGGCTTCCCGGACGGGCGTTCTTTCGGACGGCGTTCTTCATGCCAGTGCTGGTCGGGCAGGTCTTCATCGGCGTGGCGTTCCAGCAACTCTTCGGCCTCCAGGACGGGCTGATCAACAAGATCATCGGCGCAGTCGGGATCAGCGCGATCGACTGGCTGCGCGATCCGGATGTCGTGCTGAACACACTGGTCCTGGTCGGCATCTGGCTGTTCGCCGGGTTCAACATGATCTACTTCCTGGCCGGATTACAGGGCATCCCAACCGAACTCTACGAGGCGGCGACCGTCGACGGCGCGAACGTCTTCCAGCGCTTCTTCAACGTGACCATCCCGGGAATCTGGCCCATCGCGGCGTTCCTGATCACGGCATCGACAATCGGGTCTTTCGGTCTGTTCGACCTCCCGTGGGTACTGACAAACAAGGGCGGCCCCGGCCGGGCCAGCACAACGGTGATGGTGTACCTCTACGAACGCGGGTTCCTTTCCGGCGACCTGGGCTACGCCGCCGCGATGGGCTGGATCGTGACGATCCTGCTGCTGATCATCGCGCTGGTGCAGTTGCGGGCGACACGGGCATGGGCGGATTGACGTGGACCGGAGCGGATCAATGACGCGCAGTGTGCTCTTCTACCTCCTGGCCGGCATGGTGCTGCTGGGCGTGACGGTCTTCGCGCTCGGGCCGTTCGTATGGATGCTGTCGGGCTCTTTCATGACCCAGGAAGGGATCAACGCCGACATCGACCAGCTCCGCCCCGACATGTTCACGCTGCGGAACTACGGCTTCCTGCTGGAGAATGTGCCGTTCGGGTTGTACTTGGTCAACACGACCTACGTGTCGGCCATGACCGCAGTGCTGGCGGCGTTGGTGAGTGCGATGGGCGGCTATGCGCTCGCGAAGTTCCAATTTCGCGGCAAGACCATCGTCACGACGATCGTGCTGGGCACGATGCTGCTGCCACCGGTGGTGCTGCTCGCGCCGCTCTTCCGTCTGATCCAGTCGCTCAACCTGATCGACAGCTTCTGGGCGCTGATCTTGCCAACCTGCGCCAGCGGCTTTGGCGTACTGATCATGCGTCAGTACTTGCTGAACATCCCGAACGACCTGATCGACGCGGGTCGGCTCGATGGCGCGGGGGAGCTGCGCATCTTCTGGTCGCTGGTGCTGCCACTGGTGCGGCCGATCCTCTCGGCGCTCATCATCTTCACGTTTCTCAACGCGTGGAACGCGTACCTCTGGCCGCTGATCGTGCTGCGTGACGAGGACAACTACCTGCTGACGGTCGCCGTCACGAATGTCGTGTCGACGATCTACCAGAAGGAGTACGGCGTGATTCTGGGCGGGACGCTGATCAGCATCCTGCCGATCATCGTGCTGTTCCTGGCGTTGCAGCGCGAGTTCATCCACGGGCTCACGCTGGGGGCGGTGAAGCAGTGATGAAGTGGACGCCGTGATCCGGGAGTCTTGCAGCGTTCGGCCTATGGACCGGACATCTTCAAAGGGAGCTGGTGGATTGAGGGATTGAGAGAAGGGCGCTGGAGCAACGAAGGGCGGGACGAAGTGACGGAGAGTAGGGCGGGCGCGGGCCGCCGAACCGACCATGGGTCAGCTTGCCGCGCGTGTCCTGCAGCCTTCCGGCCCGGTTTCCGGCTGAAGGCTCATGACTGAGAGCTGACAGCTCGCATTGATCCGGAGTGACGAAGTGACGAAGTGGAATTCATGTCAGACGATCGGCTGCGCGTTGGGGATGTTCCTGCTGCTCGGCACGGGCGGACGAATTGCACAAGCCGACGGTGAGCGCACCCGCGCCGCCAGCCCGTTCGGCATCCACGGGCCGCAGTATTCGCACTGGCTGGCGGGCAAGCACCCGCACCCGTGGCTCGCGGGCGATGCGCGGCTTACCGTGCTGGCGGACATCGGCGCCGGCTGGGCGCGCCAGGACTTCTGGTGGTCGTTGGTCGAGCCCGAGCCCGGCCACTTCGTCTGGGATGACTTTGACCGCGCGATTGCCAGCTACGAGCGACATGGCATCGAGCTCATGGTGATCCTGTGCTACGGCGCGAAGTGGATGGACGGCGACAGCCCGCAGACGGACGCCGATCGCGCCGCCTTCGCCGAATACGTCTACCGCATGGTCGACCGTTACAAGGGCCGCGTCGGTGCGTGGGAAATCTGGAACGAGCCGAACATCCAGCCGTACTGGTCGCCGCGGCCCGATCCGGCGTTGTACACCGAGCTGCTCAAGGTCGCTCATGCGGCCGCCAAGCGGGCCGACCCGGACTGTATCGTACTCGGCGGCGCCATGGCGGGCCCCGACCACGTCTTCCTCGAGGGCATGTACGAAGCCGGCGCTGCGGGGCACTTCGACGTGTTGAGCTACCACAACTACGGCCAGCACAACGAGATCGAAACCGAGTGGCCCGCGGTCGACGAGCTCCGCGCGATCATGGCCGCCGCCGGCGACGGCGACAAACCGATCTGGCACACGGAGAGCGGCTTCTACACCGGCCCCGTCGGGCTCAGCGAGGCGGCGCAGGCCGCGCGCCTGGTGCGCTACTCGGTCGGCCTGCGGGCCCTGGGCATCGAGCGCATGTTCCAGCTAACGCTGAATGACTGGACCGACGACCCACAGCACCACGACAAGAGCGTCTATCGCGGCATGACCCGCAGCGATTACCGCCAGAAACCGTCATACGGCGCCTATCGCACCATGACGCAGCGTCTCGGCGACATGCGGTTCGCCGCCGCAATCCGGCCCGAGCCAGGCGTCTCCGGCTATCTGTTCAATCGCGATCGTGACACGGTGCTGGTGCTGTGGCGCGCCGCTGCCGACGACAGCGCCGAGATCCCGCTCGATATCGGCCGGCCGCTGGTGCTGACGCAACAGATGAGCGGCGACTGGCGGTTGCTCAAGAGCGGCGACGGGCGTTACGCGCTGCCGATCGGGTATGACCCCATGTACGTGCTGGACCCCGGCGAGCCGATCTTGCGGCAGCGGCACGTGCAGTGGCCCAACCCGGTGCGCACCAGTTTGCCGCGGGACAAGAACGTCCGGCTGACGGCGACGGTAACGAATCCGACCGACGAGCCGCTCACGCTGCACCTGCGACCGCTCGGTACGCGGCTGGTCGGTGCGACGTCGATTCCTGTCCCGCCCGGCAAGACCCGCGAGCTCACGATGCGGCTGGATGCGTCGCGGCTGGACGTGGGACCGCACGAGCTGCGCTGGTCTTTGCAGGCGCGCGACGCGGAGAAGCCCTTTGCCCAGGGTTACCGCCTGATCGAGATCGAGCCGCCGCTGGAGCTGTCGTTTGCCCCGTTGCAGCAGCTCGACCCGGCCGATCCGGCGTTGCCGGTGGCGGTGCGCTACTTCGCGAGCAAGCCGACCATCGGCAAGCTGCGACTGCATGTCGGCGGCCAGCCAGTCGGTGAAGCGCAGGAGGTCACGCTGGTCACGGGGGAGACCGCGACGGCAACGCTGCCGGTCGATCTGTCGGCTTTTGCGAGTGGAGAGAGTGTGCCGCTCGAGGTCGTGCTCAATGCAGTCGGGCTCGAAGTCCGTACGAGCGCCCGCAAGCCGCTGATCCAGTGCCCGCCGGCGCCCGCCGGCGCGAAGATTGATGGTGACCTCGGCGAGTGGCGTGAGCGAGCGCCGCAGATTCGCCCCGCGATGCTCTCCTGGGAATACGTGAACATGGCCGCGCAGCCGTCGGCCGACGACCTGCAGGTCACCGGTTGGCTGGCGTACGACCGGCGCGGCGTGTGGCTCGCGCTCGAGGTGCAGGACGATCACATTGCGCTGCCGCAAAGCCGGGCGATCTGGAATTGGGATTCGCTGCAGGTCGCGTTCGACCTGGCCACCGACGCGCGCCCAAACGAGCCATTCGGGGACAACGATCTCGAGATTGAGCTTGGTGGCGTGGGTGACGAGCACTGGTGCTACCTGGGTGCCTGTCCGGCGGGCTGGCCGCAGGCGGAGTTGACGTCCAAGCTGCGCGGTATCGTGCGGGCCGACGAGGCCCGCGGCCGCGTGACGTACGAGTTGCTCGTGCCGGCGGAGTTGATCGTGTCGGCAGCGGAGCTGGTGCCCCACACGGTGATGGGCTTCTCGCTGCTCGTGAACGACAACGACGGCGCGGGACGCAGCGGCTGGGTCGAGCTCACGCCGGGCATCGGCCTGGGCAAGCGGCCGGCCGAATTCGGCTGGCTGTGGCTGCAACCGGAGTAGGCCAGGCAAGGCGTAGGGCGGGGTCTATCGGCCGGATGGACGCCGCAGGAGCGCCGTGTCGAACCGCGCATCCGGGACCGGCGGGCAGAAGCCCGGCCCGCCCTTGCGGGCCGGGTGTTGGGAAAGCACGCACAAGACTGCACAGGAACGCGAATGAGCACCCGACAATCGCTTGACGGACATTGGGACTTTCTGCCTTTACCCCCTGGTGCGCCGGCGGCCAAGCGCGGCAGCGTGCCGCCGCCGGACTTCGAGGATATGCGGATTCGTGTTCCGGGCTACTGGAACCACTTCCCGCAGAACGTCGGCGGTGACTGGGGCGCGTACGATCACTATCGCTATCCCGCTCACTGGCAGAATGCCGCTGCGGCGTGGTGTCGCCAGCGTTTCCAGTACGCGGCGCGCGATGCCGGGCCGGACGCCCGCACGCGACTCTGCTTTGACGGCGTGGCGGGTACGACGACGGTTTGGCTCAACGGTCGGGAACTCGGCCGCAATGCCGACTTGTTCCTGCCGTTCTCGTTTGACGTGACGGCTGTGGTTCGCCGCGAGGACGAGAACGAGTTGCTGGTCCGCGTCGATCCACCCATTGTGCGCGATCAGCTCTGGCACGTGCCGCCGGGATCGTGGGTGGGCTGGCACCTGCGCGGCATCTGGCAGTCGGTGTACCTGCAGACCGCGCCGGCGAACGCGATCGACGATGTCTTCTGTCAGCCGTCGGTGCGGCAGTCGCGGCTGACGGTTGAGGCGACGCTGGCGCTGCACGCGTCCGGTGACGGGCTCACGCTGCAGGCGGAGATTCTCGACAATGATCACCGCGTGCTCGATCTTGGGATACAAGCGGTTCCCGGTGGCGACAGCGCGCCTGTGTTGCACTTCACTGCCGACAAGCCGCCGCTGGCGCACTGGTCGCCCGAGAGTCCGCGCCTGTACCATGCCCGGGTGACGCTGCGCGCCGACGACCAGGTGGTTGACCAGCGCATCGTGCGTTTCGGCTTTCGCGAGCTCTGGATCGAGGGGACGCAGTTCAGACTCAACGGCGTGCCGTTGAAGCTCTTCGGCGACTCCTGGCATTACATGGGCGTCGCGCAGCAGAATCCCGCCTACGCGCGCACCTGGTACGACTTTGCACGGTCCTGCGGCGCCAACGTCATCCGCACGCACGCCATGCCCTTTCCGCCGTGCTACTTCGACGTCGCCGACGAGATGGGCATGTTGATCATCGACGAGTCCGCCATTTACGGCTCGGCCGGCACGCTGGCCTATGACGAGCCTGCGTTCTGGGAGAACTGCCGTGATCACATCCGGCGGCTCGTGCGGCGCGACCGCAATCACCCGTCGATCATTGCCTGGAGCGCGGTCAACGAGACGATCTGGCGCCGCGGTGACGTGATCTTCCCCGAATTGCTGAAGCTGGCGGACGTGGCGCGCGAGGCCGACCCGACCCGCATCGTCACCTTCGACGAGAACGACAGCGATATCGGCGGCGGTGCGCCGACCCACGGCGGGCACTATGGCACGCCCGAGCACTGGCGTCGCGTGTGGCAGCGCGACAAGCCGCTGATGGTGCACGAGTTCTCCTCGCTCTATCACGGCGGGCCGGACAACGTCTCGCACCTGGTCGACGAACAGGCTTACGCGGACTATCACACGCGGCTGCGCGGCGCAGGCGAAGAGGCGGCCGACATGTTCCTGCGGCTGCGCAGCCTCGGCGCTGCGAGCATCACGCCGTGGAACCTGAACTGGTATGCCCTGGAGCCGATTCCGCTGCAGAATACCGAAGATCTGCCGCCAGGTGTTACGGCGGGCGGACCGACCTTCGACCGCATCGGGCAGCGGGCGCTGACGCTTAACTACGGGTATGACCCCGACGCCGCCGGCTGGCGACCGAACGCGGCGCTCGAGCCGCTCGCGCTGTGCTACCGGAGACAGCGGTTCTTCCTGCCGCGTCGCCCGCGGCAGGGGTTCGGCGGGTGTGCATTGTCGTACGTCGCGGAGATCTGGAACGACGTCGGCCGGCCCGCCACGCTCGAGCTGGTCTTCACGCTGGAGCGCGGTGAGCAGCAAGTGCACAACGAGGTGTGGACGTTGCAGCTCAATCCGCTGGCGTCACGCCAGGTGACGCTGTCGATCGAGCTGCCCGTTGTTGATGCGCTGCAGACCCTCGGCGCGCGGCTCGAATTGCGCGAGCCGGGCGCGGCACAGCCGGTGCATTGCGAGTCGTGGCCGATCGACGCGCGTCCGGCGGCGCCGCTGGCGGCCGAGCCCGTGCGCCAGGCGTGGTTGGCGGGTGCAGGGGAGGCACCGCCCGCGGCACTCGGCGCGACCACGCCCGTCACCGGCGGTGGCCTGCCGTGCGAGCTGCTCGAGGACGCCGGGGCGACCCTGGTGCTGGCGGGATCGCATAGTGGGCGGCGTTATCGTGGCTGGTTCGAAGACGACGGTGTTGATCAATGGATTCGCGCCGGCGGTCGACTGGTCGTGTTGCCCGGTGCACTTGATGACCAGGACACCTCTGCGCTCGCGCCGCTGCGGCGCAGCTGCAGTCACGCCTACGTCCGGGATGAAGCGAGCCCCTTGCTGGCCGACTTCACCAACGCGCACTTCCGTGACTGGCCCGCCGACGGCACACTCGCCACATATGTCTTCCCGCGGCCGAGCACTGGTCCGGCCCTCTGCCCGCTCGACAGCGGCGACGCGTCGGAAGGGCTGGCGCTCACGCCGCTGGTCATCGTCCCCCACGGCGACGGCCACGTCGTGCTCAGCGGCATGGACCTGCTCGCGCGGGCCACGGACACGCCGGCGGCCGCCGCGCTGCTCGAGCGCCTGATGCACAAGGAGTTGCCGCCGGCGCCGACGCGGCCGGTCTCTGTGGTGGCGCCGGCAGACAGTCGCTGGCCGGCATTGCTCGCGGAGGTTGGTGTCGACGCTGTCGCTGGCGGCGAAATCGTCGTTGCGGATGCCGCGGCGCCGACCAGCCTCAACGACCCACGGGTGACGCGTGATGCACTCGACCGGCTTTTCGACGCCGGTGGCACGCTGCTGCTCAACACGTTGACGCCGGAAACGGCTGCGGCATGGTCCCAGCGTCTTGGCGTTGCGCTGGAGCTGCACGATGAGCTGCGCTTCAATGTGGCCCGCAGCGGCGCCGATCCGGTCCTTCGCGGGCTCAACAACTTCGACTTCTGTTGGGTGCGCGGCGGCGAGAAACACCCGATTGCGCGGCACACGCTCTCGATGGACGACAGTACTTGCCACACACTGGTGCAGACGGTCGCCACGCGCTGGGAGGACTACCAGGTCCTGCCCGAGCAATGCAAGGTCGCGGCGATGTACCGCCGGCTCGATGCGTTTGCGCAGCCCCGAGCCGTCGTGGTCGAAATACCGCGCGGCAAGGGGCGCATTCTCGTCAGTCAGTTGCTGCTGAGCGAAGCGCCGCGCCTGTTCCGCGACCGCGCGCGGCGCATCCTGTCGCGGTGGCTCGATGTGGCGGGGGCCCGGCGGCAGGCGGCGGTGCATCCGCTGGCGGCCCGCGCGCGGCGCAGCGTCAACGCGGACGGCTATATCCTGGACTGGCTCGTGCTCGGGCCGTTTCGTGACCCCCAGGGCCAGCCGATCGATCACGTCTTCGTGGACGAGGCGGACCTCCGGCCGGCGGCGGGGGCCGCGCAGGGCGGTTGCACCTGGCGGCGCGTGTTGTCGCCGCACGCGCAGGTCGATCTGCTTTCGGTGTTCGGCGAGCTGCCCGATGCGGACCACGTCGCGTACGCCGCGGTGTACGTCTACTCGCCGCGCGACCGGTCGATCCTGATCGACGAGCCGGACATGATTGGGTTGCTGGCCGGGGCGGACGGCAGCACGAAGATGCTGTTGAACGGCAAGCCGGTGGGGCGGTTCGACTTCGTGCGCGAGCTGGTCATTGACAGCGACCGGGTCGACGGGCTGCCACTGCGGCAGGGTTGGAACACGCTGGTGATCAAGCTGCACAACCCGTCGGGACGCTGGCGCTTCACCGCGCGGCTGATGACGGCGGCGGGCAATCCGGCCGGCGATCTGCAGTACACCCGCGACGCGGACGCGGCGGCAGGCCCGACGAAAACGTAGAGGCGCTACGGACGGCGGTTCCGCGGCGCGGCGAGGCCGTCGAACGGAACCTCGACTTCGAGCAGCCCCATGTCGACCACGACCAGCTTCTTCGTGGCGACCACCCGCACGACGCGCCCCTCCCGGTGGAAGCGCTGCACGTAGACCGCATCGCCGGGATTGAGCGCCATGACCTGCTCCGCACGCAGCGGTGGCAGCTTCGGCCGCGGCGGCGGGGTCGTCGTGCCGCCACCCTTGTGTCCCGGCTGCTTGTCCGGCTTCTGCTTGGGCGGTTGTTGCACGGCCGGTCGCGGCGGCTTTCTGGTACGTGGCTTGGTCGCAACCGCGGCCGGCGCCGCGGGGGCCGGACGCGGCGGCGGGGGCGGCGTCTGCGGCGGCAGCACGTCACCCAGCGGCACCTCGACCGAGAAGGCCCCGACATCCACCTCGGCCCGGTGCTGGTCGAGACGCATGCGCACGATGCGCCCGTCGCGATCGAAGTTCCGTACGCGCACCGCGTCGCCGGTTTGCAGGTGGACGACGCGCTGTACCCACTGCTGAAAGTCCGCCTGCTGGCGTTCGAGCAGGGTGCGGGCGGCGTCGGCCTCTCCCTGCAGCCGATCGGCTTCGCGCTTGGCGGTCTCGGCGTCCTTGCGGGCCTGCTCTGCCTGCCGCTTGACATGACGCGTGCCCTCGAGCGCCGAATGCAGGGCCCGGGCCTTGCGCGACAGGTTGCGGTGCGCCGCACTGACCAGCCGCCGCGGCATGCCGAGCCGACTGGCGATCTTGATCGCGTTGCTGGCCCCGGGTTCGCCGAGCGTAAGGTGGTACGTCGGCTTCAGCGTCTGCGTATCGAATTCGACACACGCGTTCTCGGCACCCTGGCGCGTCAGCGCGAAGCCCTTCAGCGCCCCGAGGTGCGTCGTGACGATGCAGCGGCACTGCAGTCGCAACAACTCATCGAGCATCGCGCGGCCGAGCGCGGCGCCCTCGTCCGGATCCGTCCCGGCTCCGAGCTCGTCGATCAGCAGCAAGCCGCGCGGATTGGCGTGGCGCAGCATGTCGAGCTGCCGCGTGAGGTGCGCGCTGAAGGTGCTCAGCGATTGCTGCATGCTCTGCTCGTCGCCGACGTCGATGAGTACGTTGCTGAAGACGCCGAAGTCCGACCCCGGCGCGACCGGCACGGGTACCCCCGCCTGCACCATCAGGCTCAGCAACCCGACGGTCTTGAGCGTGACCGTCTTGCCGCCGGTGTTCGGCCCGGTGACGATCAGCAGCAGGAAGTCGACGCCGAGGCGGTAATCAATGGGGACGATCTTCTCGGTTTCGGCGCCGGCCGCGCGGCGCTGGCGTTCGCGCTCGACCAGGAGTGGGTGATAGGCGTCGCGCACGCTCAGCGTGCATTCGTCGTTGATCTGCGGGCAGCGCGCGTCGAACTCGCGCGCGAACCGCACCTTGGCCATGATCAGGTCGACGACGGCCAGCGTGTCGAGCGTCTTGTGAATCTCGCGCGCGTTGAGGTGCACTTCGTGCGCCAGCTCCCACAACAGCCGGCCGATCTCCTCCTGTTCCTCGCTCACCAGGTTCGAGATCTCGTTGTTCAGCTCCACCACGGCCGCCGGCTCGACATACACCGTCGCACCGCTGTCGGACGTGCGATGGATGATCCCCGGCAGCCGCCCGCGATACTCGGTGCGCAGCGGCAGCACCAGCCGGTCGCCGTGAAACGTGTGGTTCGTGAACTGGAGCAGGCGGCGGACGTCCGGCTCGCGCAGCAGCCGGGCCACGGTCTCGGTGATCTTGCCGCGGGCGGCGCTGATCTCGCCACGAATGCGGCGCAGCTTGGGGCTGGCGTCGTCGCGCACCTGCCCGCGCTCGTCGATGACGCGGTGGATCCGCTCGGCGATGGTGCCGAAGTCCCCGATGCGCCCCGCCAGGTGCCGCAGCTCGGCCAGGTCCGCGGGCAGGTCGAGCAGGTAGCGGCTCACGTCGTGCGTCCCGGCCAGCGTGCGCCCCACCGCCGCCATCTCCTCCACGGTGACCCGCAGCGGCGGCCCGCAGCGATGAACGATTTCGCGGACGTCGCTGATGCCCCCGAACGGCGGTGCCCCGCGCTCCTCGATCAGCCGCTGCATCTCGCTGACCTGCGTCAGCCAGCGCCGCACCAGGGCCACCCGCGCCACCGGGTGGATATTGGCCGCCAGCGACCGCCCCAGCCCGCTCTGGGCGTAACGGGCGACGATTTCACGGATCCGGTAGAAGTCGAGGCACTCGAGTGAATGTTCGTCCATGTTTCGATTGCACCGGGAGCCACGGCAGAGCAGAATAACGGGCCGCGGCGACGGCCGATGTACCGCCACCGCGCGGCAACAGAACCTCTAGAATATGCGAAAGCACCCGCAAGGTACAAGCATCGTATGGGGGGTCGCCCTGCTGCTCGGCTGGTCTGCCGCCCCCGGCGTCCGCGCTGCCGACCCGTCGCCCCGGCTCGACCGCAACGCCGCGACCCAGCCGACTACGATCCCCGCCCGCGCTGCGCGCCGACCTACCACCCGGCCCGCCCCCGATCCGGCGCAACGCGATTTCCGGACCGCGCTCGAGCAGATCCGCCGCACGCTCACCCGTGGCTGTGCCGCCACCGCGCTGGTGCAGCTCGAGGCCGCCCGGGAGCGCTTCGGCCGGCAGCCGGCGCTCCACCTGCTCTCGGCCCAGGCGCTGTTCGAACTGGACCATGTTCTCGGAGCCGCGTCGTTGCGGACCATCCCCGGCGGGCGCAGCGGTCAGTTCGCGGACGGCGTCCTGCTCGTCGAGCCCCGGGGCACGGGCGATCGCTTCCTCTGCTGCGGGCCGGACGCGGCGTTGTACCACCTGCGACGGGCGCTGGATGGCGGCGTGGACGAGCCGGCGGCCCACGTCCTGCACGCCCGCATCTGGGCCCGCCTGGGGCATCCGTGTACCGGCCTGCGCATCCTGCAGGATCGCGAGGCCCTGCTGTTGCCCGGGGCTGGCCACGACGTGCTGACCGCGTATGTGGACCTGGCCCGTGAAGCCGGTGCGCTGCGCGATTATCTGCGTTACCAGCGGCGGCTGGCGGAATCGGAGCGCACCGAGCGCGACGAAGTGCTGGCACGCGCGTGTCGGACCGTGGCGGAGATGTACGGTCAACGCGGCGACGCGCGCCTGTATATGGAATGGTTGCATCGCGCGCTCGATTACCGGCCGGACGACGCCGCGGTGTTAATGGCCCTGGCGGACACGGAGTGGAACGCGGGGCAGGTGGACCGGGCCCGCGGGCACTATCGCCGGCTTTTGCGGCTGGTGCCACGTCACGCCGAGCGGACCCGCATTCTGGAGCGTCTGGCGGGGGTTTCTCCGGACGAGCGGTGATTGCGGCCAACGTTGGCGCCCGGCGACTGTCCTGGTTGGCGGGGGTTGGCGGGGGTGGTGACAAGGAGGGTCGCGATGATGCGATCGATGCGGACGTGGAAGCGGTCGCTGCTGACGCTGGCGGTGGGTGGCTGGACGCTGCTGAGCGTGTCCTGTAACCCCGGCTGGCTGGACGCGGTGATCGACATCGAGGACGACTGGTTCGAGGACATCGAGTTCTTCGACGACGACTGTCGTCGCTGTGACGCGGATTTCTGGTGGGACGGCTGGGGGCTCGAGATTTACTACGACGATTAGCGTGCGGCCCACGGGCCAGTAAAGACGCAGGCAACACGCCGTGATGCCTGCCGGTTCCGGACCCGGCGGCGTCGGTGGTATCGGGTTATGCGGACAGCAGCGCAGGCGTGAGATTTCGCGCCTGCGTTTTTTTGCTTTCGGCGTCATGCGTTTTGAAACCTTGGAGTTGGTTACTCGCCGCGAAGTGCTGACTGCAAGGAGACGAAGACCATGGCGATCACAGTGAATTCCACAAACTCGCTCTCGCTGCTGAACATCCTGAACAAGACACAGACACGTCAGACAAAAGTCCTCGAGCAGATGTCCACGGGCAACATGATCAACCGTGGCGCTGACAATCCGGCCGGCATGCTGGCCCTGACAAAGCTCGACGGCGAGATCATCGCTGTCAACGCAGGCATCACCAACAATCAGCGCACCGATGCCGTCCTGGGGGTCGCCGACAACGCACTCAACGAAATTGGCAACCTGGTCGACGAAATCCAGCGTCTCGCCAATGAGACCGCCAACGACGCCGCCCTCACCGCCGACGAAATCTCCGCCAACCAGGCCCAGATTGACGACGCCCTGTCATCCATCGATCGAATCGTCGCGAATACGAACTTCAACGGGCGGAAGCTGCTCGACGGGTCGCTGGGGATCCGCTCGGAGATCAGCGGTGCGGCCGACTCCCTGACGGACATTCGGGTCTATAGTCGCGAGGCCGGCAACAGCAACGTGACGGTGGAAGTGACGCATGTCACGGCCGCGTCGAGCGCGCGGGCGGCCAGCGTCATGTCCACCAGTGCGACGGAAGATACGACGTTTACCGTCCAGGGCAACCTGGGGACGGCGGTCATCGAGGCCCTCTCGACGGAAAATGTCTCGTCGGTTGCGGCCAAGATCAACTCCGCCAAGGCCCAGACGGGCGTCTCGGCCGTGATGGCCGGTAACTTCATGCACCTGTACAGCGTCGAGAAGGGCGCTGAGCAGTTCGTCCGCACGACGGTGATCGACGGTGATGCCGTCAACGTGACCGAGAAGAACGACACCGGTGCCGACGCGGTCGTGACCGTCAATGGTCAGGCGACGGCGGTCGACGGCGAGCATGTCACCTACAACGGCAACGGCGTCAGCATGGCGTTCGAGCTCGGCTCACTGGCGGCCGGCAGCACGGTGGGGGTGCGGGTCATCGGCGACGCGAACGGGACCAGTGGCGCCACATTCCAGCTCGGCACGAACGAGTTCACGCGGGCCACGATCGGCGTCGGCGGCATGTACACGCACCAACTCGGGAATCGCACCGACGGCTACCTGGCATCGCTCCGCAGCGGTGGTGCCAACTCGCTGCTCAACGACGCGGCCCAGGCCGGCAAGATCGCCCGCAAGGCCGCGCTGCAGGTCTCGACGCTCCAGGGCCGCATCGGTGGTTTCCAGAAGTTCCAGGTGCGCACGTCGCTGAACTCGCTCAACGACAACCTGGAAGGTCTGCAGAAGGCCCGCGGCGTGATCAACGACGTCGACTTTGCCAAGGCCAGCTCGGACCTCAACCGTGAGAACATCCTGATGCAGTCGGGCATGTCGCTGCTGGGTCTGGCCAACCAGCAGGCGGCCCAGGTGCTGCAGCTGCTCGGCTAACGAGCCAGCACTTCGACTCTGTCGAACGCTTTGGTGCCAGGTCACACGCGCCGGCTGCGCGTGTGGCCTGGTCTTGCGCGCGCTTGACGCGTCGGCGCCGCCCGGGGCTTAGGCCGGCGCGTTTATGTGGCTTCGCACGGGGGTCGGGGGATTTTGGCGATTTTTTTTGGCGCTTTTGCTTCAGGCCGTGCGCGTTTCGCAAACTTGGGGTGGTTCGTCTGTTTCACCAAACTGCGAGGGAGAATGAAGCATGGCATTGACAGTTAATAACGTGGGGACGCTATCGCTGCTGAACATCCTGAACAAGACCTCGACAAGGCAGGAGAACGTCCTCCACCAGATGGCCACGGGCAACAAGATCAACCGTGGCGCCGACAACCCGGCCGGCCTGCTGGCGCTGACCCAGCTCGACGGCGAAATCACCTCGGTCCAGGCGGGTATCGCGAACAACCAGCGCACGGATGCCGTCCTCGGCGTGGCGGACAACGCGCTCACCGAGATCGGCAACCTCGTCGACGAGGTCCAGCGCCTGGCCAATGAAACGGCCAACGACGCCGCCCTCACCGCGGACGAGATCTCGGCCAACCAGGCCCAGATCGACGACGCCCTGGCCTCCATCGATCGCATTGTTGCCAACACGAACTTCAATGGCCGGAAGCTGCTCGACGGCTCGCTCGGCATTCGCTCCACGATCAGTGGTGCGGCGGATTCGCTGACGGACATCCGCGTCTACAGCCGGGAGAGTGGCACCAGCGACACCACGCTGGCGGTCAGCCACGTGACGGCCGCTTCGAGCGCGCGAGCGGCCAGCGTCATGGCCACCAGCGCGACGGAAGACACGACCTTCACTGTCCAGGGCAACCTGGGGACGGCGGTCATCGAGGCCCTCTCGACCGAGAACGTCTCGTCGGTTGCGGCGAAGGTCAACGCCGCCAAGGCCCAGACGGGTGTCTCGGCCGTGATGGCGGGTGCCTTCATGCACCTGTACAGCACCGAGAAGGGCTCGGACCAGTTCGTCCGCACCACGGTGATCTCGGGTGACGCCGTCAACGTCACCGAGAAGAACGACACCGGTGCCGACGCGGTCGTGACCGTCAATGGTCAGGACGCCGCCGTCGATGGCGAGCACGTGACCTACAACGGCAACGGCGTCAGCCTGTCATTCGAGATCGGGTCGCTGGCGGCCGGCAGTTCGGCGGGGATCACCATCACCGGCGATGCCAACGGCACCAGTGGTGCGACGTTCCAGCTTGGCACGAACTCCGACACGCGGGCCACACTGGGCATCGGCGGTATGTACTCGCACCAGCTCGGCAACCGCACCGACGGCTACCTGTCGTCGCTCCGCAGTGGTGGTGCCAACTCGCTGACGAACGACCCGGCGCAGGCGGGCAAGATCGCCCGCAAGGCCGCGCTGCAGGTCTCGACACTGCAGGGCCGCATCGGCGGGTTCCAGAAGTTCCAGGTGCGCACGGCGCTGAACTCGCTCAACGACAACCTCGAAGGTCTCGAGCGGGCGCGCGGCGTCATCAATGACGTCGACTACGCCAAGGCCAGTTCGGATCTCAACCGCGAGAACGTCCTCATGCAGTCGGCGATGTCGCTCATGGGGCTGGCCAACCAGCAGTCGTCCCAGGTGCTGGCGCTGCTCAGCTAGCAGTTCGTCCGGACCGGCGACAATGAACACACGGCGCGGCGCCGCGCGGTCTGCGGATCGCGGGGCGTCGTGTCTTTTCTGCTGGCTCAACCGAAGAGCTGCCGGATCGTCTCGCGCGGCCGCCCGGCGCGCATCAGCGTTTCGCCCACCAGCAGCGCCCGCGCCCCGGCCGCGTGCATGCGCTCCACATCACGCCGGGTCTTGATGCCGCTCTCGGCGACCACCGGTACGCCCGGCGGGATCAGCGCCGCCAGCGTCTCGGTCGTGGTGAGATCGACCTGCTGCACCTCGAGATTGCGGTTGTTGATGCCCAGCAGCACCCCGTTGTGCAGCCAGTCCTGGAATTCCTGCAGGACCTCGAGCAGCACGTCGCGGGCGTGCACCTCCAACAGCACCCACAGGCCCAGATCGCGCGCCTGCTCGGTCAGTGCCAGCGCCGTCGCCATGTCCAGGGCATCGGCGATCACCAGGACCGCGTCGGCACCGAAAGCGCGACTTTCCTCCACCTGATACGTGTCGACCAGGAAATCCTTGCGCAGCACCGGCAGGCCGACTGCACGCTTGATCTGCTCGATAAACGCGAGCTCGCCCCCGAAGTACTTTCGGTCCGTCAGCACGCTCAGCGCCTGGGCGCCGCCCGCTTCGTACTCCCGCGCGATCGCCACCGGATCGAAATCCTCGCGGATCAGGCCCGCCGAGGGGCTCGATCGCTTGACCTCCGCGATCAGGTTGGGGCCGTGGGGCCGCGGCGCGGCCACCGCGCCGTAGAAATTCCGCCGCGGCAGAGCATACCCCGCCAGCGCCCGCAAGTCGGCAACCGGCCGCGCCTGGCGCGCCTGCTCGACTTCGTCCCGCTTGTGCGCCAGAATCTCGGTCAGGACATTGGCCACGGCGCGCCCCTTCCCTTGTTGAGGAACCGTCGAAACGAGAGGCCGGCGTTCGCGCAGCCGCGTCGACCGGCCAGCATTGCGACCCAGATGCTAGCTGCCACGACTTCCATTCTGCAAGTCATCGACCTCAGCCTGCTGGTCGCCGGCGTGCTGAGCGCCGCCGGGCTGCTCGTCTGGCTGCTGCGCCGCGGGCGCTGGCGCGATCCACTGGCGGATGCCCCCGTGCCGCGCGGTGGCCCCGGCGCGACGGAACTGCTGTTCGTGGCCGCCGGCTACATCCTCATCCACCTGCTGACCCAGGCAGCACTCGTCAGCGACCTGCCGCGCGACGAAACGCCGGCGCCGGGCTCGGCCGCCTGGCATCGGCTGCACCTGGCCGGGTTGATCGCCAACGCGTTGCTGATCGCGCCGCTGGCGGTGCTGCGCCGGCAGACGAGCCGGGCCGACGTGGGGCCATGCGTTGCTCCGGGCCGAGCGGCCCTGGCGGCCCTCGCTGCCCTCCTCGCGATGTTGCCGATCATGACGGTGCAGTTCAATATGGGCGAGGTGCTCTGGGCCTGGCGCAATCCCGATCAGCCGCCGCCGACGCACGAGGTGCTGGATACGTTGCAGACCGCCGGCGATGCCTGGGCAGTCGTGCCGCTGTTCGTCGGGGCGATTCTCATCACCCCCGTGATCGAGGAGTTGCTGTTCCGCGGCGTCCTGCTCGGCGTGCTGGCGTACTACACGCGGTCGAAATGGGCGGCGATCATTGCGGCGGCGGTCGCGTTCGGCGTGGTCCATGGCCAACCACAAGATATCCTGCCGCTGTTCACGATGGCGGTGTTTCTCGGGGCGCTGCGCGTGTGGAGCGGGCGACTATGGCCGTGCATCCTGGTGCATGTGCTGTTCAACGCCCGGACGATGATCTTCATGGCGCTGGCCGAGCCCGCGGCGCATCCGATTTAGCCGCCGCCTCTCGCGGGCAGCAGCGCCGGCCCCGGCCACCAAGAAAAGTGACGCCCGCAGGTTGCCAGAGGCCACCCACGGACGTCGAGCGGGGTTAAGCGCGTCCCGTTGCGTCAGCGTCCAGCATCCGTGCCGTACCAGAAACCACCCAGCGGCCCGCCCACGTGCTGCGGGGCGAAGCGCCAGCGACCCAGCAGGGCGCCTTGTGGCACGGTGTCGGCGTCCAGGTATTCACCGCGCAGCAGACCGACGCCGTTCGAACTCGTGCCATACACTCCGCGCACGAAGCCCCGGAACGTCCCGTCCGGTCCGAGATAGCGGCCATAGAAGCGTCCGAGAAGCTGGCCCGCGTTCGGGTCGTCCTGCTCGGGGTCGGCGAAGGGCTCGTAGTGTCCGAACAGGTGCCCCACGACGCGGCCGCCGAGCGTCATCCAGCGGGCCCGCAAGATGCCGCCCGGTACCGGTTCGCCCGCGTTGGGGTCGTGCGGGTGGTAGAACCCGCGGAACAGCCCGCGGGGCTCGTTGGGGTCCAGGCAGGGCCATTCGTTGCCGTCAGTGGCCTCCAGCGGGGCGGCGACGGCGACGGGTTCGGGGCGGGTGGCGGAGAAGGGCAGGGGAGAGTCGGCGGCCTCGTAGCCACCCACATCGCCCGCGTCAAAGGGGTATGCCGGGAGCGTTTCAATCTCGTTACACAGGTCGAAAGCGGCCCAGCGTCCGAAAAGCTGCCCGCCGGGAACGTCCGGCAACGTGCGCCAGTGCCCCTTCAGCACGCCCACCAACTGGTCCGCGGCGCTGAACCAGCGACCGAAAAACAGTGCCGGGCGGTTCGGGCCATTGCCGTACCGACCGCGGAAGTGGCCGATCAATTCGTTGGCGTCATTGAGAATCCGCCCATGGAACACGCCGCCGGCGACGATGCCCGGCGGGAGGTTGCTCGGCGTGGTGGGGTGGTAGTGGCCGACGACGTGACCGGTGGCGGTACCGTCGGCCGCCAACCAGGTGCCGACGATCGGGCCGGCGGCGTTGGGGTCGTTGTTCGACGCGACGGGGCCGTAGCGCGCAACCACGCGGCCATGGATGAGCGGCACGCCGCCCGCTCCGTCGACCTCCATCGCGATACTGGCGAGACCGATGCCGGGTTCCGCCCCGGTGTCCGCCGACAAGACGAACGTGGCGGGTTCGGCCGCGGTGTCGACGCTCATCGCCGCACTGGCGGCGACGGGCGTACGCAGTGCCTGATAGACGACCTCGTCCTTGGCACCGGCGACGAGTTCATCGACGGTATCTGCAGCGCCGGGCAGCAGCGTGTCGGCGACGGCGCCGAGTTCGTTCTGCGCCCCGTCCTGCAACGCCGGTTGGCCGGGACAGCCGGCAAGGCACAACGTAGCGACAACCCCCGACCACAAGAGCATTCGAGCGCGGAACCGGTGCATCCCTGTTCTCCTTTGTGAACATGGGCTCGACATACTGCGACCGCAGACCTTCCGCGGCCGCTGCCATTGGGCGGCTAAGCCTCGATGACCCCGCTCACAGGGATTCAACGACCGCCGGGGCGGGGTATTGCGAGTATGACCGACATTTCCTGACAAAACGGGGCGGTTGGTTCGGCGCCGGCCGCGGCGGGTGCCAAACAGATCTTGACGCGGGGGGCCCGAATCGTATTATCTTGACCCATGGCAGACCTTTACTCCTCGAAGATCGTGCGGGAAGCGCTGACCTATGATGATGTGTTGATCGTTCCGCGCCGGGCGAGCGCGCATCCGCGGGAGATCGACGTCAGTACGCAGCTCACGCGCGAGATCCGCATCAATATCCCCCTGATCAGCGCGCCGATGGACACGGTCACCGAAAGCAGCCTGGCGATTGCGCTGGCGCAGGAAGGCGGCATCGGGATCATTCACCGCAACCTCAGCATCGAGGCCCAGGCCCGCGAGGTGCACAAGGTCAAGCGCTCCGAGAGCGGCGTGATTCTCGATCCCGTCACCATGCGCCCAGAAGAATCCGTCGGCCAGGCGCAGGAGATCATGCGGCTGCACAACGTGAGCGGCATTCCGATCACGCGCAACGACGGTACGCTGGTGGGGATTCTCACGCGACGCGACCTGAAGTTCCTTACGAATGCCGAGCGGCGCATCAGCGAAGTCATGACGAAGGACAACCTCGTCACCGCGGCCCCGCACACCACGCTGGACGACGCCGATGCGATCCTCAAGCAGCACAAGGTGGAGAAGCTGCTGCTGGTGGACGGTGTCGGCAAGCTGGCGGGGCTGATCACGATGCGTGACATCGAGCGGTCGCGCGAGTTTCCGCAGCGCTGCTCGGACGACCGCGGCCGGCTGCGCGTCGGGGCGGCCATGGGCGTGCACGACCACGAGCGGGCGGCGGCGCTCATCGCGTCTGACGTGGACGTGCTGGTGGTCGACACGGCGCACGGTCACAGCGACGCGGTCATCGAGACCGTGCGCAGTGTGCGCAAGAACCACGGTATCCAGATCATCGCCGGCAACGTCGCCACGGCCGAAGGCGTGCGCGACCTGGCGGATGCGGGCGCCGACGCGGTCAAGATCGGCATCGGCCCGGGTTCGATCTGCACGACGCGCGTGGTCGCCGGAGCGGGCGTGCCGCAGGTTTCGGCGCTACTGGATTGTGCCGCGGCGGCGGATGTGCCGATCATCGCGGACGGGGGCATTCGTTTCAGCGGAGACGTGGTCAAGGCGCTGGCGGCGGGCGCGTACAGTGTGATGCTGGGGTCGCTGTTCGCCGGTCTGGACGAATCGCCCGGGCAGCTCGTGCTGTGGAAAGGGCGGCGCTTCAAGGAATATCGCGGGATGGGGTCGCTGGGGGCGATGGCACTGGGCAGTGCCGAGCGTTACGGCCAGAGTGTCGATCAGCCCAAGAAGATGGTGCCCGAAGGGGTCGAAGGCCGCGTGCCCTATCGCGGCAGCCTCAGCGAATACGTGTACCAGGTCGTCGGCGGCCTGCGGCAGGGCATGGGCTATGCCGGCGTGCGGACGATCCCCGAGCTGCGCGAGCAGGCGAAGTTCGTCCGCGTCACGCATGCGGGTGCGATCGAGTCGCATCCGCACGACATCGTGATCACCAAGGAACCGACGAACTACGCGATCGACTACTCGACCGAGGAATAGCACGGCCGCGCAGGCCGAAGTCTGAGACGGAAGGATACGCTGACATGAACACGCGTGTGATCAACAAGTCGCGTTTGTGGGTGGCCGGTGCGGTCGCGGGGCTCATGCTGCTGATGGCGGGTTGTGCCCTGACCCCGAAGTACTACCAGGAGAGCGGCCCGTCCGTCGACAAGGACTGGGCCTCGCCGACGGCGGCTGACGTCAAGACGCGATTCGAGCCCAGCGCGGCGACGCAGCGTGACTGGCCCGCCCTGCAGGTTGCGACGCGCAGCGGCACGGTCCAGCACTATCCGCTGTACTTCGAGGACCCGTTCGAGGACAAGGGGCACGGCCGCACCGATGCGACCCATCCGCGCAACGTGTATCGACTCGGCTGGGAGGACTGGGTTGCGATGCCGTACGGCCTGTCACGCTTCACGCTGAACTGGCTGATGCTGCCGGTCAGCGCGGTCGTGACGCCGCCGTGGACGGTCATGGCGAGCGACGGCGTGCTGAGCCGCCAGGCGCTCGGCTACGACCATGACGCCACGCGCGCCGACCAGGCGGCCGCACCGCCGCCGCAAGACGCCGAGGCAACCCCGGCGGTGCCGCATGACGCCGAGGCGGAGGACGCGGAGGAGCCGCTGGCCCTGAGTGGCTAGAGCTTCGTGTGTCCGGTCTGGCTGGCCAGGCGGATGGTCTTGCGCGTCAGGTCGTGGAACGCCTTCACGTAGCGCACCGTGCGCGAACGCGCCCGCATCACCACTGAATACGTCACCGCGATGTGGCCGCTGATCCCCACGCCGTGCAGCAGCGGGTTGTCCGTGATGCCGGTCGCGGTGAAGACGACATCGTTCCCGCGAGCCATGTCTTCGGTCTTGAACATGCGGTCGAGCATGTCGCCATGGCCGTCGGCGATGAGCTGTTCGCGCTCGGCGTCGTCGCGCGGCCACGGGCGGCAGAGAATCTCCCCGCCGAGACAGCGGATGGCCGCCGCCGCCAGGACAGCCTCCGGCGATCCGCCGATGCCCATGTAGATATCCACCGGATTGTCGGGGATGGAGGGCGCGATGGCGGCGGCCACATCGCCGTCGCCGATCATGCGAATGGACGCGCCGGTGCGGCGGATGTCGTCGATGAGCTGCTTGTGGCGCGGACGGTCGAGCACGCAGACGACCAGGTCGCCGACGCGTTTGCCCAGCGTCAGGGCGACGATCTCGAGGTTCTGCTCGACCGGGGCGTCGAGCCGAACGTGGCCGGCGCCCTCGCGGACCTTGGGACCGACGGCGATCTTGTCGACGTAGTGGCTGGGGATGGCGGCCAGGGCGCGGTCTTCCGGGCTGGTGCCCTTGGCGGCGGCCATGACGCTCAATGCACCGGGCAGCCCCTTGGAGGTGAGCGTGGTGCCATCCACCGGATCGACGGCGATGCTGACCGGGGGACTGCCGGCGCGCCACGTGCCGAGCTGCTCGCCGACGAAGATGCCGGGGGCCTCGTCCTTGATGCCCTCGCCGATGGTGCACGTGCCGCACATGTCCATCAGGTTGAGCATGCCGCGCAGCGCGTCGGTGGCTGCTTCGTCGGCGGCGATCTTGTCGCCCTGGCCGATCCACTTGAAGACGTTGAGCGCCGCCGCCTCGCACGCGCGCAGCAGATCCATTCCGATGAGTTTCTCGTCCCCGGCCTCGGGGTCTTCGGCTGCCGGTCTGACGAATTCGGTATCAGTCATGATCTGGTCCTGCTAATCCCCCGCGACCCGTTGCTGAGAAACGCCCTTTCGACATGCGCTGGTAGCGTACCCGATGGGTCGGCGATTTTCCACCCCGCGTGTGCCGGCGCGCGACTTCGCACGGGACGGTGGTGCGGTTATGCTACCCCCTCGGCGGCGACTGTGGCAGTCGATGACGACGGCCCGTCCGCCGACTCGGGCTCAACACGCGGCGGACCGAGGTATGCAACTGATCGAAGAAGCGTTTCATAAGGCCAGGGAGGTGCTTCATCTGAACTGCACCGAGCGCGGCTTCAGCGCGTGCAGCCTGGCGCATGACGACAATCCGGTCAGCAATTACCGCAGCGTGTGGGCACGCGACTCGGCCAAGACGCTCATGTGGGCGCTGCCGCTGAACGACCCCGAGCTGAACGCCTGTGCCCGCCGCTCGCTCGAGACGATCCTGTCCGCCCAGACCCGCGACGGCCACCTGCCCAACTACGTGGACGTGCTCACCGGGCGGCCCGAGTACGGCGGCATCGGTAACATTGCCGGCGTCGACAGCTCGCTGTGGATCGTGATCGCCGCCTGGAACTACGTGAAACTGACCGGCGACCGCGAGTTTGCCGAGAAGTACATCGACGCGATCGACCGCACGATGGGGTGGTTGCGGGCCCTGGATTCCAACAACTGCGGCCTGCTCGAGATTCCCGAGGCCGGCGACTGGACCGATCTGTTCCCGCGGTCCTACAACGTGCTGTACGACGAGGTGCTCTGGTATCGCGCCAACGTCAACTACGCCCACCTGCTGCACGAGGTCGATCGGCCCGTCGAGCAGTCGATCAACCGCGCGGCCCGCATCCGCCAGCTCATCAACGAGCAGTTCTGGCCCACGCCGCAGAGCATTCGTCACAACGTGGAGTCGTTCGCACTGACGCAGTTCAGCCTCGGCTGGACGCGCTACCTGATCGCGCAGATCACGCCGTTCGGCTTTTCCTGGCGCTGCGACGTGTACGCCAACATCATCGCGTCGCTGTACGGGTTGCTCGACCAGGACCGCTCGGACCGCGTGCGGCAGTTTCTGCGCCAGATCAGCATCGACCATCCCTACCCGGTTCGCGTGCTCTATCCGTCGATCCGCCCCGGCGAGCCCGACTGGCGCGATTACTTTCTCGTCAACCTCCAGAATCTGCCCGATCACTACCACAATGGCGGCATCTGGCCTTTCGTCGGCGGTTTGTGGGTGCGGTTCCTGCTGCGCCTGGGGCGCCGCGACCATGCCGGCGAGGCGCTCGAGCGGCTGGCAGTGTTGTGCCGCGAGGGCATCGATCGTGAGTGGGAGTTCACCGAGTGGGCGCACGGGCAGACCGGCCGGCCGATGGGCAAGGCCTACCAGGCCTGGAGCGCCGCATCGTACGTCGCGGCCTACCTCTGCTACGAGGGGGATACGTCCATCGAGGTCACCGAGGGCATCCCCGAGGAGCAGGTTCAGGCCAAGGAGGACGGCGTGGCCCCGGCCATCGCCAGCGGCAAGGTCGATCTCGACCGCGAGACGGCGACCGAAGCGGAGGCCGAATAGGCCCGCACCCCGGCGGAGCAGCACAGCATGGCAGAGCAGCCGCTACACGTTCAGGAGACCGAGGGCTTGGCGCTGGTGACATTTCGCGAGCGCTTCGACCTCGACATGCTCATTGTCGAACGCATCAGCGAAGAGCTGCACGGCCTGGTCGCCGGGGCGGGCTTTCGCGGGATCGTGCTGGACCTGACGAACGTGCGTTTCCTGTCGTCGCCGGCGCTGAGCATGCTGATCGGGCTGCGGCGCCAGGCGCAGGAGGCGGGCATGGACGTGGCCCTGTGCGGCATGGGCAGTGACGCGCGCCGCCTGTTTCAGATCACACGCCTGGACAAGTTGTTTTCCGTATCGTCCACCCCTGACGAAGCCCTGGCCGGGTTGCGGTCACCGAACGGCCGGGAAGCTCCTTAGTCGTGACCCCGCGGAACCCCCGCATGCCAATCCCCGACACCCTGGTGCAACTCAAGCTGGCCGATGACATCCTCGTGCTTTCCATCGCCGCCCAGCGGCTGGGCGACGTCAGCACGGTGGCCCGCTTTGAACGCGAGCTGCGGGCGCTTCTGCAGACCCGCCCCGAGCACCACTGGCTGATCGACTTCGGCAATATCACGTTCTTCATCACGCCCACCGTCAGCCTGCTGCTGGAGCTGTTCCGCACGTTGCGGGCCCGCGGGGGCCGGCTGGTGCTGACCGGCCTCAGCCCGGATGTGCAGTACGTGCTGGGCCTGATGCGGCTGGGCGAAGTGCTGACCATCCGCCCCACGTTGCAGGCCGGGCTCGACGCCTTGCGCGGTGATTCGGTGGGCGCCGATGGGGGCGGCTGCGAGGCGGGATAGGGCCGGCGGCGGCCGGCGGGGCTCAGCGCTGGCGGTAGGTGATGCGGCCGCGTTTGAGATCGTACGGCGTCAGCTCGACGGTGACGCGATCGCCCGGCAGGATGCGGATGAAGTGCTTGCGCATCTTGCCCGAGACGTGGGCCAGAACCTCGTGTTTGTCGTCGCCGCCCAGGTCGGCTTCCACCAGGAACATCGCGTTGGGCAGGGCCTTCACTACGACGGCTTCGACGATAATGGCATCTTCTTTGGCCAAAGGCTCTCCAGTTCGGCTGCAACGCACCGCGGCTCCCGGCGCCGCCGTTGATCTCCTCACAGACGTTATTCGATGTCGATCGGCCACACCCGCCGGCGTCGTCGGGCGACCGCGCGTACCCGGCAGCGTGTCGATAAACGCCGCGCATGGTAGCCGTGCGGCGGACAATGGTCAACGGGGTGCGCAACCGGGTACGCGCAGCCCGCACGAGGACACACGCCCGGTCGGCCAGCCGGCCCCATGTTCTTCCGCGAGAACGGACGGATCGCCTGGCAACCTCGCTTAGCCGTTGCCGCGCAGCTGCTTGAAGAAGCCCCGCAGGACCGCGGGCGGGATGCTCGCCAGCTGGGCCGGCGGGATCTCGTCCGACAGAATCCGATCGATGACCTCATTGGCGCGGTCCATGTCCTGGCGGATGTCGTTGGCGTAATCCTCCGCCTCCGACAGGTTCCCCTCGGCCATCGCCTTGGCGTAGCCCAGCACCAGGGTCTCCATGTCCGGCTTGAGCCGCGCGTCGCCTGCCGGCATCGCGGATGAGGTGTCATTCTGGTCGACGTCCGGCGGCGGGGTGCTCTTGTCCTGGCGGAGCTGCTCGGCGACGCGACGGGTCTCCTCGAGTTGGCGCTCCTTCTCCTTCTGCTCTTCTTCGTCGAGCGGCGCCAGCTCCAGTGGCTCGATCTGGTCGCTGGGTGTCGGGATGTACACGCTGTTCTTGCAATAAGGACACTTGCCGCGTTTGCCGGCGTTGTCGCCTCCGGTCTTGATGACCTTGCCGCAGTGATTGCAGTGAAACTCGATCGACATCGACGTCACCTCCAGATAGCCGCGCATATTGTAACACGTGCGGCCCGCTTTGCACGCTTAGCCCTGCCCCTCGCGCCCGGCGCCGCGCGGCCGGAACCACAACCGCATCGGCACTTCCTTGAACGGCAGCAGCTCGCGCAGCCGGTTCTCCATGAAGCGACGGTAGTTCTGCGTGACGAGGTCCGGGTTGTTGCAGAAGAACACGATGGTCGGCGGGGCGACGGAGACCTGGGTGGCATAGTAGATCTTCACCGGCCGCGTGCCGTGCTTGTGGCTGGGGCCGCGCAGCTCGAGAATCGTCTGCAGGGCTTCATTGAGCCTGGCGGTCGGCACGCGAACCTGGGCCTGCGTGTGCAGCCCCAGCGCCACATCCAGGGCCGTATTGACGTTACGGCCCGTCTTCGCCGTCAGGAACACCACCGGTGACCAGCGCAGCAGTGGCATGACCTCGGTCAGGTAGTCGCCGTAGTCCGCCGCTTCGGCCCGGCCCTTGGCCAGGTCCCACTTGTTGATGCCGATGACGACCGGCTTGTACTCATCGAGAACGGCGCGCGCCAGCCGCAGGTCGACCTCGGCGATCGGCACGGTCGAATCCACCAGGAACAGCACGACGTCGGCGCGCTGGATGGAGCGCAACGCGCGGGTGTACGAGTAGAACTCGACGTCCTGCATGCGGGCTTTCTTGCGGACGCCGGCGGTGTCGATCGCGACGAATTGCTGGCCGTGCCGGTCGAACTGGACATCGACCGCGTCGCGCGTGGTGCCGGGGATCTCGCTGACGATCACGCGATCCTCGCCGGCCAGGGCGTTGACGAAGGTGCTCTTGCCGGCGTTGCGTTTGCCGACGATGGCGAGCTTCATGAGCGGGTCTTCGGGGGCCCGTTCGTCCGCTGCGGGCAGCGCCGCGGCAATCCGCTGCAGCAACTCGGTCCGGCCGTGACCGTGCACCGCCGACACGCAGATCGGCTCGCCGAAGCCGAGACGCGCGAACTCGGCGGCCTGGAGCTCGCGCTTGGGGTCGTCGGCCTTGTTCGCGACGAGCAGGGTGGGCTTGTCGAGCCGGCGGATCATCGTCGTGACGGACTGGTCCAGCGGCGCGTAGCCGGCTTCGACATCGACCACGAAGAGAATCAGGTCGGCGCGGTGCATCGCGTAGCGGATCTGGTTCTCGACGTGCTCCTCGAGCTGATCGTGATCCACGATGCCGATGCCACCGGTGTCGACGATCTCGAAGTAGTGGTCGCCGAGCGCCAGCACGCTGGAGACGCGGTCGCGCGTCACCCCCGGCTGCGCATCGACGATGCTGATGCGTTCGCGCGCCAGGGCGTTGAGCAGCGAACTCTTGCCCACGTTCGGGCGACCCACGATGACGACAACCGGCAGGGCCATGGGGGGATCATAGGTCCACCGCGGTCGATCGCAAGGACCGTCGCCCCGCCGCCGCGCGGGGCACCGGCCGAAAACGCCGCGAGCCGGTGACCCTGGCGGGTCCCGGCTCGCGACGGCTTGCAGAACTGGGTGAACCGGAGTCAGGCCACGGAGCGGCGGCGCAGCGCGGCGCGGGCCGGGCGATAGCGGGCGAGCGTGGCCTCGATGAGCTGTTGCGTGGTAATCAGCTCGGCGCCCTTCGCGGCGAGCTGGCGCACGGTCATTTCGCCTTCCTCGGCATCCCACCAGCCGCAGGCATCATGCACCAGCGTGACCTTGCGGTGCCGCAGCATCAGGCCGAGCGCGACGAGCCGCACCGACGCCTCGAGCGAAACGCCGAACACGACGAAGCGGCGGTTCGGCAGTTCGGTGAGCAGTCGGTCGAGCTTGGGATTGGTAAAGGGATCGCGGTGGACTTTGGTGAGGATGGCCTGTTGGTAGCGTTCGAGCAACTCGAGCGATACACATAGACAGTTGTCCGAATCGACAACCACGCGGCTGGGAAGCAGCGTCATCGAAAGCTTGCGCTGCCCTTGTGTTCCGGCCACGCAATTCGCCATGCCGGTGCCGCACACTTCCTGCGGTCGTCGTGTGTCGATACACGAGATGGTGGGCACTTTTGCCCAGCGGGCCAGCGCCATCAGGCGCTTCAGATTGCCGCGAACGGCCTGGGCGTTCGCGGTCGGATGTGCGCCGTCAGACGCGAGATAATCGCGCTGCGTACACATGTCCACAAACACGTCCGGTTTGCGCACGCTTCGCACGGCCTACCCTCCAGAGATGTGCCGCGACGGTACCCCCACCAGGGGAGAACCCGCCTCCTGCTTCTAACGCGGCCAGTGCGTTGTAACGAGTTTTCTTAGATCTGACGGTGGAAGGAATACCCAACCACTTTCTGCCTCCGTTGCGAGGATTCTACGCCGCCACCTTACAAATTGGCAAGGGAAAATCTCGCATCTTGTCGCGCGCCAAGGTCTTATAACTAGCGCGCTCACGCCAGGAATGCGATGAAATGCTTTAGCTTTGGTGTCAGCAGGCTTGCGGTTTCGTTAGTGCCGCGCTAATTCAGTCCACGACCACGCCATTGACCGATACAACCACGCCGAAGCCACCGCCTTCACCCAGGAATTGGAACTGGATGACGTCGCCGCAGTCATAGTCGTCGCCGCGCTCCAGCACGCGCGTGTCGTCCGCCTGGCCGATCGTCTCCTCGAAGAAGAACTGCCCGGCGGCGTCGCTGAAGACCAGCCCCAGCTTGTCGCAAGCAATATTGAACTCGATCAGCTCACCCGGCAGCAGGATGCCCGTCGCCAGCTCCTCGGCGGGAAAGGCCGCCGCCAGGAAGTTGTTGTCGTCGTCGAAGCGAATGCGCGGATCGACCTCGAAGTCGGTGTCGTTGAATACCTCGACGCGCACGGTGTTGCTGGGCAACGGGATATCGATGCTGGAACCGTTGCCCAGGTCGATCGTGATGTTGCCCGGGCAGCCGCCCAGCACGAGGGCCGGCAGGACCAACCAGGCCCAGCAGGTGTATCGACGATGCATGTCTCTCTCCCGTGTCGCTTGCGGGCCGCCCCGCGGACGTCATACTGTGCCACTTTCCCGCGGGTCTCGGCCGCGAGCCAGGATCAGTGTAGGCCGCGTGACCGGCCGCGGCAACGTTACAGACACGGCGCAGGCTGGTGAGGTTGGTGCAATGACATTGATGGTGAGCGTATCGGGCGTGCGAGGCATTGTCGGGCAGTCCCTCACCCCGACCGTCGCGCTGGAATTCGCCCAGGCCTATGGGACCTTGCTCGGCGGGGGCCGCGTCGTGCTGGCCCGCGACTCGCGCCCCAGCGGGTCGATGTTCGAGGCGGCCGCCGCCACCGGCCTTATGGCCGCGGGCTGCCACGTCACGCGGCTGGGCATCGTCATGACGCCGACCATCGGGCGGACGATTCGCGCGGGCGGCTACGCCGGTGGCATGAGCATCACCGCCAGCCACAATCCGCGCGAATGGAACGGGCTGAAGTTCCTGGACGACCTGGGCGTGGCGCCCGATCCGGCCCGTGCCGCCGCGATCGCCCGCATTCGCGACGAGCGTCAGTTCAAGCTGATCAGGGACGGCTTTCAGGCGCCGGCGCTGGATGACGAGGCCGGCCGCCGGCACGCCGACGCCGTGGTCGCCGCGTGCGAAGTGGACCTCGGCAAGCTGCGCGGCTTGCGTGTGGTGGTGGACAGCATCAACGGCGCGGGCTGCCGCGATACCCCGCGCTTCCTCGAAGCCCTGGGCTGCGAGGTCATCCACATCAACGGCGAGCCCACCGGCGAGTTCGCCCACAAGCCCGAGCCCGTCGCCGAGAACCTCACGCAACTCTGCGATGCCGTCCGCGAGCACCAGGCGGCGATCGGCTTCGCGCAGGATCCCGATGCCGACCGCCTGGCGATCGTGGACGAGATGGGCCGCTACATCGGCGAGGAATACACCCTGGCGCTGTCTGTCTGGTCGGTGCTCTCACGGCGACCCGGCCCGGTCGCCGCCAACCTGAGCACCTCGCGCATGATCGACGATGTGGCCGCCAAACATGGAGCGCAGGTCCTGCGCACGCCGGTGGGGGAGGCGCACGTCGCGCGGCGGATGCTGGCGGAGAACTGCGTGGTCGGCGGCGAGGGCAACGGGGGGGTGATCGACCCGCGCATCTGCTACGTGCGCGACAGCCTGTCGGCGATGAGCCTGGTGCTGCAGCTCATGGCGGTGACGGGCCGGACGGTCAGCGCGCTGGTCGCGGAGCTGCCGCGCTACGCGATGGTCAAGCACAAGTTCGAAGTCCCGCGGGAGCGGATCGATGCGGCGGTGGAAACGGTCACGGAAGCCTGGTCCGACCACCAGCCCAACACCGCCGACGGCGTCCGCGTCGACTTCGATGAGGGTTGGGTCCACCTGCGGGCTTCCAATACCGAGCCGATTGTGCGCATCATCGCCGAAGCCCCGACGGACGACGTCGCGGCGGACCTGGTCGCGCGGGCCCGCTCGGCTGCGGGGCTGACCTAGCCGTGCCGAAATTCCCCGCGGGCTGAACTGTTTCTCCAGCCGACGACGCGGCGATAATGATGCTGTAACGCTCGCCCGGCGGTCGCCGGCGAGTTGCGGTGTATGACGCGAATTCCCTGGACCTGCTGTCCGGTGCACTTATGGACCATGTTCGCACGTTCACGATCATTCCCTCGCTGCCCGAGCTGCTCGAGCCGCTCCGGCAGCTCGCCTACAACCTCTGGTGGACCTGGAATCCGCCGGCGACCGACCTGTTTCGGCGGCTGGACACCGACCTGTGGCGGCGGACCGGCCACAACCCGGTGGCGCTGCTGTGGCAGATCGACCAGGAGCGGCTGGAGCAGGTGGCCCGCGACGACGGTTACATCGCCCAGCTCTGCCGCGTCATGGACAACTTCTACGTCTACATGAACAGTCGCACCTGGTTCGGCGACCAGCACCCCCGGGTGCAGCAGAAGACGGTTGCCTACTTCTCGGCCGAGTTCGGCCTGCATGAGAGCATGCCGGTGTACTCCGGCGGCCTGGGCGTGCTGGCCGGCGACCACCTCAAGTCCGCGTCCGACCTCGGCATCCCGCTGGTCGGCGTCGGGCTGGCCTATCGCCAGGGTTACTTCACGCAACAGCTCACCGAAGACGGCTGGCAGCTGGAGAGCTACCCCGTCTACGACCTGCACCAATGGTGCGCGACACCGCTCCGCGACGACGACGGGCACCCCCGCAAGATCACCGTCGCGCTGGGCAACCTTACGATCACCGCGGCCATCTGGCTTGTCCACGTCGGCCGCGTGCGACTCTTCCTGCTTGATGCAGACCTGCCGGAGAACCCGCCCGAGCTGCGGGCCGTGACGGCGCGCCTCTACGGCGGCGACAGCCAGATGCGCATTCGCCAGGAGATCCTGCTGGGCATCGGCGGGTTGCGTGCGCTGCGCGCCGTCGGCATTCACCCGGATGTCTGTCACATGAACGAGGGGCACGCCGCGTTCCTGGCGCTGGAGCGCATGCGACAGGTGATGCACGAGAACGGGCTGACGTACCGCGAGGCGCGCGAAGCGACCGCCGGCGGCAACATCTTCACCACGCACACGCCGGTGCCGGCCGGCATCGATCGCTTCGAGCCGAAGCTCGTCGAGCAGCACCTGGGCTGGATGGCCAAGGAACTGGGCATCACCAAGGACGAACTGCTGGCCCTGGGTCGTGAACACGGCGACCGTCCCGAGGAGCCCTACACCATGCCGCTGCTGGCGCTGCGCATGTCATACAAGAGCAACGGCGTGAGCAAGCTGCACGGCGAGGTCGCGCGCGGCATGTGGCAGGGCTACTGGCCGGGCATCCCGCAGGAAGAGGTGCCGATCCTGCACGTGACCAACGGCATCCACACGCGCAGCTGGATGAGCCCGACGATGGCCGACCTGTTCGACCAGTACCTCGCGCCCGGCTGGTCCGAGGCGGTCGCCAACGATGAAGTGTGGCAGCGCATCGATCAGATCCCCGATGGCGAGTTGTGGCGCGTACATGTGCGGCGCCGCGAATGGATGATCGCCGCCGTCCGCCGCCGCCTGCGAAACCAGCTCAAGGGGCGCGGCGCGCCGCCGGCCGAGATCAAGGAAGCCGAGGAGGTGCTCGATCCCGAGGCGCTGACGATCGGCTTCGCGCGGCGTTTCGCGCCCTACAAGCGGGCGACGCTGCTGTTCCGCGACCTGGGCCGCCTGCGCGAGATCGTCAGCAACAAGGAACGTCCGGTGCAGTTCGTCTTCGCCGGCAAGGCCCATCCGAACGACGGGGCCGGCAAGGAGCTGATCAAGCAGATCGCGGCGGTCTGCCGGCTGCCCGAGTTCCGCCGGCGTATCGTGTTCCTCGAGAACTACGATATCTCACTGGCGCGCGTGATGGTGCAGGGGGTGGATGTGTGGCTGAACAACCCGCTGCGCCTGCACGAGGCCAGCGGCACCAGCGGGATGAAGGTGCCCGCCAACGGCGGCCTGAATCTGTCATGTCTCGACGGCTGGTGGCCGGAGGCGTTCAACGGTGAGAACGGGTGGGCGATCGGTGATGGGCGGGTCTATGACGATCTGGCCTACCAGGATCACGTCGAGTCGGAGTCGCTCTACAACCTGCTCGAACGCGAGATCATCCCGCTGTTCTACGAGCGCACCGCCGATGACCTGCCGCGCAACTGGGTGCAGCGTGTCAAGGAGTCGATGAAGACCATCTGCCCGATGTTCAACACGAACCGCATGCTGCGCGACTACACCAACCTGATGTATCTGCCGGCGATGGAGCGCGCCGAGCGCATCACCGCCGATGACTTTGCCCTGGCGCGTTCGTTGTCGAAGTGGAAGGACCACCTGCGGCAGCACTGGGAGCAGGTCCGCGTCGCCGAGGTGCAGACCGACGCGCACGACGTCCTCAAGGTTGGTGACCAGCTACCGCTGCGGGCGCGGATCCACCTGGGCCCCATCGAGCCGCAGGATGTCGCCGTCGAGGCGTACTATGGCCCGCTCGATGTCAACGGCAAGATCACCAAGGGCAGCGCCATTCAACTCGCGTTCAACCGGCACGAAGACAACGGCGAGCACTGGTTCGCCGGCAGCGTGCCATGCCAGGTCAGCGGGCGTAACGGCTATGCGATCCGGGTCGTGCCGTCACACGCCGACCTCGGGGATCGCTACGACCGGGGCCTGGTGACCTGGGGCTAGCCGCGCGCCGCCGCTACTCGCTGACCTGGGTCGACCTGCGCAGCCGATCCGTGTCGTAGCCCTGGTCCGCCAGCCACGCGACCAGTTCGTCGTAGAGTTCGTCGTCCATCGTGGGCGACCGGCTCAGGATCCAGAGGAAACGGCAGGTCGGCTCGCCGACGATCGCCCACTGGTAATCCTCGTCGAGATTGATGATCCAGTAATCGCCTTCGAACGGGCCGAAGAAGCCCACCTTGAGCTTGGCGTTCGTGGTCGGGTCCACCACCCGCGCACGGCCTTCAATCCGCTCGACCGGCCCAGCGACATCGCCCTGGTGGCAGGTGTTGACCACCCGCACGGTGCCGTCGTCACGCAGCGTGTACTCGGCGGTCGCCGCCACGCAATCCTCCGACTGGAACCAGTTGGGGTAGCGGGCGATTTCGTACCACTTGCCCATGTACCGCTCGATTTCGACGTTCTCGACGACCGACAGCGGGGCACAGGGACCCTCCCCAATGCAGCCCCAATTCGGCAGCAGCCCGAGTGCCAGAGTGATCAGCGTCGCTGTTCGCATGTCCGCCCTCTCTCGTTGTTCTTGGTGTCACCAACTCGGCCCGGGGGCAACGCCGCCATCCCGGCTGAGCCTTGTTCGTGCAAATCGTTCATATGCTGAGCATAGTCATGCCGACGCAATTTGCCACGCGGCGGGCGGCGTTCGGCCGCCCTCTGCAAAAGAAATGAACTTGTAAAGTGCATTATATCAGAGCTTTATGAACAAACTGTCAGGCTGCGCCAGAATTGCGTTGACTTAGTCTGGCGGGGCTGTAAAATCGTTCAAAACAGTCATGATTCAGGAAATTCTTACAACCCGACAGGTTGCAACCGCACTGGGCGTGAGTGAGGCCTCGCTCAAGCGCTGGTGTGACCGCGGCCTGCTGCCTGCCGTCCGGACCCCCGGCGGGCACCGACGCCTGCCGCTCAGCGGCGTCATGCAGTTCATTCGCGAACGCCGGCTCGAGGTGGCCCGGCCGGACGTGCTGGGGCTGCCCGAGGTGGCCGCGCCGGCGGTCATCGGCCGCGACGGATCACGCAACGCGTTTCTCACGGCGCTCGAGCATGGGGATCTGGAATCCGCGCGCCGCCTCGTCTTCGGCTTGTATCTCGACGGCCGGTCGGTGGTCGACATTCTGGACGGCGTCATCGCCGCCACGTTCCAGCGCATCGGCGATCGCTGGGCGCACGGTGCGCTGGACATCTATCACGAACGCCGCGCCGTCGAGATCTGCACGCGCGTGCTGCACCAGTTCCGCCTGTTGCTGCCGCCGCCCGCGACGCTTGCGCCGTCGGCTTTGGGTGGGACGCTCACCGGCGACCACTATACCCTGGCGACGACCATGGTCGAGTTGTCGCTCACGGAAGTGGGCTGGCGGGCGCAATCGCTGGGCTGTGACCACCCTGTCGAGACGCTCGTCCGGGCTATCAGCGATTTAAGGCCCCGCATCTTCTGGCTCAGCGTCAACGCGCTAGAATCGCGCGAGCGCTTCGTCGAGCAGTACCAGCAATTGTACCACGTGGCGCAGGAGCACGGCGTGGCCGTGCTGTTGGGTGGACGCATGCTGACCGAGGAGATCCGGCGCGGTATTCGATACGCCGCTTTTTGTGACAATCTGCAGCACGCGGTGGCATTCGCCCGCGCCTTGTACCAGCCACCCACGAACGGCAACGGCAGCGGCGGACCTCCGCCGCCGCAACGCCAGACAGGACGGGCCAGCAGCCATGAATGATACGCCAATCAAGGTGCTCTACGACGGGGCGTGCCCCCTGTGCCGCCGCGAGGCCAGCTTCTGGCGGCGGATGGACCGCGGCCGGGGCCGCGTCGAGCTCGAGGACATCAGTGCGCCGGAGTTCGAGCCGTCCCGCTACGGCCTGACGCGTACCGACGTGATGGAGCGCATCCACGCGATCCTGCCCGCCGGCACCGTCATCGAAGGCATGGAGGTCTTTCGTCGCGTGTACGCGGCACTGGGCCTCGGCTGGCTCGTGGCCCCGACCGGCTGGCCGCTGCTTCGCCCGGTCTTCGACCGGCTCTATGCGTGGTTTGCCCGCAATCGGCAGCGGCTCACGCGCCGCGGCGAATCCTGCGAGGCTTGCGAGCACATCTCCTGAGACGCCACGGGCGACGCCAGCGAGCGCCAGGTTCGCAGGCTCCGCCGCTACACGTGGCCGCCAGAAAGCAGTAATATGGCGCTGGTGCTTCGGAATCGCACCCGTTCGTCGCACACGCGATCAACAGATGCGAGAATCCCGTCATGGCTGCCAATCTCACGCCACAGTACTTCGAAGCCGAGGAGAAGTACCGCGCCGCCACCACGCCCGAGGAGGAACTCGCGGCGCTGGAAGAGATGTGGCGCGAGCTGCCCAAGCACAAATCTTCGGAGAAGCTCCAGGCCGAGCTGAAGAAGAAGCTGTCGGCGGCGCGCAAGGCCGTGCAGAAGGGCGGCAAGAAGGGCGCCACGCAGGTCGACCCGTTCGCCATCCCGCGCACCGGTGCCGGCCAGATCGCACTGATCGGGACGCCCAACACCGGCAAGTCCGCGATCGTGGCCGCGCTGACCAACGCCAACGTGAAAGTGGCGGAGTACCCGTTCGCCACCGGGGTGCCGCTGCCGGGCATGGTGCCGTACGAGGACATCCAGATTCAGCTCATCGACACCCCGCCGCTGACGGCCGACCACGTGCCGGCGGGGTTTGCGGGCTTGTGGCGCTCGGCGGACGCGCTGCTCATCGTGGTGGACGTGGCCGCGGACTCGGTGCTCGAAGACGCCGAAGCCTGCCTGCAGCACCTGGCCGAGCGCAACGTGGCGCTAACCGAGGGGGAGCGCGAGAAGCCCCAGGAAGCCGGCGCGGTCCTCAAGGTGCCCGGCCTGCTCTTCGCGAACAAGATGGACCTGCCGGGGGCGGCGGACAACCTCGCGTTGCTGCGCGAGTTCTTCGCGTCGCGCGTGCGGATCGAGCCGCTGTGCGCGCTCGATGACGCGCAGCTGCAGCAGCTGCCGGCCCTGTTCTACGAACTGATCCGCGTGGTGCGCGTCTATGCCAAGCCGCCGGGACGCAAGGCCGACCTCGACGAGCCCTTCGTTCTGCCGATGGGCAGCAACGTGATCGATCTGGCGCACAAGGTATTTCGCGGCCACGATCACCGCGTGCAGTCCGCGCGCATCTGGGGCCACGGCGTCGCCGACGGCCAGAACGTGCAACTTGATCACGCGCTGCACGATAAGGACATTGTCGAACTCCACACCTGACGGGGCTGCCCCCCGCGGGATCCGCGCCCCGCCATGTCGACAGCGCACGCACCCCCCGTATACTATCGGCTTGGCCCGCGGACGGGTGCCGGGGCCCGCCGCCTCGGGGGCGCAGCGCGGCCAGGCGAAGCCGCTAACCGCGCGGTTGCCGCTGTTTCGTGACCGCGCCTGTCATGCAACACCGCTGGTAGGAGTCGAGAATCCATGCAACCGAACCTGCACCGCTGGCTCTTCGGGATGACGTGCGCGGCGCTGGTCGTCCTCGGAAGCTGCAAGAGCGAGGACCAGGCCGCGAACAAGACCGGCGCCGCCAAGGACACGATCACGGTGGGCTTCTCGCAGATCGGGGCCGAGAGCGCCTGGCGCACGGCCGAGACGGAGTCCATTCGCAGTGAAGCGGAGAAGCGCGGCGTCGATCTCCGGTTTGCCGACGCCCAGGGCAAGAAGGAGAACCAGATCAAGGCCTTGCGCACCTTCATCGCGCAGGGGGTCGATGCCATCATCCTCGCGCCGGTCGAAGAAACGGGCTGGGAGCCGGTGCTGCGCGAGGCCCAGCGCAAGGGCATTCCCGTAATCCTGGTCGATCGTGGGGTGGATGTCTCCGACGATTCGCTGTACGAAACGTTGATCGCCTCGGACTTCGTCGCGGAAGGCCGCATGGCCGCCGAGTGGCTGGTCGAGGCCTTGGGCGGCGCGGGCAACGTCGTCGAACTCCAGGGGACGCCCGGCTCGGCCCCCGCGAACGATCGCCAGAAGGGCTTCCACGAGGGCATCGCCGACGCACCGGGGATCAAGATCATCAAGTCGCAGTCCGGCGACTTCACCCGCGCCAAGGGCAAGGAAGTCATGGAAGCCTTCCTCAAGGCCGAGGGCGACAACATCGACGCCGTCTATGCGCACAACGACGACATGGCGCTCGGTGCGATCCAGGCCATCGAGCAGGCCGGCTACGATGCGGGCGCGGACATCCTCGTCGTGTCGATCGATGCCGTGCGCGGCGCGTTCGAGGCCATGCTCAAGGGCAACCTCAATGCCACCGTCGAGTGCAATCCGCTGCTTGGCCCGCAGGCCTTCGACGCGGTCGAGGACGTGCTCGCGGGCAAGGAGCTGCCCAAGTGGATCAAGGTGAAGGACCGGCTGTTCACCCAGAAGGAGGCAGCCGACGTGATCGAGTCGCGCAAGTACTGACCGCGCGGCCCGCGTCCTGCTGCGTTGCTTGCCCAGTTGTTTCGAATCGGCCGCCCGGCGGCCAAGGTGTACCCCATGAAGACTCGCCTGCTGACGGGGGCCGTCAGTTTCCTGCTTCTCGCGTCCGTGGCCCACGCGGCCAACACCAACGTCACCGCGGTCGACCAGCCCGCGACCGGCGGTACCAATCCTCACTACGTCGCCAATCGCCCGCCGCTGCGCGCGCAGCCACTGATCAAGCTGCCCATCGGCGCCATCGAGCCCCGTGGCTGGCTTCGCACCCAGCTCGAACTCCAGGCCGCCGGCTTTGTCGGCCATCTCCCCGAGATCAGTGAGTTTCTCCGCGAAGAGGGCAACGCCTGGCGCAGCCCGACCGGCGCGGGCCACAGCCCGTGGGAAGAGGTGCCGTACTGGCTCAAGGGCTTCGGCGACCTGGGCTACGTGCTCGGCGACCAGCGCATCATCGACGAGGCGAAGGAGTGGATCGACGCCGTCATCGCCAGCCAGCGCGACGACGGCTACTTCGGGCCGCGCTCCAACTTGACGCGGATCGACGGGACCCCCGACGTCTGGCCCAACATGATCATGCTCAACGCGTTGCAGAGCTACTACGAGTTCTCGGGCGATCCGCGCGTGCCCAAGCTCATGGGCCGCTATTTCCGTTGGCAGGCGCAAATCCCCGAAGACGAGTTTCTCCGGCCCTTCTGGCAGCAGCAACGCGCCGCCGACAACCTGGCGAGCGTCTACTGGCTCTACAACCGCACCGGCCAGGGCTGGCTGCTCGACCTCGCGAAGAAGATCCACCGGAACACCGCCGACTGGACCCAGGGCGTCGCGAACTGGCACGGCGTGAACATCGCCCAGGCCTTCCGCGGCCCCGCCAACTACTTCGTCCAGTCCAAGAACCCCGTCCATCTCAACGCCACCGAGCGCAACTACCGCGAGGTCATGCAGCGCTACGGCCGGGTTCCCGGCGGGATGTTCGGCGCCGACGAAGTCTGCCGCCCGGGCTACACCGGTCCGCGCCAGGCCGCCGAAACCTGCACCATGGTCGAGTTCATGCTGTCGTTCGAGATGCTGCTGAAGATCACCGGCGACACCAAGTGGGCCGACCGCTGCGAAGAGGTGGCGTTCAACTCGCTGCCGGCCGCCCTGACTGCCGACCTCAAGGCCCTGCGCTACCTCACCGCCCCCAACATGCCGCAGTCCGACGCCGAGAGCAAAGCCCCTGGCATTCTCAACCGCGGTCCGATGTACCTCATGGACCCGCATCGGCACCGCTGCTGCCAGCACAACGTCGCCCACGGCTGGCCCTACTACGCCGAGCACCTCTGGCTGGCCACCCCCGATCGCGGCCTGGCCGCCGTGCTCTACGCCGCGAGCGCCGTCAACGCCCGCGTCGGCGACGATGGCCGCGTCACGATCACCGCCGAGACGGACTACCCCTTCGGCGAAGACATCACGCTGCATATCAAGCCGGAGGAGCCGGTGCGGTTCCCGCTCTACCTGCGCGTGCCCGGCTGGTGCCTGGCGCCCGCCGTGTACCTGAACGGGCAGCAGCACCCCGTGACCGCCGGCCCCGGCCAGTACATCCGGATCGAGCGCACCTGGCAGGTGGACGACGAGGTCACGCTGCGCCTGCCCATGTCGCTCGACGTGACGCGCTGGGAGGACAACGGCACCGTCTCCGTGGGTTACGGCCCGTTGACGTATTCGCTCGCCATCGACGAGGCGTACCACCGTGCCGGCGGCACCGACACGTGGCCGGCCTGGGAGGTCTACCCGGCGTCGGACTGGAACTACGGCCTGGTGCTGGACAAGACCGATCCGGTCGAGAGCTTCGCCGTCGTACGGGAAACCGGCCCGCTGCCGGAGCGGCCCTTCGATCCCGGTAACGTGCCGATCAAGCTGCTTGCCCGCGGCCGCCAGATCCCCCAGTGGCAACTCGATCATCGCGGGCTGATCGACGAGGTCGAGGAAAGCCCCGCGTACACGACCGAGCCGATCGAGGAGATCACGCTGATCCCGATGGGCGCGGCCCGCATCCGCCTGACTGCGTTCCCGACTGTCAGCGACGACCCGGCGGCCCACAAGTGGGCCCCGCCGCCCACGCCGGCGCCGGCCGAGGCCTCACACTGCTTCACCGGCGACACCCTGGCGGCCTTGAGCGACGGTCAGGTCCCGGCCCATTCCAACGACCAGGGTGTCCCGCGGTTCACCTGGTGGGACCGCCGCAGCACGACCGAGTGGGTCCAGTACAATTTCGACGACCCCCGCCGCGTCGGCCGCGCCGCGGTCTACTGGTTCGACGACCGACCCGAGGGCGGTTGCCGCGTGCCCGCCCGCTGGCGGCTGCTCTATCGCGATCGCGACGTGTGGCGCGCCGTGCCCAACGCGTCGGGCTATGGGACGGAACGCGACCGCTTCAACACGGCGACCTTCCCGCCGGTCACCACCACGGGCCTGCGTATCGAGGCGACCTTGCAGGACGGCTTCTCGGCCGGCATTCTGGAGTGGCAAGTGAGTGATCCTACCGACAAGGCCGCGGCGGGCGCCGTGCCCAAGCGTCTCGAGTACCCGATTCAGCCCGTGCCGTTTACCGCCGTCAAGGTCGAAGACGAGTTCTGGCTCCCGCGGCTGAAGACCAACCAGGCCGTTACCGTGCCGCATGTCTTCGAGCAGTGCGAGCGCACCGGGCGGATCAACAACTTCGCGAAGGCCGCCGGCCTGATGGAGGGCGGCTACGAGGGGTACGAGTTCAACGATTCGGACGTCTTCAAACTGCTCGAGGGTGCCTCGTATGCGCTGATGATCGAGCCCAACCCCGAGCTGCGCCAGCGCGTTGACCATGTCATCAAGCTGATCGCCGGTGCCCAGGAGGATGACGGCTACCTCTACGCCCACCGCACGATCCACGAGGACAACCCCTCCGAGCGGGCCGGCCCCGAGCGCTGGTCCAACCTCGTGCACAACCACGAGCTGTACAACCTCGGCCACCTCTACGAGGCCGCGGTGGCGCATTTCCAGGCGACGCAGACCCGCGATCTGCTCGACGTCGCCGTCAAGTCGGCCGACCTGATCACCCGCGTCTTCGGCCCCGGTGGCCTGCGCGACGTCCCCGGCCACGAAGAGGTCGAGATCGGCCTGGTGCGGCTCTATCGCGTGACCGGCGACGAGCGCTACCTGCACCTGGCCCGTTTCTTCCTCGACGAGCGCGGCCACTACCACGACCGTGCGTGCTACGGTGTCTACGCCCAGGACCACAAGCCCGTTGTCGAGCAGGACCACCCCGAGGGCCACGCCGTCCGCGCCGTCTACCTCTACTGCGGCATGGCCGATGTCGCCGCGATCATGGGCGATCAGGACTATATCCGCGCCATCGATCGCATCTGGGACAACATGGTCAGCAAGCGGCTGTACGTCACCGGCGGCATCGGCGCGCGCCACGGCGGCGAGTCTTTCGGCGACGACTACGAGCTGCCCAACGCCGCCGCCTACTCCGAGACCTGCGCCTCGATCGCCAACGTGTTCTGGAACCAGCGCATGTTCCTGCTGCATGGGGACGGCCGCTATATCGACGTGCTGGAGCGCACTCTCTACAACGCCCTGCTCGCGGGCATCTCGATGGAGGGCAACGAATTCTTCTACGTGAATCCCCTGGCCTCGTTCGGTGATCGCGAGCGGCAGCCCTGGTTCAACTGTGCCTGCTGTCCGACGAACATGGTGCGCTTCATGCCGTCGCTGCCGGGCTACATCTATGCCCTCCAGGACGACAAGGTATATGTCAATCTCTTCATCGGCGGCCAGAGCGATCTGCGTGTCCAGGACACGGACGTGCGGATCCGCCAGGTCACGCGCTACCCGTGGCGCGGCCGCATCGAGCTCCACGTCGAGCCCGCCGCACCGACGGCCCTCGAGCTGCTCGTGCGCATACCGGGCTGGGCGCGCGAAGAGCCGGTCCCCAGCGGGCTCTATCGCTTCGTCGAGCGGCGTGACGAACGGCCGACGCTCATGGTCAACGGCGAGCAGGTGTCGCTTGAGCTGCACAAGGGCTACGCCCGGCTCCGCCGCACCTGGCAGCCCGGTGACGTCGTCACGCTCGAGCTGCCCATGCCCGTGCGGCGCCTCAAGGCCAACCCGGCCGTCGCGGCCAACCGCAACCGCGTTGCCTTGCAGCGCGGCCCCCTGGTCTACTGCGTCGAGGGTGTTGACCACGACGGTTTCACGCGCGACCTCATTCTCCCCGGCGATGCCCGCGTGGACGCCAACATGCGCGGCGACCTGCTTGGCGGTGTGGTTGCCTTGGCGGCCGAGGCACGCCGCCTGGCGGCCGCTGGCGCCGCGGCCGACAGTCAGCCCACCCGACTCAGCGCGATTCCGTACTACGCCTGGAATCACCGCGACAAGGGCGACATGAACGTCTGGCTCGCCGAAACCCCCGCGGAGGCCCGCCCGCAGCCCGTGCCGTCGCTGGCCACCGGGGCCGGCATCCGTACTTCGCACACGCATGACCGCCCCACGGCGCTGAATGACCAGGTCACACCTACGAGCTCGCACGACTACGGCGTCGCCCGCTTCACCTGGTGGGACCACACCGGCACCACCGAGTGGGTGCAGTACGACTTCACCGCACCGGTCAGCGTGCGCGAGGTTTCGGTGTACTGGTTCGATGACGGCGGCCGCGGCGAGTGCCGCCTGCCGCAAAGCTGGCGGCTGTTGTACCAGGCTGGTGACCAGTGGCGGCCCGTCCCGGACGTGCGCGAGTACCCGATCGCGCCGAACCAGTTCAACACCGTCACCTTCAAGCCCATCCAGACCGACTCCCTGCGGCTCGAGGTGCAGCTCCAGGACGGTTACTCCGGCGGCGTTCTTGAATGGAGTGTGCGCTAGCTTGAACGCGACGCCCGCGACAGGTTCGCCCTCCGACGACCGCCCGCTGCTGGCGATGCGCGGCATCACCAAGCAGTTCCCCGGTGTGCGGGCGCTGGACAACGTCGATTTCGCGCTGCGCGGCGGCGAAATCCACGCCCTCATGGGTGAAAATGGCGCGGGCAAGTCCACGCTCATCAAGGTGCTCACCGGTGTTCATCGCCGTGATGCCGGCACGATCACGCTCGCCGGCCAATCGATCGCGCCGCGCGCCCCGCTCGAGGCGCAGGGCCACGGCATCAGTACCGTCTACCAGGAAGTGAATCTCATTCCGTACCGCTCGGTCGCCGAGAACATCTTTCTCGGGCGCGAGCCGCGGCGCTGGGGCTGCATCCGCTGGCGCAAGATTCGCCGGCGCGCCGCGGCGCTGCTGGCCGAGCTCGATGTGCAAGTCGATGTCACCAGCCCGCTGAACACATGCTCGATCGCGCTTCAGCAGATGGTAGCCATCGCGCGGGCGCTGGATGTGCAGGCGCGCGTGCTGATTCTCGACGAGCCGACCTCCAGCCTCGACGCCGCCGAAACGCGGCAGTTGTTCGCCATCATGCGCCGCCTGCGCGAGCAGGGCCTGGGCATCGTGTTCATCACGCACTTCCTCGACCAGGTCTACGAGGTGTCGGACCGCATCACCGTGCTGCGCAACGGCCACCTGGTGGGTAGCTACGACAGCGCGTCGCTGCCGCGGATCGAGTTGGTCTCCAAGATGATCGGACGCAGCACGAGCGATGTGGCCGCGCTCGAAAGGAGCCAGCGGCCGCCCGCCGCCGCCAAGATCGAGGGCCCGCCGTTCCTGCGCGCGGCGCAGCTCGGCCGGCGCCACGCCGTCGCGCCGCTCGATATCGAGATTCGCCGCGGCGAAGTTGTCGGGCTGGCCGGCCTGCTCGGTTCGGGCCGCACCGAGACCGCCCGCCTGCTCTTCGGCATCGACAAGGCCGACAGTGGCCGCATCGAGGTCGAGGGCCGGTCGGCGACCCCGCGCTCGCCACGCACGGCGATCGCCAACCGCCTCGGTTTCTGCCCCGAGGATCGCAAGAGCGACGGCATCATCCCCGAGCTTTCAGTCCGCGAGAATATCGTGCTGGCATTGCAGGCGCGGCGCGGCTGGTTGCGGCCCCTCGGTGCGCGACGGCGTCAGCAACTCGCCGAGCAGTTCATCCGCACGCTGCGGATCGCGACGCCGGATGCGGACAAGCCGGTCGCGCAGCTCAGCGGTGGCAACCAGCAAAAGGTCATTCTCGCACGCTGGCTGGCGGCCGAGCCGCGTCTGCTGATCCTCGACGAGCCGACGCGCGGCATCGACGTCGGCGCCAAGGCGGAGATCGAGAAGCTCATCGGCCGGCTGTGCGGCGAGGGGATGGCCCTCCTGTTCATCTCGTCGGAAATGGAGGAGATGGCGCGGAATTGCCACCGGGTCGCGGTGCTGCGCGACCGGCACAAGGTCGGCGAGCTCGCCGGCGCCGAGCTCACCGTCCCTGCCATGCTGGGCCTGATTGCCGCGGAGCACGACCATGCCTGAACTTCCGGCGACCAGTTCGCTCAAACGCCTGTCGCAACTGGCCTGGCCGGCGCTGGCACTGGCCCTGCTGCTGCTGTTCAACCTGCTGCTTACCGAGCGTTTTTTCCATATCGAGGTCAAGGACGGGCATCTCTACGGCACCCTGATCGACATTCTCAACCGCGGTACGCCCGTGCTGCTGGCCTCGCTCGGCATGACGCTGGTGATCGCCACCGGCGGGGTGGACCTGTCTGTCGGCGCCGTACTGGCGATTGCTGGTGCCGCCGCCGCGGTCCTGCTGACCGAATCCACGCTGGGCGTGGTGCCGATCGTCGCGATCGCGCTGGGGGTTTGCGTGGTGGCCGGCGCGTGCAACGGCGTGCTGGTGTCGCTGTTTGGGGTGCAGCCGATTGTCGCGACGCTGATTCTGATGGTCGCGGGGCGCGGGATCGCCCAGCTGCTCAGCGCGGGGCAGATCATCACCTTCGAAAACCCGCAGTTCAGCGCCATCGGCAGCGGACACTTCCTGATGCTGCCGATCCCGGTGATTATCGCGATCGCCGCCTATGTCGTGGTGGGAGCGCTGGTGCGCTTCACCGCCCTGGGGCTGTTCATCGAGTCCATCGGCAACAACGAAACCGCCAGCCGCTACGCAGGCGTCAATGTCCGCCTGATCAAGACGCTGGTGTACGCTCTGTCGGGATTCTGCGCGGGACTGGCAGGCGTGATCGTCGCCGCCGACATCAAGGCGGCCGACGCTAACAACGCGGGCCTCTATCTCGAGCTCGACGCGATCCTGGCGGCCGTCATCGGCGGCACGGCCCTGACCGGCGGGCGCTTCCTGCTGCTGGGCACGATCATCGGCGCCTTGCTGATCCAGTCGCTCACGACGACGATCCTCACCCGCGGCGTACCGGTGGAATACACGCTGGCGGTCAAGGCCGTGGTGGTTCTGGCGGTGTGCCTGCTCCAGTCCGCGGCTTTGCGCGAGATGATCTGGCGCCGGCGGGGGGTGACGACATGACCCTGCGGGTTTCGCGCAACAGCATTCCGATCATCGCGACGACGCTCGTGTGCATCGTGCTGTACGCCGCCGCCGCCATGCGCTATCCCGGCTTCTTCAGTTACGCCGTCTTCGTGAATTTCCTCCGCGACAACGCGTTTCTGGGGCTCGCGGCGCTCGGGATGACGTTCGTGATTCTCTCCGGCGGCATCGACCTGTCGGTGGGCGCCATGATCGGCTTCACGAGCATCTTCGCCGCCACCGTCATCGAGCAAAGCGGCCTCCACCCGTTGATCGTGGCCGGCTTGGCACTGCTCGTCGGCGTCGGGTTTGGCGCCGGGCAGGGGGCGCTGGTGCATTTCTTCCGCCTGCCGCCGTTCCTGGTCACGCTCGGGGGCATGTTCCTGGCCCGTGGCCTGGCGTTCATGATCAGCCTCGAGTCGATCACGATCGCCCACCCGTTCTACAGCAGCGTCGCGGATGTGAGTTACGAGTACTTCCCCGTCTCCGCCACGATACTTCTGGTGGCCGCTGCGGGGGCGATCTACCTGGCGCACTGGACGCGCTTCGGGCGCAATACGTATGCGATTGGCGGCAGCGAATCGTCGGCCCTGCTGATGGGGCTGCCCGTCGGACGCACCAAGGTCATGATCTATGCCCTCAGCGGCTTGTGCTCGGCGGCCGCCGGCATCGTCTACACGTTCTACACCTCGTCCGGGAATGCGACGGCGGGGACCATGCTGGAACTGGACGCGATCGCGACCGTGGTCATCGGCGGGACACTGTTGTCGGGCGGCGTCGGTTACGTCACCGGCACGCTGGTCGGGGTGCTGATTTATGGGATCATCCAGACCAGTATCGTCTTCGAGGGGACGCTCAGCCCGTGGTGGACGCGGATCGTCATTGGCGTGCTGCTGCTGACGTTCATCCTGCTGCAGAAACTCGTCCAGCGGCGCGCCGCCGCCAGGGCCTGACGCGCATTCCTTCCTTGCTTTTCCGCGGGCGAGTCGCTACACCGAACAGGTGGACCGTCCGCGTCATTGCCACGGCCGGAGCTGAAGGCGAAAGAAGGCCCCGATTTCATGATTCGTACAGCGTGCATCCTGTGGCTCGTGCTCGTCGGCTGCGCGCCGGCTGTCGCCGATTCGCTCAAGCTGGCGTACGAGCAGGCGGGGCCACTGGGGGAGTACGACCGCTACATCGTGCTGCAAACCGGCGTAACGTATACGGGTGGGCTGTGGATCGGCGGCACGTACAACCGCGTGACGAACGCATACCAGGGGGTTGGCGAGAACGTGCGGATTGTCGGCAATGGCGCCATTCTGGACCTGCAAACCGAAGAAATCTGCATTGCTTACTGCAACCAGCGCCTGGATATCGACGATTGCGTCATCCTCAACGGTAACGTGCGTTTTCGCGGGTATCGCAGCGATCAGGTCGCACTGCAGCCGAAAGGGTCGGTGCGGCATGTCACGTTCTACCGGCCGCATGACTATGGCGTGCGGCTGATGGGCTGCGGCGAGGGGATCACGGTCGAGCGCAACATCGTCGTCGACGCGCGTGACACCGGCCCCGACTTCATGTTCTTCACGGGCAACCTCAACGACTGGCTGCAAACCGGACTCAGCGTCGCGCTCAGCATGCAGTACACGACCGGCGAGGTCTACGACAACTGGTCGTACTTCTCGGACGCGGGCGCCAATGGCGACGCCGTGCGCCACTTCGCCATCCTGTGCGATTATGGCTGAGTCGAGCCGTATGCCTGGGCCGATGCCGGTGCGGCACCGTACAACAACGAGAGTGGGATTGATCCACAGTTGATCGACCCGGCGGGCGGCGATTTCCGCCTGGCGCCCGGGTCGCCGGCGGTGGGCTACGGCTGTCAGACGTTCGTGCGAAGGCGCGGCGTGCCGGGCGGCGCGCAGCCGCCGACGCGCGAGTGCGCACCGCTGGACGAGGACGTGATCGAGGTGGGCGGCCTGATCGAGAGTGACACGGTCTGGAGCGCCGACCTGGTGCGCGTGCTTGACGACATCACGGTGGCGGGCGGCGTGACGCTGACGATCGAGCCGGGGGTGCGGGTCGAGTTCGAGCACTACGACCGGCTGACGGTGCAGGGCACACTGGTCGCGGTCGGTACGCCGGACTGCCGGATTGTCTTCACGAGCGATGATCCCGAGAACTTCCGCATCGTGCCGAGCTACGATGGTGCGTGGAACGGGATCCGTTTCTTTGACACGCCGGACACGAATGCGCCGTCGCAACTGACGTGGTGCATCTTCGAATACAGCAAGGCGACGGGCACGGAGGCCGGGCCGCATCCGTATGGCGGCGGGGCGCTCGCGGTCAGCGACTTCGCCGAGCTGACCATTGCGCACTGCATCTTCCGGCACAACGTGGGCTGCTACGGTGGGGCGATCTTCTGTTACCGCCACGGAAACCCGGAGATCGCCGGCAACCTGTTCGTCGACAATCACGCGCTCGACAACGGGGCGGCGATCTACAGCGCCTATTCCCACCCCCGCGTCATCAACAACACGTTCGCGCGGAACATCATCGAGAACGCCGCCTTCCCCTATATCGAGAGCTGTGCCGCGCTGAGCTTCATCTCCAAGCCGCTGCTGGCCAACAACATCTTCTGGGGCAACGAGCCGGCGGTGCCGTATCTGCACAGCGAGCTCTGGGGCACCAAGTCGTTCTATACGCGCGGCAACATCGTCGCGGGCTATCCGGATCCGAACGACGGGAACAGCGACGCCGATCCGCAGTTCGTCGATCCGATCGGCGTGGACGGGGTGGCCGGCACGGTCGACGACAACTTCCGCGTGCTGGGCACGTCGCCCGCGATCGACGCGGGGCTGGTGGATGAGCTGCCGACGTGGCTGATGCTGGATCTCGACGGGTTGGCGCGCAGCTACGATGGCAACCGGGACGGCACGGCCTTGGTCGATGTCGGGGTCTACGAGGCGGGCGACTGCGATGGCGACGGCATGCACGATGCCGACGAGATCGCGGGCGGTCTGGTGGACGATTGCAACGACAACGGCATTCCCGATCCCTGCGAGATCGATCGCTACGGCACACTGACCGACTGCAACGCGACGGGCATTCCGGACTCGTGCGAGTGGATCGGCGACGGCGACTTTGACGCGGACGGGGCCGTCACCATTTCGGACCTGGCGTTCTTCGCTGGTGCCCTGACCGGGCCGGGTGGCACCGTGGTGGCCGACGATACGCGCTGTGCCGAGCTGCTTCGCGCCGCGTTCGACGAGAATGGTGACGGCGACTTCGATCTGGCGGATCTCGCGACGCTGATGCAGCAGATCGACTGAGGCCGCGTTCCGCGTCAGATGTACTCTTCGAACAGCTCGCGCGACGGGCCGGGGATCGTGACGGCGGAGACGAGCAGGCCCTTACGGCGTACGACCGCGGCGCCGGCGTCGACGGCGGTCTGCACATCCGGCACCGAGCCGGCCATCAGCAAGTAGCCCTTGCCACCCAACGCCATCGCGAGGTGAATTCGCAGGAGGGCAACCTGCCCGGCCTTGACCGCGGTGTCGGCCGCCTCAAGCACGCTCACCCCCGAGTAGGTCTCGACGATGCCGACGGCCTTGGGGATCGGCTTGTCTTCCTTGGCAAACGGAACGTGAAACTCGACGGCCTGGTTGAGGGCCCTGAAGACCTGCGGGTGGATCCGCGCGATGACGCCGTGATCGATGAGCCCGTCGGGGATGGCGTCAACGCCGCGATCGACCGCCTCGCTGACGGCTGCGACGCTGCCGGTGATGGCGACGATGTACTTGCCGGAACAGATTGTCCGGGCCAGCAGCACGCGCACGTCGGCCGCCTTGAGCATGGCGTCCTGGGCGGCGAAGCCGATGCCGACGCTTGTCAATTCCACCAGTCCCACGGATTCGAGCATGTCGTATCACTCCACGGCCGGGGCTGCGCCGGCGGTTTCAGTCTGCCTCCACCACGATGTGGTCGTCGTGCACGCGGCATGCGCCATCGATGCTCGCGTGGATGTTGGCGCCCAGACCGTCCGGGTCGCGTCGGGCGACCAGATCGCCGCGGTACACGTGCTGGCCGTTCGCGACAACCGGCCGGGCCGGCGCCCCGACGTGCTGCTTGAGTGGCAGGGCCACACGCCGGGGCTTCAGGGACTGCTCGACCAGGGGCCCGGTGTTGCTGAATGTGCGCAGCCCGAGCTTGTTGATCAGACGCTGGATTGGCACGCGGCGATTGTCGAGTTGCAGCTCCGCACGGTAGGGGTGCGCTTCGACTTCCCATTTCTTGCCGGCCGCGGCGAGCTCGCGCTTGTTGTGCGTGCAGACGTTCTTGGGATCGAGGTCCTCTGGGCAAGCGATCATCGTGCACAGGTTGCACTCGCAGCAGAACTGCGTACCGATAACGGTCGGCGTGCGATTCTCGACGAAGCATAGTGAGCGCATCGCCTTGTGCGGCTCGATCGGGTGACCAAGCAGGTAGCGCGGACAGAACTCGGTGCAGAACGAGCACTGGTCACAGGCGCTGGCCCCGATACGGGCGATCTGCTTCCAACTCTGCTCGTAGCGGCGGATCAGGAAGTGGTCGGGCGGGAGGACGATCATGCCACCGCAAGTCTTGGTGATCGGCTCATCGAGGTCAACGAGTTTGCCCATCATCACGCCGCCGCTGAGCACGCGGGGCTCGGCGATGGATGCGCCGCCGGCGAGCGTCAGGGCTTCGCCGTATGTGACACCGACGGGGACGGCGGTGGTGCACGGGGCCTGCACGGCGCCGGCGATCGTGATGAACGACTCGGTTACGGGGACGTCGCGCGCGATGTTCAGCGCGGTCTCGACATTGATCACGACACAGTTCACGGCCAGCGGGATCCTGCCGGGCGGAATGACGCGGCCGGTGACATCGTAGACGAGGATGAACTCATCGCCGCTGGGGTAGCTGTCCGACAGCGGCACGACGCGGCCGCCGGCGGGCATGAGTGGGGTGATCAGGTCGATGACGTCCTCGTACTTGCCCTTGACGCCGACGACGATTTCGCGGGCACCGACGAGGTTGGCGGCGCTGACCAGGCCGTCGACCACGTCGCGGGCGAAGTGGCGCAGCAACTCCTTGTCCTTGTGGAGTAGGGGCTCGCACTCGGCGGCGTTGAGGATGATGGTGTCGGCACTGGCCCGCAGCTTGACGTCGGTGGGGAAGCCGGCGCCGCCCGCGCCGACCACGCCATTGGCGGCGATGCGTTCGCGCTGCGCGTCAGATGTTGTCGGTGCACTGCTCATCATGCGTTTCCAATCCCGCGCAGTCGCTCGCGGTGGTAGGCGGCGCGCTCGGCACTGGTCATCTTGGAGAAATCGGGCCGCGGTGCGGCCTTGCGCCAGGGCGTGTCCCCGTTGTTGTTGCTGCCAGGGACGCGCACCTGCGAGCGCGCGCCGCCATAGCTCACGGCGGTGTCGGTCAGTTGCAGATCGTCCTGAAGCGAGCGCAGTGGTTTGATATCGAGTTGCTGGAGGATGCCGTGATACGCGTGGACCGCCTCTGTGGGGTTGATTTCCCCGTCGACGACCTTGCGGAGCATGGCGATGAAGCCGAGCTGGTGTTCGGCGTTGTTGATCTTGCGGCCGAAGAGGGCGACCCGAGCGCCGTATTTCTGGGCGTCGGCGATGAGCTTGAACGCGTCGAAGGTGGTGCCGGAGGAGCCCCCGAGAATGCCGACCACGAGGTTGGGGTCGTAGCTGGCGAGCTCCTCGGTGTACTTGGGGCCGTGATAGACCATCTTGAGGAAGAGCGGGCGGCCGGCCTGTGGCACACCCGCGAGCGCGCGCGCGATCATGTCGTTGATGAAACCACCGAGCTGTTCGGGTGGGATGGGACGCAGCGGGTGGTTGGGGTCGAAGACCTCGAGGAAGTGGCGGAAGCCCTTGCGTTCGGCTTCGATGCGGAAGTTCTTGTAGGCGTCGAGCGTCGCACGGTCGGCGTCGGTGTCGTTGTTGAAGGTGACGCTGTAGAGGCCCAGGTTGGCGCCGCGGGCGCGTTCGTCGGGCTGGCAGTCGATGTGTCCGCACTGAATGTGGTCGATCGTGGTGGTGCAGAATGCTTGAGACGGCTGCGTCGGGTAGGCGCCGCCACGGGCGACGTGAATGTCGGTCGTGTCGTTGGCGCGGGCGGCGGGCGTGACGGGGCTGTTATCGAACAGGCGCTCTTCGATGGTGAGGATGCTGTTCGTATGGGCAGACATCAGGACGATGTCGACGAGGCCCTGCTGTACGACCTCACGAATGCACGCGCGGTACTCGGCCAGGCTGCGGAAGCGCCCCTCGTGTGCGTGCATCTCGGGGCTCTTGCCCGGGGCGGCAATGCCAAAGGCCATGTCGGCGTCCTTGGCGTCGGCAATGATGAAGTCGCCGCTATCCGGATTGGCACGAATGCGGGCCAGCTTGGTGTCCAGCGATTTCTCGATCATGCAGAGCCCTCGCTATCGGCGGCCGGCGTGAACTCGACATGGTCGAGGATCGCCGCCACGTAGGCATCGGTCGGGACGTTTCTCGGGTGGAACGGCGCGGACGCTTCGCGACCTTCGGAGATACTGACGCGATCACCGAGGCCAGCGCTGAGCTCGTCATACGCGACGACGGGGTCGCTGTCGGCGGGCGCCTGATCGAGCAGGGCCTCGGCCCGCTCAGGCTGCACGAAAAGAAAGCGGCCGGGCGGCAGGTCGGGCAGCCAACTCGACAGCGTAACGCGTCCGATTACTCTACCGATTCGCATAAGTCACAAGGCACAACGGGTACAGGAATCTTCGGTGGCGGCGGCACCGACGCCGGTGAGCACCGCTTCGATGCGCGGGTCGATCTGGGTCGTGCCGCGCAGGAACGTGTCGATCGCGCCGCGCGCCTGGTGGAGCGACGTCCGGCTCATTTCGATGACGAGTACGTTAAGACCGAGCTCGCGTTGCAATGCGAACAGGTCGGACGGTTGTTGCAGAATCGCGGCGCGAATGTGAGCGTGTTTGTTGACGACGCACGCGGCGATGGCGCCCTTGTCGACGACGATCACGCCGCGGCGCTCGGAACAGCCGGCCAGGTTCTCGCTTAGCGTGCGGATATGGTCGAGCAGCAGGTCACGCCGATTGTCGCACGAAAGGAAACGGATGTTGTCGCGCGTGCGTTCGAGCGTCGTCACCAGCGTCTGAATATACGGATTGCCGGCGTCGCCGATCAGCCAGGTCGTGGGCGCGCTCGGCTCGGTTGCGGGGGCGCCGTCAATGCGCTCGATCGGCAGACGCGTGCTTTGCAGCCAGTCGGCAGCGGCGGGCGTGATCAGCGCAGCGGCCGGCAGCGTGATTCGGCCCTGCTCGCGGACCTGGGTGGTGAGCGTGTTGACCGTGACCAGGGGGCGACTCATGACGGCGTGACGACCTCCGGCGTATCGACGATGCCGATGATGGTCCAGCGGGCCGGTGAGGTATTGTCATTCAGGCACTGGCGGGTGTACTGGCCGTCGCTGCTGATGAGCACCGTATCGCCCAGCCCGGCACCGAGGCGATCGAGGGCGAGCACCGGCTCGCGGGTGAGCGAGCGTAAGGGCTGCACCACGAGCAATCGGGCGCCGCGTAGCGACGGGTGTCGGATCGTCGTGGTCGCATGTCCTCGTACCTGGGCCAGCAACAAGCGGGTGCTCCTTGTCGCGCGGCGTTTCATTGAGCCGCGCATCTTCCTTGAGACCTTTCCGTATGCCACTGCTCTCGGGCAGTTCTGTCTCGGCGGGTGCGACCCGCCCCACGCGCTGCGGCCGACGAGCCGTCGGCCACTACAGGACAAAGCGGAGCAATGTCCTGCTCAGAAGATCCGCAGACTGTCCACCATCGTGCAGCGGCGGAAGCGCGTGAACGACAGTGGGCTGGTCACACCTTCACCCGTCGGGGTGGCGATCGAGAACGACCCGTAGCCCTGGCCGCCGACACCAAGGCCGGCAACGCTGGGGCCGTTTTTGACGTACAAGGTCGTATCTGCCGCCTTGCCCATCCGCGTCAGGTTCTCGACATTGCGTGACCACATGATCGCTGTGTGCTTGAAGCCGTGTTCGTAGTGCACCGCCTTCTCGATGGCGGTGTCCACGTTGGGCACGACAAGGATCGGAAGTACTGGCATCATTTGCTCGCACGGCAGGAACGGGTTGGACTCGTCCACCGGGCCAAAGAGCAGTTGCGTGTCGGGGCCGACGCCAACCTCCAGTTGGGCCGCGATCAGGTGGGGCTCGGCACCGACGAAGTCCTTCTTGGGCAGCCAGTGACCCGACGCGTCGTCCCTGGCGAGTGTTCGGCGGGCGAGTTCGTCCATCTGGGCCTGGGAGAGCCGGTAGCCGCCATTGCGGCTCATCGCGGCCATCAGACTCTCGGCGACGGACTCCACGACGAAGACCTCTTTCTCGCCGATGCAGAGCAGGTTGTTGTCATATGCCGCGCCAGCGATGATGCTGCGGGCGGCCTTCTCAATGTCAGCCGTCTCGTCCACAACCACGGGTGGATTGCCCGGGCCGGCGGCGACGGCGCGTTTGCCCGACGACAGCGCCGCCTTGGTCACACCCGGGCCGCCGGTGGCCAGCAGCAGCGGCACGTCGGGATGCTGAAACAGGGCGGTTGCCGATTCGATCGTGGGATGCTCGACGATGCAGATCAGGTTTTCGATGCCGATGCGGTCGCGGATGATGCGATTCCAGCGCCGCACAGCTTCGACGGCGCACCCCGCACCCGCGGGATGGGGGTTGCAGACGAGCGAATTGCCGGCGGCAATGATCATGATGGCGTTGCAGCCCAGGGTCGGCACGCTGTGTGTGACCGGGGTGACCACGCCGATGACACCGTATGGTGCATACTCGGTGACGGTCAGGCCGTGGTCGCCGCTGGTGGCTTCGGTGCGCAGCATCTCGATGCCAGGAACAGAGGCGGCGACTTCGAGTTTCTCGATCTTGTGGGCGAGCTTGCCGATGCCCGTTTCCTCGAACTCGATTCGGCCGAGCTCCTCTTTGTCGCGGCGCATGACACCGCGGATGCACTCGACGGCGGCAGCGCGTGCTTCCATTGTGGCGTCGGCGAGCCGTTGCTGAGCCTGGGCGGCAGCGGCGACAGCGCTGTCCACATCCTGAAAGACGCCCTCGCGCCCTGCGCTGGCGATGGGTGAGTGCCCCACGGGCCGTGGCGCGATCGGCGTCGGGGCTGGTGGTGCGACGGGGCCGGCGTGGCCGAGTCGATTGAGCACCTCGCTGACGACGCTCGACACCAGCGCTTCGTCGATCCTGGTTTGTCCTGCCTGCATGGTGTTGTCCTCGCTGGCGATTTGGTCAATCCGCCAGTGTGCCGTCGCCACGGCTCAGGGTCTTGCCCTGAAGCGCGACGCTATCGACGATGCCAACCACGATCGCGTCGACGGGCATGGTGCGGGTTCGCTCGGTCATGCGGGCGGAGCTGCCCTGTGTGACCATGACGTACTCGCCCTTGCCGGCACCAAGGAAGTCGACCGCGACCAGTACCTTGCCCGTTGGCTCGATCGCGGCGGCGCCCGGTCCGGCGCCGGTGTAGGCCTCGACGACCACCAGCTTGGCGTCGGCCATCGGCGCTTCCTTCTGCGTCGTGACCAGGTGTCCGGCTACTTTTCCGATAAACATGATGTCACTCCGCGTGGCGGTCGGCGGTCGCCTACTTGTTCGGTACGAGCTTGTCGAGCTCGTCATGCGGTCGCGACAGGACCTCTACCGATAGCACCTCGCCCAGGCGGGCGGCGGCGGCGGCACCGGCCTCGGTTGCGGCGCGGACAGCGGCCACGTCGCCGGTCAGCGCCACACTGATCAGCCCGGAGCCACAGGCGTACACGCCGGCGAGTGATACGTTGGCCGCCTTCAGCGCCACATCGGTTGCCTCGACGACTGGAATCGTCCCGCGGGTCTCGATCAAGCCTACTGCCATCTTCGCCATGACCATCTCCTGCTATGCCGCTCGCACTGGCGGCGTCGTGCCGTCATCAGGGTTTCAGCACCGCCGCCGTCTGCCGAGCGACGATGAGCTCTTCGTTCGTCTGTACTGTGAGAATCGCCACGCGCGCGTCGTCCGGCGAGAGGCGCGCGTCGGTTGTTGCTTCGTCGTTGCGTTGCCGGTCGAGTGCGATGCCGAGAAAGCCGAGCCCGGCACACACGCGTTGCCGGATTTCGGGTGAGCGCTGGCCGATGCCGCCGGTGAAAACCAGCGCGTCGAGTCCGCCCAGCGCGACGATGTAGGCGCCAATGAAGTGGCGCACGCTTTCGACAAAGGCATCGCGGGCGAGCGCGGCCCGCTCGTGGCCGTCGCGCGCCGCGGCCAGGATCTCGGGCATGTCGTTGCTCAGACCGCTGATGCCGAGCAGGCCGCCGCCCGTGGCCATGCGTTGCAGCAGGGCGTCGAAATCCAGCCCGGCGCGCTCACGCAGGGGCAACAGCGCATAGGGATCGAAATCGCCCACACGGTTGTTCTGGGGCAGGCCCGTTTGCGGCGTCATGCCAAAGCTGGTGGCGACGCTGCGGCCGTCGTGGATGGCGCAGATCGAGCTGCTGCCGCCGAGGTGACAAGAGATCAGCCGCAGGCCAGCGCGCCCGAGCAGTTCCGCCGTCCGCGCAGCGACATAGCGATGCGACGCGCCGTGGAAGCCATAGCGGCGGATGCCGTGTTTCTCGGTCCATTCGTGCGGAATTGCGTAGATCGACCGCGACGCAGGGATTGTCTGATGAAAGCCGGTCTCGAAGGCGGCGACGCGCGGCGTTTGTGGCATTTCACGCTCGAATGCGCGCATGGCCGCAATATACGCCGGATTGTGCGCCGGGGCGGCCGCCGTGAACTGCTCCATGACGGCAATGACCTCCGGGGTCACCTGCACGGCGTCGCCGATGTGTCCGCCATGAACGGCCTTGAAGCCGACCGCGTCGATCTCGGGAGCATTGCCAGCGCGCAGCGTTTCGAGGCACAGGCGAACGGCAGCCGCCTGGTCGGGGACAGCTTGGGCACCGGTCTGCGGCGCTGCATCTTGCCACTTCACGGTAATGCTGGCCTCGGGTTTGCCGACGCCTTCGATGGCGCCGGTCACGCGTGACGTTTCGCCGTTCATATCAAACAGACGAAACTTCAGCGACGTGCTACCGATGTTGACGACCAGGACGTTCATCGATCGTAACCTAACCTCGTAACACCGAGGCGGTGTACCGGATGGCCTTGCGGCCACGGGGCCGTGGCACCGGGCGATGGGCGCAGCTCACGCTGTGCCGGCCGATCTCGGTCATTACACGAATGCGCCCAACAGTTTTTCGTGCGGCTGGGGGATGACGTGGGCACTGACAAGCTCTCCGGCGGCGTTGGCGGCCTCGGCGCCGGCATCAATGGCGGCCTTGACGCTGCCGACATCGCCCTTGATGACGATTGTGACATAACTGCCACCGATCTCGACCTTGTCGACCAGCGTGACGCCGGCCGCTTTGCACATCGCGTCTGTGGCGGAGATCGAAGGGTTGGTGCCCTTCGTTTCGATCAATCCGATTGCTTCGCTCATGTTGTAGCTCCGTGTGCTGGGTCCGAGCGGACGCGCGTTACTTCTGGCCGCCGCGCTTCTTCTTGCCTTCGGGGAAGAGCCCTTCGAGCTCCTCGTGCGGGCGCGGAATCACATGGACGGCGACGACCTCGCCGACGCGGGCGGCGGCGTTCTCGCCGGCGCTGACGGCGGACTTCACCGCCGCGACCTCGCCGGTGACGAAGGCCGTCACCATGCCCGATCCGACCTTGCGCCAACCGACCATCTCGACGTTGGCGGCTTTCAGCATGGCGTCGGTCGCCTCGAAAAGCGCGACCAGGCCGCGTGTCTCGATCATGCCTACCGCGGGTATTGCTGCCATCTGTTGTCTCCGACTGCTGCGCCTGCCCAGAACAGGCACCTGGGATTACGAGAACATCGCTGTCATCTATACACAGAAGCACCGCCCGGACTTCAGCAGCCGCAAGCCGGTCGCGCCCGGCAGATCGCAGGCGTTGCCTTCGTCCGAGTCGAGGTGTACTTCGAGCTTGAAGCGCTCACCAATGCGCACCATCACGCCGCCAACGGTCACGGGACAGGTGGGGTGGTCGATGACGAGGTCCATGGCATCGCCCTGCTTTACGTCGTAATGCTCTGCGTCACCTGGGGCCATGTGGACGTGGCGCTGGGCGCGAATGACACCCTGGTCGAGCACGATGTGGCCCCTGGGGCCCATGACGATGCAGCCGGGGGTGCCGTCGATCTTGCCGCTCATCCGAACGGGGACGTCGATGCCCAGCAGGATGGCATCCGAGAAGGCGAGTTCGATCTGCGAGTGCGGTCGCGTCGGGCCCAGAATGCGCACGTTGTTGAGCATGCGGCGTTTGGGGCCGACGAGGTCGACGGTCTGTTCGGCGGCGAACTGCCCCTCCTGATACAGCCAACGGGCGGGCGTCAGCTCCGCACCGGGGCCAAAGAGGATCTCCAGATGCTCCTGCGTGATGTGCATGTGACGGACCGAGATGTTCGCCACGAGCGGGCTGGGGCCCGCGTCGGGAGTGCCGTTGCCGGCTGTCAGGTGGCGTTGCAGCACCTCGGCGACGATGCGTTCGACATTCGCGCGATCGACCTGGGCGGGCAAGGGCGTTGTCGACATGTGTTGGTCCATGTTGCGTGCGGGGCGGACACGTCCGGTAATGAACAGCCTCAGCGGCCATATCAACAAAATCGGTGGATACTGCGTTGACAATCCACAGAAATACGGCGATAATGCCACAAAGTCAAGCATAAAGACCACAAAATCTCAACCCCTCGGGCGCGGCAGCGTGGTCGGGGCAGGCGGATCGATGATGCTCGCGCAGCAACGTCAGGCTGGCATCCTGAGCCAACTTTCCGAAACCGGTGCCGTCCGCGTCGCCGAGCTTGCGCAACGCTTCGGCGTTGCCGACGAGACCATTCGGCGTGATCTGGAGAAGCTCGATCGCGCGGGGCAACTGGTTCGGACGCATGGCGGGGCGGTGGCGGCGGAGTTGCTGTCGCGCGATTCGCCTTTCGCGGTACGCCGCGCGGCCCATCACGCCGAAAAGGGGACGATCGCGCGGCTGGCGATGGGGTACGTTCAGGAAGGCGATGTCATTGCGTTGGATGCCAGCTCAACCGCTCACGAATTGGCGACGGCCTTGTCGGACGTCCCGCTGACGGTGGTCACGAATTCGCTGCCCGCCACAGCGCTGTTGATGACGCGCGACAACATCCGCGTGCTTTCCACCGGCGGGTTCCTCGACCCCGGCTCGCGGTCGTGGGTGGGGTCGCTGGCGGAGCAGGCGTTTGACCGTGTGAATATCAATAAGCTGTTCCTGTCGAGCAAAGGCGTGGACCTGCACCGCGGGCTCAGCGAGGTCGACGACGCCCAGGCGCGCGTCAAACGCCGCATGCTCGATGTCGCCCAGGCCGTCTACCTGCTCGTGGACAGCAGCAAGTTTGGTGTGCGGTCTGCGGTGCACCTGGGTGAGCTAAGCGAAGTCGACGCCCTTTTGACAGATGCAAATGCGTCGGCGGAGGTGTTGGCGGGGCTGCGGGGCGCTGGCGTGCGGGTCGAGCAAGCGGGGTAGGGGGCGGCGCGGGTCGGCTGGCAGGATCGGACGCCGCGGTGCACAATGCGTGGTCCGAGTTCCGCGGCACCGCGAGGGAAAGGGGCCGCCAGGCAGAGCCAGCAGGACCAGCGCATGCAAGAAGAACACGCCACGCAGCCGATCGCCCAGAGCAGTGCCGAGCTGACGCTGCCCCCGAGCTTTCCCGCGGGCGATTACACCCCGTTCGGCTACATCGACAACCCGGCCCACACCATGGTGCACAACCGCAGTGGCGTGATCCGTTCGGTGCCGCCGCTGGGGTTTGGCTGGTGGTGTCGCCGGTTCAAGGGGGCGTATGGGACGGGGACGATCGGGCACCTGAATTACCTGTCGATTCTGAAGATGTCGCTGGCGTGGGATGATGTGCGGCTGGTGTCGGCGCCGGATTACGAGCAGGCAGGCATCCCGCTGGTGTCGAAGTACCACAGCAAGCACATGGTCAGCTACGACTTCGAGCACGACGCGCTGCAGTTCAGTTTTCGCTATTTCCTGGCCGATGAGCACACGCTGGCGTGCCTGGTGGACGTGAGCAATCTCGGGCAGAAGATCCGGGACGTGTGTCTGCACGCGAATCACGTGTATGGTCTGTGGGAACAGCCGTGGTGGGGGGCCGACAGCATCGGCATGCGGTACATCGCGGATCTCGACGCCGGTGTGAGCACGGTCTCGGCGTATGGGGATTACTTCGCGTTGGGGGCCACGGTGCCGGCGGCGGCCCACAAGGCCAGCGCGTGTCGCGAGGAAGTGCCGCAGTGGCTGCGCGGCAACGACCTGTCGTCGCTGGACAGCCGGACGACGCGCGGTGCGGGTCCGCTGCACACGATCATGACGTACAAACTGAGCGTGCCGGTCGGCGGGCGGGCCTCGGCGCTGGTGGCGTTGTGTCGCGGGGTGAACGAGCTGGCGGCGCTGCGGCGGCTGCAGACGGCCCGGGCCGAGGCGGTCACCACGCTCGAGCAGCAACTCGACGAGGACGAGGCCTTCTGGTCGCACTGCCCGCAACTGGACGGTGACTGGCCCACGGTGTGGAAGCACGGTTGGGTGTATGACTGGGAAACGTTGCGGATGAACGTGCGGCGGCCGGTCGGAATTTTCGCGCATCATTGGGATGCGATGCAGGTGCATTCGCCGCGGAGCGTGTTGGGCGAGGCGAGCGTGGACATGTTCGCGCTTTCCCATGCCGACCTCGAGCTGGCCAAGGACGTCATGCTCGGCACGTTTGCGGATGCGCCGCTGCCGAACGTGCCGTGCTGTCGCGAGGACGGCAGCATGAACATGGTGGCGGCAGACGGTGAGGCGTGCGGGACGGCGCCGTGCTGGTGCTTCCCGTTCAAGGTGTTGCGGGCGATCTATGCGCGCAGCGGGGATGCCGATTGGATGGCGGAATTGTATCCGTACCTGAGGGCATACATCGACTGGTGGCTGGCGCAGCGCAGCGACGAGCACGGCTGGTTGCACTGCAAATGCGACTGGGAGTCGGGGCAGGACGGGTCGAAGCGGTTCCCCGAAAGCGAGGGGGCCGAGGCGGGGTTCGTACGGACGGTGGATGTCGAGGCGAGCATGGTCGAGGCGCTGCGCAACATGGCGCTCTTCGCGGAGATCGCGGGCGCGCCGCTGGACGTGCCACGCTGGCGCGAGCTGGCCGAGCACAAGGCCGCCACCACGCGCAAGATGTTTGTCGACGGGTGGTATCGCGACTTCGACACGCGCAGCGGCGAGCCGATCTTGCTCGACTATCTCGACGTAATGATGCTCACGCCGTTGACGTGCCAGGTCGCCAGTGACGAGCAGATCGCCGCATTGCGCGACAAGTTCGAGCACTTTCGGCAGAATCCCCGGCATTGGCTCGAATGGCCGTCGTTCTTTCTCGCATTCACGGAGGCCGCATGGACCGCGGGGCTGCGGCGTCTGGCGGGTGAGGCGACGGCAGACATCGCGGACCGCATCTATCCGCGCACCGACGCACGCGAGCCGCTGTTCTACGAGCCGGAGAAGCCATTTGTCTATCGGGTACCGGGGGTGGCGTGCGAGTATTGGCCGCTGGCGGCGGAGACCGAGCCTGGTGGCGAGAATTACGGCTGGGGCGCGACGTTGCCACTGCACGTGATTCGGAGCATCGTCGGTTTTCGCGAGACGGAAGACGTGGCGGCGCGTGCGTTTCTGCTGGCGCCGGCGCTGCCCGCACGATTGATGCAGCCGGGGCGGCGCTACGGGCTGCGGAACCTGACGTACCGCGATATGGACCTGACGGTGAGCTATTTCGTGGAGTCGAACGAGCAGCTCGACGCACGGGTCGAGTACGCGACGACACACGACGTCTACGTGACGATCAGCGATGCGACGGGCAACACTGTCGCCGAGCAGAACGACGAGGCGCGGCGCGGTACGTTGACATTCAGGGCGCGCAACGGGGAGGTGTACACGCTGCGGTTTGCGGCGCGCGAGCTGTAGCAGAACTGAGCGTCTCGACTCGCCCAGGAGCGCCGAACCGACCGATGAGGGGATCGAGCAGCAGCCAACCCCATGAGGCAGCAGCCGGAGGTGTTCCGGTTCGCGTCTCGTCGCGCCGCGTTCTGCGTTGTGGATTCTCCAGTGTCCGGCTGGCGGGCGTCGCTACACGTTTGTGCCGAGGCGCTCTATCATTCCGGCCATGTCGGCCCAACGTAGCGTCGTTTCCTCGGCCAAGCTCATCGCTGCCTGCACGCTCATCTCGCGGGTGACCGGGCTGGTGCGCGACATACTGCTGGCACAGGCCTTCGGGCTGGCGTGGGTGCAGGACGCGTGGGTCTACGCATTCCAGGTGCCGAACCTGTTCCGCCGGCTGTTCGGTGAGGGCGCGATGGCGGCGGCGTTCGTGCCGACCTTCACCCGGACGCTGGAGAACGAAGGGCGTGCGGCGGCATGGGGCCTGATGGCGCGGACGCTCGCGCTGCTGACCGTGGCGCTGTGCGTCATGATCGTAATGATCGGGCTGCTGCTGGCGCTCGTGTGGGCGCTGACCCCCGCCGATGCCGAGATCGCCGAGCCACGCGGGTTGTTGCTCGGGCTGACGGCATTGATGCTGCCGTTCCTGCTGACGGTCTGCGTGTTGGCACTGTTGTCGAGCATTCTGAACTGCCTGGGCAGTTTCGTGCCGCCGGCGCTGACGCCGCTGGTGCTGAATGTCTGCATGATCGTGGGCATCGGGTGGCTGGCGCCGACGCTGTATCCCGACGACGACCACGCGCAGGCATTCGTGCTGGCGCTGACGGTCGTAGCGGCCGGCGTGTTGCAGCTCGTGCTCATCTGGCCGGTGCTGCGGGCGCACGGCGTGGAGTTGGGGTGGCATTGGGACACACGAGATCCGGCGGTTCGGCGGATGCTCCGATTGGTGGTGCCGGTGCTGCTGGGACAAGGTGTGCTGGCGTTCGGCGTATTCCTCGATGCGCAGATCTGCATCCTGCTCACCCACAAGGCGGGCACGCCGGCAACGGCGGACCTGTTCGGAATGACCTTTCATTATCCCCTGCAGGAGGGTGCGCTGGGGGCGGTGACCTACGCGACGCGCCTGTACCAGTTCCCCCTGGGCGTGCTGGTTATCTCGCTGGCGACGGCCGCCCTGCCCGCGTTCAGCCGACTGGCGAATCGCCAGGCGTGGGTGGATTGGACGCGCGAAGTGCGGCAGGCGTTTCGGCTGGCGGTCTTTGAGGGGGTGCTGGCCGGGGCGATGATGATCGTGCTGGCCGAGCCCATCGTCCGGCTGCTCTTCGAGCGCGGTGATTTCACCGCCGAGGACACCGTCCGGGCCGGGCGGATTCTGCGGCTGTACGGGTTCGGGTTATGGGCGTTCTGTGCCCAGCACATCGTGCTGCGCGGGTTCTACAGCCTGCACGACGTGCGGACGCCGTTGAAGATCAGCGTGGCGGTGCTGCCGCTGGGGGTGCTGATGAACCTGTCACTGGTGTGGCTCGACAGCGTGCGCGAGGCGGCGTTCGCGATCAGCCTGTGCACGACGTCCACCATCAGCGTGGTGGTGGGCCTGTTTATCCTGCGTCAGCGCGTCGCGCAGCCCATCGTCGACCGGACGAGCGCGATGGCGCTGGTGCGAGTCGTCATTGCAGGTGTGGCGGCAGGCTTGGTGGTGGTCCTCGTGCGGCCGGCGTGGGCGCACGTGGTGCTCGCGACCCCGACCGGTGTGTTGCGCAACGCGGTCGAAACGCTGGGGTTGCTGGCGATTGGCAGCGGTGCGTATCTGCTATGCGCCGGGCTGATGCGACTGCCCGAGGCGAGGCTGATCAACCCGTTGGCGATTCGGCGCCGCGGCCAGTAGCACCCGGGCTTCACAGCAAACAAATGCACGTCCCAAAAAGAGCCGCGGCACAAGGTAGCGGCCGACAACTCGTCGCCGCAACTGGTCAACGCGCGCCCGGATCGGCGCGCAGAATCCGCAGCCGCAATTCGTCGACGCGCTGCAGATACAGGATGATGACGACGGCTGCGGCGATCATGGCCGCCAGGTTGATGCACGGTGCCACGAAGGCCACGCACAGCCCGCAATACCACCATGCCAGCTTCTCGCCGCAATCCCCGACTTTGGCCACGCCGCGGGAATAGAAGTAGTGCTGAAACGACTCGCTGATGCGCGGGAAGACGAAGAAGTTCCACACGATGTTGAAGATCGGCACCATCAGCAGCCAGACGTGCTTGGGTTCGCGCAGCCGGCTTTCCGGGGGCACCGCTTCCAGCGCTCGAACGGCGTAGTAGCAGATCACCGCCTGGATGATGGGGGCCACCACGAGAAGCAGGCACGGCCCGCCGACGTTGAAAACTGCCGTGTCCATGAACAGCGATCCTTCCTGCCGGAACCGGTCGCCCGCGCGGGCCCGATGCCGCACGGGAAACATGCTGTCCGGTGGGTATTCGTGCGTCAACGGGGGATATTTCGGCGGCATTCCGGCGATTTGGCCGGCCGGAGGCCGCGTCACGGCCGGCGGTTGCGTGACGGCACCCGGCTGCCGACAATGCCCCCATGCCTAGAGAAGACCGAGAACTGGACGTGCTGCGGCCGATCGAGATCGTCCGCCGCTTCACTGAGGCGTCCCCCGGGTCGGTGTTGTTCCGTGCGGGGCGCACGCATGTCTTCTGCACCGCGAGCATTGTCGAGGGCGTGCCGGCCTGGCGCGAGGAAAGCGGTGCGGGGTGGGTCACGGCCGAGTACGACATGCTGCCGGGATCCACCGGACAGCGGCGCGGACGCAACCGGACCAGGGTCGACGGCCGCACGCAGGAAATCCAGCGGCTCATCGGCCGCTCGCTGCGGGCCGTGGTCGATATGGCGGTGCTCGGGCCGTACACGATCCACCTGGATTGTGACGTGTTGCAGGCCGACGGCGGTACGCGGACGGCGGCGATTACGGGGGCGTATGTGGCCCTTTGTGACGCGATTCGCGCTGGCCGATCGTGGGGACTGTGGCAGGGTGAGGTCGTGACGGCCGCGGTAGCGGCGGTGAGCGTCGGGCTGGTGGAGGACCAGTGGCGGCTCGATCTTGACTACAGCGAGGACGTGAATGCCCAGGTCGATGCGAATCTGGTGATGACCAGCCGGGGTGAATGGGTGGAGGTGCAGGCCACCGGTGAGCAGGGGACGTACACCGACCAGGACCTGACGCAGATGCTGCGGCTGGGACGGACGGGCATCGAGCGTCTGTTCAAGCTGCAGAGTGACGCCCTGGCCAAGCCCCTGGCAGAGGAGCATTGAAACGTGCGACCGGCGCGCTGCGTAATCGGATGGATGCTCGTCGCGGGGCTGGGCGGCCTGTGGCTCGCGGGGTGTGCGTCGGGCGGCGGCGGATGGACGGTGTCGCCGCAACCGGCCGGCGAAGAGGAAATCTGGGCAATTCGCTGCGTTACTCTCCAGGGGCCGCAGCAGATGGAGCGGGCGGAGCGCTACGCGGACGCGATTCGCCAGGTGCCGAATCTCGACCCGAAGCTCGTGCGCGTGCTCGCGGACGACGACGGGACGGCGGTGTACTATGGCCGCTACCGGCGGGTGTATGACTCCGAGACGGGCAACCCGCGCTACGAGCCCGATCCGGGCCGCGACCTGGAGATGATCCGCGCGTTGCGGTTTGAGGGCAGCGATGTGTGGCCGTTCATCCTGGCGTCGATGGATCTGCTGCCGACGTACCAGCCGACGCATCCAGAATGGAATCTCGCCCGGCAGGCCGGTTTCTGGACGCTGCAGGTCGGCGTCTTCTACAACACGGGGACATTTCGCAGTCGGCGCTCGGCGGCGGAAAAGTACTGTGCCGAGCTGCGAGCCCAGGGCGAAGAGGCGTACTATCACCATGGCCCGGCCCAGAGCTCGGTGACGATCGGGCTCTTTCCGCGCGGCGCGATCGCGCGCGTGCAGCAGGAGCACCCGCTCAGCGGCAAGGTGACGCTGACGACCGAAGTCGTCGAGCCGCGCATCATTGAATTGCAGAAGGAATACCCGTTCAACCTGCACAACGGGCACAAGATGTACGACATCGTCCACGACCCGCGCACGGGCGAGGTCAAGGAGCGCGTGCCGCTGCCGTCGTTCCCGGTCATGCTGCCGGGCGTGTCGCAGCGCGGGCTCGAAGGGGGCTAGCCGATGCCGGACGTGCTGGTGGCCACGCACAACGCGGGCAAGCTGCGCGAGATTCGCGAGATGATCGTGGGCGTGCCGATCAACTGGCACAGCCTGGACGCGTTCCCGAATGTGCCGCCGGCCGAGGAAACCGGTGACACGTTCGCCGCCAACGCCCGGCTCAAGGCGCTGTACTACGCGGCGGCGACGGGGATGTACACGCTGGCGGACGACTCCGGGCTGGAGGTCGATGCGCTCGACGGCGCGCCCGGCGTGCATTCGGCCCGTTACGCGGGAACGCCCAAAGATGATGCAGCGAACAATCGCAAATTGGTCGCCGCGTTAGGCGACGTGCCGCCCGAACGGCGCACGGCGCGGTTTCGCTGCGCCATGGCCTTTGCCCACCAGGGACGTGTCCTGATCGAAACCGATGGGACCGTTGAGGGGCGGATCATCGACGTCCCGCGGGGCAGCAACGGGTTTGGTTATGACCCGCATTTCCTGGTGTGCGACCTGGAGCGCACTGCGGCCGAGCTGCCGCCGGCGGAAAAGAATGCCCGCAGTCATCGCGGGCGCGCGTTACGCGCGATGCTGCCGCAGATCGAAGCGCTGTTCGCGGCGCGTGACCCGTCCACATCCTGATCGATCGGTGGCCCATGGTTGCCGTGCCCGCCGCGAAAAGGAGCGAATCAGCCGAACCGCCGCCGCGCCAGTGGTGGGACGCGTCGTGGCTGGTGGTCCTGGCGATCGCCGGAGCGGCGACCGTCCTGAACCAATCGGCGGTGCACTGGGGGGCGAACATCGTCGACGACCACCTGTTCGGCTATTACGGCTGGTGCGTAACGCAGGGCGCCCGGCCGTACGTCGATTTCTGGGACAACAAGCCGCCGGCGATCTGGTGGCTCAACGCGGCGGCGATGCAGCTCGTCGGGCGCGGAATCGCGGCGAACGTTGCGCTGGGCACCGTGGCACTGCTGGTCAGCCAACTGGCGTTCGTAGGCGTGGCGCGCTCCGTCTTTCACAAGTCGCTGACGGTGCCGGCGGCGCTGCTGGGGGCGACGCTGCTGACGCCACTGCGATTCGAGTGCGGTGGCAACCGGACCGAGACGTTTGTGGTCGTGTGCGAGCTGCTGGCGGTTCTGGGTTACCTGCAATGGCGGCACGGCCGATCGTGCGCGTGGCTGATCGGGGCGGCGATTGCGGCCGGCTGCGCGCCGTTGTTCAAACAGTCGGGGCTGGCCGTGACGGCGGCGATCGGCGTGCACCTGGTCGTCGCCTCCCGGCGCGGGGCGCCCGACACACGCCGACCGCCATGGCGCCTGATGGTGCTGGCGGCAGCGGCGTGGTGCGCGGGACCGCTGCTGACCGGCGGCGCGCTCGCCGCGCAGGGGGCGCTGGGAAAGGCGGCGTTTGCGGTCGGGCGCTTCAACCGGGCGTATTTCGCCGTGAATGACGCAACGTGGGTGGGAATCGGCCGCGCGGTGCAGGTCTATATGCCGGTGCTCGAGGTCATCGCACCGGTGTTGGCGCTCGGCGGGGCGGGTGTGCTGCTGGCGGTCTTCGACTTGCGGCGGCGCAAGCGAAGGACGGGTGCCAGGGCTACGCGGGTTGATGTCTGGTTTCTGGTGCTGTGGTTCGTGCTGGCGGTGTACCTGGCCTGCGTCGGGCCGGGGCGGCGGGGGCACCATTTCATGCCGGCATTGCCGGCGCTGGGCCTCCTTGCGCTCGTGCCTTTGCAGTGCGTCGCAGCCGAGGTCGGGCTATGGCGCCGGCTCACGTCGCGGGCGGCCACGGCGGGCGTGCTGGTGGTATGGCTGTACCTCGTTGGTGTGCTGTGGCCGGGGCAGGTCGCGGCGCTGCGGCGGGTATGGAAGATCAAGCCGAGCTGGGCGGCCTGGCAGCGCAGCGAGCCGCCGGCGTATCGCAAACAGGCGGCGGCGCTGCGGAACTGGACCGCGCCGGACGAGCGCATCTACGTCTGGGGCTGGAGCCCGGGCACGTATCGCTATGCCTATCGCCTGCCGGCGTCGCGGTTCGCAACGCTCGAGAAGCTGGGGCAGGTCGGGCCGCACGCGGCCTTCATCCTCGACGGCGCCGTGGCGGACCTGCTGGCAGACCCGCCGGCGGCGTTCGTGGTGTCGACGGCGGATCGGCCGGGGCTGCCGGACAGTGCCGATCGGCCGCTGCAGACCTGGTTGCACGAACGATACGCCAGAATCGATACGATCGACGGAATGCACATCTATCTGCGTCGCGCCACCGAGGACTGAGCGGCGGCGGTTTGGACAACGCGTGCAGGCATTGCTAGCATGCAGCAGATCACGTTTGGTGATCGGTATCAGCCCTCCTGTGGCAGAATGTGAGTCGCCATGACCGCGGAGCCCCGTCACGTCATCGCAGTTTATCAAGGTTCTTTCGATCCGGTTACGTTTGGTCACCTGGACGTCGTGCGACGCGGTGCCGAGATCTTCAATGAGCTCATTGTCGGCATCGGCGTCAACCCGGCCAAGGAACAGCTCTTCACGCCCGAGGAGCGCCTCGAGCTGCTCGCGCCCCACCTGGCCGAGTATGACAACGTGCGGGCCGCCACCTACAGCGGCCTGACGATCGACTTCGTGCGGCAGTGCAAGGCCCACGTACTGCTGCGCGGCATTCGCGACATGGCCGACCTGCAGCAGGAAGTGCAGCTCGCGAACCTGAACCGGCTGGTGGGCGGCGTCGAGACGGTGTTCATGCTGGCCAGCGACCGGCACGTGTTGACGTCCAGCACCTACATCAAGCAGATTTACGAGATGGGCGGCGGCGACCTGGCCCGCATCGAGCAGCTCGTGCCGCCGAATGTCGCCAAGCGGCTGGCTGACAAACTCAACGAGGACACGGCGCATGACCCCAACATGTAGGCAGGCGCCATCCACCGTGCGCCGCCGCGACGCCCGCAGCAAGGAAGCAGCATGAGCAGGCCAATCAGCCACGGCGTTTCTCGTCGGCCCGCCGCGGCCCCGCCGCGCATGATCCTGTTGTGGGTGGTCGTGGTCGTGCTGGTCGCGATGGGGATGTACGCCATCGCGCCGTGGATTCTGCCGGCGCGGGTGACCGAGGGACCGATGGTGCAGCTTGCCGAGCCGCGGGCGGTGACGCTGGTGTGGTTCACGTCGCGGCCGACCACATGCCGCCTGGTGGTGAATGTCGACGGGGCGGATCGCGAAGCGCAGGAGGCGACGACGTCCGGGCGGCGGCATCAGACGCGCGTCAGCGGGCTCGAGCCCGGGCGGCGCTACCCGTATCGCATTCTCGAGGGTCGGCGGGTGCTGGTGGAGGATGTCGCGTTCCAGACCAATCGTCCCTTGGGTGAACCGTTCGACTTCTTCGTGTTCGGTGACAGTGGTCGCGGCAGCCGGGTGCAATACGACCTGGCGGCGCGCATGACGGCCCGCCAGCCACCGGCCGACTTCCTGGTGCACACCGGGGACGTCGTGTATCCGGATGGTGATCGCGACGACTACAACGCGAAGTTCTTCGCGCCCTATCGCGGGCTGCTGTCGCGCATCGCAATCTACCCGTCGGTGGGGAATCATGATCTGTCGGACGGCGACGATGCCGCGCCGTATCGTGCGGTGTTCAGCCTGCCGAAGAACGGGCCGGCGGATCTGCTGCCGGATCGCAATTACTGGTTCGACTATGGCATGGCGCGTTTCGCGATCATCGACAGCAATCTGCCGGAGCCGGTGCTGCGCGACAAGGTCGCGCCCTGGTTGCGCGAAGTGCTGGCCGATCCGGCACCGCGGTGGAAGTTCGTCGTCTGCCATCATCCGGCGTACACGGCGGGCAAGTACCATGACAGCGACGACGTGGCGCTGATGCGGCGGGTGCTAGCGCCGGTGTATGAGAAGAGCGGCGTCGACATCGTCTTTAACGGCCACGATCACAACTACCAGCGCACCCATCCGATCCGTGACGGGGTGGTGGTCGAACCAGGAGAGGGCGTGATCCATGTGATCACCGGCGCCGGCGGCGCGGGTTTGTACGACCCGGCGGGCCCGCGGCCGGACTTCCTTGCGGTCATGAACCACGAGCACCACAGCTTCACGCACGTGCACATCGACGGCGATACGCTCGCGCTGCGCCAGATCGCGCGCGACGGGCGTGTTCTCGATGATGGGCTGGTCCTGCGCAAACCGCCGGCGGCGACACAGCCGACCACGCAGCCGGGGGGCTGAGACGCAGCGGCGCCGGCGGCTTGGCGTTGCGCGTAGCAGTGGCGGCGCTGCCGCCAGCACTGCTCACGCCTGGGGCCGCGAAATGGGGGAGATGTGCACGAACGCGCGGTCGACGGCAGGCAGGGCTTCGATCGCCGCGCGGGTCGCCTCGCAGACATCGTGTGAGGCAGTGGTCGACAGGTCGCCGAAGACCCGGGCGGTCAGCTCGACATGGATGAACGTCCCGACGTAGTGCGCCCGGACGTCGCCGACGTCCTCGACCCCGGCCACCTTCCGCGCCGCGACCTGGATCTCGCTGAGGAGTTCACGGTCCGGGGCGCGCCCCATCAGGTAATCGAGGTTCTCCATGCCGATGTGGTGCGCGCTGTAGAGGATGTACAGCCCGACCAGCAGCGCCGCCAGCGTGTCCAGCACCGGCAGGTGCAGCTCCGCCAGCACGACCGCGACCAGCCCCTGCGCCGCGATCAGCACGTCGTTGCGGCTGTCCACGCCGGTGGCACGCAACGCCGGCGAGTGAAGCTTGCGCGCCCGATTGAAGAAGTAGACCGCGAGCCCGGCCTTGAGCAGCGCCGTGAAGCACAACGCCGCGATCGGATAGGGCCCGATGCGCTGTGGCACCTCGCCCGCCCACCAGTCCAGGACCGCGCTGCGGCACACCTCGAACCCGAGGATGCCCGTAAAGATCGCGACCACCAGCCCGGCAATCGGCTCGGCCCGGCGGTGGCCGAACGGATGGTCCTCGTCCGCCTGCAGGCCGGCCCAGTGCAGGCAGAGCAGGATCAGCACCGCCGACACGACGTCGGCGAGCGAGTTCAACGTCTCCGAGAAGATCGTCAGGCTGTCGGAGAGGCCCGTCGCGCTGGCCTTGACGCCCAGCAGCACCACGTTCGCGGCAATGGCGACGATGGCGGCTCGCACCGGCGGTGTCCATTTCATCAGCGCGTCTCCCGACATCCTGCCGCGCGTGCCGCCACGCGGTTTGGCCCGGCGCACATCCCACCAGACAGATCCCGCCCTGTCCAGTTAACGGCCGCGGCACGACGACGGCACGGTGGTCGTGCCTGCCGGTTCCGCCCGTTGGTCGAACGTCGTACACTGGGTGCATGGCGAACGAGCGTGTGGCAATTGTCCTGCTTTCCGGCGGGCTCGACAGCGCGACGTGCCTGGCGCTTGCGCGGGCCGCGGGATATGCGCCGATCGCGTTGAGTTTTCGCTACGGCCAGCGTCATGCGACCGAGCTGGCGGCGGCGGCCGAGGTGGCGCGCGCCGCCGACGTCGCCGAGCACCGCGTCGTGTCGTTGGACCTGCGCGTTTTTGGCGGGTCGGCATTGACGGCCGAGATCGCGGTGCCCAAGGACCGCGTAGCGGACGCCGACGATATTCCCGTCACTTACGTGCCGGCACGTAATACGATCTTCCTGTCCTATGCCCTTGCGCTGGCCGAAGTCCGGTCGGCCCAGGACGTGTACATCGGCGTGAACGCGGTCGACTACAGCGGCTATCCGGACTGTCGCCCGGCGTACATCGAGGCCTTCGCGCGTATGGCTGCGCTGGCGACCAGGGCCGCCGTGCAAGGGCGGCCGACGCGAATCCACGCGCCACTCATCAGCCTGACAAAGGTCGAGATCATTCGCCGCGGACTGGAGCTCGGCGTCGACTACGGCCTGACGCGGAGCTGCTACGATCCCGACCCGGCGGGGCGGGCCTGCGGGCATTGCGACAGTTGCCGGCTGCGGCTGGCCGCGTTCGCCGAGATCGGACTAGCCGATCCCGCGCCGTACTGCACCGGCTGAGCCAGCCGGTGCCGCCGCGGCGAACCCAGGGGGTGACCGCGCTCATTACCGGACGGCCGGAGCGACGGGGCGTGGCCGGCGCGCTTAGTGCAAGCCCGCTACCGCGGGGACGATATACCCCATGTGACTGCCCCTGGGAACATCACGAGCTCGCCGTCGGCCCGGTCGGCAGCGCCGACCCTGGACGCGCCGGGGCGGCGTGTGGACGGCACGGCGGCGCTGCGGCGGCCACTGGTGCCCGAGCCGAAGCCGCTGGATGATCCGGACCTGATCGTGCAGGCGCCGCGCAGCGCGGTGCCGGACGAGGTCGCGGCCGCGGTGCCCCAGGCGTTGTTCGGCGGTTGGCTGAACCGGCCGCGGCGGGTGCTGCTGACGCTGGCGGCTGTCTGGGTGATCAGTGTCTTCGATCTGGGCTTCACCCTCGGGCAAGCGGAGAGTTTCGAGTTCGTCGAGCTGAATCCGATCGCGGCGCGCATCCTGCACCAGCCGACCAGCGTGGTGGCGACCTTCAAGTTCGGCCTGGTCGGCGCGGGCACGCTGATCCTGCTCGCGTTGCGGCGGCACGCACAGGTGGAGCTGGCATGCTGGTTCCTGCTCGCGGCGCAGGTGTATGTGGCCGTGCGCTGGCTGGCGTACTTCGACTGTGTCGTGAACGACACGGTCAACCCGTTCATCTTTGTCGGGTAGCCACAGCCCGCTGCGTACTTCCCCTGCTCGATCCTCCCTCGGCGACCGCCATTCAATAGGCGATCAACTTCCCCGTGCGAAAAAGGCGCTTGCAACCGCGCGTTGAACCACAATAATCGGTCCGCGGCGTTGGCCGAGCGACGCCGGGCCGAAGATGGTGCGATGCCCCTTCGTGTCCGTCCGTGTTCCACACGATTTCGAGCATTGATGTCAGCACAGTTCCGGATCATGTCATTGCGCCGCGGCTTCACGCTGTTGGAACTGCTCGTGGTGGTGGCGATCATCGCGGTGCTGCTGAGCATCCTGATGCCGGCACTGCGCGGGGCGCGCGATCAGGCCAAGGGGGTGCAGTGCGCAAGTAACCAGCGGACGCTCTGCCAGGCGCTGTTCTACTACGCCCAGGACAACCGCGACGCCTTGCCCGGGGTGGACGGGGCCGATCCACGTACGGCCTGGTGGAACGCCATCGATCAGCACCTCGACAAGCGCGTGCCGCCCAGCGCGTTCGACTGCCGCCGCGACAACATGCCCGCGGTCATGTTCTGCCCCATGGGCAAGCGGCCCTTCCCGAAGCTGTACATGCCCGCCGGTGGAATCGAGATCACCCACTACTTCCTCAACGGTGTGGAGCGCGAGCTGGGCATGAGCTTCGGGCAGAAGCTCGGCATCGGCCTGTTCGGTGGCGATGGCAAGCTCACCGACGCCGACGCCCCGGGCGAGTGCATGCTCATGGGCGACATGGTGAACTTCAACAAGATCGCCGACCTGGACCACCCCGCCGTGCTCGAGATCTTCGACGAGCGCAGCGCGGATGTCGCGGCGGCACGAATGCGCTATCACCACCGGGCGACGGCGGGCTTCGTGCACGACGGCAAGATCAACCTGACGTACGCGGACGGGCACGGGGCGCGCGTGCCGGGGATTCCGGTCGCCGATGATTACGCCAACAACCCGTCGCAATGGCCGGCCGCGATGCGGAACGACCCGACGCTGTTCTATCCGTACCTGCGGTTGTCGACGGCCCGTGAGGCGCCGCGGCTGTGGGGGCCGCCCTACGAGGACTACGAACTGCCGGAATACGAGTGAGTTGCGAGCCATGGTGCCCGGGGGATGCGAAGGAGCAAAGATGAAGCGATCGGTGTGGACGCTGACCCTTGTCGGCGCGCTGTGTGTCGGCCGTGCGAGCCAAGCGGATTACGTGAACCCGCCCGGTTGGGACAACGACATGGACTTCACCCACCAGACCTGGGAGTTCAACACCAGCGATGTGCCCCTCGTGGCCGACGGGGCGCAGGGCGCCGCGGCCAATCCCTTCGGCGACCCGACCCTGACCGACGTGTACCTGGCCAATCCGGCCTTCATGCTCTGGGTGCAGGACATGATGTTCGGCGGCACGCGGCACGGGTTGTGGGGCGGTATGACGCAGGGCCTCGGCCCGGACGACACCGCCGTCGCGGTCACCTTCGAACTGCCCAACAACGCCCGGTCGGCGCCGTATTACAAGGAGGTATGGATCCAGGCGGCGTACTGGGGATCGATCACTGCCGGTGGCGCAGTTGTAACGGTCGAAATCGCCAGCGACCCGGCGTTCGACGACGTCTACCTGAGCTACGACGCTGTCGCGGCGGACATCGAGGACCAGTCGGCGACGGGGGCGGCCTCGTCGGGCCAGTACTGGCGGTTCACGAAAACGTTCGAACTGCCCGAGCAGCCCGGCACGGAGTACGTGCGGGTCAGCCTGGTGCCGGCGGGCAGCATGGCGGTCTTCATCGACCAGGTGAGCATCGACACGCGGTGTGTCGCGCCGCCGACCGGCTGCGCGGGCGACAGCAACTGCGACGGCGCGGTCAACTGGCGCGATATCGACTTCTTCGTGGCGGCCCAGAACGACAACGAGGCGGGTTGGCAGGCCCTGCACGAGCAGACCTACGGCACCCCCGCGCCGTGCCCGTTTGCCAACAACGACATTGGCGGCCCGAACGGGACCGACCAGCCCGACGGGCACGTGACCTGGCGTGACATCGACGGGTTCGTGGCCCTGCAGAATACGAGTTGCCCCTGAGGGCAGACGTAAGTGTATTTCTTGCAGGGCTTTGCGCGTTTCGCTGCCGATGCGGCTGCGGTGGCGCGTGCGCCCGCCCCGGAGTGCTTGACCCCAGCCGGAGAATGCGTATAGTGAGGAATTCCGAGTCTGTATCTGGGGAGCATCCGGCGGTAGCTGGGAACGGTGATGAAAACAGCGAACAAGTGCTATCAGGCAACCAAGGAAGAGGCGCTGGCCGACCGCAAGTGGTTCGTCGTGGATGCGACGGATCAGGTGGTGGGGCGGCTGGCGGTCAAGCTCGCGACGGTACTGATGGGCAAGCACAAGCCCACCTACACCCCGCACGTCGACTGTGGTGACTACGTCATCGTGCTCAACGCCGGCAAGGTCAAGCTCACCGGCTGGCGCAAGGCGGAGCAGCGGGTCTACCAGCGGTACAGCGGGTATCCCGGCGGCCTGAAGGAAATCCCGCTGGCGCGGATGCTGGAGCGGCACCCCGACCGCGTGTTGTACGAGGCGGTGCGGCGCATGCTGCCGAAGAACGCGCTGGCGCGCAAGATGCTGACGAAACTGAAGCTGTACACCGGCGATACGCACGAGCACCAGGCGCAGCAGCCCGAGCCGCTGCCCCTGTAATCTGCAGGAGTGACGAACGTGACGGATTCAGAACCGAAACAGCCCGAAGCCAACGTCGAGCAGCCGGCGGCGCCCGAGACCCCCGCGCCGCCCGCGGCCCCTGCCGAGCCTGTAGCGGAGACGCCGGCGACCCCGCCCGCACCTGAGGCCTCGACACCTGTCGAGCCGACCCCGACGCCCCCGGTGGCGACCGAGACGGCCGAGGCGCCGCCGCGCCCGCCGGTGGCGGGGACGCATCTCGGCACTGGACGGCGCAAGTCGTCTGTGGCGCGGGTGCGTCTGATGCCCGGCGAGGGCAAGGTCCTGGTCAACAAGCGTCCGTTTGACCAGTACTTCCATCACGAGCGTGATCGGAACGACGTGGTCGCGCCGCTCGAGATGGCGGGCATGCGGAAGGGCTGGGACGTGATGGTCACCGTCAAGGGTGGCGGCACGACTGGTCAGGCTGGCGCCGTGCTGCTGGGTGTGGCGCGGGCCGTGATCAAAGCTCAACCGGATCACGAGACGGAGCTGCGGAACGCTGGTTTCCTGACGCGTGACGCCCGCCGGGTCGAACGCAAGAAGTACGGCCACCGCAAGGCCCGTCGTCGCTTCCAGTTCTCGAAGCGCTAAGTATCGACACTCACTCGCGTTTATACGAGCCTCGCACGCAGTGGCGGCGGGGCTCGTTTTTGCGCGCGATGGGCGGCGATGGGACCGGGGCCCGGCGCGCCGCCGGCTACAGATTCCCGCGTTTCTCCTGCTCGCGTTCGAGCGATACGAACAGCGCCTTGAAGTTGCCCACGCCGAAGCCGCGGGACCCGTGGCGCTCGATGACCTCGAAGAAAAGGGTCGGCCGGTCCTGCACGGGCTGGGTGAAGATCTGGAGAAGGTAGCCGTCCTCGTCGCGGTCGACGAGGATGCCGAGCTCGCGCAGCTCCTGGATGTCCTCGTCGATCTTGCCCACCCGATCCGCCAGCGAGTCGTAGTAGGTGTCCGGCACCCGCAGGAAGTCGATCTCACGCTTGCGGAGCTCACGCACCGTCTCGCAGATGTCACGCGTGTTCATCGCGACGTGCTGGATGCCGGGGCCGTTGTACCACTGGAGGTATTCGTCGATCTGGCTCTTGCGGCGACCCGCGGCGGGTTCGTTGATGGGCAGCTTGATCTTCCTGCCGTCCTCCATGACCTTGCTCATCAGCGCCGAGTACTCCGTACTGATGTCGTCGTCGGTGAAATGCGCGAGCTGGCGGAAGCCCATCACGCGCTCGTACCAGTCCACCCAGTAGTTCATCTCGCCCAGGTAGACGTTCGTGACGATGTGGTCGATCGCCGCGAGGCCCGAGTTCGGCGTGCCCTGGGCTTCCAGCGGCTGATAGCCCGGTGCAAACACGCCGCGATAGTCCTTGCGCTCGACGAGCTTGATGAGCGTATCGCCGGCGTAGCGGATGATGCCGCTCCTGATGGTGCCGTGCTCGTCCTCGAAGGCTGCGGCGGGCTGTACGATGGTCGCCCCGCGGCTGCGGAGGGCGTCCATGGCGGCGGCGCAATCGAGGGTCTCGAGGGCGACCACCTTGACGCCGTCGCCGTGGAGGGCGCAGTGGCGGGCGGCTTCGTGGTCGGGCGTCAGCGCGCTGGTGAGAACGAAGCGCACCTGACCCTGCTGCATGACGTAGCTGGCGCGGTCGCGGCAGCCGGTCTCGAGGCCCAGCCGCGCCACCGGTTTGAAGCCGAAGGCCTTGTCGTAGAAGTGGGCGGCCTGTTTGGCGTTGCCGACATAGAACTCCACATGGTCATAGCCCCGCAAGTGCAGGAAATCTTCGCTCGGCATGGTGTCGTGGCCCGATCTTCCTCGAAACGTGAGCTGTCGCCGCGGCCCGCTGCGCCGACACCACGGCCGGACGGAGGAGGCGTCCGACCGCCGCCGGGATTATAGTCGCGCCCGACGGCGTGTGAAGGCAGCGTGTATTACCAGACGGTACCGTTGTTCGCCGACCGCGTGCTTCGTTTGTAAGCGCGGCTTTGGTACCCTGGGCGTGGCTACGGCTTCGCGCACCGCGAGGTCTCAGGCGGCCGGGTCACGTATTCGCACTTTCGTATCAACATCGTCGCGTGGGGCGTCCAGGTCGCAGTGCTGCGGGCAGCGCTCCGCGCGACACTGTAGCGGCACCCGAGCGTCTGGCACATTGCCGCGTACGGCGCGAGGATGCCGCAGTCCTCGAAATGCTCGGCGGCGGCGATGTTCATCGGGAACATGTCCTGCCGCTCGATCTCGGCCGCCTCATGGAACGCCCGGTCCGCGCCGGCCCGCGGCTTGATCTTGAGGTCCACGTACTCGTCGACGGTCAGCCCAATCCGCACCATGTTGGTCTCCGTGCCCGGTACGCCGGGCCACGTGCTGCAGAGTCAGTTCGATTCAGCGTCGCTGTGCTGAGCGCGCGGCGCGCGATGATGCTGAGCTGGCGGGGAGGCTACTCTTCGCCGCTCGTGTCGGCGCTTTCGAGTGAACGGCGCAGATCCGCATGCGTGCGGCGGATGCGGGCGTTCCAGCGCTGCGCCTGATCGTTCAGCACCCGGCCGAGCAACCGCACGAACTCCGGATCGAAATGCGAACCGGATTCCGATTCGATGACCGCGAGCGCTTCCTCGGCCGTGCGGCTGGGGCGGTGCGGCCGCTCGCTGGTCAGGGCATCGAACGCTTCGGCGACGGACAGCAGGCGGGCGCCGAGCGGAATGCTGTCGCCCTGCAAGCCCATCGGGTAACCCGTGCCGTCGTACCGCTCGCGCAGGTGGCGGATGATGACGGTTTCGGTCTCGAAGACGCGCAGTGGCTCGAGGATCTTGCAGGTGATCAGCGGCACCTGCCGCAGCACGAGGTTGTCCTCTTCGCTGAGCGGATTGCGGCTCTGCAGGATGCGGTCGGGCACGCCGATCTTGCCCAGGTCGTGCAGCATGGCCGCGTTGGAGACCGACGTGCAGAGCTGCTCGGGCCAGCCGGCGGCCTTGGCCAGGCTGGTGACGTAGAACGTCGTGTTGCGCGAGTGCCACGCCGTGAAGTGGTCGCGCGCTTCCAGCGCCTGGACGAACGCCCACACGCTCTGGAGGCAGAGCTCCTTGGCGCGCATGCTCAGCGAGACGACCTGCTTCTGCAGGCGCTCGACCTCGTCGACTTCGATCGGCACCTGCGGCATGGCGTTGCCGGTGGCGTCGGAGCGGATGACGCGGTCGCGCCCGCTGCGCTTGCCGAGGTACAGCGCGTGGTCGGCGCGGTTGATCAGGTCGCAGATGGCGCTGACGGCCGGATCGCTGGTCGCCGAGACGCCGATGGAGACCGTCACCTTGAGCTGCGGTGACCGCGGAATCTCGAGCCGGGTGGCGAGCGTGGCGCGGATACGCTCGGCCAGTTGTGTGGCGTCGTCGAGGCTGGTCTCGGGACAGATGACGGCGAACTCCTCGCCGCCGTAGCGCGCGACGATATCGCTGTCACGGACCAGGTGCCGCAGGAGCTGCGCGACGCTTTGCAGCACCTCGTTGCCGGCCTCATGGCCATAGGTATCGTTGACCGCCTTGAAGTGGTCAAGGTCGATCATCAGCAGCGACACCACGCCGCCGTAGCGGCGTGTGCGGGCGAATTCACGGTTGAGCATGTCGCGGAACTCGGCGTGGTTCCACAGGCCGGTCAGGCCGTCGGTGCGGGCGGCATGGCGCAGGCGCTCCTGGAGCTTGTTGACGCGCAGCCCGTTGCGCAGGCGGGCCATGAGTTCGTCGACGTCGTAGGGCTTGAGCAGGAAGTCGTCGGCGCCCGCGTTCAGCGCGTGGTTCTTGGACTCCCGGTCATTGCAGACCGTGAGGACGATCAGGTAGGTCCCGTCCAGCGAATGGTCGGCACGGATCCGGCGGCAGAGCTCGATGCCGTCGAGCCCCGGCAGCAGGAGGTCACAAATCACGACGCGCGGCCGATGGCGCCGGATCTGCTCCAGCCCCGATTCGCCATCGGTGGCCTCGACCACGCTGTAATGTCCGGCCAGCATGCGCTCGAACAGGAGCGCACGCTGGGCGGCGTCGTCTTCGATGATGCAAACGTCAACCGGATTCGCGCGCATGTCGTGCCCTATCCGTGCAGTGGCACGCTGGTGAGCGCCCCCCTGCGCCTCGGCCTGGCGAAAGTCCTCTCACGCGTACAGATCGAGCCCGCCATTCTTGGCCGAATTGGTCTGCTCGATCGCCTCGGCCGTCTGCTGGACGATTTCCAGCATGTTCTGGCCCATTTCCTTGGCCAGCTTGTGTACGCGCAGCGAGACCTCCGTCTGAATCTGCGACTGTGTCACCGCCACTTGCGCTGCAGGTGGAAGACCGCTCACGGGACCCATGCTGTATCCTCGTCGCCCAATAACTGTGGCGGCACCGCGCGGGCCCTTGCCGAGCGCGGAACGCCCTTGCTGTAAGCATTCAATTCATCCCCGGAAAACGAAAACCCCCCACGGGGATTATGTATTGCCAACTACGTGTTACCGGACGACGATGTCGCTGATTTCCGCGGTGGCGCGTGTGGCCGGCTTGGCGCACGTGCCCGGGTCTGATACTCATGCACATTGCCCGACACCATGAGGAACCCACCACCATGAACGCTGAACCGAAGAACACGGCCCATGTGCTGCTGCAGGCGCTGCGCCAGCTCAAAGCCGAGGGCCGCAAGTTCGCCATGCTGACCGCGTATGATTATCCGACCGCCGCCCTGGCGCAGGCCGCTGGCGTTCATTCCCTGTTGATCGGGGACTCGATGGGGACGGTGCTGCTCGGTCATCCCAGCACGCGCCACACGCCGCTGGACCTCATGGTCAGTCTTGGCGAGGCCGTCCGGCGTGGCGCACCGAACGTCTGGCTGGTGGGCGATCTGCCTTATGAGGCCATTTCGGGCGGGGCCGCGCGCACGCTGGACGCCGCGCGGCGTTTCCGTGATGAAGCGGGCTGTGACGCCGTCAAGCTCGAGGCGGGCCCGCAAGATGATTCGCTGGTATCGACACTGGCGGAAGCCGGGATCGATACCATTGCCCATCTCGGCCTGCGACCGCAGCAGGTGACATCGCCGGACGGTTATCGGGCCCAGGCCCGCGACGCCCAAGGTGTCGACGCGCTGGCAAACGACGCCCGGCGCATGGTCGACGCGGGCGCGGTGATGATCCTCCTCGAAGCCGTCCCGCCCAAAGCGGCGGAAGCGGTACTTGAAGCCGTGGAAGTGCCGGTGGTCGGCTGCGGGGCCGGGCCGGCTTGCGACGGGCACGTGCTGGTGACCGAGGATATGCTGGGGCTGGGGGCGGTGCGACCGCCGCGGTTCGTGCCGGTCCACGCCCAATTGCGTGAGGTCTGTGAGCGGGCCATGCGCCAATATGTCGAAGACGTCGTGAACGGGGTGTATCCGGGCCCCGAGCACGTTTATTCGATGCGGGCGGCCGCGCCGTTGCGGCCGGAATAGGATCAGGTTGTTGTGCTGCGGCGGGGCGTCTACACTGGCCGACCGGCAGCCGCTGGCGACAGCACGTGCGCCAGCGGTGGGTTTGGGGGGCTGGCAGATGATGGACCGGTTGACAGGAAGACGCGCAGCAGGGGAGCGACAAGATGATCTTCGGTGAGGAGGACTCCCAGAACATGGGACCGCAACCCAATCAACCCCAGCAGCCGCAGCAGATCAAGCTCGACGTCAGCGCCATGGAGACGCTGTACGCGAACTTCTTCGCGCTGGCCGGCTCGGCGGACGAGATCGTGCTTTACCTGGGGGCCAACTCGCCGTTGCCGAATACGCCGCAGCCGGCGGTCAAGGTGTCGCATCGGTTGATGCTGCTGCCGGCGAACGCCAAGCGGCTCATGGTGGCGCTGCAGCAGGCGGTCAAGGCGCACGAGGACCGGTTCGGCCCGATCGAGCTGCCGCCGCCGCGGCGACCGGATGGCCAGGCCTGAGCGGCCTGAAACGAACGAGCACCGCGGACCGAGCCTACCAGCGGGATTAGACACCGGCAATGCTGCTGCGAACGTTGCTGTCACGTGAGTTGTTCGCGATGGGGCTGCGCGACCTGTACGCGCACCGCCTCCGGTCACTGCTGACGGCGCTGGGCGTGATCTTCGGCGTCGGGGCGGTGATCTGCATGCTGAGCATCGGCGAGGGGGCGTCGGCCGCCCGGCTGGAGCAAATCCGCCTGCTCGGCAGCGAGAATATCATCTTGCGCAGCAAGAAGCCGCCGCGGTCGCAGCAGGCGACCCAGGGCGAGCAGGCCATTCTCACTTACGGTATCACGCGTGAAGATGTCGCCCGGCTGCGGCACCTGCCGCACGTCGAGGAGATGGTGCTGATGCGCAACGTGGCCGAGACGATCGTGCACGGTGCGATCCAGTTTCACGGGGCGGTGCTGGGGACGACCAGCAACTTCTTCGACGTGGTGCATGTCGAGGTGGTGCGCGGCCGGCCGCTGGCCGAACTGGACCAGGAGCAGCACGCCAAGGTCTGCGTGCTCGGCGCGGAGGCGGCCCGCAGCCTGTTCCCGCGCAGCGATCCGCTGGGCAAGACGGTGACGGTACAGAGCCGGTCGGCCGGTTCGCTGCCGTACGTCGTGGTGGGGATCCTGGGACGCGTGCTGACGGCCGGCAGCCCGGCCGAGGGGCTGGGCGCGCGCGACATCAACAGCGACGTCTACATCCCGCTCACGACGGCGGATCTGCGTTACGGCGACCTGAAGGTCACCTACCGCGGCATCTCGCGCGAGGCCGAGGACGTGCAGTTCAGCGATGTCTACCTGCGCGTATTGCCGCAGGAGCGCGTACTGTTGGCGTCGAACATGGTGGACCGGGTCATGACCTTCCGCCGCGACCAGGAGGACTTTGACGTGCTCGTGCCGCTGAACGAGCTGCAGATGATCGAGCGCGAAAAGCGTGAGCGGCAGATCGTGCTGGGCAGCATCGCCGGGATCTCGCTGCTCGTCGGCGGTATCGGCATCATGAACATCATGCTGGCCTCGGTGACCGAGCGTACGCGCGAGATCGGCATCCGCCGGGCGCTGGGCGCCAAGCGCTACCACGTCACCGCCCAGTTCCTGATCCAGACGCTGATGCTGAGCGTCTTCGGCGGGATCATCGGGATCATCCTGGGGGTGGGCATGGCGTGGCTGCTGACCACGCTCGTGCAGTGGGAGACGATCATTCCGCTGTGGGGTGTGCTGCTGAGCTTCTTCGTCTCGGCCGCCGTCGGCATCGTCTTCGGGCTTTACCCCGCGCGGGCAGCGGCGCAGCTCGACCCGATCGAAGCGCTGAACTCGACAGCGCGGACGGCGTGAGCGGCAGGCTCCACATCCTGCGCGACCCGGCTCTCGACGGGCCGACCAACATGGCCCGAGACGAGCATCTCCTGCACAGCGAGCACTTCCGCCCGGCCGTGCTGCGGCTTTATGCCTGGACGCCGCCGACCATCAGCCTCGGCTACTTCCAGCGCTACGCCGACATGGCGACGTTGCCCGCCGATGTGCGCGACCTCGCCGTGGTGCGGCGTACGACGGGCGGCGGGGCGATCCTGCACGACCACGAGGTGACGTATTGCCTGGTCGTCGATGACGCGTTGCCGATTACGAACCAGGCGCCCGAGGTGCTCTATCGTCTTGCCCACGATTGCTGGCGACGGGCGCTGGCAGCGGACGGGCCGGTCGCGGAAATGGCTCCGGACGATTTCCCCATGCCGACGCCGCGCAGCGGGCCGTTCTTCTGCTTCGAGAAGCCCGGCCGGACCGACCTGATCATCGGCGCGCAGAAGCTGCTGGGCAGCGCACAACGGCGTGTGCCGGGCCGGGTGCTGCAGCACGGCTCGCTGCTGCTCGGCCGGCGCTTCGCCGCGCACCCCGGGGCAGACATCGCCGAGCAGGACGCGGAGCGCGTCGAGCGCTGGTGCGCGGCGTTCGTGGGGAACGTGGCCGCGGCGCTGGAGCTCGAACCGCGGCTGACCTCCTGGACGGCGGCGCAACTGGCTGACGTCACGCTGCGGCGTGAGCGCTACGCGGGCGCTGCATGGACCCGCCGACGGTAGGGCTACTCGGAAGCGGGCGGCTCCCGTATGATGCGGGCATGGGCGAAGAGCTGCACCTGGCCATCGAGACCTCGAGCCCGCGCGGCAGCATCGCGCTGGGCCGCGGCGGCGAGCTGATCGCGTCCCACGCGCTGCAAGCGGTTCGCAAGCACACTGGCGAGCTGCTGCCGGCGATTCGTGATCTGCTGGCGGCGGCCGGACACACGCCGCGTGATGTCGGCGTGGTGTGCTTCTCACAGGGACCGGGGAGCTTCACGGGCTTGCGCGTGGCGGCGACGGTGGCGCGAATGTGGCAGATGACCACGGGAGCCCGCGTGGTTGGGGTGAGTTCACTGGAAGTGATCGCGCGGAACGCACTGACGCTGGCCGAGCCGCCACTGCGGGTGGCCGTCGTGCTCGATGGCCGGCAGGGGAAGGTATTCGGAGCGGTTTATGAACGGGCCGAAGCCGCGCTGCGCAACATCGAGCCGCCGGCGCTGCACCTGGCCGAGGCGTGGTGGCCGGCGCTGGAGCCGTCGTGCGCGGTGCTGGGGGATGGTGTGACGGCGCACCGGGCGGCGCTCGCGGCGCGGGGGTTGCAGGTGCTGCCCGAGGCCTTATGGTGGCCAGTGGCAGCGCAGGTGCTTGCGATTGGCCGCGGGCTGGCGGCGGCGGGGCAGTTTCTGTCGCCCGGGCAGATCGTGCCGCACTACCTGCGGCCGCCGGAATGTGAAGAGGTCTATGAGCAGCGGCGGGCGGCAGCGCGCGAGCGCCGCGGCGAGTGAGTAGAAACAGCGAACGGCGGATTGACTGGGACGAGCGACAGAGCGACGCGGGCAGGAACTGAGGGATTAGGGGATTGAGGGATTGAGGATGTCCGGCCAGGACGCCGTGACAGGCGCCGTCCTTTTCACCTTGTGACTTCGTTACCTGGTTACACTTCTGCGAGGATGAGATGAGCGATCAACTGGTCGAATGCGTGCCGAACTTCAGCGAGGGCCGGGACCTGGGCGTTGTCCGGCAGATCACGGACGCGATCGAGTCTGTCGAAGGCGTGACCCTGCTCGATGTGGACCCCGGCAAGGCGACCAACCGCACCGTGGTGACGTTTGTCGGTCCGCCCGAGCCCGTGATCGAGGCGGCGGTGCGCGGCGGGCGCAAGGCGAAAGAGCTCATCGACATGCGCAAGCACAAGGGTGAGCACCCGCGTTTCGGGGCGATGGATGTCTGCCCACTGGTGCCGGTGCGCAATATCACCATGGACGAGGTTGTGCCCCTGGCGCACCGCCTGGGCCAGCGCCTGGGGGAGGACGTCGGCATTTCCGGCTACTTCTACGAGTATGCCGCCAAGACCGCAGAGCGGCAGAACCTGGCGACCTGTCGCGCGGGCGAGTACGAAGCGTTGGCGCAGCGGCTCAAGGACCCGCAGTGGAAGACGGACTTCGGGCCGGGCACGTTCGATGCGAAGTACGGCGTGACGGCGGTCGGGGCGCGCGACTTCCTCGTCGCGTACAACGTGAATCTCAACACGACCTCGACGCGCCGGGCGAACGCGATCGCCTTCGACGTGCGCGAGAAGGGACGCAAGAAGCGCGAGGGGAACCCGCTGACCGGGCCGGTCGTCAAGGACGAGAACGGCAAGGACGTGTGGATCCCCGGTGCGCTGAAGTGCGTCAAGGGCATTGGCTGGTTCATCGAGGAATACGGCATCGCGCAGATCTCGATGAACCTCACGAACATCACGGTTACGTCGGTGCACGAGGCGTATGAGGCGTGCAAGCAGAAGGCCGAGGCACGCGGTGTGCGGGTCAGCGGCAGCGAACTGGTCGGGTTGGTGCCGTTACAGGCCATGCTCGACGCGGGGCGGTACTACCTGCGCATGCAGAATCGTTCGCTGGGGATTGCCGACGACGAGATGATCAAGGTCGCGGTCAAGAGCATGGGGCTCGACGACCTGTACCCCTTCAAGCCCGCAGAGAAGATCATCGAATACGCCATCGCGGCGAAGCAGCCGCGGGCCCGGCTGGTCGACATGACGGTGACGGGTTTCGTGCACGAGACTGCGAGTGAAAGCAAGGCGCCCGGCGGCGGGTCCATCAGCTCGGCCATGGGCGCGATGGGCGCGGCACTGGGAACGATGGTCGCGAACCTGTCGAGCCACAAGCGCGGCTGGGACGAGCGCTGGGAGGAGTTCAGCCAGTGGGCCGAGAAGGGCAAGGCGCAGCACGACGAGTTGCTCAAGCTGATCGACGACGATACGGATGCGTTCAACCAGATCATGGCTGCATTCAAGATGCCGGCGGGAACGGACGAGGAGAGGGCCGCCCAGGCGCAGGCGATCCAGGACGCCACGAAGGGGGCGATCGAAGTGCCGCTGCGCGTGATGGAGGTGTCGCTGGCGAGTATGGAAGTGGCCAAAGCCATGGCCGAGACGGGCCTCGCGGCGAGTGCGTCGGATGCGGGCGTGGCGGCACTGGCGGCACGGAGCGCGGTGATGGGCGCCCACCTCAATGTCAAGATCAACGCGGCCGACGTTACCGACAAGAAGTGGATCGATGACGTGCTCAATCGCGCGGCGCAGATCGAAGAAAAGGCCATTGCGGCCGAACGCGAGACTCTCGACATCGTCGCGGGCAAGATTGCGAAGTAGAGCGACGAAGCGACGGAGCGGCGGAGCGACGAAGCGGCGGAGCGACGAAGCGGCGGAGCGACGAAGCGGTAGGACGTCGCTCCGCTTTGTCGGTGGGCGGACTTCGCACTGCTTTGGCCGGCAGCGGCCGGGCGAGGCACCGGACGATCGCGCGGCTCGCAGTGCTGTGCCGCAAGGTCGCGGCACGTCCGTGTCGATCGCGCGCCTGGCGTCACGTTTTCACCGGCCCGGTTGTCACCCCTGCATCTCGCGCCACACGTCTGTCGGCGACGCGACGGCGAGAGAATGCGCCAGAATCTCGTCGATGGTGTGATCTGGCGGCGGGGGAATGTCGGCCAGGGACAGGACGATGCGGACGACGTCACTCAGGCCGGCAGCGGTGCGGTAGTGGCGCAGAAATCGCCGGGCCATGAACTTCGCGATCACATCGTCGAGACCGCCAGTGTCAACCTGGCCAAGGCGGCCGACGCGCAGCGCGACATCTTGCGGGTCGCAGGGGGCGAGCGTGTCGTAGAAGCGCTGGACGATGCCGTCGTCTGCCACGACCAGGTGGTGGTCGAGTGCCAGCTCGATACTCATGTGCGCAAGGAAGTCGACCAGCGCCGCGTGCACCCCGTCGGTGTCGACGGCGTTGCGAACGTCGCGCTGCCACTGGGCAAAAACGGGCAGTGCGTGAAAGCGCCGATCCGTTGCGACATGGTTGAGCAGACCGGCGCGCAGCGCGCCGTCGACGGGATCGGGGGTTTCGGCGGCTCGCACGGCCTTCCAGCGGATTCGGCGTCGGCGCGAGAACCGCAGCCACAGATCCGGCAGCACGACGCCGAGTGCGAAGTGCGGCTCGGCCGGCAGGTCGCAGACGTCGTGGTTGTAGACGAAGTGGCTGAGGTAGTTCATGGAGAGAGTCAGCAGTCGTCAGTCCACAGTCGACGGCAGGCAGAGGCGACGAGCCAGCAGCGGTCAGCCGTCGGCCGGGCAATGCCGCGTTCGAAATCCAAAACTCAGAATGCAAAGAACGGCAGCCCCAGGGTGCCTTGGGGTGCGACGCTGCGAGCCGTGCATGGCCCGGTCCCGTCGGCCCCTTCTCCGTCACTTCATCACTTCGTCACGCCGTCCCTTTTCCATTCGCTTCGCGGTTCGCCACTCTATTGCGGCAGCGGCCCGAGATCGGACGCGGCGCAATTGTCGGCGACCTGCTGGTCGGTCTTGGCCCCGGGGATCGCGACGTGGCACGCGGGATGCGTGATGCAGAAGCGCAGACTCACCTGCGCCATGGTCTGGTCCGGATAGCGATCGAACAGTGGTTGCTGCGCCTCCAGCTCCGACAGGTGCTGGTCCAGCTTCTCCGGCGACAGGTTCATCCGTCGGTGGTCATCCTCGCCAAACGTCGATTCCCGGTCGAATTTTCCCGTAAGAAGCCCGAACAGCAGCGGAATGCGCACGATGATGCCGATGCCGTACTGTTGCGCCTTGGGGAAGAGCACCTGTTCGGCATCGCGCTCCAGGAGGTTGTAGCGCACCTGAAGACAGTCGAGGACATCGTGGTGCTCGTCGAGCACGGGCGCTTGCTCGGTTTCCTTAAACGACTGCACGCTGAGTCCCACGTGACGGACCTTGCCCTGTCGCTTCAGCGTGTCGATCGCATCCCATGGGTCATCGCGGCGCAGGTGCTCCATGTCCGGGCTATGAAGCTGCCAGACATCGAGTGTGTCGACATTCAGTCGCCGCAGACTCTTCTCCGCGGCTTCGATCAGGTAGGCCTTGTCATAATTCTGGCGAATGGCGCCGTAGCCGTCGTCGTCTTTCTCGGAGGCGTGGTAGAAGTCGTTGCCGCTCTTGGTGGCGATGATCACATCGCCCTTGCCGCGCTCCTTCATGACGCCTGCGATCAGTTCTTCGGAGTGGCCGAAGCCGTACGTGTCGGCCGTATCGACGAACGTGACACCACGATCGAGGGCGGCGTGCAGTGCGCGGCGTGACACGTCGTCATCGGTCGGGCCCCAGTGTGATCCACCGATCGCCCACGCGCCGAAACCGATGGTCGAGACGCGCGGCCCGCGCGCGCCGAGTTGCGTGTATTGCATCGTGTTGATTCCTTCCTGGTGGGGGCTTCGCAGCGACTTCAGCGCACATATCGATGCACACCGTTCAGCAGTCGCTCCCAATCAAACGCCGGCCCGGGATCGACCTTGACATCGGTCACGTGCCAGTGCCCGATGAGCCCGCTGAACGAGGCCATCTCGTCCTTGCTCAGCACCGTGCGGCACAGCTTGCCATCCGCGTCGCGCGGATAGTCCGGGCGAATTCGCGGCAACACCTGGCACAGCGTGGCCGTCAGCTTGATCAACGATTCGTACTGGGCGTCGGTGAAATCGTACTGGTGCAATTGCCGCCCGTTGATTCTGTCGGTCACGACGTCATTCCGCGCGGGTCGCGCGACGAAGTCCGGCGTGCGAATGCCCGTCTCCCCCAACCAGTCAGGAAAGGTCACGTACGGCTGCCCGTCTTCGTCGTGGGCGTACCACTCGTTGAGCGTCTTCATGTTCGGATACGCACCGATGTTGGCGATCTCGATGCCCACGCTGCGGTCATTGGCCGTCCCGGCATGCCAGGCGCGCTCCTTGAGGTCGAGCGTCTGGTAGATCGTACCGTCGAGGTCGAGCATGAAGTGTACGCTCAGCCCGCGCATGTCCTGCAACACCTGGAAGCACCGCCGCGATGTCCCGCACGCGTCGTAGTGCAACACGAACAAATCGACGTGCTCCTGCAATTCCGGTAGCGTCCAGCCGCGCTCGCGGATGGTCGTCTGTACCGCGTCCGGCACGTGGTGACGCATCGCCTCGAACCGCACCGGCGAATCACTCACCGGGTTGGTCGGGCGAAGCTGGTCAACGAACCGGCACTCGGCGCGATAGGCGTCATACCCGCCGGGGTCGGTCCAAAGCACGACTGGGGCGCCGGTGTGGTACAGCTTGCCGCAGACCATGATCTCGTCGCCGGCGCGCGGCAATGGCTGGCCGGGGCGGCCGTAGGGCGTTACGCAGCCGGTGGTCAGTAGCAAGATGGCGGCGAGCATCGAGAAGGCGAGAGAGCGCATCTGGGTCATGATCTGTTCCTGGCTCGAGGGTCGAGAGATCCTATCCGCGGCCCGCTGGCTTGGAGCGTAGCAGGCCGCGGCGGCGGTGTCCACGGACGACACGTCATGCGGGCTTTCGGCGTTGATGCAGCATCCACGCGACGAGCTGCGGGTTACCGTAGGCCGGGTCCCACGCCCGGTGCCCCACGCCACGGAGTTCGTCATAGCGCACGTCGCCGCCAGCATCGCGCACCGCGGCGACCATCCTGCGTGATTCCCCCACCGGCACGACCGGGTCGTCGTCGCCATGGAAACACCAGATCGGCAACTGGGCGAGGGGGGTGGCGTCCGCGGGGTCGCCGCCGCCACAGACTGGCACCAGGGCGGCGAAGCGTTCCGGCTGGCGGGCCCCGAGCGTCCAGGTGCCGTAGCCGCCGAGCGAGAGCCCGGTCAGGATGACCCGGTCGTCGTCGCACGCGTACGCGGCCCGCGTGGCGTCGAGCGTGGCCAGGGCCAGGGCCTGCATCGCCGGCTCTTCCCAGCGATGATCGACGGGAATCTGCGGCATGACGACCAGGGCGGGGAAGCGCTCCGGGTTGGCGCGAATCGCTCGGCCGAGCCCGACAGTGGTGTGGAATTCGCCATCGTCGCCGCACTCACCCTTGCCGTGCATGAAGAGGATCACGGGCCAGGGCTTGGTCGGGGTATAGGCTGACGGCACCCAGAGCGCGTAGCGCCAGGTGCGGTTGTCGTGGTCGATGGTCTGCGGCACGAAGCCGGTCTGTGGCGTGTCACGCATGGGCGGACTCCTCTTGCGAGTTGGCTTTCCAGGATAGCCCCAGTAGACTCAGTTGTTCCACCCCGACAAAGCGACAGGAGCAAAACCGTGAGAACCCTGTGTGTGATAAGCTGCGTGCTGCTGCTGGCCCCGTGGGCTACCGGCGCTGAGCCCCCCAAGGAGGTTGATGTGGAGAAAGCCATCCGCGAATTCGAGCCGCTGTGGTTCCCGCCCAAGGGCGAGCTGCGCGGCTGGACGGTGGGGATCGATCCCGGCGGGCTGCGCTGTTCGTGGCAGGGCGCCTGCGTGTGCCAGGATGTCGGCCTGGTGACGGCGGCGCACCTGTATCACCTGGTGATGCTGGCGGGCGGGTCGCCCGTGCTGACGCGCGCCGACGACACGCGTGTCTGGTCGGGCGTCGAGAAGCAGGAGGGCTGGGGCGAGACGGAAGCGGCCCGGCACGAGGCATCACGGCGGCACCGCATCGATCTCATTCGCGAGACGGACTGCGACCTGTGTGTGATCATCCGTTTCAACTGCCGGAGCATGGGCGTGTCCCGCGCTGATCCGCGGCCGCGCAAGCCGCCGCCGCTGCCGACCAAGCCCGCGCACGTAGTGCCCGGCGCGACGCGGAGTGACAGTCGGCTGGCACAGGCGCTGTCGAGCCACACCGGCGCAGAGCTGGGCGCGCCGCCACAGGATTGCGAGGGCTTCCTCGCCGCGCTCCAGGCCGCACCAGGGACCGGGGCGATCACGGCGGCCGAGGTGCACTGGGAGGTTGCGTATTCGCCGCATCCCGACATGGCGAAGCTCGACGTCACCACCCGCAAGTACTGCTTCGCGCAGGCCCGCAAGCTCTATGACGCGATCGCGGCGTTCTGCACGACGCCGGGCGGCGGCCGGCAGGGCGACCGCGACCCCGTGCCGGTGCCCGACACGCCCGCCTCGGACAAGGGCTCGCGCGTGGCGCGCACGGCGCGCAAGGTCTGGCCGGCGGGAGACCTGCCGCTCGAGCGCCTCGATTGGTTCTGCCAGCGCTATGCCGCCGCCGCGATTACCAACGCCAGCCTCGTCTACTTCGAAGTGACGGCCGAGCGGGACGGCGACGCAGTCGTCCTGCGCGGGGCGACGAACACGCCGCCAATCACCAAGGGCCTGCGGCGAGCGCTGACGGCGGTCGGCGTCGAGAAAGTACGCAGCGAGGTGCGCGCGTTGCCGGATCGGCAGCGGCTGGGCGACAAGCTGTTCGGCGCCTGCCGCGTTTCCGAGGCGCTGACCTTCGCCGAGGCGGGTGTGCGCAGCGGCCTGCAATCGCAGCTCCTGTTCGGCGAGCCGGTGTTTCTGCTGGACGAGGTGAACGGGCATTACCTGTTGCACGCCGGAGACGGTTACTGGGGCTGGGTTGATGCCGATGCGATCGAACCGATGACCGCGGCCGAGTTCGACGCGTATCTCGCCTTGCCTCGCGGCGTGGCCGAGCGCGAGATCAGTGCGGCATTGGACGGTTCGTATTCTGGCAAGCCGGACATTCGCATCCCGCGCGGCGCGCTGCTGGCGATTGCGGCCGACAATGGCGACGAACGCACGGTGCTGCTGCCCAACGGCCGCGAACTGAAGCTGCCGGCCGCGGATGTGGCCCGTTATGCTCCCAAGCCCGACCCGATGGAGCGCATCGCCGAAGCCCTCGAATTGCTCTACACGCCGTACGTGTTCGGCGGACGCTCGCCGCGCGGGCTCGATTGCAGCGGTCTGATCACCAATGTCTGGGCCCGCGGCGACCAGACCCCCGCGCGCGATGCCTGGCAACAGGCGCTGTCCGGACGGCTGGTCGCGACGGCATGGCATCGGTCGACGATTCGCCCGGGCGACGTGCTGTACTTCATCAACTACACGGGCAAGGTGTATCACACGGCGATCGCGCTGAATGAGACGTACTACGTACACTCGGCACCGCCGTGCGTGCAGATCAGCAGCTTTGACCCGGACGATCCGCTGTACGAGCAGGCCAATCGCCAGTTCTTCATCGCCAAGCGGCCCTGAGCACCCCTTGGCGGCTTGTGAGAACGATCGCGTCAGCTTGACGCCGCGGCGCGGGCCGCCCGGCGGCTGCGCAGCACCAGCCCGACGATGCAGACGACGATCCCCGCGATCGGCAGCACGCCGGTGACCAGGCTCGCCAGGCCGAGCACGATCAGCAAGCCCGGGCCCGCCGGACTCAGCACCCGCCAGCCGCCGCGCGTCGCCACCACACGCCCCGCGATGAGCACGATCAGCACGGCGAGCACCAGTCCGGCGTGCTCGAAGCTCTCGACGGTGTCAGCCTGGACGGCGTGGGCGGTGATTTCGACGTCGCCCCGCGGTGTGGTGAAGAAGAACGCCTGGCCGCGCGTGGGGAAGTCGACGTCGAGGCTGGCCAGGCCCCCGACGACCATGGTTTCGGGGCGGATCGTGACGTCCCCGTCGGCAATGTCTGCGGTCGTCAAAGGGCTCGGCGCCTGGGTTTCCCAATCGCGGGTCGGCGCTCCAATACCGCGGGCGGCGCCGGCCGCGTCCTGCCGCCGATCTTCGAGCCGCCGCGCGTAGAGATCGGCGGTCTGCTCCGCACTGCGCGCCTGCTGCTGGCGCTGCCGGCCACGGCCGCCGGCCGCCATTTGCGCTTCGTGTATGGCGCCCTCCAGCGCCGGTGCGCTGGCAGGGGGCTGCGCCTTGCTCACGGTATTCATGTCGAGCCTGGGGGCGATCAGCAGCCGGCCCTTCTTGTCCGCTTGGGTCGCAGCTGTCTGGCGCAGCGCGTTGGTCTCGAGCCAGTCCGTGTCGAAGTCGCCCGCCGCCTTGCCGTCGTCTGCGGCGGTCTTGCCCTGGGCCGCGTCGAAGTTGCCCGGCATGAGCTGCACATAGTTGCGGGCCCGCTGCGTTTGCTGCTGGTCGTACAGGCCGAACATGCGGGTGCGGTTGTCAGCGAGGGCTTCGCCCGCGGCGGGCTGCTGTTCGAGTTGCTGCAGCTGCGCGGCGCCGAAGTTGAACGCTTCGTTGTTGCTCAGAATCTCCGGATGTAATTCGGCCTCGTAACCCTGGTTCAAGACGCTGACCCGGTACGCGGAGTTCTGACCCTGCATCTCGCGAAAGCTCGATGCCGCCCGCAGTCGCTCGAAAGCCGAGTCGCTTTGCATCGTACGCGTCAACCGCTCGGCGAGCTGCGTCTGGTAGCGCAAGTGCCCTGCGATGAGGTCGGGCTCGCCCGCGACCTGCGTCATCGTCCCGTCGAAGTCGAGCCAGTTGTAGCTTTCCGGGAGGTGCAGCCGCACCTGGCTCAGCTCGACCGCGATGTTGACACTCCGCACCAGCGGAAAACGGAGCCGCTCGTACGCCCCCGCCAGCGTCACCTGCCCGCCGTAGTGCAGCACGACGGCGTAGTCGCCGGCCCCGGCCGCCGTCTTGATCAGCGGGATGCGGACGCGTCCCGCCTCTCCGTCCGCGGTACGGGCCGGCTTCACCGGACGTTGGTCGACGCGCACCGTCCACAGCTCGGCGCCCGCCGGCAGCTCGACCTCGAGATACGCCTCGCTGGTGTTGTGCATGTGGAAGATCTGCCGCGCGCGGTAGGTGCCGTGGGCGTCGACCGCGAGCACGGCCTCGGCCAGGCCGATGCGGGCGCCGGCCGTCGCGACGACATCGCGTCGTTGCGTGGCGTACGTCAGCCGCGGCGCGTCGCCCGTCACGAGATAGGCTTCGGTCAATTCCGTGCCAAGCAGCGCGCGCAGCGCCTGCCAGGCCTTCTCCTGCCGCGACAGGGCTTCGAGCCCGATCAGCTCCGTGACGACCAGCTCGTCGCGGCCCGCGTTCTCGAGCGTCACCGACCGCCGCTCCGTGTGACCGGTCTCGACCAGCGGGATCGGCGCCCGGTGCGGCTCCGGCGTGAGCAGCCGATCGTGCTCGACCAGCACGCGCAGGTCGCCCATGATGTCGTCCTGCAGCGTCAACGATACACGCACCGGCGCACCGGGCGAGTCGGCGGTCGGCGTGATCGCACGCTGCCGCAGCATCGGCACGACAATGCGCGCGTCGGCCATCCAGGGCGGCAACGTGAATGCGAGCTCGCGGATGCCCGCCTGGCGGATATCGAAATCGAGCAGGATCGTCTCTTCGATCGTCGTCTCGGTGATGCGCACGTTGGTGATCGTGGCGCAGCGCACGACCGGCGCCCGCGGCGTGATCTCGAGCGTGGCGCCGTAACCGGGCAGCCCTTCGTCCCGGCTGGAGCCGTGAAACGCGATGCGGGCCAGCGCGCGCTGCGCGGGCGTCATCCAGTGTGCCGCCTGTGACGGGCGGAACTGGCTGATGTTCTTCAGGTCGGTGGCCTGGATATCCAGCGCCGGGTCGGCCTGGATCACGATGGTGGTGGTCTGCTCGGTTACGTCCAGCACGCCGACCTGCGGCAGCGCAACGGTCGCGACCGGGCCGCGCGGGCCGAGCACGCCGCGGACGATCACGTCGAAGAACTGCGGCTGGCCGGTGGCGAGGTAGAGCGACAGCAGCTGGTGCTCGTCACGCGTGTCCGTCACCCACGCGAAGACGCCCGGGGCGAGCACGTCATCGATCTGCAGGTCGAGCGGCAGCAGCAACTGCACCGCATACACCGGCTGGCGGCGTGGCTCGAAGCGCAAGCGCGTCTCGAGCGTGCGCTCCTGCTCGGCAATCCGCACGACGGTGTCGATGTTGACGGAGGGCGGGCCGCCAGCGGCGGCAATGTCCAGCGTCACGGTGAACGGGACCGTGCCGAAGCGATAGGCCTGAAACGCCGCGGCCCCCAGCGGGCTGGCGAAGCTGTCGCCCGTAGCGCCGGCGACTCCCGCGATATCGGCGGGGAGGTCGGTGCGCGTCGCGCCGCGCACGTCGCGTACGAGCATCTCCAGCCGCGGACTGCGCCGCAACGTCAGCACGCCCCTATGCAACGCCGCCCCGTCGACCACGACGTTGGGCGCGTCCAGTGTCGTCGTCGCGTCTTCCTGCAGCGTCTGGCGGCGGTGCAGCACCACGCGCGTCTGATCGACGCGGCTGGCGGGTGCGAGCAGGGTCACGTCGACTCGGCGCTGTCCGCCGGCCGACGTCGCATCATCAATAGTCCAGCCGCGCACGTTCGGGCCCGCGACGCCCTCCACGAGGTAGTCCGCCGGCACCAGCAGCGAGAATCGGTCCTGCTCGACGCGGCCGAAGTCGAGATCGAGCTGCCAGACGAGCCGTTGCCCGTCCTCGCGCACGTCGAAGACGGCCGTCGATTCGACCGTCAGGCTGGGATCCACCTGCCCGCCGAGCACGCGCGGTCGCCAGCGGACATCGAGGCGGCCGTCGTCGCCCAGGCTCGTGTGGATCATCTGGTCGTCGGCCGTCGTCTCGTAGTTCGTCTGGTCGTGCACGTTGCCGAGTTGCACCTCGGTGGCGGCCTGCGGCACCTGCAAGGTCAGGGCGGCAGCCGGACTGGGCGGCAGCTGGGCCCGCACAATCCGCCAGCCGCCGCTACGCTGCAATGGAATGCGCAAGACGAAGCGAAACTCGTGACGACCGGCCCCGTTCACCAGCAGCCGAAACAGCGGCTGAGCGCGGCTGACGGTGTCCCCGGCCTGGCGAAGCTGCTGGATGGCCGCCGCTCCCTGCGGGTCCGGTGCTACGACGTCGAGCCGTGCCGCCGTGCCGTCGAGCAGCGCCTCGGTGAGCACGCCGCCCGCGATCGAGAGCGGCACGGTGACCGTGTCATCGGCGAACACCGCGATGTGCAACGCACCGCGCACCGTCAGCTCGTCGCCCGCCTGTAGCTCGGCTTCGTACGCTGCTCCGGCCAGGGCATAGCGCGCGGGAGGCGACGGCGCTTCGTCGCGGAGATGAGCCCGTTGCCAGAGCTCCAGGTACTTGGCATACGGAATGAGAACCTGGTCTTCGGGCGCTGGTCGCAGTGGCAGCGCCGCCGTGTTCGGGTCATAGGGCACGATGGTGGCGTCCGGCGGCACCACCAGCGGCGCGGCTTGTGCGGGATCGAACGGCAGCATCCGCTGCGCGGGCTGCGCGACCGTCGTTGCCGCCACGGCCAGCAGCAGGAGAGCGGCCGTCGCGCCCGGTGCATGCCGTGACGCCTTCGGCAACGCGGCGATCAATGCCCGTATGGTCATGCGCGCCAGCCCAACGGCCAGGTACAGCGGTACGAGCAGGCAGGCGGCATAGAAGACACGATTGGTGACGTGGGCCAGTTCCGGCCGGCCAGTGACCAGGGGCGCGATTGTCGCCAGCAGGATCACGACGACGATGTAGCTGATCTTGGTGCTCGCGCGGCGGTTCAGCAGGGCCACGCCGAGCAGCGCGACCGCCGTCGCCAGGCCCCAGCTCAGCGCGCTCACCCGACGCGTCTGGGCCAGCAGCACCTCCAGGCGCGGGGCACCGCTCAGGCTGCGGAACATGACGGCGTCGTCGACCTGCTGCAGCGTGATCTTGAGACTGCGCATGCCTTCCAGCGCCCACGAGGCATAGCGCTCTGACTCGAGTTTCCTCGAAATCCCGCCACCGCGGCCGCGCGGGCTGCTCTCCGGTTCCTCCGGTGCGGCGTTGAACGCGATCAGCTCATCGGCGGGGCGGCGTGCGGACGATGGCTGCGTGCTGGCATAGTACTGCGCACCGGATTCGAGTGCGTCGACCGCCCGGCTGGCACGTTTGCTGATCTCGCGCGCCCGGCTCAGGCTCGGCAGCAACCCGCCGTAGAAGAGGTTTACGCCGCCCGCCAGCCGGTAGAGGTACTGCGCGACCGTCCAGGCCGCCGGCTCGGGGGTGGTGTCGATGTTGCCGGTGAGACTGCCGACGTTGCGGACGATCCGCACGCCGGTCGGCAGGTGCACCTGCCACGACACGTCGGCGATGGGGATGGTGACGGGGTCGCCCTCCTGCGTCCCGGGCAGCAGTAGCCGCAGGGCCGGGAGCGACACGTCGTCATAGAACCGCACCGGATCAATCGGCGTCTCGTACACGACGTGCAGGTCGCGCAACGCGTCCGACGCGCCGGTCAGGCTGAGCAGCAGGTATTCGCCGGCGCGTTGCGGCCGGGCCGGCGCGCCGTCGAGCTCCATCGACCACAGCGTGGAGCCCGGCGGCAGGTCGATCGCGACGTAGCCCGTCTTGCTGCGCAGCTTCAGGTGGGCCGAGGTCTGGCTGATGCCCGCTTCGGCGATCAGCGTGACCAGCCCCGCGTGTTGCACGATCGCCGGCGGCAGCTCGTAGTGTGCCGGCCGCGACGTGCGCACCCGCACGCGCGGGTCGTCGCCAACGAAGCCGAATGCGCTCAGGCCGCCGGTCGTGGTGGCGGCCGGCTGGTACTCGGCGTTGGCCAGCTCGCCGACGTCCACCGGCCGTGGGTGTTCCAGGAGCTCGAGGTCGAGCTCGGCACTGCCCTCGACGGCGACGAAACCGGCCTGGTAGTCGACGCCGTCAGCGAGCGCGATCGGCAGGTTCAGTTCGCGCGACTCGTCGTCGCCGAGCCGCTGCTCGAAGTCGAGTGCCAGGCGCACCGTGCCGTCCGTCGCATTGCTGAGGAACGCCGTCCAGCGCCGCCGCTCGCCCGCCGGTGCGCCGACGTATTCCTTGATGCGGGTATTGCCCAGCGCCCGCAACGTGATGCTCTCCGGCGTGTCGGCCGGCAGCAGCAGCGAGAGCTCGCGCGTGCGGGCCCGGTCGATCTGGTAGACCAGCTCGCAGTGGGCCGACAGCAGGTCGGTCTGCAACCGGATGAAGGTGTACACCTCGGCCGTGATCTGCGGCTGCAGGCGCTCCACCGTGAACCGCGCCGTGAACGCGGCGCCGGCGGTGCGGTAGGCCTGGGCTCCCTCCAGCGCGGTCGGTGCGGCCAGCCCGAGCTGCGACGCCTCCGCCGGATTCAACGGCGTGAGCCCGTCGAGGGCGTCTGGACGCAACTCGAGGTCGCGGCCGGCGAACACCGCCAGCGTGCCCGCCTCCGCTTCACTGCCCGCAACAAGCAGGGCCGGCACGGCCACCTGGCGCGACGTCCAGGCCGAAAGCCAGTCCGGCGGCGTGCGCGTCGCATGCAGCCGCAGCGTGCAGGCGGTGCCCGCGGGGACGCCGGCGGGGATGCGGATGCGAATCGCGTGCTCGTCGTCTTCGCCGGCGGGCTGCACGTCGAACGGCAAAGCGGCGCCGGCGGCGTCCGTGACACGCTTTACATGCCACGCGGCCGGCAGTTGCAGCTCGACGGCAAACAGCGGTTCGATTTCGTGCTGTACGCGAATACCGCCTTGCAACGTCAGGCCTTCTTCCTGCACCAGCAGCACCGTGCTGACCTGGCTCGTGATTCGGGGTTGCGGCGCGGCGAAGCGCGCGGCAATGCGCCGGCCCTGCATGCCGGTGGGCGCGTAGTACGCCGCCAGCACGCGCAGCGCCGGCGCGCCGGGGTCGGTCTGGAAGATGGTCGGCGGCAGGGCCTGGGCGATGACGTCGTTGTCGATCGGCAGCAGCCCGGCCTGGTCCAGCGCCTGCAGCTCCAGCGACGCCTCGCTGAGCAGGCCGACCACGGTCGTCTCGCCCGCGACGTCCAGCGGCCGCAGCGCGGGCATCTGCCACGTTTGCAGTTGCGCCGGCGTGCGGATGGCCGACAGCGTCAGCACGACGGTGTCGCTCGTAGGTTCGCGCAGAATGACTTCGAGCGTCCTGGGTTCCGTCGCGTCGTCGATTGCCCAGTGCGACAGCAACGGCGTGTTGACGTCGGTCAGATCGAAGCCGTCCGGCAGCGCGAAGCGGAAGCGTGAGACCGGGCGATGCAGGATTGCCATCGAGAACGTCGCGTGCAATTGCTCGTAGGCCCGGGTCACTTCGTCCACGATCACCGCCCGCGCGATTACCACGCGGCGCGTCTGCAGCAGCCGGTTGTTCAGCGTCATGACGAGCTCGACCGGCCCCGCGGGCGGCAGCAGGGTAAACCGCGTCTGCTGGGCGGCCTCGTCGAAGCGGCGCTCGATGACGGCCGCCCCGCGCCGAAACTCGACGTCGCCGGGGACCGCCATCGTCAGCGCCGTTGCGGGTGCGGTGGGGGCGGCGAAGCGCAGCGACTGCAGGGCGGCGGTGGCCTGCACGGGCGCGGTGAGCTCGACCTCGAGCTGATGCCGCCCGCTGCCCTGCACAAACAGCACCAGGCCGCCGGTGCGGTCGCGCCCGATCGCGGCGCCGGCACCGTCGAGCGTGGCGCGGCGCAGGCCGACATCAGCGAAGTCGAGCTCGAGGGTGTGGCGTCCCTCGGCAAGCACTTCCAGCGCGAGCGTGCCGCGGATCACCGCCCGCTCGCCCTGAAGCACCGCCTCATACGCGGCCGCGGTCAGCACGACCGAGCGCGGTGCCGGCGCCGCCGGCGTTTGTTCCGCCGTTGCCAGCAGGGCGTCGTATTCGCCACGCGTCAACAGCACGCGCTCGTTGTCGCCACCCAGCAGCGCGCCGAGTTGCTCGTACGGGACGTAGAGCTCGCGGTGGGGCGGCACGATCTCTACGGCTGAGCAGAGGCCGTGCGCGGCCAGGGCGATTCCGAGGATGCAGATCCAACGCTTACGCATGGTCGTCTCCCTCTGCGGGCTTGGCCTGCGCGTCGCTCGATGCCTGTGCGGGCGGCGGTTCCGGCGGCTCCGGTGATTCGGCCGGCGCGGCCGGGGGCAGCGGCTCAGCGGGCGCTTCGCGGCGACGCTGCGGCCGCGTCCAGCCGAAGTACTGCACGAGCCACAGGATCAACACCACGGCCCCCGCCGAGATGGTCGCGCCATCCAGCACCTGCCGCACGAAGGTCGGGAGGAACACAGCCGCGAGGATGAGCGCCGTGGCCGCGGCGCCGACGACCACCAGCCGCGTACGGGACCCGGCCCGCAGCAACAGCAGCCCCGCGAGGACCACCGCCCCGACGGCCAGCACCTGCAGCAGCGTCTGGTCGACGGTGATCAGCGCCAGCGTGCCGGCTGGCGGCGGTGGCGGCCGCAGCGTCGAGAACAGGTACGGCCGGCCGTCGGTCGGGAATCGCTGCACCGGGTCGCCGCTGACCGCGACTCCTTCGGTGACCCAGCTGGCCAGGCTGCCGTCGCTGCGGCGCGGCGCCGCGCTGTATCCCGTGAGGTCATCCCAGTCCCAGCGCAACTCGTCCCCCCACGGGCCGCGCCAACCCAGCAGCGCCCAATCCTCAGGCAGATACGCCACCAGGTAGACCTTCTGCACGGCGGGATCGGCCGGAAAGACCGGCCCGCTCAGCGCCAAGCCGCAATCCGGCAGGCTGTAGCGGACCTCGAGCACGAACGGCGTTTCCGGGTCGCGCCCCACCAGCGGGACGAAGAAGGTATCTTCCTGGCCGCGTTCGAGCGCCACCGGCTGGCCATCGATGCGCAACGGGTCCGCATCGAACTCGACGCCGGCGGGCAGCTGCAGCGCCAAACGCTGCTGCGCACTCCGCATCCGGTACAGCGCCTGGACCGCCAGTCGCTCGCTGCGGGTCACGACCATGCGCAGCAGGGCCCGCTCGACGCTCGTGTGCTTGACCTGCTCGAGCTGGTACCGCGTCGCGCTCACTGCGAGCTGCCACGCGTCATAGAACTCGAATGCGCGCGCCACGCCGCCGCTGCGCAGGGTGCCCCCGCCGCTATGCAGATCGTGCTGCGGGTCGATCGGGCGCAGGCCGGTCGGGCGCGCCTCGCCGTCGCGGCCAATCGCCCGGATGTCGATGCCTTCGGACTTGGCCAGCGCGACCTGCCCCCAGGTGCGATCGGCCCCCGCCGGTCGCAGGTGCGGCACGTCGATCGTGATCGGCTGCCCGACGTCCAGCTTGCCGAGCTCGCGCTCCCATGCCAGGTCGATCTGCACGCGGCCCTTGAGCACTGCTTCCCCGTGGAGCGCCCAGGCGACGTAACCATCCGGCGGCGGCGGGTCCGCATCCTTGATGATGCTCTCGCGGACGTTCGGGGTCTCGACCTGGATACGTGGTGCGATCTCGGCCGGGATGTCGACACGCAGCCTGGGCACGGCGCTGTAACGAACGTCGTAGTCAAACGTGGCGTGGTACTTCACGACGCCCGGCTCCACGCGCACCGCCAGCAGCTGGCGCACATGAATCAGCGGTTTGCGCCGCTCCGCCACGACCTTCAGCGACGCGGCCGATTCGCCAAAGGCAAAGGCCATCGTCGTGAAGCCGATCTTCTCCATGTCCTCGTGGTTGAACTGTGTCAGCTTGCCGGCACGGGCCTCAGCGGGACCGACGCTGCGCAGACCGACAACGTCGACCGGATTGATGCGCAGGCTTTCCGTCACGTACACGACGAGATGGCCGGTCTCACGCTCGACCGCGGCCCCGCCCACGCGCGGCACCGGGATCGGCAGGGTGAGCTGCTCGCCCGTCGGCTCGAGCAGGGCCGGCTCGCGCAACTGGCGATAGACCTGCACCTGCAGCCCGACGGGCCCGAGCGCCTGCCGCTGCAGGTCTATGAACAGGTGGTTAGGATCGTCGGGGTTGCGGTGATGATCCGCGACCTGGACGCCCGTGATGCCGGGGCGGTCGAGGCCGGTCACGCGGCCGATGCGAAAGTCCGGCGGCACCTGCACCACGAGCTGGAACACGCCGGCCCTCTCGATTTGCAGGATGCTGTTGAGATTCAGCGTGAGTTGCCCCGGTCCCAGGAGGGCCTCCACCAGCGTGTCGGCCGTGATGCGCGGCTGGACCTTGTCGACCCGCAGGCGGAGTGTGAACGGCAGCGTGACGTAACGGTAAGCCAGGGCCGGCCGGGTCCCGCCGGGCGGCGCGTTCATCCGTGGCACCTCGGCCGCGTCCACCTGCAGCAGGCCGCTGCGCGCGACGGGTTCGGCAAGCAGGCCGTCTGCGACGCTGACCAGGATCACACCCTGCTGGCGATTGACGTCGAGCGCCGCGACGACCGGGGCGGCGACCGTCCGCATCTGCTGCCCTTCGGCCGCGAACTGCTCCAGTTCGACCAACAGCCCCTGCGCGTTACGCGCCGGCTCGAACAGCTCGACCGTGATCTGCTGCCCGTCCTCGTCGCCGGTCACCGACCATTGCCGCACGTTCGCGTCGTACACGTTGACGACCTTCTGCTCGGCCGGCACACGCAGCACGAGTTGCGCCAACGCCGCGCGGCTGATGTCGTAAGCGAGCTGCGTGCGCGTCCGCACCACACCCTCGCCGATCCACAATTCCTGCGTCGTACGCACCGATACCAGCGGCTTGAGGCCCATGGCCCCCTCCGCCCGTGGCGTCCAGTCGATACGCACCTCGGGTGCCGCCCCGACGAACGCCAGCACCTCGGTGTGTTCCGGCGTATCCGTCTCCGTGGCGGCGGGCACCTCGGTCGCGGCCAGCAGCGGGTAGACATTCACCGTCACGCCGGCCTGCGGCACGGTGACCTTCCAGCGGCTGACCGGTGCCTGTGGGGCGGCGAACGACACGCTGTTGCGGCCGGGCGACTTGTTGAACGCCTTGGCGAACTCGAGCACGAGCTCGATTTCGCGCGTGGTGTCTTCGTCGTGCTCGATCAGCAGGTAACTGCCGCCCTGGTCGTCGCTCACGATTCGCGCCGGAGCTTCCTCGATCGTGGCCGCCGTGATCGCGGCGTCGTGCAGCCGCAGGGGGACCTGGTGCCAGCCGCGCTGCAGCAACTCGATCCGCAGCGTGGCCCGGACCCGCACCACGTCGGCCTGCACGGTGGCCGCGCTGAGGATCTCCGTGATCAGCACCCCGACCGGGGGCCCGACTTGCGGTGGCGCCTGCTCGGCCGCGCGGGCGGCGTCCCACAAACGGCGAAACTGCTCATACGGCAGAAACACCCCGCGGCCCTCCTGCTCGAAGACCGCGCGCAGCTGCTCATACGGGATGTAAACCGTCTGCTCGCGCGGCGGATTGGGCGGCTCGGCGGCGGGGCGCGTCGCCGGGCTTTCAGCGGACCAGGCCGGGAGGGCCAACGTGAGCAGGACGCCGACCAGGAGCGGGCCGACGACGCGAGCGGTGGGGCGCCGAAGCATGGTGATTCCCTCGGTTGTGAACGGCTGCGGCCGAGTTACGCGATTCGCGGCCTGCAGGAATATACATGGGTTAGGACGTCTGCGCCGCGCAATGGTTCCGGGGTCGCGGGCAAAATCCCGCGTTCAACGGCGTGGCTTGGTGCGCGCTCGGTCACGTTTCGCAGTGACGCGCGGGGTCTATCATCTTACCAGTGGGGGACTTGCGCCGCAGATGCGCCGGCGGGGGCCTTGGCTCAGGCGTCGGCGACGAATTGCAGGCCGGCGGTCCATTCCCCGTGGCGATCCTGCCGCACCCGCACGACCCGGGCCCGCCGCCGCATGCAGTCCCCGTTGTTGCCGGGGAGCTCGACCAGCAGCAGGTCGTTGAGGGTCAGGGGCCAGAGCGTGAGGACTTTCATCCCACCGCGGCTGATGTCACGGAGCTGGAAGGTGGTCCAGGTGCCGGGCGGAATCGGGTAGGGCTTGCCCTGCTTGACGAACTGCACCCGCACCAGCGCCGAACTCTTGTAGCGCTTGTGTCGGCGCAGCTCCGCTCCGCCGACGCCGTTGCCGCCGCGCTCCGGCAGGGCGGTGTTTGCGGCGACCGGCGGCTGCTTCGTGAGTTGCTCGAGGTTCAGCTCGCCCGGCGGCAGGGAGACGACATCGGTCCGCTCGGGGTCCTCGTCGAGCAGTCGCCGGACGACCATGTTCCACATCGCCAGCACGTCGGGGTCGAATTGCGTGCCGCTGCCCTCGGCCATGATTTTCAGCGATTCCAACGGCGGAATCGGGCCGCGGTAGGGGCGAGCCGACGTGATCGCCTCGTAGGCGTCGACCACGCTGCAGATGCGGGCCGCGAGGCTCAGGTTCTCTTCGCGCAGGCCCGTGGCGTAGCCCTTGCCATCGGGTCGCTCGTGATGATCGCGCACCATCTCGAGGGCGGCCTGCGCGACCCGTGGATTCGTCTTGAGGAACTCGTAGCCGTCCACGGGATGCCGCTGGATCTGCTTCCATTCTTCCGGTTCGAGCTGCCCGGGCTTGTTGATGATGTAATCCGGGATGTGGCGCTTGCCGATGTCGTGCAGCAACGCCCCCTGGATCAGCTCCGCCTGGAAGGTCCTGTCTTTGGGCGCGATCCGGGCGCCGAGCAGACCACAGCCGATACCCACGTTGACCATGTGGGTCGCCGTGTAGTAATCGTGTGCCGACATGTCGAGCAGGTAGCTGAACTCGCCGTTCTCGGCGTTGAGCCACTGCGAGAAGACGCGGCTGATGTCCGAGACCAGGTCGATGGTTTCCGGCTGGCGCGGGAAGCGCATCACGTCTTCCACCATCTTGGCGCAGGCCGTCCGGATTGTGCGCGAGCGCTCGGCGAGCGCGATGCTCGGATCCGAGAAGACCGCGTCGAGCTTGCGGGTCACCACCGCCCGATAAGCATGGTGCTGCTCGGTCGGGACGTAGAGGAACATGACGCCCTGCTCCGCCAGGCGCCGCCGGTCCTCATGGGTGAAATCGACACCGACCGCCCGATACAGGACTGGTACCGCTTCCTGGGAGGACTGCAAGTAGAGGTCCATTTCGAGCGTGTGCTCGTCGATGGCGTAGATATCCACCGGGAACAGGGCAGGTGGCCGTTGCGTCTCTTGGCTCGCCTGAACGCTCTCCATGGCTTCCCAATTCGAACACGCGACAGTGGCCGTGCCGAGGCCGGTCACGGTCTTGGCAACAGTGCCCCCGATACGCTTGTTTCGGCTAATGACCCTCACGACTGCGGCAAGACCGTGTGGTCGTCCCGCATCGGCCCCGGTCCGCGCGCCGTGGGGCGATAATCAGCGGCCGCAAGGGGAAAAAGGCATGAGCGCCGAGTGGCGGTCAGGCGACCGCCGGCCGCCGCGCCAGCCAGTGCGCGTAGAAGGTCTGATAGGCGATGTAGAAATAGCCCGCGATGAAGATCACCAGGAAGGGCAGCGCCATCGAGACCCGCTGGAACCAGTTGTCGAAGAAGAACAGGGCCGCGGCGCAGGCCGTCAGATAAAGCGCCATCCCGAGCTCCGCCCAGGCTTTCCAGTTGCGCTTGAGCTCCAGCCCGCCCAGCCGCGAGAGCAGGTCGCCGTGCCGGCGGACGGTGTCGCCGAACTTGGGTGTGCGGACGAACTCGCCGGTCTTGCCGAAGAAGCCGTCCAGTGCCGCCAGGGCGTTGTTGAAGGCGATGCCGATACCGACCGCCATCAGGGCGGGCACGAAGCGGATGCCGTACCACCAGCCGCGCAGCAGTTGCTGCTGGCTGACGATGTAGAACAGGGTGGTCGAGCCGAATCCGATCACGAACAACAGCAGCTCATACCAGAGCACCCACGAGGACTGCGGCTTGGTCAGGGTCAGCTTGGCGATCAGGGCCGGGCCGATCAGGATGCTCAGCAGCACCACCATCACGTAGACCACGCCACTGGTCAGGTGGAAGAAGGCCTCGGCCTTGACCGGCCAGGGGGCCTTGCTGAACAGCACCTTGGGCAGCAGCTTGATGCAGGTCTGGGCCCCACCCTTGGTCCAGCGATGCTGCTGGGCCTTGAAGGCGTTCATCTCGGGCGGCAATTCGGCCGGGGAGGTCAGGTTCGGCAGAAACACGAACTTCCACCCGCGCAGCTGCGCCCGGTACGACAGGTCGAGGTCCTCGGTGAGGGTGTCGTGCTGCCAGCCGCCGGCGTCCGTGATCGCAGCCTTGCGCCAGATACCCGCGGTGCCGTTGAAGCTCATGAAGCGGCCGCTGCGGTTGCGCGCGGTGTGCTCGATCATGAAATGGCCGTCGAGCAGAATCGCCTGGGCCTGGGTCAGCAGCGAGAGATCGCGGTTGAGGTGCTCCCAGCGCGACTGCACCATGCCCACCTGCTCGTCGGTGAAGTGGTGGATGGTGTCCTGGAGGATGCTCGGCGGGGGCACGAAGTCGGAATCGAAGATCGCGATGAGCTCGCCGGTGGCGGTTCTCGTGCCGGCCTCGAGCGCACCGGCCTTGTACCCCGTGCGGTCAGTGCGGTGCAGGTACTCGATGTTGTGGCCGGCGGTCCGCATGCGCTCCACCGTGTCCCGAGCGATCTGCCGCGTCCCGTCCGTCGAGTCGTCCAGCACCTGGATCTGGAGCCGGTCGGCCGGGTAGTCGATCCGGCAGGCATTCTCGATGATCCGCTCGGCGACGTACTGCTCGTTGAACATCGGTAGCTGGACTGTCACCGGTGGCAGTTCGCTGAACCGCTCGCGGGGGGCGAGGGCCCGGCGGCGCACGCGATAGTAGAGCATGAGCAGGAAGTAACGGTGGGCACCGTAGACGCAGATCAGCGTCAGAACCCCCAGGTACAAGTAGATCGCAAGCTTTGCGAGCGTGTCGGCGTTCATATAAATATGCACACTTGCCGAAAGAAAGAACGTTAGCTTTCTGCCCGTAAACCACTTATGCTACGGAGTGCCTCCGGAAGCGTCAATCGCGGCAGCGGCCGATTTCCCCATCGTGATCCAAGTGTGATACACTTACCCGAAGCGCCGCGCTGCGCGGTGCCAACGGCGACAGACAGGAGACTGAACGGAAGTGTCAACCGAAACGGAGCTTGCCGAACAACGTCGCCGCGAGCGATCCCGAGCCATCCGGGACTTCGCGGACAAGTTCTTACAAGGCGGTAACCAGGATCTTTTCGAGGATCTTCTCGTCACCCTCTGCCGGCTCGCAGTCGACCAGGCGGACCGCGGCGACGTCAAGCTCCTCGCCAAGGCGGTCGCCGAACTGCGCTACGCGCTCAAGGTGTTCGCGCCCTACAAGGACGTACGCAAGGTCAGCATCTTCGGCTCCAGCCGGACCGCCGAGGACCACGACGATTATCTCCAGGCCAAGCTCTTCGCCCGCCGGATGTGCGAGGAAGGCTGGATGGTCATTACCGGCGCCGGCGACGGCATCATGAAGGCCGGCCACGGCGGGGCGGGACGCGAGGCCAGTTTCGGCGTCGCCATCCGGCTGCCGTTCGAGCAGAAGACCAATACCATCATCGCCGACGACAGCAAGCTGGTGAACTTCCGCTACTTCTTCACCCGCAAGCTGATGTTCATGAAGGAAGCCTCGTCGGTCGTTCTGTTTCCGGGCGGGTTCGGCACGCAGGATGAGGGTTTCGAGGCCCTGACCCTCATCCAGACCGGCAAGGCGCCGCTGATCCCGATCGTCATGGTCGAGCGGCCCGGCGGCACCTACTGGCAACGCTGGCGCGACTACGTCGCCGCCGAGCTGCTCGCCACCGGCATGATCAGCGAGCAGGACATGGACCTGATCTACATCACCGACGACGCCGACGACGCCGTGCGCGAAGTGGTGCAGTTCTACCGGCTGTATCACTCGATGCGGTACGTGGGGGACGACCTGGTGCTGCGGCTGGAGCGGCCGATCTCCGATGCGACCCTGGCGCGGCTCAATGACGAGTTCGGCGAGATGCTGATCGCGGGGCGGATCGAGCAGTGCCGCATCATGGACGCCGAGAACGGCGAATTGCCCGAGATGCCGCGGCTGCGCATGCGTTTCGATCGCAAGAGTTGCGGGCTGCTGCGGCGCTGCATCGACGCGGTGAACCGGGACGATGGTCCCCCGGGGCGTGTCGTCTCGGACTAGAATCCAGGGGGTTTGTGGGGGTAGGGTCTCGGATTTCCCTGAAAAACGGGAATTTTCTGGCCTATCACGTGCAAAACCCCTTGACGAAAGGCCCGGGTCGTGGCAAAAGAACGCCTACGCGGCCAGTGGCAAACGTGGTCGTTTGCAGTCGTGGAAGGAGCGTAAATCGACTGTGGTTTCAGTTCGCAGCGTCAGGACGCGGTCCCTGACAAACATAGCGTCACGGCTTCTTCCCACGGTTTCTGGCAGTGAGTTCCACATTGGGGTCCAGGCAGGACACATTCCGTGCCCGCGAGCCCCGGGAGGTAGAACAGCAATGGCCAAGAAGAAGAAAGCGGCCGTCAAGGGCGGCAAGGCGCGGACCAAGTCGGAAGTCTTCGGCCACATTGCCGAGAAACACGACCTGACCCGCAAACAGGTTGCCGGCGTGTTTGACGAGCTCGGCACCCTCATCAAGAAGGACCTCACCCGTGGTCCCGGCGTGTTCACCGTGCCCGGCCTGATGAAGATCACCGTGCAGAAGAAGCCCGCCACCAAGGCCCACACCCGCCCCGATCCCTTCCGTCCGGGCGAGATGATGAAGGTCAAGGCCAAGCCCGCCCGCAAGGTCGTCAAGGTCCGGCCGCTCAAGGGCCTCAAGGAAATGGTCTAGTCCGGCATGCGCGCCGGTCGGCCGTGCGGGTTGCGCTCGCACGGCCGGCTGTCGCCGCGCCGGTCACGACCGGACGGGCCGCAGCGGAAGCTAAACCTCTTCGCTCGCGGTGGGGGGGCCACCGTCGTCGGTCAGTTCGTCCGCCTCGCGCTGCCGGATCGCGTCACGCAGCCGCGCTGCCGCCTCGAAGTCCTCCCGATCCAGCGCGTCCTCCAGCCGCTCGCGCAGCGTCTGCGTCACACCGTATTCCATCCGCAACTGCCGGCTCAGGTCGCGCAGGTAGCCGACGCCCGGATCCTCCTCGCGCAGCTCCTCGTCGTAGCCCAGCTCGCCCAGCAGCTCTTCCAGTGCCAGCGCCCCCGCTTCGGCCTGCTCGATCGCCGCCTCGAACTGGCCCTCGACCACCCGCAGCTGTGACAGCAGCCGGGCCTTGTCGAACACCAGTGTCGGCTTGAGCGAGTTGCTGCCGCCGTGGTCCGCCCCCGCCTGCACCAGCAACTGCATGCACGCGTGGCAGCTCTCGATGTCCGCCAGCGCCCCGCGGATGAACACCCGCGTCGCGCCGGCGTCATTCGCGTCCAGCGCGTCTTCGGCGAGCGTGCAGTACGCCAGCCGCCGGTAGTTCGTCTGCTGCAGCTCGCGTTGCAGTTCCTGCCAGTCCGCCGGGATCAGCGTATCGCCGCCAACCCGCAGCTCGTGCTCGATGTACTCCCGCGCCGACGGCAGGCCATGATACCGCTGCCCGTCCGGCCGGCTGTCGAGGTACATCTGCATCACGCCCAGGTCGAGACGCACCTGGATCACTTCCTGGCCGTCGCGACCCACCACCAGGCGGGCCCGTAGCTCGCCGGCGGGGCAGTCCCAACCTTGCGTCAACTCGTCCAAGTCCAACGTCATAACCGCACGTACTCCAAGTGGCGGTGAGTGCGTGCTTTTCATCGGACCGGTGTGTGCCGGCCTGAATGCCGCCCACTGGTCCACCGGCCGGCCAATAAGATGTCACCCTCGGCCAATGTTGCGTCCGTGCGCAACGCGGACGGGCGGATGTTGCGCCGCCGCAACGCCCGAGAAAACCGATACACGCCGCGGCGGGCGCGACCCCGGCCACGCCCGGGTGCGTCTACTCGCCGCAGACGTTACAATCACGGTTCTATGAACAGTGATTTCCTCCAAGACATGCAGCAGCGCGGTCTGGTGCACCAGGTCTCTTCCCCCGACGTCGCGCGCTACCTGGCGGAGGGGCCGGCCTACGCCTATGCCGGCTTTGATCCCACCGCCGACAGCCTGGGCGTGGGCAATCTCGTCCCGCTGACCCAGCTCCTGCGCTACCAGCGGGCCGGCCACCGGCCGATCGCACTGGTCGGCGGCGGCACCGGCCTGATCGGCGACCCCAGCGGCAAGAGCGAGGAGCGCGAGCTCATCGACACCGAACGGGTCAACCGCAACGTGGCCGGCGTCCGCAGGCAGATCGAGCAATTCCTCGATTCCGATGGGGCCAACGCCGCCGTCGTCGTCAACAACGCTGACTGGCTGGGTGAGATCCGGCTGCTGGAGTTCCTCCGCGACATCGGCAAGTACTTCTCGGTCAACCAGATGATCGTGCGCGACTCAGTTCGCATGCGGCTGGAGACGCGCGAGGCCGGCCTGTCTTACACCGAGTTCAGCTACATGCTGCTCCAGTCGTACGACTACCTCGCCCTGTACGATCGCTTTGGCTGCCGGCTCCAGCTCGGCGGCAGCGACCAGTGGGGCAACATCGTCTCCGGGGCCGACCTCATCCGCCGCTTGCGCAACGACGAGGCCTACGCTCTCACCGTGCCGCTGATCACCCAGGCCGACGGCACCAAGTTTGGCAAGACCGAGGCTGGGAACGTCTGGCTCGACCCGAACCGCACCAGCCCGTACCAGTTCTACCAGTTCTGGCTCAACGCCGCCGATGCGGATGTGATCAAGTACCTCAACATCTTCACGCTGCTCCCGGTCGATCAGATCGCGGCGCTGGCCCGTACCGTCGAGGAGGCCCCCGAACGCCGCGAGGCACAGCGCGTCCTGGCCGTGGAAGTGACGCGCATGCTGCACGGGGCCGACGCACTCGCCCGGGCCCAACGTGCCACCGAGGTGCTGTTCAGCAAGGACGCGGACTACCGTGAGCTCTCCGCACAAGAGCTGCGCGAGGCGTTCCACGGCGCCCCGACCAGTTCGTTCCCCGCCGAAAGGCTGGGTACCCCAGAGGCCGGGCTGGTCGCGGTGGTGGCCGATGAGCAGGTGGGGCTCTACCCGTCGCGCGGCCGGTCCCGCAAGGACCTGCCCCAGGGCGGGCTGTCGGTGAACAACGTGCCGGTACGCGACGCGGATTACGTGTTGTCCGCGAGCGACCTGCTCCCGGGCGATTTCATCATCCTCCGCAAGGGCAAGAAACACTATCACGTACTGCGCGTCGATCGTGGCTGAGCGCAGCGCGCCTACTCCCGAGGACATGAAGGCGATTGATCGGGCACTGGCGGCACGTGAGGCCCTGCTGGCCGACCCCGATACCGACGTCGCCCGGCTCTGCAACGGCCGCGGTGACGGCATCGACGGCCTCGTCATCGAGAAGCTCGGGCCGGTGCTCATCGCCCAGCTCCACCTGGGTCGGCTCACGATCACTGAAGACGCCGCCCGCGCCCTCTGCCAGCACGCCGCCGACCGGGTCGGCGCGACCGCGGTCTATCGCAAGCTCTTTCCCAAGGACCGCAGCTTCGCGCCGCGTGACCTCGACCGGCTGCACAACGATCCGACGCCCTGGGCGGGCGCCCCGAGCGCGGCCGAGATCGTCGCCCGCGAGGCCGGTGCCACCTACCTTGTGCACCCGTATGACGGTTACGCCACCGGCCTGTTCCTCGATCATCGGCACCAGCGGGCGCACGTGCGCACGGCGGCGGCGGGGCGGCGCGTGCTGAACACCTTCGCGTACACCTGTGCGTTCAGCGTGGTCGCGGGCCTGGCTGGCGCGGCCGGCACCGTGAGCGTCGACATCTCGCGCAAGTACCTCGAGTGGGGCAAGCGGAACTTTGCCGCCAACGACCTCCCGCTGGAACCGCACCGCTTCATCTGCTCCGACGTCTTCGATTACTACAAGCGCGCCGCGCGCCAGGGCCACCGCTTCGACCTGGTCATCCTCGACCCACCCACGTTCGCCCGGATGAAGCGTCCGCGGCGAACGTTCGTGCTCACGGAAGACCTCGAGCAGCTGGTGCAGGGAGCGGTGTCGCTGCTCGACCCCGGCGGACTGCTTCACCTGTCGGTCAACCATCGCGGCACCAGCGAGGGGCGTTTGCGGCGTGCGATCCGTGAGGCGGCCGGCACCGCGGGGCGGCGGATTGCAGCGCTGCGCGTCCTGCCGCTGCCGGAGGACTTCGCCGGCGACCCCGAACAGGCCAAGGCGGTGGTAGCGCAGCTGCAGTGATGTATTTCGTGCGCGGTTGCGCTCCTGTTTTCAGGGGGATCGGTGCCCACGCGCAGCCGCGAAAATTGTGAAAAACCCGCCCACCACGGGCTTGACGGCCCCAGTTCACCTGTTCAAAATGCCCCGCGGAATCGTTTCGGTAGCACTCCGACCGGCGCGGCGGAGGCCAAAGCGAGTGGTTGTTTAATGCGTTACGGAGTAAACACATGAGCAACTGGTGGATTTGGTTGATTTTTGGCGGTCTGGCTCTTCTGCTTCTCACTGGCGGAACCCTCTTCCAGGCTGCGTAAGAACACCCCAAACTGCACAAGGTTGCTCACCAGAGCGACCTGCGTGAGCGGCGTGCCGACCTGCCCCAATGTGGCCCGGTTTGCACGCCGCCTCGTTTTGCGCCCGACGCGCGCCCGAGCACGTGGCCGTTGCGGGCCTCCGCCGCTCTTCGTACCATCCGCGTTTTGACGTAAGCCGCCTCGCGACGGAGCTTGCCCACAATGGCCGACCGCTTTCTCGTCACCGCCGCCTTGCCCTATTCCAACAACCGCCTGCATGTCGGGCACATCGCCGGTGCCTACTTGCCGGCGGACACCTACGTCCGTTATCTCCGCGCGCGCGGTCACGACGTCCGTTTCATCTGCGGCAGTGATGACAATGGCGTCGCCATCGAGATTTCGGCGCTGGCTGAGCACAAGACCCCCCAGGAAATCTCCACCCATTTCCACGCCCGGCAGCGGGACGACTTCGCGGGCCTGGGCATCGATTTCGACATCTACGGCGGCACGCACCAGCCGGATTTCGTCGCGCTGCACGAGCGCTTCAGCCAAGAGTTCTTCCTCCGCATCCACGAGAAGGGCTACTTCAAGAAGATCCGCAACAAGCAGCTCTACGACCCCCAGGCACAGCGCTTCCTGCCCGATCGCTTCGTCCGTGGCACGTGCTACTTCTGCAGCTTCGAGCGCGCCACCGGCGACCAGTGCGAGAACTGCGGCAACATGATCGAGCCGCTGCTGCTCAAGGACCCCATCAGCGTGATCACCAACGAGAAGGCCGAGGTCCGCGAGACGACCCACTGGTACCTGCAGCTCGACAGCTTCGCCCAACCCCTGCAGGAGTGGCTCGAGTCCAAGCGCGGCCAGTGGCGCCCCGGCGTGCTGAACTTCGCCCTCGGGCAGATCAAGCAGGGCCTGCCCGAGCGTTCCATGACGCGCGACATCCAGTGGGGCGTGCCCGTGCCGCTCGATGACGAGGACGCCCAGGGCAAGGTGCTTTACGTCTGGTTCGATGCGCCCATCGGCTACATGTCCTTCACCGCGAAGTATTGCGAAGAGCACGAGGGTGGCTGGCAGAATTATGACAAGTGGTGGTCCGATCCCGACACGAAGATCGTGCACTTCATCGGCGAAGACAACACCGTGTTCCACGCGCTGACCTGGCCGGCGATGCTCATGGCCGACGGCCGGCACCAGCTGCCCCACGCCGTCGTCGCGAACAACTACCTCAACCAGAAGGTCGGCGGTGAGACGGTCAAGATCTCCAAGAGCTCGACCGCCGCCGATGCCCCGGTCTGGATCGAGGAGTACGTCAAGAAGGGGTTCGACCCCGATGCGCTGCGCTTCTACCTGACCTCGCAGGCGCCTGAGACCGCGCGGACCGCGTTCGATCCGGATGAGTTCGTCAACCGCAACAACGCCGAGCTCGTCGCGGCCCTCGGCAACTTCGTCAATCGCTCGCTGACGTTCGCGGACAAGTACTTCGAGCGCAAGGTGCCGGATGCCGCGGCCCGCACGGAGGTCGACCGGGCGCATCTCGCGGCCGGCGACGAGGCCCTCGACAAGGTCGCCGCCGCCCTGGACGGCTACCACTTCCGCGCGGCGCTCGAAGAGATGATGGCCTACGCCCGCCGCTGCAACGAGTATTTCAGCGAGCGCGCCCCGTGGGCCTCGCGCAAGGCGGACATGGCGGATTGTGCGGCGACGATCGCGACGTGCATCCATGCGGTGCACTACCTGGCGATTATGATGAGCCCATTCATGCCCGGCGCCGCCCGGCGGGTTCTCGGGATGCTCAGTATCGCGGACGAGACGATCCGCTGGGGCCCACCGGCGGCACCGCAGACCGGCGCCCCGCTGGGTGAACCCCGGATCCTGTTTGCCAAGCTCGATGCGGGCTCACTGGGTTGATGCGAAACGGAGGGTCAGCATGACGCGGATCGCGACGCTCGGCAGCTTGACGTTGCTCCTCGTGCTTGGTCTGGTCGGTTGTGCGGAACCGGCGCCCGCGCCGCCGCCCGCGTCTGCCGAGATCGAGCTGACCTCGCCCGCGGCCGCCGTCCGCAGCTTCTTCGGCCTCGCGCAGGCAAGCCTGGCGGCCACCGCCGCCCGCGACACCGCCGCGGCCAACGCGGCCGTCGATCAGATCCAGTGGCACATTGCCGCCCACGACGCGATCGCCCAGTACCATCGCTCGCTCTTCGGCGAAGGCGGCAAGGACGCGACCGAGGCGGTGCGCAACCAGGTCGAAAGCTGGCTGGCGATGATCAACTACTACGCCGACGGCATTGCCCTTGCGGACATGCATGTGCTGCCGTCGGACGATGCTGCCCGACGCATGGTGGTCGTTCCGGCCCGCGGCCCCGATGACGAGGCCTCGATCCGGATTCGCTGCATCCGGGACAAGGCAGATCACTGGCGCGTCCGCTCGCTCGAGCTCGCCGCCCCGATCGTCACGCGCAACGTCGCTGCGATGACGCAGCCCGCGACGCAGCCCGCGACGCAGCCGACCCCCGCCGCCCCCTGAACGCATTCTCAGCGCCCGTGGTGTCGGGCCTTCTTCATCACCACACCCTCCGAGCGCTCGCCGTCCACCTGCGCCTCGATCGGATGCCGCAGGCGAACGTGGCGGACGAACTCGGTCTCGTGCCGGGCGGCCTTGCGATCGAGCCAGTCCCAGTCGACGAAGCCCTGGTGCGAATGCGGGTTGACCGCCATGTAGGCGATGCCGAACGCCGTCAGGTTCTGGAAGAAATGGCTCCCCTGTGACGGCTCGACGAGGAAGTCGTCCAGCGTCGTCTCGACCAGCACGCGCGCCGCACAGATCTGATCCCACGCCACCGGGATTCCCAGCGAGTGATGCGAGGAGCCCCAGCGGCCGGGCCCGATCAGGACGTACGGCCGGCTCTCGGCCAGCAGCCTGTCGTTGATCTCGCCGATCTGCTCGGCCATGGCCGGGGTGTGAATCGCGTCGAACTCGCGCGGCTTGACGTAGACCACGTCGCGGATGTCGGGAATCACCCCGTTGCCCAGCGCCTGCACGCTGTGGCAAAGCTGGTCCTTGTGGGGTAGCTGATCGAGCCGCACCGGCTCTGTCTCGGCCCAGGTCCCGGTCGGGCGGATCTGGAGCACGGCGAAGGTGCGCGGCTCGGTATCCAGGTTCGCGGCGAACTCGATCTCGACCGGGCCGTTCAGGCCGGCCCGCCCGATCTCCAGCAGGCGCTGCAGCAGCGGTGCCAGCGGAAACGCGTTGTTCTTGAGCACGTGGGCAAAGGACACCACCCGGACCCCCGCGCGGTGGATGCCGTCGTAGTACGCCTGGTTGTCCGGCGACCACACCGAGCCCAGCAGGTGCAGCGTGCCGTGCGCCTCGGCCTCTTCCAGGTCGCGCTGCACGAGGCAGCCGTCGGTCTCGACGTTGAACACCGCATTCTCGTCGCCGACGTCGACCGCGTAGAACCGCCGCTGCGACTGATTCAGGAACGCCTCACCGTCGCTCATCTGTGGCAGGATCCCGGGATACGCCGGGCAGAAGCGCAGCGCCTGCCCGCCGTCGACGACCGTCTTGCCCAGGCCCAGGGCGACGTTCGCGACCCCGTCGTCGGGCTTCATCGGCTCGAAGGGGTAGTAGTTGTACGATCGCGCCACCCCGGAGAAATGCGGGTAGTACACATCGCCGCGCCGCGCCCCCACGATCGGCTGGAGGATGACGGCCATGCGTTCCTCTTCGATGCGGTGCGGCGTCGCTTCGAGATAGCGCCGGGCGGCACTGGAATAGGTCGAGGCATACACCAGCCGAATCGCATCCAGCACCTGCGTCAGGCGCACATGATCGTCCGGGTGGTTGTTCGCCAGCATGTGCGTCGCGTACACGCCGGCGAACGGATGATACTGCGAGTCCTCCAGCAGGCTCGACGAGCGCACCGCGATCGGCGTCCGCACGATATCCAGGAACGAGCGCAGGTGGACGATCACGTCCGCCGGCAGCTTGGCCGCCAGGAACGTCTTGCGGTTCCACTGGTCGTCGCTGGTGCACACCGCGCTGAGCCGGATCCGGTTGCGGTCGAGGAATTCGTCAAAGACGTCGGTGCCGATCACCAGCGACCGCGGCACGTAGACCTGCACACCGGGAAACTCCTCGTCGAGGTTCGCCCGGGCCAGCAACGCGTCGACGAACGCCAGGCCGCGTGCCTTGCCGCCGAGCGAGCCGCCGCGGACCCGCGCCACGCCCGCCCCCTCGTCGAACCGCTCGCGCGAGAAGTCCTCGACCACCCCGCGCCGGTTGAGCCGGAGCGCCTCGTTGATGCCGCGGATGAGGTAGCGGCGCAGCTCGGCCAGCTCGCCGAACTCGCTGACCCGCCGCGGGCGGATCCGGCGCGCCAGGGCGAACTCGGTGCGGGCCCGCAGCCAGTTCGAGAAGTGGTTGCGTCGCGCGTGGTACTCGATCGACTCCAGCGGTACGTGCCGCAGCACCTCGGCCATCGACCGCAGGTCCGCCGCCCGCGCCACCTCGCGCATGTCCGGCATGCGAAACACGAAGTCACCGAAACCGAAGTTGTCCAGCATGAAGTTCCGCACGTCCTGCAGCAACGTCGCCGAGCGCTTGTGCAGGAAACGCGCTCCGATCTGCTCCGCCAGGCGCCCGTTGCTCGCGTCCGACGATTGCAGCAGCGCCGGCACGTCCGGCAGATCCAGCTTGACGTGCCGGATGAACGTGATGCCAGCACTGAGGTCCTGCGCGCCGCCACGCGGAAACGACACATCCGCAATGACCCCGAACAGCTGCTTGCGGAACCGCTGGTACAGCTCCATGCCCTCTTCGTACGTCTCGGCGATCAGCACCTTCGGCCGCGCCCGCATGCGCAGCAGCTTGTCCATGTGGTTCAGCCCGTCGGCCATGACCGCGCGGGTCTGCTTGACGAGCTGGCTGTAGATGATCGGCAGAATGGACGAGCGGAACCGCACCGAGTCCTCGACCAGGATGATCACGCCGACGTCACCGACCCGCGTGTCGTGTTCGGCGTTGGCACGGTCCTCCAGCGCCTTGATGATCGCCAGGAACAGGGTCGCGTCGCCGTGCCACACGTACGCGTTGTTGACGTTCAGCCCGCTACCGCGTTGCTGCACGCGGCGCAGGTCCCACTCGTTGGCGATCAGCAGCACCACCGGCAGCTGCGGGTTGATGTCGCGCACCGCCTGCCCGAAAGCGGCGATGTCCATGTCCCCCAGCCGCAGCATCGTGATGATCAGGTCGAAGCGCCGCGACCGGATCGCCGCCAGTGCCTCCTCGCCGGTCGACACCCGCGTGATGTTCGGCGAATGCGTCAGGCCCAGGTCCTGGTACTCCGAATAGACCATCTCCGTCAGCAGCCCGTCTTCCTCCAGGATGAATGAGTCGTACGGGCTGGCCACCAGCAGCAGTTCCTGGATGCGGTGCGGCATCAGGTTCGGGAAGCGCCCCAGCCGCCAGTTGTGCCCGCTGGTCGGCTCGTCCGCGTGGGCCGGCCGCACTAAATCGCTTTTCTCGGCTGTACGCATGCCAGACTCTCGACGGTGCCTCTCGGAACGAAACCCTCAGTATAACGTGTGGGCCCCCCGGCTTGGAGATCGGGCGCCGGCGCGGTACCCTTACCGCTCGCGACGACATCCTTGCTTACCCAGGTAGTTGAGATCACCCATGAACGACGAGCAATCCACCACCCGACGCGCTTTTCTCAAAGGGGCGGCCGCCAGCGGCCTGGCCCTGGCCACGATCGGCGGCTGCGCCAGCACCGGCCGGCCGCGCGGCCTGCAGACCCGCCACGAGCCGCGCATGGTCTTCGCGCCACGCCGCCAGAAACTGCGCATCGCTTACATCGCCACTGGTGGCATGGGCAGTACCCACATCAAGGCCACCGAGGACGAGGCCGTTGACTGCCCCTGCTACTGCGACGTCGATACCGAGCGCTGGAAGGAGGCCGCCGAGCGCTTCCCCCGCGCCAAGGCCTACCAGGACTACCGCGCCATGTTCGACAAGGAGCACAAGAACTTCGACGCGGTCATGATCGGCACGCCTGACCACCATCACTACCCGGCGACGATCATTGCCATGCAGCTTGGCAAGCACGTCTATACGCAGAAGCCGCTGACGCACACGCCGTGGGAGGCCCGCCAGCTCACGCTGGCCGCCAAGCGCTACAACGTCGCCACGCAGATGGGCAACCAGGGCCACGCCGGCGAGGGCTGGCGCATCGTTTACGAGTGGATTCGCAGTGGTGCGCTCGGGGACATCTACGAGGTGCACACCTGGACCGATCGTCCGATCTGGCCGCAGGGCATGGGACGACCCGAGGAAACCGACGAGGTGCCCGGCCGCCTCGATTGGGACGTCTGGCTCGGCCCGGCCCCCGAGCGGCCCTACAAGAAGGACACGTACCATCCGTTCGCCTGGCGCGGCTGGTGGGATTTCGGTGCCGGCGCGCTCGGCGACATGGCCTGCCACACGATGGACGGCATCTTCTGGGCCCTCGAGCCCGGCCATGCCACCAGCATCGAGCCCATCGCCCAAACCGAGACCAACGACGAGTCCTTCCCCACTGCCAGCGTGATCAAGTGGACCTTCCCGCCCAACACCTGGCGCCCCGGCTTTGATTGCTACTGGTACGACGGTGGGCTGCGGCCACAGACGCCGCCTGACTTGGAGTACGAACGCTACCTGCCGCGCAAGGGCAATATCTTCCGCGGCACCAAGGCGACCATGGTGGTCTCCGGCGATTACGGCAACTCGCCGCGCATCGTGCCCCATGCCAGGATGAAGGAGATCGGCAAGCCGCCCGAGATGCTCGAGCGCTCGCCCGGTCACTACAAGGAGTGGGTCATGGCCGCCCGCGGCGAGAAGTCGATCGACTACCCGAAGTCGAACTTCCATTACGCCGGCCCCATGAGCGAGACCATTCTCCTCGGCAACGTCGCCCTGCGGGTCGGCCGCCGGCTTGACTGGGACGGTCCGAACATGCGTATCACCAATGTTCCCGAGGCCAACGAGTTCGTGAGCAAGACCTATCGCGAGGGCTGGCGCGTCGGCGTCTGACGCGACGGCCGCCGATACCCGACACCCCGCTGCGACACGGCCGCTCCGGACGGTCCGGTGCGTGACGCGAACCGGAAACGTCGCCACCCGGCGCCCCCGGAGCGCGTGCGCCGCGCCCGCGCGCATCTCAGCCTGTTATTGGTCCCGATCAGAAAAATGCTGATATCTCCGGGCGCTGCGTCGTCGCGCCGCGGCCGCGATCGCGGGGTGCCGGCATCGGTTGCCGCGTGACGTTGTGGGGCGGGGCTGCAGAATCGCGGGCACGGGGGCCGCATATTTGCAACACTTGATTGGGTGTTTGTGCCGCGACGATGGAATCCACGCGACCGCTTCGCCGTGGCCGTGCTGTCGCACGCGCCGAGGTTTTCGTAACGCCGTGCAGGGGACTTGCGCATGGGCCTGCCCCGGTTTCGTGACCTGTTGAACATTGCAGAGCTTCAGCAGCTCATGGACCTCTTTTATCGGGCAACTGCGATCCCGGTGGGTATCATCGACCCGCAGGGGGAAATCCTGGTCGCCACCGGCTGGCAGGACGTCTGCGCGAAGTTTCACCGCGTACACCCGATCACCAGCGCCCGCTGCCAGGAGAGCGACGCATTCATCCAGGGCCACCTGATGGCCCGCGAGCAGATCGCCTATCGCTGCAAGAACGGGCTGTGGGACGTCGCGTTTCCGATCGTGATCGAAAACCACCATGTCGCCACGCTTTTCGTCGGACAATTCCTGTTCGAGGGGGAGACGATCGACAAGGGCCGGATTCGCGCGCAGGCGGACGAATGCGGCTTCGACTACGACGCCTACCTCGACGCCTGGCTGCACGTGCCGGTCTTCTCGCGGCAACGGCTGCAGGACGTGATGGCCTACTACCGGAGCTTCGTCGGGTTCCTGTCGCATCTGGCCCAACAGAACCTCCGGCTTTCCCGCGACGTCGAACACCGCAAGGCGGTCGAGCGCGAGCTCCATCGGCACATCGATTTCGTCGAGACCCTGCTCGAAGCCATGCCCGGCCCGATGTTTCACAAGGACGCCTCCGGCCGCTACCGCGGCTGCAACGACGCGTTCGCCCACGGCGTGCTCGGCCTCGACCCGTCACGCATTCTCGGTCGCACCACGCACGAGCTCTGGCCGGCGGTTCCGCGCGACACGATCGACGTGCACGACGCGCACGACCGTGAGCTGCTCCAGCAGGGCGGGACGCGCCGCTACGAGTCGGCGGTCCGCTGCGCTGACGGTGTGGTCCGCCAGTTCCTGTACAGCAAGGCCAGCCTTGCGGACGGCGGAGACGGCATCGCCGGGATTGTCGTCATCATGGCCGACACGACCGAGCGTCATGCCACCGAGCGGCACATCCAGGAGCAGGCCGAGGCGCTGCGGGCCGCGAACCGGGCCCTGGAACACGCGATGGCGTCGGCGGAGGCGGCCAGCCAGGCCAAGAGCGAGTTCATCAGCAGCTTCAGCCACGAGATCCGCACGCCGATGACCGCCATCCTCGGCTACATGGACATGCTGCGCGAGGAGTGTCCCGCGGTGTGCAAGTTCGGCGGCGAATACCTGCCGGAATACGCCGAGACGATCGCCCGCAACGGCCAGCACCTGCTGGAGCTGATCAACGACATCCTCGACCTCTCGAAGATCGAAGCCGGCAAGCTCGAGGTGGAACGGGTGCGCTGCGAGCCGGCCGAGATCGTCGACGAGGTGATGGCGCTGATGCAGGTGCAGGCGGCGGCCAAGGCATTGCCGCTGCGCGTGGTGCACGAAGGGGCCCTGCCACGGGAGATCCTGACTGACCCGATGCGACTCCGCCAGATCCTGGTGAACCTGGTGGGCAACGCGATCAAGTTCACCGACCAGGGCGGGATCTGTCTGACCGTCCGTTTGCGCGACGCCGACGGGCCCGAACCTCGCATGCAGTTCGACGTCGCCGACAGCGGCATCGGCATGACCCCGTTGCAGCTCGAGCGCCTGTTCCATCCGTTCGTGCAGGCCGAGCGCAGCACCGCGCGGCAGTTCGGCGGCACGGGGCTGGGCCTGATGATCAGCCAGCGCCTGGCGCACATGCTGGGGGGCGACATCCAGGTCGAGAGCACGCCGGGCCGCGGCAGCCGCTTCATACTGGCGGTGGCGACCGGACCGCTGCAGGCGACGGACTTCGTCGCGCGGAACGGGGCCACCATGGTGGCCGTGAAGCCGCCCGAGCCCGTCGTGACGGCCCCCCTGGGCTGTCGCATTCTGCTGGCCGAAGACGGACCCGACAACCAGCGGCTGATCACGCGGCTGCTGGAACGCGCCGGGGCGACGGTGGCGGCGGTCGAGAATGGTCAGCTGGCCATCGAAGCGCTGGAGGCCGCCAGTTCGGCTGGCCAACCGTTCGACCTGGTGCTGATGGACATGCAGATGCCCGAGCTGGACGGGTTCGAGGCGACGCGGCGGCTGCGGCTGGCGGGGCAGACCATCCCGATCATCGCCCTGACCGCGCACGCGATGCGGGGCGATCGCCAGTGCTGCCTGGACGCCGGCTGCGACGATTACCTGACCAAGCCGATCGACCGTGCGGCCCTGGTCGAGGCCGTCCGCAGTGCCGTCGGCGCCCAGCGATAGGCAACACCGGCGCGTGACGATCGAGGCGCAATACGCTGGGGACTGGGGGACGTTTGGCAGTGCGATAGGGGGTGGCGCGGCGAGCGCATGGCCCGCCGCGCCCTGGACCCGTAGGCCGGTTGATCAGACGACGCCCTGATCCATCATGGCGTTGGCGACCTTGAGGAAGCCGGCAATGTTCGCCCCGTTCACGTAGTTGCCCGGGGTGCCGTACTCTTCGGCCGTCTTGCGGCAGTTCTCGTGAATGTTGATCATGATCTGGTGCAGCTTCTGGTCGACCTCTTCGCGCGTCCAGGCGATGCGCATCGAGTTCTGGCTCATTTCCAGACCGGAGACGGCCACGCCGCCGGCGTTGGCGGCCTTGCCCGGCCCGTAGAGGATCTTGTTCTCGAGGAAGACGTTCACGCCGTCCGGGGTGGTCGGCATGTTGGCGCCCTCGGAGACGCAGTAGCAGCCGTTCTTGACGAGATTGTTGGCGTCGTTGACGTTGATCTCGTTCTGGGTGGCGCTGGGCAGCGCGACGTCGCACTTGACGGACCACAGGTTGTTGTGGTCGGCGCCGGGGTCGGTCTCGTGGTACTTGGCGCTCTTGTACTTGTCGACGTACTCCTTGATGCGGCCGCGCTTGACGTTCTTGAGGTTCATCACGAACGCGAGCTTGTCGCGGTCGATGCCGTCTTCGTCGACGATGAAGCCGTTGGAGTCGGAGAAGGTCAGCGGCTTGCCGCCGAGGTCGAGCACCTTCTCGGTGGCGAACTGGGCGACGTTGCCCGAGCCGGAGACGACCACGCGCTTGCCGGACAGCGACTCGCCGCGGGATTTGAGCATCTCTTCGGCGAAGTAGACCTCGCCGTAGCCGGTGGCCTCGGGACGAATCAGCGAGCCGCCCCAGTTGAGGCCCTTGCCGGTGAGCACGCCGACGAATTCACGGGTGAGCTTCTTCCACTGGCCGAACATGAAGCCGATCTCGCGGCCGCCGACGCCGATGTCACCGGCGGGGACGTCGACATTGTGACCGATATGGCGGTAGAGCTCGGACATGAAGGACTGGCAGAAGCGCATGACTTCCATGTCGCTCTTGCCCTTGGGGTCGAAGTCCGAGCCGCCCTTGCCACCGCCCATGGGCAGGGTGGTGAGTGCGTTCTTGAAGATCTGCTCGAAGCCGAGGAACTTGATGATGCCGAGGTTGACCGAGGGGTGGAAGCGGAGGCCGCCCTTGTACGGGCCGATGGCCGAGTTGAACTCGACACGCATGCCGCGGTTGACGTGGACATCGCCCCGGTCGTCCACCCAGGGGACGCGGAACATGATAACGCGCTCGGGCTCGACGACCCGCTCGAGGATCTTCGCCTTCTGGTACTCGGGGTGCCGATCCAGGACCGGCATGAGCGACTCGACCACTTCCTGGACCGCCTGGTGGAACTCCTTCTGTTCGGGGTTCTTGGCGGTCACACCTTGCATGAAGGCCTCTACACTGGACATGAACGATCTCCATTCGCGTTGAGAACACGCCGCCGCTGCGACCCTCCAGGACGCCACGAGCGACTTTGATCAGGAAGCAGGAACGGCCTCCGAACCGTCCCCGAGCCGGTTGCGCGCCGACAAATGCTGTCTGGAATTGGGGAAAGAAACGGCTTGCTACCGCTGCCAGGCATGCTTGCAGAAACCGGTACCCGTGGCCTAATCCGCGGGTCAATGAGCCGCGACGGCGCCGCCGTCCGGCCTCCGGCAAAGATGGTGACGGGCATCTCACAACCCGTGTGACGCCATCGGTGGAAGGCCCCCGCGACATACTCGCAGTGCCACCGACAAGACGGGTATTGTGCCACAACCGGCAGCGGATTTCAAGCGGTGCGCTGCCATGGGCCGCGGAAAACCCTGAGAATTACCGTGTTTTCCGCCGCGCCTGCATGAGGAAATTGCAGAACAGCTTGCGCACCATGTCCGCCGTACCGGTCGCGGTGTTCAAAGACCGTTTCAGGTCGAGTGTCGACAACACAATCCGACCTTTTCCGTGCGGTATGACCCCGACCGCTGTCGCGATCGCGTGGTGATGGCCGCTGACCATCCCCACGACCGCTTCTTCACCATCGATCAGCAACCCGTGACGGTCCGCTTCATAGCGCGCCAGCTCTTGGTATTCCCAGTTGAGTCCCTGGTTCACCGGCAACCCTGCAAACAGCGGGTGCTCCCGCACGAAGAAGTTGCTGCCCAGCCAGTACAGCCCGCCCTGCAGCCAGCCTCGATATTGCACCAGGCCTTCCTGATCCAGGAAACGCGCCCACGACGCCGCATGATCCATCAGCAGGGCCGTCGTGCCGTGCTCCGACACCCGCCGCAGCAACGCACGCCCCGTCTCATGGGCACCCTGCATCGCCCCCGGCGTCGTCCAGGCCAGGCGGATCAGCCCGCGGCCCGGCTTCTGGTAGAACTCGACGCGGATCTCGTAGCGCCGGCCCGCCTCGAGCTCGATTTCGCGGCTGGTCTGCGTCAGACAGCGTGCCGCCGACCATGTTTCGTAGTCCGTCCATTCGTCGACCAGGGCCTGCCCGTCTACCCACAGCCGGGCGCCGTCGTCATGCGTCAGGTAGAACGTGTACGGGCCGGACTCGGGCGGCACCAGCCACCCCGTCCAGCGGACGCTGTAGTCGCTCGCGCCGACCGCGCTGTCCGGGCCGTCGGTCCACTCGAAGTCGAGCGTGGCATCCACCCGCTTCAGCGCCGCCGCGTCAAAATCCCGGCCCCGGAAATACTCGCCCAGCAGCCCGCCGCGATGCCCCTCTGCCGGCACCAGGCATTCTTTCGGCACGATCGCCCGCGGGTAGGGGTCGTAGCCCTCCGCCAGGACGTAGTCCAGTTCGCTGGCGTGCGGACTCCAGAGCGGCAATTCGAACTCGGTCTGGTCCGCGATGAACTTCCGCCCCGCCGTCCCGTCGCCGAGCAGCACCCCGTTCAGCGGCAGGTCGCCTGGCTGCCAGTCCACCAGGAACGCTTCGTCGAAGCCGGTAGCGGCGTCCTGGCCGTCGGCCCCGCGCAGCACCGCCCGTAGCGTGTAACGGCCCGCGCCTGCGTCGGCCTGGATATTCACGTCAGCCGCAAGCAGCTCGCCGAAGGTCTCGCCGCCGCTGACGGGCACGGTGCGCTCTTCCGACCAGAGCTCGTGTCCGCGCTCGTCCTCCAGCCACATGTGCAGCGTGAAGTCGCCGTGCAGGTTCCGCTCGTTGATGATGTGGAAGTCCGCGTAGAGCTGCACCGGCGGCCGGCCGACCTTTTCGTGGAGCTTGACCGCGATATACAGGGGCTGATTGTAGTGCGCCAGGATCGCGGGGTCGCCCTTGAGGTTCCGGAAGCAGTCGACCAGCCCCGAGTGGTTCTCCCACTTCTGCGATTCCCACCCGTTGATGACATAGCCGTCGGTGCTGTTGCCCAGCCGCGCATTCTCGATGATCCGACCCTGGTAGTAGTACGCGATCTGCGCACAGCGCCGGATGAGCTCGTCCACCGTCCGGAAGAACTTGCCCCACGCCTTCTTTTCGAAGGCCTGCGCGTACGCGTCGTGCCACGCGCGATAGTCCGCCCCGTCCCAGCCGTCGGACTGCTTCTCGAGCGCCCGGGCGATGCTGCCCAGCAGCGGCGGCGTTCCGATCGCGCCTTCCTCACCCCAGAACACGATCTCGCGGATGTTCGTCGTATGCAGCCGGTACTCGTTCCGCCCCTTGTAGAACGCGTCGCGATAGACGCCCGGGCCGGCGGCGTGGTGTTCATCGCACCAGCCGGAGATGTGCAGTTGCTCGTCATACGGCCGCACGTGCAGCTTGGTCGCGTCCTCGGCCCCGGCCCGGTTCCAGCCCGACGTGAACGTGATCGTCCGGGTCGGGTCCAGTGCCCGGGCATCGACCATGTCGCGCTCGACCCGCACGTGCGGCGGCCGGTCGGCCTCGTTCACCAGGTTGTAGATCGCCAGCGAGGGGTGGTTGCGATCACGCCGCACCATCCGCAGGAACTGCGCGCGGGCCCAGGCGTAACTGAACTCGTCGCCGCCGCGACACCAGTACCCGCCCGGCTCGGCGTAATAGAGTAGACCCGCCTCGTCGGCTGCATCGAGCAGCAGCGGCTGCGCCATGCCGCGATGGAAATGGCACATGTTCAAGCCGAGTGCCTTGGCCGCCGCCATGTTCTTTTCGACCAGCGTCGGGCTCGGCACGCTCCCGGTGATCGGCCAGAACCCCCAACTGATCGCACTGCGCAACACGATCCGCCAACCGTTGAGCCGGAATACGGCCCGCTCACCGATACCCTCCGGCGCAAACCAGCGAAAGCCGAACCGCACGGCGTGCTCGTCCCCAGCCGGCAAGCTCACCCGGCACACGTGCAGATGCGGGTGGTCGACATGCCAGTGCTTGGGATTGTCGACGTGGGCCGTGTGGGTGATGACGTGCTCGCCCGGCGGCAACTCGACCCCCACGATCACGTGCTCGTAGATGGCCTGCCCCGGCCGGTCCACCTCGGCGATCTGCACATGAACGTCGTGCTGCACCGCCTGCCCGCCCGTGTTGCGAAGCGTGATCTCAATGTCGATCTCGTTGACCGGCGGCTTGTTCTTGATGAACACATCTGCAATATGAACCGCATCAACAATCAGGAGACGCACCGGCCCCGTGATCCCGCCGAAGCCGTGACTCGGCGGCGTGGTATAGCGCCCCCAGCGGAAGACGTCGAAGTCCTCCCAACTGAAGTTGCCGTTGGGATCGGTGACCCGCACCGCGAGGGCGTTGGTCGCGCCGGGGCGCACGTGATCAGTGACATCGATCTCGAACGGTGTGTTACCGACGAGGTCGTAGCCGACGAGCTGCTCGTTGAGGAACACCTCGGCCCGCATCCGGACCGCGTCGAACTGCAACAGGCAGCGCTGGCCGGGCCCGACCGCGGGCACGTTTAGGGTCCGCCACCACCAGCTCACGCCCTGGTAATCGCCGAACTCGTTCCAGCAGGATTGCTCGACCGTGCCGGGGACGCTGACGGACGCACCGCGGCCGTCGAGGGCCTGCCAGCCGCCCGTGGGTGGATTGACGGGGAGGCCGGTCACGTCTACCGGGGGCAGGTGAAGCGTATCCTCGCGCCACGATGCCTCCGTGTCGCGCCACAGCTTCCATCCGTCGCCGCCGAGTTCCACAGCATTGCGCGTGGTCATATTCACTCTCCCAGGTCGGTGGTCGCCAGGGTTGGGGGCGCCCGCCGACTCGGCGCATTGTGGCCCGCGGGCGCCGCGTGGCAAGCGCCGGGCGCTGTGCGCGGCCAAAAGGGCCTCGAACGGCCTGAATTATGGTTCAGCCAGGCGGGGGAGTGCTCCCGCGGCGGGAACGCTTTGGGGCGTCCCTGCCGGCACGCTCTCCGACTCTGCGCGCCGCGCATATGCGGACCGGGGATCGCAGAACGCCGCTGCCTGTCGGCCTCTTCATGCGTGAAACAGCGCCCGCCTGCGCCTACCTGAATCCCCGTATGCTTCTGCCCGATAGCGCAAGCAGTTGTATCCCAGCCGCGGAGTCCCGGCACGATGCCGTGCCTCCACCCCAGTGGTCCGCTCGCCGGGCGAGCTCGCGCGTCAAGCGTGCGGCGGCGACCACGCGTCCACAGCCGTTTCGAGGCAAGGTGCCCCCTCCGCGCACGGTAGCAGGAGTTGAAAATGTCTGCGCGTTCGTTTCCCTGGCAGCGTAAGTGGTCCCTGGCGTTCCTGGTGGGCATGCTGCTGGCGAGTTGTGCTCCGGAGACGAGAGACGGGGCTGGCGGCGGTGTCGCTCCCGAGGATGATCCGATCGGGGCGATCACGGACGATCTCATGAATCCCGGCGGCGACGGCGGCGATGCTGGCGGGGGGGCGGTCGACGATGGCACGGGGGGCGGGGGTGATGATCCGCCTCCATCGAATGACGACGACGATCCGGTGGTCATCGACGATCCCGGCGACGGTGGTGACGATGATGACGTGGCCGTTTCGACCGGCACGCCACTTGATTTGACCAACGCGATCTACGCCGACGAAGTAGCGCCTTACTGGAACGCCGACGACGCGACGGCCTGTCTGCAGAACGCGATCGACCAGGCGCGGGCGGGCGAAGTGGTCGTCGTGCGCGACATGGGGTCGCCATGGCTGGTCAGCGCGCAGATCGACCTGAAAGACGACATCGGCCTGCAGTTCCTGGGCAACTGCACGCTGCAGGCGATTCCAGGTGCCCTGGAGAACGGCCAGCACCTGCTGAATGCGCAATACCGCAACAACGTCGTCGTCGCTGGCCCGTATTTTTCGGGTACGCCGACCGCCTGGCTGCGCATTCCGCCTGACGCGATCGAGGGCGAGCATCGCCATGCGATGCTCATCACTTCGGCAACGAACGTGCATGTCAGCAACCTCGGGTTTACGAGTTCCGGCGGTGACGGTGTGTATGTCGGCGGGACGTCCAACATCGCGGTCGTCGACTGCGTGATGGCTGACAATGATCGCTGCGGCCTGGCGATCACCGGCGGCGCGGACATCCTGATCGCCCGTTGCCGCATCACCAACACGCGCAGCCAGGGCGGCGTTCTGGTCGAGGCCAATGAACCCTGGCCAGGGTTTCCGCCGGCGGCGATCCGGCGGGTGACCCTCCGCGACTGTGTGTCCGCTTACAACCAGATGCACGGCTTCACGGTCAACATCACCGCGATGACGGCCGACGGTGAAATCGACATCACGTTCGAGAACTGCGAGATGTACGGCAACGCCACCAGCGGCCAGGGCGCCGACATCCAATTGATCCGGACGATCGGGCAATCAACGTCGCCGCCGGGCACGATCCGTTTCATTAACTGCCACTCGCACGATAGCGAGGCCCTCGGATTGCGCCTGTACTGGCCTGCCGACGGCACGCCCGCCCTGCATCACACCAACGTCGTGTTCGACGGGTGCTCGTGGGAGAACTCGCGCTCGGGCGACCCCACCCTGGGGCCGCTCGTGTTCCGCGAACTCGACAGCACCGCCGGCGTACCCGGGCAGGTGCAGTTCATCAACAACTGCACGATCCTCGACAGCAACCCGCGGCAGCCAATACACTTCATCTTCTCGACGCTGCCGTGCTCGTACGTATTCGGTGACCTGCATTTCGTGAACAGCAGCGCCCGCACGCAGGAGCCGGCCGGCGCCCTGCCCAACCTGACGTTCCATTACGAGTAGCAAGGTCGCTCCTGGTGCGCGCGCCGCGGGCCCGCGGCGCGCCGCACCGGGGCCGGACCGTCGGCGGTTTGACACCTCCGGCCATCTCGCGTCCAATCGGCGTGGTTTCGTGCACGTCGTCGACCAGACGAGATGGAGGAGGCGCCATCATGGCTGCGGCCGGCAGTGTCATCCGTACAGTGCTGAACATCAACTTCATCTGGGGGGCGATGATCCTGGTGTCCTTCGCGCTGTGCGTGGGGCAGCACTACAGTGCGACCGCGACGATCATCCCCGCCGACCGGCTCGCGCCCGGCGTCAACACCGTCACGATCCATACACGGGCGGTGGGTGACGAGCAGGCGCCCGACGGTGGACTCGCCGAACATGTGTTCACGCTCGGGCTCACGGACGGTGGCCTGGCCATCGACCCCAATGACCGCCAGCCCAGTGAAGAGCGACCCTGGCTGATCAGCGCCGCGCGCGCCGACGGCGGCTTCACCCTGCAATGGGAAGCGCCCACGCACGGCCCGTACACCGTCACCGTCAACGACGAGGCGGTCGAGGTCGGCCGACTCGTCAAGCTTCAGTCCCTGACCGATGCCGCCTTCGATTACGCCGAGAGCGGCTTCACCATCGCCCTGGGGCTGGTGTCGTCAATGGTGTTGTTCCTGGGGCTGATGAAAGTCGGCGAAGACGCCGGCATCGTCCAACTCGTCGCCCGTGTCTTCTACCCCGTCATCCGCTTTCTGTTCCCGCAGGTGCCCAAGGACCACCCGGCCAACGGGGCCATCCTGATGAACTGGACGACCACCGTCCTCGGGCTGGGCAACGCGGCCACGCCATTTGGCCTCAAGGCCATGAAGGAGCTCCAGAGCCTCAACGATCACCCGCGCATCGCGACCGATTCGCAGGTCATGCTGCTGGGCTTCAACACCGCGGGCTTCGCGTTGCTGCCGACGACGCTCATCGCGATGCGCAAGGCGGCGGGCACCAGCGACCCGTTCGAGATCATCGGTACGTGCATGCTCGCCGGTGCGGTATCGACGGTCACGGCCATTATCGTTGTCAAGGTCCTCGGCCGGCTGCCCATGTTCTCCTGGGAGGCGGCGGTCGCCGAGGACGAAGCGGAACGCGAAAAGGCAGGCGGCAAGCCGACCGAGGAGGGCGCGTAATGTCGGACCAGCCGATCTTCAAGCTCATCGTCGACCAGATCTCGCTGCTGACGATCCCGGTCATTTTCTTCGCCATTATCGCCTACGCGATGTTCAGACGCGTCAAGGTCTACGAGTCCTTCATCGAAGGCGGCAAGGAAGGATGGGGCATCTTCATCCAGATCCTGCCCTACATCGTCGCCATCTTCGTTGCCATCGGCATGTTCCGCGTGTCGGGCGGCCTCGGTTTCGTCTCGCGCCAGCTTGCCCCGCTCACCCAGAGCATCGGCATGCCGGCCGAAGTCCTGCCCGTCGCCCTGATGAAGCCGCTGTCCGGCTCGGGCTCGCTGGGCATCGTCGCCGAGATCGTCCAGAAGAACCCGGACTCGTTCGAGGCGAAGATGGCCTCCACCATGTTCGGCAGCACCGACACGACGTTCTACATCATCGCGCTGTACTTCGGCTCGGTCGGCATTGTGCGGATCCGCCAGGCGATGCTGGCGGGGCTGATCGCCGATACCGCCGGCATCCTCACCGCCGTCTGGGTCTCGCATGCCGTGTTCAAGTAAGGAACATCACCCGCAAAGGAGGGGTTTGCCCATGCAACGCCACCGGTCCAAGCACCTGGTCCTGTTCGCCATCGCCGTCCTGCTGACCACCACGCTGGGCTGCCTGTCGGCCCGCGTCGACCGGCAGCAGCAACTCGCTGCCCGCCTCGACGAGATCCTCAATCGCCACAGCGACAGCGGTGCCATCGTCAGCGCACGCGTGCTGGAGCTCCCTGATCGCCGCGAGCTCTACGCCCGCGACGTCGACACGCCCTACACGCCCGCGAGCAACATGAAGGTGCCCGTCAGTGCCGCCGGCCTGGACATGTTCGGCCCCGACCACACCTTCAGGACCTACCTTGCCGTCGATGGCGACGACCTGTGGCTCATCGGCACCGGCGACCCCGGCCTGGGCGATCCGCGCCTGGCACGCCGGGCCGACCGCCTGCCGACCAGCGTGTTCGATGACTGGCTGGCGGCTCTGCGTGACCGCGGTATCGAGCGGATCGAGGGCGACCTGTACTACTACGACGACGCGCTCGACCCCGAGTGGACGCACGCCACCTGGGGTGAGAGCGTGCTGCACTGGTACGGCGCCCCGGTCTCCGGGCTGAACTTCAACGACAACTGCGTCGACATCACGATCGAGCCGACGGCCCCCGGCCAACCGGTCGACTACACCGTCATGCCGCCGGTGGAGCACATCAAGGTCATCAACCTCTGCATCACCGGCGAAGAGCACGACCCGAGCATCATCAAGTTCTACGGCAGCAATACGTATCAGATTACGGGCACGTGCGCGCGCGAGGCGGATCTCAAGAGCAAGCCCGTCATGGACCCCGGCGCGTTCACCTGTGACGCGCTGCGCACGCACTTCGCCGCCCACGGCTTCACCATCGCCGGCCGGACGCACGATGCGATCAAGCCGCTCAATGGCGCCGTGCCGCCGCCGGCGGAAAAGGTCGTGGCGGTTGCCGAGACGCCGCTGCCCGACGTCATCGGCCGCATCAACACCAACAGCCAGAACTTCTTCGCCGATGCGTTGTGCAAGCTGACGGGGCAGGCGTACGAAGCGCAGCAGGGCCGCAAGATCGCCGGCTCGTGGCAAGCCGGGGAGCTTGCGATTCGGACATTTCTCGCGGAGCGCGGCATCGACCGCGCGGGTTTCGCGCTGGCCGATGGCTCGGGGCTGAGCCGGGACAACAAGGTCACCACGCGGCTCATGACCGACCTCTTCGCGGTCATGCACGAGCGCGACGATGCGGCGATCTTCCGCGACAGCCTCGCCAAAGGCGGCATCGACGGCACGCTCGAAGAGCGTTTCGCCGCCTTGAAGGGCCGCGTCTTCGCCAAGACCGGCTACATTGGCGGTGTGCGTGCGCTGAGCGGCTACGTGCAGACGGACGGCGGCCAGTGGCTGACGTTCTCGATCATCTACAACCGCATCCCGGGCTCGGTGAAGCCCTACGAGGCGCTCCAGGACGAGGCCGTGCGCCTGCTGGCGACCTGGCCCGAGTTGTGATTCCCGTGTGTGGGCCCGCGTGACACACGCACGCAGGGCCGGAGGCAGAGGACCTTGACGCGACGACTGGTGGAGTTGGGTGGCCCGTGGCGGCTGCGACGCGTTGGCGAGGACACGTGGACAGCAGCGCAGGTGCCCGGCTGTGTGCATACCGATCTGCTGGCGGCGGCGCGCATTCCTGATCCGCTGACCGAGATGCACGAGCTGGGCCTGCTCTGGATCGACGAGGCGGACTGGGAATACGAGCGTAGCTTCGAGGTCGACGCCGATTTCTGCCGCCGATCGGCACAGTGGCTCGTCTGTGACGGCCTCGACACGATTGCAGAGATTCACGTTAACGATCGGCCGCTGGCGCAGACGCGCAACATGTTCCGCCGCTATTGGTTCGATGTGCGCAAACACTTGCGCCCCGGTACGAACCGAATTCGCGTTACGTTTCGCTCGCCGACCGAATACGGCCGCCGACGCAGCGAGACTCTGCCGTACGAACTGCCGGGCACCGAGTACGAGTGGTCGGACGGGCGTAAGCGCAAGGTGTATCGGCCGTGGGTGCGCAAGGCGCAGTATCAGTTTGGCTGGGATTGGGGGCCATGTCTTGCGACGGCGGGGATTTGGCGCGGACTGCGGCTGATCGGCACCGACGCCCCCGTCATCGAGTATGTCACCACGGCGCAGACGCACGTCACCGACAGCGTTCGGGTGACGGTGCGGGCCCACTTGCGCGTGCCGGCCGCAAGCAGTGGCGTGCTGCGGGTGCAATTGGGTGAGCACATCGCAACGACCGAGGCCCAGGTGCAGCCCGGGCAGGCGGTCATTTCGACAACAGTGGACGTCACGTCGCCACGGCTCTGGTGGCCCGTGGGGCTGGGGGCGGCGCACCTGTACCCGCTCGACGTGACGTGGCGGGGGGCGGACGGTGCCGAATGTGATCGGTATGAGACCCGTTTGGGATTGCGCCGGATCGAGTTGCTGCGCGCGGCGGATCGGATTGGCGAGTCCTTCACGCTGCGGATCAATGGCATTGATGTGTTTTGCAAGGGGGCAAACTGGATTCCGGCTGATCCATTCCCGACGCGCGTCACTACCGAGCGCTACGAGTGTCTGATCGACAGCGCCATCGACGCCAGCATGAACATGCTGCGCGTGTGGGGTGGCGGGATCTATGAAAGCGAGACGTTCTACCGACTGTGTGACGAGCGCGGCCTGATGATCTGGCAGGATTTCATGTTCGCCTGCGCGGCATACCCGACGGATGATGAGTTCCTCGACGAAGTCTGCGCCGAGGTGCGACACCAGTTGCGCGAGCTTGGCAACCACGCGTGCATCGTGCTGTGGTGTGGGGATAACGAGAACGAGTGGATGAACAAGGAGCTGTGGGGGTTGCGGCCCGATTCGCCGCCGTTACGCGAGGGATGGGAGCGCCTCATCCAGGAGACCGTCGCGCCGATCGTGGCGGAGGAGGACCCGCCGCGGCCATGGTGGCCGAGTTCGCCTTCGAACGGTGGTGACGGCAGCCCGCCCGACTTGCGCCGCGGCGATCAGCATTTCTGGGAGGTATGGCATGGGGGCATGCCGTTCGAGCGCTATCAGGAAGTTCTGCCGCGTTTCTGTAGCGAGTTCGGTTTTCAGTCGTTTCCGTCGCCCGCGACCTTGCGCGCAGCGATCGCTGGCGATATCAGCGACATCAACAGCCCGGTGATGCAGCACCATCAGCGTCACGGCCGCGGCAACCAGATCATCGACCAGACACTGGCCCGGTATTTCGGAACCCCGGCGGATGTCGCGGACCGCTGCTACCTGAGTCAACTGGCGCACGGGTTGGCGCTGAAGATGGCGGTGGAGCACTGGCGGCGTGGCAAGCCGACGTGCATGGGCGCGTTGTACTGGCAGCTTGATGATTGCTGGGTGGTGGCGTCGTGGGCGAGCGTCGACTACACGCTACGCTACAAAGCGGCGCACTACATGGCCAGGCGGTTCTTCGCGCCGCTGCTGGGTTCGATTGCGGATGATGGTGAGAAGCTGGACGTGTGGCTGACGAGCGATGTGCCCGAGGCGATCGACGCAACGGTGATGCTGCGTGCCTGGCACGTCGACGGCCAGGTGCTGCACGAAGTGGAGCAGCAGACCACGCTTGCCGCGCAGGAAAGCCGATCGACGATGTCGTTGCCGCGCGCGACCTTTGTTACGGGAAACGTCCAGGCGGCGGATGTGGTCGTGCAGTTGTGCGTGCGTGCGGGCGATTGGCGGCATGACAACGTCCACGCCCTGGTCCCGTTCAAGGACGTCAACTTGGCGCCGCCGGCGCTGAACGCCGTGGCCACAGGTTGTCACGTGCAGGTTACGACGGACCGGCCGGCGCTGTTCGTCGAGCTCGACAGCGGCGACATCGCGGGTACGTTCAGCGACAATGTGTTCGCGGCGTTCCCGGGTGAGCCGGTCGAAGTGGCGTTCCGCCCGCGGACTGGCGGCGACAGCGAGCGGTTGGCACCGGCGCTGAAGGTGCGGTCGTACGTGCCAAGTGGAGAATGAAGGCGGCTGCGAACGTGCGGCTGCGAAGATACGGGGTGACGGAGTTGCATCCATGCGAAACACGCTTCTCTGTGGCATTCTGGTGGGCATGGCCGGGCTGGGGGCGACGGTGGCGTGCGCCGAGTTCTGGATACGTGTCAACAACGTCGGCTACCTGCCCGACGATCCCAAGATCGCGGTGATCATCAGTGACGAGCCATTAACCGGCAATTTCCACGTCGGCGACTTTGAGGCACCGATCGGGCCGAACGTGGGGGCGTGGCCGCCGTTCGACTACAACTACCGCGTGGACTTCTCCGCCGTCCGGAAGCCCGGCCGGTACAAGGTCCGCATCGGGGAAGTCGCCTCGCCGGAGTTCACCATCGGCGACGACGCGTACGCCGACGTTCCGGGCAAGCTGCTGGGTTTCATGCGGTTGCAGCGCTGTGGCGACAATCCGGTCACGGGTGAGAAGTGTCACCAGCAGGACGCCATCGACACCGAAACGGGCCGGCGGATTGACCTGCGCGGCGGCTGGCACGACGCGGCGGATCGCATCAAGCACATGATTACGACGACGTATTGCGTTGCAGCACTTCAACTGGCCGGCGCGGAGAAAGAGGCGCACTACGGCGCAGAGCTGGTGCGGCGCATCCATCCCGACCCGCAGACGATATACGTCCAGATCGGTGACGACCGCGACCACGCACCGCCGGCGAAGCTCTGGCACGAGGACCAGACAGATTACGGATGGGGCGCGGGGGGGCCGCGCCCGGCATGGCCCGCACTCGGCAAGCCGCAGGGGCCCAGGTACCAGAACGAATCGACCGGCGTGGCGAGTCTGGCGGGGCGGGCAGCGGCCGCGCTGGTGTTGGCGGGCGACCTCGACACCGCGCGTTCGTTGTATCGGCTGGCGCAAGCGCAGCCCGGCGTCGCGATGTCGGTGCCTGTGAAGGCGCCGTATTACTACGGTGAATCCACCTACTTTGACGACCTGGAATGGGCGGCGGCCGAGCTGTACATCGCAACGAAGGACCGCGCGTTTCTGAAGGACGCGGTCCGCTATGCGGACCAGGCCGGCAGCAGCAAGTGGATGCCACGCGAGAAGCACGGGCACTACGAGTTCTTCCCGTACGTGAACCTGGCGCACTGGCGGCTGTATCCGCACGTCGATGGGAAGGTGCAGGCGCGGCTGGCGGGGTATTACCGGCAGGGGCTCGAGGCGGTGGTCGAGCGGGCCGCGAAGAACCCGTATCGGATCGGCACGCCGATGGTGTGGTGCTCGACCAACGACGTGATCGCCTTTGCGACGCAGGCGGTGCTGTACGAGCAGATGACGGGCGACGATCGGTTTCGCCAGGCGGCGGCGGAGGCGCGCGACTGGCTCTTCGGCCGCAACCCGTGGGGCGTGTCGTTCGTCTGCGGCGTGCCGGCGGACGGGCGGCATGCGAGAAAGCCGCACCACCTGTTCTACGAGCTGATCGACCGGCTGCCGGTGGGGGGGCTGGTGGACGGGCCGGTGTCGCGTGAGATCAACGCGGGGCTGAAGTTCGCGGATTTCGGCGAGGACGAGCTGGCGCGGTTCCAGTCGGACTGGGCGGTGTACCACGACGTGTTCGCGGATTTCTCGACCAACGAGCCGATCATTGACGGGACCGTGTCGCTGCTGCTGCTGCTGGACGTGTGGGAGGGGAAGAAATAGCGACGGAGGGTAGGGCGGGTCGAACCCGTCCTGCAGCGTGCTACGGGCCGTAGGCCAGAACGTATTGCTGTCCGCTCTCCAACGTCAGTGCCTGGCCTGCCACCGTGACCGGCAGGCTCAGCTTGCGCTCGGTGCCGACATCGAGTTGGATCTGCTCACGGTCAATCGCCACGCGCACCGTCACGCCCTGCAACACGAGATTGAACCGCAGCGCTGACCACAGCCCCGGCAGCCGCGGGTTGATCCGCAAGCCCTGCGCGCTGATGTGCACGCCGCCAAAGCCGAACACGGCCGCCATCCACGCACCCCCCGCGGCCGTCCCGTGCAGCCCGGCGTAGGTGTCGCGACGGCCGGTCAGCCCCTCGTCGAGGTCCTCGCCTGCGGAAATGATGAAGTCGCGGTAGGCTTCGTCCATCTCGCCGACGTCGGCCGACGCGATCGCATTGATCACGAAGCTCATCGAGGAGAAGTTCAGGCTCTTCTCGTAGTAGAAGTCGTAGTTGGCCCGCACGACGTCCGGGTCAAACGCATCGCGGCACAACACCATCGCCATCAGGACATCCGGCTGGTTCAGCGCCTGGTACGGGAACACGGTGACGAACCAGACCTTGCGCTCGTCGAGCAGGTCCTTCGGCATCGGTTTGAGCTGGTAGAATCCTTCGCACTGCTCGTAGACCTTCGTCTGCGGGTCATAGAGCGGGGTGAGCTTGTCGCCGACCTCGCGCCAGCGAGCCGGCTCGTGTTCGGCCAGCGCGAGGCGCTGCGCCGCGCTCTCATAACCCTGCGGGTCTTCGCGGCGGAAACGCTCGACCGTTTCGGCCGCCCAGCGCAGGTTCTGCCGCGCGAGGTAGTTGGTGTAGAAATTGTTGGTGCTCTCGCAGTGGCCCTCGTCGGGGCCGGCGACGTCGTGCAGGTCGTACGCGTCGCGCTGCGGGTCGTGCCTGGCGCGCGACGCGAAGAAGCGCGCCGTCTCGACCAGGATGTCGACACCCTGGTCGAACAGGTAATCCTCGTCGCCGGTGGTCCACACGTACTGCATCAGGGCGTAGGCGACGTCGCAGTTGATGTGGATGTTCGTGTGCGTGAACCGCCACCAGCGGCCGAGGCACTCTTCGCCGTAGGGCCCCGACTGCCAGGCGAACTTGGCGCCCTTGTAGCCGAGGTTGCGGGCGATCTCGCGGCCCGGTCGCAGCCCCTCGTGCCGATACTGCAGACACGTGCGCGTGAAGTGTGGCAGGGTGAACGTGTAGAACGGCAGGATGTAGGTCTCGGTGTCGTAGAACGTGTTGCCCTGGTAGTACTCGCCGGTGAGCAGCTTGACCGGCACGCTCAGCCGATCGGTGAAGCGCGGGGCCGCCTGCAACAGGTGGAACAGGCAGAAGCGCAGGCCGAGCTGGGCCGGCTCGTCCCCCTCGATCTCCACGTCACACCGCGCCCAGAGCTCGTTCCACGCGGCGCGCTGCTCCTCGAGGGCGGCGTCGAAGCCCTGGGCGGCGGCGTCGTCGAGCTCGGCGTCCAGCTCGGCCACGCAGCGGTGGCGCAGGTCCTCGCTGCTGGTAAGCACGATCGCCCGCTCGATCGTGATCGTCTGGCCCCGCTTGGCGGTGAATTCGTAACGCGTGTAGACGGCATCATGCTCGCTGACGCCGCGCGGGGCGGTGGTGGGCTCGCCGCGTTTGACGTGATTCTTCACGCCCTGGTGGATTTCGTGCTCGCGGGCCGGCGTCTGGGCCACCAGCCGACAGCATTCGGCGGGCTCGGCCCAGTGCTGCGTGACCTTGAACTGCCGCTCGCCGGTGGTGTTGGAATGCACCGCCCCGCTGATGCCCGCGTGCATGCGGATGGGGGTGTGGTCGTGATCCAGCGGCGTCAGCTTGTAGCGCATGAACGCCCGGTGCGCGTGCCGGAGGCAGGCGAAACGCTGCATCTCGACGTGCGTGGTGCGGCCCCAGGCGTCGCGGTAATCGAAGCTGTACCGGTAGACGCCGGTGCGCAGGTCGAGCGATTGCTCGAAATTGTCGACACCGCCGCGGCTGAGTGACATTTCGCGCTCATCGATGAAGACGCGCGTGAATAGCGGGCTGGGCAGGTTGGCGACAGCGGGGCTCTTGCCGGCGGTGTCGAAGTAGCGCGGGTCGAGGTAGCGGCGCTCCTCGTTGGACGCGCGGATCTGGCTGAACATGTCCAGCTCGTCGTAGACGCCGTTAATCAGCGTGACCGGGCTGTAGCCGTCGCGGTCGGCGCACACATTGCCCTTGAGGCCGAGGTAGCCGTTGGAGACGGTGGCCACACTGTTCCACTGGCCGAGGGTGTGGGCATTGGGCGACGTGTTGGTGATTTTCCAGGTGTCGTACATGGGGGTGGTCAGTTCTCAGTTCTCAGTTTTCAGCCGTGGTGAGCTGGCAGCAATGAGGTACCGGTCCGCAGCCGGAGCGTGTCGACGCGGGTGCTCAAACTCTCAATCCCTCATTTCCTCAGTCCCTTCGTCTTTTGCCTTCGTCGCTCCGTCACTCCGTCGCTTCGTCGCTCGCTTCCAGCAACAGATTCCGCACCAGTATCAATTCGGGCAGGCCACCGCGGACGACCTCGCTCGCCGCAGCATAGTCCTGGCGGCTGGTATCGCGATTGGGCAGCGCGACGGCACAGCCGACGCCCGCCGCCCGCAGCGAGATGATTCCAGGCTCGGTGTCTTCGAGGCCCACGCAGTAGCGGTATTGCGATTTCGGCAGCGACATCTGGTACAGCGCGAGGGTGTAGAGGTCGCGATGGGGCTTGAGCCGGGCCTCCCACGTGTCGCTGGCACACACGAAGCCGTCGAACACCGCGCGATAGTCGGCGAGGTTGGTCACCAGACGGTCCTTGCACTCGTTCGAGACCGGCCAGTCCTGCACCTGCCGGGCCATGACGGCGATGACCTCTTTCATGCAGGCGTGTGTCTCGTAGGCGATCGACGCCGTCACGAGTGACAGCTTCGCCGGCGCCTGCGCGAACCGCGCCGCCAGTTGCTTCAGCCGCGGGCGGTAGCCGTCCAGCTCGGCGGCGGTGTGCGCGAGACCCTCCTGGGCGAGCAGGTGCGCGCGCAGCGGCTCGTAGAGGTTGTCGATTTCCGGACCGAGCCAGCCCTTGATCAGCGGGATGAACACGCCGTAGCCGGGCATGGGCTCGACCAGGCGGCGGTCCTTCATGCCGAGCAGCTCGGCGGCCAGGCGGTCACCCTGGCCGCGCTCCAGTTCGCGTAGAATGGAGTGATAGCGCATGTAGTAGATGTCGAGGGCGGCGGCGATGCGCTCGCTGTCGTGCTGCGGTTTGAAGGCGCTGCCGAACTTCCGCACGTACGAGGCCATCAGGCGCGAGACGTTGTTGGCGTCCACGCGGCCGCTGCGCAACAGGCGCTGAAACTCCAGGTCGTCGAGCATCGGGCCCAGGCCGCAGTGGCGCGCGTTCTGCGTGACGTCGCGGCGGCGCTGATCGTCGGTCATGCAGGCCAGCGTCCATGCAACCGCTTCGAAGAACGCGTGGCGAAACGCGTCCAGGTCGAGCGCGTCGCCGTAGCGCTGCACGAGGAATTCGGTGTGGCGGAAGTTGCTGTTGCCAATCACGTAGGGATAGTCGTCATGTTCGTCGAGGCCGGCCCAGTCGGCCTCGGTCGGCCGGCCGGTGAAACGCCGCACCATGTACTCGAGCGAATGCAGCGCCAATGGCTCAGTGGTGGTGCTGGTGCCGTCCATATCGACGGCGAAGGCGGCGACGTGGTCCAGCGGCGGCGTCACCCGCGGGGCAAGCGGGTAGAGGTCGCACGGAGAAAACACGTAGTCAAGGTTGCGGACTTGCGCGAACTCCGTCACGCCCAGATCGGCCGCGAGCTGCTGCCACTGCGCACCGGCTTCGCCCGCGTTGAGGTACTGTGCCAGTTTGTCCATTGCGATCAAACCTCTCCGACCGCACGTCGTGTCCTGAATCACGTCCCCCGGCCAGCGTACGAAGCGTGCAGTCTGGGTGGCCGGCGCCGAAATGGCAAGGGCAAGGCGGATCTGCTACTGTCTGCGCGAGGGCGGCGGTGTTCAGGCGATGGCCTTGACGAGCTTGACGAGGATGTGTCTCCATGATTCGCGGCGTAATCTTCGATCTGGACGGTGTGCTCGTGACCACCGACCAGCTCCACTATCGCGCCTGGAAGCAGATGGCCGACGCGGAGGGCATCCCCTTCGACCGGCAGATCAACGAGCGGCTGCGGGGGGTGAGCCGGATGGAGAGCCTGGCCATCATCCTGGAGCGGGCGGCGCGGTCGTATACCCCGACGGAGCGTGAGGCTTTGGCCGCGCGCAAGAACGAGACGTATCGTGCTTTGCTGCAAGAGCTTACACCAGATGACCTGCTGCCGGGGGCCAGGGAGACCGTCCTGGCGCTGCGGCGGCGCGGGTTGCGGACGGCGGTGGGGTCGTCCAGCCGCAATACGCCGCTGATCTTGGAACGGGTCGCGCTGAGACCGCTGTTCGACGCGGTGGCGGATGGCAACGACATCACCCGTTCGAAGCCGGACCCGGAGGTGTTTCTGCTGGCGGCCGAGCGACTGGGGTTGCCGCCGGCGGATTGTCTGGTGATCGAGGACGCGGTGGCGGGGATCGAGGCGGGTCGGCGGGGCGGTTTCCCGGTGTTTGGCATCGGGACGCCCGAGAGCCTTCCCGGGGTGGCGCGAGTAGCGCCAGGGCTGGGGGCGGTTTCGGTGGAGGCTCTGTTGAGCGCCGATTAGGCCGCGTTTTATCGGGCGCTGGCCAACCCGACCGAAGCATCGCCAAGCGTCGCCGGGCGTGCTATAATGCTTGGCTCTACCGGCGGGTTGGCACCGAGGGGCGTCTGTCGTAAGTCGCCGATTCGGGTCGCGACGGCGTGCGGCGCCGTTTGTCAGGACAAGCAAAGGCAGGAGTCTGGTCGTATGGCCACCAAAGCGAGCGAACTGAAGAAAGGGAAGGTCATCACCTACGAGGGTGCGCTGTACAGCATCAGTGACATCACGCGGGTCTCCAAGGGCAATTGGCGCAGCTACCTGCAAATGAAGCTCAAGTCGCTGAAGGACGGCCGGATTCTCGATGCCCGCTTTGGCGTGGACGACAAGGTCGAGACCGCTTTCGTGGATACCAAGCCGTACCAGTTTCTGTATCGCGACGGCGAGAACTACATCCTGATGGACGAACAGACGTTCGAGCAGATTCCGGTCCATACGGACGTGATGGGTGACGCCGACAGCTACCTGCGGGGGAACGAACAGGTCATGGTGTCGTTCATTGACGGGCAGATCGTGTCGGTGGAGCTGCCGACCGTGGTCGAGCTGAAGGTGGCTGACGCCCCGCCGGTGGTGAAGGGCGCGACCGCGACCAACCAGAGCAAAGAGGCGACGATGGAGACCGGTTTGCGGGTCAAGGTGCCGCCATTCATCGAGATCGGCGAGGAGCTGAAGATCGACACGCGCACCGGCGAATACGTCTCGCGGTCGAAGGAATAGCCGCGGCGAAGACGGCCTCGGCCCGGGTGCCGTGCGGGTGCCATGGCCGGGCTACGGACTCCAGCCGGGATGACACGGATGAACTGGCTGCGCATCGTTGGTGATACGGATATCCTGCGGGACGCGACCAGCCCGTCGGCGGTGTTCTGGTACCGTGCGCGTCGGGGTGGTTCGCGCAACGTCATTCTCGGGGGCTTCACGCTCTTCGCGCTGCTCTGGGCGGCGCTGCTGGTGCTGGGGCCGGAAGGCACGGGCGTCGGATGGTTGCAGCGGGAGTGGGTGGCCGTCATCTTCGCCTTTGCGCTTATTGCATGGGCGGTGTACCTGGGGTGGGTGATCTTCAAGGCGATGCCGTCGCGCAATGACCGCATCGTGCTGGGCCTGCGTGATTTCGTGCGCAACGAGGTCGACCCGCTCGAAGACGGTATTCGCGCCTTGTCGCCGGAGGCGCTGCGCAGCAAGACGGCGGCGTTCAAGCAGCGGCTGGCGGACGGCGAGCCGATCGAGGCGGTGCGGGCCGAGGCCTATGCGTGCGTGCGGGAGGCGTCGCGGCGGGCGCGTGAGCACCGGCAGTTCGAGTGCCAGTTGATTGGCGGCAAGGTGCTCGAGGACTGCAATGTGGCCGAGATGCGGACGGGCGAGGGCAAGACGATCGTCTGCTACATGGCCAATTACATGAAGGTGCTGCGTGGGCTGCGGGTCCACATGGTGACGGTCAACGACTACCTGGTGAAGCGCGACGCGGACTTCGCCCGGTCGATCTTCGAGTTGCTGGACGTGTCGGTGGGGCACATCTCTTCGGACATGGAGACCTACGGCGCGGGGGCGGAAGAGCGCCGCCAGGGGTATGCCTGCGATATCACGTACGGGACGAACAGCGAGTTCGGCTTCGATTACCTGCGCGACAACATGAAGCACAGCGTGCGCGACCAGGTGCAGGGGCCGCAGAACTACGTGGTGGTGGACGAGGTCGACTCGATCCTGATCGACGAGGCCCGCACGCCGCTGATCATCTCGGGGCCGGCACACGACGATGTCAGCAACTACCGCGTGGCGGACAACATCGCGCGGTCGCTGGTGAGCAAGCAGGAGCAGGCGAACCGCGAAACGCGGCAGCGGATCGACGACATTGAAGCGAACCCGGGCCGGTACGGGCTGGACCCGAACGAGCCGAAGTTCCGCGACGGGCTCAAGAAGTTCCGGACCGATCCGTTCTGGCTGTCGTCGGACGAGGCGGACGCGATCGGCCACAAGCAGTACTTCGTGGTCGAGGAGGACCGCAAGGCGGCCCACATGACCGAGCACGGCGCCAAGGCGGCCCAGCAGGAGCTCGGCATCGGCACGTTCTATGACAGTGCCAACATGAACTGGCCGCACTACATTGACAATGCCCTGCGGGCACACAAGGTCTACCAGCGCGACAAGGAATACGTCGTGCAGGAAGACCAGGTCGTGATCGTCGACGAGTTCACCGGGCGTCTGATGCAGGGCCGGCAGTGGTCGGACGGGCTGCACCAGGCGGTCGAGGCCAAGGAACGCGTCACCATCAAGCAGGAATCGCAGACGCTGGCGACGATCACGCTGCAGAACCTCTTCAAGCTCTACGACGAGCTCGCCGGCATGACCGGTACCGCGCTGACCGAGTCCGACGAGTTCATGAAGATCTACAAGATCGAGGTCATCGCGATCCCGACGAACAAGCCGGTGCGCCGCATCGACTACAACGACAAGATCTACAAGTCCGAGAGCGGCAAGTTCAACGCCATCGTCGAGGAGATCCGCTCGCACGCGCAGGACGGGTACCCGTCGGATCCGTTCTCGGTGTCGGAAACGCTGCGGCACGCCGAACGCACCTTCAAGTCGATGAAGGAGAGCAAGAGCGACGTCGATGTCGAGCCATACCTGCAGATTGTGCACGAGGCGCAGTCGGGCTTCCGCGGGGGCGACGGTGAGCCCGAGGCGGTGTACGAGGGCTACAGGAAGCTGATGGGCGGCGAGGTCGCCGGGCGGCCGGTGCTGGTCGGTACGGTCAGCGTCGAGACGTCGGAGCGGCTCAGTCAGCAGCTCACGCGGCGCTACGGTATCGAGCACGAGGTGCTCAACGCCAAGAACCACGCGCGCGAGGCCGAGATCGTCGCCAAGGCCGGCCAGCAGCACGAGGAAGCGCACGGCAAGAGGAAACGCATGGTCGGCAACGTGACCATCGCCACCAACATGGCCGGCCGCGGCACCGACATCGTGCTCGGGCCGGGGGTGGCGGACCTGGGCGGGCTGCACGTGGTAGGCACGGAGCGTCACGAGAGCCGGCGCATCGACAATCAGCTCCGCGGTCGTTGCGGCCGGCAGGGCGACCCCGGCAGCTCACGGTTCTTCCTGTCGTTCGACGACGAGCTGCTGCGGTTGTTCATGGGCGAGCGTGTGCTGTGGCTGCTCAACAAGTTCGGCTTCGAGGAGGACATGTCGATCGAGAACCGCAGCGTCAGCCGCACGATCGAGAACGCACAGAAGAAGGTCGAGGAGCGCAACTTCGGCATTCGCAAGAACCTGCTCGAATACGACGAGGTCATGGACCACCAGCGGCGGACGTTCTACGAGACGCGCCAGCAGGTGGTCGAGGGCCGCGGGCTGTCCGAGTTGATCTGGGAGATGATCGACGAGACGGTGACCGATGCTGTCGGTCGCTACTATGACCCGACCTACCCCGCGCAGTGCGTGAGCGAATGGGTCGGGCAGCACCTCGGGGCTACGCTCGAGACCGGCAAGCTGGACACGTCCGACCTCGAGACGCTGCGGAACCAGGTCCGTGACCTGGCCAGCTACGAATCGCGGCAGAACATCCAGCGCACGTTCGGTGAATACGTCGACCCCGACACGCCACCGGAAGAGTGGGACGTGCGCGGCCTGGTGAACTGGGCGGCGCAGTACGACCTGACCCTGACGCAGAACCAGATCCGCAAGACCGACCCCAACGAGTTGCTCGACCAGATCACCGAGGCGGCGGTGCGCCGGATCGAGGCGGCCGACCTGACGCCGCTGGAGCAGTACGTCGATGCGATGTTCGGCAAGACGCGGCTGGTCCGCTGGGCGCGAGAGAAGTTCGGCATCGAGATTCCGCTGGACGACATGGCGACGGCGAACCGTGACGACGCCGAGCGGCTGATCGTCGAGAAGATGCGCGCGGCGTACAAGCAGCGCGAGATCGAGTACCCCGTCGGGGCCGTGATCGAATACGCCATGGACCGGGGTGGCAGCAACGCGACGGAGGTGTACAAGCGCATCGCGGCGTGGGCCAATCGCAAGTACGGATTGGACTGGAGCTACGAGCACTTCCAGGGGAAGAACCCCGACCAGATCTTCAAGGAGCTGCGGGCGGTCAACGAGGACTACCTCAACAACGGCAAGCTCGATACCGAGATCGACAGCGCCTTGCAGAGCCAGTCGGGCGACGCGCTGGTCGACTGGGCCCGCGACCGCTTCGGCGCCGTGCTCGAGAGCTACCCGCTCGACCTCGACGGCGATGTGCGGTCCCAGCTGCAGAATTGCGCGTACGAGATGCTGCGGTACGAGCTGACGCAGCTCGAGCGCTACGTCATGCTCGTGACGCTGGACAGCGTCTGGAAGGACCACATGTACTCGATGGACCTGCTGCGGCAGTCCATCGGCCTGCGGGGCTACGCCGAGCAGGATCCCAAGATCGCCTACAAGCGCGAGGGGACGCGGCTGTTCAACGAGATGCTCGAGAACTACCGCGAGCGCGTCACCGACCTCATCTTCAAGGTGCGCATCGCGGGGTTTGGTGGCGAGGGCTACGGCGGCGAAGGGGCCGGCGGGCCGGCCGCTCCCGGTGCGATGGGCGGGGCCTATGCGGGCGCGAGCGCCACCAAGGCGGACGCGACCAATGTGGGGTTCAGTTCGGCCTCGGCGGACCAGGAAGCCGCGATGCGCCAGCAGGGGGAGGGGGCTGCGCCGAAGACCATCCGCCGCGATGTGCCGAAGGTCGGCCGCAACGACCCCTGCCCGTGCGGCTCGGGCAAGAAGTACAAGCAGTGCTGCGGTAAGCCCCGGTAAGGCGATCGCGTCCGCCTCAGACCTCGATCACGCCGTCGTCGCCGACGTTCTCGTCATCACCCTCCGCAGCGAGCTTCTTGGCACGCTCCTCGCGCACGTTCTGCAGCATCTCACTGTACTTGTCCAGCATTTCGTCGCTGACGTGCTTGGTCCGGCTGACCATGTGCCAGACGAGCAACGCCCCGCCGAACGCTGTGGCGCAAACGATGAAGACCCAGGCGGACACGGCATCCTCGCAACCAGCCGGTGGTGCGGACGCCGGCGCTCGCGCGGCGTCCGGTGGTATCGAGAGCACGCAGATGCCTATCGACGGGGGGCAGGGCGCGGCTTCAAATCAGGATTGGGGCCGTTGCGGTCCCGGACCCGCTGGACTACCATGCGGGCCTTGATGGGCGCGGAATCCGCGCATGACAGTGAGGGTCTTCCAGCGACCCGGGCGCGGCTGGTGCCGGCACGAGCTCCGAGTAGTGGGTTGTATGAAACCAACAGATGCCTGGTGTAAGGTCTCGCAGGCGGCCGACCTCCGGCGCCTTATTCGTGACGTTCCCGATTTCCCCAAGCCCGGCATTGTCTTTCGCGATATTACGCCGCTGCTGGCCGACCCGGCGGGGCTGGCGATGGCGGTGGAATTGATGGCGCAGCCGTTCCGCGGCAACCGCGTGGACCTGGTCGTGGGGGCCGAGTCCCGTGGCTTCATATTCGGGACGGCGGTGGCCAAGGTGCTGTCGGTGGGATTCGTGCCGGTGCGGAAGCCGGGAAAGCTCCCGGCCGAGAAGCGCCGGCGCGAGTACGAGCTCGAGTACGGCACGGATGCCCTGGAGATGCACGCGGATGCGATCCAGCCCGGCCAGAAGGTCCTGATCGTGGATGATCTGCTGGCGACCGGCGGCACGCTGGCCGCGTGTGTCGAGCTGGTGCGGGACGCCGGTGCCCGGATCGAGGCGATTGCCGTCCTGATCGAACTGAGCGGGTTGCAGGGTCGGCAGCGGCTCGGCGACGTGCCGGTCTTTGGCGTGATCTCGTACTAGCCGCCGGGCGCTGCGACGCTAAGTTGCTGCCAGGTATGGAATTATAGGCTGTGTGCGGCCCGAAGCCGCCTGTGTGGGCAAGACACTGTGGGATTTGGTCCCGCGCCGACAATAGAGATGAGCAGGCCGCCGGATCGCTTCGAGCGGCGGGCGCCGCGACTGGCTGGAGGTTTGAGTATGCGAGTGTGCAAAGGTCGGCTGATGCGGGCCTGGGTGTTGTTTGCCGGGTTGATCCCGCTGACGGGTTGTGTCCTGGTCGCCGACGTGCTGCAGGACGGCTTTATCACGGACCTGGGGCTCGATCCGGCGTCGATTTCGCGCTCCCCCGGGACGATGCTTGTGGCGTTCAACAACCGCACACCGTACACGGCGACGTTCTATGCGTTCGCGATTCGGGACGCGAGCACGACGAACCCGGGGATCGGGTCGCGCAACATGGTGGTGCCGGTCGAGGGGAACACGGTCGAGAACGAGGTGCTGGAGTGCCCGTATGATGTCGTTTCGGCGGGCCAGCTCGGCGCCGATGTCAGCTTCAGCGACGTGGCGGTCGACCTGCAGATCACGACAGCGACCGAAGGCGGCACCGAGACCAACGAGGAGCAGGTCAGCTACCTCGGGCCGTTTCTCGAGAACGGGGTGGCCTACAGGTGCGGCGACGTGATCGAGATCCGCCTCTTCGAGGACGCCACCCAGGAGGAAGTCGCATTCCGCGTAACCATGAGCGTCATTCCCGGTCAGTAACGCGCTGAAAGGAGCCTCTCAAGATGCTGCGGCTTGGTATACGGACTTTGGTCGCCTCGGCTTTCGTGCTCAGCCTCTTCAGCGTGAGCTGTATCAGCCCGGCCGACTTCCTGAACCCGGATTTGGCAACGGTGCTCGGGGGATCATCGCAGGTGGCTTCGCTGCCGGAGGAGGCGCCGGGGCTGCTGGTATGGACGGAGAACCGCACGAATCGCATCGGCGAGATCGTGATTTCCTATCGTGACGCCCAGAACAATGTCGAGGCCTACACGACGCTGCTGGCACCCGGCGACAAGACCGGCCAGATGCTCGTATGCGCCATCGAGGAGATCACGGTCGGCAGCGTTTCGGACCTGACGGCCTCGGGGGCCCGCGTCGCGCTCCAGCCGGAGTTCAACCAGGCGGTCACGCCCGAGTCGGTCACGACGCTCTTTGATGTCGTGCCGTACATCGAGGTCGAGCCGTTCGGCGTGCTGCTGCGCGAGGAAATCAACTACAACTGCGGTGACTCGATCGTCTTCACGATCGAAACATCGAACCTGACTCCCTCGGGTTATCGAATCTGGGCCTACTTCCGCGAGGCGAACGTGAACCAGACGGCGCCGTAGCACGCGCCCCGCAAACGCAGGGGCTGTGCCGTCCTGATAGATGTGTTTGGAGTACGCGATGAAACACGCGATGCGAGTCACTTGGGCAGGCCTGGCGGGCCTCGGACTACTCACACAACTCGCGGGCTGCCCGATCGGCGATTCGGGCTCGACTTACGTCGCCGGCGGCACCGGGGATGCCACGCTGATCGGTGACGAAGACTCCATCCAGGTGCTCACGCCGGTGAGTGACCTGTCGGTGGTCGGCGGCACGCAGGTCGAGGTGAACTGGCGCGCATTCGCCCGTTCGCGCACGAGCGTGTTCAACATCATCATCGACCCGGACCAGGACCCGGACAACAATAACGAGATCCTGGCTTACACCGGCCTGGCCCTGTCCGAGTCGCAGCGCCTGGTGGATACCACCCGCCTCGACCAGGGCACGTACAACATCGGCGTGACGATGGTCAACGTGGGGGAGATCGTCGCCTTCGACTACGCCGACGGGCAGGTGCTGATCGACCAGCGGCCGCAGGTGTACTTCACGTCGCCCCGGAACAACTTCACCTACGATCGCGGCCAGCGCATCATTCCGACGTTCACGGTCACCTGGGAGTTGTCCGATCCGGACTCGACCAACACGGTGCAGATTTTCCTGGATCCCGACGACGTGCCGAACGGCAACGAGGTCCTCCTGTTCGAGAGCGGCAACCAGGCCGGCGACAGCTTCACGTTCGACCTGCCCACGGCCGCGTTCGAGCCGGGCGTCTACCGCATCCTGGCCCTCGTGTCCGACGGTATCAATGCCACGCCGTTCTACGTGCCGGGCAGCATCCGCCTGCGGGCCAGGCTTTCGGGCGCGATCGACCTGCGGAATCTCAATGTCGACCAGAGCACCATTTCCGGCGCGATCTTCGAGGGCTTCAACCCGCGCGACAACGTCGGCAGCTTCGTGGCCCCAACCGAAGACGTCGACGGGGACGGCTTCGACGACTTCATCATCATCGGCCAGTTCGGCAAGCCGCGCTACCAGATCAACCCGCAGTTCAACGGCGTCGGCGAGGGGTATCTGGTCTACGGCCGCGCGAAGCCCTTCAGCGGCGTGGTCAACCTCAACTCGACCGGGACGCTCTTCCGCGGCGAGATCTACGGCGGCGTGCCCGAGCTGCCCGATCCCATCCGGCCCAGTCGCGGCATCACCAGCTTCGCGGTCCTGTCGGACTGGGACGAGGACGGCACGCGCGACTTCGCCTTCGGCCTGCCTTTCACCGACTCGGAGGCGGTCGCCTATCTCGACCAGCCGGGGTACTTCCGCACCGGCGGCGTGATCTTCATCGCGAACTCGACGCTGGGCGGTTTCGGCGGGCAGAACTACTTCCCGCTCGCCGAGTTCGGCACCGACCCCAATCCGGCGACGGCGTCGCCCGAGCTGCACGGCTGCCAGGATGGCTTCGAAGGCCCCAAGTCGCCGCCGAGCAATACCGACTCGACGTATTTCTACGCCCGCTGGGGAACGCAGGTGGCCACCTTGCGTCTGGGCGCGCGGTTCTCGACCGTGGACTTCGGCGACCAGTGCGGCGAGATGCTCTCGCCGTTCCCGCTGCCGGACATCGTCGGCCTCAGCGGCCTGCTGATTTCGGTGCCGAACCGCGATCCGGCGACGGCCACGCCCTCGCCGAGCATCCCAGGCGCGGGCTGTGTGACGGCGTACTTCGCCTCGGCCGTACCCGAGTACTACCTGTGGAACGTGGAGCATCCCGACGTCCCGCCCGGCGGACCGTACCACTACGTCATGGACGACCTGACCTGGTCGCCGGGGTACGAGATCAATACCGGCCAGAATCCGTGCACCTGGCACAACTGGGTCACGGGCACGATGCTGCCGCTCCCGCGGCGGACGGCGCGGATCTACGGTGGCTTCGCCGGGGCGGCGGTCGGCAACGCGATCGCGGTGGAAGACTTCAACGCGGACGGCATCGCCGACTTCGCGATCGGCAGCCCGCTGAGCAATGCCGGTGCCGGGTCCTCGTTCATCGTGTTGGGCCGCATCACCGACCTGGTGCGCGGCACGACCCTCTCGGTCGAGCAGCTCGGGCTGCCGATGGACGACGAGGTGGAGCCGCGCTCGTTTGACGGCATCCGCGTCGTGGGCAGCCCCGGCGAGCGGCTTGGGCAGTCGCAGGCGCCGGCCGGCGACTTCAACAACGACGGTATCACTGACGTGGTCATCGGCTCGCCGCTGGTGAACAGCCGCCGCGGCGGTGCGACGGTGTTCTACGGCGCGCGCGAGGTGATCAACCTGACCGAAGAGGAGATTCCCTACGGGGAGATCCCGTCGCGCGGATTGGGGGTGACGTTTGTTGGTGAGGCCGAGGGCGACTACGCCGGCGCCCGGGTGACCGGGATCGGCGACGTCGACGCCGACGGCAACGACGACATTCTGATCGCCGCCCCGCACAAGTCGGTGCGGCTCGACCTCGATCTCGACGGCACGCCGGACATTGACCGCACGAACTGCGGCGTGGTTTACCTGATCTACGGCGCACCTGATCTGGCGACGCGGCGCACGCCCGGCGGCGAGCGGGGTTATCTGGAACTGAAGTACGTTGGTACCGAGCACCTGCCGGGCGCGGTGTTTATCGGCCGCAACAGCAATGACCAGCTCGGGGCGGGCCTCGGCGAGCAGGGCGACCGCGGTTTCGGGGTCTCCAGCGCCGGGGACGTCAATGGTGACGGCTTCCGCGACATTCTGCTGGGTGCGGTCGGCGCCTCGCCGCGCGATCGTCTGCGTGCCGGCGAGGTCTACCTGTTGTACGCCAAGGGCGACCTGGCAGCCGAATAAACAGAGAGGATGTGTGTGATGCGGATCTGGCGGCTGACGATTCTGGGTGTGTTTCTGACGGGGCTGGGCGGCTGCCCGCAGGCCTCCCAGAGAAATCCGTACTTGACCTTCGTCGAGTCGTTCGGCATCGAGAGTTCGCTGACGCCGGGGACCGGCGGCGGCGGACAGGGCGTCGGCGCGGACGTGATTTTCCGCCGGCCGATGACGCTGCAGTTCCAGAACCGACATTCGTACGCGGTGCTGGAAACCTCGTTCATCGCCTGGGTCGAGCTCGGCAGTGTCCGTTCAGCGGACCAGCAGGACGCGCTGCTGGCGAGCAATTACGTGCAGTTGAGCCGTGCCCTGGATCTCGGTTCGGCCTATCGCCTGCCGGTCGGCACGTTCGTGTATAACGGACCCGGCACGGCGGGGGCGACGCCCGTGCGGCTCGGTCCGGCCGGCGGCGCTGTTGCCGACGACGACGACACGCAGACCGGTGACGAAGGCGTGACGCCCACGACGGCGACGTTTGAGCTGTTGACCCCCGACGCGATCCTGGTGTTCTCGCAGCCGCCGGTGTCCTGCGACAGCGAGGCCTTCCGCTACTCGGAGGACGGGGTGGTGTTGCCCGGGCCGACGTCGACCGTCGGCGGCCACAAGACCCTGGCCCAGATCGATGTCTACCAGTGCGATCCGTTCACGCCCGGGGTCTTCCTGCAGACCGCCAGCGGCGACATTGACGAGAACGAATACCTGGAAGGCAATACCGTGACCTTCACGTTCTTCCAGGGGCTGTTGCAGGACGGATCGTTTGCCAGCGTGTCCGTGACCGCCGCGTCGGAGGGCGGTGACGGCAACCAGTTCATCGAGCCGTAGCGGATTCTCAGCGACACTGCGGTGCCGCTGCCGTAGAATCAGACGAAGGCCGGTCCCGCGAGCACGGCTGGCCGCTCAGTGAGAGGTACTGACCATGTTGAACAGACAGCTTCGCTTGCTTTCGGGCGTGTTGCTGATCGTGATCGTGACCAGCGCGACCTATGCCCAGCCTGCAGATGGCGAAGCACCGCCGATCATCACCGGGACCACTTTCACGATTTCGCGCTACACGGCCACCGGCTTCCAGGCCAGCGAGCCGTTCGACCCGGCGACCGAGGTAGCGCGCGAGAACGACCGGATTACGATCACCGTGGCCTTTCAGGACGGTGACCTCGTCGAGACCGACGACGATCCGAACGACCCCAACGTCACCCGCGGGGACGAGGAGTTCTTCACGCGCAAACAGAGCTACTGGGGCTGGTCGTTCGGCATGTTCGGGGAGTTCAGCGGCGGCCGCTGGTACTGGAGCGAGTTCTATGACGCCCCGGCCCCGCCGCCGATCCAGGACGACAGCCCGATCTTCCAGGCGCCCAACGGCCTGTCCCTGGATCCGCTGCCGGCGGATACCGGGACTTTCCTCTTCAGTTTCCGCGTGCCGGAGTTCGTCGGGGCCAGTCAGGAGCGATTGCGCAATCCCGCGCTGATCCCGTACGACCTCGTGTGGGCGGTGCGGATCGAGCTGGCGAACGTCGAGGATCCCGGCCAGGAAGACCCGGTAAGCCGGACCTACTTCGATCTGTTCGCCATCGAGAATCCCGTGTTGCGGGCGCCCAACCCGCCGCCGTTTGCGGACGCCGGCTCGGATCAGCTCGTCGAACTGGACGACAACACGAATCAGGTGACGGTCACCCTGGATGGCAGCCGGACGTTCGACGGCTCCAATGTCGGCTTCGATCCGCTTGATCCGGACATCTACGAGAAGGACAACCTGCAGTTCACGTGGGAGTTCGTCTCGGGCCCCGGCCCGCGCGAGGAGCCCGTCGACAATGGCGACAACAACCCCGCCACCGCCGAGGTTACGCTTACGGTACCGTCGCTGACCGTCCCGTACGTCTTCCGACTGACGGTCGTGGACCAGATCAATCCGCTGCCCAGCAGCGATACGATGAACGTCTGGGTCCGCACCGACCTGCCGACCAACAGCGCCCCGACCGCCGTCGCCACGGCGCCGGCCGAAGCGGTGCCCGTCGGCGGGACGATCACGCTCGACGCCTCCGGCTCGTCCGATCCGGACGGCGACTCGCTGGATTTCCTCTGGCGGCAGACGAACGAGGTCGGCGGTCCCCTGTCCAGCGACCAGATCAGCACCGGCTTTCAGCCCATGGCCGGGCTCGACGAAGCCGTGAGCTCCTGGCGTGCCACGACCGAGGGTACGTTCTACTTCCTCGTGCTGGTCACCGACGAGCCCGAGGAGCGCGACGCCGCCCTGGTCAACGCAGAGCTGAGCGACACCGCGATGGTGTCCGTGGTCGTGTCGGCGGCGGCCGACGGCGACTCCGCCTCGTTGCAGAACGACGCCCAGCAGGCGCTCGAGCAGACCAGCCCGGTGCTGCCCGGCTTGTGTGGTGCCGGCCTGGCCCCCGCTGCGATTCTGCCCGCGCTCATGCTGCTGATGCGGCGGCGCTATCGCTAGCGCAGCCGGCCGGTCGCGTACTGACGAAGAGCTTTCCGGGCCGCAGGCGGTAATTGCCCGCTTGCGGCCCTTCTCATGCGCACGGTATCGTTAGCACAGGCACCACGCCGCGGCGCCACCGGCGCCGCCCCCGCGTGAGCAGATGACCACTTTCCAAGCGAGGTGCGAACGTGAAGGTTGCGCTGGTTCAGACGAATCCGACCATTGGTGATATCGAGGGCAACACCGAGCGCGTGCTCGACGGCATGAAGCAGGCCGCAGCGGCCGGCGCGGCGCTGGCGGTCTTCCCGGAGCAGGCCCTGATCGGCTACCCCGCGAAGGACTTCCTGCTGCGCCACGACGTGATCGACCGAAACCTCGCCGCCCTGCAGCGCGTCGCCGACAGCGCCACCGAGATCGCCGCACTGGTCGGTTTCGCCGAGCGCACCGAGCAGCGCTTCGGCCGCTCGATCTACAACGCGGCGGCGCTGGTGCACCGCGGGGGCGTGCTCGGCCGCTGGCGCAAGCGGCTGCTGCCGACCTACGACGTCTTCGACGAGGTGCGCTACTTCGAGCCCGGCACCACGCAGCCGGTGATCGAGTTCAACGGCGTGAAGATCGGCGCCACGGTGTGCGAGGACATGTGGTCGCGCGAGGAGATGCTTGGCCAGCCGATGTACGCCTGCGACCCGATTCGCGACCTGGCCGCGGCCGGCGCCGACGTGATCTTCAACGTCTCCGCCTCGCCGTACTTCCTGGACAAGCACGAAATCCGGCTCGGCCTGATGCGCGGCCACGCGCGGAGCAACCGCGTGCCGCTGCTGTTCGTGAACCAGGTCGGCGGCAACGACGAGCTGCTGTTTGACGGGGCCAGCAGCGTGGTGAATGCCGGCGGTGAGCTTGTCGGCCTGGCGCGTTCCTTTGACGAGGACATGCTGGTGGTCGATCTCGACGACCTCGCCGGCACGCGCAAGGAGGTCTGCCCGTCCGGCATGGCCGCCCTGCACGACGCGCTCGTGATGGGGCTGCGTGACTACGTGCACAAGTGCCACTTCAAGCAGGTCACGCTCGGGCTTTCCGGCGGCATCGACTCGGCCATCGTGGCTGCGCTGGCGGCGGCGGCGCTCGGTCCGGAGAACGTGCACTGCGTCGCGATGCCCAGCCGCTACAGCAGCGATCACAGCATCGCCGATGCCAAGGCCCTGGCGGAAAACCTCGGCACGAAGTTCTCGGTGATCGAGATCGAGCCCATGCACGCCGCTTTCGAGCAGCGCATGACCCCACACTTCGACAACCGGCCCGCCGATATCACCGAGGAGAACATCCAGGCCCGCTGTCGCGGCGTCGTCGTGATGGCGCTTTCGAACAAGTTCGGCAGCCTCGTGCTCACCACCGGCAACAAGAGCGAAGTCGCCGTCGGCTACTGCACGCTGTACGGCGACATGGCGGGCGGCCTCGCCGTGATCAGCGACGTTCCCAAGACCATGGTCTATGAACTGGCGCGGTACGTGAACGTGCAGGCCGGCCGCGAGATCATCCCCGAGAACATCCTCACGAAGCCCCCTTCGGCCGAGCTCAAGCCCGGCCAGGTCGACCAGGACTCCCTGCCGCCGTACGACATCCTCGACCAGATCGTCGAGCGCTACGAGGTCCGCCTGGAGAGCGTCGCCGAGATCGTCGCCGCCGGCTTTGACGAGCAGGTCGTGCGCGACGTGATTCGCAAGGTGCAGACCAGCGAATACAAGCGGCAGCAGGCGGCCCTGGGCCTGAAGGTCACGTCGCGGGCGTTCGGTTTCGGACGCCGAATGCCCATCGCCGCCCGCCATCCGCGGTAATCGCCGCCAGAAAATCGGACTTTCCGCAGCCGGCGGCGGGATCTTGCGATCGATTACCCGCGGCCGCCGCTTATAATGGCTCACTGGCGGGGGATGGTTGAACGTGCCGACCAGGTACGGCGCGGCAGGCGTCCGCACGCAGGCCCGACCGTTACTACTGCTGCGGCATGCGCTGGACAGGAAGCATGGGATGAAGGTCTCTCCGTACCGGGTTGTCATTGGTCTGATGTTGTGGTTGCTGCCGGCTGCGCTGAGCGCCGCCGACGTCGACGTGGTTGAGGTGGCGGAGCCGTCCGCCGGCGCGGCGGGGCAGGTCATCGTGGGCGGGTCCTGGGGCACCGCGCCGGGCACCTTCGGCAAGGTTGACGAAGCCTCGCGACCCGGGCCGATGGACTTCGCGGTGCAGGGCGATTCGCTCCATGTGCTCGACCCGGTCAACCGCCGGGTGCAGGTGTTCGGCCTGGACGGCACGCTGGAACGCGTGATCGACATTGGCACTGCGACGGCGGACTTCATTGCGGTGGGTGATGATGGCCGGATCGCCGTCCTGGATGCATTCAACGACCGTGAGCTGCGCGTCTTCGCGCCGGAGGGGGCGCTGCTGGCGACGGCGCGCCTGCCGGCGGCGTTGCGGCTGCCGTCGGCGGTCTTCGTGCAGGAAGATCAGTTCCTCGTCGAGGAACGTCACAGCCGGGTCCATGCGTTGCGGATCGAGTCCGGGCGACACGGCGCCGCCGCGCGGCTTGTCGGCACGCAGTCCGGCCGACCGCGTGCGGAGCAGGCCGGTACGATGCACGCGGCGAAGCGCGGGGCGCGCGAAGTTGTCCTCGGGCAGTCCGAGGGCGATGGTGCGCAGCAGCAGCACCGCGTGCGTTTCCCGCGGCCGATCCGTTCGATCGTCGCGCTGGAGTCGGACGGCGCCGGCCACACGTACCTGGCGGCCGCGTGCTGGCAGGCCCCCGACGAACACCGCGTGGCGGACCTGGTTGTGGCGAAGCTCACGACAGCGGGCGAGGTTGCCGGCACGCTGACCGTGCCGGACCAGTACGTCACCGATCACTACCGCAAGCTGCTGGTGACGCCCGAGGGCGACGTCGTGCAGATGCAGACCGACGAGGCGGGGGTCCGCTTTGTACGCTGGGCCCTTCCGGCACCGGGTCAGGAAGGGGGTGCGCGATGAGAGCCTCCCGCCTGATGCCGCTGGTATTGCTGACCGTCATCGCCGCCGAGAGCGTCGTGGCGCAGGCCCCGCCCAAGACGCGGCAGGACATCGTCCGCCGCGGGGCGACCGCGATCGGCTCGCCCTACGTGTGGGGCGGCGGCAACTGGGACCCGAATGACCGTGGTTTTGGCGGGGCGGACTGCTCGGGCTTCGTGAGCAAGTGCTGGTCGATTCCGCAGTGGACGCCGACGCGGGTCAACCTGCACGGCCCGTCGACGTACCACTACATCCAGACGCCCGGCTCCGACTGGTACGAGGTGGATCGGGCGGACATGCTGTATGGCGACGCCATCGTCTACCGCTACAACAACAATCAGAGCGGCCACACGTACCTGTACCTCGCGGGCGATGGCTGGGGTGAGCACGAGGTGTACGAGGCCCGCGGCACGGCCTACGGCATCGTGCACCGCTGGCGGACCGCGTACAGCGATGCGGACGTGACCAAGGGCATCCGCTGCGCCAACCTGATCGAGAACGTGGGCGTCACCGAGCACATCGTCGAAGCCGATGACGGGGCACCGGCCTACGTCGATGTCGGCATGACCGGCGATTCCACCGCCGACAGCTATGCGCCGGGCTGCACGGAGGGCGCATGCCGCTACCACCTGGTCACCGCCCAGCGGAACGAGAGCTGCACTTTCCGGCCGACGCTGCCCGAGGCCGGCTGGTATCGCATCTACGTCACCTGCAACGAGGCCAGCCCCAACGTGCATGACGTCGGGGTGACGGTGCTGCACGCGGGACGCGACACGCGGTACCTGTGGGACCAGGCCGATCCGGCGACGCTGAACCGCTGGCACAACATCGGCGACACGAGCTTTTACTTCGAGGCGGGCAGCAGCGGTGCGGTCGTCTGGGATGATTATGACGCCTGGCCGACGACCGGCGATCACGTTTTTCGTGGCGACGCGACCAAGTTCGTGCTCGACAACCGCGTGGTCGTCGATGGCGTCGGTGGCGCGCCGGGCACGTTCGCTTCGATCAACGCCGCCGTCGTCTGGCTGCGTGCGCGTGCTTCTGAAGAGCCTGACGTAATTAACATCACCTGCGACACGCTGGTCGAGCCTGCCTGCATCGAGTTGGACATGCTCGACGACGTGACCATCGAGGGCGACGCCGATGGCAACGGCGTGCCGGCCACGATCGTGGTCAATCCGAGCACGCCCGATGACTTCGCCGAGCCGTGCGGCCTGTACCTCGACGTGCCGATCGGGCACCACTACACGCTGCGCGATCTCACGCTGATCCCGGCGTTCGTTGCGGCGGGGCATGTGACCGGTGCGTATGGCCTCGTGTGTGACGAGCAGAACCCGACGGGTGAGGCCAGCGGCATCCGCATCACGCTCGACAACGTCACCGTCGCCGGCAGCCTGGCGGGCAACGTGCCGACCCACCCGGACAGCGACACGCGCGATGCGGCCACGATGTTCGGCGGCGTCGGGGTCGAAGCGGACGGCGCCCTGCTGCAACGCGGTGCCGAATGGGCCGGTGACGAGGCGTGCCGGCAGACCGTGACCGCAACAAACCTGACCATTACGCACAGTGCGACGGCCGGCGTTGTGCTCACCTCGGCCTACACGGCGTGGGAGATTCCCGGCGGGCTGCGTCTGACCTGCAACAATGGCGTGGGGCTGCGGTCCTTCCGGGCCGAGCAGAACACGCTGCGCATCGATGCGACCGCCGGTGCGGCGAATCGGATTGCAGGAAACCTCGCTGGCGGCCTGCTCATTACCGGCGGCGCAGTGTCGATCGACATCGCCAATTGTGAGATTGCCGGCAACAGCGGGGATTCGGTCGGTGGTCTGCGGATCGAGGAGACCGCTGCGGCCGTGCGCAACTGCCTCATCGCGGAGAACACGACCAGCGGCGGCGGCGCGGCAGTGCTCATCGTCGACGGCAACCTGACGATCGACAACTGCACATTGGCGCATAACACGGCGGCTGCCGGCGGCGGCGCGATCTTCAACTGGTCGAGTGACGTCTGGTTGGCGAACTCGATCGTCTGGGGCAACGGCCCGAGCCCGATTGCCGGTGACGTGTCGGCCAGCTACTGCGCGATCGAGGGTGGCCACGCCGGCGTTGGCAACATCGACGCCGACCCGGCCTTTGCCGACCCCGCACAAGGCGATTACCACCTGCGTCGAGTTTCTCCGTGCATCAACGAGGCGGACCCGCACTACTTGCCGCAGCCCGGCGCGACCGATGTCGATGGCCAGCCGCGGGTGCAGGCCGCCTTCCTCGACATGGGTGCTGACGAGACGGCCTTCTGGGACGGCGATGCCGACCACGACGGTGATGTCGACGGGACCGACTTCGCTGCGCTGGCGGATTGCCTGGCCGGCCCGGCGCAGGCACCAGGCGCCGGCGCGACTTGCCTCGCCGCGCTTGATTACGACGACGACGGCGACATCGACCTGTTCGACGCCGCGCACTTCCACCTGCGGGCCGCCGCGGGGCTGTCCGTGCCCGACATTGTGCTCGAAGTGCGTGATGCTGGCGGGTCGCTGCTGCCGCCGCCGGCGTACGACGAGGTCGGTGACTGGCTCAACAGCACGGCCAAGAGCACGCTGCCCGAACTCGTCGGCACCGGCAGTCGCTTCATCATGTACGATCTGCCCAACAGCGGCAGCGACCACGCGACGTTCGTGCCCACGATAGCGGTCGGGGGCCTGTACGAGGTGTTCGTCACCTGGGGCACCGGCGCGAACTGCTTCGATGCACAGTACACCGTCGAGCACGCTGATGGTACGACCGTGCTGCTGGTCGATCAGATTCCGGAGGGCGTCACCGGCGCGAATGCGAACACGTGGGTGTCACTCGGGCAGTACCGCTTCGTCGCGGGGCAGAACGCCGGCCTGGGGGCGGTGAACGTGTCCGAGGTCACCGTCAGTGGCAAGCCGCACCCCGGCTGGAACCAGCGTGTCTACGCTGACGCGGCCAGGTGGGTCTATGTCGGCACACCCTGAGCCCCGCCGCGGACCGCGGTATCCAATGACGCCCGCGCGACGATGCCCAGCGGGGGGCGCGACTTCCATTGGCCGCGCGTGAAATCCGGGATGTCGACCGGCCGGCTGCGGTTGGCCACCGAGTATTCGGTGCATTCGCTGATCACGCTCCACGCCGCCGCGTCGTAGACGTCCATATCCGTCGGCTGACCCGTGCGCAGGCAGTGAATCAACCGGTAATTCTCGAGGAAGTCCATGCCGCCGTGGCCGCCGCTGATCTGGCGGATTTCCTCCGATTGCCACAGCGGGTGTTCGAACTCGGCGTACTTGTCGAGTGTTTCCCACTGGTGGCCCGGACTGCGGCCCTCGATGTGGACCCGCTCGGGCCACTTCTCGAAGATGCCGCGCGTTCCCTGCACGACGTGCAGCCGGCTGTACGGCCGCGGCAGGTTCGTATCGTGCACGAGGTAGATGGTCTTGCCGTGCACCGTCTGGATCAGCGCCAGGTTCACGTCACCGAGAACGTACTTCTCGCGGCGGCGCGGATCGTCGGGCGCCAGGCGCTCCTGCTGCCAATCCTGCAGGCCACGCGACGGGCTGCTCATCGACACGAGGTGGTCGAAACGGTCGCCGCGGTTGATGTTCATGCACTGCGCGACGGGCCCCAGGCCGTGCGTCGGGTAGAGGTTCCCGTTGCGCGTCATCGAGTGGTCACGCCGCCAGAGCCCCTCGCTGTCGCGCGCGAACTTCACCGCGCGCAGGTCGTGGAGGTAGCCACCCTCGGCGTGCACGATCTCCCCCAGCAACCCGCGCCGCACCATGTTCAAGGACATCAGCTCCGCCCGGCCGTAGCACGCATTCTCCATCATCACGCAATGCCGGCGCGTGCGCTCCGCCGCCTCGACCAGTTGCCAGCAGCCGTCGATCGTCACTGCGGCGGGCACCTCTGTCGCGGCGTGCTTGCCGTTTTCCATGGCCGCCACACACACCGGCACGTGCCAGCGCCACGGCGTGGCCGTGAAGACCAGATCGAGGTCCTCCGCGGCGCACAGCCGCTCGAAGTCGCGCTCGCCACGTGTGTACAGTGTCGGCGGCGCCTGGCCGGCCTCGGTGACCAAACGCTGCGCCCGCCGCGCGTGTTCTTCGCGGATGTCACAGATCGCGCGGATCTCGACCCCCTCGAGCCGCAGCAGCGTCCGCACGTGATGCGTCCCCATGTTCCCCACGCCCACGAACCCGATCCGCACCCGCTCGAGCGGGTCGGCGGCAAAGCGCCCCGGCGCCGCAGGGCCGAGCTTGCGCCGCGCCCGGGCCTGCCCGGTCGCACAGCCCGATAATCCTACGCCGCCCAGCGCCGCTCCGACCCCGGCCAGGGCGCTGATCTTGATGAAGTCCCGACGATCGGTCGCAGGTGCGCTCGGAGACGGCGGCTCGTGGTGCGGCATGGCGGCTTTCCTTGCTCGGGTGGTGGCGATCGGCGGGCCCGGCGCCCGGCGCGACGCGTGTCATGTTACCACGCCGCCACGCCTCGTTGCCCCGCCGGGATCAGCCAGGGTCCGCCGGGGGCCGCGTCGCGGGGGACTACTGTCGCCGCCAAAATGCTTTATAATCCCCGTTTCGCCGCCGACCGCCGGGCCCACTGCCGCGGGCGGCTCGCTCGGGCCTCGTGTCGCCGGCGGGTGACGGGAGGGTCGCGGCCCCTAAAAGGCACTATCGAAACGACTTATGAAGCAGAAGTACATCCGCAACTTCTCGATCGTCGCGCACATCGACCACGGCAAGAGCACGCTGGCCGACCGTCTGCTGCAGCGCGCCGGGGCGATCACCGAGCGCGAGTTCCGCGAGCAGGCCCTCGATGACATGGACCTGGAGCGCGAACGCGGCATTACGATCAAGGCTTCCGCCGTCACGATCGAGATGGAGGTCGACGGCCAGCTCTACATGTTCAACCTGATCGACACGCCCGGCCACGTGGATTTTCACTACGAGGTGGATCGCGCGATGGCGGCGTGCGACGGGGCGCTGCTGGTGGTCGACGCGACGCAGGGTGTGCAGGCCCAGACGGTCGCCAACGCCTACGCGGCGGTTGGCAACGACCTGGAGATCATCCCCGTTATCAACAAGATCGACCTGCCCGGGGCGCACCCGGAGGACGCCGCGCTCGAGATCGAGCATGTGCTGGGCATCAGCGCCGAGCACGTCCAGTTCGTCTCGGCCAAGACCGGCGAGGGCGTGGACGAGATGATCCACGCGATCGCCAAGCTGTTGCCCGCGCCCAAGGGCGACCCCGACGCGCCGCTCCAGGCGCTGGTATTCGATTCGGAGTACAACGACTATCGCGGCGTGGTCTGCTACATCCGGGTGGCGCACGGCCGGCTGCGCAAGGGGCAGAAGATCCTGTTGATGGGCCGGCGGCGCGAGTACCTGATTGGCGAGCTGGGCAAGTTCCGGCCCAAGATGACCGCCTGCGACGAGCTCACGGCCGGTGAGACGGGCTACATGGTCGCGTCGATCAAGCGGCTGCAGGACGTGACGGTCGGCGACACGATCACCGACGCCGTCCACCCGGCGCCGGCGCCGCTGCCGGGCTACGAGCCGCCGCAGCACATGGTGTACTGCGACTTCTATCCGTCCAGCGGCGAGACGTTCGATGCTCTGCGCGAAGCGATGGAACGGCTGAGTCTCAATGACGCCTCGTTCAGCTTCCACCCGCAGCATTCGGATGCGCTGGGACCGGGTTATCGCTGCGGCTTTCTCGGCCTGCTGCACATGGACATCGTGCAGGAGCGGCTGGAGCGCGAGTGCGGCGTCAATGTCGTGCAGACGGCACCGAGCGTGACGTACGAGGTGCTGATGCGCGACGGTGAGCTGCGCCAGGTGGAGTCGGCCGGCGACCTGCCCGACATGGGCAGCATCGAGGAGCTGCGCGAGCCGATCATCGAATTGCAGATCATCACGCCGGCCGAGTCGGTCGGGGCGATCATGCAGCTGGCGGAGACACGCCGCGGCGAGTTCAAGAAGCAGGAGTACCTGTCGCCGCAGCGCGTGCTGCTGACGTACAGCTTTCCGTTCAACGAGATTCTGTACGATTTCTACGACAAGCTGAAGAGCTGCACGCGCGGCTACGGGACGATGGACTACCACGTGACGGGATATGTCGCGAGCGACCTGGTCAAGATGGACATCCTGGTCAACGGTACGCCCGTCGATGCGCTCAGCCTGATCTGCCACCGCACCAAGGCCGAGCAACGCGGCCGGCGGTTCCTGATCAAGCTGCGGCGTGAGATCGACCGGCATCAGTTCGAAGTCCGCCTGCAAGCCGCGATCGGGCGCAAGGTCATCGCGTCGGAATCGATCAAGGCCTATCGCAAGGACGTGACCGCCAAGTGTTACGGTGGCGACGTGACGCGCAAGCGCAAGCTGCTCGAGAAGCAGAAAGAGGGCAAGCGCCGCATGAAGACCATCGGCCGCGTCGACATCCCGCAAAAGGCCTTCATGACCGTCCTCCAGCCGGACGATTGACGTGCCGACGCGCGAATGTGGGCTTGCGTGGCGGCGCGATCCTCAAGATGACCGGACGGTCTTGTAGATGATCATGGCCACGAATGTTGCCACAAACGCGATGAGAAAGCGGATGTACGGCAGTGGAAGCAGCAACAGGGCGGCGATGCACAGCAACGCCGAGACGCCCAACCACAGCAGAAACGACTGGTTGTCGTGATCCGCGATCTTCCCCATCACGAAGCAAACACCGGCACCAAACAACAACTCGAGCACGCAGCACCTCCCGCTACCCGTTCCCCCTGCCTCTTGCCACGATCGCAACTCGCCGACCTGCTACCTGGTCGCCGCGCAGCACCATCTTCGGCTGGTGGCACTGTCATGCCGAACGATCCCGGTGGCACCTCACGCGTGCCATCCAGCCACGCCGCCGGCAGTGCCACGCGCCACCTGCTCGACCAGGTTGCCGTCCTCGTCATAGCGCAACCCCTGGGCGGCATCCAGAGACACCGTCGCCAGGCGGTGATACTGGTTCAGCTCGTTCGTGAAGTAGTCCCAGTCCAGCTCGTTCACGCGGTCGGCATAGTCGGTCCGGTTGCCGATCGGGTCGTGGCACATCGCTTCCTGTTGACCCGCGTCCCCGACAGTGCCACCCGGCTCATATCCCAAGTTTCACTCGTCCTGATTCTCCACGCTTACACGCCGGACGCGAAACAGCGGCGACCGCACCCATCCATCATCACCGACAACCACGATCGCCAGCATCAGATCGACGTCCTGGCCGACAGTAACCACCTTGAGCTCTACCTCCAGCGTACCCACAGACAGACATCCCTCAGCGCATGACTCACGATGGCGCTCCTTCTGGTCACAAATCAAACAGAACACCTCACGCCATACGTGTTCCGTCTGTACGTGGTGAGAGATTCTGCGGCAGTGGAGTTCGCACTGTGAGTTCTGGAGCCAATACGATACACGCACCGGACCCGGGATTTCGCCGGCCTCAACATCCACAACACGAACGGGGTCCTCTGGACTCGCGATCTCCGCGTCGAGCCACGCCAAGCTCTGAACCAGCTGCGCCTCAGAGTGGGACAGCCCTCTCAGGTGGACTAAAGCATAATGCGAATACCCAGGACTCCCTGCGACCCGGGGGATTGTTCGCAGGATATTGTCCCGAACTATGTCGTCCAGCGTTTCCAGGTTGCGCACGATTCGCGCCACGCGGTGGGCCGGGTCCTCGCCGGAACTGCGCATGGGCACGATAAGGGTCTGTGTGTCGCCGATGTCATGCAACGGCAGTCGTGAACCCTGTGTCGTGACCACCTCCGATACCGACGGTGCCGCGAACAAGCCACCTGCGACTCCCACCTGAGTTAGGACCACTATGACCGGACTACACAGTACCGCAATCGCCACGTACATAGAGACGCGCCGGAGCGACATATCATCACCGTCCTTCATCAGCATTGCGCTCGCTAACCGGGGCCCCTTGCAAACTCACGGAAACAACGGAGGGAACGAACCCTCCGGAGTAGGAGGCGGCTTAACCGGGGGTGGAGCTTTGCAGGTTCCTTCTGGCGCACATTCACCATCTACAGCCTGTAACTTAACGGAGTTGATCCACTTCCGCTCATGAACCATGAGGCTCCCGCCCTTCACGTTACGTGTCAGTGGCTCGGGGGAGAACCACGTCGGGGCTGGGGGTCTAACCGTGGTTGAAATGTGTCCGTGGTAAGATATGAAAAGACTCGTGACCTCCGCTTCTTGCCAGATGTATATCACTATGCAGCTTCTTGGTGGAACTGTGGGAGACATCGACGCGGCAATTTCCACAGCCTCGCTCTCCGTCGTTGATACACCCAATGCGCTCGCCTTGGTGTAGGCACAGCTGAGCCCGAAACTGATGGATCCCTTGCGCCCATCCCCAAGCCCACCGCCAACCTCACCTCCAATGCTTCCGCCGATCTCGGTTGACGAACTCTCGGAGGCGGTCACAGTGCGTTCTGCCCCGCTGAACAGTTTATAACTAATCGTGCCTGGTGATTCCCCACCACACCCACAGTTATCAAAGTCAGCCCGCCCCTGGAAGAACCACTCGCGCCCTTGCACGAGGAGCCAATGTAAATCGATCACGAGGAGTTTATCCACATACGTACCGTACCAAGCCCTGGTGATATGCTCGTGACCTTGCGTAGTAAGCAGCCCGAGGGCGTCGAGGCGGTTCGGGGACGCGTTCGCTACGAAAGCGGAGAGATTAACACTCGCTGTCTCTCCCAGAGGATCCCTGCTCGTCCAACGCCCCGTCACCGGATCGTAATAACGGATGGGCCAGTTACCCCAACCCGTTTCGTCGTCGAAGTACTTGGTGCTGAAGCGGATGGGGTTCTCTGTGCCATAGGGGCCGACTTCGTTGGGATCGGTCAGATCGAGCAGGAGCTTGCCGTACGGATCGTACTCGTACCGCGCCACGATCGCGCCGTTGGGATCGTTCGGATCGTGTGCCCAGTCGATGAGCTGCCCGACATTGCCGTTGGCGTCGTAGGTGTAGGCGAAGTCGCCGAACAGGTCGTTGGCGTCACAGGGATCGTTGGGGTCGCTGATCGCGAGCAAGCCGCCGATACCGCCGGCGGCGTCGAGGCTGTTCACCGAGCCCTGCTGCCCGGCCAGGTCGAGGCCCCAGGTATACGCCCGCCGCGTGCTCGGATCGTTGGCGTCGTTCGGATCCACGTCCAGCTCCAGCAGCATGAGCCACCCGCTCCACACAAACGGCCGCGACGTGCTGGGCGTACTGGCCCAGTCATCATCGTTCGGGTCGTTGGGATCGCCTTCATCCCAATTATACACCCGCTTGGCCACGCGCCGACCCTGGTAGTCATACGCGAACGCCACCCGCGGCACACCGCCGAGGTGCGAGATCGGCTCGATCGCCACCGCCGGAGCACGAATCCGCGCTTCCGAATCCCCGCGCCCGGTTCCACGAATCGCCGAACCCGGCTCCCGGATTCCGGATCCTCACGCCCGGCCCCCGCCCGTCACCGCGCCCGCAGCGCCACCGACCAGACGAACGGGTGGTTCGCGTCGATGCGCAAGCCCTCGACGCCGACGCGGTCGCCGCCGCGCGTCTGCTCCAGCGCCAGGCCGACGTCCTTGAGGGTGGTCACCGGCACGCGATCCAGCCGCAGGATCAGGTCGCTCGCCATGATGCCCGCACGGTCCGCCGGGCTGCCGCGCGCCACGCCCGTGACCATCAGACCGACGTACTTGGGCAGGTCATACCTGCGGCGTAGCTCCGCCGGAATCTCCTCCAGTTCGACGCCGAGCCGCTCCCAGGCCAGCTTGCCACCATCAGGCAGCGGGACCGACTCCAGTGGTACCTCGACGGCCTGGGTCTGATCGCCACGGCGGATGACGAGCCGCACTTCGCTGTCGGGCTTTACGCCGAGCAGGTGGACGTAGTAGTCGATGCCATCGCGCAGGGCTTCGCCGTTGAAACGCACAACCCGGTCGCCGGGGCGCAGGCCGGCCTTGGCCGCGGGGCTGTCGTCGCGGACGCTGATGACCTCCGCCCTCTGCCCGCCGACGCGCAGGCCAAAGCGCACGCGCTGCCGGCGTTCGATGTCGAGCATGTTGGGCAGCAGCTCCCAGAGCTGATCGACCGGGATTGCAAAGCCGATGTTCTGCGCATCGCCGCGGATGGCGGTGTTGATGCCGATGAGTTCGCCGTTGATGTTGAGCAGCGGGCCGCCGGAGTTGCCGGGGTTGATCGGGGCATCGGTCTGAATAAGGCCGCTGTATGTGATGTCATTGCTGAATGGCAAGTCGCGATTGAGCGCACTGACGATGCCGGCACTGACGCTGTGTTGCAGCCCGAGCGGATTGCCGACCGCGACGACGGTCTCGCCAATCATGATGTCGTCGCTGCGGCCGAGCTTCTGGTCGTTCAGCGGCTGGGGGGCGTCAACCTTCAGCACGGCGAGATCGTGTTCCGGGTCGACCGCGAGCAGGTCGGCGGGGCGCGTCTCGCCGTCGGCGAAGGTCACCTGGATGTCCGACGCCTGCGCGACGACGTGCGCATTGGTCACGATATAGCCGCTCTCGTGAACCACCACCCCCGAGCCGACGCTCTGCACGCGGCGATTGCGGGCCCGCGGCAGGCCGAAGTCGAAGATCTCGTCCCACATGCCGTGCATCCCCAACGAGCGCATGCGGACAATGCGCGTCGTGCTGATGTTCACGACCGCATCGCGGCATTGCTCGAAGACACGAACGATCGGCGTGCGGCGGGCTTCGCGCCGGGCCGCGTCGTCGTCCGCGCGGGCAGCCGGGGCGGCAAGGAGACCGGTCAGCAACAGGGCGATGGTGGCTCGGGCGGCAAGCGTCATGGGCACCTCCTCTACGGCGTTGGCGGCCACGGTTCTCTCTGAACAGGACGGTCGATTCTAACGGACCCGCTCAAGAATGACGCAGGGAGGCCCGGCGGACGATTTTCGACAACCGCGCCGCCGCCGACGCCCTGGGCCGGGCGGTGGCCTCGGTCGCCCGATTGCACGGCGATACAATCGAAGCGTGACCACGCCGAAAGCCGCGAACGCGCCGAAGGTCGCCTGTGACGCCATGTGTGGCGGCATCACGCGCTGGCTGCGCCTGCTTGGCGTGGATACGAGTTACACGCCCGGGATTGATGATGGCGATCTGGTCAAGCAGGCCCGGGCCGAGGGCCGCACTGTGATTTCGGCCGACGGGAAGCTGTTCGAGCGGCGGGTGTTCAGCACGGGCGAGTTGCCCGGTGTTCGGCTGCCGGTGGGCCTGAAACTGCTGGATCAACTTGCGTTCGTGGTGGACGCGCTCGACATTTGCCCGACGTTCCCACGCTGCTCGGCGTGCAATGGGTGCTTGCGACCGGTGCCGCGGGTGGAGGTGGCGGCCGAGGTGCCGGCCCGCAGCCTGATCTGGGTGGAGGATTTCTATCGCTGCCGGTCTTGTGGGCAGGTGTTCTGGGAGGGGACGCACTGGCGGCGGATAAGGGCGGTCCGGGATCGGCTGTTTGGGAGCGTTGCCGAGCCGCAAAAGGCGGGGCTAGCCCGGATTATTCACGGCTGAATTGAAAAAGCGGCCTTCGTGTGGTTTAAC
>CAYUZU010000005.1:0-268462 GCA_964448675.1 uncultured Planctomycetales bacterium
CTCGCACAACCGCACTACCCAAACTTCAACCTACCGATGAATAATCCGGGCTAGGGCGTCTGCTCCCAGTTCTCGGGATCGTGCATACGCTGGTTCCGCTGCAACCACTGCTCGAACTTCGGCCGCAGGTCGCGATCGAGCACGCGAATCTCCGCTTCGCGATAGAGCTCCAGCACCAGCTTCTCCATCTCCTGCGGGATGACACGCTCGCGCAGTTTGCGCTCCACCTCTTCGCGCACGTCTTCGAAGCGTACGTTCCGGGGCGAGATGCGCCGCTCGAGCTTGATGATGAACCAGCGGCGGCCGACGCGGATGGGGGTGGAGACCTCGCCCGGCTCCATGCTGAAGGCCTTCTCGCGCAGCACCGGGGCCCATCGTTCGTCGTTGAAGGCAAACGGCTCCGACAGGCCGCCGACAGGGGCGGTCTCGGCGTCCTGGCTTACCCGGCGCGCGACATCGGCGAAGTCCTCGCCGTCGCCCAGGGCGCGCAGCGCTTCGTAGAGCGTGTTGCGATCGTCGATCTGGATGCGGCGGACCTCGACCTTTTCGCCATACTGCCGGCGGAATTCCTCGCGCAGCGTGGCCTCGTCGATGCGCAGGTCGCGCTCGACGAGCTTGCGCAGGTGGGCATTGCGCTCCATGCCCAGCTTGAACTCGATCAGGGAAAGACCTTTCTGCGCGAGCAGGTAGTCCAGCACCTGCTGCCGCTCGGCGGGCGTGAGCTGCTTGCCCTGCTCGTTGACCTCGGGGGCGATCTCCTCCAGGGCCCGTTCGAACTCGCGATCGACGTCGGCGGCGGTGACGCGGAGGTTGTAGCGGTCGGTCTGCTGCTTGGCGAGCTCGAGCACGATGAGCTGCTGCAGGATCTGCAGGCCGTGCGATTCCATCAGCACGTCGACCATGCGCCGCTTGGAAAGTGAATGACCGTTGATGATGGCGACGGCGTTGCCATCGGCCGCCTGCGCAACGCGCAACGGCCATCCGATGCCGACCAGCGTCACCACCGCGGCCAATGTCAGCGTGATCCCGATCGCAATCGTGCGCATCCGCATAGTACACCTCGATACGCCGCCGGGCGGCGGTATGACTCTCGTTCCTCGAGCCGAGCGCGCCGGGCGCTAGGTCGCCGGCTTGAACGGGGCCCTGTCGCTACGGGCAATGTTGACGGTCAACCCGCGCACGACTTTCTTCAGGTGCGACCGGATCCGTTCCAGCACCGGCTGTTCGCTGGCCCAGTGGCCGACGTGCACTGCCGTCACGCCGCGCTTGCACAGCTCCAGTGCGTCATGATGCTTGAATTCGCCGGTGATGACCAGAGAGTCGGGGTCACGAAACGCCGCTACGCCGAAGGCCCCCGCCGCCGCCGTGATGGAGGCGAACTTGCGCCGCAGGTCTCCGACGACGGTGGCGCAGGACAGGTCGACCCGCTCGCGCAGCCGGGCCAGCAGCGTCCGGCCGGCCTGGGCCTTGCGCAGCATGCCAACGCGGCCCATGCCGACGGCCGCCCGGCCCACGGGCTCATGCACGGGGTACAGGTCGAACGCGGGCTCTTCGTACGAATGCGCTGCGTAGAGCACGCGCACCACCTCGCCGAGCCGGCGGCGCGGCACGATCATCTCCAGGCGTGTCTCGTCGGCGTACTCGAGCCGCAGCTTCTGACCGACGGTCGGGTTGGTGGTCTCGTCGCCGCGGAACGTGCCGCGGCCGGCGAGCTCGTAGCTGCATTCGCTGTAGTGACCGATCACGCCGGCCCCGGCGGTGCTCAGCGCGCCGCGCAGCTGCGCCACCTCGGCGGGCGGCGCGAAGACGACCAGCTTGTATGACGCGTCGCTGCGCACCATCGGATCGAGCGGAAAGCGATGGGCCACGTCGAACGCGTCGAGCAGCACGTCGTTCGTCCCGCCGGCGGCCGCATCGAGCGCGGTGTGGGTGGCCAGGAGCGAGACGCGTGCCGCCAGCAGGTCGGGCAGGTGGCGCGTGGGCGCGGTGGCCTGGTCGGTGATGCTGCGAATGCCCTTGAAGATCGGCGGGTGATAGAGCACCAGCGTGTCGATGCTCTTGTCGAGCGCTTCGGCGGCGACGGCGTCGGTCAGGTCGATCGCCAGCAGGGCCCGGCGGGCGGGGGCGTCCATCCAGCCGGCGAGCAGGCCGACGTTGTCCCACTCGGCGGCGAGAGAGAAGGGCGCCAGCGCGTCGAGCGCCGCGTGCACGTCCGCCACGGTGGCCCCGGTCTTGATCGCTTTCTTCGCCATGGTTGACGACTCCCTTCGCATCGGCCCCCCGCGCATCCTGCCTCAATCATCCGCGTGCGACAACCAGCAACCCGGCACCGACCACTGAAATTCGAGAACTGACGACTGCCGACGCTCATTCCCCCACGATCTGGACGATCACGTCGCGCTGGCGGCCGCGGGTATCGAAATCGAGCAGCACGATCTGCTGCCACGTGCCGAGGGTCATGCGGCCGTCGATGACCGGCACGGCCAGCGAGGGGCCGAGGGCCGAGGCGCGCACGTGCGCGTGGCCGTTGTCGTCGTGCCAGGTTTCCTCGTGCTTGTAGTAGAGGTCATCGGGAGCGACGCGGTCGTAGAACGCCCTGAGGTCGTGGGTCAGCAGGCCGGGCTCGGCTTCGGTGGTGGTGATGCCCGCCGTCGAACCGACGACGAAGGTGCACAGAATCCCGCTGCGCACGCCGGACGCCGCCAGGACCCCTGCGACCTGGTCGGTGATGTCGATGACGTGGGCGTTGCCCTGGGTCTGGACTTGGACGCGGTCGGCGTAGGTCATGGTCGATCCTCCAGCGGGCAATACCGCTTTGACGAGGAGGTTGCGGCGGGTTCGTCGCGGGCCGGCACCGGCTTCTTCAGCCAGGCGGCCAGGTCGAACTTGACGGGCTCGTCATTGAGCTCGGGGATGTAGACGTGCATGGCGCGCTCGTGCGGCACGAAGACCACCGTGTGCAGCGTGGTGTCGTTGGCGGCCTGGCGGATGAGCTTCAGGGCGGCGGGTACGTCAAGCGGCTTGTTCGCGCGCTGATGGGCGGCCAGCCCGCGGGTCAGCGTTTCATAGCGGCCGCAATCGGATGGCGACCGCCGCTGCCGCATGTGGTTGGTACAGACCAGCGAGGTCGGACCGGCGGCCGTCGTGATCTTGGGCGGGATGCGCAGCGTGACGCCGTCGCTGGCGGGGTTGCCGTCGTATTCGAACACGCCGGCGGGGAGGCTTGCGGCGGCGACGGGTCGGCTGACGTGGATGTTGTTGCCGACGAGCACACGGTGCCGGCGAAAGACGTGCTCGACGTCTTTCAGGGCGCTGGCGGCGTCGGCGGCTTCGAGGGCGGTCCGCAGGGCGAGCGACCGCGGCGTGAGGTTGAGTACGTCGCGCGTGGGCAGGCCATTGGCGTCGTGCATGTTGATGGTGACGCCGGCGTCGCTCAGGCCGGTGTAGACGCCGACGAGGCCGGGCCAGCTCACGCCGCACCAGGGATGGCCGTCCTTCTCGCCGCGGTGGACGAGGATGAGTTGGCTCTTGCGCATGGCCTGGGTCGACGGATAGTCGAGGTTGCGGGCGGTGATCGTCTGGCCGTCGGTGGTCTGCGCCCCCCAGGCGGAGAAGGTCGAGCAGAAGACGCCGCGCCAGTCGGCCAGAGCGTTGACGAGCTTCACGTCGTCGACGGTGAGCGCACGGTTGAGCTTGGCGGAGCGGAGCGCGTCGTCGCCGAGGCGGGCCCGGAGGCCGCGGAGGATCCCGGCGAGTTCGGCTTCCTGGGCGGGGGACCAGCGGAAATGGCGGCGGACGGCGGGCAGCAGCACGGCCTCGTAGGCCTCCGGGGCGGCGCCGACGGGCGGCTGGAGGATGGTGCGGTCGAAGAGGGCGACGATGTCTTCGGCGAGGAGGTAGCCCTGGGCGTAGCCTGCTTCGGCGGGTGATCCCCAGACTTCGAGCACGCGGATGCCGTCGTGTTGGCTGAGGCGGCCGCAGGGGGCCTTGTCCGCCGCGAGTGCAGGAAGCTGCAGCCCAACGAAGAGGATGATCAATGTCGACAGCCGCTGGTCCATATCGTGTCTCCGGTGAAGAACAGCTCGCCCGCGGGGCCGCGCCGCGACAGCCTCATGCCCATATGCTATCATGCTCGGGTCAACTCTCGAAACTCCGGCCCGCAGCGGCCAGGCGGCAGGAAGGCGGTAGCAACAGCAATGGAAACGAGTATCTCAGAAGATCACCGTCTTCTCATTGAAGGGGTTCGGGATTACGCCCGCGGCGAACTGCTCGAACTGGACGGCAAGTGGGACAAGGAGGAGACCTCGTGCTGCGAACGGCTCGAGCAGCTTTACGAGATGGGGCTGATGGGGCTGCGGGTGCCGGAGGCCCAGGGCGGGCTCGCGTGCCCGATGCTGCCGTACGCCCACATCGTGCGCGAGTTGGCGTACGCGTCGCCGGCGGTTGCGGTCACGGTGAGTGTCCACACGATGGTGTGCGAGGCGATCAAGATGTTCGCCCAGTCGGCCATCCGTGATCAGATGCAGCAGCGGCTGGCCACGCCGGGGAATCTCTCGGCGTTTGCCATCAGCGAGCCGGACGCGGGGTCGGATCCCGGGGCGGCGACCACGCGGGCCAAGGAGACAGAGGGCGGCTGGCGGCTGTTCGGCAACAAATTCTGGGTGACAAACGGACTGACGGGGCGCTGGTTCATTACGCTGGTGCGCACGGGTGGCAGCGGCACGCGCAAGGACCTCAGCATGGTGCTGCTCGACGCGCAGCAGAAGGGTGTCGAGCGGCGGCCGATTCACGGCAAGATGGGGATTCGCGGATCGGAGACGGGGGAGATGGTGTTGGACGGGGTGTTCGTGCCGCGGCAGAACCTGTTGGGCGAGTTGGGCGACGGCTTGAAGATCGCGCTGTCGGCGCTGGACGGCGGGCGGATCGGCATTGCCTCGCAGGCGGTGGGGATCGGGCAGGCGTGCGTCGATCACATGGTGAGCTATGCCAAGGAGCGGAAGCAGTTCGGCCGCCCGATCGCGGATTTCCAGGCGATCCAGTGGATGATCGCCGACAGCCAGACGGATCTCGATGCCGCGCAGTTGCTGATCGATCGGGCGGCGGTACTCAAGGAGGGCGGCACGAACTACACGCGCGAGGCGTCGATGGCCAAGCTGTTCGCGTCGGAGGCCGCGAACCGTATCGCGTATCGGGCGGTGCAGGTGCACGGCGGGACGGGCTACGTGAACGAATGTCGCGTCGAGCAGCTTTATCGCGATGCGCGGATCACGACGATCTATGAGGGGACCAGCGAGGTGCAGCGCCTCGTCATCGCGCGAGAATCCCTGCGGGGGGAGTAAGCGATTCTCGATTACCGATGATCAGTGACGTGCCCCGAGGCGGCGCGGATACGCGCCTGTGCCGGCTTTCACCCGCCCCGCGTCACCTGCTCATGCCGGCGCGCGATGCGCTGTCACGATTCGGCGGGGATCAGCGCCTCGTAATCGGCGACGGTGCCGTTGTTCAGGCAGCAGTCGATGATCTCGCGTGCCTTGGGCTCGAGATCGGCCTCCTCGAGGTAGGGCCGCAGCTCCCGATGGAAGAAGTCGACGAGCAGCTGGGCCCCCGCGTCGTAACCGGCGGTGCCGACTTCCGGCTGCAGATCGACGTGCAGCAACCACTTCGAGATCGGCGTGCCCTCCACCAGCATCTGCTCCAGCGTGTAGCCCAGCAACGGGCAGCGTGACAGCACGAGCTGGCCCGGGCGGAACACCGCGCCGCCGCGCCGCGCGAGGTACTCGCGTGCGATCCACTGCGGCATGAAGCCCACGCGCCAGCAGCCGATGTGCTGATTGGGGCAGAGGGTGAAGCGCGTCTGCGGCGTATCGAGGATCTGCCGGAGGAGCAGGTTGGCGTGATCGACGCGCCGCCCCGTGGCGAACGGCCAGTACGAACCGACGCCTTCGCTGCTCAGGCCGGTGCTGTCGGTGATGCTCGGGTTGTCGAACCCGCGTGGTGCGACCATGCGCCACAACCAGCCCAGGGCAGCAGGCAACACGTGCAGCAGGCCGACAATACCGTAGGTGGGCTCGTCGGCGGTGCAGGGTGGCGTGCGGATGCCGAAGCTGCGCACGTCGACTTCGACCGGCTCGCCCACGATGTTGGGGACCAGGCGGCGCGGCACGATCACGCGCGGGTTCGGGCAGGGCTTGCCCGGCTCGTCCTCCGTGTGCTCCCAGATCAGGCAAGTCGCGTGCGGGACGGCGTACATGTTGAGGAAGATCAGCGGTTCGCGCGGATTGATGGTGAGCTTCTCCAGCACCGGGTCCGTGCCGTAAGCGTCGATGTGGTTGATCCGCAGGAACCAGGCCTCCTCGGCGTCGGTGGCGACGAGCTTGCCGTTGTCGCGCTGGATGCTCGTATTGCACAGCGCCATGTCGTCGGTGACCGGCCACAGCTCGCAGCCGCGCGGCAGCGCCAGGCGGCGCCGTTCGCCGTTGACCGTGTTTTCGCCGATGAGCAGCCGGCCGTCGGTTTCGCGGTGGGCGTACTCGAGCATTTCGCTCTTGCCCCCGCCGCTCGCGCCCTCGTGCATGATGGTGACGATCTGGTCGTACGGCGTGACCACGCGCACGGTGGACCCGTGGGTCGTGATCCAGCCCTCCTGCTGGCCGATCGCCAGCAAGACGCCATAGATGCCCTTCTTCGCGCTCGGGCCAGGATAGAGATTCAGCGAGAAGATCTCGTGCATGTCCTGCAGGCGGTTGTGCACGACCACCTGCTTGCCATCGAAGTGCGTGTGACGGAACGGCGGCGCGACATAGACCGCGGCGCGCGGGTGGAAATCGGCCGGCACGGTCGACCGCGGCAACATGCCCTGCAGGTCGGCCAGCCCGGCCGCGAAATACGCCGCGTTGCGCGGTGCGATCAGCAGCGCGTGGTAGCCCAGCGCCTCGCTACCGGCCAGAAACGGCAGCACGACAAGCTCCTGCTGCGCGAGCCAGTCGAAGATCTCCTGCCGCACGCCGTCAAACGACCCGCCGAAACGGTCGACGTAGCGCGCCTTGTCCGAAGGCCGCTCGTCGGCCACCACCATGCACTCGGGGTCGCGCCGCCGCATGTACGGCTCGGCATAATTCACGCCCACCCCGTTGCGGCAGCGCACCACCTCGGCCTCGACGATGCGCCCCTGGCCGGGTACCTCATAGGCGACCTCATAACGTTCGGTGTACTGGTCGCCCAGGGCGAGCTCGAGCAGTTGCTCGCGGCTCTCGGGAATGAGCACGCTCGGGGCGTGCGCGAGAATCAGCTCGACCTCGGCCGGCACGCGCAGGTTGTTCCACATCACGAAGGTTGGCGGCGTCATTTGTCGTCCTCAGAGCTTGCTCGATCTTGCGAATCGACCCACGAACATTCTATCAGCGCTGCCGCGGCGCGTGGGGATTCAGTCGCACGGCTCATCCCAGGCGAAATCTCCGCTCTCGATGCGCCAGTCATGGCCGAAGAAGCCGGCCGCCCGCACGCCCGCTCCGCCGCGGGTCAGCATGTCCGCCCCAAGCACCGTGCAATCCGGGTAGGCCACGCCCGAGACAAAGTACGGCAAACCGGCAGCAAGACGCATTCCCGCCGGGCCCGTACCGCCGACGACGCCGACCAGCGCGGTGTCACTGCCCGGCCGCGGATAAACAAGCAGACAGGTGAGATCGGCGCCGTCCCAATGCCGCGTGCCGACCCGCACCCGCCCGCGATGCACCTGCACCGGACAGTCGGCGAGCAGTGATTCCCAGGCGTGATTCGTCTCGGCGTTGCCGTAGAGGATGACGTTGCGTTCCGGCCTGTCCGCGGCGATGAAATCCACGTCGGCCAGCACGTCGACGCTGCCGTTGCCGCGGTACCAGAACGTCTCGGCGTCGAAACGTGCAACCTGCCGCGCGGCGGCGTTTTCGGCATTGTCGCCGGCGGTGCCGTAGACGAGCACGAACCGCCGATCGAACGCCTGCTTGAAGGGCCCGCCACGGTGCGGTCCCTTGAGCAGCGGCGCCGCGGGTGTCGTGACCGTCCACATGTCCTCTTGTCGTGCGAGGTGCAGTCGCCCTGCCGCGGGCCACGCAATCCTGGCCACACGCTGCCCGTCGATCTCAATGGTGATCGGCGCCCCCGCCGTCAGGCCGCCGGGATTCTCGCCGTTCTTCGTCGCGAGCATGTCCAGCGCGAAGGCGAGCCGGGTGACGTTGTCGGTTTCGATCGCGAACGTACGCTCGCCCGGCTCGACCTCGGCGACGACACGGCTCACATCGAGCGACCGTTGCTGCGCTGCGATCGTCACCCAATCCGATGTGGCCGAGATCGCCGGGTTGGCCGTGACGAACTCGACCCGCCGCACCGTCGCGGGCCGCGGCCGCTGGTGATGCTGCAGGAAGTCCATCAGCGGCGGCCAGTCGACACACGCGTTGCCCCACCAGTGACCCGCCCCGGGCCGCTCGTAGTAGCAGAAGTCCGTGTGAAACCCCGCCAGGTGCTCGCGCATCATGCGCGCCTGCTCCACCGGCACGTTGTCGTCCTGTTCGCCGTGCAGCACGTACACGCCGAATCGCAGCATGTTGCGCGACAGGGCCAGTGTGTCGCTGGGCGTCGTCGCGCGGCGCAGGATCGCTGCCAGCGGCGCGCCGCCGGCCGGCCGCTCCATTCCGGCGTACGACCAGAAGCTGATCCAGCCGGCCGACGGCCCGATCGCCGCAAAGCGATCCGGGTACGTCACACCGACATGGTACACGCCGTGCCCGCCCATGGAATGGCCGAGCAGATAGGTCCGGCGCGGATCCGTGTCGAGCCACGATTGTGCCAGCGCGAGCACTTCCAGCGCGTCGCGCCGGCCCCAGTCCTCCCAGTCGAACCCGAACGGCCGGCGATTCGTCGGCGCCACGACGTGCCCCCAGTTGCGCGGCTCGTAGGCCCGTGCCTGGTTGCGGGCCCGCACGTTGGCGCCGTGCAGTGTCAGCAACAGTGCCGGCCGCCGGTCCCCCGTCGCACCTTGCGCGGGCGTCAGCGCGTAATACTGCACGCTGCCGTCGATTTCGCTGATGAAGGTGTGCCGCTGGCAGTCGTCCGACGCCACCGCCATCAGCTCGAGCGTCACGGGCTCTGCCGCTTCCGCCGTCGCCGATCGCAGCCGCAGTTCGACCGGCACCGCGCCGGGCTCGGCCGGCGCCGCCCCGCGCAGGCGGAACGGCACCTTGCGCACCTGATACGGCCCGATCCGCGGCACGGGCATCCGGCTGGGCGGGCCGCCCGCATACGACGCTTCGAGCTGCAGATCCGCCGGCGTCGGCGCGGCGGTCGCGTTGAGCACCAGCACGGCCCCCAGCGCGTCGACTGCCGGTCCGACGATGAGATCCGGCACTGTCGTGTCGACCGTGCTCAACTGCACTTGTTCTGCCGTTGCGTGCAGCGTGACCCGCAACTGCCCGCGGCCGCAGCGGAACAGCAGCGTGTTCGCCCCCGCCCTCAGCCGCACCGGCAGGCGGTGCCACCCGGTCGCGTACGGGTTGCCCGCCCGCGGCACGCCGTTGACGTAGGCGATGCTGTGACCGCGCGCATCGAGCAGCACGGTCCGCGCCGCCGGCGCCTGCACCGTGCAGCACGCGTAGCCGCCGCGCAGGGCCGGATGGCGTAGCCACCCCTGGCCGTCCGGCGTGGCGGCCTCCCAGGGGCGTGTCATACCGTCCGGCAGCGTCACCGCATCGCCGACCTGCGGGGCCGTCCAAGCGCCCGCGACCCAGGCCGCCTCGATGGCGTCGGTGTGCAGCGCGGCCCGGCCGTGTCGCCCCACGGGCTCAATCACGCGCCAGTCTTCGATCAGCAGCGGTTCGTCGCCGGCAGTGCCCGCCCACGTACTCGGGGCAGCCAGGGCAAGTGCGGCCAGCACCAGGGTCTCGAGGTGGATGCGTCCTGCGGCCATTTCGTTCTCCCGCGGCGTGAAGCGTTGCTTGCGGCGGCCAACCCGTGCACTTTACCCGCTTGACCGGCAGCCGTCCCGGCCGACCAGCCCTGCACGAAATCCGCCACCTCCCTACAATGCTGCGCATGGAACGTGAACGCACACTCGTCGTCGGCACTGCCGGCCATATCGATCACGGCAAGAGCCGGCTGGTGCACGCGCTCACCGGGACCGACCCGGATCGGCTGCCGGAGGAGAAGGCCCGCGGCCTGACGATCGACCTGGGTTTCGCTCACGCGGCCTTCGGCGACGCCCGGGTGTCGTTTGTCGACGTACCGGGGCACGAGCGCTTCATCCGCAACATGGTGGCGGGGGCGACGGGGGTGGATGTGGCGCTGCTGGTGGTGGCGGCGGACGACTCGGTCATGCCGCAGACGCGCGAGCACGCCGAGGTGCTCAGCCTGCTCGGCCTGCGCCGCTGCATCGTCGCGCTGACCAAGATGGACCTGGTCGACGACGAGTGGGGCGATGCCGTGGCCGATGAGGTCGCCGCGCTGCTGGACGAGCTCGGGCTCACGCCGACCGCGCTCGTGCGCACGTCGGCCGAGAGCGGCCGCGGCCTGGACGAGCTGCGCGAGCTGCTCACGCGCACCGCCCTGGAGGATTGCGAGCCGCCACTGCCCTATACCTGGTTCCGCATGCCGGTCGATCGGTCGTTTGTCGTCGCCGGGCGCGGCACGGTCGTGACCGGCACCGTCAGCCACGGCCGCGTGCAGCGCGATGCCGAGCTGGTCGTGTGGCCGGCGCAGACGGCGGTGCGCGCCCGCGGCCTGCAGACGCACAACGACCGGCTCGACGCCGTCGCCGGCCGCCTGCGGCTCGCGGTCAACCTCGCCGGCGTATCGCATGACGAGATTCAACGTGGCTGCACACTGGCCACGCCCGGCTATCTCGAGCCCGCCCGCTACCTCGACGCGTACGTTCCCTGGCTGCGGATGCCCGGCAAGACGCGCCGCCAGACGCTGCGCCTGCGGCTGCACATCGGTACGCGCGACGTGCTGTGCGAAGTACGGCTGCGCGACAAGCCCACCGACGATCCGGTACGCGACCAGTACGTGCAGCTCAAGGCCGCCGAGCCGGTCGTCGCGACCTGGGGCGAGCGGTTCATTCTGCGCGACGAAAGCGGCACGCGCACGCTGGGCGGCGGTCGCGTGCTGCGGCCGGTCGCGCGGCTGTGGACGGCCCGGCGGCCCGCGCATGTCGCGGGGCTGGACGTGCTGCATAGTGGCCCGCCGCCGGCGCGGCTCGAAGAAGCAATCCGCGCGCTCGAATGGCGCCCGGTTGATGAGCAGCGCCTGGCGACGCTTGCGGGTCTGGCGGACGAGGACGACGTGGGAAATACGTGTCGGCGGCTGATGGGCGGCGGCAGGGTGCGTGTACTGGAGGTCGCCGGTGTCAAGCTGTACGTGCACAACGCTCATCTGGAGGTTCTCGGTGAGGACCTCACAAGGCGGCTCAAGGCCTACCTCGCCGACAACCCGCGCCAGGCCGGGCTGCCGCGGTCCGAGTGGCCGGGATGGATGCCCGGGGCGTGCCCGGCACGGCTGCGGCCGGCGCTGGCGGACTGGTTCTTGAGCAGCGGGCGGTTCGCGCTGGAACATGATCACGTCGTGCCCGCGGGTGAGAAGAAGGCGCTGCCGCCGGCGGACCAGCAGCTGCTCGACGCGATTCTGGCGGAGTTCGACGCCGGGGCGTTTCAGCCGCCGCGTGAGGCGGAACTGCAATGCCGCACGCCGCAAAACGAGAAACGCGTGCGTGATCTGATCAAGCTGGCGGCGGCGCAGGGGCAGCTGGTGCGAATCGCGGATGGGCTGTGGCTTCATGAGTCGCGGTGGGAGGAGATGACGGGGCGGGTGAGTGCGGCGATCCGTGAGCGCGGGCCGGTGACGGTGGCCGAGATTCGCACGCTGCTGGGCTCGTCACGCAAGTTCGTGGTGCCGATTGTCGAGTACCTCGACGCCACCGGCGTGACGCGGCGCCAGGGCGATCGGCGCACGCTGGGGCCCAACGCGCCGGCGGGTAGGACATAGCTCCGCTTTGTCCGGCAGCGTCGGTCGCCGGGCACCCCTTCCCGCGCGCAACCGCGGATCACGCATCCCGCTGCACTGTATCAGGTGAGAATGCCGGCCGGCAGACGGCGATGTACTCGGCCCCGTCGGCCTCGGGCGTGCTGTAGCGCACCCACTCGCCCGGCTCCACCATGATCGCCTGGCCGGCGGCGACCCGGTACGTCGCCGCCCGCGTATCCACCTGCAGAACGCCGCGCAGCACCACCGTGAACTCGGCGAACGTCGGCGTCTGGCCCGGCTCGGCCCAGCCCGGCGGACTGATCATCCGCGCCACGCTGAGCTCGGCCGTGCCCGTGTTCGCCCGGCCGATGTATTCCTCGATCGTCTTTGGCGGCGTGCCATGCGCCTGAATCCGCGTGGGGCTATTCACCATGGTTGCCATCGGTTGTGCCTCTCGAAGCCACGTGTTGTCTTGGCTGGGCCTGGTCATACGAGCGCTGCCCGGTACAGATCAAGCTAGGAATCGAATCGCTGATTGAGCTTGTCGACTTCTTCTTCCGGCGTCATATGGGGCGCTGCGATGTGGAATGAGCAACGGCGCCACGAACGTAACTGGTCCCTGTCTTTGCGCGGCAGCACTTCACCCTCCCCGCGCCAACCTGGCTATGGGCAAAACCAGCCGTGGTCAAGGTCTGCCCCGTGACCTGCTGGCCTCTGGAGTCTCCCGTGCCGCCCGTTGCGCCACCGGCAGATACACATGAAGCACACCGCCGACTGACTCGGCGAAGTTGGCCTCGGGCAGGAATTGAGCAGAACAAATCAAGCCTCTACTCGGCGTGACGGGCAGCGTCACGTCGTTGGAGAACCAGACCGACTGGTGTCCGGGGGCTGTCACCAGAACTGTCAAGTCAAACGTGTCGTACAAGTACCACCCCAGCGGACTCGGGATCGGCGCCCACACGGTCACCCAGCCCCACTTGCGTTGTGGCTCGATCTCGAAAACACCGTCTGCTCGCCGCGTAGCCAGCCACGTCTTCAGTAGGTCGCCCGAGCTATACCAGCAGCCAACAGGCGTTTCTCCCGGACCGGTGCCGTTGGCCGCGGCGCCTGCGCCGTTACCGCCATGATCAGCGCCGGATGGCATCGATCCTCCCGCGCCCAACCCCCAGTGCCCCCGTGGCGGCATCCAGTTGTCGTGTTTGCATAGCGCGACGGTGACCGTCGCTTCCGGAAGCACTGCACGCGTATCGGCGGAGTGTACTTGGATTCGCTGCAGTGGCTCGCGCGGCAGCGTTATCGCGTACGGTACGCGCAACAGGCCGCACCCGGCGTTCAGCAAGGCCACGGTCGTCGCAATGACAGCCGCGGTGCGGTGGAGCGTGCTCACACGTCGTGCTGTTTCTCTTGCACAGCCCATGTCGGCGCCCCGCATTCCGGGCAGCGTCCGCTGACGTTGCCCGTCAGGTCATAGCCACATCGCTCGCAGATTGCCACCCCTTGGGCGACCAGTATCTGCCGCAGCGCGCGGCGCGTCTGCGTCCGGTACCAATAGCGCAGAAGAACGAACGGCACGACAACGCCCACCGAGAGCATCACGAACCGCAGGAGTCGATCCCCAAAGTTGCCAACGTCTGGCAACAACAATGAGATGCCCCGCCCCGCCAGGACGCCCACGGCGATACCCGCGACCAAGACCGCAACGTTGGTTGCCGGGTACGTCCAGCGCGTGCAGCGCTCGTTGTCGACCATCGCCAGTGCTTCCAGTCGCTCGCTATCGGATTCGAAGCGTGCGAGCTCGGGGTAGACCCAAACCCGACGGCTTCGTGCCATACCGGCGAGTCGCGCACTTATGGATTGCCCCGTTGGTGGTTCCTTATCCGCTGCCATCCACGTCATTGTACCGCTGCTGCCCCAGCAAGTTGCGCACGAATTCCTTGGCGCCCACGTCGCCGCCGCTATTCGTCTTGCTCGTCCCGCGTGCCCGTGTCCGCCCCGCCGCGGCGCTGGTTGAACAGCCAGCGCCAGAGGGCCGGGTCGCTGTAGGTCTTGTCCCAGGCGTTGTGGCCCACGCCCGCGTATTCGGTGTATTGCACCTCGCCGCCCGCGTCGCGCAGCAGCCCCACCAGCCGCCGCGACGCCGCCACCGGCACCGCCTTGTCCGCGTCGCCATGGAACGCCCAGACCGGCGTGTCCTTCAGCCGCGCCGCGATCTTCGCCGCCACCGTGCTGTCATCCTCCTGGTACGACGCGAAGCCGCAGATCGGCACGACCGCTGCAAAGAGCTCCGGCAGCGCCGCCCCCAGGTGCCAAGCGCCGTGCCCGCCGAGCGAGAGCCCCGTCAGGTACACCCGGTCGGGGTCGCAGCGGTACTCGCGGGATGCCTCCTTGAGGCACGCCAGGGCCATCTTGCCCATCGGGCCGACCCAGGTCTGCTTGGGCCGACATTGCGGCATGACGACGATCGCCGGGATCAGTTGGTTGTGGCGTCGGATGGCGGTGCCGATGCCGACCTCGGTCTGGAGGAAACCGTCACTGCCGCGCTCGCCGGAGCCGTGCAGGAAGAGGATCGCCGGCCAGGCCTTGTCGGGCGTGTATCCTGGCGGGACATAGACGCTGTAGGCGTAAGTCTCGCCCTCGAAGTCGAGCGTCCTGTACAGAAAGCCGACGGCCGGCGGCGCGTCGGCGGCGGGGGTCGGCTGCGTGTCGGCGGCGGCCGGCGCGATGAGGTTCAGGGTGAGCAGGATGGTGGTGAGCAGCATGCGGGGTCTCCGTTGGGGCCTGGGTGGTTGCAGGGTAGGACGGCGGGGGGTGCTTGTGAAGGTCCCCGGTTGTGCCGGCCGCCGCCCCTGTCAGCCCAACGCCCGCACACAGGCGAATCCAGGCGACGGCGGACGGCGTCGGGAGCGGTATCAATACGCCGAATTCACTGGCGTACAAGCGAAACGTGCGGTAGACTTCTGAGTGGTTGGATCGAGCCGCGGGTGCCCAAGACCTAGAGAGCTCGAAATTGTCATGGAAGCCCGCTTCGCGGTACATTTCTGCCGACCAGCAGGACCCTCGGCAACAGCAAGGCGGCTGTCGCCGACACCGACGGGCAAGCTGTGTCGGCCCCGCCGCGCGCGGCAGGCGAAGGAGCGCCGCATCGTCATCACCTCAGATCCCGTCTGCTTCAGCCCTCTCGGAATGGCCCCGGCAATGTTGCGTGCGTACGCGCGCCGACAGCCAGGGGCGCCGGCCGGTTGCTCAGCGGCGGCGAGGTGCCCCTTCAGAGGAGTTGCATCATGAGCAGGACGCTGATGCCCCATACGTATGATCTCGAGACGCTTCGCGCGTTGCACGCAGGCGGCGCATCGGCCGCAACCGAGCCCGCCATTCCGTCGGATCTCGCGACGGTTACCGAACCAACCGTCGGGAAGTGGTCACCGCGCGCGACCACACGGACGCGGTTCGATTCCTCAACGACCGGCAAGAACGCCGGCTCGCGGCGCAATACCCGCAAGTAGCCCGGGCCGGCGTCGCGCCGATGGATCCGCCTGGCCGGTGCTCACAAGGACGCAGCGCCGGATCGTCTCTGGGGGCTTCCGTGCTCGGTTTCGGACGTCGGGCTGCGGATTCCGTCCAAATCGACTATGATCAGGACGTCACGGCTGGTCTCCGGGAGGAGCCCCCGTTCCGATAACGCGGACGCCGTGCTCAGGGACCGCGCGCGGCGCCGGGCTTACAGCAAGTTTCAGCCAAGCGTAAGCCGGTGTTCAGGCGCGATACATAAGTGTCTACAAAACATAGATTTACCCGCATTGCGGCACAGGAGGCAGTCAGGATGGCCAAACGCCAACGCATCATGATGATTTCAACCCATGGCTATGTCGGTGCCGAAGCGGAATTCGGCAAGCCGGACACCGGCGGCCAGGTCGTCTACGTGCTCGAACTCAGCAAGTGTCTTGCTCGCCTCGGCTTCGAGGTCGATATTCTCACCCGCCGATTCGAGAAGCAGCCGCAGGCCGAGAAGGTTGCTGACCGCTGTCGCGTGCTGCGGTTCCCATGTGGCGGCAACGAGTTCATCCCGAAGGAGACGCTCTGGGAGCACATTCCGGAGTGGGTCGAGAACGTGCGCAGCTTCGTCAAGTCGAAGCGCCGCAAGTACATGGCGATCGTCAGCCACTACTGGGATGCGGCGATCGCGGGGCAGGCCCTGTCGGACCACCTGAACATCCCGCACGTCCATACGCCGCACTCCATCGGGGCGTGGAAGCGGGATAACATGGACGGCGACCCCGATGAGAACGAGCGCAAGTACAACTTCAAGCGTCGCATCCGCGAAGAGAAGATCGTCTATGACGCGTGCGACGGCCTCATCGCCACCACGCCGCAACAGCGCGACCTGCTCAGCGCTGGCGAGTATGACGAGCCGCTGGACAAGATCTACGTGATTCCCCCGGGCTACGACGATGCGCGTTTCTTCCCGGTGTCGACGGCAACACGGGCAGCGTTGAAGAAAGACTACGGCTACGAGGGGCGAATCGTGCTGGCCCTGGGCCGCATGGCGCACAACAAGGGCTATGACCTGCTCATTCGCTCGATGGTGCCGGTGTTTCAGCGCGTCGAGGATGCCCGGCTGCTGTTGGCGGCCGGCTCGACGTCGCCATCCGCCCGCGAACGCGAGCAGGTGCAGGAGTTGAAGGATCTCGCCGCCGAGCTCGGCATTGCCGACCGCATCATCTTCCACGATTACATCAGCGACGAAGACCTGCCGGACTATTACCGCCTGGCGGACGTGTTCGCGCTGAGCAGCCGGTATGAACCGTTCGGAATGACCGCCGTCGAAGCCATGGCGTGCGGCACCCCGACGGTCGTGACGACCGAGGGCGGGCTCTGGGAGCAGGTGATCTACGGGCTCGAAGCGGTGTACGCCAACCCGTTCGACCCGGAGGCGTACGGCCACGCGGTTTGCGCTGTGCTGCAACAGCCGCGGCTTTTCGCCCAGCTCAGCAAGTACGGCTCGCACAAGGCGCGGGCGGCGTTTACCTGGATGGGCATTGCCCAGCAAGTGCTCGGCGTGCTGTCAGGTCATCGCATGAAGAGCACCGGCAAGGGCCGCAGCGGGCCCGATTCCCTGACCGACCCCACCAGCGGTGATCCTGCGCTGGTCACCGCCAGTTGAGGGAGGCAGGGCGTCGGTCGGCAGGGAACGGGCCAGCCGTTGCGGCACCTGATCTTGACTATCACGTGGCGGGGGCCGCCGCACGCGGTGCGCCGGCGTCAGGGACGCCGAGCTTGCGCAGAATCGTCATCGCGGGGCACCAGTTGGTGAAGGCGGACTGGAAGAGGTTCAGGCCGACAAAGGCGGTGAACAGGTACCAGTACGGGCTCACCCAGTGGCCCAGCGCGAGCGTCAGCAGAATGAAGCTACCCGCCATCAGCCGCAAATAGCGTTCAACAGTCATGGTCGCGTTCTCCTTCCGTTGAGACGGTGCGGGACCAGGCGCCCCGCGCGGCGCTTACGTCGTAGCAACCCGCGTGCCGGAAAGTCGCGCGACAACGGGCAGCGGCACAGAATGCCCATAAGCGGTTTTCCAGAATATACTTATGTGAAGACACGCCATCGGAGCGGTGCGGCGAGAGGACGAGATTGTCCAGATCAACTGGTCATATCTGTCCGCATTGTCCAACTGTCCATTTGCCCTGAACACCCATAGCGCTGCCTATGCGGAAGCCCGCTGCCGCAGCGCGCGATACTGTTGCAGCACCCCCGGGAAAGGTGTCAGCGCCCGCTCCAAAATCCCCAGCGAGTACGCGATGCTCACCCCGTAATTGGTCATCGGCACGCCCGCCGCCCGACAACGGTCGATGCGTGATAGCACCTCGCGGCGATTCTGTGTGCATGCACCGCAATGAATCGCGAGGCGGTAGGGCGCGAGGTCTCGGGGGAAATCGTGCCCCTGCACGTGCGTGAAGTCGAGTTGGCCGCCGACATATTGCGTCAGCCAGCGCGGGATCTTCACCCGGCCGATGTCCTCGGTGATCGGGTGGTGACTGCACGCCTCGGCCACCAGCACCCGATCCCCGGGCGACAGATCGTCGATCGCCAGCGCCCCGCGTACAAAGGTCTGCAGATCTCCCTTGAACCGTGCGAACAACATCGAAAACGAGGTCAGCGGCACATCGGTCGGGGTGTCCGCCGCCACCTTCAGGAACGCCTGTGAATCCGTGACCACCAGGTTGGGTGGCTCGCGTAGGCGCCCAAGCGCATCGCGCAGCTCACGCTCCTTGACGACCAGGCAATAGGCATCGTTGTCCAGCAGGTCGCGAATCGACTGCACTTGCGGCATGATCAGCCGGCCCTTCGGCGCTTCCTTGTCAATCGGCACGACCAAGACCGCCAGACCGCCGGGCGGCAACAGGTCGCCGAGAATCGTCGGCGACGCGATGAACTCCTCGGGCACGGTACGGATGAGTGCTTCGCGAACCGCCAAGACCCCATCGCCCGCGCTGGCAACCGTCTCGACGATGGGGATCTTCGCCTCGCGCAGCCGCTCGAGCACCGCAGCGCTCGGCTGGCCGAGGTCGGTCTTGTTGAAGACAACGATGGCCGGCGTCTGTCGCGCGCGGAATTCTGCCAGCAGTTGATCCTCGAACTCGCTCCACGCACCGGCCGCGACAATCAACAAGGCCACGTCCGTACGGTCAATCACGGCGTGCGTACGCTCCACCCGCTGGGCACCAAGTGCGCCGACGTCGTCAATGCCGGCCGTGTCAATGAACAGCACCGGCCCGATTGGCAGCAACTCCATCGGCTTCTCGACGGGGTCGGTCGTCGTGCCGGCCACATCCGAGACGATCGCCGACGCCTGGCGCGTGATCGCATTCAACAGCGACGACTTGCCAACGTTGCGCCGGCCGAAAAGGCCGATGTGCAGCCGCAATCCTTTGGGCGTTGCCGTATTCATCGCTCGCGCCTCCGGACGAAGCCCAGGCGATTCACGGCCTCGGGCGAAACGAGCTGATCGAATTGCTCGGGGCTGAGCAGTCCTTGTTCGATAGCGACGTCGCGAACGGATTTGCTCTCGTCGCGTGCGGTCCGGGCGACGGCCTGCGCCCGGTCATACCCCAGGTCGGCCACCAGCGCCGTCACGGTCGCCGTCGCGGCAGCGACGTGCTGCCGGCAGCGCTCTTCGTTGGCGGTGATGTCGAGGACGCACCGCTCGCGCAGGATTTCGCACGCCCGGGTCAGCAGGTCGAGGCTGTCGAGCAGCGCATCCGCCACCAGTGGCAGAAACGCGTTCAGCTCGAGATTGCCCGACGCGCACGCCTGCGTGATCGCCTGATCGTGCGCCATCGCTACCAGCGCCGCCTGGGACACCGCCTCCGGAATCACCGGATTCACCTTGTTCGGCATGATGGAAGACCCGGCCTGCCGCGGTGGCAGGTGAATCTCGCCAATGCCGGCCTCCGGACCCGACGACAGCAGACGCAGGTCGGAGCACACCTTCAGCAGGTTCGCCGCACATGCCTTCAGAATGCCGCTGACTTCGACGAAGACGTCGACGTTCTGCGTGGCCTCGACGAGATTCTCCGCCCGCGCCAACCCCAGCGACGTGATCTCGCGCAGTTGATCGACCACCCCGAAGATGAACTCGCGCGGCGCCGCCAGGCCGGTGCCAATCGCCGTCCCCCCCAGGTTCACGACGCGCAGCCGCTCTTCGCACTTGTAGACGCGCCAACGATCTCGACCGAACGCTTCGGCATAGGCGGCCATCTCCCGGCCGAGCGTGGTCAGCACGGCGTCCTGGAGCTGGGTGCGGCCCACCTTCACGACGTGCGCCAGGGCCGTTTCCTGGTTCTGAAACGCCTCGACCATGGCCACGATTTCATGCTCCAATGCGCGCAGTCGCCAGATCGCGGCCACCTTCAGCGCCGTCGGATACGTATCGTTGGTCGATTGGTGCAGGTTGACATGATCCAGCGGGCCGACGATCTCGTATGCACCCGGCGTCTGCCCGAGGATTTGCAGCGCCCGATTGGCAAGCACCTCGTTGACGTTCATGTTGGTCGACGTGCCCGCGCCCCCCTGCAACGCGTCGACCACGACATGACGATCCAGGTGGCCCGCGATCATCTCCTGGCACGCGGCCTCGATCGCTTCGGCCACCTCCGCCGTTACGTAGCCCAACGCACGGTTGGTGCGCGCACATGCGAGCTTCACCGCGCCGTACGCATGAACCAGCTCGGGATGCACCGGCCGCCGGGCAAGCGGAAAATTCTCCACCGCGCGGATGGTATGGATGCCGTGCAGGGCGTCCGCCGGTAGCTGACGCGTGCCCAACATGTCGGTTTCGATGCGGAAAGCAGCCATGTCAATTGCCAATGAACAACGATCAATGATCAGTGCATGACGCGTGAGCTTGACCGAGGGCTGTTGCAAAATGCACTTTGCGTGTTTCTCTTGAGACTGCCAACTGAAGACGAACGGCTGTTGCTACCTCGTCAGAAGTAAAGGTCGCGAGCGTCGCTACTCTTGATCTGCCGTAGCCGCGATTCGACCGCCTCGCGCAGCTTCGCATTATCCACTTTTTCCAGCTCGGCCGCGATGTGTTTCTCGCCGGCGGCCAACGTCTGATCCGAAGCGTAATCCACCAGGTACTCCATCAGCGTCGTCAGCGCATTGGGGGTGCAGAACTTCTGGATGAAACCGGGGATCGCGAACTCCATGAAATGCTCACCGGTGCGCCCCAGCCGATAGCACGCCGTGCAGAAGCTCGGCGTGTACCCGTCCTCGAGCAGCTCGCGCATGACCTCATCCAGCGAGCGGATGTCCGCGATCTGGAATTGCTCACGCTGCGGACACTGCGGCTGGTTTCGTTCGGTGTAGCCGCCCAACTCGATCCGTGTGCCGGCGTCGATCTGCGAGACGCCGAAGGCCATCACCTCGCGGCGCAACGCGGCCCGCTCGCGCGCCGTCAGAATCAGCCCCGTGTACGGCACAGCGAGCCTTAGAATCGCAATCAGCCGCTTGAAGTCATGATCGCTGACGAGGTAGCGGTCGTCGAGCTGAATGCCCCACGCCGGCTGAATCCGCGGAAAGCTGATCGTGTGCGGCCCAACGCCGAAACGCTGCTGCATGTGGTGCGCGTGCGTGATCAGCCCCAGCACCTCGAAGCGCCAATCGTAGAGCCCGAACAACGCGCCCACGCCCACGTCGTCGATGCCGGCCTGCTGGGCACGGTCGAGCGCGTCGAGCCGATACAGGTAATCGCCCTTGCGCGTGTCGGCGGGATGAAAACGCGCGTACGTCTCGTGGTGGTAGGTTTCCTGGAAGACCTGGTACGTGCCGATGCCAGCTTCGCGAACGACGCGGTAGCCGTCCACGTCGAGCGGGGCCGCATTTATATTCACCCGGCGAATGTCACCATGCCCGATCTTCGTGTCGTACACCGTGCGCACCGCATTCGCGACAAATTCGGCGTTGTAATTCGGGTGCTCGCCGAACACGAGAATCAGCCGCTTGTGGCCTTCCTGCTCCAGCGCGGCGACCTGTTGCCGCAATTCGTCGAAGCCCAGCGTGCGGCGGACAACGCCCGGGTTCGACCGGCGAAACGCACAATACTGACAGTCATTGGTGCACAGATTCCCCACGTACAGCGGCGCAAACAGCACGATGCGATTGCCGTATACGTCGCGCTTGAGCTGTCGCGCCGTGGCGAAGATGCGCTCCGCCTGCTCGGGTGCGTCCGCCCGCAGCAAGACCGCCGTCTCGTCAACCGATAGCGGCGTCTTGGCCAGGCTCTTGGCAATGACATCCTCGAGCTGCGCGTCGTCCGGTCGCGGACCTTCCAGCAGTGACTGCAAATGGGCATCATCAATGAAATCGACGGCCCCATCACTCAGGGTCAGGGCGGGCAGGGTACTCATGCCGGCCTCCTTTCATATTCGGCGGACCGCGCCTGCTGCCGCTGCCGCCAGTTGGGCGACGGGCCGGGGCCGGTCGCGATCGACCGGCCAACCGCCGCGAGTTGCTCCCGCAAAGCGGCAACGGTCGCGGCCGGATCCTCACAGAAGCAGGCTTTGCCGGGATAGATTTCGTACATCTTGCGATAGTGCGCGGGCGTCACGTTGGGCATGACTACGTTCGCGCCACGCCGCAGGCCCAGGAGCTGGCCATGTTCGCGGCTGATCGTCGCCAGCGCCGTGGTGCTGGGGATGTTGGCCCGTGGGCACATCAGTCGCGCCAACGCGACCACCTTGCACGCCGTCAGCTCATCGTTCGGCACCTGCCGGTCGGATGCCAAAGGTGCCGGGCCGGCGCCGCGCGCCAGCGGTGTGTCCGGATGCGGGATGAACGGCCCGACGCCGATCATGTCGAGGTCGAGATCGCGAAACAGGCCGAGGTCATTCGCCACATCATCATGGGACTGCCCAGGAATGCCGATCATCACGCCGCTGCCAACCTCGTAGCCGAGCTCACGCAGCATCCTGAGCAACGCAATGCGGTCGCAGGTATGGTTGGACCGCGGCGGGTGGATTGCCTCGAACAGGCGCCGATTGGATGTTTCGAAACGAATCAGGTAACGGTCGGCGCCGGCGCGCCGCCAGGCCTCCAGTTCGGCCGGCTCGCGCTCACCCAGGCTCAGCGTTACGGCGAGGCCGGTCTCACGCTTGATCATCCGTACCAGCTCACTGACGAATGCCGTGTCCAGTCCCGCATCTTCGCCAGCCTGCATGACCACGGTGCCGCACCCGAGCGACTTGGCGCGCCGGGCGGCATCGAGCACCTCATCGGCGGTCATGCGATAGCGTGGCAGGCCGCGTTGATCGGCCCGAATCCCACAATACAGACAGTGCCGTGCGCAGTGGTTCGATAACTCGATCAGCCCCCGGAGATGAACCTCATCCCCCACGCCGGCGCGGCGAGCGTCGTCCGCCTGCTGCCAGAGCAGCTCGAGACGGGCGGGATCAGCCTCCCGCAGCCACGTCAGCCGTTGGTGGTGATTCATCCGTAGACTCCTCCGGCTCGATGTGCCGGTACAGCGTCACGCTGAACGTGCTACCGACGTCCGGCGTGCTGTCGACCCGGGCGCGGCCCTTGTAGAGCTGCGCGATCTTCTTGACGATCGACAGCCCGAGGCCGCTGCCTTCGATGTCGCGGGTCTTCTCGTTCTTGATGCGGGCAAAGTCCTTGAACAGCTTGTCTTTTTCCTCCGGCGTCAGGCCGATGCCGGTGTCGCGGACGGCGACCGTGATCCAGTCGTTATCGCCGCTGAGCCGCACCTCAACCTCGCCGTTGTCACGGTTGTACTTCACCGCGTTGGACACGAGGTTGTTGAGCACGATCTCGATTTCGCCGCGATCGGCGTGCAGCGTCAGCGGCCCACTCGTGTTCAGATCGAGGCGGATGCCGCGTTCCTCGGCCCGCAACCGCACGCTGTCGAGGGCCGCCCGGGCGCAGTCCGCGACGTCGACTTCGCTGAATTCGCGCACCTTCTGGCCCGACTCGATGCGCGTCATGTCAAGCAGGTCGGCAATCAACTTCCGCATGCCCGCCGCCCGGGCCAGCGACCGCACGACAATGTGATCATATTTGTCGAGCTGGTCGCCGGCCACGCGGTTCTTCAGCAGGTCCAGGTAGCTCTCGATCGCCGCCAGTGGCGACTTGAGCTCGTGCCCGAGCACGCGAATGAAATCGAAGCGGATGCGGCGCTTTTCCTCGGCCAGCCGGCGGGCCTGGCGCTGGGTAATCAAATGGCCGGCGGCCTTGCGAATCGTCTCCTTGAGCTCATCGGGCGTGAACGGCTTGGCGATGAAGTCGAACGCGCCGGACTTGGTCGCCCGCACGGCCGTCTCGATCGTCGCGAACGCGGTGATCATGATGATCAGCATGTCGTGCTCGCGCTGGTTGAGTGCTTCGAGCACGTCGATGCCGGTGATCCCGCCCAGCTTGTGATCCAACAGCATCAGATCGAACGACTGGTCCGCGAGGATCTCCAGGGCGCGTTCGCCGCTGTCGGCCGTCTCGATCTCGAAGCGCGTTTCCCCCTCGATCTCCGGCAGATCAACGGTAAAGTTCCGCAGCGCGCGGCTGATGCTGTGCCGCATGCCGGGCTCGTCGTCCACGACCAGGACGCGCAAGATGTCCATTCGTTCGCTCCCGCTTCGCCTGTGGTCAATTCACGCCGGCAAGAGCCGATTCAGCTCGCGCTGCAACTGCTCGAAGCGCACCGGCTTGGCCAGGAATGCGTCCGCCTTGATCCAGGCGCGCTCGTCTTCGGTGCCGGCGTCGAAGTCCAGCCCTGTCTCGCTGGTGACGGCGCTGACCATGATCACCGGGATCGACGCGTCCTGCTGCTTGATGTCGAAGCACAGGCCGAAGCCCCCGTCTGTCTCTTCCATCATCAGATCGATGATGGCCGCGTCGGGCTTCTGCTCGTCCAGCCGGGCCTTGGCATCCACGACACCCTCGGCCGTGGTCACGTCGTACCCGGCTGCCTGCAACTGCATCTGCATCGTCAGCAGATAATCGCGATCATCATCAACCAGCAGAATTCGCTTGCTCATGGTTTGTGTACCTTCCAAAGGGTCACTCCGCGGGTTCCGCCGCCGGCCCGGCTGCGTTCTTCATCAGGCTCTCGCTCGATTGCGTACGTCGCTTGCGCGGGAGCCGAATGGTGAAAGTCGTGCCGGTCGGCCCCAGGGCCCCGTCGTCATTGGATTCCAGCCGGATATCGCCATGGTGCATCTTCACGATGCCGTAGGTCACGCTCAACCCCAGTCCGGTTCCCTCGCCAGCCTTCTTCGTCGTGAAGAACGGCTCAAAGATCTTCTTGCGGTTTTCCGCGGGGATGCCGGTGCCCGTGTCGGCCACCGCGAACCACACGTCGCCGTTCTTCGCGCCAGTGCGGAAGGTCAGCGTCCCCCCCTGGGGCATCGCGGCCAGTGCGTTCGATGACAGGTTCGTCAGCGCCTGCACGATCTGATCGTGATCGATCTCCGCCCGCAAGTCACCATCCTCGTGCACCACCTCGATCTTCACGTTCGCCGCCGGCCGCAAGTGCCCCGCAACCCGGTCCACCAGCGCCCGCAGGTCCACGTGCCGCGCCTCGACCTTGTTCTTGCGCGCAAAGTGCAGCAGCCCCGCGACGATCTTCTTGCAGCGGTCGGACTCGTTCACGATCATCTGCAGGTCTTCGCGCTGCGGATGATCCGGCGGCAATTCGTCCAGCAGGATGTGCGACAGCATGAGCACCGTGCCGAGCGGGTTGTTCACCTCGTGCGCGATGCCTGCCGCCAATTGCCCCATGCTCGCCAGCTTCTCCGACTGCATCAGGGCTTCCTGCGTCGAGGCAAGCTGCTCGTTCGACGTCGTCAGCTCCAGGCAAGTGTTCTTCAGCCGCTCGATCACGTGCGGCAGACACATCTCACTCTCGGCCAGCCCGCGGAAAATCGCGATCGCGTGCTCGCGACAGGTCTCGTACCCGCAGGCCCCGCAATTCAGCTCGTCCTCGGGCTGCCACTTGCCCATCCGCTCCAGAATCTGCTCGATCTCCTCGTCGGTCGGCGCTGCGACCCGCTGGTCGTTGGCGATGTACACACGCTGCAGGTCACACCGCAGATCCTCGGCCAAGTCACGCTTCCACTGCGATCGATTCAGCGTCGCCATCCGGTGCCGCACGTAGCGGCTCACCGACGCCCGCCGCCGGAACAATGGCGCTTCGTTCGTGAAGCCCGGGCCCATGATGCAGCCCGAGCAGCAGAGACACTCCAGCAACTGCACGTCGAGGTCACCCGACTCGAACTCCTTGATGGCGTCGATGAACTCCACGTGCCCGTCCGCCGCCACCACTTCCCCCGTCACCAAGTCCTCGTCGATGTTCGCCGCCTGCAACATGCCCCGGCTGATCGGGAACAAACCACCGAACGCGCCGTGCGGCGGATCGAAGTCCGACTGCGCCACGTCCTCTGCCGACACCTGCAGCTGCTGCAGCAGCTCACGCAGCTCGGCAAAGGTCATCGCGGCGTTGACATCGCCCAGCACCGGCTCACTGGTGGCCTCGCCCTTCTTCGCAATGCACGGTCCGATGAACACGATCTGCAACTCGCGCCCGTGCCGACGACGCAGGGCCCGGGCGGTGGCGATCATGGGCGAGACAATCGGCGCCAGCGAATCGACCAGCCCGGGGTGATAACGCTCGACATAGCCGACGATCGCGGGGCAGCTCGTCGCGATGAAGCGCTTGTCCGGGCAGCGCTCCAGCAGGTGGCGGTACTCGCTGGCCACCAGGTCCGCGCCGAACCCGACCTCGTTGACGAGCGAGAAACCCGCCTTGCGCAGCATGCCCACGAGCACCTCGTGGTCGGTCTCGACGAATTCGGCGGGGAAGCTCGGCGCCAGAATCGCCGCGACGCGTGCGCCGCTGCGCAACAACGCGTAAACATGATCCAGGTCGCTGGCGACGTTCTTCGCATGCTGGCTGCACACGCGCACACAATTACCGCAGCCGATGCACCGCTCCGGAATCACCTCCGCCTGCTGGTCCGAAATGCGAATCGCCTTTGCCGGACATTCGCGCACACAAGTATAGCAGACGCGGCAGCGTTCCTTGATCGTCGATACCAGTGGGGCGTTGGCGGGTTTCATTCTCTGAAGTCGTCAGTCACCAGTGGTCAATTGGGCAGGTTCAACCCGCCGCAGCGGTCTGCCGGACAGCCTTCGATTGTCGTTATCCCACACTTCGTCACACGTCACCATGTCGTTTCTACCCGATTCCCTGTTCGCCGCTCGCGGCTCTACTCACGCCACCACTTCGCGCTTCGCATAATGCGTGTGCAACAGGTGATGGCTCTTCTCACTCAACGGGGCGCCGAGAAACTCCGCATACAACTGCTGCACCGCCGCGTTCTCGTGTGATCGTCGCACGGCATCATCACGGTCAATCTGGTACAGGGCGCGCATTCGCGCCCTGACGGCGTCCAGGTCCGTGCCCAGTGGCTGGCCACCGCCGCCAATGCAACCGCCCGGACAGGTCATCACCTCGATGAAGTGCAGGTCATCGCGTCCGTCGCGAATCTCGTCGAGCAGCTTGGCCGCGTTCGCCAGCCCGCTCACGACCGCCACGCCCAGCTCCATGCCGTTGATATTCACCCGCGCCTGCTTCACGTCCTTGAGGCCGCGCAGCTTCTGCAACTTGACGGCTTCGAGTTCCTCGCCCGTCAACAGCTTGTGAGCCGTGCGGATCGCCGCTTCCATCACACCGCCGGTCACACCGAACAGCTTGCCGGCACTGCTGCGCTCGCCCAGCGGCGTGTCGGCGGGCTCGGGCTCCAGCACGTTGAGGTCCAGGCCACGCATCTTCACCAGCCGCGCCAGCTCGCGCGTCGTCAGCACCGCATCGATATCGGCCAGCCCGTCGCGTGCCATCTCCGGCCGCGTTGCCTCGAACTTCTTCGCGGTGCACGGCATGATCGACACACTGAAGACGTCCTGCGGATCGATGCCCTGCTTCTGGGCGAAATACGTCTTGATCACGGCACCCAGCATCTGTTGCGGGCTCTTGCAGCTCGACAAGTTGTCGATGAAGTCGGGGTAGTTCTGCTCGACGAACTTGATCCACCCCGGCGAGCAACTCGTCATCATCGGCAGCGTGCCGCCCTGTTGCACGCGCTGCACGAGTTCCGAGCCCTCTTCCATGATCGTCAGGTCTGCTGCGAACGCGGTGTCGAACACCCGGTCAAACCCCAGGCGCCGCAGCGCCGCGGTCATCACGCCGGCCACATCCTTGCCGGCCTTCATGCCGAAGGCCTCGGCCAGCGTGACCGAAACGGCCGGCGCGTGCTGCACGACGACGAACTTCCTGGGATCGTTGAGCGCGTCCACGACCTGCTTGAGGTCGTTCTGCTCGCGCAAGGCACCGGTCGGACACACCATCACGCACTGGCCGCAGTTGATGCAGCTCGATACGTTCAGGCCCTGGTCAAACGCCGTCCCGACCGTCGCCTGGCTGCCGCGGTCGATGAAGTCGATGGCCGAAACGCCCTGGACTTCCTCGCAGAACCGCACGCACTTGCCGCAGAGGATGCACTTCGCCGGGTCGCGCACCACCGACGGGCTCGACACATCGACCTTGTGCTCGCACACCGGGGCCCGAAAACGCCGTTCGCGTACGCCCAACTCGTGCGCCAGATCCTGCAACTCGCACTCGCCGTTGCGCACACAGTACAGGCAGTCGTCCGGGTGGCTCGACAGCAGCAGTTCCACAATCATCTGCCGCGCGCGAATCGCCCGCGCCGAGTGCGTCTGGATCTTCATCCCGTCCGCAGCCGGGTACGCACAGGACGGAATCAGGCTCCGCTGCCCTTCCACCTCGACCGCGCAGAGGCGGCAGGCGCCCGTCGGCGTCAGGTCGGGCATGTGACACAGCGTCGGGATCCTGATGCCCTCACGCCGACACGCGTCCAGAATCGTCTCGCCGTCGCGGGCTTCGACCGTCCGGTTGTTCACTTCAATCGTAGGCACGTCTCACTCCGATCAAATCGCGGCATCTCTACCAGGTTTCACCGCGCCAGGGTCACTTTATTCCGCGATCACCGCGTCCAGCCGACACACGTCCACACACGCCCCACAAGCAATGCACTTGTCCTCGACGATGTAGTGCGGCGTCTTGGCCGCCCCGACGATCGCCTCGGCCGGACACTGCTTGGCACACAGCATGCACCCCTTGCACAACTCCGCGTCGATGCGATACGTCAGCAACTCGCGACACGCGCCCGCGGGACACTTGCGCTGGAACACATGGGCTTCATACTCATCGCGGAACCAGCGCAGCGTGCTCAGCACCGGGCTCGGCGCCGTCTGCCCCAGGCCACACAGGCTCGTGTCGTTGATCACCTCGGCCAGCCGCTCGAGGGTCATCACGCCCTTGAACCGCTCGAGGGCTTCGTTGCCGCTCTCGTTGCGCCGCGCCCGGGTGATCCGCTGCAGGATGTCGAGCATCTGCTTGGTGCCCTCGCGGCACGGAATGCACTTGCCGCAGCTCTCGCGCTGGATGAAATCCATGAAGAACTTCGCCACGTCCACCATGCACGTGTCTTCGTCCATCACGACCAGCCCGCCCGAGCCCATCATCGCGCCGACCGTCTTCAGCGACTCGTAGTCAATCTCGATGTCCAGGTGCTGCGCCGGAATGCACCCACCCGACGGGCCGCCGATCTGCACTGCCTTGAACGCCTTGCCGCCCGGAATGCCGCCGCCAATGTCGAACAGCACCTGCCGGACCGTCGTGCCCATCGCCACCTCAACCAGCCCCGTCAGTGCGATCTTGCCAGACAACGCGAAGACCTTCGTCCCCTTGCTCGTCGCCGTCCCCACCGCCGCGAACCAGTCCGCCCCATTGGCCACCAGCGTCGGCAAGTTCGCCAACGTCTCCACGTTGTTGATGATCGTCGGCTTGCCGAACAGGCCAGACACCGCCGGGAACGGCGGGCGCGGCCGCGGCATGCCACGCTTGCCCTCGACACTGTGAATCAGGGCGGTCTCTTCGCCACAGACGAACGCACCGGCCCCCATCTTGATGACGATCTCGAGGTCGAAGCCCGAGCCCAGGATGTCACTGCCCAGCAACCCATAGGCCCGCGCCTGGTCGATCGCCTGCCGTAGGCGCTGAATCGCCAGCGGGTATTCGGCCCGGATGTACACGTACGCCTTCGACGCGCCGATGCCATAGGCCGCCAGTGCCAGCCCCTCGACCAGCCGATGCGGGTCGCCCTCGATCACCGCGCGATCCATGAACGCACCGGGATCACCTTCGTCCGCGTTGCAGATCAGGTACTTCTGCTCGGCCGCCGTGTTGAGGGCAAACTTCCACTTGCGCCCCGTGGGGAACCCGCCGCCACCGCGCCCGCGCAAACCGCTGCGTTCCACCGCATCGCACAGCTCCGCGGGCGTGGTGTCGCGCAGCGTACGCGCCAACGCCCGGTACCCGCCGCGGGCGAGATACTCGTCGATGCTGCCAGGGTCGACTTGGCCACAATTCGCCAATACCCAGCGCGTCTGCGGCGCGAAGAACGGATGCTCATCCAGATAGGGCGCTCCGTCCCACGGCGTCAAACCATCCGCGCGGAACTGACCCAGCACGCCATCATCCGCCGGCAGGTGGCCCGCGAACAGTGCGTCCAAGACCGCCGGTACCTTCTTCGCCGTCACCTCGCGAAAGCTCAGTCGCGTACGGCTTGGGAGCTGCACATCGACCAGCGGCTCCGCGGCACAAAGCCCGATACAGCCCACCTCGACAATGCTGGCGTCGATCTCGTGCGCCGCCAGGTAAGCCCGGATTGCGTCCAGCGTCTTGGCCGCGCCCGCACCCAACCCGCACGTCCCCGCACCGACGAAGATCGTCGGCTTGTCCACACGCTCACGCCGCAATCGCGCCAGCTTGTCCGTCAATTCGCCCGCCGCCTGGCCGCTGCCGTTGAGCAGATCGCGCAGATCCTCCGGCCCCAAGACGCGCGGCTGCGTCTGCCCATTGCCGTTGTGCTTGTCGCTAGTTGCCACTGTCGCCATCCTTGCCCATCTGCCGGGCGTACTGCTGGATCACCTTGCGGGTCTTGTCGGGGGTCATGCCGGCGTGAAACTCGCCGTTGATCGCCACCACCGGTGCCAGGCCACAGGCGCCGATGCAGGCCACGACCTCGATACTGAACATGCCGTCACGCGTGGTCTGGCCGGGCTCGATCTTCAGCGTGTGCCGCAACGCATCGAGCACCGCGGCGGACCCTTTCACGTGACACGCCGTCCCGCGGCACACCTGGCAGTGCACCTTGCCCAGCGGTTGGAAACGGAACTGGTTGTAGAACGTGGCCACGCCATAGACCTTGCTCACGGGCAGCTTCAGCCGGCGCCCGACCTCCACCATCGCATCACGCGAGAGAAAGCCGCAGCGCTCCTGCACGGCTTGCAGAATCGGGATCAGGTGCTCACGCCGTGCCTCCGGAAACTCGTCGAGGACGGCAACAACCTCGGGGTTCGCAGCAACCACTACTGGGCCTCCCGTCGGGTCACGCGCGTCCGGGCAAAGAAGGCCACCTTCTCGACCAGGACCGCGATATCGACATCTTCCACATACACATCGGCCGGCGCACGCAGCCGCACCGGCGCAAAATTGATCAACCCGGTCACGCCTGCCCGGACGAGGCGCTCGGCCACCTCCTGGGCCGCATCGGCCGGAACCGCGATCACGCCCACGCGGGCGGGTTTGTCCGCCATGACCGCTTCCAGTTCATCGACATGATGACACCGCACACCGTGAATCACGCGCCCAATCCGATCCGGATGCACGTCGAACGCGGCCACGATGCGGTGCTCCGGGTGCTGGCCGCCGAAGTAATCCGCAATCGCCCCGCCGACATGCCCCATTCCGACCAGCGCGAGCCCCTCTTCCCGCCGCGGACTCAACAAACCATCGATATGGTCGATCAACCCCGCAACATCGTACCCGCGGGCCGGGCTGCCAGCATAGCCAATGGTCATCAGGTCACGCCGTACCTGGGCAGGCGTCGCCCCCTCGAGCGTCGCCAGGTCGTGCGAGTAGATCCGGGGCGTTCCCTCGCCAAGTAGCCGACGAAGATGTCGGCGGTAGGCGCTGAGTCGCTCGATGACGCGGTCAGGGATTTGCATTGCGGGGGCCATCAACACAACCCAATGATCAGTCCGTTGCCCACTACTGATAATCACCTATCGTGCTGTGATCTTTTTCACGCTGTGAATCTGTTCACAGTGTATGGATCGGAGTATCCCTGGTCAAGCCTGAGTGTCGGTTTTTTTCCTGGTCTGGGGCCGGATTCCTGCCCGCCGGGGCGCTCACGTGCGGCACCCCACGAAATAGCGAGTGCCCGGCCGCATATCGTCAGCGCCCGATTGTGCGGGGGCTGGTCGCCATTCTTGATTGCGTAATGATTAGTGCCCCCGGTCGTCCCCGTGCAGCTTGGCGCGGCGGGCGGCTTCGAGCTGCTCGCGCTCGTCCGGCGTCAGCGAATCGACCCCCGATTCGCTGATCTTGGCCAGGATGTGATCGATGTTCGGCTCCTGGCGCTGCCGGCGCGCAGGGCGCGGCGGCGTGCGCGGGATCGACGGCCGCACGGTCTTTCGGCGTGATCGGGTGCCAAGAGCGCCCATGCGCTCAACCAGCGGATACGCGGCACAGCCTCCCGCCACCGCCGCAAGCCATGCCACGGCACCCGCCTGCGACCCGAGCAGGGCGAGGAGGATCACAATACCAGCGCAGACGGCGTACATCTTGGCGGCGGTCGTGACGTGGCCGAAGACGGACACGGCATCATGGCGCAGATGAAACCACGCCGCCACACACAGGGCGGCCAGCGCCCCAACGGGATAGTCCAGCGCACGCTCGGCCAGCGCTTCGGATGCCTGCGCAACAACGAAGAAGGCGAGACCGGCGAGCAGGTTGCCGGCGACATACAGCAGCACGAAACGCTGCGTGCCGACGCGTTGCTCGATGCGGCCGCCGAGCGACCAGAGCGCGAGCACGGCAAATGCGCCCGAAAAGAGGCTGGTCGTGGCAAAGGGGTGGAGGATGATGCCCGCGGGATGTTGCGCCGGGTTCACCAAGCCGAGCAGCGGTATCTGCTGGCGGCCGGCCTCCGCCGACAGCATGAGCATGAGCAGCGTCGCGACCCCGTGGACGATCATCAGCAGCAGCGCGCCACTGGGCGGCCGGCGCACGCCGCCGGCGCTCGGCGCCGCCACCGGCTGGTCATAGTCTTCCTGGTGATAGTCGCGTTCGCGCCAACCCATAGTTCCGTTCCCGGTTCGTCGCGGCACACCGGGCCGCGGGCGAGCCATGTAGATTCTAGGCCGCGGCGGCCGCTCAGTCCGCCAGATCCAGGCCCTGTTTGCGCAGTTCGCCGCGAATGTCCGGCGGCGAGAAGCCCGGCCCCTTGAGCACCTTGCCGCCAGGATCGATGCCGCCGTTTTTGGACATGTTGCTGCGATGCACCTCGGCGAAGACAGGCTCGAGATCGACGCCCAGCTCGACGGCGGTGCCGTAGGTCACGACGAGGATGTCGGCGAGCGCGTCGATCATCTCGACGAAATCGTCCTTGTCGGCGGCTTCGACGAACTCGGCCGCCTCGCTGCAGATCAGCCGGGCACGGCGGAGGCGATCCTTGTGCGAGATCATCGTGGGCCGCTCCGCGGCGGGGACGTCGTACTTCTCGTGAAACGCCTTCACCATCGCTTGTTCGGGGGACATCGTGCCTCCTGTTGGTCGTTGCCTCAGGCGTCGGCGACGCCGGTCGTCGCGCGCCGCCGCAGGGCGCGGTTGCCGAGTTGTCCGCACGCCGCCATTTGGGCGCGTCCCTTGGTCAATCGTCGCGTGCAGCGCTGGCCGGCCTGGTCGACCCGTTCGATGAAGCGCGTGACCTGTTCGTCGCCGGGTGCGGGCCAGGGGGACGCCTGTCGCGGATTGTACGGGATGACGTTCAGTACGCAGCGCAGCGGACGCAGGTAGGCGGCGAGCTCGGCGGCGTGTTCGGGTGCGTCGTTGACGCCGGGGATGAGGACGTATTCGATCATGAAGAACTGGCAGTTGCGCAGCGGATAGGCAAGCAGAGCGTCGCGCAGCCGGTACATGGGCTCGAGCCGATTGACCGGCATGATCTGCGAGCGGATCTCGTCGTTGGGGGCGTTGAGCGAGACGGCGACGTCGATGCGGCGCCAGCCGGTGGCCGCGAGCCGGCGCAGGCCCTCGGTGCGGCCGACGGTGGAAATGCGGACGCGCTCGCGCGAGAACGAGAGGCCGCCGGGGTCGAACAGCACGCGCAGCGCCTGGGCGACGTTGTCGAAGTTGTCCAGCGGCTCGCCCATGCCCATGAAGACGACGTTGCGCACGCGGCCGCCGGTGAGGCGCTGGGCGCCGACGACCTGACCGACGATTTCGGCGGGGGAGAGATTGCGCAGCAGGCCGAGCTGGCCGGTTTCGCAGAACGCACAACCCCAGGCGCAGCCGAGCTGCGACGAGACGCACAGGGTGTGCCAGTTGCGGCCGCGGCGGCGCATCGGCACGACGACGCTCTCGATCTCGAGGCCATCCGCGGTGCGCTGGACGAGTTTGGTGAGTTCGCCATCGCGGACCTGCCGCACGATCGGCAACGGATCGGCATGGAGCGGGCCCGCGGGTTTCGGATCGGCAAAGGCGGTGCGATAGGCGGCGCGCAGCGATTTCAGGTCGCGTACGCCGGCGCGGGCCGCCCGTACCTCATCGAATGTCATGCCCAGCACGTCCACGGCTGCCAAGGTACCGCAGGGCCGGCGAAAGGGCCACGCGTTTTCGCGGTCGCGCGGGCTGGTGGCGGAACGCGGCGTGACGCGGGGCGTGCCGGTCGGCGTCGCGGCGAGTATACTGGACGGCGGTCGCGATATGGGTCGCGACGGGTCCGTGGTATGATCGAGCGAGGGCGCGGGACGCTGATGGCGGTCGAGCGGGTCTTCACACAACCTGGCCCTGATGAGGAGCGCTACCTGACGTCGCTGCGGCCGCAGCGACTCGAGGAGTGCATCGGGCAGGAGGTCGTGCGCGAGCAATTACGTATCGCGCTCGATGCGGCGAAGCAGCGCGGCGAGCCGCTGGACCACGTGTTGCTCGATGGTCCGCCGGGGCTGGGCAAGACGACGCTGGCGCACGTCATCGCCAACGAGATGGGGGCGAACATCCGCGTCACCAGCGGGCCGGCCATCGCGCGGCAGGGTGACCTGATGATGATGCTCACGCAGATGGACACCGGCGACGTGCTGTTCATCGATGAGATTCATCGGCTGGCGAAAGTGGTGGAGGAGTTTCTCTATCCGGCGCTGGAGGACTTCCGCGTCGATTACACGACAGAGAGCGGGATTGGCGGGCGGACGGTGAACTTCGCCCTCAAGCGGTTCACGCTGGTGGGGGCGACCACGCGGGCAGGGATGCTGTCGGCGGCGCTGCGCGACCGGTTCGGGCTGCTGTTTCACCTGGAGTATTACAGCGAAGCACAATTGGTACAGATCGTCGAGCGGAACGTGCAGTTGCTCGAGGTGCCGGCGGATCGGCCCGCGCTGGAGCGGCTGGCGTCGCGGTCGCGCGGTACGCCGCGGATCGCGAATCGGTTGTTGCGTCGCGTGCGGGATTATGCGGAGGTGCGCGGGGACGGGGTGCTGACGCCAAAGGTGGTCGATGCGGCGCTCGACATCCTGCAGATCGACCACCTGGGGCTGGATCGGCTCGATCGGGACTACCTGAAAGCGTTGATTCGGCACTATGACGGTGGGCCGGCGGGGATTGAGGCAATTGCAGCGAGCATGGGGCACGAGCGAGACACGCTGGAGGACGTGGTGGAGCCGTACTTGTTGCAGATTGGCTTTGTGATCCGCACGCCACGGGGACGGGCGGCGCGGCCGGCGGCTTACGAGCATCTGGGGCTGACGCCCTCTGAACGGGCCCGCGACGAGCGATCGCTCTTCGAGTGAGAGGGCACGCGTTGGGGGGCACTGGGAGCGTAACCGGCGAATTGCGCGGGGTTTTGGGGGCAATCCGGACAAAAGTGATTATTTTCTTGCCGTGGGCCGATACGTAGGGTATGTTTGACTGAAATGGTCGTTTGAATCGGTTCAGTATTATGCAAAGCAACGCGGACAACGCAGTCTACGCCTTCGCCGACAGCTCCCGGGCTGTCGCCGGAAACGGTACCGGTGCGTCCTCGTTCATGCTGAACCTGGTTCTGGTCCTCCCCCTAATCGTACTCGCTCTAGTTATTAGCGCCGTCCAGCGCAGCGGGTGAGGTACCAGACCGACTAGGCAACCAAAGGTCGAATCCAAGGGCCGACACTCGCTGCGAAGCGGGTGTCGGCCCTTTTTTCATGGCCCCGTGGGGTCAACGGAGCGAACAGCGTGCCAGAGCCAGTGGCCAGAACCGGAGCCCAGGTCGTCCTGGATGCCCTCTGCGACGCAGGCGTGGACCGCGTGTTCGGCTATCCAGGTGGGGCGATCATGCCGTTGTACGACACCCTGCTCGACTCGCCGATCGAGCATGTCCTGACGCGGCACGAGCAGGCGGCGATTCATGCCGCAGACGCCTACGCGCGGGCGAGTGGGCGGCTCGGCGTCTGCATCGCCACGTCGGGGCCGGGGGCGACGAACCTGGTGACGGGGATTTGCACGGCGTTGATGGACTCGTCGCCGGTGTTGTGCCTGACGGGGCAGGTGCCGACGCCGACGATCGGCACGGACGCGTTTCAGGAGGCGGACGTGTTGGGGATCGTGTCGACGGTGACGAAGCAGGCGTATTTAACGCGGTCGCTGCACGAGTTGCCTGAGGTGATGAGCGAGGCGATCTACGTGGCGCGGTCGGGGCGGCCGGGGCCGGTCGTGGTGGACTTGCCCAAGAACGTGCTGTCTGGCAAGACGACGCACGTCAGTATCGCAGCGCCCCGCATCGCGGGTTACGAGCCAACGCCGACGGTTTGTGTGGAGGCGGTTGCGCGGGCGCATGCGTTGCTGCGTGGTGCGCGGCGGCCGGTGTGTGTTGTTGGTGGTGGGTGCAAGCTGTCGGGGGCGACGGCGCTGTTGCGGGCGTGGTGTCGGCGCACGGGCGTGCCGGTGGCGGTGACGTTGAACGGATTGGGGGCGTTGGAGCCGACCTGTTCGGGCTACCTGGGGATGCTGGGCATGCACGGGTTGCGGGCGGCGAACCGGGCCGTGGCGCAGGCGGATGTCCTGATCGGGCTGGGCATGCGGTTTGATGACCGTGTGACGGGTCGTGTCGACGAGTTCGCCCGCGGGGCCCGGGTTATTCACGTCGACATCGACGCGGCGGAGATCGGCAAGATCATCCCTGTGGATGTTGGGGTGCACGCGGATCTGTCGGCAGCGCTCGAAGCGTGGCTGGTGTTGCTCGACGAACAGCCGGTGGCGCCGTTTACCGCTTGGCAGCAGACGGCGGCGGCGGCGGGTGACGGTCGGCAGCAGGTGCTGGCGCGGGGGCGTGAGGTGTCGATGATCGCGGTGCTCGACGCGCTCTGTGAGTTGGTCGGCGGTGACGCGATCGTGACGACGGACGTGGGTCAGCACCAGATGTGGGCGGCGCAGCGTGTGCGGGTCAACGACCCACGACGATTCATCACGTCCGGCGGGGCGGGGACGATGGGGTTTGGTTTGCCGGCGGCGGTCGGGGCGCAAATGGCGTGTCTGGAGCGGCGGGTGGTGGCGGTGTTGGGTGACGGTGGCTTCCAGATGAGTCAGGCCGAGTTGGCGACGATTCGACGGTGCAATCTGCCCGTGAAGATTGCCGTGCTGGACAACCGTTTCCTGGGCATGGTGCGCCAGTGGCAGGACATGTTCTATGCTCGGCGCTATAGCGCGGTGGACATGTCGGACAATCCGGACTTTGCGGCGTTGGCGCGTGTGTACGGGTTGGCGGCCTACACCCTGGACGAGACGAGCAAGACGAACGACGTGCTGCGCGCCTGGTGGCAACATGACGGGCCGGCGTTGCTGCACTGTGTGTGTGCGGCCGAAGAGAACGTGTTTCCGATGGTACCTGCCGGCGCGACGCTGGGGGAGATGTTGGAGGCGAGCGGATGAAGATCCTGACGTTTGCGATGGTGCTGCGACGAATGGCGGCGTTGCCGAAGGTGCTGCTGTTGATTGCCCGCTTGGGCGGAACGGTGAGCTACGTGTCGGCGGCGGACGGGCGGGCGAACATTGTCGTGCAGGCGCCGGGAACGGCAGCGCATCGGTTTGCGCCCCAACTGCGGCGGATCATCGACGTGGTCGAACTGACGGAGCTGCGCATGGTTGGTGCGGCGGGCGAAGCCAAGGCGAATGGCGGCGCACGGCGCCGGGGTGCATGAGAGCGGAACAGTGCCGGACGCGGATGTCCGGCCGGGACGAAAGAACAGGGAACGAGGTGCGAGATGAGAGTATGGCATGACCAGGATGTGCGACGCGATGCGTTGGAAGGGAAACGCGTTGCGATCATTGGGTATGGGGCGCAGGGGCACGCGCATGCGCTGAACCTGCATGACAGCGGCTTCGACGTCACGGTCGGGTTGCGGGCCGGCAGTTCGCATTGGGCGACGGCGGCGCAGGCGGGGTTGCGCGTCGTGGAGGTTGAGGAGGCGGTGCGCTGCGCGGATGTCGTGATGGTGTTGATTCCCGACGAAGTGCAGCCAGACGTGTATGCTCGGCAGATTCGGCCAAACCTTCGTCGCGGGGCATACCTGGCTTTCGCCCATGGGTTTGCGGTTCACTTCGGGCGGATCGTGCCGCCGGTGGATTGCAGTGTCTTTCTTGTCGCGCCGAAGGGGCCTGGGCGTCTGGTGCGGCGGCAGTACAGCGACGGGAGTGGTGTGCCGTGCTTGATTGCGGTGCATCGCGACATGGCGGGCGATACGCGCGACGTGGCGCTGGCGTATGCGAGCGGCATAGGCGGTGGCCGCGCGGGTATCCTCGAGACGACTTTTCGCGAGGAGACCGAGACCGATCTGTTTGGGGAGCAGGCGGTGCTGTGTGGTGGGTTGACCGAACTGATCCGCGCGGGTTTCGAGACGTTGGTTGACGCCGGCTATCGTCCTGAAATGGCGTACTTCGAGTGTCTGCACGAAGTGAAGCTGATCACGGACCTGATCTATGAACGGGGCATCACGGGCATGCGGGCAGCGATCAGCAACACCGCCGAGTATGGCGACCTGACGCGCGGGCGGCGCGTGGTCGGCGAGGCGGCGCGGTCCGCGATGAAGAGCGTGCTGGCCGAGATTCAGTCCGGCGCTTTTGCTGAAGAGTGGATGGCCGAGTTTGCCGCCGGCAAGAAGAAGATGTGTGAGATGGCGACGGGTGGCGCGGCGCACGAGATCGAGCAGGTCGGGCGTCGACTTCGGTCGATGATGCCGTGGCTGGCGGGTGATGCGACGGAGGCCGAACCCGGACAGGCTCGTGGTGCGGGCGGGGCGCGCGGCCTTGCGGGTGTCGGTGCCGCGCGTGTCGGCGAGGCGGATGCGGCCACGGATGCGACGGGGTGTGACTGGCCGGGGTTCGAGGCGCCACCCTGTTGGTACATCAAGCGGCAGCAGAAGCGTAGCAAGGTGACGAAGTGACAAGGATGTACGGTGGTGGCGTGGATTGAGGGCTGAATGACGCCCTGTGGTGGCCGTCGAGAGGGGCGCGGTTGGCGCAGCCGGAACAGTGTCCCACCAAAGGCAAAGCGGAGCAATGTCCGCCTGAAGAGGACGTGTGATGGACGATTACGTGCGCATATTTGATACGACCTTGCGGGATGGTGAGCAGTCGCCGGGGGCGACACTGGACGCCCACGACAAACTCGAGATTGCCCATCAGCTCGCGCGGTTGGGCGTTGACGTGATTGAGGCGGGCTTTCCGGCGGCCTCGCCGGGCGACCTTGACGCGGTGCGATGCATTGCGGGTGAGGTGGGTAAGCCGGACGGACCGACCATCGCGGGCTTGGCGCGGGCGACGCCCGCGGACATCGACGCGGCGTGGACGGCAGTGCAGGGTGCGGCGCGGCCGCGGATTCACACGTTCATCGCGACATCGGACATTCACCTGAAGCACAAGCTGCGCATGTCGCGGGACGAGGTGTTGCAGCGGACGGCGGCGATGGTGGCTCATGCGCGGGCGCGGTGTGATGATGTTGAGTTCAGTCCGGAGGACGGCAGCCGGTCGGACCCGGCGTTCTTGCACGAGGTGTTGGCGGCGGCGATCGAGAATGGCGCGACCACGCTCAATATTCCGGACACGGTGGGGTACACGTTGCCGGCGGAGTTCGCGCGGCTGATCGAGGGGATTCGAGCGCACGTGCCCGGTGTGGAGCGTTGTGTGCTTTCGGTTCATTGTCACGACGACCTGGGGCTGGCGGTGGCCAACACGCTGGCCGCTTTGAAGGCCGGCGCTCGGCAGGCGGAGGTCACGATTAACGGTCTGGGCGAGCGGGCGGGCAATGCGTCGCTGGAAGAGTTGGTGATGGCATTGCACACGCGGCGTTCGGTGTTGGGGTACCGGACCGGGATCGAGACGACGCAGCTTACGCGCACGAGCCATCTTGTTGCGGTGCGCACGGGCATCTCGGTAGCGCCAAACAAGGCGGTGGTCGGCGCGAACGCGTTTGCCCACGAGGCGGGCATTCACCAGGACGGTGTGCTCAAGAACCAGTTGACCTACGAGATCATGCGGCCCGAGACCGTTGGTCTGACGCAGAGTCGATTGGTGCTGGGCAAGCACTCGGGCCGGCACGCGTTTCGCGAACGACTCAGGGAGATGGGCTACACGGAGCTTGGCGCTGAGGCGCTGGCGCAGGCGTTCGCACGATTCAAGCAACTGGCCGATGTGAAGAAGACCGTTACCGAGGCCGACCTCGAAGCGGTTGTTGCTGATGAGTTGTATCGGCCGCCCGAGGTCTTCGAATTGCACGGTGTTCACGTGTCGTGCGGCAGTCCTTCGATTCCGACGGCGAGCATCACGTTGCTGGCGCCGGCGGGCGAGTTCTGTACCGGGACGGCGACGGGGACCGGGCCGGTGGACGCGATCTTCAGTGCGATCAACGACGTGGTGCAGTTGCGCGTTACGTTGGAAGAGTACGTGGTCCACGCGGTCAGTGGCGGTGTCAATGCACTGGGCGAGGTGACGGTGCGTGCCTATTCGGAGGCCGACGGGCGGACCTACAGCGGGCATGGTGCCGACACGGACATCTTGGTGGCCAGTGCGCGGGCCTACATATCGGCGTTGAACAAGGCGGCGGTGGCGTTGGGCATGGCGCCACCGTCGCCAGGGGCAGGTGCCGCGACGGAGGCGGAGGTGGGGCCAGCCGAAGCAGCTCAGGTAGTGAGGTCGGCATGAGCATGACGTTGACAGAGAAGTTGTTGGCGCGGGCGAGCGGAAGCGCGCGCGTGCAGCCCGGCGAGAATGTGCTCGCGGGCGTGGATGTCCTGATGACGCACGACGTGTGTGGTCCGGGCACGATCGGCGTGCTGCACCGCGAGGTGGGCCCCGACGCACGCGTGTGGGATCCGGAGCGCGTGGTCATCATGCCGGACCACTACATTTTCACGGCAGACCCGCGTGCGGCGCGCAACGTCGATACGCTACGCGATTTTGCCCGGCGCCAGGGCATTCGGCATTTCTACGACGTCGTGGATGATGTGGATGCATGGCGCTACGATGCCGAAGCTGGTAGCGCGACGCCGCAGTATGGCTCGCGCTATGCGGGCGTGTGTCATATTGCGCTGGCGGAGAAAGGCCATACGCGGCCGGGAGAGGTGCTGGTCGGAACGGATTCGCACACATGTACGGCGGGGGCCTTTGGGGCGTTTGCCACGGGCATCGGGAATACGGATGCGGCGTTCGTGATGGCGACGGGCAAGGTCCTGCTGCGCGTGCCGGAGGCGATTCGGGTTGTGCTCGATGGCGAATTGCCCATGGGTGTGATGGCGAAGGATCTCGTGTTGCACATCATTGGCGAGATCGGGTTCGACGGGGCGACGTATCGTGCGTTGGAGTTTGCCGGTGACGGTGTTGCGTCGCTGACGATTGAGGATCGCATGACGGTCGCGAACATGGCGATCGAGTGTGGGGCGAAGAACGGCATCTTCCCGGCGGATGACCTGACGTGTCGGTTTGTCGAGGCGCAGGGCAATCGGCATGGCACTCGGCGGATGTATGAAGTGGTGACGGCTGACGAAGGGGCGGCGTACGTGGCCACGCACCGTATCGACCTCGGTGCCTTGGAGCCGACGGTAGCGCTGCATCCGGACCCGGGGCGGCGCGCGCGGGCCCGCGACTGTGCGGATGTGCGTTTGGACCGGGCGTACGTGGGGTCGTGCACTGGGGGCAAGTTCAGCGACTTCGAGGCGTTCGCGTGGCTCGTGCATGGGCGTCGCGTCGCGATCGACACTTTCGGTGTGCCCGCTACGCCGCAAGTCGTGCGCCAACTCAAGACGCACCGTGTTGACGGGCGCAGCGTATGGGACGTGCTGGTGGCGGCGGGGGTGCGCATGACGGAGAACCCGTCGTGTGCCGCGTGTCTGGGTGGCCCGGCGGATACGTTCGGGCGGCTGAACGAGCCACTGCACTGCATCAGCACGACGAATCGGAACTTTCCGGGGCGCATGGGGCATCCGGACGGCAAGGTGTACCTGGCGAGTCCCTACACCGTGGCGGCATCGGCACTGGTGGGGCGCATCGCCGATCCGCGGGACTATCTGTAGGACGCGGGGAGAGACAGTGAGGGTGTGGCAATGAGCCGTGTGATTCAGGGGCCGGTCTATGTCGTGGGTGACAACATCGACACCGACCAGATCATCCCCGCGCAGCACTTGGCGTTGGTGCCCACGATTCCGGAGGAGTACCAGCGGCTCGGTCGCTTTGCGCTGAGCGGGTTGCCGCGGGACTCGTACGGACTGCGGCTGATCGAGCCCGGGCAGGGCATGACGCCTTTCAGTATCGTGGTTGCTGGGCGGAACTTCGGCTGCGGCTCGTCGCGCGAGCACGCACCGATCGCGCTGGGGGCGGCGGGTGTGCAGGCTGTCGTAGCGGAGTCCTTTGCGCGGATCTTCTATCGCAACTGCATCTCGACCGGGGAACTGTATCCGGTCGAATGCAGGACGCGTCTGAGCGAGGAGGTGCGCACGGGGGACTATGTGGAGGTCGACCTGGCGGCGGCGACGTTGCGGCGCTCTGCGGCGCCGCGCGACGTGTCGTTGCGACCGATGGGCGAAGCCGCGGCGGTTGTGGCGGCGGGCGGTTTGTTCGCCTATGCACGGGCGACGGGGTTGATTCCAAGGCGGCGGGCGGCGTCATGATCACGCTGTATGACACGACATTGCGCGACGGTACGCAGGGCGAGAGCGTCGATCTTACGGTACAGGACAAGCTGCGGATCACGTCGCTGCTGGACGACATCGGCGTGCACCTGATTGAGGGCGGCTGGCCGGGATCCAATCCGAAGGACGCGGCGTACTTTGAACGCGTGCGTCGACTGCGATTGTGCCAGGCGCGGGTGGCGGCGTTTGGCAGCACGTGCCGGGTGAACCTAACGCCGGCCAGTGACGACAACCTGCGGGCGCTGCTGGATGCTGAGACGCCGGTGGTGACGATTTTTGGCAAGGCCTGGGCGCGGCACGTACGCAACGTATTGCGGACGGATCTGGACGTGAATCTCCGCGTTATTGAGCAGAGCGTGGCGTTTTTGAAGCGTGCGGGGCGTGAGGTTGTCTTTGATGCCGAGCACTTCTTCGATGGGTTTGTTCATCATCCGGACTATGCGTTGGCTGCGCTGCGGGCGGCGCAGGCCGGCGGTGCGGATGTGATCGTGTTGTGTGACACCAACGGCGGGATGCTGCCTTGGCAAGTGGAGGCGGCGGTGCGCGTAGTCCGCGAGCAGTTGTGGGGACCACTGGGGATCCACGTTCACAACGACAGTGGCTGTGCCGTGGCGAATACGCTGGTGGCAGTGCGAGCCGGTTGTGTGCAGGTGCAGGGAACGATCAACGGGTTGGGCGAGCGTTGTGGCAATGCGGACTTGTGCACGGTGGTGGCGGACCTGGCGCTCAAGATGAGCACCGATGTGCTGCCGGCTGGGGGACTCGGGCGTTTGACCGAGCTGTCGCGCCGGGTTGCGGAAACGCTGAACCTGGCGCCGGACAATCGGGCGCCGTACGTTGGGCGTTCAGCCTTTGCGCACAAGGCGGGTGTGCACGTGGCGGCGATTCAGCATGATCCACCCGCGTACGAGCACGTCGAGCCGGCGGCGGTGGGCAATGCTCGGCGGGTGCTCGTATCGGAACTGTCGGGCCGCGGCAACCTGTTCTACAAGGCGGACGAGTTCGGCCTCGAGGCGACGGACCGGGCGTCGACCGCGGACCTGCTGGCGCAGATCAAGGTCTTGGAGAACGACGGGTTCGCTTTCGAGGCGGCCGAGGCGTCGGTTGAGCTGATGATGCGCCGGCAGCGCGAGGACTACCGGCCACTGTTCGAGTTGATCGACTTCATGGTGGTTGTCGAGCACCGCACTGGCCGCGGACACATTGCCGAGGCGAATGTCAAGATCGGGATCGGGGACCAGGTATATCACACGGCAGCGGACGGTGTCGGGCCGGTGGGCGCGTTGGACGGCGCGCTGCGCAAGGCACTGATTCACGTGTATCCGGGAATCGATCGCTTTCGTCTGGCGGACTACAAGGTGCGGATTCTCGACAGTAGCAGTGCCACCGCGGCGCTGACGCGCGTCCTGATCGACAGCACGGACGGTACCGCGACGTGGACGACGGTGGGCGCGTCGCGGAACATCATCGAGGCCAGTTGGCGGGCGCTACAGGACAGCTTCGAGTATGGGCTGCTGCGCGGGGGGCACCAGGCGGACGATGCCGCGACGGAGGCAGCGTGAGGAGGGAAGCGACGAAGGAACGCATGATGGACCGTTCGAAAGATACGAGGTGGTTGTGATGGCTGTAAAGGTTGTGGTGTTGTCCGGCGATGGGGTCGGGCCCGAGGTGACGACCGAGGCGCAGAAGGTGTTGCAGGCGGTGGCCGGTCGTTTCGGGCAACAGGTGCATTTCGCCAGGGCCCTGATTGGCGGTGCGGCGATCGAACAGACTGGCGACCCGCTGCCCGAGGACACGCTGCACGCCTGTCGTCAGGCCGATGCGGTGTTGCTGGGGGCGGTTGGTGGGCCGCGCTGGTCGTCGCCATATCAACCGGTGCGGCCGGAGCAGGGGCTGTTGCGGCTGCGCAAGGAGTTGGGGCTGTTTGCCAACCTTCGGCCGGTGATGGTGCATGCGGCCCTGGCCGACGCGACGCCGTTGCGGCCCGAACGCATTGCAGGTATCGACATGTTGGTGATTCGCGAGCTCACGGGCGGGATCTACTTTGGTCCGCGTGGGCGGCGTAGTGTCGCTGGCGACGAGCAGGCATACGACACGATGGTCTACGGTGTGAGCGAGATCGAGCGGATTGTGCGGCTGGCGGCGAAGCTGGCACGTACGCGGCGTGGGCGGCTGACCTCGGTCGACAAGGCGAACGTGCTGGAGTCGTCGCGGTTGTGGCGCGCTGTCACGCAGCGTGTGATGCGTGACGAGTTTCGCGATGTCGAGTGCGACCATGTTCTGGTTGACGCGGCGGCGATGCACTTGATCCGTGACCCGGCGCGCTTCGACGTCATCGTCACGTCCAACATGTTCGGCGACATTCTGACCGACGAGGCATCGGTGCTGGCGGGTTCGATGGGGCTGCTCCCCTCTGCATCGGTAGGCCAGGGTGGCCTGGGCCTGTACGAGCCGATTCACGGGTCGGCACCCGACATTGCGGGGGAGGGCGTGGCGAACCCGATCGGGGCGATATTGTCAGCAGCGATGTTGTGTCGCTTATCGCTGGGTTGGCCTCAGGCGGCAACGTGCATCGAGCGGGCTGTCGCGCGTGTACTTGACGAGGGCGTGCGCACCACGGACATTATCGGGGCGGGCCAGCGTCCGGTGGGGACAGCGTTGATGGGGACGCGTGTGGCGGCGGCCGTGGGACAGGTGGGATTGTCGGCCGAAGAGCAGGAAGGCGCGCGATGCGTTCCGATGTGATCAAACGCGGGCCGCAGCGCACGCCGCACCGGAGCCTGCTCAAGGCAACGGGTAACTTCAGTGATGCGGATGTGGACAAGCCGCTGATCGCGATCGCGTGCAGTCATGTGGACATCATTCCGGGACATGCCCATCTGGACACTGTCGGGCAGTGCGTGAAGCGCAGTGTGCGGGCGGCGGGCGGCGTGCCGTTTCTGTTTCACACGATCGGTGTGGATGACGGCATTGCGATGGGACATGCGGGGATGAAGTACTCGCTGCCGTCGCGTGAGCTGATTGCCGACAGTGTCGAGACGATGGTGGCGGCCCATTGCTTTGACGGGTTGGTGTGTATCCCGAATTGTGACAAGATCGTGCCGGGCATGCTGATGGGGGCGGCGCGGGTCAACGTGCCGACGATCTTTGTATCGGGTGGCCCGATGGAGGCTGGTCGGACACCCGCGGGGCGCAAGGTGGATCTGATCGATGCGTTTGCGGCGGTGGCCGAGCACCGTCGCGGCACATTGGATGACGCCGAGCTGAAGGTGATCGAAGACGCTGCGTGTCCGACGTGCGGTTCGTGCAGCGGCATGTTCACGGCGAACACGATGAATTGCCTGTGCGAGGCGCTCGGAATGGCGCTGCCGGGGAACGGAACGATTCTGGCGACGAGCGCCGACCGCACCGCGTTGTACGAGGCTGCGGCGCGGCAGATCGTGGCGCTGGTCGAGTGGAACTTGTGTCCGCAGGACGTGTTGACAGCGGCGGCTTTTGACAACGCGATGGTGGTCGACATGGCACTGGGGGGATCGACGAATACACTGCTGCACATACCGGCGATCGCCCGCGAAGCAGGCGTGATGTATGACTTGCAGCGCATCAACGAATTGGGGCGCCGGACGCCGACATTGTGCAAGCTGGCGCCGTCGCCTGGTCGTGACGGGCGGATGTATCACATCGAGGACTTGCAGGCCGCTGGCGGGGTGATGACGGTCATGGGCGAACTCCTGCGCGGTGTTCCGGGCTTGCTCGAACCGGCGTGCAGGACCGTCACCGGGCGCACATTGGGCGAGAACATCGCGGCGCACGACATTCGGGCGCGTGGCGAGCAGACGCAGACGTATGGGCTATCGCGCGCGGCGGAGGCGGCGAGCGGGGTCGCAGCGAGGCGGACCGAAGCCGGGGTCGGCCGATCGGGGCCGATCGTGTTGGAGAGGATTCAGGCGGGCGCGTTTGATCCTCATGATTGTGTGCGGACCTGTGACGACGCGTACGCGGCGACTGGCGGGCTGGCGGTACTGTGTGGCAACCTGGCGCCGGACGGCGCGGTCGTGAAGACCGCGGGCGTCGCGCCAGAGATGTTGCGGCACAGCGGGCCGGCGGTCGTGTTTGAATCGCAGGAGGCCGCGTGCGAGGGGATTCTGGGCGGGCAGGTGCAGCCTGGCGCCGTCGTGGTGATCCGCCATGAGGGTCCGCGTGGTGGACCGGGGATGCAGGAGATGCTCGCGCCGACGACGTACCTGAAGGGCATGGGGTTGGGGACGGCGTGTGCGCTGATCACGGACGGGCGATTCTCAGGCGGGACGTCTGGCGCGTGCATCGGGCATGTGTCGCCGGAGGCGGCCGCGGGCGGCCCGATCGGGCTGGTGCAGGACGGTGACACGATTGAGATCGACATTCCGGCAGGGCGGCTGGACGTGCGGTTGGCGCCGTCCGTGTTGGACCGGCGCCGGCAGACGGTCCGGCCGGTGTGCCGGCCTGTGACGGGGTGGCTCAAGCGCTACGCGGCGCAGGTGACGTCGGCCGCGACGGGGGCGGTGCTGCGGGTCACGGATGATGATTGAACCACCCTCGAGAAGAGACTAGGCTGCTGCGCCGGGCCGACGGTATGGGCCGGCAGGCCACGCGCAGCTTGTCGACTTGCACATATGGAAGGACGAGACCGAGATGACCGCCAGTGATGCAGCGCCGCACTTTGTCGTGCCTGCCGAGAACCGGATTCCTGTGAGCGACTATCCGGGCCGGATGGCTTCGATTCCGCCGTCGCGAATGTTCCTGATCAAGAAGTCGCTGAAGACGTACCTCGACAACAACCCGGACGGCAAGGTGTTTGACGCATCGCAGGGTGACGGTGGTGCCAGCCTGCCAGGCGTGCCGGGCGAGATTCTCGATGAAGCGCACCGGCTGCAACGCGAGCACGGGACGGCATACGACATGCCGTTTGGGTGCAACGCGTTCCGCGAGTGCGTCATCAACGATTACTGGAAGCTCGACCCGCAGACGGGCATTGAGCCGGCCAACGTTTTGGCGGGCGTTGGCGGCAGAGACATCCTGGTGAAGGCGTATGGCGCGATGCTGGCGCTGGGGCGCGGGCGCGTCGGCGATGTGCTCGTCACGTCGCGCGTGCCGTGGATCAGCTACAACTGGGGGCCGTACGGCGTCGGGGCGAATGTCATGCTGGCGCCTGGCGACCAGAATGACGGCTGGGCCTATACGCCGGCGTCAATCGAGGCGTGTGTGGCGGCCGCGCGGCAGGACGGGCGCGAGGTCGCCGGCATCGTGATCACCTCGCCGGACAATCCGACGGGCAATCTGGTGCCGGCGGCACGGCAGATCGAGTTGGGCAAGGCGGCGTTGCGGGCGGGGGTGGGGTATGTGCTGTATGACTGGATGTACCATTATGTGACGGATGCCGAGCCGATGGACCTGAATGCGTTCTTGCCGCAGTTTGATGCCGAGGAGCGCGAACGGGTGATGGTGATGGATGGGCTGACGAAGTCGCTTGGCGCGTCGAACATTCGCAACGCGCACCTGATTGCGGCGGCGGACGTCATCAAGTTCATCTCTAGCCGGGCGTCGCACGCGGTGATCCCCAGCTTTCACAGCCAGGCCGTCGCAATGGCCGCGTACCGGAAGGGTTTTCGGCAGGCGGCGGCGACGATCATCGATCCGACCAACGAGAGTCGGCAGGTGGTCAAGAAGTTTGTTGCCGAGCGCGGCCTCAAGGCGATCACGGGGCAAGGTTACTACGCGTTCATTCATGTCGCCGATTGGCTGCGCAGTGGGCACATGGAGAGTTCGGAGCCGCTGGGGCAGTACCTGGCCGAGAAGTACGGCGTGGCGGTGGTGCCGGGTGCGTTCTTCTCGAAGTTCGGCGATGACTGGATTCGCTTTTCGTACGCGACGCCGGCGGAGCGAACGCAGGGTGCGCTCGAGCGGATGATGAAAGGGTTGGGATCGCTGGAATAGCGAGTGACGAAGTGACGCAGTGACGGCAGGATTGAGTGATCGCTGCGGCGTATCTGGCTGATCGCTGAGCGCCGATCGCTGAGCGTCGACCGGGTAGGGCGGCCGCCGGTCGCCGTGTTGCTGCACCAGGGATGCGCGTGTTCATGCTTGAGCCCAGGCAATTGACGCGATTTGTCGAGAAGTACCGCCTCGCGGTGGATGCGGCGTTGCAGACGCATTTTGACCGCGGCACGTGCGGGCTCGAGGTTGAGTGGAACGTCGTCAATGCGGCCCTCCGTCCGCTGCACCATGTGGGAACGGGGCCGGACGCGCGCTCATTCATCGAGGTGTTGCGCGAGCGTTTCATCCCGCCGTTCCTGGCCGACCGCAACGCGCTCGAGGTCTTTCACTGGATGACCGAGTGGGTTACGCGGCCGTACTATCATCCGCTCGGCGCGGTGTACGAAGCGCGCGTGCTCGAGGGGTGCCTGCTCAACGCGCTCAATGCCGCCGGCTTGTCGTTCGGCGAGCGGTTGTACCTGGGTAGCGGGAACGTCCTTTGGCCGATCGAGGTCGGACCGGATGCGATCCCGCCGGCGTGGGAATTGGCGAAGCGGCGCTACCTGGAGCGGTGCGTGGCGTTATATGGCAACGCGCTGGCGACGGCGGGTGTGCACGTCAACGTATCGCTGCCCGAGCCGTTGTTCTCGCTGGATTTCCTGCACCAATCGGACGGTGAACGTGCCGGACGCAGCCTGGTTGGTTGGCGCAATGCGGCGTACATCCGCGGCGCCCGTATCCTACGCGCATTCTCGGCGCTGTTCATCGCGACGTCGGCGGGTTCGCCTTTGCGTGGCGCGTGGCGCGGCAATGAGGCGGTGGTTCGGCTGACGGAGTACGACTCCAACCGGCTGGTGCGGTTTCCGAACCCGGTGGAGCTGGACGTGGCCGCCTTGTACCGCAGTCACCCGGACTACGTGCAGGTGTCCAGCGACCTGGTGCGGCGGCGAGTGCGTTTCGGCAACAACAACTGGACCCCCACGCGGGCGCGATCCGATCCGGCCTCGGTGGCGCACATCATCCATCTGACGACGGAGCAACTGCACGAGGTGCACCTCAAGGGCATCTTCGGCGTGGGTGAGCAGGACGTGGTCGAGCGGCTGGCGCAGCGCGTCGAGGTCGAGAACATGATCGCACGGGTCGAGCTGCCGATGATGCGGGTCGAGGTGCGCACCGACGAGGGCGGCCACGCGCTGGCGCTCGACGAGGCCAACGCGGTCGCCAAGCAGCTCCTCTTGATCTGGAGTTATGGTGACGAGTCGTTCGGCGAGGCGTTCACGTACGACGCCGAACACATCGAGCGGGCGCGCCGCAACGAGCGGGCGGCGGCCGAGCACGGCTTGCGCGCACAGATCGAGCATCCGTTCGGCGGCCAAACGGTCGGCATGCGGGCGTTCCTGCAGGAAACACTGAACACGTTGCGGCCGCTGGCGGCGGAACTCGGGTGGGACCGTTACCTGGAGCCGCTGGAAGCGCTGGCGCGCGGTGCGCCGAATACGGCGGAGCAGGTACGCGCTCGGCTGCGGTCGGCGTGCGATGAGGACGGGATCGTGCCGCGCGCGGCGCTACAGGAACTGGCCGAACAGCGCGAGGCGCAGGTGGCCCGCGACGTCGAGCAGATTCGCAACGCGCTGGGCGCCCTCGGCGACGAGACGCCCAAGCTGCGCGAGTTGTTTCGGCACGCGGCATTGGCGGCGGCGGAGGATCCATCGGCGCCGCTCCGATTCGAAGCGCCGGTGAAGGTCTCGGCCGAGGCGGCATCGACGGACAAGACGCGGGAGATCGTCGACCTGGCACAGCAGCTCGTCCGCATTCCATCGGTGACGAACTGCCCGAACGAGCGGATCGAGGACGTGTTTCGCGCGGCGCGCTTCATCGCGGCGTACCTGCGGAATGCGGGCGCGCAGGTGCGGTTCTTCGATCGCGCGCAGTACCCGGCCGTCTTCGCGCATTTCCCCGGACAGATGGCGACGCCCGTCATGTTGAGCGGGCACTTCGACGTGGTCGAGCCGGCGCCGGACGACAGCCAGTTCGAGCCGGTGATTGACGGGGACTACCTGTGGGGCCGCGGGTCGGCGGACATGAAGACCGTCGTCGCGACGTACCTCGTGTGGCTGCGGGACGTGCTGCGCCGCAGGCCGACGCAGTATCCGCCCATCAACCTGTTGCTCGTCGGCAACGAGGAGAACGGCGAAGCCGAACCCGTCGGCACGCCGCACGTGCTGGCCGAGTTGGCCGAGCGGCACGATTACGCGCCGCGGCTGATGATCGCGGGCGAGCGCACCGGCGAGAAGGGCGACGAGCTGTTCGGCGAGATCTGTGTGGAGAACCGCGGCGTGGTGCGGCTGGCGCTCGTGGCCCGCGGCGTGCGCGAGCACACGGGGGTCGGGGCGCGCGTGCCGGACCTCGGCATTCGCATCATCGAGGCGCGTAATGCGATCGAGCGCATCTTGCGCGATTGCCTGACGGTCGATGCGCCCGATGGCTGGCAGACGGACTATCGCTTTCCGTTTGTGACGGTGGGGCAGCCGGGGGTCTACAACATCACCGCGGACGCGGGGTACCTGGGGCTCGAGGTGCGGCCGATTCCACAGGACGACGTGGCGGGCCTGTTGGCGGCGATTCGGGAGCAGGCGGCGGACCTTGACCTGGAGGTGCAGGTGCAGACGCGCGAGCCGGGCGTGGCGTGCGATCGCCACAATCCCTACCTGGGGGCACTGGTGGATGCGATGCACGGCGTATCGGGCCAGGCACCAGTGTTGGGGCGCAAGAAGCCGGGCACGAGCGGGCGGTTTGCGCCAGGCGGGCAGGCGGTGATTTGGGGGCAGACCGGCATCGGCCCGCACACCGCGGCGGAGCGGCACTTCATCCCGAGCATTCAGCCGTACTATGACGCGCTGATGCGATTCGCAGACGAAGCGACGAAGCGACGAAACGACGAAGCGACGTAGGGCGGTGGCGGCCGGGGTCCGCGCTGAACGAATACGCGGCTCGCGGAGCCGCGCGCCATCGGACGAAGCGGAGCGATGTCCTACCTACGGACAGAGCGGTGCGATGTCCTGTCGGGGCGCGGTTGGCGGTGGAAGAGGCGGCGGTAGAGGGTGAGCAGGGCGGCGCCGGCACCGCCGAGGCCGAGGGCCCCGCTGGCGCAGCCGGGGTTGCCGCAGCAGGGGCATACGGCGAACGAGGCGAGGAACGCGGAGAGGCCCAGCCAGTAGCAGCCAAAGCGCACAAGCGGGCCGACGAGCGGCAGCGCGACAAGACGCCGGTAGAAACGCGCGGTGCGTGTCGGCGGTGGCGGCGCGCCGGTGCAGGTGTCGTGCGGCGCGGTCGCGCCGTCGCGGCCCTCGGGCGCCGCCGCAGCGGGCACGAGGTTTGGCGCGGTCGCGTTGTCGGCCATGGTTGAATCAGGCATGGTCCGGGAAGCGGTTTTCGTTCGGTGCGGGCGGCGCGGCTGCGGCGCACGTGGAGCAGCGGCCGTAGAGCACCATCTCGTGTCGCTCGAGATTGTAGCCCGGGGGGATCATGCGATCGAGGTATTCCGGGCGGCAGGGGACCTCGACGACCTTGCCGCAGTGGTTGCAGTAGAAGTAGTGGTGCGAAGGGCGGTCGGCCCGTTCGTAGCGGGGCGGCATGCCGGCGGTGCGCACGGTGGTGAGCCAGCCCTCGTCGAGGAGAATCTTGAGGTTGCGGTAGACGGTGGCAATACCGAGGCCGGGCTTGTGGGCCTGGGCGGCGTTGAGGACTTCCTGGGTGCTGAGGGGGGCGGTGTTTTCGAGGAAGACCTGGCGGATGGCTCTTCGCTGGCTGGTGTCGCGTTTGCGCACGGCGGACTGCTCTCCTGGTTCATGCTCGCCTGTGTTGCTGCGGTCATTGATCACAGCTTGATCATTATAGTATCGCAGCGGGGGAAGGGAAGGCAAGACGCGGAACGCCAAACGGTTCTTGCCCGCCGGAAGCCCGGCTCGCCAAGGCGGGAGGGGGAGCCGGGGCCGCGCGAAGCGAGGAGGCGGTGCTGAAAACGAAACACCCCGGCGCGGGGGGCACCGGGGTGTGGGCTGGTTTCCTTTGGTGACCGGCGGTCGTTGGGCGCCTGAGAAGCTGCCGAGGTCGACAGTTATTGGCCACTGAGTCGGCTTGTGTCGCGCCCCGACCTCGCCGGGCTGGGACCCCGACCTCACCGAGGTCGACGGCCAAGTCAAGTTGACCCGGAAGACGCGACCGGCTCGAGGGCCCTTCAGGCGGCTTCTATCGAATGCGTCCGCCGCGTGCCCTGGGCGCTTGAGCCCTCACGGACACGTCGTGTTCTGCAGAGCCACGAAGGCGTCGATGTCGCGCCAGTCCACATTGCCGTCCTCATTCACGTCGTTATTCTCGAACGGACAGGTCGGCGGGTGATCATAGACGCTTTCGTAGAGGCTGTACCAAGCCGCACAGTTTGTGTTCTGGGCCGCCACGAGGAAGTCGATATCGCGCCAGGTCCTCGCGCCATCGCAGTTGCTGTCCCCCAAGCACGGCCCGGACATGCCGTACTCACGCACGTAAGACAATCGATCGATCACGATGTATTCGTTGGGGTCGGCAGTATCGACCACGATGGAACTGATTCCGTTGACGTGCGTGGCCTTGAAGAACTGCCACTGGGCGGGGGCGAGATCCCACTCAAGGACACGCGCGAACTGGGGGGACGTCAAGAACACGGTTACGAACTCACCGGCCGACGCGACGTCTATCGTTACGCTCTGGACCGGCGGGTCGAATTCGATTTTCAGCCCGTTATGCGACCAGGTCGTCGAAGCATTGCCGAAGACACGCTCGCCGGTCGTCGCCAACGCGCTGTCTCTGGCATAGACGGGCCCGGTTTGGTCCTCACGTGTAATCGTGACGGTCGGCCAGGACACGATCTGGCCGTCAGCAAACTCATCCGGATCAAGCACTGCTTCGATGATCCGATTGCACTCGTCCGGCACCCCATCACCGTTGCAGTCCTCACTGGTGCCGCCGGCAATATCGCACTCGTCGGGCACGCCGTTACCGTTGCAATCCGGGAGCTGCCCTTCGTTGGGCATAAGGAGATAGACACCATTCTTGGACACTAGGCTTGAGGTGTGGTTCGCGACGATGCAGCCGGACGCATTAATGTCGACTGCGTCGTGCAACGAGACGAGTTCATTCAGTCGGAAGCACTCGCGACCCTCCCAGATGACCGCACTCGTGGATATATCACTGTTCGTTAGGTATCCGACGATCTGTCCATCGTCGTTGATTGCCTTGGCGAGGCTGCCGTAGTCCAACGGGCCCGAGCAGGAATCGCCATCGCGGCAGAGTCGTGTCCACCGGCCGTCGTCCCAAGAGAATGCGTCGTCCATGACGCAGCCAACGACAACGTCTGTGTTGTTGATGTCGGTAGGTAGCCCGACAGGCGGCATGACCACGGGAACATCATCGCAGAAATCGATCTGCCCGGAGGGAATCAGGTAGGTTGCCGGCGCTGTGGAGGACGCCCATATCAGCGGCCTGTCGCCCGAGTTCGAAGGGTTGCAAGTTTCGAGCCACTCGAATCCCACGATTACGCCCGCATCGTTGACAGCCTTCGCACATCCGTCCTCCTGCGGGTCGATCCGTGCCAACTGGACAAGTGCGCCGGCTTCCCACACACATGCCGCACTTCTCGAACTCACGTCGACAACAAAGCCTGCAGGTATCCCATTCGCATTGACGGCGTATGCCGCACCCCCGAAGAGTGGGCCGGGAGTTTGCAACCCCAGCACGGCGTCCGGGGTCGGCCATTCCGCAGGACGCCGGACGAACTGCGCCCCAAGATTGACGGTAGAATCTCCCACGATTTCTGTGCTGTTGTTGATGTCATACGGGTTTGAGGCCGTGTAGGTCCCGGCGTACGGCGCGAGTGCGGGAAGAAAGTCCACAGCATGATTTCGCCAAAGGAACGCCCTGAATTGAGTTGAACACGAGCCGCCGAGATCAATCGAGTCGGTGCCGACGACGTCAGCGTCGTCGTTAAGCGCGCTGCCCCGTGCAGATCTGCTCAGCCCGTCACGCTTCAGATCAACGACCACGTACCGCGCCAGCTCACACACATCCAGCTGGCCATTGCCGTTACAGTCACTGCACCATGACGGGTCCCACTCGCAATTAGCAATGTCGATGTCGTCGGGCACGCCGTTCAGGTTGCAATCTTCATCGCACTCATCCGCCACACCGTTACTATTGAGGTCGTCGCTTGTCTGGCTGGCGATGTCGCATTCGTCGGGAACCCCGTTGCCATTGCAATCAAGACTCGTGCCCGCACCGATGTCGCAGATATCGCGCACGCTGTTGGAATTACAGTCCTGGTCCGGCTCGCATTCATCGGGCACCCCGTTGAAATTGCAGTCGTCACTGGTACCCGTGTCGATGTCGCACTCGTCCGGGATGCCGTTGCTATTGCAGTCCAGGCTGTAGCAGTAGTACAGGTCGTCGCTGTCCGGTACGCCGTTGCCATTACAGTCACTACGCAGACCCACCGTGGCTTGGCATTGCGCCTTGGCCATGGGCTGCGCCTTCGACTGCGAACCCGCCCTGTCCTTCGCTTCTGGCGCGGCGGTCGCGGCCATGCAAGACGCACCGATCGTCGGCACCAACAGAGCGCATGCTGCGCGCAAGGGCCACTTTCTCCCATTCATGATTCGTCTCCTGTTTCTCGTGAGTCCCCGTTGCCTTCGAGCCCCGCGCACGCGCACAGGCATCTCCCGACGGCCAACCGAACCGCGTAGAGCTTACGCTGTCGTTCTTGCCGTTCAATGGACCAGATGGTGCAGTTGTTGCGATGGCGGCTGGGGGGGGACTGCGACACGCGCACGGGAGAATCGTGTTCGATTCCGGAAGTTGCTAACTCCGGCCTTTTTCGCCAGCGATCTCAATGGGACAGGTCGGCACTCGGTTTTCCCGAGTGCGCGCAAGAAAACCCACACCCCGGCGCGGGGGGCACCGGGGTGTGGGCTGATATCAGGTTGAAGGAACGTTGCGCGTGGCCCGTGACACCATGCGATTACGGCCCTTACTCCCAGTATAGCTTCGGCGCCTGCTCCTCCTCGACGGGCGTCATGAACTCGGGGTTCGGGTTCACAGTGCCTTCAAACCCATAGAGCATCTCGAACCCCGCGATGTAGCCGGTCTTGGACTTGACGGGGACGGCATGGCCATCGAAATACACGGTGTTGGTCTTGCCGTCCTTCTTGCCCGCGCGAATCTGCGCCGACTGCGACTCGCGATCGTCTTTACTCGAGAAGCTGTAGGTGCGCCCGGCGAAGTGTGGTGCGAAATTGGGCATCGCATATCCGGACCAGGAGTACTGATACGGTCCCTCCTGCTGGAGCGTAAGGAACCCGGAATTGGGCCGCATCCGATACCAGGCGTCGGCAACCATCCATTCGCGCGACTGCTGCTTGATTTGCTCGATTCTCTTAGGTGGAAACTTGGCTTCCAAGTCCTCGTCACCGGCTGTGTAGGTGCTCAACCCGAAGTAGTACGTCGGGTCGGTCACGCGTGTATTGTCAATCACACCACCTGCGTGACTCGGATCGTTCATACCCACGTTGTTCAGGACGTAGTCCGTCGGGTAGGAGCTCCACGGGGTGTTCCGGGTATACCGGGCGAAGTTCTCGTCTGGGTTGATCCCCATTGCCACAGGGCACTTCGACACCTCATCGGCGACGCTGTCGCCAAACTCACTGGAGTCGGAAAAGACACGACGCAACTTGTAGGTCAGATAGCGCTGCTGCTGCTCCCGAGCCGTCTGCTCGGAAACGGGCGGAATCCCGGCCCAGCCCTCAGTCAGCGCCCGAGTGCCCTGATTGCGGTACACCGCTGGGTGCAGCGGTCCGGGCAACCGACCTTGCTCCTCAGCACTATATATGACCACGCCCTGGCCAAGGGTCTTGAGGTTGGCGAGACACTTGAGCGATTTGGTTTGCTCGCGAGCGCGACCGAGCGCAGGGAGCAGGATCGAGAGCAGAATCGCGATGATGGCAACGACAACCAGCAGCTCGATCAAGGTAAACGCCGCTCTTGGTGAGAGATTTCTTCGCATGACTTCAACCCGGTAGGCTCAACGGCGCCAATGCCTGGCGCGGGCGTCAACGGCGAGCAGGTGTGGCTCGAGTGCGGATCCCATATCGCGACTCGTGCGGCGACCTTGAAGTGCTTCCTGATCGCCTTGCCTGCCCCACGAGAACCGTAATCCTTCTATAATAAGCCTAGCACAACGACATAGGCGCTTCAACAGTAAACCTGCACCGTTTCAAGGTCTTGCCGGATATTTGCCGGCCGGCGCGGGCGGAATGATCACGCGGGGATCGATAGGCGTTCGCGGTAAGCGATCCCGGCATTGGCCGTTGGCACGCGACCGTCGGCACGATACGATCAACACACTTTCTATCGGCACCCAGGGCCTGGCAACCGGAGCTTCACCATGTCCCCGCCGACAGCGCCACGAGAAGACGTGCGGTCGGCCGATGCGTTGGCGCAGTGGCTGTTGCCACGGCCGCGGGCCTGGCGTGCGAATCCGGGAGCGTTTACGGTGCCCGCGGTCGTCCATGTGGCCCGGCCGCCGGAGCTGGCGGTGGCGGAGATGGCGGCATTGCGGGCGCTGGAGGATGATTTTCGCACGCGGCTGGAGGCGGACCTGCGGATTGATCCGCCGGGGGACCGGGCCGAGATTCTGTTGCGGATTGATCCGGCGGGGGACGGTGCAGGCGATCGGGAGCGGTACCGACTGGCCGTTACGGAAGACGGGGTCGAGGTGGCGGCGCCGGATCACGCCGGCCTGCTCAACGGATTGCGTACGATTCGGCAGATTCTCTCGGCGTGTGGCCGGACGTGGCCCGGCCTGGAGATTGAGGACGAGCCGAGCTTTGCGGTGCGCGGCGTGTCGTACGACGTGAGCCGGGGGCGCGTGCCGACGCTGGCGTATCTGAAGACGCTGGTGGATCGACTGGCCTGGTTGAAGCTGAACCATTTGCAGTTGTATGTCGAGCATACGTTCGCGTTCCAGTTTGATCCGCAGATCGGGGCGGGATTCGATCCGTTGACCGCGGATGACATTCACCGGCTGGATGCGTACTGCACGCGGCGGCGGGTGGCGCTGGTACCGGCGCTGGCGTGCTGCGGGCACATGGGGCGGATCCTGAGCATGCCGGAGTACGCACATCTGGCGGAGGTGCCGAGCGAGCAGGATTGGGCGGCGATGACCTGGCGGCAACGGGTGCGCGGGTTGACGCTGGATGTGACGAATCCGGAATCGCGGCGGTTGTTGGCGACGATGCTCGAGGAGTATCTGCCGCAGTTCTCGGCGCCGCAGGTGAACGTGTGTTGTGACGAGACGTTTGATCTGGGAAAGGGGCGCGGGAAGGCGCGGGCGGACGAAGTGGGGATTGGCGGGCTGTTTGTGGAGCATGTGCACTGGCTGCGCGAGGAATGTGGCCGGTGGGGCAAGCAATTGATGATCTGGGGCGACATGTTGCTGAAGCACCCGGAGACGCTGGCGCAATTGCCCACGGACGTGACCGTGCTCAACTGGGGGTATGTGAAGGAGGCGGACTACGACAGCACAGCGGTTTTCTGCGAGCGCGGGCTACGGACGTATGTGTGTCCGGGCGCGTCGGGGTGGAATCGGCTGGTGAATGACATCGAGACGGTGGATGTGAACGTGCGGGGGCATGTGGCGGCGGGGCGGAAACACGGGGCGGTCGGGGTGCTGAATACGGAGTGGGGCGACGACGGGCACGTGGCGCCGCCGGGGGCGTGCTGGTATCCGCTGGCGCTGGGGGCGGCGCTCAGTTGGAATGCGGACGCGCCGGCGGCAGGCGATTTCGACGAGACGTTCGGGCGGCTGTACTTCGGAGAAGGGGGGCCGGCGGCGGTCGCGGCGTGGCGGGCGGCGCTGCGCGCAAGCGAGCTGGTGCGGCTCTGGCCGGCGTTCTATGAGCCGCTGGATGCGGCGGCGCCCGAGGGGTGGGACCGCGCGGCGCTGGCGCGTTGGGAAGCGGCGGCGAACGCCGCCGCGGACGCGTGGGAAGCGACGGCGCCGGCGAGTGTCAGTGGGCAGGCCGATCGTGATGACCTGGTGCTGGCGTTTCGGCTGCATGCGCTGGCGGGGCGGCGGTTTGGGCTGGCACGGCGGCTGGCGGACGCCGGCGGGGCGGTGGACGCGGTCTTGCAGGCGGACCTGGCGCGCTGCGCCGATGATCTGACGGCGATTATTCCGGCGTATGAGCAAGCGTGGCGGGCACGGAGTCGGCCTGCGGGGCTCGGCGAGGTGTGCGCCGTGTTTCGGCGTTTGGCGGACGAGGCGCGGCGGCTGGCGGCGCCGGGGAGTGTTTGATGCGTGAAGCGGCGGTGACGGGGATTCGGGCGTGGTCGCCACAATCGCGGCGCGAGCCGGTGGTGCGGGTGGGGGTGATCCTGGACGAGGATGCGTTCGCGCGGGTCGAGATCGTGTTGCCCGGGAAGGGGTATGCGGTCCGGCGCGATGGGGAACCCGGGCCGGAAGCAGGCGCGACGAGCGGGTTGGTGTTTACGCGCGGGGCGGCGGGGGTGGCGCTGGCGGTGGATGATGGGGCGCAAGGAACGGCGGCGGTGTGGCGGGTGGCGCCGGTGGAGGCAGTGCGCTTGCAGGCGGGGGAGGGCTTGCTGGTGCGCGGCGTGGTGGCGGGGCGCGGTTTTCACTGGCAGAAGAACATCGATCAGACACTCGCGGGGGCGGTCGAAGTGTGGCGCGGGGAGCGCGGGCTGGTGCTGGTGAACGAGCTGCCGCTGGAGCATTACCTGGCGGGGGTGATCACGGCGGAGATGAGCGGAGCGTGTCCGCTGGCGCTGCTGCAGGCGCAGTGCGTGGTGGCGCGGTCGTGGCTGCTGGCGATGGCGGAGCCGAAGCACGACGACGATCCGTTTGATCGGTGCAATGACGACTGTTGTCAGCGGTACCAGGGCACGGGGGACCTGAGTGCGGCGGCACTGGATGCGGTGCGGTCGACGCGCGGAATGGCACTGCTGGATCCGGTGGGGCGCGTGCTGGACGCGAACTATGCGAAGAGTTGCGGCGGGATCTCGGAGTTGCCGGTGAACGTGTGGGGGATTGACAAGCCGGGCCTGTCGGCGGTGGTGGATGCGCCGGCGGCGGCGCCGGAGCACCAGTTCTACCCGGTGACGGAGGCGAACCTGGCGGCGTACCTGGATGGGGACTGGCTGGTGGGGGCGGCGGCGTATTGCAGTGCGAACGTGGTGCCGCTGGATGCGATCCGGCAGTACCTGGGACGCGTGGACGAGGTGGATGATTACTTCCGGTGGACGGTGACGCATGAGCATGACGAGCTGTGCGCGCTGTTGAAGGCGAAGGTGGGGGAGATGGCGGCCGCGGCGGCGGTTGCGGGTCTGCGCGTGGTGCGGCGCGGCGTGAGCGGGCGGGCGGCGGTGCTCGAAGTGGATTGGTGCGACAGTGCGGGCCAGGCGCATACGACGGTGCTGGACAGCGAGTATCGCATTCGTGAGGCGTTGCACGTGCGCTTCCTGTACAGCAGCGCGTTCGCGGTGCGGACGGAGCGTGACAGCGACGGACGGTTGACGCGGGTGACGCTGCGCGGGGCGGGCTGGGGGCATGGCGTGGGGATGTGCCAGATTGGGGCGCTGGGGATGGCGCTGTTGGGGCATGACTACGAAGCGATCGGGCAGCATTACTACCCGGAGGCGCGGCTGGAGCGCGTGTATGCGTGAGGGGCAATGAGCAAGCAGATCACGATTACGGATGCGGCAGCGCACTATGACAAGCGGATGGCGGCGTTTCGGGCCGAGCGGGTCGCGCCGGGCGGGATTGTGCTGGTGGGGTCGTCGCACCTGGAGTGGTTTGATGCGGAGCGGTTGTTGCCGGCGTTTCGGTTCGTGAATCGCGCGATCGCGTCGGATCGGCTGGGGCTGGGGGCGCGGGGAATTCTGCATCGTTTGAACGAGTCGGTGTTTGACGTGCAGCCGCGGATGATCGTGTTCAACAACAGTGTGAATGACCTTGGCGAGTTGTGGCGGACGGGGGCGCCACCGGTGGCGGCGATCCGGCAGGCGTACGAGCAGGTGATCGGGGCGATCCGGGCGGGGGCGGCGGACGTGCCGCTGTTGATTGTCAACGAGCTGCCGACGTGCGGGCGGTTTGCGGGGCTGAACCCGTTGATTGCGGCGTTCAATCCGTACATCGCGGAGGTGGCGCGGCGGCATGGGTGCGGGCACCTCGACATTCACAGCGTGATCGTGAATGAGGCGGGGGAGTTGCCGGCGGCGTTGACGACGGACGGGCTGCATCTGAACGAGGCCGGGTATGAGAAGTTCGCCGAGAAGCTCGGGTGCGAATTGGGAAAGGGAGTGACGACGTGACGGAGTGACGGCGTGCGGGCGGCGGGGGAGGTTTTCGCAGGGTCGGGGGGTCCAGGTGCCGATAGTAATTGCGATGGGCGGGGCCAGGGAAGGTCCCGGCCCGCGGTGCGTGGCCAGCAAGGATGGCGTGGTGACGTTGCAGGGTTTCAAGCGGCGGTTGGCGCGGGTACTGGGGATGGAGCCGGCGGAAGCGGCCCGCGCGGCCGAGCCGGAAGTCTCGGTCGTTATCGCGTGCCGCAATGCGGAGGGGACGATCGCCGACGCGCTGACGAGTCTTCAGGCGCAGTCGCACGGCAATTGGGAAGCGGTGTGCGTGGATGACGGGTCGACGGATGCGACGCGGGAGTGGCTGGAGGTTTGGGCGGGGACGGATCCGCGGATCCGGTTCGAGCGGATCGCGCATGGCGGCGTGGCGGCGGCGCGGAACGTGGGGATTCAGTTGGCGCGGTCGTCGCGGCTGTTGATGCTGGACGCGGATGACCTGGCGCGGCCGGACGCGCTGGCGACGATACTGGCGGTGTCGAAGGCGGTGGGCGACAACGCCGTGGTGGTGGCGGGGTTTGATTATCTGGACGAGCACGGGATCCCGCTGGGGGAGTCGCGGTACGTGCCGGACAAGGCGCTGGTGCTTGATCGCTTGTTGCGGGGGAACGGGTTGCCGCCGATGGCGCTGATCCCGCAGGCGGTGTTGCAGGATCACTGGTATGACGTGTCGCTGGCCGCGTGTGTGGATTGGGACTTGTGGTGTCAGCTGGCGGACGGGGGTGCGCGGGCGGTGAACGTGCGGCGGCGGCTGTTCGGGGTGCGGCTGCACGGGCGGCGCCTGGGGCGGGATGTGTCGCAGTGTTATCGGGCGGGGGTCGATGTCCTGCAGCGCTGGTGTCCGCGGCGGCTGGACCTGGATGGCGGCCGGGACGTGATGCAGCGGTGGGCGTTGCGGTGTGGCGCGCAGGCGCTGGCGGCGGGTGATGCGGCCGCGATCGACGAGTTCGTCGCGAACCTGGGGGCCGTCGCGCTGGACGAGGAGTTCGTCACGGCGGCGGCGGGGGCGATCTATGACGCATTCACCGAGGTGCGCGGGGCCGGCGGGCAGACGTGGCACACGCAGGGCGACGCATGGCTGGCGCAGATCGAGCCGTGGCTGGCGGCGGGGCCGTTCGCGACGCGGGCGGAGGAGATCTGTGAGCGGCTGGGCCGGCGGCGGCCGCGGCCGGATACGCGTGTGGCGCGGGTGCGGCGGTTCCTGCAGCAGCGGCCGGACGTGACGCGGCTGGTGGTGTACGGCCTGGGCGAGGAGGGGACGCAGCTGCTCGATGTGCTGCGGCAGGATCCGTGCCTGGGGCGGCGGCGGTTGCTGGTGGCGGACGATCAGGCGGATGCGCTGCGGTTCCTGGCGCAGTTTTTGCCGCGCGAGGATGTGCCGCGGTGGCGGTCGTGGCCGCACGACACGGCGGTGGTGGTGACGACGGAGGGGAATCGCGAGACGGAGCAGCAGCTGGCGGCGCTGGGCGGGCGGCCCGGGGCGGACTTCATCACGGTGCGGCGCGAGACGCCAGCGGTGGTGGCAGCGAGCGTGGCGGCGGCACACACGGGGGGATGACAAGGTAACAGAGACACAAGGTGACCAGGGGGCGCTAGCGACGGCGGCCTTTGGTGCGGCGGCCTTTGCGGGTACGGCCACCGGGGCGCGCTTTGTTCCGACCACGATCGGGCCCACGGCCCCGTCCGCGAGCGGGCTTGCGTTGGTCATCGGTTCGGCGGAGGAGCTTTTCGGGGTTTTCGTGGACGTCACCGATGGGGCCACCATCGGCGGGGACGAGGGTCATCTCTTCACGCAGTTCGTCGACATTGGCAACCTGGACGCGGAGGCGGCCGCCGAGGTGGACCAGGCGACGTGTGCGCCGGCCGACGAAGACGCCGGTGCGGCGCTCGTATTCCCAGTAGTCGGGGCCGAAGTCTTCGACGCGGATGAGGCCTTCGGCCATGTGCGGCTGGATTTGGACAAACACGCCGAAGGACATGACGCCGGTGATAATCGCGTCGTAGACCTCGCCGATGTGGGCGCGCATGAGGCGCAGGAGCAGGACGTTCTTGGCTTCGCGTTCGGCCTGGATGGCGCGGCGTTCGGCGCCGCTGGTCTCGTGGCCGAGCTCCGCGAGCTCGACGTCGGAGGGTTTACGGCGGACCTGCTCGGCGGGGGGCACGTTGCGGATGACCATGTCCAGCAGCCGGTGGACGGTGAGATCGGGGTAGCGGCGAATGGGCGAGGTGAAGTGGGCGTAGTCTTCGCTGGCGAGGGCGAAGTGGCCTTCGCGGCTGGGACTGTAGCAGGCCTGGGGCAAACCGCGAAGCAGGACATAGTTGACGACCATCTCTTCGGGCTTGCCGCGGAATTGGTCGAGCAGGGCGCGGATGGTGTCGCGGTCGAGAGTCTTGGGCGGGCGCTGGTCAAGCACGGGGCCGAGGAAGTTGAGGTTGCCGACTTCCTTGGGGTCGGGCTCGGGGTGGATGCGGCGAAGGTGGTCGAGGTTGTGGTGGCTGAGCTCGCGCGAGACGGCCTCGTTGGCCTCGACCATGAACATCTCGATGAGGGTGTGAGAGAAGCTGGTGTCGGCCGGGCCGGCGTCGGCAACGTTGCCGCGGTCATCGAGGCGGATTTCGACCTCGGGGAGCGACAGCGTGATCATGCCGTTGGCAATGCGGCGCTTTCGGATGCGGCGGGCGAGATCCTGGGCGCAGGCGAGCAACTCGCCAACGGGCGCGGCGAAGTCGCTCGGCTCGTCATTGAGGATGGCGCTGGCCTGCTCATAGGTGAGCCGGGCGTCAGAGCGGATGACGCTGTTGAAGAATTGCGTTTCCGTGACGCGGGCATTGCGGTCGTAGGTGATGAAGATGCTCTTGGTGAATCGCGGCTCGTGGGGCTGGAGGCTGCACACGCCGTTGGAGAGGCGCTCGGGCAGCATGGGCACGACCACGCCGGGGAAGTAGGTGCTGGTGCCGCGGCGGCGGGCTTCGGCGTCGAGGGTGCCGCGCCGGGGAATGAAGTGGGCGACGTCGGCGATGTGGACACCGAGGCGGTAGCGGCCCTTGCCGAGGGGTTCGATGGAGATGGCGTCGTCGAAGTCGCGCGCGTCGGCGGGGTCGATGGTGATGGTGAGCAGGTCGCGGAGGTCGTGGCGGTCACCGACGTCGTCGGGGTTGAAGTCGGCGGCGGCCTCACGGGCGGCCTGGCGGACGTCGGGCGGGAAGTCGGCGGCGAGGCCGAAGCGGCGCATGACGCCGGTGACGAGGGTGCGGGCGTCGCCCGGGTCACCGAGGCGTTCGATGATGACGCCACGGACGTGGTGGCTTTCGAGCGTGTGTTCGAGCGGCTCGACGACGATCATGTCGCCGACGCGGGCGGATTTGGCGGTGGGGTCGTCGACGTAGACGGGAGGCAGGGCGCCGCGGCCCTGAGGGCGGACGAGATGGGCGGGGCCTTGTTTTTCGAGGATGCCGACCCAGCGGAGGGGGGCCCGTTCGATGATGCGGGTGACTTCGCCGCGGGGGCCGGGGACGGGCCCGCGGGGACGGAGGAGGCGCGCGGCGACGGTATCGCCGTCGCGGGCGGTGTTGGTGCGGCGGGGGTGGATGTAGAGGTCGGGGCCGCCCTGGCGCTCGACGAAGCCGAAGCCGCGGGGGTGGGCGCGGAAGACGCCGACGACCAGGCCGGTTTGTTCGGGGAGGCGGAGGGTGCGGCCGGTGCCGAGGACGAGGAGGCCCTCGGCGAGCATTTGGCGGAGGATGGCGCGGAAGTCGGTATAATCGGGATGGGGAACGTCGAGTTCGCGTGCGAGGGCGCGCATTTTGAGGGGCCGATCGGGATGGCCTGCGACGTAATCGAGAATGGCCCGGCGCCAGGCGGTGGCGGGGCTCGTTTTCTTGTCGGCAGGCATAAGTGGGTGCCACCAGGTTGCGGGTCGTCGGTTCGGAGGCTCGGTCCGGCTACGGTCGCTTGCGAAGCGGCGTATCGGATGTTAAACGTGCGGGTGTGGCACTTCCAGCCATTGATCGGCCGGGGCTGAGGATCGTGTTGGCGGGCCGGCGCGGGGTGGCCTGGCGGCGCGACCGGGTTGGCGGGGTCGAGGCCAAAGGAGCGAACGGATGATCACGACGAACGGTGCGATCAAGACCGACACGCAGTTTTCGGTGTTTCTGGCGAACAAGCCGGGGCTGCTGGCGCAGATCTGTCAGCAATTGGCGAACGACAAGGTCAACATCATCGCGATGAGCATGATGGACTCGGGGGAGCACGGCGTACTGCGGCTGGTGGCGGCGGACAGCAGGCAGGCGCGGGATAGCCTGTCGGTGGCGAATGCGGCGACGGCGGAGACCACGGTGCTGATGGCGACGCTGCCGAACAAGCCGGGGGCGCTGGCGGACGTGGTGGAGCGGTTGTCGAGCAGCCACATCACGGTGGATTACGCGTATTGCACGACGGGGGCGCCAGGCGGCAAGACGACCGGCGTCTTTCGCGTTTCGGATATCAAGAAGGCAAGCAAGGTGCTTACGGAGCGTCAGCCCAAGCGGAAGGGCAAGGTGGCGACGGCCCGCAAGGCGCCGCGAAGGTAGCGTTTGCGTAGCGACGATCCCCACGCGGAATCCAGCAACCCACCGACCGCCGTCCCGGTGACGACGGGGGGTGTGGCTGCGCGGTGGTGGGCGCTGGCGTTGCTGGCGGGGGCGGGGGCGTTGCTGGCGGTGGCGGTGTGGCTGGAGCCGGATCCACGGGGATATGGGACGCACGAGCGGCTGGGGAGCGGGCCGTGCGGGATGCTGGTGGTGACGGGGCTGCCGTGCCCGACGTGCGGGATGACGACGGCGTTCTCGCACACGGTGCGGGGACATTGGGTACGGGCGTTTCTGGCGCAGCCGGCGGGGTTTTTGCTGGCGCTGGGGACGGTTGGGCTGGCGGGGGTGAGCCTGTGGACGCTGGTGCTGGGGCGCTGGCCGCGGTTTCGCTGGTGGGTGATCAGCCCTTACTACGTATTCATGGGGCTGCTGGTGCTGTTGGTGGGGGCCTGGGCGTTCAAGATTGCGGTCGGGCTGGCGAACGGGACGCTGCCTTATCGGTAGGGCGCGTGGCCGGGGGGGCTTCAAAGCCGGCGGCGGTTCTGGTATAAATGACGGGCTCGCAAGGTTCTGCGCCGCGCGGGCGGCCCATGACGGCTTTTGCGAAGCAAGGGTAGGTTTTGGCCAAGAACGAGAAAAACGTCGCGCAGGAGGTGCCGGAGACCACCGAGGCGGACAAGAAACGTGCGCAGCAGTGGTTCACCAAGGCCGCCGACTGTCGCGAGCGGCGCGAGTATGACTACGCGATCGAGTGCTTCATCACGGGGCTGGAGTACTGGCCGGAGGCGGTGGAGGCGGGCCACATGCCGCTGCGGTCGCTGGCGATTCAGCGGCAGCAGGCGGGGGGCAAGAAGCCGGGGCTGATGGACGGGATGAAGCGGTCGATGACGGGCAAGGATGCGAAGAAGGCGATGTTGAACGCCGAGCATCTGTTGTCGATGGACCCGTACAACGCGAGCTATGGCGAGGGGTTGCTCAAGAACGCGACGAAGGCCGGGCTGCTGGAGACCTGCAAGTGGGCGGCGCCGGTGGTGCTGGACATTCTGAAGAAGGACAAGAAGCCGAACAAGACGCGGTTTGCGAGTTTTCGCGAGGCATTGGTGGAGGCGGCGGCGAAGGCGGGGGAGAAGAAGGACAACGCCGACGAGGTGTTCCTGCTGGAGCAGGCGGTGTCGTCGCTGGATTTCCTGGCCGCGCGGATGCCGGGCGATGACAACATCAAGGACGAGTTGAAGCACCTGGCGGGGCGGCTGACGATCGCCCGCGGCAAGTATGACGAGGCGGGCGACTTTCGCGAGTCGCTGCAGGACGCGGACAAGCAGAAGCTGCTGCACGATTCGGAGCGGCGGAAGCAGGGCGAGGAGACGCTGGAGGCGCTGCTGCAGGCCACGCGGAAGGAATACGAGGAGGAGCCGGACGCGCCGCACAAGGTCAACCGCTATGTCGAGGTGCTGTTGCGGACGGAGCGGCCGCAGGACGAGGAGACGGCCATCGAGGTGCTGGACGGCGCCTACGCGCGGACGCGCAACTACAACTTCAAGCTGCGGGCGGATGACGTACGGTTGCGGCAACTGGCACGGCAGACGACGAAGCTGAAGGCCAAGGCGCGGGACACCGGCTCGGACGAGGATCAGCAGCAGGCCCGGCTGGCGGCGATGGAAGAGCGACAGACGAAGATGGAGATCTTCCGCGAGCGCGTGGCAAACTACCCGACGGACCTGCGGCTGAAGTATCTGCTGGGGCGGGCGTTGTTCGAGGCGGCGGAATACGACGAGGCGATCCCGGTGCTGCAGGCGGCGCAGCAGGATCCGCGGTATCGGGCGCGGTGCCAGCTGCTGCTGGGCCGGGCCTTTCACGAGCGCAAGGCGCCGGGGCAGGCGGCCGAGATCCTGCGCGAGGCGCTGGAACGCTACGAGGGTACGGACGAGTTGAGCAAGGAACTGCTGTACTGGCTGGGCCGGGCATACGAAACGGCCGAGAAGCGCGACGAAGCACGGGATGCTTATGGCAAGCTGCTGCGGCAGGACTATAACTACCGGAACGGTGACGCGCGGAAGCGCTTGGAAGAACTGAAATAGCTCGGGTGATTCAAAGGAGCAATTGTGGCACATTCCCTGTCGGCGAAGAAGCGGAATCGGCAAAACATCAAGCAGCGCATGCTGAACCGGCAGCGCAAGAGCACGCTCAAGAGCACGCTGCGGACCTGTCGTGACAAGTTCCAGCACGGGTCGGTGGAAGAGGCGCAGGCCGCCTGCCGGACGGCGTTCAAGCTGCTGGACCGCGAGGCGAATCGCGGCACGCTGCATCGCAACGCGGCGGCGCGGCGCAAGAGCCGGATGGCCCGGCGGTTGAACGAGATGAAGGCGAGGGCCGGCGCCTAGTCGGTGGTTTCCGGGGAAGGAAGCCGGATGGTGGTCGCGTGCGCCGAGATGGGGGAGTCCCCACAGAGCGGTTGGTTCACCGGCAACGGTGGGGGCGCCGTAACCAGCCGTTTCGGGGATGGCTGCGACTGGCCCAGCATGTCGCCCGCAAGTCGATTTGAGTGAAGAGCAGTACGTTTCCTCTGTCGGTATGCTGCGGTGTTCAACGCAATTCACGTCACGCACGATCTTGTCGACCGCACCGGAGGGATCGGTGCGGTTCTCGAGGGGCTGATCAACAGCCGGTCTTATCGTGATTCGGTCGGGCGCACCGTGCTGGTGTGCCCGTTGCCGCATCCGGAGAACACGCATCCGCTGGGCCGGGAGGGGGTGATCGAATACGACGCGCAGCGGCACGTACACCAGGGGCCGGCCCCGGCGGCGTTCGAGGAGATCGAGCGGCGGTTCGGCGTGCGGATCGTCTACGGGCGGCGGCCGATCCAGGAGCCGACGTTCGGCCGGCGCACGATGTGCGAGATGGTGGCCCTCGACCTGCGCCACGCGGACCCGCAACGTGTCAATGAGCTGAAGTGGCTGTTGTGGCGACACTTCGGCATCTGCTCGGACCGCTACGAGCATGCCTGGGAGTACGAGCAGTTCGTGCGACTGGCGGGGCCGGCGGCGGCGCTGGTCGAGGTGATGCAGGTCGGGACGGACCCGGCCCCGGCGGCGGTGTTCGCGCACGAGGTGATGGGGCTGCCGACGGCGCTGGCGCTGCAGGCGCACCGGCCGACGCGCTATCGCACGGTGTTCTACGCGCACGAGGTGGCGCCGGTGCGGCGCGTGATCGAGACGCAACCCGGCCACGACGTGATGTTCTATAACGCGCTGCGAGCGGCGCGGCAGCGGGGGGTGTATTTCGACCAGTTGTACGACGCGCAGGAGGATTTTCACAAGACGCCGCTGGTGCGGGCGTCGTATCACTGTGACGGCATCCTGGCGGTGGGGCACCACGTGCAGCAGGAACTGCTGTTCCTGGGGGCGGACTTCGACGCGGCCGAGATCACGCTGGCCTACAACGGGGTGCCGACCGAGCCGGTCACGCTGGACCAGCGACGGGCGAGTCGCGATGGGCTGCGGGATTACGTGCAGACGCTGCTGGGGTGGCGGCCGGACTACGTGTTCACGCACGTGACGCGGCTGACCGAGAGCAAGGCGCTGTGGCGCGACATCGACGTGCTGCTGGCGCTGGAGGAGGCGCTGGCGCAGCGCGGCGCGACCGCGGCAATGCTGACCCTGGCGACCGAGCGCTCGCGGCGGCTGATCGGTGACGTGTTGCGGATGGAGCGGGAGTGGGACTGGCCGCTGTCGCACCGCGAGGGACCACCCGACCTGACCGAGCTGGAGTCGCGATTCTACCAGCAGGTGCAGGCGTTCAACGCGCGGGCGCGGCACATCAAGATGGTGCATGTCAATCAGTACGGCTTCGGCCGGGCGAGCTGTGGCCTGCGCGTGCCGGAAAACGTGGACCTGCGGGACTTGCGGCGGGGGAGCGACCTGGAGCTGTGCCTGAGCCTGTACGAGCCGTTCGGGCTGTCGCCGCTGGAGCCGCTGACGTATGGCGGTTTGTCGCTGATCAGCACGTCGTGCGGCTGCGCGGGGTTCGTGAAGCAGATCTCGCGCGGCGGCAAGTCGCCGAACGTGATTCTGGCGGATTATGTGGGGGCGGGGCCGGAGGTGGCGGATTTGAAGGACGCGCTGGCCATCGGGCTGAACGAGCGGCGCGAGATCGAGCGGCGGCTCGCGGGCGAGCTGGCGGCGCAGATCCTCAAGCGGCTGCCGGGCGACGAAGCGGCGGAGGAGAAGCTGCTGCGCTCGGGGCGGGAGTTGGCGCGGCGGATGAGCTGGGACGTGGTGGCGGAGCGGTTCGTGATGCCGGCGGTGCGGCGGACGTTTGCCCGGCGGCGGGGGCTGAGTGTGGTGGCGTGAGGGGGGACGAGCAATGACCAGCGATCAATGAACAGGGGGGGGTCGTCAGTCTTCAGTCATCCGTCGTCCGTCGTGTCCGGTTGCGCTGTGGCCAAATGGCCGCAACCCTGCTCGCGACCGAGGTTGCAGGCCTAGAATGGCCGTGATCCATTCGAAGGGCCTGATCACCCGGCACCTGTCCCCTCATCACCAACCGACCGGGTGGCGATGTTGACCAGGAGCGGGGCAAAGACGTTGAGCTTGCGCTGGCGTAGCGTGGCGAAGCCGGCGGCGTGGATCATGTCCCGGACTTCGGACCAGGCGGCGTGGTGCACCTCTTTCTCGACCCAGGCAACGCCGACGTCGAAGACCAGCCAGCCGATGACGTTGTCGCGGAAGCCGTCGACGAGGATGAGCAGGCCGCCGGGGCGCAGGACGCGGTGAAAGCCACGGATGACCTCGGCCTGGTGGGGATAATGGTGGAACGAGTTGCAGCAGGTGACGACGTCGAAGGCGGCATCGGCGAACGGCAGGCGCTCGGAGTCCGCGACGATGGCGTGGAGCTTGTCGGCGTAGGATGAGCGGCTGGCCTTCTTGCTGAACAGGCGGGCCATGACGGGCGAGTAGTCGAGGCCGACGAGCTGCTCGGCGTACTCATCGGCGGCGACGAGGCTGAGCAGGGTGCCGGTGCCGCAGCCGACGTCGAGCATGCGGAACGGCTGGTGGCCGCGGGTTTGCTGCCAGCGCTCGATCTCTTCCTGGCAGGTGCGGATCGTCGGGAAGAAGACCAGCTCGTTGAGCTTGGAGCGGTCGTAGCTGAGGGCCCACTGGTCGAAGTGCGTGCGCGCCTTGTGGCGCACGACAGCGTGGCGCTCGGTGGGGTGCGGCTCTGTCGGGGGCGATGGCGTCATTGTGTTGCCACGATAACCGCGGCAGCGGCCGGTGCAATGATCAATGCGCGATTGTCAGTGGTCGGCGGCGGCGGCGGCAGTCCTCAGGCATCGGTTGTCAGTCACCGGGAGGCGAGCCCGCTTGACGGATCGACGACCACCGACGCCTGAGCACAGACAACTTCCGTCACGGGCACGTCGTGTTCTGCAGGGCGACGAAGGGGTCGACGTCGCGCCAGTTCACATTGCCGTCCTCGTTGGTGTCGTTGTTCAGGAACGGACAGGTCGGCGCGCCCGGCGCGAACATCGCCGCCCAGGCGGACTGGTTGTTGTTCTGGGCGGCGACGAAGAAGTCGACGTCGCGCCAATTCACGTTGCCGGAGCAGTTCGCGTCGCCGCGGCACAGCGGCGGGTTGGTGCACTCGTCGGGCACGCCGTCGCCGTCGGCGTCCTGCGAGGTGCCGTCGGCAATGTCGCAACTGTCAGGGATCCCGTTGCCGTTGCAGTCGGCGCTGGTGCCGTCGGCGATGTCACAGGCGTCGGGCACGGCGTTGGCGTTGCAGTCGCCGGGGCCGCCCGCGGTGCTGAGGCCGGCGATGACGACGTCGTCGATGTTCCAGCCGCAGTAGGTCCAGCCGCCGTCGGTGGGGCCCATGGTCCAGCGGAGGTAGACGGTGGGCTGGTGGTCGGCCAGGTCGGCGATGTCGAATTCCTGGTAGACCCACGCGCCGTCGTCGACTTCGGCCGTGTTGGCCCAGAGCGGGATGAAGTTGACGCCGTCGGTGCTGAGCTTGAAGGCGGCGTGGTCATAAGCCGGCTGTTCGACGCCGAGCCAGCGCCAGTAAGAAACGTGGACCTCTTCGAGTGCGGAACAGTCGATGGCGGCGGAGGTGAGGTTGACCTCGCCCATGCCGTTGCTGTAGTCGCCGTTCAGGTTGTAGCCGTAGACGTTGGGGCCGGAGTAGCCGCTGTCGGGATCGGGACCGCCGTAGGCGCCGCCGCTGCCGGTGGGTTGGCCCCAGGCCCACAGGCCCTCGGTGGTCCAGCCGGGGCTGGTGTCGAGGGTGAAGGCGATGTCGACTTCGATGTCGGGGATTTCGCAGTCATCGGGGATGCCATTGGGCTGGCAGTCGTTGCTGAGCCCGGCGGCGATGTCGCATTCGTCAGGGGTCGCGTTGTCGTTGCAGTCGGCGCTGGTGCCGGCGGCGATGTCGCAGTCGTCCGGGATGCCGTTGCCGTTGCAGTCGTTGTCGGTCTCGCACTCGTCGGGGATGCCGTTGTCGTTGCAGTCGAGGCTGGTGCCGCTGGCGATGTCCTCGTCGTCGGGGACGCCGTTGTTGTTGCAGTCGGGTGGCACGAGGCTGAGGGCGGCGACATAGGTCCCCCAGATGTTGGTGGCGTGGCCGTATTCCTGGATGGTGTAGAACGTGGCTTCGTCGGTGGGATCGAGCGTGGTGTAGCTGTAGTCGCCCCAGCGGTTGCGGCCGTAGGTGTCGATGTTGTTCTGGGGGCCGGTGCCGGCCTGGTAGAGCTCGGGCGGGGCCATCTCGCCGAGCGGATCACTGGCGAGGCGGCCGGTGTAGTAGCAGCCGGCGTACTGGCTGGCGCTGGAACCGGTGAAGCCCATGACGGCGTCGCCGGCGGCGTTGACCATGATCGACGGGAAGAAGTAGTAGAGCGCGCTGTCGGCGACGGTGCCCTGCTGGACGAGCGCGAGGGTGCGCGCGTCGATCTCGTACCAGCGGCAGCCGGCGCGGCCGTTGACGGCGATGGTGTGGCAGGTCCAGAGCGAGCCGGCGCGGTAGACCGCCATCATGAGGCGGTCGCCGACGGTGTTGAGCGGCGTGCCGCTGCCCAGCGCGGGGGCGTTGGGCGGGTCGGAGAAGGCGGGCACGTCGACGGTACCGATTTCCTCGAGCACGGCGGGGAAGTGGCTCATGTTGAGCTGGCGGACCCGCAGTGACGAACTGTCGTAGAGCGAGACGAAGTACGCGCCTCGGGGTGTGCCGTACGTGTGGGCGGGCTGGATGGCGCCTTCCCACGGGAGCTGGCGGAACGCGGTGATGTTGCCGAGCGTCGGAGGTGTCGCGAGCAACGGGGCCTTGTTGATGGCGAAGATGGTCATGTTGCCGTCGCCGACCATGTAGGCGGCGGTGTAGATGCCGCTGGCGTCAACGCCGAGGGTCGGGTAGTCGGGCCAGTTGCCTTCGTCGCTGCCCTCATCGGTGGCGAAGCTCGTCTTGAACCAGTCGCCCATGGGGTCGTCAGTGAGCGAAACGGCGAGGAAGATGCGGGCGGTGGCGCTGAAGTCGGTGACGATGACAATCCAGCGCTGGCTATGCTGGTCGAAGAGCACGCGCGGGTCGCCGTTGGATTCGGGCAGGAAGGCGCCGAGCAGGATGTTGGTGAGCTCGGTGCCGGTGGCCTTGTCGTAGACGGCAAAGTTGCGGTTGACGGTGATGACATAGTGGTCGGGGCCGACGGCGCCGTCGGTGTCGGGCGGATAGCTCGTGGAGCCGGCGTCGCCGCGGATCACGCCCTGAAAGCTGTGCAGCAGGATGGGCGTGGTCGCGCGGGTGCCGGAGGGCTGGGCGGTGCCGCGGGCGGCGTCACCGCGGGCGGCGCCGGGGGGACGGACCGGGGCATGGACGGCGTCGGCGTCGCTGAAGTCGCCGCTGCCTTCCTCCCAGGTCAGGCCGGCGTAGTCGGTGCCGGTGAGGACCCGGCGATAGTTCAGGTCGTCAAAGTCGACGACCACGCGGCGCGCCGGGCCGTCGGCCGTGGTGACTTCATACGTGAGGTCGTCGAGGCCGTACCAGCCGCCGCCGTTGATGACCGGGGTGGCAACGAACTCGATGCGATCGACGTCGACGAGGTCGATGGCGAACCAGTCGGGCGATTCGTCGACGTCCTGGAACCAGCCGGTCTGGTCGATGCGCCGGCCGTCGCGGTAACCGACGACGCGCAGGCCGCTGGTCCAGGTGCCATCGTCGCCCTGGCCGAGGACGTAGGCGCCGCGGACGGTGACGGGTTGCGGGAAGGCGATGCCCATGCGGGTGTCGCCCCACTTGTTGGTGATGTAGTGCCGGCCGGAGTGGGCGGTGCTGGAGGAGCCGCGCGTGGGGACGGCCCAGACGCCGTGCTGGCCGGTGCGGTACTTCGGTGGCGGCAGCGGCATGAACCGGTCGCGGGCGATGGCGTCGGCCATGGACTCCACGTAACTACGGCCGTAGCGGGTCGGATCGAGCGGATCGCCGGTGATGGTCTCGCCGGCGGGGACGGGGGCGGGCAGCGCGACGAGCGCACCGATGAACAGACCGAGAGCAGGCATCCCAACGCAGCGCATCTGACTTCTCACTTCCGGCCCACGGGGGCCATGGTTGAACCAAACAGGCCCGCGGCACGTGCCGGGCGGGCGGTAGACCTTGCAGGTCGTTGCGGCCGGCCCTGGCGGCGCGGGGCCGGTGCAGCTTGTCGAGCGCCGCGTTGCGCGGCGGCGTTCCGATCGCTTACGGGCAGGTGGCGTTTTGCCGGGCGACGAAGGGGTCGATGTCGCGCCAGTCGGTGACGCCGTCCGTGTTCACGTCGTTGTTGGCGTAGGAGCAGGTGGGCCCGTCGGGATCGAAGAGGCGGGTCCAGCCCTCGCGGCCGCCGGTCATGGCGGCGACGAAATGGTCGATGTCGCGCCAGTCGACGCGCCCGTCACAGTTGCCGTCCCCCAGGCAGGGCGTGGTGGTGCACTCGTCAGGCACGCCGTTGCCGTCGAGGTCGGTCGACGTGCCGTTGAGGATGTCGACATGGTCGGCGACGTTGTTGTTGTTGCAGTCGATGAACGGGGGGAACCAGTCGAGCACCTGCCCGATGATGGCGGCGCGGTCTTCGTTGCTCGGCACGGCGACCAGGGGCAAGGCGAAGAAGGCCGTGCGGAAGACGTCATTGTGGTACGTGACGGCCGCGTTGCCGAGGATGCTGGTGAAGGCGACGTTGTTGGGGTCGCTGGGCGAGATGTCGTCGCTGAAGTCGGTAAACGGGTACTGCAGGGTGTAGGGGCCCCAGCCGTCGAACAGGCTGCCGGCACCGGTCAGCGTGGGATGGTTGACATCGCCCATGATACTGCTGACGCCGAGGTAGTCGGTCAGCAGCGTGGTCAGGCCATGGTCGTAGTAGTAATCCTGGCTGATGAGCACGAAGTGGCGGCCGGAATCGAGAAACGCGGCGAGGGCATCCGCGCCCGCGCCAGTGGGGCCGGCGGAGCGACCGAAGGCGTCGCCGGTGAACCAGATCACCACCGCGTAGAGATTGAGGTCGTCGGGGCCGGGCTCATAGTTGGCATCGAAGGTATCCCAGACGTCGTACTCGACGCCGAGGGTCTCGAGCGCGTTGGCGTACTGCGTGCGGACGTCGGGGCTGTTGTCGTCGTCGTCGACCAGCAGGACCGTCGGACGCGCCCGCGTGGTGAAGTGGTTGACCACGGAGAACGGACCGGCACCGCACAGGTTCCCGGCCTGGATGCGCCAGTAGTACATGGTCGAATCGGACAAGACCACCGGCAGGGCGAGCGCCGGCTGGTCGAGGTCGGCGGCGGCGTAGACGATGTTGGTGAAGCGATCGTCGGTGGCCAGCTCGAAGTCGTAGGTGTCGGCATTCGGGTCAGCCGCCCAGACGAACGTGGGCGACAGATCGATGCCGGTCGCGCCGTTGCCGGGGGCATCGAGCACGACCTCGCCGGGCGGGCCGTCGTAGACACGCAGCGTGACCGGGCGGTGGCGCACGAGCTCGCCGCCGGCGCCGGAGATGACGAATTCGTAGCGGCCCGCGGCGGCGTCGGTGACGTCGATGGTCAGCGGGCTCGTCGCGGGCGGGATGACCGGGTTGATGGCGAAGGCGGCGGTCATGCCGGGGGGGAGGTCCGAAATGCTGAGCGTCACGGGGTCGGCGAAGCCGGCGATCTGGCCGACGTGGACCGTGTAATCGGCGCTGCCGGGGAGGCAGAGATTCCGCTTGTCCGGGTTGATGCTCAGCTCGAAGCCGGGCGTCAGGGCACAGTTGTAGCAGACCAGCGCGAAGTCCTGGTCGGTGTCGTCGCCGACGCCGGGAACGCCGTCGGAATTGATGTTGGTCGCGACGACGCGGACGGTGTAATTGCCGGCGGGCTGGTCGATGAAGACGCCCTCGGTGTTGTTCATGCTGTCGGGCGCGCGGCCGGGAATGGAATAGCCGTCGCTGCCGAAGTTGTTGCCGGAGAAGGTCGTGCCGTCCTGCTCGACGACGAGGTCGAGGTCGTTGTTCCAGGCGGGGGTATTGCCGCCGAGGCCGTGCCCGGGGGCATCGGTCCAGACGAGCATGAGGCGCATCGGCTGATCGGGGTCGTCCGGCCGCAGGGCCTGGATCCAGGTGTCGCCGCTCGCGTTGAAGAGCATCGGCGCATCGAAGTACTGGACGGCGCGCGTTGGGTTGACCAGACCGGCGACGTTCAGGCGGCCCCAGCCCTGCTTGCTGTCGAAGGGATGACCGAGCACGTTGCCGTTGGCGTCAAGCTGGCCGGCGAGATCGTGGGCGCAGCCGAGCAGCGCGGCCTTGATGAGCGCGGGGCTCGGGTCGGCATCGGGGCCGAAGCGCTGGCGGTAGTGCTCGACGAAGAGCGCGACCGCCCCGCTCACATGTGGCGAGGCCATACTGGTGCCGCACATGAGACCGTGACCGCCACTCAGGATGGTCGAGTCCACATAGCAGCCGGGGGCGACGAGGTGCGGGATGGTCCGCCCGTCAAGGGCGGGGCCGTGGGCGGAATTGCTCGACAGATCGTTGAGCGCCTCCAGGGGTGCCCCGTCGTAATGCTGCATGCGGGTCGAGCCGACTGTGATGATGTTCTTGGCTTCGTCGGGGGTGCCCTGGGAACTGGTCCCGCCATAGCCGTTCATGATGGACAGGACGTACGTCAGCGACTGGTTGCCGGGGGTATCGGGGTCGGCATCGCGGACGCCGATGTCGACCTGCATCGTGTCGTCGTCGTAGCCGCGCGGCGAGCCCGCCGGGCCCCAGCTGTTGCCGGAGACGAGCGCGCCGTTGGCGTGCGATTCCTGCATGAGGGTCAGCATGCCGCCGGCGTATTCGTACCAGGGGCTGTAGACCTGTTCGACCAGGGCGGCGCCGGGCGCCACGCCCAGGCCGCGGAGAAAGCCGTACTCGTCGATGGCGCTGCCGCTGCCGTCGGCCGCCATGATGCCGGCGGTGTGGGTGCCGTGGCCGCCCTGGGCCGCGCCGCCGCACGTGACGCCGGCGCATGGCAGCATGTTGGCGGCGAGACTGGGGTGGTCTTCCTGGATTCCGCTATCGACGTTGGCGATGATGACCCCTGCACCGGAGAGGCCGAGCGTACCCAGCCAGTCGTAGTAACCGGGCAGGGGAAGGCCATCGGCGCCGAGGTTTCCGGCGCAGACCTGGGCGCTCATCTCGCCGCGCAGACCGCCGTCGGTCGGCACCGTGTGAACGGTATAGACGCCGGGGACGGTGGCAATGGTGCTGAGTTGCGCGCCCGGCAGGCTGAAGCTGACGGTTTCAAAACGCTCGTCGAGCGGTCGGCGCTCGATGATGTCGGCGCCGCACGCTTCGATCTGGCGGATCACGCGCGCGGGATTCGCGGCGCGGACGATGGTGGCGCGGGCGCGCTTCACCGCGCGATCGGCCGTGCGGTACTTGGGTAGCAGGCGATACGCGGGCAGGAAGGCGCCGGTCCAGCGGGTCTGGGCGCCGCGCCGCGCCGACTGGAGCTGTGCGGTGTCGGCCCAGACGACGTACGTGTACGGGTGGATGTACTGCAGCACGTGGCAGCCGGCGGCGCGGAGGCGATCCAGGACATTTGCGCTCGTGGGCCCGTGCAGTTGGACCAGGTGCAGGTCGGGACCGTCGCCACGGACGCGGGCGAGCTTCTCGGGGGGCGGCGGCACGTGGATGAGCGGGTCGAAAGACTCACCCCCGAGCGTCAGGGTATACGGCGTCTCGTGCTGGGCGGACGGCTGCGGCGCGCGATGGGTGGGGGTCTGCGCCAGGGCCGGCCAGTTCAACGCAATGAGGGCTACGCCGATCCCCGCGCGCGAGAGGAATTGCATACGCCAGACTCCCGTCGATAGTGCCGAGCCGAGCCAACCCCGACGCCGCTCGCCCACAAAAACCATCGCAACGACCGGGCCGGTCGCGACGCCGGTGAGGCATGGGGTCGATTTCCAGAAGCTGCTCGCTCGACCAGGATCAGGCCACGGCCGCCGGGAAGCGGCTGCGGCGCGAGTACTCTTCTGATCCTATTCTATAGGTCGGGGCGCTGCATACCAGCCTTTTGCGAGCGGGAACCGCGCGGTTGTCCGATAAGTCAGAAGCGGGCGATGACCTCGAAGAAGCCGGGAAAGCTCTTGGAGACGCAGTCGGCATCGCGGATGGTGACGCCAGGGCCGGCGAGACCGATGAGTGCGAAGGACATCGCCATGCGGTGGTCGTCATAAGTGTCTATTTCAACGTCTTTTAGGGCATCTGGTGGGTGAACGGTCAGGCCGTCGGGGCGAAGGTCGACCTGGGCACCGACGCGGCGCAGCTCGGCGTCAAGGGCGGCCAGGCGGTCGGTCTCCTTGATGCGGAGGTTCGCTACGTTGCGGATCGTGGTCGGTCCGCGGGCAAAGAGCCCGGCGACGGCGAGGGTCTGGGCGGTGTCGGGCATGTCGTTGAGGTCGACATCGACGCCGACCAATTCGCCGGGCGGGGGCCCGGCCACCTCGATGGCGTTTCCGTGATCGGTTACGGAACAACCCATTTGAGCCAGGACATCGACAAAGCCCACGTCGCCCTGTCGGCTGCGGCTTGACAGGCCGGGGATGCGGACACGGCCGCCGGTGATGGCGGCGGCAGCGGCGAAGTAGGTTGCGGCGCTGGCGTCGGGCTCGATGGTGAACCGGCCGCCGGCGTAGCGTTGCAGGGCCGGGACGATGAAGCGGCGGCCCTCGTGACCCACGGCCTCGACGCCCATGGAACGCATGACGTCGAGGGTCATCTCGACGTAGGGCTGGCTGACGGTGTCGCCCTCGATGCGGAGCATGACGTCCTGTCTGGCGTACGGGGCGACCATGAGCAGGGCACTGATGTACTGGCTCGAGGGCGGCGTGGTGAAAACGACCGCGCCGCCGCGCAGGCCGCGGGCCAGGATGTTCAGCGGCGGGAAGCCGGCGTCCGCTGCGTAGTCGATGTTGGCCCCGAGGGTCTCGAGGGCTTGCACGAGGGGGCCGATGGGGCGCTGGCGCATGCGGGCCGAGCCGTCGATGGTGAAGCGACCGTAGCCGGCGGCGGCCAGGGCGGTGAGGAAGCGCATGGTGGTGCCGGCGTGGCCGGCGTCAAGCCGGGCCTCGTCGGCGGGCAGGCTGCCGCGGCAACCGGTGACACTGACAAGCCGTTGCTGTTCCTGTACTTCTATCGCGATGCCCAGTTGGCGCAGGCCCGCGATCATGGCGCGGACGTCATCGGAAAGCGAGGCCGCTGCGAGCGTGCTCTGGCCATCGGCGAGGGCGGCACAGATGAGGTAGCGGTTGGTGAGGCTCTTGGAGCCGGGGAGGTCGGCGTCGCCGGTGACGGGGCCGCAGGGCGTGACGCGCGCGTGGTTGCCGTCGTATTGAACGGGCATCGGCGGTCTCCTCCGTTGCGGGCGTCGTGACCGGCCCGCGGCGGGACGGTCGTGCTTGGCGGCCTGTTCCGCGTCGCCCGTCCGCGGCCACGCGGAACAGCGCTTCGCGCGACCACAGGATATCGTTCGCGGGGACTTGTTCAACTTGCTGTCGCGGCGGCGGATCGAACCAGCGTCAACGGGCGCGCGGCAGGGGGGTGAGTTCGAGCGTGGCGTGGTCGGCCGTGAAGCTGACCCGGTCCAGACGAAACGGGACCTTGCCGTTGGGCCAGCGCCAGCGGTTATCGAGCAGCGACGTGCCGTCGCCGGACGGGGCCGGGGAGTCGGCGGCGGAGCGCAGCAAATCGGCGAGCGGGTGCTGAAGCCAGGTGCTCGGCACGGGCAGCACGCCAAGGCGGACGGCGTGACAGCGCAGCGCCAACCGGTCGTCCTGCAACGCGATGTGGCAGCGGGCCGACAGGACCGTGCGGAAGGTGCCGGTGTCGGCGAGGGCAGCGAGGCGGAGGCCGCCGGGCTCGAAGCGGAGCACGGGATGCCGGAGGGGGCCGAGGTCGATGTCGGCGTCGGGCCACATTTCGCGCCGCGCGGTCAGCCAGCGGTTGACCTGGGCCGCGTCGAGCTCGATGCGGATGCTCCGGCCGGCGTTGAGGGCGGCGCCGATGTGGTCGAGCAGGGTAACGAGCTCGTGCTTGTCGTCGCGCAGGCGGGCCTGGTCGATGGCCGCGGGCCGGTACCAGGCGGGGCGGCACGTGAGAGCAAGCCACAGGGTGGTCAGCGTAATCAGCAGCGTGAGCAGGGTGATGAGCAGGGCCGAGGCCCAGCGTCGGCGGCGCGCGCGCGGTCTGGCCGGTGGTGGTCTCATGCGATTGCTTCGGCACGGCCCGGGGACGCTGCCCGCGACAGGGTCAGGGCATGTCCTTCTCGTCGTCGTCCATGTCTTCGAGCGCACTGAGCGGATCGTCGAGGTCGAAGTCGTTTTCGGTCAGCTCGAAGGTTTCTTCGTCGTCGCTGGGCACGGTGGGGGTGACATCGGAAGGCTTCTCTTCGTCGCGCTTGATCTCGGCGGGTTTGCCGTCGATCTGGACGTAGAAGGTCACCGGCCCGATGCGCAGGCGGTCGCCGGGGCCGAGCTTGGCTTCGGCAATGCGCTTGCCGTTGACGAAGGTGCCATTCGAACTGCCGAGGTCCTTGGCCTTGAGCGCGCCGTTGGCGACCGTGAGCTCGCAATGCTGGCGGGAGACATCGCGCGTAGGGATGCGGAGCTGGCAATCCTGGCGGCGCCCGATGATCGTGCGATCCTCAGAAAGCGGGAAATCACGCTGATCATTGTCCTTGAACATGACCAATACGACATTCATGGCGATCATTCCTCGCGTTCGGCATCGTGGCGCGCCCCAAGCGCCGAATGTCCGCCGGCGATTCCGATTTCCGGTTGGCCGAATCGGGCTAAGATGCAGCTTGCCGGCAGGCGAGTATGCTAAAGGAAAGCCCACGCGATGACAACGTCCGCACGGTGTCGATCTGTTTACCTGCATGTGCCCATGTGCCGCGCGCGGTGCGGCTACTGCGATTTCTACAGCGAGGTGCTCGACCCGGCGCGGGTCGATCCGCTGGTGGACGCCCTGCTGATCGAGCTTGATCAGATGGGGCCACACCTGGCGCCCCCGTGCGAGACGATCTTCGTGGGCGGGGGCACACCTACGGTGCTGCCGGCGGCGGCGCTGGCGCGCCTGCTCGGGGGCCTGCGAGCATGCGCCGGGCCGGACACCGAGTTCACGGTCGAAGCGAACCCGGCGACGGTGACGCCGGCAATTGCGGCGGTGCTGGCGGCGGCAGGGGTCAATCGGCTTTCGGTGGGGGCGCAGAGCTTCGTGCCGGCGGAGCTGGCGGCGCTCGACCGCACACACCGGCCCGAGCAGGTCGGCGAGACGGTGCGGGTGGCGCGCGATGCGGGTTTGCGGCGGCTGAGCCTGGACCTGATCTTCGGCATTCCCGGGCAGACGCTGGCGTCGTGGGCGACGAGCCTGGGAGCAGCGCTGGCGCTGGAGCCGGAGCACCTGTCGTGCTACGGGCTGACGATCGAGCCGGGGACGGCGCTGGCGGCGCGGGTCGATGCGGGGGTGGTTCAGCCGATGAAGGAAGAACTCGAGGCGGCGCTGTACGAGCACACGATCGACGCACTGGCGGCGGCGGGGTTGCGGCAGTACGAGATCAGCAACTTCGCGCGGTCGGGCGCGGAATGCCGGCATAACCTGATTTACTGGCGTAACGAACCGTGTGTGGGCATCGGGCCGGCGGCGGCGGGGCTGATCGGCGAGGTGCGGTACAAGAACGTGGCGGACACGGCAGCGTATGTGGCGGCGCTGGAGGCGGGGCGCTCGGCGCGCGTGGAGCAAGAGTGCCTGCCGGCGGCGCGGCGGGCGGGGGAGACGGCAATGCTGGCGTTGCGGCTGGTGGCGGGGATCGATCGGGCGCGGTTCGCGGCGCGGTTCGGGGAGGACCCGGCGGAGATGTTCGCCGCAGCGATCGAGCGGCATGTCCGCGACGGGTTGCTGGAGATGGATGATTCACGGGTGCGGCTGACACGGGCGGGTCGGCTGGTGGCGAACCGGGTAATGACCGACTTTGTCTAATGATCAATGAAGGCTAGGCGGCGGCGCACCTATCCACTCTCTCATGCTACCGCTCGGCGAGCCATTGCTGGAGGTGGGCGAAGGGATCGCCGGCGCTGGCGGCGGCGGCGTTGAAGACGTCGATCGTCGCGGCCCAGTCGCCGCCGGTGGCTTCGTGCACGGCGGCGAACGTGTCGAGGTCGAGGTGATAGCGCTCGTGTGCGAGCATCCACGCGTTGTTGGTGGGCAGGTTGGCGTAGCCGTCGAATGAATCGGGATAATGCAGCGTCGGGAGAATGTCCGCCGCGAAGCGCTCGCGGGCGGCGGCGAAGACCGCCTCGCGGCCGGCGATCTTGTCGTCGGCGCTGAGCGGCTGGGCGTAGTACGCTTCGAGCTCGGCGAACAGCTCCAGGAGGAAGGTGTTCAACGTATCGAGGTCGGCGTAATAGGCGACGGCGACCTCGGCCCAGCCGGAATCGGCGCCGAACTCGGCGGTGAGGAATTCGATCGCCCCCTGGCGGCCGACAAAGTTGGCCATGGATTCGTTGAACCTGGTGGCGTTGGGACGCCAGACGGTGTTGTGGGCGAGCTCATGGATGATCGTCTCGATCAGTGACAACGTGCTGCGGCGCAGCATGGTCGAGCGGACCGGGTCCTCGAACACGCCGAGCGTGCTGTAGGCGTCCAGCTCGTAGGTCTGCGTGTCGTAGCCGTCGGCATTGAGATCGGCCTCGATGCGCCGGAGGTAGTCTTCGTCGAAAAAGGCGAGGTAGGGCACTTCACCGACGACCGGAAACTGCCAGGTCTTGGCGACGAGCGCATCCCGCCGGGCGGCGGACAGGTTCCACGCGAGCGGGGCACCTTCGGTGTCGTAGAACGTCGTGTAGGAACTGCCGGCGCGAAGCTGCATGGTGTCGGCGGCGAAGCGCCGGGCCTTGACTACGAGTTCGAGCTTGGTCTGCTCGTCATCCGACAGGCGGCCGGACGCGAGGACAGCGTCGATCGGCTCGGTTTCGCCGCTGATCGAGAGCTGGTTCTCGGCCAGGTGCGTGACGTAGACAAAGCCGTCACAGCCGAGGAGGCCGACGGCGAGCGTGGCGAGCAGAACGAGGCGGACGGCAGCGCTGGTCATGCGGTGGCACTCCGTATTGCATGGTCCGTGGAGATTGTAGAGGGCCGGTCCAGGGGTCGCGAAGGGCACGACCGGCCGGCGGCCCCCTTCACCGCACCGGCGGCATCACTGAGGTGTGCCCATCAGCGCGCCGCGGCGGCCTCACGATGGCGCCAGGTGCCGTCGACGAGCGTGGCAACGGCCCGGCCGCGGACCGTGCGGCCGTCGAAGGGCGTGTTCTGGCTCTTGGAGTGCATCTGTTCGACGTCGATCGTCCATGCCCGGGCGGGGTCGATGAGCGTGACGTCGGCGGGCTGGCCGACGCGCAGTGTGCCGCCGGTCACGCCAAGGAGCTCGGCCGGCCGCGTGGACATGGCCCGAACCAGGTGCGGCCAGTCGATGAGGCCGGGGGTGATGAGGGCCTCGATGAACAGCGGCAGGGCGATCTCCAGCCCGATCATCCCGAAGGGGGCGAGCTGGAATTCGTATTCCTTGTCTTCGCGGCGGTGGGGGGCGTGGTCGGTGACGAGACAGTCGATGGTGCCGTCGCGCACGCCGGCACGGCAAGCCTCGAGATCGGCCTGGCTGCGCAGTGGCGGATTGACCTTGAAGTTGGCATCGTAGGTCCCGCAGGCCTCGTCGGTGAGCAGCAGGTGGTGTGGGGTGACCTCGGCCGTGACGGCGCAGCCGCGCGCCTTGGCGAGGCGGATCAACTCGACGGTGCCGGCGGTCGAGACGTGGGCGACGTGATAGCGAACGCCCGCCTGCTGCGCGAGCGTGATATCGCGCTGGGCCATGATGAGCTCGGCGGTGGCGGGGATGCCGGGCAGGCCGAAGCGCGTGGCCACCGGGCCGGCGTGCATCACGCCGCCCTTGGCCAGCGCCGGGTCTTCACAGTGCTGGATGAACAGGCGGTCGAACATGCTGACGTAGCGCATGGCGCGCAGGCAGACCGCGGCGTCACCGATGCCGGCGCCGTCGTCGCTGAAGGCGATCGCACCGGCGCGGACCATGAGCCCGATCTCGGCGAGTTCTGTCCCGGCGCGGCCCTCGGTCAGCGCGCCGATCGGGTAGACACGCGTGCTGGCGGCGCGGGCGGCCTGGCGCAGCACGAACTCGATGGCGGAGTCGTTATCCAGCGGCGGGTCGGTGTTGGGCATGCAGGCGACCGCGGTGAAGCCCCCGGCGGCCGCGGCGGCGGTGCCGGTCTCGATCGTCTCGCTTTCCTCGAAACCCGGCTCGCGCAGGTGGACGTGCATGTCGATCAGACCGGGCGTGACGATCAGGCCGTCCGCGTCGACCACCTCGTCGGCGCTGGACGGCGCGGCCGACCCGATGGCGGCGATCTTGCCTTCCTTGATGGCCAGCGGGATGACCTCGTCGATTTCTTGCGAGGGGTCGATTACGCGCCCGTTCTGGATGAGGATGCTCTTGCTCATGGATGCTGTCGCTCGCTGTGGCAATGAGGCGGGGTGTCTCCGCTTGCGCCGCCCACTGTCGCGTGGCTATCATACTCCCGCGGGCGGCATCGCGCAACGGGCCCGGTTGAAAACGCCGGGCGAAGGTCGACCGGAGACTCGACGTGCCGGAATCTCTCAGCCAACTTCGCCAGCGTCTGGCTGCGGGGCCGCTGGTACTGGACGGCGCCACGGGCACCGAACTGGAACGCCGGGGGGTGAAGACGGAACTGCCCTTGTGGTCGGCAGCGGCGCTGCTGGATGCGCCGGAGGTGGTGCAGGCGATTCACCGCGCATATGTCGCGGCGGGGGCGGATATCCTGGTGGCGAACACGTTTCGCACCGGGCCACGGACGCTGCGGGCGGCCCATCGGTTCTCGGATGGACCGGCGCTGAATGCGGTGGCGGTGGACCTGGCGCGGCGGGCGGCGGGGCGGCGCGATGTGCTGGTGGCAGCAAGCGTGGCGCCGGTCGAGGACTGCTACTTCCCGAGCCGGGTGCCGCCGCTCGACGCGCTCCGCGAAGAGCACGGCCTCTTCATGAACTGGCTGGCACGGGCGGCACCCGACCTGGTGTGGATCGAGACGATGAACACCGCCCGCGAGGCGCAGGCAGCGGCCGAGGCGGCCGCCGCGTGCGGGCTGCCATTCGTCGTCTCGTTCGTGACGCAGGAGAGCGGGGCGCTGCTCAGCGGGGAGTCGCTGGAGGAAGCGGTTGCGGCGGTGGGGCCGCTGGGGCCATTGGCGATCGGGCTGAACTGCATCCCGGCGCGGGCGCTGGCGGGGGCGTTGCGGGGGTTGCGGCGGGCGACGGCCGGGCCGCTCGTGGCGTACGGGCATATCGGGAATCCGACACCGACGCCGGGGTGGAGCTTCTCGCATGACGCGGATCCGGCGGCGTACGCGGAGAGTGTGCGGGCCTGGCTGGGGCTGGGGGTGGCGATCGTGGGGGGCTGTTGCGGGACGACGCCGGCGCATATTCGCGCGGTGCGGGGGCTTGTTGATCGGCTGCGCGCGGCAGGGGACGAGGCGGCGCCTGCTGTGTAAAGTTGTGATCGGGGGTCCGCAATTGCCGTGATCCGCGTGCGTTCGGGCCGATGGGGCGTAAAATAGTGGGTTGCGGTCGGGGCTTTGTTGTCCGGGCCGGGTGGCATGAGCAAGGCACGGAGGTCCACCATGAGACGCTCGTGTTCGTGGTTGCTGCTGGCGATCGTGGGGCTGGCGGCGTCAGTGGGTGTGCAGGCGCAGTACGAAGACGACTATTACTACGACGATCCGAATACCCGCAATCGGCCGCCGCAGCCGGTGTTTCTGCTGAACGACCGCATCCTGAATCTGGCGATGGATCGCATCGCCGACGGGATGGTGAATCATTACGGGTTGGATGATGACCAGCTCTATCAGACGCGCGAACTTTTTCGTGATCGCTTTCCGTCGTGGGTCATGGACAACCGCCCGCAAATCATCACGCTGATGAACCAGTACATGGAAGGGATCATGGGGGAGGAGCCGCCGACGCCGGAGCAGGTGGCGGACTGGGCCCAGCGCGCGCGGCCGCTGGTGGAGGAGTTTGAGGTCCTTTTCCGCGACACGGCGGACGAGATGCGCGTGTACATGACGGACGAGCAGCGGACGATTCTCGACGGCGAGATGGCGGTGTTCGACGTGGCCATGGACCACATGCAGGGCAAGCTCCAGGTGTGGGAGCAGGGCGGCTACGACTGGACGACCGAGTGGCCGCGCAGCGACGAATTCGAGAAGGCCGACCGGCAGCGGCGCGAGCAGGTCAGTGACGAGGCGTTGCGGGCCAAGGCGGAGGCGCTCGGGCGTGAGTTCGATGACGAAGACGGGCCGGGCGCGGCGGGTGGCCCGGGCGCGGCTCCTGACGGCGGCGACGAGGTCGAACCGACACCGCGGCCCAATGCGCCTGGCGAATCGGCGGCGCCCGGGGCGCCGAAGGACGAATGGGAGCAGTACACCGAGCAGTTCATCCAACGCTACCAGTTGAACGAGGCGCAACGGAACGCAGCGTACAAGATCCTGGAGAAGATGCAGGATCGGCGGAACGTATACCTGCGACGGAAGCTGCACGTGATCGAGGGACTGGAAAAGCGCGTGGCCTCGGCCGAGGGGGAGGAGCGCGAGCGCGTTCGCGGGCAGTACGAGCGGCTGATGGCGCCACTGGATCGCTACTTCGACATGCTCAAGGATCGGCTGGATCGACTGCCGACGCGCGAGCAGCGGGCGGACGCCGCCCGGCGCGGCAGCGAGCAGAACGTACCTGCGGACAAGGAAGAGTAGGTCGTCGGTCTTCAGCCTTCGCGTGTCAATTGTCAGCGGCGGTGGGTGGCTGACTTCGGGCCCGAGGCGGTGGGTGTTTCGGTCCTGGGCTACGCCAGGCTGCGGGCGATCATGCGCAACAGCCGGATGCGGCGGCCATACGCGGGAAACTCGTGGACCTCGTAGCCGTCGGGCTCCATGCCGGCCGCCTTGTAGCACGAAATCGCCCGCTGGTTGTCGGGAAAGACCACCAGCGTGATGTCGCGGGCGCCACGCCGCGAAAACCCCTCCCACAGCAGCCGGCGGGTGAGCTCGACGCCCCAGCCTTCCCCCCGGCGCCCGTCGGCAACGATCAGGTGGCCGAGCCAATAGCGGCGGGCGGCGCCGGTCAACTCATTGAGCTCGCCGTAAGCGACGGGGCCACCCATATCTCGTTTTTCTACAAGAAGATACGAGTGGTGACCCGCGTTCTGCCAGTTGAGCACCTCGCTTGCGGTCAATGGCGGTCGGCTGCGCGGCGCCAGCCAGAGCGCCTCGCGCTCGTCGCGCACCCAACTAATCACCTCGTCGGCATAGCCGGGGTGAAACGGCTCGAGCCGACAGGCAGGGGGTTTGCGGATGTCGGGATTGGCAGCCATCGGTCCGTTGCTCATTGGACGGTGCTCGCGGCGGGCCCATAATGGCGCCCGAAGCGTCTGGGCGCATGATAGTCGCACGGCCCGGTGCGTGTCACTGAAAATGCAGCAACGTGAAGACCTTTCGCGGACATCCGGTCGAGGTGCAGATGATGGAGGTCGGCGGCCAGCGGCTCGAGCTGCTGGTGCCGGCGCGCGGGGAGGCCCTGCTCGATGACCCGGACGTCATCGAACGGTTCGAGCAGGATGAGTACATGCCCTACTGGGCGACGTTGTGGCCGGCGGCGGTGCTGCTGAGCCAGGAGGTGGCGGGGTGGGATGCCGCACCGGATCCGGCACCGACGGTGGTGGAACTCGGCTGCGGCCTCGGGCTGGTGGGCCTGATGGCGCTGGCGCGGGGGTATGCCGTCACCATGACCGACCACGACGAAGACGCGCTGGCGTTCGCCCGTGAGAACGCGCGGCGCAACGGCCTGCCGCTGCCGCAGACGCAGCGACTGGACTGGCGCGACCCGCACGAGCGACTGGTGGCCGAGCGCGTACTGGCGGCCGATGTGCTGTACGAGGCGCGCAATCTCGAGCCGGTGGCGCGGCTGATCTCGCGCTGCCTCGGGCCAGCGAGTATCGCTTATGTATGCGATCCCGGGCGGCGGACGGCGGACGCGTTCGAGCGCGTGGCGCCGCAGCACGGGCTCGACGTGGCGGTGTCGCCGGTGGAATTCCAGGGTGCGCCCGGTGCGCGGCCGCTGGTGGGGCGCGTGTTCGAGCTGCGGCGGGCCGCAGGCACCGACCAGCTGTGACCGGGGGGAACTCGTCAGTCGTCATTCTTCAGTGGTCGGTCTTCGATCGTCCGTGAAGGTGGGGGCTCTCATCGCGGCGGGTCGTCGGTTATCCTAGCGGCTCGTGCCGTCGGCGGGGCGCGCGGCGGCGGCAGGCCCGGCTGAGCGCGGTTCGGAGACGTACGCATGGAGTGGCAGGGCTGGTTCACGCTGGTGGTGGTGGGGCTGGTGTTCGCGGCGATGCTGCGCGGGCTCCAGACGCCGGACATGACGCTGCTGGCCGGCGCGGTCGTGCTGGCAGTGGCGGGGGTGATTTCGCCGGAGCAACTGGTGCGGGGGTTCTCGAACCCGGGGATGCTGACAATCGCGGCGTTGTTCGTGGTGGCGGCGGCGTTGCGCGAGACCGGGGCGCTGGACGGTGTGGGGCGTGTGGTACTGCGGCGCTCACGCGGGCCGCTGACGGCGCTGCTGCGGCTGTGCCCGCCCGTGGCGGCGATGTCGGCGTTTCTGAACAACACGGCGGTGGTGGCGATGATGGTGCCGGTGGTGAACGACTGGTGCCGGCGTCACCGCATCTCGCCGTCGCGCATGCTGATGCCGCTGTCGTTTGCGGCGGTGTTGGGCGGCACGTGCACGCTGATCGGCACGAGCACCAACCTGATCGTGAACGGGCTGATCACGCAGGCGACGCCGGCGGACGCGAAGCCCGCGCCGGGCATGCAGGGGATCGGGTTCTTCGAAGTGGCGTGGGTCGGTGTGCCGGCGGTGGTGGTGGGCTTGGCGTACCTGATCCTGTTCGGGCGGCTGCTGCTGCCGAATCGGCAGGACCTGCTGGAGGATATCGGCAGCGCGGCGCGGCAATACCTGGTGAACATGCGCGTGGCGGAGAACTCGCCGCTGGTGGGACAGCGCGTCAAGCAGGCGGGCCTGCGACACCTGCCGGGGCTGTTCCTGATCGAGGTGACGCGCGCCGGACGCGTGATCGCCCCGGTGACGCCGAACCTCGTGCTGCAGGGCGACGACCGGCTGACGTTCACCGGGCTGCGCAGCACGATCGTCGATCTCGAGCGGTTTCCGGGGCTGGAGCGGCTGGAGCCGCAGTCGGATCAGCCGGCGCTGCCGGAAACGGGCGAGCGGTATTACTGCGAGGCGGTGGTGTCGAGCACGTCACCGCTGATCGGACGCAGTGTGCGCGATTCGAACTTCCGCGCGCTGTACAACGCGGTGGTGGTGGCGGTGCATCGCGGCGGAGCACACCTGTCGGGCAAGGTGGGCGACATGGTGCTCAACGCAGGGGACACGCTGCTGCTGCAGACCGGGCCGCACTTCCGCGAGGCGCATGCGAACAACCCGGATTTCTACCTGGTCAGCGGCGTACGCGACGGGCGGCCGGTGCGGCGCGAGAAGACGTGGCTGTCCGTGACATTGCTGGCGGTGCTGGTGCTGCTGATGGCGACCGGGTTGACGTCGGTCGTGGTGGCGGCGCTGCTGGTGGGCGGGTTGATGGTGATCGCGCGCTGCATCTCGGCCGCCGACGCGCGGCGCGGCGTGCAATGGAACGTGCTGCTGGCGATCGCGTCGGCGCTGGCGATCGGCGAGGCGCTGACGAGTTCGGGGGCGGCCCACGCGATCGCTGAGCTCGTGGTGGACGCGACGCGCGACTTCGGACCGCTGGCGGTGCTGATCGCGATTTACGTGATCGCGGTCGTATTCACGGAGATGCTGACAAACAGTGCCGCGGCGGTGCTGGTGTTTCCGCTGGCGCTGTCGGCGGCGGCGGAGCTGGGGCTGAATCCGCGGCCGTTCATCATGGCGGTGGTGTTCGGGGCATCGTTCGGCTTCGCGACGCCGATCGGGTACCAGACGAACCTGATGGTGTATGGCCCGGGCGGATATCGTTTCCGTGATTTTCTGCGGGTGGGACTGCCGCTGAATGTGCTGATGGGGCTGCTGGCGGTGACCATGATTCCGCAGGTGTGGCCGCTGCAGGCAGAAGGGTAACAAGGTCGCAACGTGACGAAGTAACAAGGGGCAGCTGTCCGCGGTGGGCCGGGGGTTCTTTCGCGCTGGGTCCGGATTTCGCAGGCAGCGCCCGCGCTGCCCGTACTCCCGTTCCTGCATCACCGGCACAGCCTGACCGGCGGGACGGACAGCAGGTCCGCAGCGAGGCGACACGCACCCGCGGGTTCAGTGCGTCACGGGCAATTCGCGGCTTCAGTGGGACCAGGCAGGGGCACGCACAGCTCACAGAGCCGTGGCACAAGGCCGTGCTACACGTCGAGGTTCTTGACGTGAATGGCGTTCTGCTCGATGAACTCCTTGCGCGACTCGACATCCTCGCCCATGAGGATGCTGAACATCTTGTCGGCTTCGGCGGCGTCGATGGCGGATTGCTCCGGGTCGTCCTCGGTCTCCCCCACGATGACCTTGCGCAGGACGCGGTTGTCCGGGTTCATCGTCGTTTCCCAGAGCTCCTCCTTGTTCATCTCGCCCAGGCCCTTGAAGCGCTTGACCTCCCAGCCGCGGGCGCCGACCGTGCGGACCCCCACGGGCAAGGCGGCGAGATTGTCGAGCTCGATCGTGTCGTCCTGCCCGGTGACCAGCACGAACAGCGCGGGTGACAGCTCGCCCGTGACGAGCTCTTCGCGCTTGTGGAACAGGTCCTCGACGCGGCAGCCGAACTCGGCCAGGCGCCCGAAGCAGCGCTGCAGGTTCTGGGCTTCCGCGAGCTCGTTCTTCACCACGGCGGCGCCGTCGGCCGCGGCGTCGCGCTGATACGCCTCGAAGTCGGCCTCGTTGTAGAAGAAGCGCTCGGTCGCGCCGACCTGCGCCCGGATCAGTGGCAGGCGGCCGGCGTCGTCGCGCCGATTGACGAATGAGCGGAAGATAATGCCGCGGCGACCGAGAATGCGCGCGTGGCGGTCGATCTCCTCGACCAGCCGCAGCAGGTCCTGCAACTCGCCGCCAACGAGGCGCCGCGGGTCGCTGTCAGGCCGGCGGATTTCGAGGCTGACCTTCTCGAGCCCCAGGCCGGTGAGGCGCTCGTTCAGGGCGCGCTCGTCGAGCAAGTACGCGCGGGTCTTGCCCTTGGCGATCTGGAACAGCGGCGCCTGGGCGATATAGACCACGCCCCGATCGATCAGCGTCCGCAGATGGCGGAATAGGAAGGTCAGCAGCAATGTGCGAATGTGGGAACCGTCGACGTCGGCGTCGGTCATCAGGATGATGCGGCCATAGCGCAGCTTGTCGATGTCGAAGTCTTCCTCGCCGATGCCGGTGCCGACGGCCTTGATGATCTCGAGGATCTCCTCGTGGCTCAGCACCTTGTGCAGGCGGGCCTTCTCGACGTTGAGGATCTTGCCGCGGATGGGCAGGATGGCCTGCGTCGCCGCGTCGCGGTAGCCCTTGGCCGAGCCGGCGGCCGAATCCCCCTCGACGATGAAGAGCTCGGTGTCGTCGGTGCCGCGGTTGGAGCAGTCGACCAGCTTGCGGGACAGACCGCTGCCGGAGAGGGCGCTCTTGCGGGCGGTCTCGCGCGCCCGGCGGGCGGCTTCGCGGGCCAGGGCGGCCTGCACGGCCTTGCCGACGATGCGCTTGGCTTCGGGCGGGTGCTCCTCCAGGAACGTCCCAAGCATGTTGTTGACGGTTGTCTCGACGAACGTGCCCACCTCGCTGTTGCCGAGCTTGGTCTTGGTCTGGCCCTCGAACTGTGGCTCCGGCACCTTGACCGAGACGATCGCGGTGAGGCCTTCGCGGATGTCCTCGCCCTGGGGCGTGGGATCGTTGCTGCGCAGCAGGTTGCTCTTGCGCGCATAGTAGTTCAACGTGCGGGTCAGCGCGGTGCGAAAGCCCGACAGGTGCGTCCCGCCCTCGACCGTGTTGATATTGTTGACGAAGGAGAGCGTGGCCTCCTTGTACGCGTCGGTGTACTGCAGGGCGACCTCGGCGATGAGGCGCTGCTCCGGCTCCTCCTGGCGGAAGTAAACCGGCGGTGTGTGCAGCGGCGACTTGCCTTTGTTCAGATGCTGGACGAATTCGCGGATGCCGTCGTCGAAACGGAACGTCTCGCTGGTGCCGTCGCGCTCGTCGCTGATCGTGATCTCGAGACCGGAGTTCAAGTAGGCCAGCTCGCGCAGCCGGTTCGCGAGAATGTCGTAGTGGAAATCGATCTCGCGGAAGATCGTGCCATCCGGCTTGAAATGCACGAAAGTGCCGGTCTCGTCGGTGTCGCCGGTGGGCTGTACGGGCTGCACGAGCCGGCCCTGGGCAAAGGCGATCGTCCACAGGTGGCCGTCGCGGCGGACCTCGGCCCGCAGCCACTCCGACAGGGCGTTGACGACGCTGACACCCACACCGTGCAGACCGCCGGAGACCTTGTACGAGTCGCGGTCGAACTTGGCACCAGCCGCGAGCTCGCCGAGGCAGACCTCGAGGGCGGATTTGCCGTTCTCCATTTTACCGACGGGGATACCGCGGCCGTTGTCCGTGATGCTGACGCTGTTGTCGTCGTGGATGGTGACCTTGATGCGTGTGCAGGCACCGGCCATGGCTTCGTCGATGGAGTTATCCACGACTTCGTAGACGAGGTGGTGCAGGCCGCGCAGGCCGGTGTCGCCGATGTACATGCTGGGCCGCTTGCGCACGTGCTCGACGCCTTCCAAAACCTGGACCTTGGATTCGTCGTAGCGCGACTGGTCGTGCGTCTCGGCCACGGGGGATTCCTGCATGGGCTCTGTTCCGTCACTCATTGTCGAGGTCCACTGTCATTGCGCGCGGCGCCACCGATGGCAAACCGAACCGACCGCACGCCGGGCACGGCGGTGATGAGCTGCCGCGTCAGCTTGCTGCGCTGCCGATGCAGCTCATACTGCATGGTGGTGTTGGCCACGCGGATGACAAGCACGTCGCCCTCGACGCCATCGATCGCGGCGAACTGCTGCCAGGTCGCTGGCGCGATTTTCTGCCAGGCCTCCCGGGCCAGGCAGTGCTGGCGCGCTGCGCGCCGGGCACGCGCAAGCACGCTGGCCAACGCCGAGCGGGTTGCCAGCCGGCCGGCGTTGCGCCCTGCGCGGCGTGGTGGCAACTCGTGCAGGCCGACCGGACGCCGGGCGCGTCGATTATCGCACAATGTGCGGAACTGTTCCGCGTTCATGCACCACCCTTGTCGAACATGTCCGATTTTAGAGGGAAACCGGCATGATGACGTAGAGAAACTCGTTCTTGTCGTCCCCGCGCAGGACGCCGGGCCGGGCGCCTTCCTTGAGCTCGATGCTGATTGTATCGAAGGGTACGGCCTTGAGCGCGTCGGCGACAAAGGAGGCGTTGAAGCCGATCTCCATCGGATCGCCATCAAACTCTAGCGGGATCTCGACGCGCGCTTCGCCCTGTTCGGCCGACTGCGCGGAGATGACCAGTTGGTCGGTGCCAAAGCTGAAGCGCACCGCGCGGGCCTCGTCGCTGGTGAGCAGTGCGGCCCGGCGGATCGCGCCGTGGAGCTCGCTCCGGGCGACACGCGCGGTCTTGTCGTTGTCCTTGGGAATGACGTCTTCGTACTTCGGAAACGTACCTTCGACCAAGGCGGTCGACAGCAGGCGGTCGCCGCTGCGCAGCAGAATCTGGTTGGGCATGACCTTGATGTCGACGCCCCACTCCTTGCGCTCCTTGCTCGGTGTGAAGACGCGCTCGAAAGCGTGCATGGCCTTGGCTGGCACGATCGCCTCGAAATCGCCCGCGTTGGATTCGACGATCCCACCGCCGGCCCGGGCCAGGCGGCGCCCGTCGGTCGCCACCAGAAAGATCTTCTTGCCACGCTTCTGCCACAGCACGCCGTTGATCGCGTAGCGCCCGGTTTCGCGGGCGGCGGCATAGAGCGTGAGGTTGATCATGCGCGTGAGCTGGACACCATCAACCACAATGTCGGCTTCGTCACCGAAGGTCGGGATCGCAGGAAAGTCGGCGGCCGGAAAGACGAAAATCTTGAACTCGCTGCCAGCCCCCTGGACGATGCAGTACTTGTCATCCGCCTGAACACTGATTTCGGCGTCGGGCATCTCGCGAATGATGCCCAGCAGGCGATCGGCCGGCACCACGACCTCGCCCGGCTCATCGACCGCAAAACTGCTGACGCTCAGGCGCAGCGCTGCCTCCCCGTCACTGGCGCTCAGCTCGACCAGGTCCCCTTCCGTTGTAACGCGCACACAGCCGAGAATGGGCTTCGTGGTGCGGCCGCCGGCAATCGCGGCCACAGCGGACAGGGCGTCGAGGAATTCCTGGCGCGGCAATCTCGTCTTCATAAGCGCTTCCGTTCGTTTCTTGTCCAGCGGCGCAACCGGCCCCTGGGCCGACCGGCGTGGCGAACCTGGCCGAACCCCGCCGGCGCGCGAGACTTACAGTGCTATATTTACCCCAAGAGCCGGCTGTTCGCCACAAGCGGTGGTGAACTTCTACCCGCCTGGCCCCGGGCCGCCCAGCCAGCGCCGGCGTTCGCCAGCAGAGCTTGTGGACAACACACGACGCGGCGCCGCGACCGGCTGGCTGGTCGCGCATCGATGCGCCGGCCAGGGTGTCAGACAGCCGAAGCGCGGTCGCGAGTCGGCCTGAAAGCACGAGGAGGGACGTACTGACAACTTGTGTGTCCGGATGGGTAACAAGGAGTTCAGATAGAAAAAACCATCGTGGTCCTCTTCTGGCCTGTCAGTACTGTCAGGAATCGAGCGGGTCGTATGTAAGATATTTCCTAAAAAGGCCTTACGCTGCTTTCCCTCATGACGGCGGGCGTCGTGGCGGCTGTTCATCGGGCGTGTCGGCGCGGACAGCTATTGAAGGGGGAACAGCCGGGAGCGAGGCCGGCGGCGCTGGTTTGTCGGCCCGTGCGTGATCGTGACAGGGGGTGTTGTCAGTTGCGCGTCAATAGCCGACTGATGAGCTGGGAGAGTGTCTGGGCCAGTTCAGGGTTGGCACTGCGCTCGTTTTCGATGCAGCGTTCGGCGTGGAGTACGGTCGAGTGGTCGCGCCCGCCGAAGTGCATGCCGATCTCTTCGAGGCTGAGTGGCGTGAGCTTGCGGGCGAGGTACATGGCGACCTGGCGCGGGTGGCTGATGGAGCGCGTGCGCTTGCGGCCGAGGAGTTCCTGGAGGCGGGTGCCGTAGTGGTTGGAGACGGTTTCGAGGATCTCACTGATTTGCAGCGGCCGCTGCTTGTGGTTGCCGTAGGTGGCAAGGATTTCGCGCGCTGTCTGGAGGTTGAGCGGCTTCGCGCCGAGCTGGGCTTCAGTGACGAGCTTGGTGAGGGTGCCCTCGAGCAGGCGCACGTTGCCGTCGATGTGTTCGGCGATGAAGTCGATGACCTCGTCGGGGACCTCGACGCCGCGAAGGCGGGCTTTCTTGTGCAGGATGGCCTGCCGTGTTTCGCGGGTGGGGGTGTCGATCTGGACGACGAGCCCCCAGTTGAAGCGGCTTACGAGGCGGTCCTCGAGCGTGGGGATGTCACTGGGGGCGGAGTCGGCCGAGAGGATGATCTGCTTACGGCTCTGGTAGAGTACGTTAAATGTATGAAACAGCTCTTCCTGGCTGGACTCGCGGTTGGCGAGAAACTGGACGTCATCGATCGCGAGCAGGTCGGCCTGGCGGGTGCATTCGCGGAACGGCTGCCACTGGCCCGACGCGATGGCCCGTACGAAGTCGTTTACGAAGGTCTCGCAGGTGACGTAGATTACGTGCAGCTCGGGATGGTGGCGCAGCACCTCGGCACAGGTGGCCTGCAGCAGGTGCGTCTTGCCGAGTCCGGAGGCACCGTGGATGAACAGGGGGTTGTAGAGGATGCCGAGCTGGTTGGAGACGGCGCCGCAGGCCGCATGCGCGAGCCGGTTCGAAGCGCCGACCACGAACTGATCGAACGTGTAATCCGCGCTGAGCGGCATCTGCGTCAGGGCTGGCGGCTGGTTTTCCGGCGTCAGGCGGCTGGAGAGCTCCTGGGGGCTGGAAAACTCGACGGTGACCAGGTGGCCGCTCACCTTCATGGCGGCGCGGGCAAAGGCGCCGCGGCATTGTTCGCGGAGGTAGTAGGCCTGGGCCGGGTCTTCAACCTGGATGCTCAGGGCGCCGGCGTGGGGCTGTGCGGGGCGCAGGTCTTCGAACCAGGCGCGGTAAAGGTCCGGCTGGTCGGTCCGCACCGTCTCGAGTAGGCGATCCCAATCCCATGCGGCTTCGACGGCCATACCTGTCCCGTGTCCGTTGTGACTGCTCGTACCGGCTCAGCGCAGACATGCAGCCGCCCTTCGGCGTCAGGGGGTCTCCGTTCCCGCGGCGCTGAATTCTGCTCCGTCCGCCTGTTGGAGTTCGAACAACTCGCGCAGCAACGCGGTGGCGTAACAGCCGCGCGGTAGCGTGAACTCCAACTCAACATAGGGTCCGCGGGGGTCGGCGCCAAGGGAAAGACGCGTGTCGGTGGGGGGGAAACGCAGCGGGCGGCGGCTGCCTTTGACACGCAGCGGACCGCCACGAAAGGCCTCCGGCGTCAGGTTTTCGGCGGCGAGGACCGCGTGCTCGATCTCGGCAGGGGGGCCTTGCGGTTCAGTCATGCGGTAGCCAAACAGCGGGCCGCTGGGACTGATTTCGAGTCGATCAGCCCGCGGCTGCTCGGTAGCGGTGTCCTCGACGCGGAAGACGGCGCCAGAGGCGTGCAGCCAGGCGAGGTCGCCGGCGTAGAGATGGCCGAGGCCAGTGGGGAGGCGCCGTGCGAGGGTCTGATTGAAAAGGTACGACTGATACGCGGAGATGAAAAACGTGCGGGTGTTCTTGTCGAGGGCACCAAGCGCGCGGCGGCGGTTGCCCTTGTTCCGCATGAGGGCTTTGAGCGCGCGGCGTTCGTTATGGAACATGCCTGGCCAGGTCTGGGCGGCCTTGGCATAGTCGCCGGCGTCATAGAGCTCGCGGGCACGCCGGGTGGCGCCATAGTCCTGTTCAGTGGGGCGGCCCAGGAGCAGGTCGACGGCTTCGTCAGGGTCTTGCTGGAGCAGGGCGCGGCCGATGGCCCAGGTGTCGCCCCGATAGCCGAAGCGCTGCGGGCCGAAGTGGTTGGGCACGCCAGCGCGGCTGAGCCGGGCGAGTGCGTCCTGGAGCTCGGCAAGGCGGTCGGGCTCGGTGTTGCGGACGCGAATGACGAAATGGTTGGCCTTGAGGTGGCCAATGCGGAGTTTGTTGGTGTGGCGCGTGGTTTCGAGGATACTGACGCGCGGCACGTCGATGGCGGCGACGCGCTCGGGGTCGATGTGCTCGACAGACATCCATTGGCGCGTGACGGCACGGGCATCCTTGAGGCCGGCGACGCCGATCTCGTGGCGGCGGACGGCGAGCGCACGGGCGATGTCGTGGACAGCCTGTTGCGTGCTGAGGCCGGCCTTCTCGACGAAAAAGTAGGTATGGGTGCCGATGGCGTCGGCGGGGTAGAGCGGGATCTCCTCGACGACGAAGTCGGTGTAGTCGGCCTTGATGACGCCCGGGGCGGGGGCGAAGTCGCTGAGCAGGCGTGGGGGGTCGGTCACAGTTGGTCATCCGAGTTGGGGTTGGTCGTCTGGTGCCGCCGGTCGCGCAAGCGGCAGTAGTTGATGATGTCGCGATACGCACCGCGCTTCCAGTAGCGCCGGGGCGTCATGCCGATGGCCTCGAATTCGCAACGGGCGTGCAGGCGGACAGAGCGTTCGTTCTCGGCAAAGGCCTCCGAGAGGATGAGCTGCAACCCGAGAACGTCGAACGCATAGCGGACGAGCGTCCGGAACGCATCGGTGCCGAGGCCGCGGGACCAAAGCTGGGGACGGCCGATGGTGATGCCGGCAACACCCACGCCATGGCGGTGGTTGATGTTGTGCAGCCCGCACATCCCGACGTGTTCTTCGGTGTCGTCGCGGCGTTCGATGGCGAAGACGATGTCGGTCGCCTGGTCGCCGGGGCGGGCACAACGGTCGAAGAAGTCCTGTTCGGCGAGGCGCGTGATGGGGAAGTCACCAGTGAGCAGCCAGGCGGTCACATCCGGGTCGTTGAGCCAGCGGATGCAGTTATCGAAGTGCCGCTCCTTCTCGAGCGGTACCAGACGGATCTTCTCACCTTCCCAGCCGAAGGGCATGGCATCAGGCTCCATTCAGGTGTTCGGCGATCTGGACGGCGTTGAGGGCGGCGCCTTTGCGGAGCTGGTCGCCGGCGCAGAGGAGTTGCAGGCCGCGGTTGTCGGGCACGCTGGGATCGGTGCGAATGCGGCCGACGAGAATGTCGTCCAGGCCGGATGCGGCCAAGGGCGTGGGAAAGCGATTGTTCTCGCGATCATCCACGATTTGCAGTCCGGGGGCGCCCGAGAGGATGCCGCGGGCCATCGGTTCGTCGATGGGGTTCGTGAACTCGATCGCAGCGGCCTCGGTGTGGGCGCGCTTGACCGGCACGCGGACGCACGTCGGGGCGAGCCGGATCGACTCGTCGCCGAAGATCTTGCGGGTTTCCAGGATGAGCTTGCGCTCCTCGACATTGTAGCCGTCGGAACCAATGGCGCTGTCGTGGCTGAAGACGTTGAAGGCGCACGGCTCGGCGAAGGCCTCGGGCGCGGGCGTGGCGCCGTCGAGCACGGCGCGGGACTGCGACTCGAGCTCGGTCAGGGCGCGGGCACCGGCCCCACTGATGGCCTGGTACGTGCTGACCACGACCCGGCGGATCGGGTTGGCGCTGTGCAGCGGCCAGAGCACGACGGCGAGGATGATCGTCGAGCAATTCGGATTGGCGATGATGCCGGCGTGGTGGCGGAGCGCGTCGGGGTTGATTTCCGGCACGACGAGCGGAATATCGGGATCCATCCGGAAAGCCGATGAATTGTCGATGACGATGGCGCCGGCGTCGCGCGCAATCGGGGCGAATTCGCGGCTGATCTGTCCGCCAGCGGAGAAGAACGCGAGCTCAACGCCGGCGAAGGCCTCACGCGTGAGGGCCTCGACGGTCGCCGGGCCTTCGACGCCGGCGATCTCGCGGCCGGCGGAGCGCGAGGACGCCAGGAAGCGGTAGCGGCGCGCGGGGAAGCGGCGCTGGCGCAGGATCTGGCAGAATTCCTGGCCGACGGCGCCGGTGGCACCCACGATGGCAACACAATCGAACATCAACAACGGGCCTCAGAAATCGCCGTTCGCCGAACGCCCGGCAAGGCACCTGGCCACTACAGTGTTTTCATGGGTCTCCCGACTTTGTCGGGGACCGTCCAGCGGGCACGAATCAGCGCCGCCGGCGCAAGCCGGTGGAGCAACCGTCCGCTTGCGCGGCCGGCTCTGATGATGGAGCCCTTTGACACGGCTCACGGAGCCGTGGCACAAGGCGACACCTCCGGGCCGCAGCCCGGCCGCTACGGGCCAAAGCAACGCCATGGCCCACCGCAGACGGGGCCGGGTCATGTTCTACCCGGCGAACGCGGTACATTACAGGCGTGGACGATGTCGCCGCGAGGGGACATGATACCATCGGATGGTGCGGCTGTGGTCCGGGCCTACCGCGGATCGGCCGACAAGGAGTGCTCGATGGGACGGTTCACGTACTATTCGCCGCTGTGGCTGGGGGCGCTGCTGGTGGTGCTGCTGAACGATCCGCTGCGCGGCGCGGTGCCGACGTGGGCGCCATGGCAGCAGTGGCTGCTGGTGATCGGCGTGGCGCTGGCGACGGGGGTGCAGTGCCAGTTGTTACTGGTAGGGGCGCAGGGGGCGTTCGCGCAGTGCCTGCCCGTGCCGGGGGGACGGACGATTCGCGGCGGGCTGGCCCTGGCCGCTGGCTGGCTGCTGATTGGTTGGTGTGTCTTGTCCGGGGTGGCGGTGCTGCTGGGCTATGAAGCGGTTTCGACGCCAGCGGCAGTGGTGGGGGTCGTGAGCCTGGTATCGCTGGCAGGCTTCGGGATTGTGTATTTCTGGGGGCTGCCGGCGGCGGTCGATGATTTCGGCGGTGAGCGGCGGCGCGTTTCGTAGCGGTCGTTACGGAGTGCGCACACTTCAATGCGAGGCGGGCGATGCTGGCACTGGCGTGGGCGAACCTGACGCATCACAAGCTGCGATCAGCGTTGAGTGCGCTGGCGGTGGGCATTGGCATCATGTTGATGCTGGTGTCCAAGGGACTGGCGAGCGGGTCAATTGCCGAAGTGAACCAGCGCATGCAGAGCGTCGACGCCGAGCTGGTCGTGCTGCCTGACCAGGAGAACATCATCTTCACGAACGGGGCGCCGTTTCGGCAGATTCACGAGCGGCACCTGCGGCGGCAGGCGGACGCACACGGGCCATTGGCGACAGCGGTCATTCCGGTGTTCTTCGGGCAGGTGAAGATGGGGGGGCAGCAGCAGCGGCTCTTCGGCGTGGATCCGGCGCAGATGGACCTCTTCCTCGGGCGGCGTGACGTACAGGCGGGAAAGCCGTTTGATCGGGCGCATGCCTTCGCCGCCCGGGTGCGCGACGGCGCGGTGCCACCCAGCGACATGGAGGCGCCGGCGTACGGTGCGTTTCTGGCGGACGGGCTGGAGCTGGTGATTGACGAGCGATTGCAGCGTGTCGGCGGATATGCGGTGGGGGATGAAGTGCCGATCATGGGCCAGACGTTTCGGATCGTGGGGATCGTGGAGGCCGGCGTGGCGGGGCGCGTGTTCGCGCCGTTGCAAACGCTGCGCGAAATCGTCCTGGCGGGCGAGCAGAACGCGAGCATGTACTTCGTGAAACTGCGCGACGACCTCGAACCCGTGGCAGCGGCGCAGCAGATTGCGACGGCGTTTTCGGAAGGTGTGCGCGTCGAGCTGAAGAGTGATTACGGGCAGTTGCTGCACGAGGCCTTCGCGTCGGTGAACCTGTACATGACAGCGACGAGCGGCGTGGCGCTGGCGGCGTGTTTCCTGTTCATCCTCTTGACAATGTACACGATGGTGATCGAGCGCACGCGCGAGATCGGCATTCTCAAGTCGCTGGGCGTGACGCGCATGGGACTGGTGCGCCTGTCACTGATCGAGGCCCTGCTGATCTCGCTCGGCGGTGTCGCCGCCGGTATCGTGTTGGCCTACGGTATTCGCGGCTTGATCGGCGTGGTGGCGCCGTTGTTGACGGTGGACCTCGCCGGCGAGCGGCTGCTGGCGGCCGTGGCCGTAGGCGTGGTCGGCGGGACCCTGAGTGCCCTGTATCCCGGGTATCGGGCGGCGCGGCTCGACCCGGCCGTCGCGTTGATGAACGAATGAACGACAACGACCTGATGATCGACGTGCGCGGCCTCCACCATGCCTACACCCATGGCGGGGTGACCGAGCCAGTGTTGCACGGGCTCGACTTGCAGGTGCGGCGCGGTGAGTTTGTCGTGATCATGGGGCCGTCCGGCTGTGGCAAGACGACGTTGTTGAACATCGTCGGACTGATGATGCGGCCGACCCGGGCGGCAATGCTGCGGGTGGCGGGAGCGGACGCGCGTGTGTTGTCGGATGCAGCCCGGACGCGCTTGCGGCGCGAATCGCTGGGGTTCGTCTTTCAGCGGTTCAACCTGTTGCCGACGATTGATGTGCGGCGCAACGTGGCGTTGCCGCTGCGGATCGGCGGGGTTGCGGTGGACGGACAGGTGGATTCGCTGTTGGCGCAGGTGGGTCTGGGCGAGTTCGCCCACAAGAAGCCCGGGCAGCTATCGGTGGGACAGCAGCAGCGCGTAGCGATCGCGCGGGCCATGGTGGGGCGGCCGGCGCTGTTGCTGGCCGACGAGCCGACGGGAAACCTGGATTCGTCGAACGCAGCGGGGGTGCTCGCGCTGCTGGCCGAGTTCCACCAGGCGCATGAGCAGACGATCGTGATGATCACCCATAACGAGCAGCTCGCGGTCAGTGCCGATCGGGTTTTGCGCATGCGTGACGGGAGATTCGTTGACTGACAGTGTCGCGACATCCCGGGCGGACACGCTGGCCTATGCACCCGGTGGCCTGGCGGCACCGCACCTGGATCGCTTGCCGGCCGGGACGCGGCTCTGGTTTGGTGCGTTCGTGCTGTGGATGGCGGGTTGGGCGCTGCTGGCGGTGTGGATGCTGGAGTGGACGGACGCCGCGGTGCCGGGCGCAGCGCGGCTGTGGATTGCGGCGCTGATGGTGTTTTACCTGTCGCTGTGCAATTCGTTCTTGCCGGCGCCGACGGCCTGGATCGTGTTGCTGGCCGCGTCGCCGGAATTCGCGTTGCTCGAGAATCCGTGGCAGAACGTCGTGCTGGTGTCGCTGCTCGCGACACTGGGGACGGTGGCGGCGAATCTCAACGAGTATCACCTGTTGAGTTATGTGCTGCACTTTGGTTGGGGGCGGCGTGTGCGGCGGACGCGCGTGTATGGCTGGGCATTGCGCTGGTTCGATCGCGCGCCATTTCAGTTGCTCATGCTGATCGCCTTCGTGCCGATCCCGGTGGACGCGGTCCGTTGGGTGGCGGTTTTGCGGCGGTATTCGCGGTGGCATTATGCGCTGGCCTACTTTGGCGGGCGCGGACTGCGTTATGTGATCTTCGCGACGTGTTCGACGCTGTTGGCGCTGACGGGGTGGCAGATCCTCGGGATCCAAGTGGGGTTGCTGGCGGTGGCGCTGGTGGGGCGGGTCGCGTGGTGGCGGGTCAGGGCGTGTTGGGGTCAGCCGCGGGAGGCGGGGCATGGGTGAGTTGGCGGACGGCGGCGGCGCGTTGCCGGAGCAGGCGTGGCGTTGTCTGGTGCGGGAAGAACGTCGGCAGGACGTACAGGCACAGCAGCGACGTGACGATGACCGCGATCGCAGCGACGCCGACGTAATGGCGGGCGTGTGACGGCAGCCAGAGGAACGGCCGGTTGAGGGCCCAGAGCGTGAAGTCCAGTGCCTCGTAAAGTAGCGGACCGATCCGGCGCCATTGCTTGAACGGGATGCGGGCCAGCAGCGGTCTGATGCGGCCCATTAGCGGTGCGAATTGCGCCAGCAGCAGCGCGAGCCGGGCGCGGAGCGGCGCCAGCCAGTTGAACCGCGCGGCGGCTGGACCCGCGGGGGCCGGCTCGTCCGGGGCACTGACGGTGGCCACGAATTCGGTGTTGATCTTCTTGCAGGGCGTGGCGTCGGCCGGCTTGTCGGCGTTGTCCCAGGAGACCGGGATCGGAACCACCTCGGTGCGGCCGTCGTTGAGATCGGGGATGTTGGCCTCGCCCTCGGCCTCGGCCAGGGCGGCCTCGATCTCGTCTTCGCTGACGATGGGGGCGTTGTTCTCGACGGCCATGGGGCGATCCTGTCCAGGCGCACCGCCAGTGCGGTTTTTGTAAGCATCGGTCAGGTGGCGGGGCGGCTGTATTGCGGCCACCGGACCGTTTGGTCCTATAATGAGCCGCGCCGGTTTCCGGCCCATGTCGGAAGTTGTGCCCGGCGATCGACACGCCGAGGCGGTGGCGATTAAATCATGATGCAGGTATGTTCCGCTGCCTGAAGGCAGTGGGTATCACAACGGGTCCAGGAGAAAACTGATGCGCATTCAGGTCGCACTGATTGCGCTGCTGGTGGTCGTGTCGGCGGGGGGCGTGCAGGCGGCGCTGGCAGATGAGGACGGCCGTGTCTCGTTGACGCGCGTGCTGGCGCACACGCCCGAGGACGCGAGCCTGGTGGTTGTCGTGCCGAGTATCGAGGGCTTCGCCGGCGGCATGCGCGCATTCGGGGAGCGGCTGGGCTCGTCGTCGGTCGCGGGCACCAGTGGCCGCGACATTCTGACCGGTCCGTTCGGGGCGCCGGGCGACGTGCTCGACACGGCGGGGCCGCTGGTGATGGCGGTGTCGGCGGCCCATGCCGATCCGGTTCTGATTGGTGGTCTGGGCGCGCTGGCCGACTGGACACCCGCGACGCCGGCGTCGTCGCTGCCCGCGGGGGTGCAGATTTACGAGCAGGAGCGGCGCGGCTGGTTGGCCGTCGTGGACAACACGATTGCGATCCTGGCGCGCAGCGAGCAGGATCTGATGCGCGCGGTGCGCTCACGTGGCGAGGTCGGCGCGCGCCTGGCCGAGGCGCACGCGGACTGGCTGCGGCGACAGCACCTGGTGTTGCACGTCGATGTCAAGCCGTGGCGGGCGGTGATTCACCAGCAGATGGCGGTGGTTTCGCAGGGCGCTTACATGGGGATGGCGGCCTCGGGGCCGGACGCGCAGACGGCGCTGCAACTCTGGGAGTGGGTGCTCGAGCAGTTCGAGTTGCTGGTGTCGGAGATGGAGACCTACGCGTTGTCGGCGCGGGTGGGCGCGGACGGTATTCGCGTCGAGGACCGGGCCGCGTTCAGGCCGGGTGGGCGCGTGGTCGGTTACCTGTCACAGGTGAAGCGCTCGCAGCGCGACCTGCTGCGTGGCTTATCGCGCGAGATGGGGGCGGCGGTGTTCGCCGCCGAGTGGGAACTGCCGCCGAACGTTCAGACCCTCGACGAAGCCATGGTCAAGGCGATGCTGAAGATGGATCTCTTCCGCGACAAGGCGGGTGATGCCCGCTTCCAGGAAGCGATGCAGAAGAGCATCGAGCTGTACCGCAAGATGAGCGGGTACAGCGGCATGTTCTCGCGCGACCCGGATGGCGAGGGGATGGTCTTCAGCGGTGTGTACCTGACCCGTGACGGGCAGGCGGTGCGTCGCGGCATGCGCTCGGTGATCGAGCTTTGTCCGGATTTGATGGCGGCGTGGGGCAGCCTGCCGGGCACGAGCGTGCGGCACGAGGTGTCGCAGGTGGGCCAGGGCGAGGGCGACATGTATCGCTTTGACGTCGATCAGGCGACGTGTCCGCGCCGTCCGACGCTGCAGTCGCTGTACGGCCAGGACACGACGCTTTATATGGCGGAGCACCCGGAGGGCGTGGTCTACGCGATGGGCTCGCGCGCCGGCTCGGAGCAGGTCGTGGAGAACCTGGCGCAGACGCCGCGCAGTTCGCTGCGCGAGAACCCGCGCGTCGCGGCGCTGTTACGCCGCTTCACGCCCCGGCCGCAGGCGTGCCTGTTGCTGGACCTGCCGGAGATGATGGGAATCGTCGCAGACTCGGTCCGGCAGCAGGGTGGCGTCTTTCCGCCGATGCCGCGCGGCGGCGACGGCACGGCCCTGGTGGGATTCACGTTCTACCTGGAACCGGCGGCGATTCGCTCGGAGGTGTTTGTGCCCACGCAACCGATCCGCATGATGCGGGAAGCGTTCGATGCGCCGGGTGCGGCGGAGGGCAAGGAGTAGGGGGACCTCGGCGCGGGGCGGCTGCGCCGGCGGGGTGTTTCGCGGACGTCGCGGCGGCTCGGTGGAAGTGACCGGACTGGATTGCGGGGGTGTCGTTCGCGGCGGCGTTCCTTAATTCACGTCAGGCGCCACTTGGCCGATGACTTCCACGTTAGGCTGTGGGTCACCGCTCGTTTTGGTGAGCGGGCAGTCTGGCTTGGAGGGTCCGAGTACGGCGAGCTCGGACTCTCTCTTTTTTTGCGCTGATCGAACGGGCGGCATCATCGAGCGGCCGCAAGGCCGTTGCTGCCGCGCCGATAAACTCGCGGGGCTTCCGGCAGCGGATGTTGACAGTCCGGGCTCACCCATCTACAACTTTGAAACTGGGTTTTGCGGCCGGTGTGGGTCGCCGCGAGCGGTCTGATAAGTCACGGAGCGGGGCTAGGCCTTGCATTCCTACATCGAAATCGCCTGTCTGATCCTCTTTTTCGTACTGATCGCGCTGCCGAGTCTGTACGGCTTTCACATGTACCTGTTGATGTTTCTCGCCCAGCGTCGGCGGCGGCGGGTGCGCGAGGAGCAGCGGCGCGTCATCGAGCGTTATCAGCAGGAGACGGCCGAGGATGCCTGGCCCACCGTCACGACGCAGATTCCGCTCTATAACGAGGTATCGGTCGCGCGGCGGATCATCGAGGCGGCGGCACGGATGGACTATCCGGTCGATCGCCACGAGGTGCAGGTGCTCGACGACAGCACGGACGATACGCGTTTCGTCGTCGACGAGGTGGCGGCCGAGCTGCGGTCGCGCGGCTATGACGTGAAGGTCGTGCGGCGGCCGAACCGCGAGCATTACAAGGCGGGGGCCCTGGCGCATGGGCTGCAACAGGCGCGCGGCGAGTTCGTCGCGGTGTTCGACGCGGACTTCGTGCCGAGCTCCGGCTTTCTGCGGCGGATGATTCCGCTGTTCGATGGGCGCGACGACGTGTGTTGCGTGCAGGGACGCTGGGGGCATCTGAACGTCGAGGAGAGCTGGGTCACGCAGGCGCTGAGCCTGGGGCTCGACCTGCACTTCGCGTTGGAGCAGAGCGCGCGCAACTGGAGCGGGCTGCTGATGAGCTTCAACGGCACGGGGGGCATCTGGCGCAAGGTGGCAATCGACGATCCGCGCGTCGGTGGCTGGAGCGGGGACACGATCACCGAAGACCTGGATCTGTCGTATCGGGCGCAGCTCGCCGGCTGGCGAATGATCTACAACATCGATGAAGAGTGTCCGTCGGAGATCCCGTCGGACGTGGACGCGCTCAAGACGCAGCAGCGGCGCTGGGCGACCGGCACGATTCAGACGGCGCGCAAGCTGGTGCCGGCGGTCTGGCGCTCGCCGGAATTGTCGCTGGCGCAGAAGCTCGAAGCGACGATTCACATGAGTCAGTACGCCATTTCATTGCCGATGTTGGTCGTCGCGGTGATCGGGCGACTGTTGCCGACGATGCTGACGGGCGACCAGTGGCCCGAGTGGATCCAATGGCTCTGTGCGAGTTTCCTGCTGGCGGCGGTGGCCCCGTGGGTGGCGTACGTGAACGCGAGCTACTCGCTGGGCAAGGGGCTGCCCGGGCCGATCCGCATTCTGAAGCTCACGATGCTGGGGCTGGGGTTGTGTTTGAACAACGCGCTCGCCGTCGTGGTGGGCCTTTTTCAGCGGGGTGGCGAGTTCGTGCGGACGCCCAAGTCGGGCAGCACGCGGACCGGGTCGCGCGCCAGCGTGTACAAGAGTCTGCGCAGCCGCCTCTGGGTCGTGGAGCTGGTGCTCGGTGTGTGGTGCCTGGCACAATGGGCTTACTTCGTGCCGATGGACGGGATCGGCGGGTTTTTCCTGCTGCTCTACGCGATGGGGCTGATCGCGATGGGCTGGGGCTCGGCGCCGTGGTCGGCGGGGCGCCAGCGCGTGACGCGCGTGCGCACCGTGCCGGTGAGCAAGGTGCCCACCGCACCTGTCGGCAGCCTGCCGCAAGGCAGCAAGACGGCGCGGGCCGAAGCGCTGACGGCGTCGTCGACACAGTCGTGAATCGCTGTTAGCTCTCAGCCGGGGGTTGTGGGTCATTCGTCCGCGTCGGATTGGGCATTGCGGGTTGCGGGTCCTCGCGCCCGCTGGGTGGCTTGACCGGAATGGGGGTGAAGTCGACAGTGCCCGCCGCGCGGTCCACGCCGACGGAGAAGTTGCGATCCTGCCAGTTGGGCGAATCGGGCGGGTCGAGCCAGTGCGTGTTGTCGGTCCAGTCTCCCCAGTAGGTATCAGCGCCACCGACGTCGAGGAACAGGCCGAGCGAGGTCGTGTCGGCGAAGTACGTGGCGACGCCGCCGCGGGCGCGAAAGCGTTCGCTGTTTTGCGCGTGGCCGGGGCGCTCGATCTTCCTGGTGCGGTAGGTGTCGTCGCCGGCGGTGTCGATGAGCATCGCGACGCTGCGGTTGAGGGAGAAGCCCAGGCCGCTGTTGTCGACGCTGTAGAGGTCGTCGCCGCCGATGTTGACGAGCAGCGCGATGGTGAAGTCATGGGCCCAGGCCAAGGCGATGTGTGAATTCTCCTCGGCCAGGTGGCGGTCATTGCCGGCTTCATCGACCAGCGCGCCGATGCAGAAGTGGGCGCCGCTGCCCTGGGTGTAGGCGACGCCGTTGTAGTGGTCGTCGCCGCCGCGGTCGTGCAACAGGCCGATGCCGAACCAGTAACCCGTGCCCATGGACCAGTTGCCGGCGCGGTAATGGTCATGGCCGGCCCCATCCAGCAGCGCCCCGAGGCCGCCGGCCCAGCTGTGCCCGTCGCTGCCGTCGCCCCGGCGACCAAGGCCGCAACCCTGCACGTTGGAGACGGCGACGTCGTTGTCGGGCGAGTGGTAGGAGGGGCGCCTGGTGACGGAGTGTTTCCTTTCGGCGGTGTAATGGTCGTCCCCGGTGCGGTCCGCGAGAATGCCCACACCGTTGGGACCGCCCATGCCCTGACCCTCGCCCCAGATGAAGTACCGGTCGTCGCCGCTGACGTCGAAGAGCAGGCCGACGCCGAAGTAGCCGCAGCCCTGGCCGCTGAAGTGATGGTGGTAGGTGTCATGCCCGTCGAGGTCGGCGAGCAGGCCGAAGCCGAACTGGCCGACGCCCTGGGCGTAGCGGTGGGCGTGGTACTGGTCGTTGCCGGTGGCATCGAGCAGGACGCCGACGCCGGTGAGACCGGCGCCCTGGGCGGGCTGTTGGTTGGCCTGGTAGGTGTCGTCACCGGCGAGGTCGAGGACGAGGCTGATGGGGTGGGTCGGGCTCGCGCCGCCGGCGTTGCCGCGGTAGGTGTCATTGCCGCCGAGGTCGACGAGGAGCAGCGTGGCGGTGCCGTCGTGCTGGTCGGCGTCGTTGCCGCCGACGCGAATCCAGCCCCAGGGGGTTTCCCACGCAAAGCGCGGCGACGCGTGGTCGCGGCGCTGGGCGGCCTGGTGCTCGGCTTGCCAGGCCTGGAGCTGGAGGCGGGCGAGGTCGAGGGCGTCGACGCATTTCTGGGCGGCGTACCACAGGCTGGCCTCGTCCCAAGTGCGGGCGACGTCGTCCATCGCCGGGCGGTAATCGTGAGCGTCGATCATTTCGCGGCCCACGTCGTAATTGGTGGCGACGGCGCGGCGGTCGGCGGCGTCGACGTTGCGGAACGCGAGGTCGGTCCAGCGGCGAGCCTCGATGATGTGCAGCACGAGCTGGCCGAGGATCCGGCTGACCGCCGGGTCGAGCTTGTCGGCTCTGGCCTTCAGCTCTTCGGGAATGCGCGGATAGGGCAGTTTCATGCCGAAGGTGTGAGCGCGTGTGTCGCGTCCGGCCGCCTGGTAGAGGGCGAGGATGGCTTCGTCGAGGGGTGTTTCCGGCGCGAGGTTGTTGGCGGTGTAGCCGCGAAAGCCGCCGAACTGCGGGTCGATACCGAGGCGCTGGGTGGCCTGGAAGAGGCTGCGGCTGTTGCGGCCGAGGTCTTGTTTGGCGAGTTCGGCGGGGTCGAGACGTTGCCAGGCGGTCTCGCCGAGGGTGCGTGCGTAGGTGATGGTGTCGAGCGGCTGGTTGAACAGCGCGTCGAACGCGCGGTGTTTGTATGGGACGTGGGGGAAGCGCGGCCACCAGCCCTTGGGGCGCCAGCCGAGGTCGGCGCGCCGCAGCCCGACGAGGGCGAGGGTGTCGTCGAGGGCGTCGGCGTGGAGCGCGGGGACAATGATCAGGAGGGTGATCAACGGGAGCCGGACGGATTTCATGACGCGCACCTTTCAACAAGCGGGTTGGCACCCAAAGTCGGGCGGTGATCTGGCCGATGCAGCGAAGGGGTGTGTACCCGGACGTGTTGCCGGGTGTCAACGTATGGTTGGCGGGCTGAGCAGGATCATGGTGCAGGGGTGTGCCGGGAAACGCGGGACACTTGGTGGCGAGTTGGTGGCGGCTGGTTATCGTGACATTGGCAGACGCCGGATGATTCGTGTGAGACATGCTGGTGTAGTTAATGGTTATCGGACACGTGCATCCGGCGCAGGCGTGCGCGTTTCGCTGTCGGTGGGGGACGGTTTAAACGTTCCAGCTTATGCCGCAACGGCTTACAGAGCGCGAGCTTACCGGACACCGGGGGAGCGCAGGGCATGTCGATTTTGCTTGACACGGGGGTCCGAGCCCCGATACTTTAAGGCATGGCGTAGTGGACGCAGGGAACGGCGGCTTGCCACACGCCAATGCGCTAGGGATGTGGTTGCGAGCGTAAAGAAGCATCACTCCCGTTATGGCATATCGAAGCAGCTTAGCGGAGACGGCTATGCCGGTAGGTGGATGGACGCCGGATTCGACCATGGATTGAGGTCGGCGTCCGTTGTTATCGACCGGCTTGCGGAGGAAAGAGCACGCACTTCGAAGCGAACAGCATTTGTAATGGGCGCGACCGCGGTCCCTCAAGGGCCACGCAGGGCCGTGGTCGTATCAGTCACTCACAGGGATGAAGGCACATCTCGGTTCTTGTAAGGAAGGAAAAAGACATGCGCAAATTGACAGTGGCGATTGGAGTCAGCCTCTTATGTTGTAGCTTCGCGTTGGCGGACGCCGACCAGTCCGTCAAGGTGAAGTCCAAGCAGCAGGCACCGACGCTGCAGGGCAGTGCCAAGGCTGACGTTACGCAAGAGTTGTCGGCCGACAAGGTGAATCCCTCGCAGCCCCAGGCGGTGAAGTCGCGGGGTCTGAGCGCCGCGGCCAACGATCCCCAGGGCGTTCAGGAGCTGCGGATCGTCACGGCGCCGGAAGGGACGAAGGGCACGTCGCGCTCGCGCACCGGCGACAACACCTGTGACGACCCGGTGCTCATTCCGGCGCCCCCGGTCGGCGATCCGTTGATTTACACGGACGAGCTCCGCTGGCGTTACCCGGGTGACAACCTGTGGGACTGGGACTTCGAGCATGACATCACCTGCGGTGATCTGCGAAGTCAGATTAACCTGACCTGGTACAAGTTCACCGCGACGCACTCGACCGTCCGGATCAGTACCTGTGCGGAGCATCCCAACCGGCCGCCGATTCCGGACACCAAGATCGCGCTGCTGGAAGGTGACATCTGCGGCCTGCAGACCGAGCTGGCGTGTAACGACGACTTCGGCTGCCTGACGTCGGATTACCCGCCGGACTGGGACGGCCTGGGTTCGCAGCTCGAGTACAGCGGCCTGACGGTCGGCGACGAGTACTTCGTCGTCGTTTGCCACACGGCGGTCTGTGCCGGCGATGATTGCAGCTACACGTTCGGGTCGTACAACATCTCCATCGAGAACGACGACTTCGAGGTCTGCACGATTCAGTGCACCGGCCGCAACGAGCGGGAGTACGATCCCAGCAGCTGGCCGTTCAACGACGGCTGCGAGATGCCGGCGGAATTCCCGGTCGCGTTCAGCGAGATCGAGTGCGGCGAGACCATCTGTGGCACCAGCTACAAGAACTTCGGTCTGGGCGCCTCGGGCGACGTCGACTACTACGAGCTGTACCTGATGTCGCCGGGCAGCATCAACCTGAGCTTCGAGGCCGAGTTCGCGGCCGAGTTCGCGATCGTGCAGCCGGGCAGCCCGGATCCCTGCATGGGTTATTCGGACCTGGTGAGCACGGTGGTTGACGAGTGCACGCCGGGTACGCTGTCGCAGGCGGGCCTGAGTGCCGGCATCTACTGGCTGCGGGTGCAGTGTGATCCGGACAATCCGGGCGCAGTGCAGAGCGGCAAGAAGTATCGCCTGACCGTGACGAGCTCGTGCGCAACCGCGACCGGCGCCTGCTGCGTGGGCACCGATTGCACGCCGCAGACCCGCGCGGACTGCGAGGGCAACGGCGGGACGTTCTGGGGCCAGGGTGTGGCTTGTGCCGACGTGGCCTGCTACGAGTGCCCGTCGCCGCACACCCCCGAGTTCGAGCAGGATTGCTTCGACGGTTGGACCGACAGCTTCAATGCGGGCTGCGGTTTCGACGAGTTCGGCACGGCGTTCAACAGTGAGATCAACTGTGGCGACGTGATCTGCGGGACCGCCGGCACGCACGTGACCAACAACGAGAACCGTCGTGACAATGACTACTACTACCTGTTCCAGCTGCCGGTGGACCCGGGCATGTCGGTTCAGCTCAATGCCGAAGTCGTGGCCGAGTTCCCGGTGGAGCTGTTGCTGATCACTTTCGCCGACTACACCAACCCGTGCCCGTCGTTCATCGTGGCGTCGGAAGCGCACGGCTTGCCGGGCGAGATCGTGTCGACCTCGTACTGCTACACCCGTCCGGATCCGGCCCCGGTGAACCCGCTGGCCGGTGAGGCGTGGGTGATCGTGCGTCCGTGGATCCGCGGTGGCACGCGCGAGATTCCGTGCGGTGTCGAGTACACGCTCGAGCTGAGTTGTGGTCCGTGTGACCCGGGCGCCTGCTGCCTGCCGACCGGCTGTGTGGAAGGCTACGACACCGACACCTGTGCCGCGGAAGGCGGTACGTTCGGTGGTTCGGGATCGACCTGTGCCGACATCTGCTGCCCGCCGCATGACGGCGTGCCGCTGGAGAACGAGCCGGACTGCGGCCAGCCGAACGATACGGTCAACGGTGGCTGCAATGACATCCCGAACTTCGTGGTGGACGACACCTCGCTCTACACGGCCGGTAGCAGTGTCTGGGGCACCAGCCTGTGGGATGGCAACACCCGTGACACCGACTGGTACGCGTACGAGCACCTCGGTGGTGACCTGAACTTCTGCGTGATCGCCGACTTCATCGCGCAGCCGCTGGTCATCTACCAGGGCAACCCGAACCCGGCGGATCCGAACTACCCGTGCGACGATTATTCGATCGTGGCCGGTGAGGCGGCCCCGGCGGCGTGCGAGGAGTTCTGCCTGACGGTCGTGAATGCGCAGCCTGGCATGTACTGGCTGTGGATGGGTCCGGACTTCGACCTGAACGAGCCGTTCGCGTGCGGCAAGGCCTACCTGGCCTCGGTGTACACCGAGCAGACCGGTGCCTGCTGCTTCCCGGATGAGTCCTGCCAGCAACTGGACGAGGCGACCTGCACGGGGCAGGGCGGCGCGTTCCAGGGTCCGGGGTCGGACTGTGCCCCGAATCCGTGCTGCACGGCCGTCGAGTGCCCGGTGGGCGCGGCGGACGAAAACGAGCCGGACTGCGGTACGCCGGAAGACACGGTCAACGGTGGCTGCAACTCGCTGCCGAACTACGTGGCCGACGAGACCTCGCTGTACAACGCCGGCAGCACCGTCTGTGGCACGAGCCTGTACAACGGCAGCACGCGTGACACCGACTGGTACCTGTACAACCACGTGGGAGGCGACATCAACTTCTGCGTGACGGCGGACTTCCTGGTTCAGCCGCTGATCATTTACCAGGGCAACCCGGATCCGCAGGACCCGAATTACCCGTGCGATGATTACACGATCTTGGCGGGTGAGACGGCGCCGAGCGATTGCGGCGAGTTCTGCTTGACGGTGACGGACGCCACGCCGGGTCTGTACTGGCTGTGGGTCGGTCCGAGCTTCGACAGTGGCACGTTCGACTGCGAAGGCGAGTACGTGGCGACGGTCAGCACGGCGGTCACTGGTGCCTGCTGCGTGGACACGACCTGCCAGCAGATTACGCAGGCCGAGTGCGACGCGCTGGAAGGCATCTACCAGGGCGACGCCACCACGTGCTTCCCGAATCCGTGCTGCGAGATGATCTGTGACCCGAACGACGCGCTCGAGGTTGAGCCGGATTGCGGTCTGCCCGAGGACAACACCAACGGTGGCTGCAACTCGGATCCGTTCGTCTTCGACACCACGTCGCTGGCGAATCCGGGCGATTCGGTTTGTGGTACGGCGGCCTTTGACGGTTCGCTGCGCGACACCGACTGGTACGAGTACCAGCACGCCGGCGGCGACATGTCGTTCTGTGTCGAGGCCGACTTCTATCCGCTGTTGCTGATCATTCGCGAGGATGGCAACCCCCAGGATCCGAACTATCCGTGCGACAATTACGAGATCGTCGACGGTGGTACGCTCCTGGTGACCTGCGAAGAGGTCTGCATCACGGTTCCGGGCGCGCAGGCCGGTCGTTACTGGCTGTTCGTGGGTCCGGACTTCGACGAGAACCAGCCGTTCGCGTGCGGCGGTGAGTATCGTGCCCGGATTCAGGCTGGTGAGCTGGCGGCCTGCTGCCTGCCGGACGGCACCTGCTTCCTGGCGCTGCCGGACGTCTGTGCGGACGAAGGCGGCACCTACAACGCCGGGCTGACCTGCGATCCGAACCCGTGCTGCGAGGTCGTCTGTGACGACGCCGCCGTGGACGAGGGTGAGCCGGATTGCGGTTTCCCGACGGATACCACCAACGCCGGTTGCTGGGGCAACGGGCCGGAGAACTTCGGCACGCAGCTCGCCACGCCGGGCAGCATCGTGTGTGGCACGTTGCGGGCGGATCCGAACGATCCGAACTTCGATGACCTCGACTTCTACGAGTACACCCACACCAGTGGTGACCTGCAGTTCGTCGTGGCGTCGGAAGTCTGGACCCGGTTCCTGGTCCTCATCCCGCCGTGCTCGGACAACATGAGCGGCTGGCAGGAGTTCACCCTGGCCGACTGCCTGGGTTACCTGATCTGGATCGACGAGGCGGCCCTGACGCCGGGCGGGACGTACTACCTGGCGGTTCAGCCGGCCGTGGCCGACGTCGGTTGCGGTTCGACCTACGAGGCCAGCGTCCACGCCGGTGAGACCGGTGCATGCTGCTTCGATCTGGATTGCGTCGATGTGTTCGTCGAGTCGCTGTGTGTGCAGCAGGGCGGTACCTGGATTGGTGCTGGCGTCGGCTGCGACCCGAACCCGTGCCAGCCGGCCGGCTGCAAGGGTGACAGCAACTGTGACGGCAACGTCAACTGGCGTGACATTGACTTCTTCGTGGCGGCCCAGAACGACAACGTGTCGGCCTGGTACGCGCTGCACCTGAATGTCTATGGCACGCCGCCGACCTGCCCGTTCGAGAACAACGACATCGGCGGTCCGGGCGGCATCAGCACGCCGGACGGCACCGTCAGCTGGCGTGATATCGACGGCTTCGTCGCGCTGCAGAACACGACCTGCCCGTAAGGTCGAGTTGACAACTGCATAAGCGGCTAAGTTAGCCAACCAAAGCCGGCCGGTGGACAACTCCACCGGCCGGCTTCTTTGGTGGCGAGTAGCGAATGGCGAGTGGCGAGTCGGGAAAGCCGCGGCGGGCGCTCGCGGGCCGAGGCCGGCCTCAGTCCCGTTTCGGCGGCTTGCGCTGGTCGACGGTCTTCTTGAGGCGGCGGAGCTTGAGCAGGTTCTGTACGCGGGCGAGCAGCTCGATCTTGTTGACGGGTTTGCTGAGGAAGTCGTCGGCACCGCACTCGCGGGCGCGCTCCATGTCGCCGGTCTCGTTGAGTGCGGTGACCATGATCACCGGGATGTCGCGGTAGCGCGGGTCGTCCTTGAGAATGCGGCAGACCTCGAAGCCGCTGCGCTTGGGCATCATGATGTCGAGCAGAACCACGTCGGGCTCGTCCGCCTCGACGGCGGCGAGGGTCGCTTCACCGTCGGCCGCCAGCCGCACCTTCACGTCGAGCGGCTCGAGATAGGCCTCGAGCAGCTCGAGAATCTGCGGATTGTCGTCGGCGATGAGGACCTTCGATCGGGCGATGTCGTTGGGATCGCTGCTCATCGGCGTCTCCAGAGCTGGCAGCAGTTTGTCCGAAAAACCGCCCGAATGCAATTGCAGCGCGGGGTGGGTGTCGCCGCCGGCCCGCCCCGCCGCGCTCGCTTGTCGGAAACCCTGGGGACGTATATAGTGCGGTAGGATCAGGAAGTGTCGGAACGGCCCGCCGGGCGCGGTGTTGTGGCGTGTGCGGTGCCGCAGAAAGGCCGGCCTCGCCCCCAGGGAGTGCTTCAGATGGGAACGATCGCTGCAGGCTGGAAACGGGTTTCATGGATCACGCTGGGCGCCTTGCTGGTGGCGGGGGCCGGCTGGGGGTGCGCCGGCGGCAGCGGGGCGGCGGCGTTCATGGGTTCGTTGTTCCCGGCGGCGGATGGCGAAGCCGAGACGTTCGGCCCGGTGACTTCGGGGCGGCAGACCGGCGGCGGCCTGTTCGGGGCCGAGACGGCGGCCGCGCCCTGCGAGGAATCGCAGGATCGCAAGTTCGTCCGGGTCTCGATGCGCAACCTGTCGCCGGATTACGTGCACTACTTCATGATCCTGATCGCGTTCATCGACGACCCGGCGACGGCCGAGATCGAAGGGGCCGTTTGCCCGGACGACATCTCGCTGTACACCTCGTTCGGCTATGTCCGCACGCAGACGGAGACCGCCCTGGGGCACTACTGCATTCCGGCCGACGCGCTGTATTACTTCCACGAGAACGGCCGCTTCCAGGGGGCCGGCGCGGAGGGGTTGGCGTCGGCGATCCGTCCGGCCGACGGGACGACACCGTCGTATGACAGCTTCTTCACGAGCAGCGGCGCGCGGGTGCCGATACCGAACGTGATCCTGTTCCACAACCCCGGCACGACGACGGAGGGGCGGGCGCTGAAGTTCGCGAACAGTTTCTCCTTCCCGTGCAGTGGCGGTGTCGAGGAGAACGTCGATCCGGACTGTTCGCAGGACGCGTTCTACTACGTGGATTCCTTCGATTTCCGGGCCGGGCCGGCCTTGCCGCCGTCGACGCCCGCGGGGTCGTCGGTGCGCTACCCGTCGCAGATCCAGGGGACCGGGTGCGAGTGCGGCTTGTCGAACGTGGCGTGGTCGGTGCTGGCCCCGCCGGGCCGGGCGGCGGCCGACGCCCAGTGCAACGAGTTCTTCCGCGGCGGCCGGATCGACTACGTGTTCATCCGGGACGATGCCGAGCCACCCTTCCCGCAAGCGGTGTGGCGCGTCACGAACGGGACCGGGACGGTCGTGCACGAGTTTGATCCGCGTGCCAACGTGCAGTAGCCCGGAGCCCCGGCCTGTTGCCGCGAACAATGAAGCATGTCGACGAGCCCGGCTGGTGCAGCCGGGCTCTTCTTTGATGGTCGGTTTGCAATGATCAATGAGCAGTTGTCCGGCGGCGGGTCCCATTCGTTTGGGGGAAGTTGTCGGTGCATAGCGGTCGGAGCGTAGCGACGCGCCGCCCAACGGGCAGACGATGCTCATGTGTCAACGGCTTGAACGAGCTCTGCACGCGCGGCGCAGGCCGCGCGCCGGCCAGGCCGGTCGCTTCCGGCAGGTGCTACGGCGCACGGGCGCCGACCGACTCGAGGTACTGCCGGGCGCCGGCATGGTCCGGATCGAGCTCGAGGATGCGCTGGTAGGTTTCGATCGCCTGGCGCCGGTTCTGCACCCGGTGGTAGATGCTGGCCAGGTTCTCGAGGTAGGTGATGTTGGTCGGGGCGTACTCGACCGCCTTCTCGGCGATGAGCAGCACGTCGTGCTCGGCCATCGTCAGCCGTAACAGCGCCTGCTCCCGCAGATCCTGGGCGATCTGGTTGAGGGCGGCGGCGGCCTCGGCTTCCTTGCCGGGCAGCAGTTCGTCGGTGGGCTGGTTGCGCACGTCGCGGCGGTAGTAGTTGGCGTGCAGCGTCCGCAGGGCGGTCGCGTGCAGGTCGTACGCGCGATTGAGCTTGGTCAGGCGTTCGCGATCGAAGGGCTTCTCCTCGACATGACGCTTGGCCTTCTGCAGGTACTGGTCCGCAATCGCCGTCGTCGGCTCGATATAGCGCGGATCCGCCGACGCGGCCCGCAGGTGGATCTCGACCGCGGTGTCGAGGACCTCGAGGTCGTCGGTGTCGGTGCGGACGGCCGCCTGCATCTCTTCGAGCGCTTCGGCGCGCTTGCCCATGCCCGCGTAGGCGAGGGCCAGTAGACGCTTGACCGCCGCGACGTCTTCGGCGTCGGTCGCGACACGGTCGGCGCGCTCCAGGTAGACGCGCGCCTGCCGCCACGAGCGATTCGCGACCCAGATCTTGCCCAGGCCGAGGTTGGCCCGCAGGTTGTTGGGCTCGATGTCGACGACGAACATGAAGTGGTCGCGGGCCTGGTCGTACTCGTTGCCTTCGATCATGATCTCGCCGGCCAGCAGGTGTGCCCGCGTGTTGGCAATGTCGGCGTCGAGAATCTGCTGCACCAACTCGAGCGCGACGTTGAGCGTGGCGGAATCGCCCTTCTCGACGGCCTGCTCCTTGAGCTCGCGGGCCTTCTCGAGCTTCTCCGCGTCGGAGAGATTGGCGAAATCGGCCGCGGAGATGTCCGCGGGCTTGTCGCTCGGGATCTGTCCCGGGCTCAGCACCGCGCAGCCCAGCGCGACGAGCAACAGTACGGCGGTTGTTCGGACGAGCATGAACACTCCTCTGGTCGGTTGCATGGTACTACTACGGGGTCGCGGCGCGGCAGTTCGCCAGGCGGGGCGGCAGGCCGGCGCGAATCCCATAGCCATTATCGGCCATTTGGACCATCAGCGTAAGGGCGCCACGGGCCGGCATGCGTCAGTGGTCGCAGCCGGCGGGGTTGGCGTCCGGCGGCGGCTCGGCATCCAGCAGGTCGAGTCGGAGCAGGTTCAGCGCGGTGTGAGCGGCCCGCATGCGGACGGCGTGACGGGGCAGATCGCTGCCAAAGCGATGTTCGCCCGCCGCGGTATCCTTCGGCGTATGCAGTCCGATAAAGACCAGGCCGACCGGCTTGTCCACAGTGCCCCCGCCGGGGCCGGCGACGCCCGTGACCGACAGGGCATAGTCGGCCTTGAACCGGTGCGCGACCTGGTGGGCCATGGAGCGGGCCACGGGCTCGCTGACGGCCCCGACGGTCGCCAGATCGCGTTCAGCGACGCCCAGCTGGCGAATCTTGGCGTCGTTGGCGTAGGTGATCGCACCACCGACGTAGTACACACTGCTGCCCGAAACGTCGGTCAGGAGCTTGCCGATCAGGCCGCCGGTGCAGGATTCGGCGGTGGCAAGGGTGGCATTTCGCTGCAACAGGTGCTGGCCGACGACGCTGGCGAGCGTGTCATCGTCGCGGCCATAGACGACCGGGCCGAGCCGCGCGCGCAGGGCCTGTTCGGTCTCGTCGAGCAGGGCCTGGGCGGCGGCGGTCGTGGCGGCAGTGGCGTTGATGCGGATGTCGATGATGCCGAGATCGGCGGACGTGCCAACCTCCGGGTTGCGGCCGCGGGCCATGAGGTCGGCAATACGCTCGCCCAGGGTCGATTCCGGCAGGCCGAACGTGTGCAGCCGGCGGGTGAGCAGGATGGTGCCGCGGGCGGACGCGACGAGGTGCGGTGCGACGTCGCGGACGAACATGGCCTTCATCTCGAACGGGACGCCGGGCAGGATGAAGCAGGGCGTGCCGCCGAGCTCGATGCGCATTCCCGGGGCGGTGCCGCAGGTGTTCTCGATGGCGGTGGCGCTGCGGGGGAGCATGGCCTGGAGCTTGTTCCGCTCGGGCATGTCGCGGCCGCGGCGCTCGTGAAACGCGCGGAGCTGGGCGAGGCTCGGTGCGTGCAGCTCGAGCGCGCTGCCGGTGGCGTCGGCGGCGGCACGGCGCGTGAGGTCGTCGTCGGTCGGGCCGAGGCCACCGGTGACGAGGATCACATCGCTGCGGCCAGCGGCTTCGGTGAAGGCGCCCCGGACAGCGTCGAGCTCGTCGGGGACGGTGAGATGGCGCGTGGCGCGGATGCCGCGGGCGGCGAGTTCGGTCGCGAGCCAGCCGGCGTTGGTGTCGGTGATCTGGCCGAGCGCGAGCTCGGTGCCGACGGAGATGATCCAGGCGTGCTGCATCAGAGGCTCTTCCGGTCTATAGTCATCGAGGAGCCGATTGTAGCCCAACGACGGGCTGATGCGTACAGCGAGTGAGTGGCGGGATGACGGCCGAATCGCCTTTTCTGGACCTGGCGCCGGTGGGGAAGCGGGTCACGTGCGGCCACGTGACACTGGCGCGGGACTACGGGTTGCCGGCGGCGGAATACGCGGCGGCGCGCGACGCCGTGGTGCTGATTGATCGCAGTGATCGCGGCCGTTTGCGGGTCACGGGGGCGGATCGCACGACGTGGCTGCACAATCTGCTGACGCAGAACGTGCAGGGTTGCCCGCCCGGCGCGGGGGGGCGTGCGTTCGCACTGAACGTGCAGGGGCGCATCGTGTTTGATGTCAATCTGCTGGTGGCGGCGGAGGCGATCTGGCTCGATCTGCCCGCGGCGGCGGTGCCGATCGCGCTGGGCCACCTGGATCGCTACCTGCTGACCGAGGACGTGCAACTGGCGGACGTATCGGGCGGCGACGCGCGGCTGGCGCTGCTGGGGCCGGGCGTGGCCGAGGCAGTGGCGGCGTTGGGATGGGCGGACTTTGCGACGTGCGCCGACCTGACGCACCGCGAGGTGGAGGGCGGCGCGATTGTGTTCCGGGAAGATGTCGGGACGTTGCCGGGGTTGGGGCTGATCGTGCGACGTGACAAGGCGCGGGGCTGGTGGGATCGGCTGTGCGGGTTGGGCGCGCGGCCGGCGGGGCGGGACGCCTGGGACGCGCTGCGGATCGAGACCCGGCAGCCGGCCTGGGAGACGGATCTGCAGGCGGGGGTGTTGCCGGCGGAGACAGGGCGGTTCGCGGCGGCGGTGGCGCTCGACAAAGGCTGCTACCTGGGGCACGAGGTGGTCGAGCGGATGCGGTCGCGGGGCGTGCAGGCCCGGCGGCTGGTGCGGCTGCGCGTGGCAAATGGGGCGGGGCTGGCGCTGCCGGCGGAGCTTGTACAGGGTGGCCGGCAGGTGGGCCGGCTCACGTCGCTGGTGCGGCACCCGTGCGGTGACGGCTGGCTCGGACTCGGGTATGTTCAGGCGCAGGTGTCGCCCGGGCAGGTGCTGGCGGCAGAGCCGGTGGCGCGAGAAGTTTGCGTGGAAACCGATTAGAATAAGGTCGGGCATGACCCGACCGCGGCGGGTCAGTAGCCCAATTGGCAGAGGCAGAGGACTTAAAATCCTCCCAGTGCGGGTTCGAATCCCGTCTGACCCAGTTTCCGTGAGATGCTAACCTACAGGAGAGACTTGTGACCGAGCAGACCAGCCCGAATGAGAAGCCCGTCGCCGAGCGTGCCCGCGAGGTGATCGAGAGTTTCCGCCCGTATATCCAGGCGGATGGTGGCGACATTGATTTCCTGGGGTTCGAGGGCGGCGTGGTGACGGTGCGGCTGCGGGGGGCGTGCTCGGGGTGTCCGCACGCGTCGATGACGCTCAAGGCCGGGGTGGAACGTCACTTGCGCGAGCGTGTCCCCGAGGTGCAGGAAGTCGTGAACGTGCCTTAACGATCAGGGCGATTTCAACGCTGCGGCGGGTTTCAATGGAATTCTTCGGAGTTCGGTTGAAGTTCTATTTGTACGGTGCTGGCGTTCTGCTATAGTTTGATTCGCCCGAGTGGCGCGAGGCTCGTACGGGTGTCCCCCCGGCCCGTCGGCCCCCCCTCGGGCCTTTTTTATGCGCGGCCCGTGGCGGGGGCTTGAGAGGCGACGTTGCCGCAGAAACGTTTCATTCCAGGGGGAAAACGGTTGCTTGCAGGCGGGCAGGTTGCTACGCTGAATGAAAGAGCGCGGTGCGATTTGCGCACGCCCACGGGGCCCGGTTGAGCGGTTTGGCCGGGCCGTGCTGATGACGACGGAATAGCCTGGGGTACTTGATGAGCGACGATCCGCAGATCATTCGTATCTATCCGTCTGCCGACGCCGCGCGGCAGGCCTGTGACGGTCAGCGCGGGGCAGGCCGCGCGTCGCTGATTCCACACGAGCAACTCAAGCGCGAGCGGCTGATCCGGGGGATCGTGGAGCGGCTGCGGGCGTGCGACCTGGGGACGCTGGAGGCGGTGGCGTGCGTCTTTGATGCGGAGCGAAGTGCGTGAGTGGGGGAGCGGGGGGCAAGCGCGACAGGCGCGACGGGATGGTTCGCGCTTCCTGCTGGTCGTGGCTCGGATGTCGGCGAGTGGACCGCTGGGTGTCAGTGGCATACATTGCCGTCGCGCGGCTGCGTGGGTGAGTAGCCGTTGCACCGCCGGCTCTGGCTCGTGCGGTTCGGGGGCGGAACGCGACGGGACGAAGCGGGGCCCTATCCCAGGACAATGCAGAGCAACCTCCTACCGCGCGTCCGACGAGCCGTCGGACGCTACGGGACGAAGCGGAGTGATGTTCTGCTGGTAGCGATGCGAGCGGCTATTTCAGGAACAGCAGCTCCGCGTAGCGCGGCAGCGGCCAGAGGTCGTCGGGGACGATCTGCTCCAGCTCATCCGCAGCATCGCGCGCCGCTTCCATCGCCGGGATCAGCTTGTCGCGTACGTGGCGTGCCTGGGCGTCGCTGTCGGCGGCCTCGTGGGCCTCGGCTTGCTGAACGCTGTTGGTCGCCTTGCGCAGGGCGCTGATGTGATTGGCGAGGGTCTTCAGTTGTGCCTTGGTGTCGGGGCACTTGACGCCGGCGCCCTCCGCGGCGGTGACGGCGTGGCCGACCTCGGCTTGATAACGCAAAGCGGCTGGCAGCACCTCGCGGTTGATCATCGACACCATGGTGCGGGCCTCGATCCCGACGATCGTGCAGTAGCTTTCGAGCAACACCTCGGCGCGGGCACTGAGCTCGCGCTTGTTGAGCACGCCGTAGCGACTGAACAGCGTCTGGGCCTTGCGGCTCTTCAGCATGGGCAGGGCGTCGGCGGCGCTGCGCAGATTGGGCAGCCCGCGGCGCTTGGCCTCCTTGTGCCAGTCGTCGCTGTAGTTGTCGCCGTTGAAGACGATGCGGCGGTGTTCCTTGACGACGGACTTGAGCAGCGCCTTGACGGCGGTTTCGAGCTTGGCCTTGGAAGGGTTCTTGCCGGCGCGTTTTTCGAGCTCGGTGGCCATGTAGTCGAGCGACTCGGCGACGATGGTGTTGAGCACGGTGTTGGGCCAGGCGATGGACTGGCTGGAGCCGACCGCGCGGAACTCGAACTTGTTGCCGGTGAAGGCGAACGGACTGGTGCGATTGCGGTCGCCGGTGTGCCGCGGGATTTGTGGCAGGGTCATGGCGCCGAGGTTGAGCTTGCCGCTGCGCTTGGTGGTGCGGGTCTGGCCGGTCTGGAGCTGGTCGAGGATGTCGTTGAGCATTTCGCCGACATAGACGGAGATGATCGCCGGCGGGGCTTCGTTGGCGCCGAGGCGGTGGTCGTTGCCGGCGCTGGCGATGGAGGCGCGCAGCAGGTCGGCGTGGAGGTCGATCGCGCGGATGACGGCGACGAGGAAGACGAGGAATTGCATGTTCGTGTGGGCGTCGTCGCGCGGATCGAGCAGGTTGACGCCGGTGTCGGTCGACATCGACCAGTTGTTGTGCTTGCCCGAGCCGTTGACGCCGGCGAAGGGCTTCTCGTGCAGCAGGCACACGAAGCCGTGATGCTCGGCGATCGTGCGGAGCATCTGCATCATGAGCATCTGGTGATCGGCGGCGACGTTGGCGTTCTCAAAGACGGGCGCGAATTCGTACTGGCTGGGCGCGACCTCGTTGTGACGCGTCTTGACCGGCACGCCGAGCTCGTACAGCCGGCGTTCGACCTCGGTCATGAACGCCATGACGCGCTCGGGGATCGCGCCGAAGTAATGGTCGTCGAGCTGGTGGCCCTTGGGCGGCTGGGCACCCAGGATGGTGCGGCCGCAGAGGCGCAGGTCTTCGCGGCGATCAAAAAGGTGGCGGTCGATGAGGAAGTACTCCTGCTCGCAGCCGAGGGTGGTAATGACCTGCGAGACGTCCTCGTCGGTGCCGAAGATACGGAGGATGCGCATGGCCTGTTCGCTGACGGCCTGGATCGAGCGCAGCAGCGGGGTCTTCTTGTCGAGCGCCTCGCCGGTCCACGAGACGAAGGCGGTCGGGATGCACAGTGTGGCGCTGTCTTCGGTCTTGAAGATGAACGCGGGGCTGGTGGCGTCCCAGGCGGTGTAGCCGCGGGCCTCGAACGTCTCGCGGATGCCGCCGGAGGGGAACGAGCTGGCGTCGGGCTCACCCTGGACGAGCTGCTCGGCGGAGAAGGCCTCCATGGCGCCGCCATCGCGGCTGGGGGAGAGGAAGGCGTCGTGCTTCTCGGCGGTAGAGCCGGTGAGTGGCTGGAACCAGTGGGTGTAATGGGTGGCGCCGTGCTCGAGGGCCCAGGCCTTCATGGCGGCGGCGACGATGCCGGCGACGGCGGGATCGGGCGGCAGGCCGCGCTGCATGGTCTGCATGAGCTTTTCCTGCACGTCGGCGGGGAGATGACGGCGCATCACCTCGCAGTTGAACGTCAGGTTGCCGTAGGTTTCCGATAGATTCACCGCGCTCGCGCCATTGTTCATGGACCTGGCTCCTCCGTGATCCGCAAATGGGCGGGCCGGAGCCCGCGCCTGCACATAGCAACACCCTCAGCCCGGGCCGCGGGCAACGCGGCAAAGGCTGTGGAAGCGTAGATTGACCACCGTCCGGCACCGGGGCCGGACAGACAAACCGGACACGCTACATATATTCGGCTGGTCGAACAAGCAAAACTCGGTTTTTCCGGGGGTGTATTACGGTTTTCCGTAGTGGGGCGGCGCCGCCGGGCGGCGGCTACGACGAGGTTTCGGGCGCGAGGCTGGGGCGCGGGCGGCGCGGGTCGAGTTCGGGGCGACAGTTCGTGCCGAAGCCGGCGAGTCGACGGCGCAGGATCATCTGCCAGAGGTGCTGGCGGCCCATGTGGAAGAAATAGCCCGGTGCGAAGCGGCGCCGGTGGAGCTCGGCCAGGCGCAGGGCGGCGAGAAAGCTGGTGGGGCCGTCGAAGGGCGGCAGTAACTGGTAGCTGGCGTCGAGGTAGCCACGGATGTGGGCGTCGACGCCGACGTAGGGCGTGAGGCCGTGCGCGCGGGCAAAGTGGTCGGCGCGGCGATCTTCCCAGGGGAGCACGTTTTGCGCGTTGAAGACCTCGATGGCGTCGATCTGCGGGAGGATGCGGCGCAGGCCGGCGTCGCCGAGCGTGCCGTCGCAAAGGGTCGCGAAGGGATGCGGGGCGAGCACGAGGCCGCCCTGGTCGCGGATCTGGGCGACGGTTTCTTCGGCGGAGAGGCCGGGCGGGATGCGGTGTTGGAGGAAGAGGCCGATGATGTGGCCGTCGGCCGAGGAGACCTCTTCACCGACGATGATCTGGACGCCGCCGATCTCGCGGGCGGCGCGGGCGCCGTCGATTTCGTCGTGGTCGGTGATGGCGAGGCAGTCGACGCCGCGCTGGCGGGCGAGGTCGACCAGCTCGGCGGGCGAGGCGTTGCAGTCGAACGAGTAGTTCGTGTGAACGTGGATGACGGTCTTGCGCGTGGACATCGCTCGTGGAACCGTGGTGCTCGGATTCTCGTTGGGAAGCCGCTACCCGTCTTTTCGGTCGGATCGACCCGCGGCGACACTGCGAGCTTAGCGACGCGGGCCGCGGAATCCAAGTGCAGGCCCGAATTGTGCGGCAAATCCGCGGCGAGGCGGGGCCAGCGGACATGGGCAGCGGAATGTCGGCGGCGGGAGGCCGCGCAGAAAAAGCGAGTACTGATTGACCCGCGGGGGGCCGATGTCTATAGTGACTGCCAGATCTTTGAAATTGTGGCCCTTATCAAGAGTAGCCGAGGGAACAGGCCCGAAGACGCTACAGCAACCTGGCGCCCCCAAGCCAAGGTGCTAATTCCTGCCCATCACAGGGAGAGATGATGGCCGATGGCCAGCACTGGCCTGCTGACGGATCTTCCAATCTTCCAACCTGAGACCGATGAAGGTTTGCTCAGCCCCCAGTCCCCTGAAGCCCAGCCCTGGTGCATCGATTTCGCGCTGACGCACGTCGTCAGGGGCCACCGCGAGTGACAACGTGGTTCTGTGAGGACCGGCTGCGGCCGGACGGAGACATTGCGTGTGTCTGTCCTGGCGGCGGTCGGGCAGGAGTGTGGTATGACGTTGCAATCTGTGCATGAGCAGGACGGCGGTGTGGGTGCGAATGGCGCGAAGACGATCCGCACGCTGCGTGTCGGGCTGCTTGGATTGGGCGGCGTGGGACAAGCGGTGGCGCGCCAGTGTGCTGCGACGCAGGACGTATTTGCGGCCAACGGTCTACGGCTGGACGTGCGGGCGGCGCTGGTGCGGGATGTGCAGCGGCCGCGGGAATACGTGCCGGGGGGCGCCGCGTTGGTGAGCGACGCCGACGCGTTCTTCGGCCACGAGTACGACCTGGTGATCGAGGCGCTGGGCGGTGTGGCGCCCGCGTTCGAGCTGGTGCAAAGGGCGCTGGCGGCCGGGACGCCGGTGGTGACAGCGAACAAGTCGCTGGTGGCGGCGCGCGGCGAGGCGTTGTTCGAGGCGGCGGCGCAGCACGACACGCACCTGTTATGCGAGGCGGCGGTGATTGCGGGCATGCCGCTGCTGACACTGTTGCAGAACCGGCCGCTGGCGGCGCGCGTCGGGCGCCTGTCGGGGATCGTGAACGGGACGACGAACTTCGTGTTGTCGGCGATGGAGCATCAACGGCTGTCGCTGGTGGACGCGGTGCAGGCGGCGCAGGAGCTGGGCTACGCGGAGCCGGACCCGGCGGCGGACATTCAGGGCGTGGATGCGGCGGAGAAGCTGGTGATCCTGTTGTTGCACCTGGGTGTGCGCGGCGTGGGGTGTGCGCAGCTGGAGGTGGACGGGATCGAGGATGTGACAGTCGCGGATTTGCTGAGTGCGCGCGAACTGGGGGGCACGTTGAAGCTCATTGCGCATGCGAACCTGACCCAGGACGCGGTCGCGGCGTATGTCGGGCCGACGTTCGTGCCGGCCGCGGATCCGCTCGCAAACCTGAACCGGGAGCAGAACGGCGTGCGTATCCAGGGCGTGGAGATCGGGCGGTTGTTCTACAGCGGACCCGGTGCGGGGCCGGATTTCACGGCATGCACGTTGCTGGACGACGTGATCGAGTTGTTCGTGCAGGGCGCCGCCCTGCGGTCGCCACTGGATCGGAGTGGGCGGGTGCGCGCGTGCCAGGCACCAACGACGCCTTGGTTTGTGCGGCTGCGCTTCCCCCAAGGCGCGCCGGCGGCGGCGGAGTTGCCGGAGTTTCTGGCGGCGCAGGGTGTGTGGTTCTGGAAGTCGTTGCCAATCAAGCGCGGCGCGGACGGAGACGTGCAGTACGCGATTACACACGCGGCGAGCCGGACGCAGATTCGAACCGCGTTGGAAGCACTCCGCGCGGCGGTGGGTTGCGCTCCGCAGGCGTTTCGCGTTTTGGAGGATTAGGGATGCAGGCAGAAAGTGACATTCGGACGCGGGTGATCAAGCTGGGCGGGTCGATCCTGACCGGGCCGCAGGCGTATGCCGATTGTGCGGCGTGGTTGTGCGAGCGGCGCGAGCAGGATCCGCAGCACCGATTCGTGGTGGTGGTCTCGGCGCAGCTCGGCACGACCGACGCGCTGCTGAAGCAGTCTCAGCAGATCATGCCGGAGCCGGATGCGGCAGCGCTGGATCTGTTGTGGTCGACGGGCGAATTGCAGTCCGTGGCGCTGCTGACGCTGCACCTGCAACGGATGGGCGTCGCGGCGGTCGGCCTCAACGCGCACGAATGCGGGTTGATTTCGCCGGCGGGGCAGCGTGACGCGCACGCGATCCGCATCAACACGCTGCACTTGCGGTATCGGCTCACGCGGCATCCGGTGGTGGTGGTGCCGGGGTTCCTGGCGCGCGGGCCGTTTGACACGGTGGTGACGCTGGGGCGCGGCGGGTCGGATCTGACGGCGGTGTTGCTGGCGGCGGGGCTGCGGGCGGATTGTTGTGAGTTGATCAAGGATGTGCCGGGGTACTTCGACAAGGACCCCAATCGCTTCTCGGATGCGGCGCCACTGGCGGCGCTGGGCTATGGAGAGGCGTTGCGGATGGCGGCCGCGGGCTGTGACCTGGTGCAGACGGCGGCGATCGAGGCGGCGGCGCGCACCGACACGCCGTTGATCGTGCGCAGCATGAGCGAGCGGTCCGCGCACACGGTTGTTTCGGACAAGGGGAGTGCCGTGACGGCGCTGCGGGCGCGCGGCGCGCAGGCGGCAGGATAGGGAGCATGACATGGCCGAAGGGATGACGACGGGATTGGGCACGCGCTGCCTGCACGCGGGGCACACGCCGGACGCGGAGACGCTGTCGCGCGCGGTGCCGATCCATGCGACGACGAGTTACGTTTTTCGCGATACGGCTCACGCGGCGAACCTGTTCGCACTGAAGGAGTTCGGCAACATCTACAGCCGGATCATGAACCCGACGTGTGACGCGCTGGAACAGCGGCTGGCGGCATTGGACGGTGGTGTGGGCGGCCTGGCGACGGCAAGCGGGCAGTCGGCGATCACGATCGCGCTGCTCAACATCTGCCAGGCGGGGCAGAACATCGTCTCGTCGAAGAGTCTGTATGGGGGGACGTGGACGCTGTTCACGCAGACGTTCAAGCGGCTGGGGATTGAGGTGCGTTTCTTTGACCCGTTGGCGCCGGCGGAGATCGCCAAGCTGGTGGACGGCAAGACGCGTTGTGTCTACCTCGAATCGCTTGGCAATCCGAAGAATGACGTGCCGGACTTCGATGAAATCGCGCGGGTCGCCCACGAGCGCGGCTTGCCGGTCGTCTGCGACAACACCGTCATGACGCCGATGTTGCTGCGGCCCTTCGACGTCGGGGCGGATATCGCGGTGTACAGTTGCACGAAGTTCATTGGCGGGCATGGGTTGCACGTCGGCGGCGCGATTGTGGATTCAGGGCGTTTCGACTGGACGGCGGACAAGAGGAAATGGCCGGAGTTCAACGAGCCCGACCCGTCGTACCATGGCGTCGTGCTGGCCGAAGCGCTGGCACCGGTGGGCAACATCGCCTACATCGTCCGCTGCCGCACGCACCTGCTGCGCGACATGGGCAACTGCATGAGCCCGTTTGCCGCGTTTCTGTTCCTGCAAGGGCTGGAGACGCTCCACCTGCGCATGCCGCGGCATTGCGAGAACGCAGTGCGCGTCGCGCAGCACCTCCACGAGCACGCTGCGGTTACGTGGGTGAACTACCCGGGGCTCCCGGATCATCCGTCGCACGAACGGGCGAAGCGTTACCTGCCGCACGGTTGCGGCGCGATCGTCGGATTTGGGATCAAAGGCGGTGCAGCGGCCGGCGCCAAGTTCATCAACGCGGCGAAGCTGATGTCGCACCTGGCCAACATTGGTGACGCCAAGACGCTGTGCATTCACCCCGCGAGCACGACGCATTCGCAGCTCAGCGAGGACGAGCAGCGGCAGACGGGCGTGACGCCGGAATTCGTACGACTGTCGATCGGGCTCGAGGATGCGGATGATATCATTGCGGATATCAACCAGGCATTGGAGGCTTCGCAACGATAGGCACCGCCCCGGACAAGTCGCTCCCACCCGACAGCGTCGGCTTCGTACGGACCGAGACCGTCACGCTGTTCGAGCCGCCGAACGTGTTGCGGCTGGCGTGCGGCCGGACACTGGGGCCGATCCAGGTAGCGTACGAAACGTACGGCGATCTGAGCGCCGCGCGTGACAATGCGGTGCTGGTGTTTCATGCACTGACGGGGGATGCGCACGCGGCGGGGCGGCATGCGGCCGAGGACGCACGCCCGGGCTGGTGGGACGTGATGATCGGCCCGGGCAAGGGGCTCGACACGCGGCGGTACTTCGTGATCTGTGCGAACGTGCTGGGTGGGTGCAAGGGCACGACGGGCCCATCGAGCATCAATCCGGCGACGGGCAAGCCGTGGGGGTTGGACTTTCCGGTCATTACGATTGAGGACATGGTGAAGGTCCACAAGCGACTGGTGGAGCATCTCGGCATCCAGCGGTTGCTGGCGGTGGTGGGCGGGTCGATGGGGGGCATGCAGGCGCTGGAATGGGCGGTGCGCTATCCGGACAGTGCGCGGGCGGTGATCGCGATCGCGACGACGGCGCGGCTGAACGCGCAGTCGATCGCGTTTGATGCGGTCGGTCGCAACGCGATTCTGGCGGATGCGAACTTCGCGGGGGGGCAATATCACGATGTGGCGCCGCCGAACCGCGGGCTGGCGATTGCGCGGATGGTGGGGCACATCACGTACCTGTCCGAGGAGACGATGCACCGCAAGTTCGGTCGCGAGCTGCGCGACGCCGAGCGGTATCGGTACGACTTCACGAGCGAGTTCTCGGTCGAGACGTATCTGGATCACCAGGGGGCGAAGTTCGTCGAGCGTTTTGATGCGAATAGCTACCTGTATATCACCAAGGCGATGGACTATTACGATCTGACGGCGCGGCGCGGGTCGCTCACGGCGGCGCTTGCGGACGTGCAGGCGAACTTCCTGGTGATCAGTTTTCGCAGCGACTGGCTTTTTACGCCGGCGCAGTCGCGGCAGATCGTCGCGGCGCTGGTCGCGGGGGACAAGACGGTGAGTTACTTCGATGTGGATTCGCCTTATGGGCATGATGCGTTTTTGCTGGAGCCGGAGTTGCTGGGGCGGTTGATCGGGTCGCACCTGGCAGCGGTGGCGGAGCGGCCGCGGCGCGATGGCGGTGTCGAGCGCATCGCTGACGCTGGCGAGTGCGACACGACTGCCCCCCGTGCAGGTGTGCGGGTGGATTTTGAGCAGATCGAGCGAGTCATCAAGCCCCGCGCGCGCGTGCTGGACCTGGGGTGTGGCAGCGGGCGGTTGTTGTGGCGACTGGCGGAAACGCGACAGGTGGTGGGCCTCGGCGTGGAGCGGGACGATGAGGCGGTGCTGCGGTGTATCGAGCGCGGGCTGCGCGTGATTCATGGGGACCTGGGGGAAGAGTTGGCGAAGCTGGCGGAGAAATCGTTCGATTACGTGATTCTGTCGCAAACGCTGCCGACGCTGGCGGAGCCGGGGGCAGTGCTGGATCAGATGCTGCGGGTGGGGCGGACGGCGATCGTGAGCTTTGCGAACTGTGCGCACTGGCGGCGGCGGCTGGCGCTGCTGGGCGGGCGTGCGCCGGGTCGTGGCGATGAATCGGCCGGGGGTGCAGATAGATCGAACAGCGACGCCCGGGCCGGTGACGACGGCCTGGTGGCCGCCAGCGGCGCTGCGTGGCAGCGGGCGCCGCAGGCGCGCGAGCTGTCCATTCGGGACTTCGACGATTATTGTGCCGCGGGCGGCATTGGTGTGCTCGAGCGGATCGTGTTGAACGGCTGCGGGCGGCGCGTGCGCCGGCTGGCGAATCTCTGTGGGACGCAGGCGGTGTACGTCTTGGCGGGATCCGGGATCGGGGATCCGGGAAGAGAAGAAGTGACGCAGTGACGGAGTGACGAAGTGGGGAAAAAGCGACGAAGCGACGGAGCGACGGAGGGGAGGGATTGAGGGTTGAGAAGAAACGACGGAGCGACAAAGGGTAGGGCGGGTTTCACCCGCCGGAATTCGACCGCGGAGGCGCGCCACAGGTGGTGCGAGAAGGGACTCTCGTACCAGCGAGTCTCGTAACAGCAGCAAGCGATTGAGCCGCAGTTTCAGACGCGGAGCAGCGGCACAACGGGGGCCAGCGGCGTGAGCACCTTGGAGGGTTCGTTGAAAGCGGCGGTGCCGCACACACCCTCCCCCGACCCCTCCCTGGGAGGGAGGGGGCCTGCGCGTCGCCTTGTGCGACAAGATGTGTCGGTGCTGCCGCTACTCCTTTGGCGGCGGCGTCCAGGGATACGTCACGTAGCGGTGATCGAATGTGCCGTCGGCGTACAGGTCGACCAGGCCGTAGCCGTTGTGGCATTCCTGGTAGTCGCCGCCCCACCAGCCGCCCGAGACCGCCCCGTTGCACAGGTACGTCACGCCGAGGTAGTCGACCCGGTCGACCAGGTGGATGTGACCGGAGAGACACAGCTTGACGTTGGGGTGTTTCTTGAAGAGGTTCTTGAGCTTGCGGGCGTCGGTGTGCATCCACGCGCCGGGCACGACCCAGTCGCCGGATTCCTCGTTGTCGCCGTCGAAGTATGCACAGGCGGCCAGGATCGGGATATGCGACACGAGGCACACGGGCGTCCCGCGCGGCGTCTGCTGCAGGTCGGCGGCGAGCCATTCGAATTGGCGGTCATCGAGCTTGGCGGTGTAGCCGCCGCCCTTGGGGAAGGTCGAGTCGAGGAAGATGAAATGCCAGCCGGCGCGGTCGAAGCTGCGGTATGGCTGCTCGACGCCAAAGATGTCCATGACCCAACGCTTGCCCCACTGCGCTTCGCGGCCGGTGGTCTTGGATTCCTTCTTGTTCCAGCCCCAGACGTCGTGGTTGCCGATGCAGGATTCGACCGGGAGGCTGCATTCGGCCTTGAGCACGCGCTGCCAGACGTCCCATTGGGCCTTGGTGCGGGCCTCGTCGGCGCCCATGCAGTCCATGATGCTGTCGCCGCCGGTGAAAATGACGTCCGGGCGGTCGGCCTGGGACTGGACGTGGTGCAGGCAGGCGGCGAAGCCGGCGGGGGCGTTCTTCTCGGGTTGCACGTGGATGTCGGTGAGGTGGGCGATGCGCAGGCAGCGCTTGGCGTTGGGGCCGCGCTTGGCGGGGCGCGGCGCGGGCTTCTGCTGCCCCGCCAGGGCGGCGGGAGAGAGCAGGGCGGCACCGCCGGCGCCGGCCAGCAGCATGAGATCGCGACGCGAGACCCTGGGCGCAGGTTGGTTCTTCATGGTTCCACTCCGTTTCTGGCGGCCACGAGTGCTGGGTGCGTGGGTGTGCAGGGTGGTGTTCCGTGGCGGCCGACGGGATGCAGGGTACGTGGTTAGGGGCGTGGGGGCAAGGGTGTAATTGGCAATGGCGAATTGCGCATGCGGGAGCCGGGTACGGGAATTCACTCACAATGGCGCCACTGCTCTTGCAAGGTGCTCTTGGCGTGTGCGACCGAGTATGATGCGACGCATGTGGTGAAGGTCTGCTTCGGGCGCGCGAGGCGCTTCGTCGTCACTGCTGATTCTGTGGTCGGGTGCCATGATGAGCATCGGTCCATTCGCACGGTGCCGGGTTGTTCCTTCTGCGGTTGTGGTCATCAGGTGCGCCGGGCACCAGTGGCGCCGCTGTTTGTGTGCAGGTGACCCGCGATGATTGACGTGCTGGTGCTGATGCGACTGACCGCCCTGCCGGCGCTGGTCTTCCTGCTCGTCTTGCCCGTGTTCCTCGCGCTGCCCGCCCGTCACGCACGCGCGGTGCTGATCGTGGCGAGCGCGGCGGCCATTTGCGTGGTGGCCGGACCGGTGTTGGGCGGCATGTTGCTGGCGGCCAACGTGGCGGGGTACTTCTTGGTGGAGTTGCTGGCCCGGCTGCCGGCCAGGCGGACGGTCGGGGTGGTCGTTGGTGTGGTGGTGCTGCACGCGGGCTACTGGGCGTGTTTCGCGCTGCCGGTGCCGTACCCCTTTGCCATGGAAGGCGGCGGGCTGGGAGCGGCCACGTCTTTCATCCTCATGAGCGGCATCGGCCTGACCTTTTTCCGGTTGATCACGTACTTCAAGGCGCGGCTGTACGACCCGGTGCCGCCGCTGTCGCTGGCCGACTACCTGCTGTTCATGCTCTACTTCCCGCAGTTTCGCCACGGGCCGATCGAACGGGCGTACACTTTCGTGCTGCGGCTGCGGGTGGCGCGGGAGCGCTGGACGCCGCAACAATTGTGGGTCGGGCTCGGGCGGATCAGCGCGGGCCTGGCGGTTCTCGTTGTGGGGCGGAGCGTACTGGCGATCTGGGATCATTACCTGCCCGAGGAACTCGAAGGCGACCTGCGCGTTCTGTTCAGCGACCCGGGGCGGTTCGCGGACGTGCAGATCATCATGCTGGTCCAGTTGCCGGCCGTGGCCTTGTATTTCCTGGAGAGCGCCTATGCGCACCTGCAACTCGGGGTGTCGCGGGCGTTCGGCGTCATCGGCTCGGAGAACTTCAATCATCCGTACCTGGCGACCAACCCGCGGGCGTTCTGGTACCGCTGGAACATCACGCTGTTTCACTGGCTGCGCGACTATGTCTACAAGCCGCTGCGCGGGCGGCGTGGTGCGAAGTATCGGCGCCTGCCGGCGGTTGTGCTGACGTTCGTTTATTGCGGCCTGTTGCACGCGCCGCAGTGGTCGTGCGTGGTGTGGGGGGCGTGGATGGGGATCGGCGTGGCGGCGTATGTCGTGTTCGAGCAGGCGTCGGGGCGGCGTGGGCGTGCGGCGCGTGTTGCGCCAGGTGCCAATGGCGCGCTGCCGGAGCGCGGTGCGGCGCGCATCGGCCGGCCGCCGGGCGGATTCGGGCGGCTGCTGGGGCGCATTGCCGCGCGGCTGCTGGTGTACCAGTGGTTCTGCATTGGTGTGACGATCATCCTGGACGCCGAGCAATACGGCCTGCCGGTCCTGCGCCGCTGGCTGGCGATCGTGACGGGCGGGTTGGTGGACGTGTGATCCGTCGGCCACCAGGGAGCTACATGTCGGCCGCCTGACCGAGGACGTCGGGAAGCACGGTGAAGAGGCGGTCGAGGTCGGCTTCAGTATTGTACTTGCCCAGCGAAAAACGGATCTCGCCGCCGGCGAGCTGGGGAGCGACGTTCATGGCGCGCAGGACGTGCGATGGCTCGACCTGGCCGGCGGCACACGCGGCGCCGCTGGAGACGCAGATGCCGGCCTCGCTGAGCAGCACGACGATGTTCTCGCCGATGAGTCCCGCAAAGCACACGCAGCAGGTGTTGGGCAGGCGGTCGGCGTCGCGGCCCACGACGTGGACGTTGGAAAACCGTTCGCAGAGCCGGGATTCGAGGCGATCGCGCAGCGAGCGGATGCGCTCGTTGACGTCGGGGCCTTGCTCGTGCAGGAGCTGGCAGGCGGTGCCGAGGGCGATGATGCCGGGGGCGTTGAGGGTGCCGCCGCGGCGACCGCGCTCCTGCGAGCCACCGATCTGGCACTTCTGATAGGGGGTTTCGCGGCGAATGTAGAGTGCCCCGACGCCCTTGGGGCCGTAGATCTTGTGGGCGCTGAGCGAGAGCAGGTCGACGCCGAGGTGGTCGACGTGAACGGGCGTCTTGCCGAGGGCATTGACGGCGTCGGTATGGACGAGGGTGCCGTGCCGGTGGGCGATGCGGGTGACTTCCGCGACGGGGAACAGGACGCCGGTCTCATTGTTGGCGAGCATGATCGAGACGAGGGCTGTGTCGGGGCGGATGGCCTGGTCGAGGGTCGCGAGGTCGAGGCGGCCGGCGCCGTCGACGCCGATGCGGGTGACGGACACGCCCTCGTGTTCGAGCTGCTCGGCGGTTTCGAAGATGGCATGGTGCTCGACCGCGGAGATGACGAGATGCCGCTTGTCGGGCCGGGCCGTGAGCACGCCCCGCAGGGCAGCATTGTCGGCCTCGGTGCCGCCGCTGGTGAAGACGATGTCGTTGGGCTGGGCGCCGATGAGGGCGGCAACCTGGCGGCGGGCCTGCTCGACCTGGAGCCCGACGGCGGCGCCGAACTCGTGCCCGCTCGACGGGTTGGCCCAGTCGTCGGTGAGCAGGCGCGTCATGGCGGCGACGACGCGCTCGTCGGGCCGCGTGGTGGCGTTGTTGTCGAGGTAGGTGAGCCGGCGTGTCATGGCAGGTTCGGATCGTCGACGTAGCCGTGGGTGTCTTCGTTGAGCGTCTCGGGGTTCAGGTCCCAGTCCTCGGCGAGCTCTTCCTTGAGGTTGGTGCTGCGGACGGCGTGGCCATCGTTGAAGCAGTAGTTGGCGCCGCCGTAGTGACGCTCGTCGATATAGGCCTCGCCCTCGAGGCCGGCGATGTGTTCCATCGGGATGTCGCTGCGGAGCAGGTCACAGGGATCGGTCACGTTCGGGTTGGCGTCGGTGATGATAGGCAGCCGGGCCTTGATCTGGTCGAGCGAGCGGCGGCTCCAGGAGTACTCGTAGGGGCGGTAGTGCCCCGTGCTGTTCTGCATGGGGATCGCTTCCTTGCAGACCCACAGCTCGTAGCGGTTGTCGTGATTGCGCTGCACCGGGAAGTCGCGCTCGAAGTCGTACGCGCGATCCTGATACATGTACGTGTACAGCGACTCGGCCCAGCCGTGCAGCGCAGGTTCCTCCTGGTCGTCCATGGCCGTGTAGCGCATCGGCGGCAGCAGGTAGTCATTGTCGTGCGAGTACTGCAACAGGCCCTTCATGAACTCGGCAAGCCGCGTGAGACAAACGGTGGACTTGGCCTGCTGCCGGGCCCGGGAGAGTGAGGGCGTCAGGATCGACATCAGCAGGGCAATGATCGCCACGACGACCAACAGCTCGATGAGGGTGAAGGCGGATCGGCGGCTGGCGAAACGGGGACTCGCAGGGTGGTTCGGATGGCAGGCGTACATCGGGCTGGCCTCCGCTGGCTGAGGATGCGGCGCGCGGGGAACGCTCGCGACACGCCGCCACTGTTTCTATTATAGAGAACGAGCGGACGCCGTGCGGCGTTGGCGGCGATTTGTGGAGCGGTGGCCATGGGTGGCGACAAGGACCGGAAATCAGCGGGCGCGACGCCGAGCGGGGCGGATCTGCGGCGGCGACTGGCGCTGGATGATGCGGCGCTGCTGACCGAGTGCGACGTACATCTTTACAAGGCGAGCGGGCCGGGCGGGCAGCATCGCAACAAGGTGACCAGTGCCGTGCGGCTGCACCACCGGCCCAGCGGGCTCACGGTGACGGGGACGGAGCGGCGGTCGCAGCACGAGAACAAGGCGAACGCCGTGAAACGCCTGCGCGAGGCGCTGGCGGTGCATTCGCGGGCGCCGCTGCCGGCGGAGGTCACCTGGCCGCCGACGGTGCAGGTGCAGGACGGGCGGCTGCGGGTGAACGAGAAGAACCCGGCGTTTTGCGACGTGTTGGGGCTGGTGCTGGACGCACTGGCGGCGTGCGAGGGGCGGCACCAGGACGCCGCGGCGAAGCTTGGCGTGTCAGGGTCGAGCCTGGTGCGGTTTCTGGCGCAGCACGGGGCGGCATGGGCCGAGGCGAACCGGATACGGGCTGCGGCGGGATTGGGGGTGTTGAAGAAGTAGTTCTCAGTCTTCGGTCGCCGCTCTTCAGTTGGCGCCGGCCGGCACTCAGTCGCGGGTGAGCACGCCGGTGGCCCAGGTGCTCGGGTCGACGTTCCAGCCGAGTTCGTCATCGGCGCTGAGGTGCTGGCTACCATGCTGGGAGTCCTTGACTTTGTAGAAGAGGCCGATGCGGGGGTGTTCGGCGGGATCCCAACCGTGGAGACAGGTGGCGGGGATGGCGACCTCGAGCGTGTAGCCTTGACGCGTGACGTGCGCGGCGACCTTGATGCGGCGCGTATCGACGTTGGGGGGCGGCTCCTTGGCGCGGCTCATGCGGTGGGTGCCGACGACGGGGGTCTTGCCGTCGCGGCCGCCGCCAGTGGGGAGCAGGTAGAAGAAGTGGCAGAAGCGGGTCGCGCGTTTGATGTCGCGGGCGTCGCGGGTGTCGATGCCGAGGCGCAGTCCGTTCTTTTTCCACCAGTGGGTCGGGTCGCATTGGGCGCGCGTGGTTCGGTTGGGAATGTCGAAGCCGGCGTAGAGGCCGTCCTCGTTCCAGCCGCAGTAGACGTCGGCGAAGGGCTCGATGCCTTCGATCTCGACCAGCGGCGGCAGGAGGTGGTCGTCGGTCCAGCTTGCAAGGTCGCCGTGGAGCCTGGGGGACGTGGCAAGGTAGCGGATCGGCACTTCGAACTGGAACAACGCACGGCGTGGGAGAATATCGAGCATGGCCGTTAGCCCTCAGTCTTGTTGTGCTGCCAGGTACGCCTTGACCGCGGTACGGATGAACTTGCGGAAGGCGGGGGTGCTGATTTCCTTCTTGTCGTGGACGTACACGACGACAGCTTCGAGACCGCCACGGCGCGGGCGCACGTCGACACGGGCCCAGTCGCCGTACGTTTGCAGGTCGTCGCGTTCGTCGAGCGTGAGGAGGCCGAGCTGTTCGTCGAGCTCGGTCCAGTTGAAGGTACCACGGGGCACCTGGAAGTAGAGCTCGAGCAGCCATTCGCCGCCGGTGAGGGCGTGCAGGAACCAGAACTGCGGGTCTTGGTCGGCGGTGACTTCGACGCTGGCGCGGCTGTTCCAGTTGGTTTCGGCGAAGGCGCCGCGCCCCGCCTTGTGAATGAGATCCAGGGTGTAGTCCAGGGCGTCGGCTTCCCAGCGGGTTTCGTTTCCGCCGCGGCTGGCGCGTTGTTCGAGGTGCCACTTGCGGCCGTCGACCTGCCAGGGCATGCGGACGTCCTTGCCGACATCGCCGTAACCGCCGCGCTCGGCGGCGAGTTCCTGTTCGGCATGTGCCGCGGCGTCGAACAGCGGGCGTTCGGCGCGCGGGCCGGCGGTGAGGACCGGGGCCAGTGCGGCGGCCGTGTGCGACGCCCGTTCGCCGCGGTGAGTGGCGAGTTGTTCAGGGGTGCCGGTGGCGACGAGGTGGCCGCCTCCGGCGCCGGCTTCGGGGCCGAGGTCGATGATCCAGTCGGCGGCCTTGAGCACGTCGAGGTTGTGCTCGACAACGAGCACGGTGTTGCCCAAGTCGGCCAGGCGGTGGATCACGCCGAGCAGCTTGCGGATGTCGTCAAAGTGCAAGCCGGTCGTGGGCTCGTCGAGGATGTAGAGCGTGCGGCCGGTGTCGGGTTTGCCGAGTTCGGAAGCGAGCTTGACGCGCTGCGCCTCACCGCCAGAGAGCGTTGGCGCCGGCTGGCCGAGCTGCACGTAGTCGAGTCCGACGTCGGCGAGGGTTCGCAGCATACGGCGGACCTTCGGGACGTTTTCGAAGAGTTGCAGGGCGTCGCGGACGGACATCTCCAAGACGTCGGCGATGTTCCTGCCCTTGAAGCGGACTTCGAGGGTTTCGGGGTTGTAGCGCCGGCCGTGACAGATTTCGCACTCGATCCAGACGTCGGGCATGAAGTGCATTTCGATACAGCGTTGGCCGTAGCCCTGGCAGGCTTCGCAGCGACCGCCGGGGCGGTTGAAGCTGAAGCGGTTGGCGTTGTAGCCGCGCATTTTCGCGTCGGGCAGGCGGGTGAAGAGTTCGCGGATCCAGTCGAAGACGCCGGTGTAAGTGGCGGGGTTGCTGGACGGCGTGTTGCCGATGGGCGACTGGTCGACGTTGATGACCTTGTCGATGACGTCGTCGGCCAGCGGGCGCGCGGTGAGGGTGCCGTCGTCGTTGTGCACGTGGACTTCGACGTCGTCGTGCTCGCCGACGATGATGCTGGCGTTGTGCAGCGTGCGGGCCAGCACCGGATAGAGAATGTCGTTGACCAGCGAGCTCTTGCCCGAACCAGAGACCCCGGTGATGCACACGAAGCGGCCAAGTGGGATGGGGACGGTCAGATCCTGGAGGTTGTGCTGCCGTGCGCCGCGCACCACGAGCCAATCCTGGTTGGGTTCGGCGGGTGTCGCGGCGGGAGGTGTCGTGTCCGTTGATTTGTGTCGCGCTCGGCGCCGAGGCGTGCGTTTCTGACGCGTTGTGGGTTCAGCCCAGGTGTTGACGGGCCGGCGGTTCGTGGGAATGGCGATGGCTGTTTCGCCGCTGAGGTAGGCGCGGGTAAGGGACGCGTCGACGTCATCGGCTTTGTTGGACGTGGCGCGTGCTGACTTTCGGCTTGGCTTGGTGAATTCGGTTGTCGCACCGCTGGCGATCACGCGGCCGCCGCCGCTGCCGGCACGGGGGCCGAAGTCGAGCAGGCGGTCGGCACTCTGGATGACTTCGCGGTCGTGCTCGACCATGAGCAGGGTATTGCCGAGGTTGCGCAGGCGGGTCAGGGCGGCGACGAGTCGTTGCGTATCGCGCGGGTGCAAGCCGATTGTCGGTTCGTCGAGAACGTAGAGGACGCCGGAGAGTCCGCTGCCGATCTGGCTGGCGAGGCGGATGCGTTGGGCCTCGCCGCCGGAGAGTGTTGGTGCGGCGCGGTGGAGGGTGAGGTACTGTAGGCCGACGTCGATGAGAAATTGGAGGCGGTCGCGGGTTTCCTTGAGAAGCTCGCCGGCGATGTTTCGTTCGCGCTGATCGAGTTGCAGATCGCGGAAGAACGCGGCGCACTGATCGAGCGGCATTTCGCAGAGATCGACGACGGTCTTGTCGGCGAGTCGTACGGCGGCGGCGTCGTGGCGCAGGCGGCCGCCCTGGCAGGTGATGCAGGGGATGTCGGTGACGACGTGGCGCAGCTTGTGGCGAAAGGTCCACGAGTTGCGCGTGGCGAGGTCGATGGCGGGAAAGAAGCCGCGCCAAGTGAAACGCACGCCGGCGAACGCGTCGTTGGCATCGATCCAGTCGCCGGGGCGGGTGCCGAACATCAGCACGCGCTTCTGCTGCGCGGTCCACTTGCGCAGCGGCGTGCCCGTGTCGATGCCCAGGTGCTCGCAGAGGGCGACAAGCATGCGGCCCATCGGGCTGCGTTTGTGGATGCTCGACCAGCCGGCGATGGCGCCGTCGAACAGGGACTTGTTGGGGTGGCGGATGATGGCGGCGGCGGGCGCGCCGCGCTGCACGCCCAGACCTTCGCACGTGTCGCACCAACCGAGCTGGCTGTTGAAGCTGAAGTTCATGGGGCCGAGCTCTTCGTAGCTCGTGCCGCAGCGGATGCAGGCGAGCTTCTGGCTGAACATCAGCTCGCGGGCGGGGCTCTTCTCGACGCGGTAGCGCGGGGTCTGTTCTTCGGAAGCTTCGGCCGTCGCTTCCGCAGCGGGCTCTTCGTGGATGGTTTCGAACTCTTCGGTCAGCAGCGTCATGACCCCGTTGCCCAGGGCCAGGGCGTGCTCGACGCTCTCGGCAATGCGGCCGCGCGAGCGCTGCCGCACCACGGTGCGATCGACCACGACTTCGACTTTGTGCTTGCGGCGGGCATCGAGCGTGGTGGATTCGGCAGTGAGTCGGACTTCGCCGTCGATGCGGACCCGGGTGTAGCCGGAACGCTTCAGGCGATTGAACAGGCTGGCGTAGGTTTCGCCGTCGCCGAGGCTGACGGGCGCGAGCAGGATGATCGGCGTGTTCTCGCCGGTGTCCATGACGCGATTGACGATTTCGTCGACGGTCTGCGTGCCGATGGGCACCTGGCACTTGGGACAGTAGCGCGTGCCGAGCCGCGCCCATAGCACGCGGATGTAGTCGTAGATTTCGGTGACGGTGCCGACCGTTGACCGCGGGCTCTTGCCGGCGGCGCGCTGCTCGATGCAGATCGCCGGCGAGAGACCGTGCACATGATCGACGCGCGGCTTGGCCATCTGTCCGAGGAATTGTCGCGCATAGGCGGAGAGCGACTCGACGTAGCGGCGGTAGCCTTCGGTGAAGACGGTGTCGATGGCGAAGCTCGTCTTGCCCGAGCCGGATACGCCGGTGCAGACGGTCATCTGGTTGCGCGGAAAGCTGACGGTGAGGTCCTTGAGGTTGTGCTGCCGCGCGCCGACGACGGTGACGGTGTCGGTGTCGGGTGGTGCGAGCGGCGCCGCGGCGGCGGGCATCAGGACGTCAGCAGCGGCAGCCGTGCGCGCCTTCTGCACGGTCGCCTCAGACGCGGGCCCCGCCTCCAGGACCTCGCGCAGGGCGATGCCGGTATAGGACGCCTCGTGTTCAGCCAGTTCCTCGGGGGTGCCTTCGGCCACGACGTAACCGCCGGCTTCGCCACCTTCGGGGCCGAGGTCGATGAGCCAGTCGGCGGTCTTCAGGACGTCGAGGTTGTGTTCGATTACCACGACGGTATTGCCCGCGTCGACGAAGTCGTGCAGCACGGTCAGCAGTCGGCGGATGTCGTCGAAATGCAGGCCGGTGGTTGGCTCGTCCAGGACGTAGAGAGTGCGGCCGGTGGGCTTCTTGACGAGTTCGCGGGCGAGCTTGATGCGCTGCGCTTCGCCGCCAGAGAGCGTGGGGCTGGGCTGGCCGAGCTGGATGTAATCGAGGCCGACGTCATGAAGGGTCTGGAGCATGCTGCGGACGCGGGGGATGTTGTCAAAATGCTCGAGGGCGTGGCGGACCTCCATGTTGAGCACGTCGGCGATGGACTTGCCCTTGTAGTGGACTTGGAGCGTCTCGCGGCCGAAGCGTTGTCCTTCGCAGACGGGACAAGTGACCCAGACGTCGGCGAGGAAGTCCATTTCGATGCGGTTCGAGCCGTTGCCTTCGCAGGCTTCGCAGCGTCCCCCGCCGCGGCGTACGGGCACGTTGAAGCTGAAGCGGCCGGGCTTGTAGCCGCGGAGCTTGGCGTCGGGCAGCTTGGCAAACAGGTTGCGGACTTCGTCGAAGACCTTGATGTAGGTGGCGGGGTTGCTGCGGGGCGTGCGGCCGATCGGGGTCTGGTCGATGGCGATGATCTTGTCGAGGTGTTCAAGGCCGTCGATGCCGACGTGGGGGCCGGGCTCGGCGGTGGTGGCGCGGTTGAGGTCGCGGGCGAGGGCCTCGTAGAGAATGTCGTTGACCAGCGAGCTCTTGCCCGAGCCGGAGACCCCGGTGACGCAGATGAAGCGGCCCAGGGGGAACGCGACGTCGACGTTCTTCAGATTGTTCTGCGTCGCGCCGCGTATGGTCAGCCAGGGGACGCGGCCGTTGCCGGGACCGGGCGTGGGCCCAGAATTGGCTGGCGGCGCGGGCGTCGGTTGCGCAGCGGCCTTGCGCCGGGTTGTCTTTTTGTTGGGTATGGCCATGCAGGTCCGTCGACTCGCGTTCGCGTTCGCGTTCCACGCCGTCGCGGGCGTGGCAAAGTCCCGTATTGTAGCAGGATTCGGCGGCGCAGGTGGTCGCGCCGGCAGGCGGGGCGGCCGCGGCGCGGCCCGGTGTTTCAATTGTTATGAAAGATTCAAGCCTAAGTGGACTTGTGGGTCCGCAATGGCAAACATTGAGGCAATACGGGCCGGCATTGATTGGGAGCATCTCACGTGCGGATGGATGGGCCATCAGGGATTGTTTCGCTGGCAGAGGCGTACGCGCCGATTCGCGAGGATCTGCGCGTCAGCCAGCAGATCCTGGCCGACGAGTTGATCTCGGATCAGGGGTTCATCAGTGATCTGTGCGGGCATGTCGGCCAGTTCCAGGGCAAGATGCTGCGCCCGGGGCTGGTGCTGCTCGTGGGGCAGGCCTGTGGCGGGGTGACGGCGACGCACCGTACGCTGGCAGCCGTGGTGGAGCTGGTGCATCTGGCGACGCTGGTGCATGACGACGTGCTGGATGAGGCGGACATTCGCCGGCGGGCAGCGACCGTGAATCGGCTGTGGGGCAATGGGCGGGCCGTGCTGATGGGGGATTTCCTCTACAGCCACGCCTTCCACCTGTGCAGCAGCCTGGATTCGCAATACGCCTCGCGGCTGATCGGCCAGACGGCGATTACGGTCTGTGAAGGCGAGATGATGCAGGTCGCCAACCGCGGGCGCTATGACATCGGCGAGGCCGAGTACTTCGACATCATCGCGCGCAAGACGGGCGTGCTGGTCGAGGCGTGTTGCCAGCTCGGCGCGTGGGCGTCGGGGGCGGACGCCCGCACGGTGCGCAGCTTGCGGCAGTATGGCAGCAATCTGGGGACGGCGTTTCAGATCGTGGATGATCTGCTGGACCTGACGGGGGATGAGTCGGAAGTGGGCAAATCGCTGGGGCGTGATCTGTGCGAGGGGGAGGTGACGCTGCCGCTGATTCACTACCTGCGCTGTGCGCCGCGCGCGAAACGGGACGAGGTCCTTCGCTATCTGCAGGGCTGTGCCCCCGGGTGCACCTGCGCGATCGCCGACATGCTGCGTACCTCGGACAGCATCGCCTACGCACAGGACATCGCGGCCCAGCAGATCGCCGCCGCCCGGCGGGCGCTCGAGGTCCTGCCGCCATCACCGGCGCGCGACAGTCTCGACGCGCTGGCGGGGTTCGTGGTTTCCCGTCGGCGGTAAGCACCATGCCCGACTTCGCTGCTTTGACTACGCGCATCCGTGCGGCGATGCCCGCCGACGATCGTGCCGTCGTTTGGCCGGTGGCGGCGCTCGACGTGTTGCGCGAGTCAGGCGCGCTCCGGTGGGTCATTCCAGCATCGTATGGCGGCGAGGCGCTGGATGGCGTCGATCAACTGCGGGCGTATGAAGCGACGGCGCGCGGCAGCGTGACGGCGGCGCTCGTTCTTACACAGCGCGACGGCGCGTGCGACCTGATTGCCCATAGCGACAACGACGTGCTCAAGGAGCGATTGCTGCCAGAATACGCAGTCGGTCGCCGCTTCACGTCGGTCGGAATCTCGCAACTGACCACATCGAAGGGTGCAGACGGAAAGCCGCATATGCTGGCGCGACGTGACGGGCGCGACTTCGTTCTGACTGGCGCCATGCCGTGGGTAACGGGGGCGGCGTATTGCAACGAGATCGTCACCGGCGGGGTCCTGCCGGACGGGTTGCAGGTGTTGCTGGTCGCGCCGGCCGATGCGTCGGGGGTCGAGATTCAACCGCCATTTGATCTGTTGGCACTGGCATCGTCTTTCACGGCACGCGTCGCGTGTCGCGAAATGCGGGTGTCGGCGGCGAATGTCGTGGCGGGGCCGATGGATGTGGCCTTGCGCATGCGGGCTCCGGTCAAGCCGCTGGTCGTGTCGAGTGTGGGGCTGGGCCTGCTGGCGGGGATGTTTGACGAGGTCGACGAGCGAATCGCGCAAGAGCCCGCGGCATTGCGCGAACTGGTCGAGACGCTACGAGCGCGGGTCGCCGCGGTGCGCGAGCGGCTCTATGAAGCGGCCGGTCGGGTTGGGCACGAACCGGACTACAGCGCCCCCGCCGCCGCCATCCGTGTCGAGGTCAACGAGTTGCTGAGCCGGACGTCGGCGGCGCTGATGACGGTGTTCAAGGGGCGGGGGTTTGTGCCGCCGCACCCGGCGCAACGTCTGGCGCGCGAGGCGCTGTTCTTTCATGTGTGGTCGGCGTCGGAGGACGTGTCGATCAACACGCTCCGCGTGCTGGTCGAATGACGGGCCGCGAGTGGGGGCGTACAATCTCCGCAGAGTCGAGATTCACGGAGCCGAGAATGACCCCGAGACGAAAGACGCGACAGGTGCACGTGGGCCATGTGCCGCTGGGCGGCGACGCGCCGGTGGTGTTGCAGACGATGACCTCGGGCTACACGCACGAGATCGACAAGTGCATCGCCGAGATCAACAAGCTGGCGCGGGCGGGCGCGGACGTTGTCCGCGTGGCCGTGCCGGACAAGGAAGATACGGCGGCGTTGAAGGAGATCGTGGCTGCGGCGCCGGTGCCGATTGTGGCGGATGTGCATTTTCACTTTCAGCGAGCGCTGGAGGCGGTGGAGGCGGGGGTACACAAGATCCGCCTGAATCCGGGCAATATCCAGGACCGGCCGAAGGTCGATCGCGTCATCGCCGCGTGCAAGGAGCGGGGCATACCGATCCGTGTCGGCGTGAACGAGGGGAGCATCGTCGAGCGGCGCGACAAGGGTCTGCGCGCCGAAGAGAAAGTGGCGATGGCGCTCGATCCGCGGGCGGCGCTGATCGCACTGATGGTGGACAAGCTGGCGGATTACCTGCGGATCTTCGAGGACAACGACTTTCACGACGTGGTGATCAGTGCCAAGAGCATCGACCCGCGTACGGTGATCGATGTGTACACGGCGATCAGCACGCGGTGGGATTACCCGCTGCACCTGGGTGTCACCCACGCCGGGCCGCCCGAGACCGGCCGCATTCGCACGGTCGCGGCGCTGGGCACGCTGCTGGCCAACGGCATCGGTGACACGATTCGCATCAGCTACGCCGCCGATCCGGTGCACGAGGTGGACGACGGCAAGGAACTGTTGTGCAGCCTGGGATTGCGGTCGCGGACCGAGCCGGAGCTGATCGCGTGCCCGACCTGCGGGCGGATCGAGGTGGACCTGTTCAAGCTGGTGACGGCGGTGCGGCAGAAGCTGGCGTCGATCGACGTGCCGCTCAAGGTGGCGGTGATGGGGTGTGTGGTGAACGGGCCGGGCGAGTGCGAGGGGGCGGACGTCGCGATCTTTGCCGGCCGCAAGCGCGGAATCATCTATGTGCAGGGCGAGCAGCGGCAGACGGTGACGGAGGAGCAGATGCTCGATGCACTGCTGGCGGAGTGTCACGAATTCGCCCAGCGGGTGAAGCGCGGGGAGGCGAAGCTCAGCGGGGCGGATGTGGCGATTAGCAGTTAGCAGTGATCAATGATCAATGAGAGAAAGGGACGTAGCGACGTAGCGACGTAGCGACGAAGCGCCGAAGGGGGGAAGACGGCCACCAGTTCAGGTGCGCGAGCGATGCCCGTACGTGGATGGCGCGGTCTAACGGCCCGTATCGTTAGACCGTGCCACCCTGCCGAGCGCCGTGGTATGATCGTTGGAGACTTGCGGGACGTCTCGGGAACTCAAACGAGAAGGAGGTGGCTGATGAAACGGGGGCGCGTGATGCTGGGGGTCGTGGGGCTTGTGGTGGTAGTCGTTGCGGCGGCGGTGGCAGGGGACGAAGCGGCCGACGGCTTTGATCCGCGGACGATTCCGGCCGACGAGCGGATCGCGTACGTCAACCGCCTGCTGGACTGTGAGCCTGGGCCAAACGCGGCCAAGCACTACGCGGCGGCGGACAAGGCGCATAAGTACCCGTTTGAAGTGGCGAGCTACGAGGACGAGGACGCCCAGGAACGCGCGCATTGGATGGGGCGCAACGAGTGGGTGTTGACGCTGCGCACGGACTGGCCGGAGGCCTACGAGGAGACCATCGCCAAGTGGCTGAAAGCCAATGAGCCGGCGCTGGCGGCGCTGCGCAAGGCGGCCGAGCTGGAGCGCTGCTGTCTGCTGATCCCCCACGCAGAGGCACCCTTGCATCAGGCCCAGTACTCAACGCTATTGCGCCGCTTGAGCAAGACACTCGCCGTGCAGGCCGTGGCGCTTGCGCGGCAGGAACAGTGGCAGCGCGCGTATGAAGCGCACCTGCGTCTTCATCGGATTGCGGCGCACTTGCGGCAGAGTCCGTTGGAGTTGTATCAATTGGTGGGCGCCGCCGTCGAACGGCTCGGCAATCAACAACTCCTTGCCCTGGTGCGGCAGCGCGCACCCGATGATCTGCTCGCGCTGCTGCAACGGATTCAGGCGGAGCGCGAGCCAGAGTGCGCCGACGAAGTCGAGGGCAAGGTCACGTTGCTGATCGAATGGGACTATGTCGAATCACAGTACCAATGGGCCGCTGCGCCGGATAAGTACCCAAAGGTCGGCGAGATTGTGGAGAGCCTGATCGCGATGCCGGAAACCCTGGCGGGTATCGCGGGCCCGGATCCGTCGGCCGATGATGTGGCGCCCATCGGCAAACCACCGTACGCCGATGCAGCCGCATACCGGGTCGCACTGCAGAAGTCGTCGGTCGACGCGTCGTGGGAGGTGAATCGAGCGTTACTGGCGCTATGGCGAGCGTACGCGAAGCGGCCGCCGCACGAAGCCCTGCGCGACGCGGAATCGTTCGCGCGGCGCCGTGCCGCGCTGATTGACGGCGACCCCGTGGCCACGCTGGCCACGTGGAGCATGAGTGGCCTGCGGCCGCTGAAACAGCAGTTCGTCCTGCGTTGCCGCCTGGTGGCCGATCGGGCGGCGGTAGACACGGTGCTGGCGGCGCACGCGTATCGGGCGCAGCATGACCGCTGGCCGACGCGGCTGAAAGAGCTCGTGCCCGAGCTTCTGCCGGCCGTGCCGGTCGACGGCTTCAGTGGAAAGCCGTTGCTGTATCGCGTGCACTACACGCGCGACAGCTTCGAGCTGTACAGCGTCGGGCCGAACCAGCGCGACGACGGCGGCGAGATCACCGAGGAGTGCGACGACATCGTCTATTGGCCGCCACAGGTGCCGGAATTCGAGCCGGTGTCGGGGGATTGACCAGTTACCAATGGCCAGTGGAAGATGCGGGCGGTGCGCCTCATCCCCTTGTCGCGATGCACTGATCGAGGCCATCGGCGCCCGTGGTCCGCGGTCGCTATGCGCGCTGGCAGGTCATGATGAGGTCGGTGCTGCCGGCCGCGTCGAAGGGATTGCGCTCGTAATCGCCGAAGAGCTCGGCCTGCTGGCCGCCGACACTGCGGCCGGCGAGCAACAGCCGGTCGGCGCGCAGCGCGAGCAGCTCGGACGTGTGCGTGTGGGCGTCGACGGTGTCCCCGTGCAACGTCAGCTCGACAAAGTCGATGTGCCCCAGCTCGCCGGCGCGATGCACACCCTTGAGGATGACGCGGTCGCGGTCGGTGTCACGCAGCCGCTGGCACTTCTGCCACAGCGTCGGCCCCTCACGCAGCCGCCACAGGTTCAGCACCTGCACCACGCACACCCCGCCCGGCCGGAGCAGCGCCATCATGCCGCGCAATGCCCGCGTCACGTCCGCAATGCTCTCGACCAGCGGCAGAGAATTGCCAACACAGAGCACCGCGTCGAACGGCTCACCGGGCGGCGGGGACTCGCCCAGGCCGCGGACGGTCCAGCGCAGCGTGTCCGACTCGCCGTGACGCGCCCGGCAGTAATCGATCATGACCGGCGACAAGTCCGCCCCGAGCACCGCCAGCCCCCAGTCGCGGAACATGGCGGCGTGGTGGCCGGTGCCACAGGCGACGTCGGCGACGCGGCGCACGTCGTGATCGCTGAAGAGCCGGCGGTAAAACGGTTCCTCGCGCGCCAGGCGGCGCGGCCAGTCGATCAGCGCATCATACGTCGCCGGATCGAGCTCGAACGCGGACGGGGATTCAGCCATGGATCGGCAACTTCGCGCAAGAGAGCGGGTTTGGTTCGGCCACGGCGGGCATGGTAGCCGTGCGCGAAAACGGGAGCAATGAAGAAACTCACTCTCCCATTTGGAGGGCGGCGAGGCCGCTGGGCACGTCGTCGGCGAACTCGAAGATGCGATCGAGGCCGGTGACGAGGAAGACGCCCCACACGCGCGTGTTCACACCCGCGAGGCGCAGGCGGCGCTGATTGCTGATCGTGACCAGCTTGCGCAGCTTGAGCAGCTTGGCGATGTTGGAGGAATTGAGGTAGGTCGTGTTGGCCATGTTGAGCAGCACGTCCTGCCGCGGGTCATTCGTACACTGGTCGATGACGGCGGTGAGGTCGTCGGAGAACTGGGGATCGTCCGCCAGCTCGGCGAGGATGATGGTGTCCGACCATTGTTCGACAGACATGATGCGCGTCCCGCAGAATCAGCGTCCAACCGGGGCCATGGTCCTGGCCCAAGGCGCGACGATACGGCGTTATCAGCAGGGTTGTCAAGCCGGGTTACTTGAGTTCGACGTTCCAGTAGGCGAAATCGAGGAACTGCTTCCAGCTCGCGTAGCGGGCGTCAGAGAGCTTGATCGTCAGCACCGGCGAGCGGCGTGGCTGCCGGGCGGGGGTGATCAGCTTCATGTTGGCCTGCTCGGGGGTGCGGCCGCCCTTGCGCACATTGCAGCGCACACAGGCACAGACGATGTTCTCCCACGTGTTGCCGCCGCCCTGCGAGCGCGGCACGATGTGATCGAGACTGAGCTCGCTGGTCGGGTAGCGCTTGCCGCAGTACTGGCAGCGGTTGTGGTCGCGGGCGAACAGGTTGCGGCGGTTGAGCTTGACATTGCCGCTGGGCACCTTGTCGTAATCCAGCAGGCGGACGATCTTGGGCACCGCGATCTGAAAACGGACGGTGGAGATCCAGTCGTGCCGCTCGGGCTCGAACCGGTGCTTGGCCTGGCTGACCTCGACCCAGTCGTCGAAGTCGTAGGACAGGTAACTGCCGTCGTCGACCGAGACCACCTCGGCCAGCTGGGTGTAGAGCAGGGTCATGGCCCGGCGGGCCGAAATCACCCGCACCGCCATGTAGAGGCGATTCAGCAGTAGGACGCTGGTTGATAGGGCCGATACACCGGCAACCTCTGACATGACGGATGCACCACAAAAACGGGCTTCTGTACCTATCCCTATGTGAATTGTAAAGTTGCACGCGGTGCGGGGCAAGGTTAAATCCGCATCAACAACGCGCTACGATCGCGCAGCGCCCCGCGTTCGGCGCTTGCGGCAGGCCGTGCGCCGCGGGATAAAAAAGCGCTGTGAGACCCGCCAACTCCAATTCGTCGCGCCCGATTGAGCCTTTTGCTGAGGCGGCGCCACGTCCGATTTCGCTGGCGCTGCTCCTGCTGCTTATGCTGCCGCTGCTCGCGGGGGCGCTATTGCCCGGGCTCCGTGCGCTCGACGCACCATGGACGGCCACCGAAACCGCCAGCGTGCTGCACGATCCGGCCGTGGCCGCGATCGAACGAAAAGACGAAGGTTGGCCGGTCGCGCTGCGGCGCGCCGTCACCACCACCTGGGCGGGCACCTACCAGCCGCTGCCGCGCCTGTCGCTCGCGCTGGAGCGACAACAGGCCGGCGGCGCGGCGCTGGCATTTCGCCGGACGAACCTGCTGCTCCATGCGGTGGGCGGCTTGCTGGCGTGGTGGGTGCTGGCGGCGCTGATTCGCGCAGCCCGCCCGGAGCGGCCGCGGGCGGCGACGGTGATCGGCTGGTGCCTGGCGCTGTTGTGGGTGGTGCATCCGATGTTCGCGTCGCTCTATGGCGGCGCAGACGGCCGGGCGCTGCTACTGGGCACCGTGCTGCTGCTGCTGGCGTGGGGGCTGTACCTGCAGTCGCTGCAGCGGGAGCTTTCGGGGGCGTGGTTCGCGGGGAGCGCGGTGGCGCTGCTCCTGGCGGGTCTGTGCCAGCCGGTGGCAGGCTGGGCACTGGTGGCGTTGCTGCTGGCGGCGGCGCAGGTCGGGTGGCGCAGCGCGTCGCGACGTGGAACGTGTTGGGTTGCTGCCATTCTCGCGTTGCTGTCGTTGGTGCCGCTGCGTTTGCCGGCGGCTGGCGCGGGCCCGGCCCCGTGGCTGTGCGACACGGCGAATGGGGCGGCGCTGTGGTGCGAATCAGTTCCGCTGCTGTTCGAGAACCTGGTCGTGCCGCTGGACTTGCGCACGGCGTACCTGGGGACGTCTTACCTGAGTAAGTACCTGAGCGTCGAGCCGAACGCCGCGGGGATCGGGCCGACCATCGGGTTCGTGTTGCTCGCTGGCGGCGTGGCGTTGAGCGTGGGGTTGTGGTTGCAGCGCTGGCGGTGGACCGCGGCCGCGTTGCTTGCCTGGGTGGCGCTGCTGGGAAACAACGTGCTGTGGGCGGGGCAGGAACGGCTGTGCGACGCCGTGTTCTACCTGCCGATCGTCGGGCTGTTCGGGGCCGTGGGGCTGGCCGCGATGCGAGGAGTGCCCAGTGCGCGGCCGGTGCCGTATCTGGGTGGTGCGGCGGGATTGACGGTTTTGATGGCGACCGGTCTGTTGACCGTGACGCCCGGGCGGCTGCTGGTAACTCGCGGAACGGTGGTCGCGGCGCAGGAACTGGCGGCACGCTTCCCACACGACCCGCGAACGGCGGCTGCGTTGGCGGCGGCGTATCGCTTTGCCGGCACGCATCCTGTCGCCGAGCACGATCGCGGGGCGCTGCCGGCGAATACGCCCCAGCGGACCCTGATCATCAGCGCGTTGCCGGGAAGCCAGCCGAGGCACCAGCACGACGCGACACGTTTCCGCACGCCGGCGCTGCAGGGCGCTTACTACGCGATGCTGGCCGATCTATGGCTGGCCGTCGGTCGCGCCGACCAGGCTCTGGCGCACGCAGAAGCGGCGGTCCAGCTGGCCCCCGAGCGCTTCGAGGCCTGGTACGCCCAGGCACGCGCCCTGGCACAGTTCGACTGGCCGGCAGAGGCGGCCAGTGCATTCGAGCGAGCGGAGCGACGGCTGATGCCGGGTTCGCCGGCGCAGGCGGCGTTTTTCGCGGATTACGGGTGTCTGCTGCTGTTCGTGCTGCAGCGCGACGCGGAGGGGTGTGCGAAGATTGCGATGGCGTTTGACGCGCCGCAGCCGACGCGGGCAGCTCGACTGGGTATGGCGCTGTGTCAAATCCGGTATGGCCAGGGGGCGGCGGGGTTCGAGCTGGTGCGGGATGTGCTCGATGAGGAGCCGACCAGCACGCGGGCGTGGCTTGTGGTCGCCGAATACCACCTGCGCAGCCACAACTGGGTGCAGGCCGGGGCAGCCTACCACACGATCATCGAGAACCACCCGACGCACTACGCCGCGCTGCGCGGCTTTCACGAGACCTGCCTACAGGTGGGACAGATGCCGGAGGCCGTGGCCGCCTGGTCGGCGGCGCTGTCGCACGAGCCGAAGCACCGGGCGTTTCAGGCGTATCGCGTCTGGGCCCTGGCGCTGGCGGACGACGCCGGGACAGTGGCCGCCGCGGAGGCGGTGCTGGCGGCGGACGCCACAAACCCCCTGGCGTGTTACGCGCGAATGCTCGTGGCATTACGCGAGGGGGCCCATGGGGCGGCGGTCAGATGGGCCCGGCGGGCGGCCCGCGGCAAGGCGATCGAGCATGCCCGCGGGCCGGAGCGGGCGTGGGCGGCGCTCCGGCTGCTGCGGGGACGCGGGGCGTTGCCGGCGAGCGCGGTGCTGGCGGAGGCGGCAGTCTGCCTGGCGAAAGATTTCCCGCGCGGGCCGGCACGGGAGACGTTTCTCGATTTGAACGCCTACCTCGCTGGCGAGCCGGAAACGGGACTCGGGTCATTGGGGACGGCGTTGCGGGGGGAGCTATCGGACGTGTTGGGGGTGGACTGAGACGGAATTCACTAAATCTTGATCCGGGGTTGGGTTTTCGATGTTGAAAGTGCTGCGCCGGCTGTTATACTACAGATGGTTGCTAGTCGGGCGACTAGGGACTGGAAGCACGAAAGATCACAAGTGCTTTCCTGACAACAACTTGCTTCCACTCGCTGCGGCACCCTCAGACCGCGCCAATACCCACAGGGTGCCGCACGCCTTTTAATGGGACAGAATCACCCATTTCCGAACTTTTTCCTAACAAATAGCTGGAACCGCTGCAGGCCGGCGGTGCGCTGCTATGGCGGTCGTGCGGTTGCCGTGCGCGATGACGGCTGCGTGACGTTTGCCACTGCCGGCCGCCCTTCGCATAATGGGCCGCGTGAACGAGGTCCCCAAGAACACGCCGCCGGCCACGCCCAAGCTTCGCCATCGCTGGCTGTATGCCCTGCCCGGTGCGGCGATGCCCGCCCAGGTCGAGTGTGACGGCGCGGTCTATCGCTGGCGGGAGACGTTCAAGCACGACTTCTTTGCGGCGACGGGTTTGTACGAGGGATCTGCGGGACTGGCGGTGTTGAAGCTTGGGCGCTGCCATGGGGCCGGCCCGTTGCCGTTGAAGTGGGTCGGGCGGTTTCTGGCGCGGCGCGAGGTGACGCTGTATGCGCGCGTCCAGGACCTGCGGGGTGTGCCACGTCTGATGGGGCGCGTGGGAGATACGGGCTTCATGCATGCTTTCGTGCCGGGGCATCCACTGCAGCGGCGCGAAATGGTGGGGGACACCTTCTTTGATGAATTGCAGACGCTGCTGGCAGAGATCCATGCGCGTCACATGGCCTATGTCGATTTGAACAAGCGGCAGAACATCCTGGTGGGGGAGGACGGTCGGCCGCACCTGATCGACTTCCAGATCTCGCTGCACTGGCCGCCGACGGGCTGGCGCCGCTGGTCGCCGGCGCGGTGGCTGCTGCGTCGCTTTCAGCAGGCGGACGTGTACCACTGCCTGAAGCACAAGCGGCGTCTGCGGCCGGACCTGCTCAATGATGATGAGCGGCGCACGGTGGAGCGTGTGAGCATCTGGATCCGGCTGCACCGCTGGGTGGCGCGGCCGTTGACCCAGTTGCGGCGGCGCGTGTTGCGCTGGCTGCGCGGCGGGGACGAGGCGGACGTGGCGGGGTCCTCCGCAAAGTAGTCGTCAGTTGCCGTCCGCTGCGCTGGCCTGTCGCGTTGTCGCTCGGTACACTCTACGGGCCTCGTGGACGCCAACGGATAAAGGCGCGGTCGAAGACACGGGTATTGGAATGCTAGCTAGCGAGGGCGATGCCATGAGAAGGTTCCTGCTGGGCACAGCCGTCCTGACGATGGTGATGGCGGCCACCGGATGCCGAACCACACATCAGATCATGGGGCACGGCATTACGCGGTCAGCGAAGTTTTTCGGCGACGTGCGGATCATCGGCGATCAAGCGAACCTGACGGTGCTGGAGGGTTCGCGCGTGCACAAGCTGTCGCTGCTCGGCGACGGCTCGACGGTCACCGTCATGGATGGCGCCACGCTGAACCGGATCGAGTTCTGGGGCAACGAGAACACCGTGAGCATCCCGGACTACCTCGTGATTCGCACGAACGAGGTCGGCGCCAACCAGGTGATCCGGCGTCCGCGCGAACGCGCCCCGCTCAGCGACTGGCCGCCGCCCGTCGATTTGCCGGAGTACGAACCGCCGCGCATGGAGCCACTGGATACGGACGCGGGGGCCCCGCAGCCACGGCCGTTGCCCGACGAGGAGCCGGAGGATTCCCTGCTGCCGCCCATGGAAGGCGAGGACGAGCCGGCACTCCGCCCGCCACCGACGGCGGAGCAGGAAGCGGGAAGTGACGAGCCGGCCGAACCGCAGCCGCTGGAGAAGTAGCCGGCTGGCGGGTGATGCCGCCGCGCGCAACAGTTGTTGTTGCCGGCGCGGACCGGCGCGCGACGCATACCGCGCCGCGAGCGAGGTACGATGCAGGAGGAGGGCCTGGGGATGGCCAAGCCGGAGTGGTTCTATGCGAGTGGCGGGGAGTCGTTCGGTCCGTTCGCGCGCGAAGACCTGATCGGCAAGCTGCCGACCCTGAACGGCGACGACACGCTGGTCTATGGGCCGGGGCTCAGTTCGTGGACGGCGGCCCGGCACATACCGGCGCTGCGCTCGGATGTGGCAGAGGTCACATCCGTCCGTCCGCCCGTGCCGACCACGCGGCGCAGTGACGAAATCGACTACAAGATCACGGGCGACGACATGCAGTTCGTCGAGGTGGAGCTCGACCCCGGCGAAGTCGTCATCGCCGAAGCCGGTGCGATGATGTACATGACCGCCGGCATCGAGATGGAGACCAGGTTCGGGGATCCGAGCGCCCAGGACCAGGGCTTCTTCGGCAAGGTGCTCAGTGCCGGCAAGCGGGCGCTGACTGGCGAGTCACTGTTCATGACGACGTTCACCGGACAGGGGCCGGGCAAGCAGCAGGTCGCGTTCGCGGCGCCGTATCCTGGCAAGATCATCCCGATGGACCTGCCGCAGCTCGGTGGCGAGATCCTGTGCCAGAAAGACTCGTTCATTTGCGCCGCCCGCGGCGTGCAGGTGGGCATCGCCTTCAACAAGAAAATCGGCGCCGGGCTGTTCGGCGGTGAGGGCTTCATTCTGCAGCGGCTGTCGGGCGACGGCCTCGCGTTCGTGCACGCCGGCGGGACGTTGCATCAGCGGCGCCTGCAGTCCGGCGAGATGCTGAAGGTCGATACGGGCTGCATCGTCGCGTTCCAGAAGTCGGTGCAGTACGACATCAAGTTCGTCGGCGGCATCAAGAACACACTGTTCGGCGGCGAGGGGCTGTTCTTCGCGACGCTGGTCGGGCCGGGTGACGTCTGGCTGCAATCGCTGCCGTTCGTGCGGCTGGCGGATCGGATCCACGCGACCGGCGGCGCGACCGGCAAGCAGACCGGCGAGGGCAGCATTCTCGGCGGCCTCGGCAAAGTGCTGGACGGCAACTAGCGCCGCGGCCTCATGTCCGCAGCGCGGCCGCCACCGCCGCGCGAAACGCCGAGTACAGGAAGACGCGTTCGCGGTCCGCACGAATCCCCACACAGTCATGCAGTGCCAGCCAGGCCAGCACGGGGCCGAGATCTTCCTCGCGCTCGCCGGGGGCACAGAGTCGCCGGGGTGGTTGGCCGTGGTCGTATCGCTGCAGGGTACACACCACTTCGGCGGCGCGCCGGATGGGCACGCCGGCCAGTGCACGGCGAGCGCGGAGCTGCTGCACGGTCTGCACGACGAGCCGCGGGCCGGTGAGGAAGACCTCGACCGGGCCGGCGGTGAGGGCGCGCGGGTTGGCCAGGGCGTGGGCGGTAGCGACGGACAGCCCGGCGGGGCCGCCGACGAGCATCGCGCGGGACCAGCCGGCGGGCCGCTCCGGCAACGCGCTCATCAGAAAGCCGTCGCCGCCGCGCAGCTCCATCCGCACCATCAGCGGGATCATGATCAGCGACAGTACGCCGAAGAGCGCGAGCCAGCCGGCGTAAAAGTGGTCGAACTGCCACTGCACGACCCAGAAGATCGACGCGAGCACCGCCGGCCCGAGAAAGAGCAGCGGCACGCCGATGGCGAGCTTGAGCACGATGCCGGTCCATGCCCACGAGACGCGCTGCCACAGCAGTTGCTCGACACGCGACACGTCGTCTGGCGGTGAAGTCATCAGGTGCCCCTTGTTCGTTCCGCGGCGGCATCCGTCGCGCTATCAGGATAACCGCTTGGCGAGGGGAGTTCCTGTCGGGGCGCGGCCGACGGGCCGTCGGCCGCCGCAACCAAAGCGGAGCCATGTCCTACCGGGAGAGGCGCGGAACTGTGCCGCGCCCGCATTCGTCCGCCAGGCCGAGGCCGCCGGTGTGTTCGAGCCAGTCGGCGATGCGCTCGACCGCGGCGGGCACATCATCGTCAGAGACGTCGAGCTCGAGGACTTGCAGCCTGGATTGGGCGACGAGGTCGCGCATGAGCGCCTGTTCTTCAATGAACGGCGCCAGGTCGTCGTACTGCGTCGGGTTGCCGGACACGCGCAGCCGGCGCCGGCGGGCGCGGGCGAACGAGTCGGGCGCTCGCGTGCAGAACACCAGCCGGAAGTTGAGCTTCGCCAGCGGCCGCTCGAGCCAGGTGAAATCGTAGTCCCAGCCGTGGTGCAGCCATTGATAGGCGCGCGTGGCAATGTGGAAGCGGTCGATAATCCAGGCGTAGTACGGCAGCAGTTGGAAGAGCCGCAGCCACGTCGCGTAGGTCTCCAGCGCGCGGTCTTCTTCGGTGTCGGGGTCGAAGTTGATCAGACCGCGCCCCCACGGGTAATTGACGAAGCCGCACCACTCCGCGGAGATGAGCGGGTTGTGATAGCGATACTTGCGCGGGCCGGTGATGCGCGGGTGCTCGTTGAGTGCGAACGCGATCTCGGTCTTCCACGTCAGCCGCGTGCCCTCCAGGATGACGTGCGGGCAGAGCTTTGGTGGTCGCCGGTGGTGGCGGCGCGATTCCGGCGCGCCGGCGCCGTGTGAGTGTCGCTTGCGGGTTCGCTTAGGCATGGTCGCGAGTCCCGAAGTCGAAGGCGGCCTGGTACATCGCGGCAAGATTGACCCATGGTACGCCGGGCGGCAGGTTGTTGGCCTCGCGCAGGATGAAGCGGCCGGCAGTGATGCCGGATTGCAGGATGTCGCGACCGCGGGTGTAGACGTCGTCCGGCGTACCGTGGAGCAGCAGCGGCACTTCGACGCCGCCGAGGATCAGCACATCGGGGCCGAGATTCTGGCGCAGGCTGGCGAAATCGACGGGAAAGCCGGTGTCGAAAGTCCGAATGCCGAGCTCGTCGCGCATGGTGACGAAATGGCGCGTGGCGTCGCCGCAGAGGTGCATGCAGCGGGGGCGGACGTGGCCGCGGTCGATCGTCTCGTACCACGTGCGGTGGTGTGGCAGGATGTGGCGGCGGTAGTCGGCCGTGCTGAGCATGGCGACGGAATCATCGGCGAGCCAGATTTCGCCGGTGTCGGGCTGGTCGAAGTGGTGCAGGGCCGTGGCGCGGCGGCGCAGGCCGGCGGCGACGATGAAGGCGAACAGGTCGCGGGCATAGTCGGGATCGCGGCGGAGGTCGGTCAGGATTGCGGGCCCGCGGAGGTTCATCGCGACCGTCAGCGGGCCGTCGCTGGCCGTCGGCACGTAGGGCTGCACGCGGATCGGTCGGCCGAAGAAGGTGTGGCGGCGGGCGAGTTCGGCGGCCTGTTCGCCGAGGGTGGTCGTGTGGTGGAGGAAGCCGGCGGCGAGGGGGTGGTCGATGTCGACGTCGAAGATGGCGCGTTTGTTGTCGTCGTTGAGAATGGGGCGGGTGACGGGGATCTCGTCGGGGGGGTATTCGATCGGGGTGCCGAGGGCGGCGGCTTCGTAGACGTTCTGAAAGTCGATGGGCACGTTCCAGGCGTCGGGCAGGCCGGTGTCGTGGTCGCAGAAGAGGTGGTAGCGCTGGCGGCAGATGTACTGCCAGCGGAGCTGCGCGATGAGCATGGCGGCGGGGTCGGTGAAGACCTGGCGGTAGTCAAGGCCGGCGGCGTCAAAGCGCCGGTCGAGCAGGAAGACGCGGTTGTTGGTGGCGATGGTGACGGGGGTGCGGGTCGGCCGGCCGTCTTGCGCGGCACGCCAGACGGCCGCCTTCTGTTCGTTGATCAGTCGCGGGAAGTCGCCGAAGGGGCTGCAATCGGCGGCCGACAGCGGCGGGAGGTGCCAATCGGGTTGGGCGAGTTCGGTGGTCATGGGGCGGCATTCTAGCGGCAGGACGGGGGCGCGCGGGAGGCGCGGCCGCTGCGCGACAATGCAAAATGCAAAATGGTCGATGCGGAAAGGGCACCGGCGGTGGTTGCGGGGCGGCCGAGAGAGGCAGGGGCCCGGTGCCGGCGCAGGTCCGGCGAAGCCAGGCCCATGGCACCCGGCGCGGTTGCGGGGAGAGGCCGGTCTTGACGTCTGTCGAAGGCGGTGCCTATACATTATTGGCTTACCTGTTTTCTCAGCGGAGGGCTCCACCGGCCGGGCGCCGTGCCCTTGCTCACCGATGCTGCTCGGGGTCCGCGGCGGACGAAAAATGAGGAGACTCGTATGTTGAAGCGAATTGGTTCCCTGTTCGCCATGGTGGCGGCGTGCGCCGGCATCGATGCTTCGGCCGGTGTGATGCTCGAGACCGTCACAGTTGGCAGCGCGGGAAACGGCGGTGAATGGTCTGGCGAGAGTTACGGGGGTTCTGGTCCCGACCGGCTCTGCGGCGCGGTGGATTACGCCTACGGCATCGGCAAATACGAGGTAACGGCCGGGCAGTACTGCGCGTTTCTAAATGCCGTCGCGGCGGCGGATCCCTATGACCTGTATGACGAACGCATGGACATTGACAGTGGGCTGCCGCTGGCGTTCCAGGGCTGCAACATCCGGCGCAGCGGTTTGCCAGGTGGTTACTCGTACAGTGTGCCGCAGGATTGGGCCGACCGGCCGGTGAACTTCGTTTCCTGGGGTGATGCGGCGCGGTTCAGCAATTGGTTGCACAACGGCCAGCCGACGGGTGCGCAGGGGCCGGGCACGACCGAAGACGGCGCGTATCGCCTGGACGGAGCGACGAGCAACGAGGAGCTGCTGGCTGTCGCGCGCGAGCCCGGCGCAACGTGGGCGATTCCGTCGGAGGACGAGTGGTACAAGGCGGCGTATCACTACAACGACGGTGCGACGGCGAACTACTTCGACTACCCGACGAGCAGTGATACGCTGCCGAGCAATGCGCTCGTCGAACCGGACCCGGGCAACAACGCGACGTTCCTGGTGTCCGGCTACACGATCGGGCCGCCATACCACCGGACCCAGGTCGGCGCCCATGAGAATTCGGCCAGCCCCTGTGGCAGCTTCGATCAGGGCGGTAACGTTTGGGAGTGGAATGAAGCGGTGCTGGCCAGTGGGAGTCGTGGCTTGCGGGGCGGCTCGTTCCACGCTGTGGGCGACGCGCTGCACGCGGCGCACCGTGCCGGCACCTGGCCAAGCAGTCATGAGCCCAATGTCGGTTTCCGCGTGTGCCTGGTGCCGGAGCCCGCTTCGGTCGCAGTGCTGACGCTGGTCGGGCTGGGGCTGCTGCGAAGGCGCTAGGGCTGGTAGGCGCGGGCTGGAGGGGCTCGGTAGCGGGGCCGGCCTGTCGGCGGGGATGTCAGTTTGACAGGGGGGCGGGCGGAAGCTCAGCCATAAGTTGTTTATTTGTCAATGTTTACGACTGGGTGCCCCCTGGCACGCGACGTGCATGTTAGGTCCCTGGCAGGCAACCCCTGCCAGAAGGGAGTACGTCGTATGCAACAGGACAGATTTACGATCAAGGCGGCCGAGGCGGTCCAGGCCGCCCAGCAGCTCGCGCAGAACCGCGGAAACCCCGAGGTGACCGCGCTGCACCTGCTCGCGGCCCTCGTCACGGCCGCGGGCGGTGAGAACGGCGGCATCGTGACGCCCATCCTCGAGAAGGCCGGCGTGCCCGTCGATCAGCTGCGCCGCATGGTGGAAACCGAGATCGGCCGCCTGCCGCAGCAGAGTGGCGGCTCGCTCAATGCGCATCGCAGCTTCATGGACGTGCTGGGTGCGGCCGAGAAGCAGGCGCAGCAGATGAAGGACCAGTACATCTCGACCGAGCATCTGCTGCTGGCGCTGGCGGAGGTGCCGAGTGATGCGCAGGAGGTGCTCAAGCTCAACGCCGCCGGCAAGGACGATATTCTGGCGGCGCTGAAGGCGGTGCGCGGGACGGCCGCCGTGACGTCACAGAACCCGGAGGATACCTATGAGCCGCTGAAGCGGTACGGGCGTGACCTGGTGGAGGCGGCGCGGCAAGGCAAGCTGGATCCGGTGATCGGGCGCGACGAGGAGATTCGCCGGTGTATGCAGGTGCTGGCGCGGCGGACGAAGAACAACCCGGTGCTCATTGGTGAGGCCGGTGTGGGCAAGACGGCGATCGTCGAGGGGCTCGCGCAGCGAATTCTGGCGGGTGACGTGCCCGAGGCGCTGAAGGACAAGAAGGTCGTTGCGCTGGACATGGGTGCGCTGATCGCCGGCGCGAAGTACCGCGGCGAATTCGAGGAACGGCTCAAGGCGGTCGTGAAGGCGGTCATCGAGAGTGATGGGCAGGTGATTCTGTTCATCGACGAGATGCATACCGTCGTCGGCGCCGGCCGCACCGAGGGGTCGCCCGACGCGGGAAACCTGCTGAAGCCGGCGCTGGCGCGAGGCGAGTTGCGTTGCATCGGTGCGACGACGCTCGAGGAATACCGCCAGCACGTGGAGAAGGACAAGGCGCTGGAGCGGCGCTTTCAGCCGATCTATGTCGGCGAACCGACCGTCGAGGACACGATTGCGATTCTGCGCGGGCTCAAGCCGCGGTATGACGCGCATCACGGCGTGCGAATCCAGGATGCGGCGCTGGTGGCGGCAGCGACGCTGTCGCAGCGCTACATCACCGATCGACACATGCCCGACAAGGCGATCGACCTCATTGACGAGGCCGCTTCGCGTCTGCGCATCGAGAACGACTCGCTACCGAGCGAGCTCGACGAACTGCGGCGGCGCATCATGCAGCTCGAAATCGAGCGCGAGGCGCTCAAGAAAGAGAAGGACGACGCCAGCCGCAAGCAGCTCGAGAACGTCGAGAAGCAACTCGCCGAGCTGCGCGAGCAGGATCGCAGCCTGACCGCGCGCTGGGAAAACGAGAAGGGCGCCATCGACGCCATCAAGGCCATCAAGGGGCAGATCGACGGCAAGCAGACCGAGCTCGATGACGCGCAGCGCCGCGGGGATCTGGAGGCGGCGGCACGCATTCGCTATGGCGAACTGCCGGAACTGGAGCGGCAACTCCGCGATCGCGAGCAGAAGCTCACCGATCTGCACGCCAGTGGCGGCGGCCTGCTGCGCGAAGAGGTGACCGCCGAGGAAATCGCGCAAGTCGTGAGCAAGTGGACTGGCGTGCCGGTGTCGCGCATGCTCGAGGGCGAGAAGGAGAAGCTGATCCGCATGGAGAACCGGCTGCACCAGCGCGTCGTCGGCCAGGATGAGGCGGTACGCGTGGTGTCCGATGCGGTGCGCCGCAGCCGGGCGGGCCTCGGCGACCCGCAACGACCGATCGGGTCGTTCCTTTTCCTGGGACCGACGGGCGTGGGCAAGACCGAACTGTGCAAGGCGCTGGCGGAGTTTCTGTTTGATGACGAGGCCGCGTTCGTGCGCATCGACATGAGTGAGTTCATGGAGCAGCACTCGGTTGCACGCCTGATCGGCGCGCCACCCGGGTATGTCGGCTATGAAGAGGGTGGCCGCCTGACGGAGGCGGTGCATCGGCGGCCTTACAGCGTGGTGCTCTTTGACGAGATCGAGAAGGCGCACCGCGACGTATTCAACGTGTTGTTGCAGGTGCTCGACGATGGCCGCCTGACCGATGGCCATGGCCGTACGGTCGATTTCCGCAACACGATCATCGTGATGACGAGCAACATCGGGTCCGAGCACATCGCGGCGGTCGCGGACCGAGCCGAGGGCGACGCACCGCAACTCGAGATCGAGCTGCGCGTGAAGGAAGAGCTCAAGAAGCACTTCCGCCCCGAGTTCCTCAACCGTGTCGATGACGTCGTCGTGTTCCATCGGTTGTCCCGCGAGGACCTGCGCGGCATCGTCGATCGGCAGGTGGCGCTGCTGCGACAGCGGCTGGCCAACCGCGAAATGACGCTGACGCTCAGCGACGCCGCCATGGATCGGCTGGCGGCCGACGGCTACGACCCGGTCTACGGGGCCCGGCCGTTGAAGCGGCTGATCCAGCAGCAGATCGAGAACCCGCTGGCAAGGCGGATTCTGGCCGGCGACTTCGCGGCGGGGGATGCGATCACCGTGGACGTCGGCGGGGATGGGTACGTGTTCGCGCAGGGCGAGCCGGCGGCGGTGGCCGCGTCGTCATGATGAAGCGCGAAGGGAGAAGAAGCGACGAAGCGACGGACTGGCTGACTGAACGCGGGTGGCCTTGTCCGCGGTAGCGCGACACGAGCGTAATGCGGAATCAGACGCTGCCCGGGCAGCGCGGGCGCTTGTGGCCGGACGTGCCGGCGGCGAGGCGGTCGCGGATTTCGGCCGCCCGCTCGTAGTCTTCGAGCTCCAGGGCGCGTTGCAGTTCGCATTTGAGCTTGGCGGGGGCGTCCTCGGGCATCTTGCTGAGGACCTCGATGCGGAGGTTGCGCAGAGTGGTCAGCTCGCCCTCGTGCTCCGCCTGTTGCTCGAGTTGCTCGGCCAGGGCGGTGATGCTGGCGATGCCCTCGTCGATAATGCGGAGGGCGGCTTCGTGCAGGTCGCGATGGACCGCCTGGTAGGCCTTGGCGCGCACGTTCATCATCATCACGTAGCCGCGCTGGCGGTTGAGGGCCGAGCGGTCGGGCTCGGTCGCGGCGTAACGCTGGCAGAGGTCGATCAGCCGCAGGTTGCGCGCGGTGTCGCGCTCGACGCCGTCGAACTCCTCGAGCACGAACAGCGAGAGATAGCGCTGGTAGTAGAGGTAAGCCTCGTGGCGCAGCTCGCGGCAATCCTCGGGGGAGAGGATGAAGTCCTCGTCGTCGCCGCAGATCTCGATGTGCTCGCGGAGCCGTTGCTCGTGGTAGTCCAGCAGGGACTCGTGGCCCAGCGGCCGCTGGCCGTCGGGGCGCCCCTCGCACTCGAGCTGAAGCACGCCCAGGTCGATCCGCGTCTGGATCTTCTCACGGCCGTCACGGCCGATGATCTTTCGCACCGAGATCTTGCCCGGCTCGAAATCCCAGCCCTCGATGATGGTTCTCAGGTCGCGTATCATCTTAATACGCGTATCGGTCCGCCGGCGGGCGGTCATCAGCTAGGCGGCTGATGGAGTTGGTGTGGGCGGCGGGGGCCGCAACCGATTACGGAGATGCACCTTGCGCGTGATTGCAGGCGAATTTCGCGGACGTTCGTTGAGTTCGCCGGCCGGGGTCAACACGCGTCCGATCACGGATCGCGTGAAGGAGACCATCTTCAATATCCTGGGCAACCGCTGGGGGCGGCCGGGCTGGTTACCGGACTTCGACGTGCTCGATGTCTTTGCCGGCACGGGCGGGTTGGGGATCGAAGCCGTGTCGCGCGGGGCGGCGCGGTGTTATTTCATCGAGCGTGACCGGCGGGCGCTGCGGTGTCTGCGCGAGAATATCAAGCGGCTGCAGCTCGGGCCGCGCGGCAAGCTGCTGGCGGAAAACGCGTGGACGCTGCGGCCGCCGGAAGTCAGCGGCGGGTTCGGGCTGGTGTTCGTCGATCCGCCGTATCGAGACGTGCAGGACACGGCGCGGGTGCGGACGCTGCTGGAGCGGCTGGGGCTGGTGCTGGGGGAGGCGGGGGTGATGATCTTTCGGCACGAGGTGGGGACGGACTTTCCGACGGCGGGGCTGCTGGGCCTGCGCGAGGTGGATCGACGGCGGATGAACCGGATGCAGGTGATCTTCCTCGAGCGGACGGCGGGGGATGAGGCGGCGGCGCCGAGCGGCAGCTTGTCAGCGGCGGACGGCGGTGTGGGCGATGTCGCGGGTGGCGAGCATGTAAAAGAAGAAGGCGGCGCCGAGAATGTTCGTGACGACGCCGACGGGTAGCTCGACCATGGGATAGGACCGCGCCAGCCCGTCGCATAGCGCCAGGAAGCCCGCGCCGATGAGGGCTGCCCCGCCCAGCAGCGGCAGCGTGCGGATGCCGAAGACAGCGCGGCCGATGTGGGGGACCATCAGTCCGACGAACCCGATCGGGCCGCAGTTGGCGACAATGACCGCGGTGAGCAGGCCGACCAGGGCGAAGCTGAGCCAGATGGTGGTGTCGACCGCGACGCCACGGGTGGCGGCGACGTGCGGGCCGAAGCAGAGCAGGTCCAGGGCGCGGTGGCGTGCGGCGGCGAACGCCAGCACGGGCACGAGGATGACGAGGATTTCGAACCAGGCGCGGCCGTGCAGCCGGCCGAGCGAACCCATCATCCAGATGACGATGTCGTTGGTGATCGCGCGGTCGGCGAGGAAGGTGACGAGCAGGATGCCGGCCGAGCACATGTACGCGATGCACACGCCGGCCAGCAGCAGCCGGGCCATGTCGGTGTGCGGGCGCAGGCGGCTGATGAGGAACACGCCGCCCATGGCCGCCACGGCGCCGCAGAACGCGAGCAGCGAGAGCACGGGGATGCCGCCGGCGGCGTAACCGCCGAGGCCGGTGAAGAAGCCGACGGCGGCGGCCAGCGAGGCGCCGCTGGCGATGCCGAGTGTGTACGGTTCGGCGAGGGGATTGCGGAAGATGGCCTGGAAGATGACGCCGCCGATGGCGAGGCCGGCCCCGGCGCAGGCGGCGAGCAGGGCGCGCGGGACGCGCAGGTGCCAGTAGACGTTCGTGGGATGGTCGTACGAGAAGAGGTCGTGCCAGGAGATGGCGGTGAGGTCCTGCCAGGAGATCGGGTTCTGGCCGAGGAAGGTGGCCGCCACGAGGATCAGCAGCGTGGCGGGCAGCAACAACCCGAAGCGAAGCATCAGCCCGGCGCCGGTCATGCCTTACGGCTCCCAGGGGTCTTTCTCTTCGGTGTCGTAGGGGATGAGCGGCTTGGCGACCATCCAGGCGGCCTCACGTGCCAGCTTGCGCGTCTCGCTGTCGACGAGGATGTCGTCGGCCGCCTCGCGGATCTGGCGTGCCCGGCTGACCTCGCGGCCGTACATTTCCTTGCTGCGATCGGGCCACAGCCGGGCGGCGCGCGGCAGCACGTTCGGGTCGATGACCATGGTGCGCATGTGGACCACGGGTTCGAGCAGGGGATTGGTCGGCGTGGAGCGCAGGTTGAGCTCGCGAATCTGGACGTAGAGCACCTGCTCGGCGTCGAGCTCGCGACCGACGCGCTGCACGCTCCAGCGTTGAAAGTCGGGGTTGGCCTGGCGCAGGCGGAGGATCTCCTCCGCGGGGATGACGCGGTCGTTGATCTCGTACTCGCGCAGGATTTCGGTCAGGCGCTCGTGGAAGGTCCGCGTGAAGACGGGGTTCTCGTCCTGCGCGCGGGCGTACTCGACGAAGATGGCCAGGCGACCGGAGGCGAGCTCGACTTCGCGCTCGTTCATGACCGGAGGATGGAGCATGTAGACGGCGCTGCCGACGATATTGCAGCCGGCGGCTGCCCAGACACACGACGACAGGGCCAGCAGCATCAGTCCTCGGCGCGCCATTTTCACTTGTCCTTGACGGTGCGGTCGTAGAAACGGCCCGCGACTTCCTGGGCGAACGCCTCCATGGTGGCGAGGCGGATGGCGCTGTCGCTGGTCCCCCATTGCCCGGGCGAGTCCTTGGGGTAGACGGTGCGCACCTCGGTCACGTACGCCGGCTCGCTGTTGGGATACGCCGTGTTGTAGACGCTCACGACGGCGGCGATGTGCCCGCGATAGAGGTGCGGGCTCTCGGGTTCGCGGGTGGTGTACTGCGTGAGGTCGATTTCGATGAGACGCTCGGCATCGAAGCGCTGGCCGATGCGGGCCGGGTCGTGGCGTTCCCAGTCGGGTGAGCGGCGCTGATAGTCGACGACCTGCCGCGGCGGGACGACCTCGACGCCGGGGATGTTGCTTTCGAGCGCGACGCGGACGTGATCGGCGACCTCGAGCTGCACCTGCTCGTACTCGAACAGGGTCTCCCACTCGGCCCGCACCAGGATTGCGGCCGTCTTGCCCTTGAGGTAGGGGTACTCGGCCTTGATCGTCTTGGTGGGTTCCTTGCCCCACATGAGCGTCGTGAACGCAATCGCGTGGCACCCGCTGCACACGAGGAGCAGCAGCGGCAACGCGAGCAGGAGCAGTTTTCTGGTCTGGGTCGGGCCCGGCTGGTACATCGCGATTACTCTCTCAGAAGCCTCTACGACCCAACACCTTACCAGAGCCGCCGCCGGTTGTGTAGCCGCGGGCGTCCGGGGCGCGGTATAGTGCGGCCGGGGTCTCCGCCGCGACTCCACTGGTGACCAGTGATGGCCGAACCGCAACCGGGCGAGTTTCGCGTGGTCTGCCCGCATTGTGACGGGGAAATGCGGGCGCGCGCGGGTTGGCTCGGCCGGGACCTGAGTTGCCCGCACTGCGCCGCCGCGGTCCATGTACCACGACTGGCCGCGGCGGGGGACGTGATTCGCGGCCTCAAGGCCACGCGGGGGGCTACTGTCCGGTTCAACTTCGCCTGTCCGCGCTGCCGGTCGCTGCTGGCGTCGCACAGCGGGATGGCGGGGCACACGGCGCGCTGTCCGACATGCGATGCGCAATTCGCGGTGCCGGCGCTACACCCCCGCACCGGCCGGCCGGAGCGCGCGGTGCTCAGCGAGGACGACCGGCAGGACCCGACGCCGATGCACGCGTACGCGGCCAGCGGCCACCGGGCGCCGCGCGTGGTGCGTCGTCCGGACGGCGAGCCGATGATCGAGTGTCCGCGCTGTCACGCGCACGCGCCGATCACCGCGGACTACTGTGAGGCGTGTGGTGTGCCGTACACGGCGGCGGGGCTGCCGGGCCTGAGCACGGAGCGTGCCGGGCACGAGCTGGGGGTGGCGGCGCTCATCGTGGGGCTGATCGGCGTGCCGGCCTCGTTCCTGGTGTTGCCGGGTCCGGTGGCGATTCTGCTGGCCGCGTTGAGCTGGGGGCAGCGCGGGACGCCGACGCCGGGCTGGCAGGCGACGGCGGGGATGGCGCTCGGACTGGTCGGCACGGCGCTGGCCGTCGTGATCTACTTGTGAGGCGGCGCGGCGTGCCGGGCGGGGGTAGCGCTTGCGGAATCGGGCCGCGTGGGCGTTAATACGGATTCGCGAGCCGCGGCGGCGGCCGGCAGCACGAATCGCCCGCACAGCGAGTGGAGACAGGCTCATGAAGATCGGGATTGTCACGTTTACTGACGGACGTGCACGCGTAGCCAAGGCCACCGAGAAGGACTGCCGCATGTTCCAGGAGCGGCTGGTGTCCTACTTCAAGCGGAAGAAGCACGACGTGGTCGCGGCCAAGAAGATCGTGTGGAACTGGGACACGGCGCAGAAGGAGGCGCGGCGGGTGGCGATGGCCTACCCGGACGTGGTGGTGTTCAATTTCTGCGTGTGGTCGTTCCCGGATCTGACGGCGCAGGTGGCGAATCTGATTCCCGAGGTGCCGATCCTGCTGATCGGGAACATCCTGCCGTCGCACCCGGGCTGGGTGGCGTTCTTCGCGTCGACGGGTACGCTGGACGAGATGGGTCTGCCGTTCGGCCGCGTGCTGGGCGACATTCGCAAGCGCGACGTGCAGCAGCAGGTGGAGCGTTTCCTGCACCTGCACGACCCGGACGAGCGGGCGCGCGGCGAGCGAGCCGCGGCCATGCTGCACGGCCAGCGCTACGGCGAGTTCGACGGGCCGAGCATGGGGATGTACACGGGGCACATCGATCCGTCGCAGTGGATGGAGCAGTTCGGCGTGCACGTGTATCACCGGGGGCAGCTGCACCTGTGGCAGATGGCACAGAAGGTCGGCCGCGAGCGGGTCGCGGCGGGGCTCGACTGGCTCGAGAAACACTGTGGCAAGATCCACTATGACGGGAAGAAGCTCACGCCGGGCGTGGATGGCACGCTGGCGCGGCAGGTGCGGATGTACCTGGCGATGAAGGACTTCTGCAAGCAGGAGGGAATCGATTTCTGCGGGCTGACGGGGCAGCTCGACATGACCGAGTGGCCCGACCTGTGCATTGCAGACCTGCAGGAGGCGCTGCTCAACGACATCGCCGACTGGGAGCAGGAAGAGAAGAAGCCGATCATCTGCGCGACCGAGTGCGACAGCAACGGGGCGCTGACGATGCAGCTCATGCACCACCTGACCGGGACGCCGGCGCTGTTTGCCGACCTGCGGCATTATCACGAGAAAGAGGACTTGTACGACCTGGTGAACAGTGGCCAGCACGCGCCCTGGTTCGCCAAGCGGGCGAAGGACTTCCGCAAGAACTGGAAGGAGTGTCACATCCGGCCGGCGTCGGAGTTCTACTTCCGGGGTGGCGGCGGCAGCGTGCAGTTCTACGCGGCGCCGGCGCCGCAGGTGACGTTTGCGCGCATCGTGCGGCGGCGCGGGCACTTCCTGATGCACATCTTCACCGGCTCCTTCGAGAAGGTCGCGCGGCAGAAGGAAGAGCGGCTGGCCAAGCAGACGACGTACGAATGGCCGCACGCGTTCGCGCGGTTCGACATCTCGCTGGCGACGCTGCGCGAAAACTACAGCAGCAACCACATTCACGCGATCATCGGCAATCACGTGACGGCGCTGAAGGCGGCATGCGAGTACCTGGGAATCGAGCCGGTGGTTCTGGAGTAGCTGTCAGCTTTCGGCGATCAGCTCTCAGTCAGAAGCCGGGCCGAGCCGGACGCGACGGTCGCCGCGTTGTGGCCTTGTTACGTTGTGGCCTTGTTGCCCCTGGGCCGGAAGGCGCGCCAGGCTTGGTGGGCCAGGACGACGAGGACGTAGACCGTGCCGGCCAGCAGGATCGTGGTGGCGCCGGGGGGCAGCTCGGGCTCGTAGCATAGGGCCAGCCCGGCGCTGGTGAACACCATGCTCAGCACCACCGCGGCCAGCATCATCTGCCACAACGTGCCACAGAAGCGCCAGGCAATGGCCACCGGCAGCGTGAGGAGGGCAATCACCAGTACGATGCCGACCACGCTTACCAGCAGCACGACGGTGAGCGCGGCCAGGCACAGCAGCAGCAGGTAGTACAGTTCGACGTTGATGCCGCGCAGGCGGGCGAATTCCTCGTCAAAGCAGACCGCCTGGAGCTGGTTGTAGAACAGCAGCCCGACGCCCACGATGACCACGTCGAGAATGCCGAGCAGCCAGAGGTCGCTGGCGGTGAGCATGAGGATGTCACCGAAGAGATAGCTCATCGGGTCGATGCCGTAGCCGGGGGTGCGCAGCATGAACACGACGCCGGTGGCCATGCCGATGGCCCATAGAGCGCCGATGACCGTGTCTTCGCGCTCGCGGATGCGCAGGCTGACGACGCCGATGATGATCGCGGAAAGCAGCGCCGCCGCGACCGCGCCGTAGAGCGGGTGCAGGCCCGGCCAATCCTGGGTTGCGCGCAGGTAGGCCGCCACGCCGATGCCGCCGAGGGCGCAGTGGGCGATGCCACCGGCGATGTAGGAGATCCGCCGGACAACGACGTAGCTGCCGATCACGCCGGCGGCGACGCTGGCGAGCAGGCCGGCGGCGAGGGCGACCTGGAGCAGGGTGGCGGATTGCAGGGCCTGGAAGAACTCGAGCACGCGGATCCTCTCAGTGCGAATGCGGATGGTCGTGGCCGTGTTGCACGAGGCGTACGTCGTGGCCGTACAGCTCGCGGATCGAGTCGCCGCTGATCTCGGTGGCGTCGTGCACGACGGCGTCACGGTTGACGCACACGACGGTCTTGACGTAGCGCGCGACGAAACCGACGTCGTGGGACACCAGGATCACGGTCAGCCGCCGGTTGAGCCGATCGAGCAGGTCATTCATGTCGTCCTGCACGAGCGGGTCGAGGTTGGCGGTTGGCTCGTCGAGCAGCAGCAGCTCGGGCTGGCAGGCCAGGGCGCGGGCGATGAGCACGCGTTGCCGCTGCCCGCCGGACAGCGCCGAGAACGCCCGCCTGGCGAAGTCGCGCATGCCGACCTCGGCGAGGGCGTCGCGGGCGCGCTGGCGGTCGTGTCGCCGGAACGGGCCGACGCGCCAGCCGGACAGGCGGCCCATCAGCACCACATCGATGACGCGCATCGGGAATTGCGGGTCGAGTTGGGCGTATTGGGGCATGTAGCCGATGCGGCGGCGGGCCTCGGTGGGCGACTCGCCCAGCACACGGACGGTGCCGCGATCGGGCCGCAGCAGGCCGAGGACCAGCCGCAGCAGGGTGGTCTTGCCGCCGCCGTTGGGGCCGACGATGCAGACGAAGTCGCCTTTGCGGATGGTGAGGTTGACGTTGTCGAGGACGGTCGTGTTTTCGTAAGCGAACGCGAGGTTGTGGATCTCGATCACGGGGGGGGCGGTCGAGACGTCGGTTTGAGGGGCAGCAGCGGCCACGCAGTTCGCCTACTTTCGGGTCAGACCGGCCTTGAGCTTCTCGGTCATGTCACGCAGGTTGTTCAGGTAGTCTCGGGCGAGGGGGTCCATCGGCACGACGGCACCGTCAATCGCGCGGGCGATCGCCGCCGCCGCCTTCTTCGAAAACTGCGGCTGGACGAAGATCACGTGCACGTTGTCCGCCTTGGCCTGCGCGATGAGCTCCACGATCCGCTTGGCGCTGGGCTCCTTGCCTTCGATCTCGACGGGCACCTGCTTGAGCCCGAACTCGTCCAGGAAATAGCCGAACGCCGGGTGAAAGACATACACCTTCTCGCCCTCGAGCGGCGCCAGGGCCGTGGCGATCTCGTCGTGGCTCTTGTCGAGGTCCTTGTGGAAGGCGGCCAGGTTCTTGCGGTAGGTCTCGGCGTGGGCCGGGTCGATTTCGGCGAGCGTGTCGCAGATGGTCCGGGCCTGGATCTTGACCAGGCGCGGGCTCAACCAGGTATGCGGATCAAGAAGACGGTCGTCCTTGTCGATCGTGGCGGCGGGCGGTTGGTCCGCTGCTTCCTGCGATTCCTGGTGCTGCTGGTGCGTGCCGTGATCATGCTGGTGGTCGTGGCTGCAGGACGCATGGTCACACTGATGTTCGAGCCGGCGCATGGGGACGTTCTGGCGCAGGTCGACGATGCGCAAGTCACCGAACATGCGCTTGACGCGCGGCACGAACGCCCGCTCGAAATCGGTGCCGATGCGGAAGTATACATCTGCGCCCGACAGCAGGATCATCTGCTTCGGGGTTGCCTGGTAGGTGTGTGGCGATTGGCCGGTCCCGACGATCGTCTGAATCTCGACCCGGTCACCGCCGATGCGCTCGACGAAATACGCCTGCGGCGGGATGCTGACGGCAACGTCGAGCTTCTCGGCGGCGGGCGCGCCCGCGACCGCCAGTAACAGCAGCAACACGGCGCTGACGGTTGATCTCATGTCGAAAACACCTCTGCGGCGTTGGGCCGCGCTACGGCTTCATGACTCATCGCCGGCTTTGCTCGCGTTGTCGGCGTGTACGTCGCCGTGCTGGTCGCAGACGAGGTGGTACTCGTGGCAATCGTCGCACTCGCGCAACTCGTGGTGCCGGGCGAACTTCTCCCAGTGCGTCTTCTGGTTGGGCGTCAGCACGCCGGTGCCGCCGCAAAGCGGGCAGAAGCTGTCGAGGGCGCGCAAGATTGCGGCGCGGATGAATTCCGAGCGGTTGGGGACACTCTTGAGCGCCTCCAGCAGCGACGTATCCGCCTTGAACGTGACGACCGTTTCCTTCTGTTTCGCGCCGGGCATTGCTGAGACCTCGTCGTGCGCAGCCCGGGCGGACGGTGCCCGCGGCCGGCGCAGGGATTGTATTACGCGGTATTACAATCGGCAATCGCTGGTGGCGGTTTCAGCGCGTTTTGGCGGCACAGGCCTCGCACTGCCCGTAGAGCACCAGGTCGTGGTTCTCGAGCACGAAGCCGGGCGGCACCAGCGCATTGAGTAGGTCGTCCGAGCCTGGCACCTCGCGAACCAGTCCACAGCGGTTGCAGTGGAAATGGTGGTGGTGGGGCTTGTCGGCGACCTCGTAGCGCGGCGGTTCGCCGGGGAGGCGCACCACCGCGAGCCAGCCGCAGTCCTGCAGCAGCTTGAGCGTCCGGTACACGGTCGCGATGCCGATGTTGGACTTGTACCGCTGGGCGGCTTCGAGGACCTCGTGGGTGCTGAGTGGGCGGTCCGCCTCGCGAAAGACCTGGCGAATCGCACGTCGCTGAGACGTATCCCGTTCTACTACGCGTCTGGCCATAGACTTATCACCTCTTCTCATTATCAATTGTAGTGCGATCATCAAGCCCTGGCAACGGGCTGAGGGGCGGCGGGACGAAGTTTGTGGCTTGCTTTGGGACCGGGCTCGGGTTCTGATGGCTCCGCGAACGAGATCACCCAAGTTGTTGCCCAGGAGATCCTTGCAATGCTCCATGCCTTTAGTTCTCTTGCGGTTTTGCTGGTGCTGGCGGTGTCGGCACTGGCCGTGGCCGGCGAAACGGGTTTCCGGCCGCCGGCTGTCCCGTTGATCACTCACGATCCATACTTCAGCGTCTGGTCGGTGACCGACCATCCGGCCCACGGCTGGAGCCAGCACTGGACGGGGGCGACGCATGCCATGAGTGGGCAGGTGCGGATCGACGATCAGTGCTATCGCATCCTGGGGGCAGCGCCGGCGGATCTGCCGCTGATGACCTTGAAGGCTGTCACGGTCTGGCCGACGCGTACGGTGTACGAATTCCAGGAGGCCGGCGTGGCGTTGACGCTCACCTTCACCTCGCCGCTGCTGCCGAACGACCCGGAGGTGCTTTCGCGGTCGGCGTCTTACGTGACGTGGCAGGCACGAGCCACGGCGGGGCGTCCGGACGTGGCGCTGTATCTCGACGTGACGGGGGAGTGGGTTGTGGATCAGACCGCGCAGCGTGTCACGGCCAGTCGCGTCAAGCTTGGCGACCTGACCGTGCTGCGGTTGGGGTCTGTGGACCAGCCGATCCTGGGGCGCGCGGGCGACAACGTGCGGATCGACTGGGGGCATCTGTATGCCGCCGCCCCGCAGCAGCCGGGCACCACCGGCGTGATCTCGTCGGACCGGGCGGCGCGCACCGGCTTTGCGCGTGACGGGACGCTGCCGGCGGATGATGACCTGCGTTTTCCGCGGGCGGCGAACGATGGCTGGCCGGTGCTGGCCTTTGCGTTCGATCTGGGGCGCGTGTCGCCGACGCCGACGTCGCGGCACCTGGTCCTGGCCTACGATGACATCTGGGCGATGACGTTTCTGCAGCGCCGGCTGCGGCCGTACTGGCGGCGCGACGGGGCGGATGCCGGCGACCTGCTGCGCGCGGCGGTCCGCGACTATGAAGCCTTGCGGGCGCAGTGCGAGGCGTTTGATGAGGCACTGATGCGGGATCTGACCGCGGTCGGCGGCGAGAAGTACGCGCGCATCGCAGCGCTGTCGTATCGCCAGTGCGTCGCGGCGAACAAGCTGGTGGCGGATTTCGACGGCACGCCGCTGATGTTCAGCAAGGAGAACTTCAGCAACGGGTGCACGGGGACGGTCGACGTGATCTATCCGGCGGCACCGTTGTTCCTGCTGTTGAACCCGGACCTGCTGAAGGCGCAGCTCACGCCGGTGTTGCGGTATGCGGCGTCGTCGCGCTGGCCGTTCCCGTTTGCGCCGCATGATGTGGGGACGTATCCGCTGGCGAACGGGCAGGTGTACGGCGGCGGCGAGTGGTCGGAAGAGAACCAGATGCCGATCGAGGAATGCGGCAACATGCTGTTGATGGTCGCGGCGATTGCGCACGCTGACGGCAACGCCGAATTCGCCCGCGCGCACTGGCCGGTCATCACGCAGTGGGCCGAGTATCTGCGCGACAACGGATTGGACCCGGAGAACCAGCTTTGTACGGATGACTTCGCTGGGCATCTGGCGCACAACGCGAACTTGTCGCTCAAGGCGATTCTGGCGTTGGGCGGGTATGCGCGGGTGTGTGAGTTGGCCGGCGAGCAGGCGGCGGCGCGGTCGTATCGTGCGTTGGCCGAGCAGATGGCGGCCGACTGGCAGCGGATGGCGGATGATGGCGACCACTACCGCCTGGCCTTCGACCAGCCGGGCACGTGGAGTCAGAAGTACAACCTGGTGTGGGATGCGGTGCTCGGGCTGAACCTGTTCCCGCAGGAGGTTGCCCGACGCGAAATGGCTTGGTACCGGACGAAGCAGAACAAGTACGGGCTACCGCTGGACAACCGGGCGGACTACACGAAGACGGACTGGGTGGTATGGACGGCGGCCCTGGCCGACAGTCGGGCGGCGTTTGAGGCCATCATCGACCCGGTGTACCGCTTCGTGTGTGAGACGCCGAACCGCGTGCCACTGACGGACTGGTACGACACGAAGACGGGGCGGCAGGTCGGGTTTCAGGCGCGGCCGGTGATTGGCGGTGTGTACATGCCGATGCTGAAGGATGCGGCCGTGTGGCGGAAGTGGCGGCGGTAGCACCGGTGCGCGCCGGGGTTCAGTGGCGCGAGGTGGTGCCGCGGCGGCGCGTACCGGCGGCGCGGCGCTTGCCCCGGCGCTGGCCGTCGCGCGTTTCCTTGGCGAGGGCCGGGTCGGCGGGCACGAGGTCGTGCCCGGTGTAGCGGCGCTCGAGCGCGAGGCGCTGGGCCGTGGCGTAGTGGCGGCCGAGATAGGTCCAGTCGAAGTGCTCGGCGCTGCTTTCGGCGCGGTTGCGCAGCGCGATGCGTTCGCGGCGCGACATCTGGGTGAGCTGGTGCAGCCGATCGGTAATGTGGTTGACGCACTGGTGGTACGGCACGCCATGGCGCTGCACGATGTACATGCCGCGTTCGTCGTGATCGGGGAAGTGCTCCATGACGTAATGACCGAAGCCGCTGAGATCGGTGGTGATGGCGGGGATGCCGCTGACGATGCACTCGAGCGGGGTGTAGCCCCACGGTTCGTAGTACGACGGGAACACGCCGATGTGGCAGCCACGGATGAACTCGTCGTATTCCATGGCGAGCAGCGGGCTGGTCGCGGAAAGGAAGTCGGGGTGGAAGACCACCTTGACGCGGTCTTCCTCGAGGTTCCACAGGCCCCGGTGCCGCAGGTGGCAAAGGACCTGGTCGTGGGCGTCGTCGAGCAGGTCGTGCGTGACGATGCTTGGCGGCGGGCTCGAGCGCCAGGCGTACATCATGCGCTTGAGGCGGACGATGGCGGATTCGTCCAGCAGCTCGTCGATGGTGGGCAGGCGCCCGGTGGCGGCGATGTCGAACAGCCGTTGGCCCATGTCTTCCTTGATGCGTTCGCAGGTCTCGCGCAGCTCGGTGAACATGGCCTGGCGGTTGAGGGCCTGGATGTTGAACGAGCGGTGCGGCACCCGCGCGATGATGAAGGCGACGACGGTGACCGGTGAATGCTCGGCCTTCATGCGGCGATTGAGCTCGTAGAGGGACTCGATGAACATGTCGAGCCCCTTGTTGCGATACTCGTAGCGGCCGGCGGTGAAAACGTAGAGTGTGCGGTCCAGGTCGAAGGTGTAGCTCGGGAAGAAGTGCCCCATGACGAAGCGGTGAATGACCTGCTTGGCCGAGCGGTGCATGAGCTGGAATTCGTGTGGGGCGGCGAAGCGCTCGACGTTCAGGCCGTTGGGCAGCAGCACGTCCGGCCGCCGGCCGAGAAAGTGCTCGGCCTCCATGGCGGTGATGCCGGACACGGTGGTGAATACGTCGGCGGATTGGGCGGCGGATCCCTCCATCGCGTGGCGGTGCGCGTAGCCATGCTCCGCGGCCACGGCGCCGGCGTTGATCGCGGGCAGGTGGTCATAGATGTTGGCATTGGCGGCGCAGAGATTGCGTCCCGACAGCGTCGCGTGCGTGGTGAAGACGGTCGCGATGCGCGACTGGCGATGCTTGAGCAGCGGCAGCGCGGCACCACCCTGCCATTCGTGGAAGTGGGCGAGCATCGGTCGTTCGCCGACTTTCTGCTGCACAGTGCTCAGGAAATCCGCCACGGCGAAGCCGAACGTCGCGACTTCGTCGAATTCGATATCGCCGCCGGGCGAGCCGACGCCGCAGTCGCGCCACAGCAGGTACTTGATTTCGCCGGCGCGGTACATGAGGGACTGGACATCGATGAGCACGACCTGCGGGCGGCCGGTGACCAGCCAGCGGCCGAAGTGCACGCGCACGCCGCTGACGATGAGCTTGTCCATGCCGGCCTTGAGGATGTCGGGCGGGGCTTGGGGTTCGACCTCGATCTGGGCGGAGGCTTCGCGGTAGGGGCCGACGAGGCAGTAGGCATCGCCCCAGCGGCGGACGGTGGCGGGCACCTTGCTGCGCAGGACGGTGTAGATGCCGCCCACCTTGGCGCAGACCTCCCAGGCCACTTCGAACAGCAGCGAGTTCGTCGGCCGCGCCGCGTCCTTGTCGGCCGACGCGGGCGCGATCATCGTGGCATTGGTTCTGGGTCTCGACTTGCTCATGTGCTCCTGCCGCGCCCCTGACAGGCCCGCCGGCGGACGGCGTTCGCGATTCGTTTGCCCAGGGTCAATGTAACGGCTGGGTGGCGTCAACGCCAACGAGGCGGACGGTGGCTTTCCGGACGCCCGGGCCCGCTTGTGGCGGGGGGCGCGGGACGCTGCTATGCTCAATACGCTGAAAAGACGTCGCCCGCCGCGGGTCGCGGGTGGCCGGCAGGGAGATTACGGAAGCGACATGCCGCGCGCGGATACGGACACGCCAATTGTCGGGTTTGTTTCACTGGGTTGCGCGAAGAACCTGGTCGACTCGGAGAAGATGCTCGGCCAGATCGCCGAGTCAGGGGCGGTGATCACGGGCGACGAATCGGCGGCGGACACCATCGTGGTGAACACGTGCGGCTTCCTGGAGGCTTCGCGTGGCGAGGCGCTGGAGGTCATCCAGGCATTGGCCGAGCGCAAGCGGCGCGGCGAGTTGCAGCGGATCGTGGTCGCCGGCTGCCTGGTGCAGCGCGACGGGTCGGCGTTGCTCGATGTCGTGCCGGAGATCGACGTGCTGGTCGGGGTGAACAACCGGGGTGACGTGGCGCGGGCGGTGTGGGGCAATGCCGGGCCGGCGGCAGCGGCGACCAGGCCGGTGCGCGAGACGAACCTCTTTCTGGGGGAGTATCACCCGCAGCCGTGGGACGACCAGGGGCGGCTGCGCCTGACGCCGGCGCATTACGCGTATGTGCGCATGAGCGAGGGGTGTAACCAGAAGTGCACGTTCTGCACGATTCCGTCGATCCGCGGGCCGCTGCATTGCAAGACGCCGGCGGCGATCGTGGCCGAGTGTCGCGAGCTGATGGCGGATGGCGCGCGCGAACTGGTGCTGATTGGGCAGGATACGACGAGTTACGGCACGGATATCGGGTACGAGCCGGGGCTGGCGGGGCTGTTGCGGACGCTGGACCGCGAATGTGACGGGGCGCGCTGGCTGCGCTTGATGTACGTGTATCCGACAGCGTTTACGGATGAGATGATTGACGCGATCGCGTCGTGCGAGCGGGTGGTCAACTACATCGACATCCCGCTGCAGCACATCAGCGATCGGGTCTTGCGCGCCATGGGGCGGCGCGTGACGCGCAAGCAGCAGGAGGTCCTGCTGGAGAAGCTGCGCACGCGGATCCCGGGCGTGACGATCCGCACGACGTTTATCGTGGGCTTTCCCGGCGAGACCGATGCGGAATTCGAGGAGCTGTGCGAATTCGTGCGTGACTTCGGCTTCGACGCGGTGGGGGCGTTCCAGTACTCGTACGAGGCCGAGACGCCGGCGGCGAAGATTCCGCGGCATATCGCCGAGCCGCTCAAGCAGCAGCGCTACGAGCAGTTGATGCTCACGCAGCAGCAGCAGGCGCTGGCGGCCGCCCGGCGCTGCGTGGGCGAGCGCTTCGAGGTCGTGGTCGACGGCCCGCGGGCCGCTGGCGTGCTGGAGGCCCGGCACGCGGGGCAGGCGCCGGAGGTCGATGCGGTATGTCTGCTCGACGACGGTGACTACGCCGCGGGCGATTGGCTCGGCGCGCGCTGCGTGGCGACGGCGGATTACGACCTGGTCATCCGCCCGGACCGGCGGTCGTTGCCGGTGCGGTGACGCCGGCGCTGTTCATTCGGGGCGAATACGCTATGCTGATGGATTGTGTATTGGCGTGAGAGAGCCAGCGGCCCGCGCCGCGCGGGGCCGGTCGCCTGTCCAGAAATGTAGCCAAGGCTACAGTTGTGGCGCGCGTGGCCTGAACGAAACCAGGATTGGGACCAATGACCAGCACTGCACCAACCAGCCAGCCGCCGCAGGCCGAGACGCAGGCGCGGGCGCCGCGTCCGCTGAAGGCGCTGGTGGATCGACTGTTGATTCTGGGGCTCGACGGGGCGACGTATTACGTGCTCGACCCGCTGATCAAGGCGGGGCGGATGCCCAACCTCAAGCGGTTCCTCGATGGGGGCGTGTGGGGCGTGCTGGATTCGACGCAGCCGCCGATCACGCCGGCGGCGTGGACGACGTTCATGACCGGCAAGGGGCCGGGGCGGCACGGCATTCTCGATTTCGAGAAGTACGAAGCGACGACGCACACGCTGACGTTCAACAGCACGTACGAGATCCGCGAGAAGACGCTGTGGCAGCTGCTCAGTGAGAAGGGACTGCGTGTCGGCAGCATCAATGTGCCGATGACGTATCCGCCGAAGCCGGTCAACGGCTTCATGATCAGCGGGTTCGAGACGCCCAGCATTGATGCCCAGTTCACCTGGCCGCCGGAGCTCAAGGATGAGATCTTCGGGCTGATTCCGGATTACAACTACCGCACGAACTGGCGGCGGACGGCGTTTGGCAAGCGGGCGCAGCTCGAGGAGAACCTGGCGTACATCGCCAACAGTTTCGACCAGGGGGCCAAGCTGACCGAGCATTATGGCGACAAGTTCGGCTGGGACGTGCTGATGGTGGTGTTCAAGCTGGTCGACAATCTGCAGCACAAGGCGTGGAAGTACCTCGATCCGCGCTTTGTCGACCGGTACCCGCAGGAGGCGGAAATGGCGGCGCGCTGTTTCGAGCGGCTGGACAAGGTGCTGGGGGACCTGTTCGCGTTTGCCGAGCGCAACAACGCGACGGTGCTGATCATGTCGGACCATGGGCACGGCAGCCTGGATGGCAAGGCGCAGCCCAACCTGTTGTTGCGCAAGTGGGGTTACCTGACGCTGCGCAGCGCCTGGCAGCAGGCGATGACCCGCTCCGGCCACCTGTTCCACCGGCTGACCAAGGGCCGCGCGACGCGGTTCGAGCAGGGCAGCCGGGGGGTGGAGCGGGACCTGGCCGTCGACTGGTCGCGGACGCGGGCCTGTGTCATGCATGCCGGCATTTACGGCTACCTGTACATCAATCTTGCCGGTCGGGGCCCGCATGGCATCGTGCAGCCGGAGGAGTACGAGGCGGTGCGCGATGAGTTGGCGACGCGCCTGCGGCAGGCCACCGTCCGCAAGCCTGATGGCCAGACGGTGCCGATTTTCGAGCACGTCTACAAGTCGGAAGAGCTGTACGGCTGCAGCCGGGAGGAGAACCCGAACCTGCCGGACCTGATGCTCGCGCCGTATCCGGGTTTCGCCGTGGTGCGGAAGATCCGCGGCATGAAGCCGGTGCGCTGGTGTTCGTTGTCACGGCTGGAGGGAACGCACCGGGTCGAGGGCGTGCTGGCGTTCGGCGGGCCGAGTGTGCGGGCGGGTACGCGCGTCGACGCGAACATTGTCGACATCACCCCGACGGCGCTGGCGGCGATGGGGCTGCGGGTGCCGGTGGACATGGAGGGGCAGGTGCTGCGTGACGTGTTCACGACCGAGCCCGTGGTGGAGCAGGAGCCACCGCTGCAGAAGGACACCGAGGAAGCGCAGGAAGTCTACAGCGAGGACGATCGCCGCGTGCTGGAGAAGCGGCTCAGCGACCTGGGTTATCTCGAGTAGGGCGTGAAGCGGAAGACGCAGTCGAGGAGTCGGGCGCGGTGGCGGTCAGCGACGGATTCGTCCTTGAGCACGGCGGACTGTAGCAGGTCGCACGTGAGGTCGACGTCGTAGTTGCTCTCGATCGCGCGGCCCATGCCGTGCAGGATGAGCAGGTCGGCGTCGCCGGTTGCGTCGACGAAGGGCGGGGCGAGGTCGCCGAGGTCGATGAGCGGGGTGCGGCAGCCGCTGGCAGCCACACGCAGCGCGTCCCCGCTCCAGGCGTCACGGAGCGCGGGATCGCCGGCGGCGGCGTGCGCGAGCAGGGGCACCAGTTCATCGGCGGTCACATCATTCAGGGCGGGGCCCGTGTTGGCGGCGAGGGTGACCCGCGTGCCCTGCTGGACCATCCAGCGCGCCAGCGGCAGGCAGCCCAGCACGACGTCGCCGCCGGCGTTGTCCACGAAATACACGGCATGATGATAGGGGCCGCGCTGCCGCCAGCGGTCCCACCACGCGTCGACGTTGTCGATGAACCAGGGTCGGCGGGCCTGGGTGCGGCGGGTCGTGTCGAAGGCGGTCTGCCCGGTCTGGTGCATCTCGACGGTGGTGCGCGAGCCCAGGTCGAAGATGTTGCCCGCCATCACGCCGCGAACGAGCAGATCTTGACGGCTTGTTTCGTCGGCCGCGTCGAGTTCGGCCAGGATGTCTGGCAGCAGGGCCAGCGCCGTTTCGTTCTCGCGGGTCTTGATGCCGAGGAACGGGTCGGGGAAGCCGTGTCGCTCGAGGATTTGGCGGCGGTGCCGGGTATAGACGAGCACGTTGAGCGGGTTGTAGTCGTGCGGCCGGGCGTCGATATCGGCGTAGACGGCGAGATAGTCGGCGCGCAGGGCGGCGAGTTGCTCTTCGTTGGTGTCGGGGGCTTCCTCGCGGATCAGCGGCACGAGGACGGCGTCCAGGTGCCAGCGGAACAGGTCGGTCCAGTACTGGCGGCCCGCTGCGTCGGTACGGAAATCCCAATCGCACGGGCGGTAGCGCGCGGGGTCGCGGAGTTGCTGCAATGGCGGCATCTGTCCTCCAGGTGGCTGCCGCGGCCGGCGGCAGCGCGTACAATCCGTGCATCATGATCGGTGTGGACGAACTGCACAATGTACGCGCGTGGCTGACCGGGTGCCGCCGACCGATGCTGCTCAGCCATCGGCGGCCGGACGGGGACGCGCTGGGGGCGCTGGTGGCGATGACGCTGGCATTGCGCGAGCTGGGGTTGGAGCCGCAGCCGACGCTGTTCGAGCCGACGCCGGCCCGCTACGCGATGCTGGCGGACATGGTGGCCTGGCGGCGCTGGGATCGCGAGCAGGCGGCGCTGGCCGCGGATTGTGATGGCGTGGTGATTTTCGACACCTGCTCGAACGCGCAGCTCGAGCCGATTGCGGACTGGTTGCCGGCGGCGCCGCGGACGCTGGTCATCGATCATCACCCGACGGCGGATGATATTGCGACGCGGCCGGGCGACTTGCGGGTTTGTGATGCGACGGCGGGGGCCGTGTGCCTGGTGCTGATGGAGTGGGTGCAGGTGGTGGGGGTGCCGTTGACGCCCGCGATGGCGACCGCGCTGTTCGTCGGGTTGGCGACGGATTGCGGCTGGTTCCGGTATTCGAACAGCGATGCGCGGGCGCTGCGGGCGGCGGCGGACCTGGTCGCGGCCGGTGCCGAGCCGAGCAGCCTGCACCGGGCGCTGTATCAGCAGGAGCCGGCGGCGAAGCTGCGGTTGATTGGGCGGATGTTGCTGTCGCTCGAGCTGCATGCAGGCGATCGGCTCGCGGTGATGAAGCTGCGGGCGGGCGACTTCGCGGCGGCGGGGGCGGATCACACGATGACCGAGGACCTGGTCAACGAGGCCGGGCGTCTCGGCGGTACCGAGGCGACCGTCCTGTTCACCGAGGAGGTCGACGGCCGTGTCCGCGTGAACTTTCGCAGCAAGACGTCGCTGGACGTCGCATCGCTGGCGCGGCGGTTTGGTGGCGGTGGACACGCACGGGCGTCGGGGGCGCGACCGACCGGGGCCTGGGACGAGGTGGTGCGGCAGGTGATCGACGCCGCAAGCGCGGCATTGGGGGAGGGTTAGGCGATTCACACCGGCGTGGGCCGCGCTGCTCGAGCGCCGTGGGACACGGGCAACGGGGCGGGCGTTCCCAATCGCCGTGTCTGGCGTATACTGGGCGCATGCGATCGATCGCAATCATCAATCAGAAGGGCGGCGTGGGCAAGACGACGACGGCGGTCAATGTCGCCGCTGCCCTGGCCCGCGACGGCCAGCGGGTGCTGCTGCTCGATCTCGACCCCCAGTCGCACGCGAGTCTGCACCTCGGGATCGACCCCAACGATCACGAGTTGAGCATCTATGACGTCATCACGCAGGGGGCGGCGCTGGCGGATGCGGCCCACGGCGTGGGGGAGCGGCTGGTGGTGGTGCCGGCACACATCGACCTTGTCGGGGCGGAGGTCGAGCTGGCGACGCGTGACGAGCGTGAGACGGTGCTGCGCCGTACGCTGAATCCCTATCAGCAGGGCTTCGACTTCTGCATGATCGACTGCGCCCCATCGCTGGGGCTGCTGACGGTCAACGCGCTGGCGGCGGTGCATGAGGTGATTATCCCGCTGCAGGCACACTTCCTGGCGCTGCAGGGTCTCGGCCGTTTGCTCGACACCGTCGGGCTGGTGCGGCAATCGCTCAACCCGGGACTGCACGTGTCGGGCGTGGTGTTGTGCATGTACGAGACGGCGACGCGCCTGGCCCAGGAAGTGGCGGACGATGTGCGGGCCTTCGTCACCGGCGCCAGCCCGGAGGATCCGTGGTACGGGGCGACGGTGTTTGCGACGCCCGTGCGGCGGAACATCAAGCTGGCGGAGTGTCCGAGCTTTGGACAGACGGTGTTCGAGTACGCGCCGAGCAGCCACGGCGCCGAGGATTACCGGGCGCTGGCGCGCGAGATCCTGGCGATGCCGGCGAGCAAGCCGGCGGCCGAGGTAGCGCCGTCTGCCGACGCCGCCCCGACGATGGATGTGCCACGAGAAGCGTCGCCGGAGGAGACGCGCGACGCGGGCACGCCGTGAGCTGGCGGGCGGTGCTCGCTTGGAATCCGCGGTGGGAGCGCTGGTACCGCCACATGCTGCCAGCCTATTGGATTTTCCTCGCCTGCTGCACCCATTTTCCGCGGCTCAAGCTGGATTGGGGTGTCTCGAAGCCGGACAAGTGGGCGCACCTGATCGCATTCGGGGTGCTGGCGTTCATGTTGTGGCGGTTTGCGGAGACGTTTCGCCGGCCGCTGGCGGGGCGGCAGGTGATGGCGCTGGTGGTGGTACTGGTGGTCTATGCGGCGATCGACGAGTACACGCAGCAGTTCGTCGGGCGCAGCACGGATGTCGGTGACTGGTTGATGGGGCTGGTCGGGATGGGGGCGGTGCTGGGGCCGTTGGAGGTACACCGGCGGCTGGTGCGGCGGGAGCGGGCATAGCGACAATGCTGAGCAATGTCGTACCAGTGGACAATGCCGAGCAATGTCCCACCGGCAACGAAGCAGAGTAGTGTCGTACCAGCGCCCGGGGGGCTACAGGTGTTGCTTGATGAACTCGTAGCGCAGGCGGCGGTAGTGTTCGTAGTAGTCGCGCAGACCGTGGCGTGAACGCGGGTAGATCATCAGGTCGAACAGCTTGCCCGCCTTCTCGAGCCGATCGATGAGCTGCTGCGTGTTCTGGATGTGGACGTTGTCGTCGACCTGGCCGTGGAGGATCAGCAGCCGCCCGTGCAGGTTCTCCGCCGCCTTGACGACCGAGCTCGCATCGTAGCCCGCGGGGTTCTTCTCCGGGGTGCGCATGTAGCGTTCGGTATAGACGCTGTCGTAGAGCCGCCAGTCGGTCACCGGGGCGCCGGCGATGCCGATACGGAACATGGTGCTGTGGGTCAGGGCATAGCTGGTCATGAACCCACCATAGCTGTAGCCGAACAGGCCGATGCGGTCGCGGTCGACCGGGGCGTAGTCGGCCAGCCATGCCAGGCTCGCCTCGATGTCGGCGAGTTCGGTCTCGCCGAGCCGCTGGTAGGCCTGCCAGGCACTGACGGCGCCCTCGCCGCTGGCCGAGTGCGGATCGACGCACCAGACGAGATACCCCTCCTCGGCGAGCAGGTGCTTGAACAGATCGCCGCGCGGGTTCCACCCGTTGTGCACGCTCGGCCCGTGGGGACCAGCGTAGGTGAACACCATCACCGGGTAGCGCTGGCCGGGTACCATGATCGGCGGGCGAAAGAGCATGGCGTTGAGCTCGTAGCCGGCGGGCGTGGGCACGCGCAGCACCTCGGGGCGACACAGGCGGTACTCGCCGAGGCCGTCGGGCCGTGCTTCGCCCAGCACGCGCAACAGTGTGCCGTCGGCACTGCGCAGCTGCACGCGCTTGGGCGTGGTGACGTTGCTGAAGGTCGTAATGAAGCGTGTCAGCGCCGGGTCGAACATGGCGCGGTGGGTGTAGCCCGCGGGCGTCAGGCGCTCGCTGTCGCCGCCACCCAGCGGCGTGCGATAAACGTGGTGCTCGATGGGGCTGTCCTGGGTGCCGGCGATGTAGACCCAGCCGCCGTCGGCGTCCACGCCGAGCAGGTCGCGCGCCTCCCATGGTCCCTGGCTGACGCGGGCGATGAGGTGGCCGCCGCGCGTGTAGTGGTACAGGTGCTTGTAGCCGTCGCGGGCGCTGAACCACAGAAACGTGTCGTCGGCGAGCCATTCGGGGTCGCCGTAGTTCGGCACCCAGGCCGGCGACGTTTCGCGCAGCACCAGGCGGAGGGCACCGGTCTGCGGGTTGACCTCGTTGAGCTCGAGCCAGCGCGACTCGCGGTCCTGCACGCTGCAGAAGACCCAGCCGTCGGGCGACCACGACACCCGCACGATGAGAATGTCGTGCATGCTGTAGGCGCTGAGGTCGGCCCAGATGGTCGGGCCGCCATCGAGCGCGACGATGCCCAGGCGGGCCTCGGGGTTGGGCTCGCCGGCCTTGGGGTAGCGCAGTTCGGTGACCTGCGGGTAGGGGTGTAGATGGTCGACGAGCGGGTAGACGGGGACGTCGGCGGTGTCGAGCTGGAGGAAGGCGAGCTTCGTGCCATCCGGCGACCACCAGTAGGCCTGCCAGTTACCGCGGCCGTAGATCTCTTCCTGGTAGACCCAGTCGAGCTGGCCGTTGAGCAGCGTCGCGCTGCCGTCGCGGGTGAGGCGGGTTTGTCGGCAACTGGCGATCTCCAGGACGTACAGATCGGATGCGACGACGAACGCGACGCGGTCGGCATTCGGGCTGAGCGAGAGCGCCTCGCGCGACTGCTGCTCGTCGGTGAGCCGGCGCAGCGTGTTCGTGGCGAAGCCGTAGTGGTAGAGGTGATCGTCGTGGTCGATGACTGCGGCGCCGTAGTCGTCGCTCAGCAGCGTGGGGTGGCGGCTGAAGTGCCGGGACTGCTTCTTGTCGAAGGCGTCGTGGGCCGCGAGGGCGTCCGCCAGCGCCGCGTGGTCATAGGTCGGGGTGGCGGCGCCGGTGGCGGGGTCGACATTCATCAACGCGCCCCGGCGGCGCTCGATGTAGTGTTCGCCGTCCGGGTGCCAGCGGACGACCTGCGGTACCTGGCCGTTGAAGTCGGCCGTGTCCTTGCCGTAGATCGCGTCATAGGTCAGTGGCGTGGTGCCGCCGATGGTTGGCGTGCGGCAGCCGGCAAGCGCCGCGACCAGCATCAAACCGGTGACGAAGATGAAAGTGGTGGCAGGCCCCGCGGTACTTCTGATTCGTTGCACTACAGTGACTCCCGGCGCCCGGCCAGCGCCATCTCGAACTCGATTTCGTCGGTCAATGGTACACCACCGAGGCCGACCTGGGGGATGCCCGGCTTGAGGCGCCGTGATTCGGCCAGGGCGCCGCGGTGGACGGTGACCTGGACCAGGCCGCAGCGCGTGTAGAACCGCTGGGCCGGCAGGTTGTCGTTGGTGGTGACAAGCCAGAGGCGGTGGCAGCCACGGCGACGGGCGACGTCCGCCACCGCTCGGAGCAGGGCGCGGCCGACGCCCTGCTGCGCGACGAGACTGTCCAGCGTGACGAGCTCGCATTCCGCGCCGCGTATCTCGTAAGTGGCCACCCCGCGTCGCTCGTCCTGCACCATGGCGATCAGGGCGTGCAGTTCGTCGGCCTGGTGCCGGCAGCCGCGCGAGATGACGGTCGGCCCTGCCCAGCGCTCGCGCAACAGGTCGCGGATCCAGGTCCGGTCGCTTTCGGCGGCCGGGCGGATGGTGATCGCGGGTAATCGGCTGTCCATGTGGCTCACGCGCGGCAGATGTCCGCGGGCTTGGCGGCGAGCAGTTTCGCGAAGCGGTCGGTCGCCATCTCGATCAGGACGCCCCGGCGGCCGCCGTTGACGATGATCGTGTCGAGTGCCAGGAGCGACTCCTCGATGACCACGGGCAGGCTGCGCCGCAGGGCAAAGGGCGAGATGCCGCCGACCTTGTACCCGGTGACCTTCTCGGCTTCGGCGGGCGGGGCGATGTCGGCGTGGTCGACGTCGATGGCGCGGGCCATGCGCTTGGGGTCGAAGCGCTGGTCGCCGGGGACGATCGCCAGCCAGTACGCGTTGCCCCGGGCCTTGACCACGAGCGTCTTGCACACCATCTCCAGCGGTCGGTCGATCGCGGCGGCGGCATGATCAGCGCCAACCTGGGTAAAGGCGTACTCGATGACCGTAAACGGTGCGTGTTGTGTTCGGAGCCACTTCACGGCGTTCGTGTCCGACATCGCTCGCTTCCCGGGCGCTGGGGCGGCTTGCAGGCCGCGCTGCCAATCGATAGGTGAAACGAAAGCGCGGGAACTGTCCACCGGGCGCGCCGTCGTCGCGCGCCGGACAAGGAGAAGGCCCCGCACGAGGCGGGGCCCGGAGGTCGTATTTCTGCATGTGGCTGGTTGTTGGCGGTCGGGTCAGGAGGCGGCCGGAAGGCGCTCTTCGAGCACGGCCCGCAGCTTGCCCATGGCCTGGTTCTGGATCTGGCGGACGCGCTCCTTGCTGACGCCCAGCAGGTTACCGACCTGGTCCAGCGTTCGGCGATGCTTGCGGCTGGAGCCGTCGGCGTCCGGCTCGTCGAGCGAGAAGCGGGCATCCAGCACGCGCCGCTCGACCGAGCTCAGCTCGGCACTGTTCTCGAAGAGGATCTGCCGCAACTCGTCGACACACTCGTGCTCGACGTTCTCGCGCTTGCGGTCGAGGTAATCGCTCTTCTCCATCGCGGGGTCGTAGGTCGTCGGGAAGCACGCCCGGAAGCGTGCCGCCTTGGTCGACGCCCGCGAGAAGCTCGCCAGGATCGCCCGGCAGGCATAGGTGCTGAACTTGAAGCCGCGCGACGCATCGAACTTGTCGACGCAGCGGAGCAGGGCCAGGTTGCCCTCGCAGACCAGCTCGCCGAGCTCGACGCCACTGTTGCGCGAACGACGGGCCATCGCCAGCACGAGCGACGTGTTGGCACGGATGATCTGGGCGCGAGTCTCGTCCGCCAGCCGCTGCCAGTGGATGACCTCGCGGGCCGCGGCGGCGTCGAGGCGCCGACTGCGGAAGTTCCGCAGGATTCGCATGACCTGGTGCCGCGCATAGTTGAAACGGAGGAAGAGCTCACGCTCGTCGGCGGCCGAAAGGACATCGGTCGGGGTGATCGACGCGACGGGCACCGAGTCGCCGGTGCCGGCGACCAGATGAGAGGTCTGCGGTGCACCGGTCTGGATGTCCAGCTCCTCGCCGGGGACGGTCTTGCGGCGGAAGGAGGGATGGTATACGCATTCGGCCTCTTCGCTGAGCACCCGCTCGAGGAGCTCCTGGTCCTCAGGACTGAATCGGCGGAGGACGGAGGGGATCGGCGGCCGCGCGGTCGGATTGAAGCGTCGCAGTGCCGAGGCCCGCTTGTCCTTGCTATTGGCGGTCGTTGCTTGAGTGCTTCCCATAGCAGTCTTCCAGCTTTTCGCTCTGCTCGGCACCCATTCTAGCGCCACGTCAGGTGTCCGCCGGCTGCCGAGCGTCGCCGCTCGCCTATCAAGTAAGACGAATCACGGCGTCAGGTGTTCGAAACGGGGCATCCACGCCCTTGTCAGATCTTGTCGCGCCTTGGGGGTGGACCGCGCCGGCCACCAACTGTCCCCCTTCGCGCGGCTACCGGTCAAACCGTACCGGTATGATCCTGTATTATCCAATATAGCACAGATCTCGCATGATGCACGAGAATCTGAATCTTTTTTGTCCTGTTGTGATAGATGCTGCTGATCACTCTATTTAACACGGCATCGGCCGCTAAATTCCATGAATTCCCCTTTATCTCCCAACCGCCGGGGGCGTCCGATAAGCACCCGGCTGATTGTCCCATTGGGGCCAAAAACGATCCCGATTGGACCCGCCGGTCGGCGACTATTCCCGCCGGGTGGCCCCCGTTATCCTCCGCGTGACCCGTTGCCCAGGAGCTTTGAAACGATGAGCGATGCCAACCAGGCGACCGGCGCGGCCTCTGCGGCGGCGATCTTCGATCTTGACGGCGTTTTGACCGAGACCAACGAATTGCACTACCAGAGCTGGTGCGTCGTCGCCGACGAGTTGGGAATTCCCTTTGATCGCCAGGTGAATGACCTGCTTCGTGGCGTCAGCCGACCTGAGAGTCTGGAGATCATGATTCGCGGTCATGGGCTGGTGCTGAGTGACGCCGAGAAGCGGCGGCTCACGGCGCAGAAGAACGAGGCGTATCTCGAGCTCGTGGCCCGCATGACAGCGGCCGATCTGCTGCCGGGGGCGGGCGAGCTGCTGCGCGAACTGCGGGCCGCGCGGGTGCGGTTGGCGGTGGCGTCGTCGAGCCGCAATGCCGGGCGGGTGGCGGAACGACTGGGCATCGTGCCGTTGCTCGATGCGCTGGTCGATGCGAATACGGCGCCGCGCTCCAAGCCGGATCCGCAGGTGTTTCTGGCGGCGGCACAGGCGCTTGGTGCCCCGGCGGCCCGGTGTGTGGTGTTCGAGGACGCCGAGGTCGGGGTGGCGGCGGCCCGTGCGGGCGGCATGCGGGTGGTTGGCATTGGCCCGCCGGAACGCGTTGGGGCGGCGGATGTGGTGGTGCCGGCGATTGCGGATGCGAGCGTGGCGCTGTTTTGGCGCGTGTTGGGGCGTGAAGCCTGATGCGTGGCGCGGGTTGGTGGGGTGACTGGAGACCGGGAGATTCCCTGACCGCGACGTATTCCACGCGCTCCTGGTCGGTCTATAATCGCGACCATGGCCGATCGATCCCGATGGTTGCTGACGCGTGGCGTGTTCTTGGCGGGCGTGGTGCTGCTGGCGGGGGCCGCGTGTCGCCTGGGCACGCCGCCGCAACGCGGCCTCGATTCGAGCAATCCGCTGGACCGGGCGCAGGCGGTGATCAGCGTGACCGAGCGGGGCGATTTGACGGCGGTGCACAAGCTGGTGGATCTGCTGGGGGATCGCGATGAAGGGGTGCGGATGTTTGCGATCATGGGCCTTCGGCGGCTGTGCCGGGAGGATTTCGGCTATCGCTACTACGCGGCCGCGCCGGCCCGCGCCCAGGCGATCGAGCGCTGGCAGGCGGCGTTGCGGCAGGGCACGCTGACGGTGCCGCAACCGGGCGAGGCGTCGGGCCGCGGGGGTGCGGGCAAGGGGGGCGGGTCATGACGGTGCCGGCGCGGCTGGAACTGTCGATGTGGAGTGACGCGGAGCGCCTGCCGGCGCTGCGTAACGACGTGCGGGCCTGGCTGGCGGGGCGGGGCTGGCCGGAGCGCCAGGCCAACGAGGTGGTGTTGGCGCTGGACGAGGCGGTGACGAACGTAATCTGTCACGGCTACGGAGGCAGGAAGGACTGCCGCATCGAGGTCACCCTGGAGGGGATCGAGGACGCGGTCGACGGGGCCGGCGTCGAGGTGCGGGTGCGTGACTTCGGGCGGCAGGTGGACCCGGCGACGATCTGCGGGCGGGACCTGGAGGACATTCGCCCGGGTGGGCTCGGGGTGCACATCATCAAGGCGATGAACAATACGGTCGAGTATCAGCGGGCCGAGGGTGGCGGCATGTTGCTGATCATGCGGAAATTCCGATCCCACGTTGCCGAAGCGAACTCGGGAAAGGGGCGTTGCCGTGGCTGATTCGCGCAGCGGGCTCAAGATCGACAATCGGACCGCCGGCGGCATGCTGGTCGTGGCCGTTGCCGGCGAGGTCGACCTGCACACGTCGCCCCGATTGCGCGGCGTGCTGACGGACATGGTCGAGTCGGCTTCAGGCACGCTGTGCATCGATCTCTCGGAGGTGAGCTACATGGATTCGTCGGGCGTGGGGACGCTGGTGTACATCAAGCGCGAGGTCGAGCGGCGCAACGTTCGGCTGGTGCTGGCCGGACTGCAGCCGCGCGTGCGCAGCGTCTTCGAGATCACGCACCTGACGAAGTTCTTCGAGATCGTTGACAGTGTCGAAGAGGCGAAGCGGGAATGAGCACCGCCCCCGAACAACACCGGGCCGGCCTGCGCGGCGGGATCGAGGTCGTCGGGGCGACGACGCGGCACGGGGCCGCGGCGCTACTGGACGGGGTGGCGTATGTTGGCGGGTTGGTGCGGTTGTTCGGGGCGGTTGTCAATCGCGTGGCGCTGTCGGTCCGCGGCGGGATTCACCGCATCCGCATGTCGGCGCTGGTGGAGCAGGCCGTGCGTGTCGGGGTGCGCAGCGTGCCGATCATCGTGCTGGTGCAGGTGTTCATCGGGATCATCCTGGCGCTGAACATGGCGCCGACGCTCAGCGACTACGGCCAGCTCGAGCGCGTCGCGGACATCGTCGCGATCGCTGTGTTTCGCGAACTCGGCCCGCTGATCAGCGCGGTCATTCTCAGCGGCTTTGCCGGGGCGTCGATCGCGGCCGAGCTGGGCGCGATGGTCGAGGGCGAGGAGATCAAGGCACTGCGGGCGCACGCGCTGGACCCGATTCGCTTCCTGGTCGTGCCGCGCGTGGTGGCGACCACGGTCATGATGGTCGGGCTGACCGTGATCGCCGACGTGACGGGGCTTTTCGGCGGGTGGCTGACCGCCGTGGGGATTCTCGACGTGAGCAGCGTGACGTACATCGAGCAGTCGCGCCAGGCGCTCACGCTGGGGGACTATTTCACGGGGCTGTTCAAGGGCGGCGTGTTCGGGGCGATCATCGCCGGCCTGGCGTGCTATGAGGGGCTGAATGTCACGGGTGGCGCGGAGGGCGTCGGCCGCGCCACGACGACCACGGTCGTCAAGAGCATCGTCTGCCTGATCGGGGCGGACTGTCTGTTCACGGCGGTCTTCTACGTCCTGGAGTGGTGAGATGCCCCTGGTGCTCGGCATCGACGAAGCCGGCTACGGCCCGGTGCTGGGGCCGCTGGTGATCGGCGCGACGCTGTGGCGGATGCAGCCGGCGGTGCTCGACGGCGACCACTGGGCCTGCCTGGACGGGTGTATTTGCCGCACGGTGGGCAAGGGGGAAGCGCGGCTGCCGGTGGGCGATTCGAAGAAGCTCTTTGATCGCAAGCGCGGCTTGTGCACGCTGGAGCGCAGCGTGCTGGCGTTTGCGCACGCGGCGGGGCTGCAGCCGGGCACGGTGGGGGAGCTGCTGCTCGGGTTGGGGTTTGACGGCGCGCCGCGGGCGTTCCCGTGGTATCGCGACTTCAGCCGTGCGATTCCGGTCGATCCGGCGCGGTCGGCGTTCGCAGGGATCGCGGGACGCCTCGCCCAGACCATGCAGGCGGCCGGACTGGCGTGCTCCGGGTTGCGGGCGGAGATCATCACCGAAGATGCGTTCAACCGGCGCGTGCGGCAGACGCGCAACAAGGCCACCGTCGTGTGCGAGTCGGTGCTGCGCCTGATCTACTGGGCCGCGCAACAGGCCCGCGACCAGGATCTGCACGTGTTCGTCGATCGGTTGGGCGGCCGGGCCAACTACCGCCAACTGCTCATGGATGCGTTCCCGGAGCGGCACCTGCACGTGGTGGAGCTCGGCGATGGCTGCAGTCGTTATCGGCTGGCGGGCCGCAGGAGTGACTGGCACATCACGTTCCTGGTTGATGGCGACGAGCAGCAGATGCCGGTGGCGCTGGCGAGCATGACGGCGAAGTACGTGCGCGAGTTGCTCATGGAGCAATTCAACGCGTACTGGCACACGCTGGCGCCGGCGGTGCGTCCGACCGCCGGCTACTACCAGGATGCGCAGCGGTTCCTGGCCGAGATCGAGCCGGTGGTGGCGCAGAGCGGCGTGCCGGCGGAGCGCTTCGTGCGGGCCCGCTGAGTCCGGCCGGCCCGGGGGCCGGGCGCGATCCGCCACTGGCGACGACTTGCGGGCGGGCCTACAAATACAGCATGCACAAACAAGGACCGCTTATCGCGCTGCTGTCGGGGCTACTGGCGCTCGGGTCGTGGGGCGTGCCGGCGGCGGCCGCCCAGGCGCCGCCAGCCGGCGCGGAACGACGCGCGGCGATGCACGAATGGTCACCGGCAGTACAGGGTGCGCTCGCGGCTTACCGGGCGGGCGCGTACCAGGACGCGCTGGCGCTATGCCGGCGGACGCTACGTGGCCCGGACGAGGCCGGTGCGCACACGGACGCCGCCGCGATCGAAGCGATGTGTCTGCTGCGCATGCCGGCGCGGGGCGATCGGGTCGAGGGACGCAGCCGGCTTGCACGGCTCATGCAGCAGGTGCCGGCGCTGGAGCACGAGCCGGAGTGCCACCTGGCGTTCGGCATTGGGCAGACGGCGCTGTATGAGACGGCGTCGGCGCTGGAAGCCCTGGCCGAGGCCGCGGCGCAGTTCGCTGCGCGCGGGCTGCGCGAGCGCCAACAGACCGCGCTCGTGGCCCTGGCGCGCGCGTGGGCGGCGCACACCGAGTGGGAGATGACGCCACCGCGGTTCGGGGTCAAGCGGCCGCTGGGCAGCGCCGCCATCCTGGAAACGAAGCTCGCACAGCTCGACGAGGTGTCGCAGCGGCTTGCGGCCCTGCCCGCGAGTGACGGGGCCCAGGCGCGCGTGCGGCTTGTGCGCGCGGAACTGCTGCTCGACGCGCCCGAGCGTACGGATGCGGCGCGGCGCCTGCTGCACGCGTTGGCGACGCCGCCGTTGCGTCATGAGGCCCAGGCCGATGCGGCCCTGCTGCTGGCGGAGCACTACGAACAGGCGGGGCTGTGGGAGCCGGCCCTGGCGGCGTATCGGCTGGTGGTCGACCACGGTCCGCGCGAAGACGCCGCCGTGGCCGAGGCCCGGGTGCGCGAACTGACGCGGCCGGCGCTCGAGATCAACGCGCCGGCGACCGCCGCGCCGGAGACGGTCGTGGCGCTGCGCATCCGGGCGCGCGGGGTGGCGCGCGTCGTGGTCGAAGTGCGGCAAGTGGATCTGGAACACTGGCTGGGACCGGCGGCGACGCGCGGCCGCGACGCGGCGCTGCCGGTATCGGGTTCGGTGCGGCTGGCCCGCACGTTCGCAGGGCTGCCCGCCAACACGTACGCCTGGTGGGACAGCGGCACGCTGGACGAGGCCTTGACCATCGACGAACGCGCCGGCGCGTACGTCGTCTGGGTGCGCGGCACCATGCCCGACGGCAACACGATCGAACGCAAGCACCTGCTCGTGCTCTCGGACGCACGGGCGGTGGCGTGTGTCGGCGCGCGCGAAGTCCTGGTGTGGGCGGGGCGCCCGGAGCAAGCCGGGGCGGGGAGCGCGCTCGACGGCAGCGTCCAGTTCTGGATGCGGCGGTCGTTCGTACCGACGTCGGCGCCGCTGGCCGCCGGCGTCGCGCGATTCGCGCTGCCCAACGAAGCGCACGTGATGACGGACCGCGACTGGGTGTGCCTGGTCGAGACGGCGGCCGGTCCGGTCCTGTGCCGTGGACGCCTGCCCGCCGCCGCTCGGACCGAGATGCCGTCGTTGCTCATGGTGGCCGGTCCGCAGGCGGCGCACGTGGGCCAGACGCTGACCGTTTCCGGGCTGCTCGTCCGGCAAGCCGACGACATCGATTCGCTCGAGCTGGCACTGGCCGATACGGTGGATGCGGCCGCGTGGCGGCAGCGCGTATCGTTGACCCCGGCGGGCGCGTTCCAGGCGACGTGGCCGGTGACGGGGGAGATGGCGGGCCGCCGTCTTTCGATTGTCGCCGAACACGCGGAGCGCGTGCTGCCGAACCTGGTGGGGGCGGTGGTGGTGCAGGTGGCCGCGCGGGACGCGGCGCGACATCACCTGCACTGCGACATCCCGCCCCGGGTGCCGCGCCCGGCCGGTACGCTCGACGCGCAGCTCGCATTCAGCCGCCCCTGGGCGTACGACGTCATGGCCAACGCCCGGCTGCAAGTGACAGCGCTGACGCCCGTGGCGGGACGCCTGGAACCCGCGGTCGTGACGGCGACCTATCGGGGGGGCTCCTTCGGTCCGCGCGGACAGTACGACGTGTCGATCCCGCTGGCGGAGGTGAACTTCGCGACCGGCCCGCTGGTGCTGCGAACCGAGGTTCGCGTCGCCGACTGGACGGGCTGGCGACAGACCCGGCAGGTCGAAACGCTGGTTCACACGGCGCCACGCCACGCCTGGTTGACGGTGACGCCGGGCGAGCCCACCACGCAGACGCCGGTACAGTTCGGCGTCGGTTGGCTGGCCCCCGGCGGGCTGCCCGCTGTGGACTGGCCGATGCTGGCGGTGCGCCGCGATGGGGAGATGGTTCAGCAGCTCGCGTTGCACCCCGATGAACACGGCCTGACGACGGACGCCTGGCAGCCGCCGGCGCCCGGCACGTACGAGGCGGCGGTGACGTTCGAACTGCTCGGGGGTGAAACGCTGGCGGCGGCGACGTCGGTCGCGGTCAAGGCCGCGGATGCGACGTCGGCGCCGGATGCGCTATTGCGCGGCGATGCGACGCGCACGCCGGCTGGTGACTCGGTCCACCTGCGGCTGAAGGGCCGGCTGGCGGCGCCGGGGCTGGTGCTGGTGGCGGATGACGAGCCGCGGGCGGTGGACGTGGCGGCGCCGTTCGAGGGTGCGGGTGAAGCCGCGGTCTCGTTGACCGGCGAGGCGCACGGGCCGCTGCGGGCGGTCCTGGTCGAACTGACCCGGCCGCCGCGAATCCGCTGGGCCGGGCCGGTGCGGCCGGCGGCGGGCGCGGGGCCGGAAATCGAGTTGCCCGAACGCGTGGTGCAGGCCTGGCCGGGGAGCGCGTGTCGCGTGCCGGTGTGCGTGACGGGGCCGGCCCGCGAGGGCGCGGCCGTACTCGCGCGCCTGATCGACGTGGCGGACGCCGGATTCGTGCGACAGCGGCCGCGGCCGGCGTTGCGGCAGACCGAGGTCGGCATCGCGATCGGGGCTGGTGCGGGACTGGTGCCTTATCCCGAGGCCACGGGGGAGGCTGATCCGTGGCGCTGGGTGGACCGCGCGTTGTGGAACGCTGCCGGCGAGGGGGCATCGGTGTGGACGCACGCGGGGGATGCGCGCGACGGTGCGCTGCCCCTGCGTGTGCCCGTGGCACGGGGGCTTTATCGGCTGGTCGTCGCGGCGCGGTCGCCGGGCGGTGCGGTCGTACAGCAGGCGTGCCTGGTTGATGCACGCGGGGGTGTGGCGGCGGATCTGTCGGTGCCGGCCGTGATGACACGGGGTGACCGCGTCACGTTCGCGGCCCGGCTCGCAGCACCGCAGGAGCCGGTGGAGGTGGCGTTGCGGGTCGATGGCGGTGCGGGCCTCCAGGTCGAGTCGCTGCGCGCGGTTGGCATCGACGGGCACAGACTGGCGGATGCGGCGGGGCCGTCTATGGCGGTAACACTGCCGGCGGGTGCGGCGGCGCATGTGCTCGTGCGGGTGGAGGCCGCGCGGGTCGGCGATGGGCAGGTAACGTTGGAACTTGCGGCCGGCGAGCACCGGACGCGCGTGACGCAGCCGTATGCGGTCGAGCTCGACCGGTGCGTGTCGGCCGGCGCGCCGGCGTTGCGGATTCGGCGCACGATGCAGGTCTACGCAGGATCGCTGGCGGAGGCGGAGACGTTGCGGCCTTTGCCGCCGGCGCTGGTGGATGATCCGATCGAGGTGGAGCGGTGGTTTCGGCGCTGGCGGGCGATCGTGCCGCAGCCGGCGTGGGTGGCAACGTCGTGGGCGCCGGGCGGGCGCGCGCGTGTCGGGCAACTGGTGGTGGTCCGGGAAGAGATCGCGGTCGCCGAGACGCTGCGTGGCGTGGCGTGGACACAGCGGCTGCCGGCGTGTTGCGGGCGCGTGGCGCCGCAGGCGCTGATGGATGCGCCGGTGGGGCGGCCGACGACGCATGACGGTCAGCGACAGACGTGGTTTGTGCCTGAGCTCGCGGCGGGCACGCACGTGCACACGTACGGGATGGTGGTGTTGCGGCCGGGGGTGTGCGCGCTGCCGCCGCCGGAGATTGAGCAGGGCGGATCGGCGTTGGGGGTGGAGATGGTACCAAAAGAGTCGCGGTTGCTGACGGCGGGAGAGTGAGCAGCCTTGACGGGTCTCCGTCACGTTTGGGGAGATGTGGCGGCGTGGGGGCGCGGGCGGCGAAAAGTCGTCGGGGGCGTTGCTTGCGTTGGTTGCGTCGCGGGACGGGCGGGGCTACACTGCCCGCTGCGATTATCAGTATGGGGCGTCCATGCCAGGCTTCATACGTTCATCCATCCCGGTCGTCATGGTGTGGTGGATCGGTGAGTGTGGATAGTCGGGTGAGGAACGGAAGGCATTCCCCCCGACGCGCAGACCGGCCGTGGGGCGCGGCGCGGCTTGCGAACGTCGAAGGAGATTCCGGATGACATCTGTTGCGAGAGTCTGGAGCGCGGTGCTGTTGCTGTTGGTGGCGGGCGTGACCCCGCTGGCGGTGGCTCAGCAGGACGAGTTGAGCGAGGCGGTCAAGCTGTTCGAGCAGCAGGAGTATGAAGCCGCCCAGGAAGTGCTCCTGAAGATCGACCGATCCGCCCTCACCGAGGACGAGCTCGAGAGCCTGGACCAACTTCTCGATCTCACGCTCGTCGCGATCAAGGCGACGGAGCGCGTGCGGCAGGCCTTGGCGGAGGCCGACAAGGCGTATGCCGAGGGCGACTGGGAACGCGCAGACCAGAACTACCGCACGGTTGAGGAAAGCGGTTACGCCAAACCCGCCCAGCGCGAGTTTGCCACCGCCCAGCGCGAGCGCATCGCCGAGAAACGCAGCCTGGTCGACGCGGCCAAGCCGGACGGTACGGTCGAAGAAGGTGTCGTGGTTGTTGTCGAAGACGTCGACGACGAGCAGGCGGCACCGGAAGAAGCCGAACCGGCGACCGAGCCGATGGAGCCGATCGAGGCCGCGCCCGAGGAAGCCCCCGCGGAGGCGCCCGCCGACGAACCCGGCATGGCAATGGAAGATGCCCCGGCGGATGTCGAAGAGGGGCCGCGGCGCTTGACGCCGGTGGAAGAAATGATGATTGCCGATCGGCTGCGGTGGCAGCGGGCGGTGGTTCGGGCGCAGTCGCTGGCGGACAAGGCACGCGACGCGATCGAGGCGCAGGACTTCGATGACGCGATGCGCCTGGCGGACTCGGCGTTGCAGGTGATCGAGGGGGCGGCGCCCTTCGCCGAGCGTGTCGAAGTGTATGAGGCGGAGAAGCAGAAGGCGCAGCGGCTGAAAGAAGAGGTGCGGCAGTCGTCCGAGGAGTTCCAGCGCGAGATGGCCCAGCAGGAGCGGGCCGAGATCAAGGAGCGCATCGAGACGCGGCGCCGGATTCTCGAGCAGCAGAAGCAGGAGACGGTGCAGCAGCTGTTCAATTCGGCCGAGCAGTTGCGGCGCGAGCGGCGTTTCTCCGAAGCGGCGGAGGCGCTGCGGCAGGTCCTGCGGATCGATCCGGGCAACGTGAAGGCCCGTTACCAGCTCGACATCGTCGAGGATTACGAGTCGTTTACCAGCCAGGCGGCGGATGTGCGCACGCGGCATGCCGAGCAGCGTCATGCCCTGCAGAAGGCGGACCAGTCGCTGATCCCCTGGGACTACGATGTGCTGTACCCGAAGAACTGGCCGGAGTTGACGGCCAATCGCCGGGCGCAGGGCGTGCAGCAGGGGGCCGCGCTGGAGGACATCGAGCTCAACCGGAAGCTGGACGAGACGCTTCCGGAGGTGCGTTTCGAAGAGACGCCGTTCGAGCAGGTGGTTGATTTCCTGGTCGAGCTGACCGAATTGAACATCTCGGTGGACTGGACCGACCTGAACGACGCGCTGCTGATGCCGGCGCGGGAGAAGCCGGTGACGGTGGCGCTCGAGGGGCTCAAGGCGCGCACCGTGCTCAAGGAGATCCTCTCGCAGGTTGGCGGCGATACGGAGCTGTCTTTTGCGGTAGGGGACGGGCTGATCCGTGTCGCGACCAAGGAGAAGCTCGATCGTGACAAGTTCATCCTGATTTACGACGTGCGTGACCTGCTCGCGACGGTGCCGTCGACCGGTCGGCCGGACTTTCAGCAGCAGAACCAGGGGCTGGGGCAGCAGGGCGGCGGGGGCGGCCAGAGCGTTTTCGGCACGCAGAACCAGCAGAACCAGCAGGACCAGCAAGATCAGGTCGGCGGGCAGGCCGAGATGGAGCGCCTGAAGGAGATCATTCGCCAGACCGTCGAACCCGATTCGTGGGTGGAGGCGGGGGCCGGTCCCGGTGGCGGTTCCATCCAGGACCTCAACGGGCAGCTGCTGATCTACAACACGTCCGACGCGCATCGCCAGGTGGTCGACCTGCTCAGCCAGTTGCGCGAGACGCAGGCCTTGCAGGTCAGTGTCGAGGCCCGCTTCCTGGATGTGACGGCGAACTTCCTCGAGCAGTTCGGCGTCGACCTCGACTTCGTCTTCAACGCGGGCAGCGCGGGGTATGACCGGGCGACCGACCTGGTCGACCCGTTCACCGGCGCGCCGATTCTGATTCCGCGGCAGTTCAGCCGGATCGGCTCGGTTGCCAGCACGCCGGCGTTCGGCCAGCCGATGGCCCAGAACACGCCGCTGCAGCCTTATGCGGGGGCGGCGTTCGTGCCGCCGCGTGGCGGGGTCGCCCCGCACATCGACGAGATGACGCCGATTTCTGCGCAGCAGGGGTCGCTGTCGCTGGTGGAGCCGAGTGGTATTAACACAGCGGTGCCGGGCTCGTGGGCGCAACGGTCGGCGTTGCAGCCGGCATTGAACATCACGGGCTCGTTTCTGGACAACATTCAGGTTGATTTTCTGATCCGGGCGACGCAGGCGAACCAGCGCTCGACGATTGTGCAGGCGCCGCGCGCGGTGCTGACCAATGGCCAGGCGGTTGAAATCCGGATCGAGTCGCTGCGGCGCTACATCTCGAGCCTGGAGCCGGTGGTTGGTGAGAACGCCGCGCTGCCGCGGCCGATCCCCGAGGATGCGACCGCGGGTATCAGCATGTGGGTGCAGGCGGTGATCAGTGCCGACCGCCGCTACAGCAAGCTGTCGATCGCGTTGTTGCAGCAGGGCGAGCCGGAGTTCGAGCGGTACGAGCTGCAGCGTGGCAGCGGCAACTCGCCGAGCATCTTCCTGTTGCTGCCGCGGTTCAGCCGCATCACGTACACGACGACGGTGTCGGTGCCGGACGGCGGCACGGTGCTGCTGGGTGGGTTCAAGCAGGTGGGTGAGGTCGAGGTCGAGGCCGGCGTGCCGATCCTCAGCAAGATCCCGATCCTCAAGCGGGCCTTCACCAACCAGACGACGGTGAAGGACACGCGCACGCTGCTGATCCTGGTCAAGAGCAAGATCCTGATCCAGCAGGAGGCGGAAGAGCAGGCCTTCCCGACGTTTACCAACGCCGGCGCCTGACGCGCGTTGCGCCGATTCGGCGACGATGACATACGACGACGCCCGCAGCCTTCCCCGCTGCGGGCGTCTTGCTGCGCGTTTGATGTTGTGCCGGAGATTCCGGGGGGCGGTGCTATGCGCCCCAGGCCGCCCGCAGGCGGTCGCTGATCTCGACGAGGCGGCCGGTCTCCAGCGCCCGGCGCTCCAGCCACGCCAGGTTGATGCTGGTGCGGGTGGAGGTCGGCGCGCAGCGGCTCACCGGCCGGCCGGCCTGCACGCAGTCGATGAAGTAGTCCTGCTCGCGGCGCAGTGCATCGCCCGCGCAGGGGATGCGCTCCACTTCGGCGCCGCCCGCATACAGATGCACGTCGTCGCCGCCGCTGAGCTTCCACTCGAGCGTGCCCGTCTCGCCGTGCACGGTGAGGCCCATCTCGAAGGCGTATGGCGCCCCGAACGCCCAACCCCCGTCGAGTTGCACGTAGCGCCCGTCGCTGTAGCCGTACGTCGCCGCGACGTGCCCGATGCCGCCGCCGGTGTCGATCATGCCGCGGGCGAAGACCGTGTCCGGCACGCCGAAGAGGTGCTGGGCAAAGTCGATGTCGTGCACGTGCAGGTCGAGCAGCGCGCCGCCGCTGAGTGACCCGTCGAGCAGCCAGTTCTCGGCGGAGTAGGTCGGGGGGCTGCCGCGGCGGATGAGCGTCATGAAGCGCGGCTGGCCGATGCGGCCGGCGTCCATGAGCTCCTTGATCTTCTCGTACTGCGGCCAGAAGCGGATGCACTGTGCGACCATCAGCGTCCTGCCGGCCGCGTTGGCGGCACGGATCATCTCGGTGCACTCGCCCGGTCGGTACGCCATCGGCTTCTCGGTGAGCACGTGCTTGCCGGCGCCGAGTGCCGCGATGGCGACCGGGCAGTGAAACCGGGTCGGCAGGGTGATGAGCACGACGTCGACAGTCGGGTCGGCGATGAGCTCGTCGGGCGTCGCGTAGGCGTTGATGCCTTCGAGGGACACGCGACCGCCCGCGGTCGTTACCAGGTCCAGGTTGCCGAGCGCGTCGTTCCAGTCGCCGCCACGGCGGGCCTCGTTGCGATCACAGACGGCTACGATCTCGGCCCGCGGGTGCTCGCGCAGGCGGGCGAAGTGCGAACGGCCCATGCATCCCAGGCCACAGATCCCGAATCTCAGCTTGTCCATGCTGCACTCTCGGCTGGGGGTTGGTGCCGGGCCGATCGGCGCTCACTGCCACTCGATCGTGCTCGGCGGCTTGGTCGAGATATCGTACGCGACGCGGTTGATGCCGCGTACCTCGTTGATGATCCGATTGCTCACCGTGGCGAGTACGTTGTGGTCGATGCGCACCCAGTCGGCGGTCATGAAGTCGCGTGATTCGACCAGGCGAATCACGCACAGGCTCTGCCCCTCGTACGACCGGTCGTCGCCCATGACCCCCACGCTGGCGACCGGCACCAGCACCGCGAATCCCTGCGCCACCTTGCGGTACCAGCCCGACGCCGTCAACTCCTCCAGCAGAATCTCGTCGGCCGAGCGCAGCACCTCCAGTCGCTCCGCGGTCACGTCGCCGGCGATGCGCACCGCCAGCCCCGGCCCGGGGAACGGGTGGCGCCAGACGAGCGCCTCGGGCAGGCCGAGCGCCTCGCCCACCAGACGCACCTCGTCCTTGAACAGTGGCCGCAGCGGCTCGACCAGGCTGAATCCCAGCTCGGCCGGCAAGCCGCCCACGTTGTGGTGTGACTTGATGATGGCGGCCTGGCCGGCGGGGCCGTGGCCGGATTCGATGACATCGGGGTAGATCGTACCCTGGGCGAGGTAGTGTGCGCTGGGGACCTTCTGCGCTTCTTCCTTGAAGACCTCGATGAACTCGTGGCCGATGATGCGGCGCTTCTCCTGCGGGTCGGTTACGCCCGCCAGCTTGTTCAGGAATCGTTCGCGCGCGTCGGCGATGTGCAGCTTCATGCCGAAGTGGTCGTGGAAGGTGGTCTCGACCATCTCCGACTCGCGCCGCCGCAGCAAGCCGTTGTCGACGAAGATGTTGACCAGGCGGTCGCCAATGGCCCGGTGACAGATCGCCGCGGTGACGCTGCTGTCAACGCCGCCCGACAGGCCGCAGATGACGCGCTCGTCGGGGCCGACCTGTTGCCGAATGACCTCGACCGCACTCTCGATGACGTTCTCGACGCGCCATTCGCCGCGACAACCGCAGATCCGATACACGAAGTTGCGGATCATTTGCTCGCCCCCCGGGGTGTGGGTGACCTCCGGGTGAAACTGCACGCCCCAGACGGGCAGGGTCTTGTGCCGGACGGCGGCGACGGGGCAGGCGTCGGTATGGGCCATGGCCTGGAAGCAGTCGGCGACCTCCATCACGACGTCGCCGTGGCTCATCCAGACGGACGTTTGCTCGGGCGTGTTGGCCAGGACGCCCTCGGCGTGGTCGACGTGCAGCTTGACGCGACCGTACTCACGCGTGTGGCCGGCCTGGACCTGGCCGCCCAGGATCTGGCAGGTGAGCTGCATGCCGTAGCAGATGCCGAGGACGGGCACGCCGAGCTCGAAAACGCCGGGGTCGCAGCGCGGGGCGCCTTGCTCGTACACGCTGCGTGGGCCGCCGGACATGATGATCCCCTTGAGGTTCATCTTGCGCAGGCGGGCGGGGCTGACATCGGGGGGCAGCAGCTCGCTGTAGACGTGGTTCTCGCGCACGCGGCGGGCGATGAGCTGGGAGTACTGGCTCCCGAAATCGAGAATCGCGACGGTCTCGCGTGGTTTCATGGCGTTTCGATACCACGGGGTGCGACCGGGGTCAATCCGCCCCTTCGCGTCGGAACGCCGAGCAATGCCGACACACTGTTTCAGTGTCGCTACATAGCGGCGAACAAGCGCGCCAAAAAGGAACAAAAACATTGTTTAGGTGATTGAAAGCGCTTTGTTTCGGTGTTACATACGTCCGATCAATAAGTGGGCATTTGGCGCATCCGGCGCGGGATGCGGCCATCGCAGTACCACTTGTGGTTGGTTCATGGAAGAAAGGGTGGGGACGCAGATGAGCACGCCGATGGGCGTTCATCGGCACTGCAACCTACCGTGTGCGGATACCAAGGAAGGAGAATCCGTATGAGAGTGCTCTGGTCGATACTGGCCATGTTGTTGGTGGTGTCACTTCTGTTGGCTCCGCTTGGCGGGTGCCCGGGGATCAGCAACCTGTTCGATCCCAACTCGACGACGGACGACGGCGGTGACGACGGCGGTGATGATGGCGGTGACGATGGCGGTGATGACGGCGGTGATGATGATGGCGACGGTAGTGCCGCGCTGACGATCGTCAAGTCCGGCATTGCCATGCGGCACGACGCGGACATCGAAGCCGGCAACGACCTGATCGCCTATGGCACCGACACCCTGGTCGGCGTGTCGTACATCGTCCCCTCGCAGAGCCCGACGGCCGGCACCGCGGTAACGAACGCGGACCAGTACGACAGCAGTGCATTCGCGGTCGGTGGCAAGACGATTTTCCTCGCCGGCAGCAACACCGGCGGCCTCGCGTTCCAGGTCAGCGTCTATGATGTGGCCACTGCGGCCATCACGAAGACGTTCACGACGGACGAGATTCGTCTGAACAGCATTCCGGTGAACGCCGACGACCCGGGCAATATCCAGGCCGACGGCCACTACTGCGTGGTGATCTGCGACGACGGCACGGTCGCCGACGGCAAGATCATCAAGGTCATTGACGTGAGCAGCGGCACGCCGACGCTCGTCGCGTTCGACGTCAACCCGATCGACTACGCGAGTGGTGTCGACCAGGTTGCGGTTGATGCGGAGACGAAGAAGGTGGCCGTGGCGGCAGACGGCACGTTCTACATCTATGACATCGCGAATCCGACGACGGCGCCGGTGCAGATCGCCTCGGCCAACGGCATCGGCGATGTGCAGATGAAGATGCACGGCGGCTACGTGATTGCACTGGATGATCAGAGCTACCCGCAGGTGATTCTGGTCGACATCGCCAACGAGCAGATCATCACGCCGACGGATGGTCTGGCGGCGGCGGACGTTGCGCTTGGCGGCGACCTGTACGCGTTCTACGCGGACTATGACGCGGATGACAGCTCCGGCGGGCACCAGCGCGCGGCCCTCGGGGTCGTGCCGCAGACGTCGTTCAACAAGGTGGCGCTGGCGCAGTACATCGACGGTTCGACAACGAACAACGGACTCGTCGGCTTTGGCGCCACGATGACGATCCCGCCCAAGGGTGGCTACGTGTTCCTTGCCGACTGGTACCTGCAATACAGCCAGGGCACGACGTCGTTCACCGTGCCGGCGGATCCGGCGGGCGTGGATGCCTATGGCTGCCCGGCCTGGGACATTGACAGCAGCGATACGGTCGTGGCCTTCAAGACGTCGGCCAACCGCTCGGACAACACGAGCACGACGGTCGGCTACATCGTTCTGCCGTAAGCGATCGGCGCGGCCGTCGCACCAACGGCCGTGCGAGCAATGCACCAATCAACCGCGGCGGGCGTCCTTGCGGCGCCCGCCGTCGTTTCTGGTGGGCATGCGGGCTGGCCGGGCGACAGCGGTTACGCTTCGCTGCGCTGGGCGAGCTTGCGGACCAGGTAGCGGCCGGTGTGGCTCTCGGCACAATCCGCGACGGTCTCGGGTGGGCCTTCGGCGACGATCTGGCCACCCGCATCGCCCCCGTCGGGGCCGAGATCGATGATCCAGTCGGCGTTCTTGAGCACGTCGAGGTTGTGCTCGATCACGAGGACCGTGTTGCCCATGTCGACGAGTCGGTTGAGCACCGCCAGCAGGGTCTGGATGTCGGCGAAGTGCAGGCCGGTGGTGGGCTCGTCGAGGACATAGAGTGTGTGGTGTTCGAGCTTGGCGCGCTGCGTGGCCGAAGCGCTGGGTGGGCCGTTGCGTGCGACGGGATGGACGGCGCCCTTGGACAACTCGGCGGCGAGCTTCACGCGTTGGGCTTCGCCGCCCGAAAGCGTATTGGAAGGTTGTCCGAGCCGCACGTAGCCGAGCCCGACATCGGACAGCGCCTGCAAGCCCTGCTTGATCTTCTGGAAGCTGTCGAAGAAGCGCAGGGCCTCTTCGACGCGCATCTCGAGCACGTCGGCGATGGACTTGCCGCGATAGCGGATCTCGAGCGTCTCGCGGTTGTAGCGCGTGCCCTTGCACTCGCCGCAATCGACGAACACGTCCGGGAGGAAGTGCATTTCGATTCGCCGCACGCCCTGGCCCTGGCAGGCCTCGCAGCGGCCGCCCTTGGCGTTGAAGCTGAAGCGGCTGGCGGTGTAGCCGCGGATGCGCGCTTCCTTGGTCTTGGCATACAGGCGGCGCACCTCGTCGAACACGCCAGTGTAGGTGGCCGGGTTGGAGCGGGGTGTGCGGCCGATGGCGGACTGGTCGATCTCGATGACGCGGTCGATCTTGTTGGCGCCGACCAGCCGCTCATGCGCGCCGGGATTCTCCTTGGACTTTGTCAGGCGGCGTCGCAGGGCGGGCATGAGAATCTGTGATACCAGCGTGCTCTTGCCGCTGCCGCTGACGCCCGCGACCACGCAGAAGACGCCCAGCGGGAAGCTGACGTCGATGTCCTGCAGGTTGTTTTCCCGCGCGCCGATTACTTGGATGAAGTCGCTGCGGCGCGGCGAGCGCCGTTGCTCGGGCAGGGGGATGCCGTATTCGCCGTGCAGATAGCGGCCGGTGATCGAATTCTCGTCGGCCAGGGCCGCGGCGGCCGGCCCCTCGGCGATCACCTTGCCGCCGCGCAGACCCGCACCGGGCCCCATGTCGATAAGGTGGTCGGCCGCGCGGATGACGTCTTCGTCGTGTTCGACGACGATGACGGTATTGCCGATGTCGACGAGGTTGCGGATGGAGGCGAGCAGCCGCTCGTTGTCGCGCTGGTGCAGGCCGATGGTGGGCTCGTCGAGCACGTAGCACACGCCGACGAGCCCGCTGCCGAGTTGCGTCGCGAGGCGGATGCGCTGCGCCTCGCCGCCGGAGAGGGTGGCGCTGGTTCGGTTCAGGGTGAGGTACCCCAGGCCGACGTTGTCCATGAAGTGCAGCCGCTGGCGGATTTCGCGCAGGATCGGCTCGGCAATCTCGGCCGCTTCGCCGTCGAAAGTCAGTTCGTCGAACTGGCGCGTGGCGTCCGCGATCGGCAGTTCGGTGTATTCGTGGATGTTGCGCTCGCCGACCCGCACTGCCAGCGAGGTGGGGCGCAGCCGCGCACCGCCACAGTGCGCGCACACGTGATCGGACTGGAAGTTGCTCAGGCGGCTCCGGCTGCCGTCGCTGCCGGCGGCCCGATAGCGTCGCTGCAGGTTCGGAATGACGCCTTCGAACTCGACGCCCAGCTTCTTGGCCTCGGACCGGGTCGTGCCGTTGAGAATGATGCGCCGCACGCTGTCGGGCAGCTTCGCGTACGGCGTGTCCGGTTTCACGTCCAGCGCACTGCACAGCGTCCTTAACATCTTGGCGTGTGTTGCCGTGACGCGCTTCTTGCCGGCGGACCACGGGGCGATGGCCCCGCCGATCAGTGAGAGCTCTTCATCAGGCACGATCAGTTGCGGATCGAACCGGAGCGTCGTGCCCAGCCCGTCGCAGTGCTCGCAGGCACCGTACGGAGAGTTGAAACTGAATGACCGCGGTGCGAGCTCCGGCAGGCTCACGCCGCAAGTGGTGCAGGTGTAATGCTCGCTGAAGACCTCGTCGATCCAACTCGGCTCGTCGCTGCCCGGCTGCTGCCCATTGGCCCGGCTGATGATCGTGGTCCCCTCGCCGAGACTCAGCGACAGCTCGACAGCGTCCGCCAGGCGCGAGCGCACTTCCGGCTTCAACACGAGGCGATCGACCACCACATCGATGTCGAGGGCCTTGCGCGTCGGCAGCTCGGACAGCTCCTTCACGTCGGACAGCGCACCGTTGACCCGGGCGCGGACGAAGCCCTCGCGCTGAATGCGGCGCAGGATCGGCTTGAGCTCGCGCGTCTGACCGCGCGAGATCGGCGACATGACCATGATGCGCGTCTGCTCGGGGTAGGCCAGCACCCAGTCAACGATCTGGTCAACGGTTCGGCGGTAGATCCGCTCCCCGCACTTCGGACAGTGCGGCACCCCGACGCGGGCGAAGAGTACGCGCAGGAAGTCGTAGATCTCGGTCGTGGTCGCGACGGTGGAGCGGGGATTGCTCGCGGCCGCCCGCTGCTCGATGGCCAGCGTCGGCGGCAGCCCCTCGATCCGCTCGACGTCCGGTTTGCCAACCTGCTCGAGAAAGTGCCGCGCGTGAACGCTGAGCGACTCGACGTACTTGCGCTGGCCTTCGGCGTAGATGGTGTCGAACGCGAGCGAACTCTTGCCCGACCCGCTCAGCCCGGTAATCACCACGAGGCGATCACGCGGGATGTCGACGTTCACGTCCTGAAGGTTGTGCTGCCGGGCACCGGTGATGCGGATGAACTTCGAATCCACACGCCGCCTCCGTGCTCATGATGATCTGCCGGCGGCCATCGGCGGGCGTTGTCCCCGCACCCGTCGGTCAGCCGGCCACGTATCAACGAAGCCACTTAGTGTACCGCGGCGGGGCTGCAAATGGCAGGGGTCGGCGGGAAACGCGTGCCCGGCCGCCGAGGGCCGGTGGCGTGCCGGGCGAAGCGATTCTTCTGTAAAATGCTTTGGGAAATAGACTTAGTGGGTCTGTCCGCACGAAGCGATGGGCCCGCGGCGCTTTCAGGCGGCGTCTGGACGGGCCGGCTACCGCGTGTCGCCCGGGTAGAAAGCGGTGCCGTCGACGTCCACAACCAGTACAGCCTTGAGCTCGGGAACGTAAGCGCTTACGAGAAACGCCGTCCCGTCAGGCAGGTAGCTGCCGCTGGCGAAGCTCGCCTCGATCAGACCGCCGCCGCCGAATTGTCGAATGGTCTCCATCTCCACCGGCCAGTCGGCATCGACGGGTGTGCCGGCCCAACTCACGATGCCCACCAGGCTGCCGCTGGTGAGATCGGGCCGGGGTCCGATATCGGGTGCGGCTTGCGCCAGCGCCTGCCAGTCGTGATCGTCGGCGACCTGCAGGAGGCTGAGCCGGGGCCCGAGGGGTTTGCACAGCGGCCGCAAGGCGTCCGGTTCGCGCACCACCACGTGGCGCGTGTTGTTGAGGGGTCTTGCGGGCGCGTTTTCGAGGTCGCCCAGCGTGACCGTCCGCACCCGCACGCTCTGGCGACACGCGGCGGCCACCAGCAGCACCACGCCCGCCGCCAGCACGCCGGCGACGGCGGTGCGGCGCGGGTTGCAAAGCAATCCTTGCGCCCGTAATCTGACCTGTTCCCGCTGATAGACCATGTCGTCGTGGTCAGTATCGGCCAGTTCGCATCCCTCCAGGAGTTGTCAGATGATCATCGGCGTTCCCAAAGAGGTGAAGCCGGACGAGTACCGCGTCGCGGTCACGCCGGCAGGGGTAGAGAAGCTCAAGCAGAAAGGGCATCGCGTTCTGATCGAGCAGGGCGCGGGGGTTGGCTCCGGCATCGTGGATAGCGATTACGAGGCGTACGGAGCCGAGCTGGTTTCGACTGCGAAGGCGGTCTGGGAGCAGGCGGAGCTGATCTGCAAGGTGAAGGAGCCGCTGGCGCCCGAGATCGAGATGATTCGCGAAGACCAGGTGGTGTTCACCTACTTTCACTTCGCCGCCAGCCGGGAGCTGACCGAGGGCGTGCGCGATTCGCGCTGCATCGCGATTGCCTACGAGACCATCGTCGACAAGGAGGGTCGCCTGCCGCTGCTCGCGCCGATGAGCGAGGTGGCCGGCAAGATGAGCATCCAGGAGGGAGCCAAGTTCCTCGAAAAGCCGATGGAAGGCCGCGGCATTCTGCTGGGGGGCATCCCGGGCGTCGAGCCGGCGAACGTGCTGGTGCTCGGCGGCGGCATTGTCGGGACGTGTGCCGCGCGGCTGGCATCGGGCCTGGGCGCCAACGTGGCGATCATGGACATCGACCTGTATCGTCTGCGCTACCTCGACGAGATCATGCCCGACAACGTCATGACCGTGTACAGCACCGACGAGGCGATTCGTCGGCACCTGAAGACGGCTGATCTTGTGGTCGGGGCCGTCCTGATTCCGGGTGCGCGCTGCCCGATGCTGGTGCGCCGGGAGTACCTGAAGCTGATGCAGGCGGGTTCGGTCATCGTCGACGTGGGCGTTGATCAAGGTGGGTGCTGCGAGACGACGCACGCGACGACGCACAAGGACCCGATCTACGTCGTCGACGACGTCGTGCACTACGGCGTGGCGAACATGCCCGGCGCCGTTGGCCGCACCAGCACGTTCGGCCTGACCAACGCGACGATACCGTACCTGGTCAAGCTGGCGAACCTCGGCTGGGAGAAGGCCTGCGGCGACGATCCCGGCCTGGCGTGGGGCCTCAACATGGTGCGCGGCAAGATCACGAACCAACCGGTGGCCGAAGCGTTTGACTTGCCTTTTGAACCGTACAGTACGAAATAGCTCGCCTCGACCCGCGAATTCGTTGATGATGAAGTGTGGCGCCGGCCACGCACCGGCCGGCTGCGCTCTGCCAGCCCCGAGGTGACCGAGATGACCAAGTGGTTGATCCTGCTACTGGCCGTGGCACTGCTCGTGATCGTGTACCTGGTCACGATCCAGTTCGAATTCACGCCGCCGTGGGCCCAGCCCAAGTTCGGTGAAGTCACCCGGGGCGATATTCGGGTGCCGATCACCGCGTCGGGCCTGATCCACGCCGCCATGGTGATCGAGGTGAAGTCCCAAGCTTCGGGCGAGATTGTCGACGTGCCCGTGGTCGAAGGCGACTACGTCCGCAAGGACGAGACTCTCGTCGTGCTCGATCCGGATGACGAGCAGCGGGCGGTCGACCGGGCCCAGGCCGAATACGAGCGGGCCCAGGCCGCGCTGCGGCAGGCGCAGGTGGCCGTCAAGCAGGCCGATATCAGCGTCGACAACGCCGAGGCGCGCCTGGAAGAGATGAAGGCCCGGGCCGACATCACCGCCTTCGAACTGAACAAGATCAGGGGTTGGGAAGAGCAGGGCCGCACCGACCTGTACACGCCGCAGCAGTTGCACGACGCCCAGGCGCAGCACGCGATGAACGTCGCGCTCAAGCAGCAGGCCGAGGTGGCGATCCGCAGCGCCAAGATGTCCACCGAAGACGCCGAGGCGGTCGTGCAGTCGCAGGAGGCGATCGTCCGCTCGGCCAAGAAGGCGCTCGAGGATGCCGAGGAGCGCCTGAGTGAAACCACCGTCCGTGCGACACAGGACGGCATCGTGACCGAGGTGTACGTCAAGGCCGGCATGCTGGTGCAGTCCGGCACGCAGAGTCTGACGGGGGGCACCCCGCTGATGAAGATCGCCGACATCGCCACCAAGAAGGTCATCGCGCGACTCGACGAGGCCGACTATGGCCGGGTGCTCGATATCTCGCCCCTGACCGCGCTGCCCGAGGAGCCGGGGCTGCGTGAGGCGGCGGCGGCCGGCGAGGCGGACCTGGAGCAGCGCAGCGGCAACGTGACTCTCACGGTCGATGCGTTTCCGGAGGATCGTTTCGCGGGCCGGATCGATCGGGTCGAGCCGCAGGGCAAGCTCAACCCGGGCTCGTCCATCATCCAGTTCGACGTGCATGTGGTGATATCCGACCAGGAAGCCCATCTGCTGCCGCTCGGGGCGCAGGCCCAGGTCGAATTCACCGTGGAAAGCGCGAGCGACGTCTTGCGTGTGCCGGCCGATGCGGTGAAGTCCCTCGAGGAGCAGCGCGGAATCTACCTGCAGCGGCCGCCGGCGGCGGGTGAGAAGTACGGCCGCAAGTTCCTGCCGTGCCGCTTCGGCATTACCGATGGCGAGTTCACGCAGATCGTGTCGGTGATTGGCGGCGAAATGCCGGAGGTCGGCACCAAGGTCTATACGCAACTGCCGCCCGACACCGATGAACGAGGCCGCTAGAAACGGAGCAAACGCCGGTGCCGCTGATCGAAACGCGTGGCCTGACCAAGCTGTATCGCATGGGCGATTCGGTGGTGCGCGCGCTCGACGGCGTCGATCTGAGCATCGACCACGGCGAGTTCATCGCCATCACCGGCCCGTCGGGCAGCGGCAAGAGCACGATGATGCACCTGCTCGGCTGTCTCGACCGCCCGACCGCCGGCACCTATCTGTTCGACGGCCAGGACGTCAGCAACTTCTCGGATGCCCGGCTCGCCGAGATCCGCAACCGCCAGATCGGCTTCGTGTTCCAGACCTTCAACCTGATCAACCGCACCACGGCGGCCGAAAACGTGGCCGTGCCGCTGTTCTATGCCCGCAAGACCGCTTTGCAGCAGCCCGCGGGCCGAGCGCTCGAGCGGGTCGGCCTCAGCGCCCGCGCCACGCACCTGCCGAGCGAGCTTTCCGGCGGCGAGCGGCAGCGGGTGGCGATTGCCCGCGCCATCGTCAACGACCCGCTGCTGTTGATGGCGGACGAGCCGACCGGCAACCTCGACTCGCGCACCGGCGCGCAGATCATGCGGATCTTCCGGGAGCTCAACGATCAGGGCGTCACGATCGTCATGGTGACCCACGAGCCCGAGATCGCGGAGCAAGCCCGCCGGATTGTCCAGATGCGCGACGGCAAGATCGTCTCGGACCGGCTGGTGGACGACATCCTGCGCGAGGAGGGTCGATCGCGGGTGCGACACGCCGCCGACGCGCCGGAAGCGGAGCTGCCCCCCGTGGAGGAAGGGACGGCAGCCGAGGAGCAGGGGGCCATGCCGCCGCGGGTACCGCGGGGCGCAACGGCGAGCCTGGTGATGGGGCTGATCGCGGCGGGGCTGTGGGCCGTTTCGCTGGGCGTCCAGTTCGTGCTGCAGCAGATGTATGACGTACAGGCGATTCAGGCGCAGGCGCAGCAGGGTAAGATGCCGCCCGCCGGGATGATCGTGGCGTCGCTCGGCTCGGCGGGAGCGATTCTGGCGGCGCTGGTGCTGGGCGTTCTGGCGATCGTGTTCGGGATGGGCGCCCGCAAGCGGATGCGGCGCGAGGTCGGCCAATGGGTGGGACGCTGGCGCATGGTGGTCGGCATGCTGCTCGGCGTGGTGGCCGTCGGCTTGCCGCTGGTGGGTGTGGTGGTGGCGATTGTGCAGCTCGCCGCGGGCAACTCGCCGATGGCGCCGTGACGGGGTGGCCCCACCGGGGCAAATGATCGGACCTGGGGCCTATTGCGACCGGGGACCGGGCTACCTATACTTGTGGTTTAATTCTGGCAGGCTGCGCTGGCACCCCCGATCGCCCCGGGGGCCGGCTGGGGCACGCCCAAGTGATGAAAGGGATCAAGGGCCATGGCGCTGACCAACGAGAAGAAGACGGAGATTCTGGGGTCTCATCGACGGCATGATGAAGATACGGGCTCGGCCGAGGTGCAGATCGCGCTGCTTACCGCGCGCATTCAGCAGCTCACCGAGCATCTCAAGACCCACAAGAAAGACCACTCGTCGCGGCGCGGTTTGCTCAAGATGGTGGGGAAGCGGTCGTCGCTGCTCAAGTTCCTGGCACGCCGCAACCGCGATCAGTACCTGGCGACCATCGCCAAACTGGGCCTGCGCAAGTAGATAGGATCACGCCCTCGTGGGCGTCGTTTTGTTTCGGTCATGCCCTCGCGGTGCCGGGACCGCTGGCGGGGGCGTTGTCGTTTTCCTGGGGTGCGGCTCGCCGCCACGCGTCGTGCACACCCCGTTGTCGGTAGGTCGAGAGAGTAGAAGAGAACAAGAAGATGCTGAAAGTTGAACGTCCCGTCGGCGGTAATGTCCTCTCCATCGAAATTGGCAAAGTCGCGAAACAGGCTTCGGGGGCGGCGCTCGTCCGCTACGGGGAAACCGTCGTGCTGGGCACGGTCGTCACGGCCGACCCGCGCCCGGGGGTCGATTTCTTTCCCCTGACCGTGGATTATCGCGAGAAGATGTACGCCGCCGGCAAATTCCCCGGCGGCTTTTTCAAGCGCGAAGGGCGCCCGACGCAGAAGGAAGTCCTCACCAGCCGGCTCATCGATCGGCCGATGCGGCCGCTGTTCCCGGACGGCTTCGTCAACGAAGTGCAGATCCAGATCATCGTCCTCACCACCGACCTCCAGAACGATCCGGATGTGATCGGCCTGGTGTCGGCGGCGGCGGCGCTGGCGGTGGCCCCCACGCCGTTCATGGGGCCGGTTGCGGGGGTGCGGGTTGGCCGCGTGGATGGCCAGTTCGTGATCAACCCGACGCTCAGCCAGTTGGAGTATTCGGATCTCGATCTGATCGTGGCTGGCCATCTGGATGCCGTCACGATGATCGAGGCCGGCTGTCGCGAGCTGCCGGAGAAGGTGATCGCCGACGCGGTCGAGTTCGGCCACGAGAACGGCATCAAGCCGATTTGCGAAATGCTCAAGGAAATCGAGCGTCAGGCCGGCACGCCGAGCACGTGGGAGCCGCCGGAGGTTGATGCCGCCTTCATGAAGGAGGTTCGCGACAAGGTCTACGCCGACCTGCGCGAAGCCAAGACGATCCAGCTCAAGCAGGAGCGCTACGAGCGCGTCCGCGAGCTGTACGACCGCACCGTCCAGGAGTACTGCCCCGAGGACAACCCGGCGCCCGAGCGCACGCCTGACGAAGTGAAGAGCGCCGTCAAGAAGATCGAGGAGGAGCTCTTCCGCGAGACGATCCTGGGCGGCAAGTCGCGCCCCGATGGCCGCAAGTTCGACGAAGTCCGCAACATCGACTGCGAGGTCGATTTTCTGCCGCGCGTGCACGGGTCGGCATTGTTCACCCGGGGCGAGACGCAATCTTTGGTGACCTGCACGCTGGGCACGTCGCGCGACGAGCAGGTGATCGACGATCTGCTGGCCGAATACAGCAAGAAGTTCATGCTGCACTACAATTTCCCGCCGTTCTCGGTGGGCGAGGCACGGCGCATCATGGGGCCCGGCCGTCGCGAAATCGGTCACGGTGCATTGGCGGAGCGCAGCCTGGAGGCCGTGCTGCCGGGGCCGGAAGACTTCCCGTACACGATTCGTCTGGTGAGTGAGATTCTCGAATCGAACGGATCGAGCTCGATGGCGTCGGTTTGCGGCGGGTCGCTGGCGCTGATGCATGCGGGTGTTCCGATAACGGGTGCCGTCGCCGGCGTGTCGATTGGCCTTGTTATTGAGAATGAGAAGAAGTATCAATTGCTGGTCGACATTCAGGGCGAGGAAGACCATTTCGGGGACATGGACTTCAAGGTAGCCGGCACGCGGAAGGGCATCACGGGGGTTCAGCTGGACATCAAGGCGACCGGACTGCCGTTCAAGGTGATGCGTGAAACGCTCACGTTGGCGAAAAAGGGCCGTGAGCACATCCTGGACGCGATGGATCGGGCGATTTCGAAGCCGCGGGACGAGATCAGCAAGTTTGCCCCGCGTCTGCTGACGCTGAAGATCAACCCGGAGAAGATCGGGAAGTTGATCGGGCCGGGCGGCAAGACGATCAAGGCGATTCAGGCGGAGACCGGCGCCCAGATCGACATTGAGGATGATGGCTCGGTGTTCATCGCGTGTGTGGACGCGGAGGCGGCGGAGCGGGCCCGCGACATTGTGGAGCAACTCACCGAGGATGTGCAGGTGGGCCGCATTTATGAGGGTCGCGTGGCCAGTATCAAGGATTTTGGGGCATTTATCGAGATCCAGGAGGGTCAGGACGGGTTGTGCCACATCAGCGAGCTGGATGAGAATTACATCAAGAATGTGGCGGACGTCGTCAAGGTGGGCGACGTGGTGAAGGTAAAAGTCATTGCAATTGACGAACAGGGGCGGGTAAAATTGTCCCGGAAGGCCGCGATGAAGGATGCGGCCAAGGACGCCGGCAAGTCCTGACCGTTTTGGTCGGCGTTCAGGAGGCAGTTCCAGCTAGAGGTGTCGGACGAGGGCGCGCTGCCCGGGCATGTCACAGACGTCACGTCTATCCGGCCGGCGCGAAAGGATGGCAAGTCGAACTGTGGGCGTTCGGCGATCGTTCGGCACGGCCAGTCTGCTGCGGCAGGCGGGTTTTTTGCACATGAGTCGCCTCTCGCACGTCTGGGCGGCTCGGAGGTTGGTGCCATGACGGGCGGTAGTGTGAAGTGGTTCGACACGAAGAAGGGCTATGGGTTCATCCAGGGACCCGAAGGTGCAGATGTCTTCGTGCACTACTCCAGCATTGAGGGGGACGGGTTCCGATCGCTAAGAGAAGGGGAAGCGGTCGAGTACGAACTGATCGAGACCAACAAGGGCCTGGCTGCGAACCACGTCCGGGTCATCGATCAGCCGGCGCAGGCGTAGGTCGGAACCCGCCTCGGCATTGTCAGTAGCGGCTTGATCAAGTCGCGACCTTCAGGCATTGAGGTGCCTGCCCACAACGGCCTCCGGGCTCGTTGATGGCGCCTCGGATTTCCTGTTAATCTCTTGGTGCGCGCCGGACCGGCGCTGCCACGGGTGGTTGGCACCAACTGCGGAGTCGTTGCCGGAGTCTCGATTGGCTACCCTCATCGTCTTGCAGGGCCCCGACAAGGGCCGAACCTTGCGTACCGCCGACGAGGTCGTCGTGGTCGGACGCGGCCGCGAGCAGATGCCGCTGACCGACCAGACCATCAGCCGGCGTCACGCCGAGCTGCGCCACGACGAAGCCGGCTGGCTCCTCTGCGATCTCAAGAGCGCCAACGGCACGTACGTGAACGGCGTTCGTGTCGTCAAGCCGGTGCGGCTCAAGCATGGTGATCAGATCCGCGTCGGCAGCACACTGATGGTCTACACCGGCGACGAATCGGTGCAGCAGTTCTCCGGCGCCGCGATCCCCAGCGACCTGGTCACGCTCGACGCGGGCAGTCCGTCGCTGGACTCGTCGGTCGTGGCCAGCGTGCCGTCCAACGAGGACAGTGTCGTCCTGGCGGCGCCCGAGACCGCCAACGCGGTCAAGGCCTGGAACGCCATGCGCGAGCTGTCCGACGTCATCGGGACGCTCATGCCGACGGATCGGCTGCTGGCGCGGGTGCTCGACATCATCTTCGAAGAGGTGGAGACTGATCGTGGCGTGATCTTCGTCCGGGACGAGGCGACCGGCGATCTGCTGCCCGAGGTTGTGCGGTATCGCGGTCAGCGCCCGGAGGGTGGTGCCGACGCGGAGTCCATCATCGCGTCGCGCACGATCATCAACCATGTGGTCGGGTCGCGCGAGGGGGTGCTGTGCTCCAATGCGGTGACCGACAAGCGCTTTCAGAGCGGCAAGAGCGTGCAGAACCTCGGCATGCGCTCGGTGATCTGCGCCCCGATCGCCGCCCGCGACCAGATCCTCGGGGTCATCCACCTCGACTGCCCGGTCACGCGGCATACGTACAGCGAATACGAGCTGCGCCTGATCACCGCCATTGGCTATCAGACCGGCCTGGCGATCGAGAACGCCCGGCTCGTCCAGCAGCACATGCAGCAGGAGCGGCTGGCCGCCGCGGGCGAGACCGTCGCGTATCTGTCGCACTACATCAAGAACCTGCTGCAGGGCATGCGCAGCGGCGCGGACGTGTTGCGCATGGGGCTGGACAAGCAGGAGCTGCCGCTGGCGGCCCAGGGCTGGAAGATCGTCGAGCGCAATCTCGACCGCTCGTACAACCTCATGACCAACATGCTCGCGTTCAGCAAGCGCCGCGAGCCGCGTCTCGAGCCGCTGCAGGTCAACCGGATCGTGGAAGAGGTGGTGGAGCTGGTGCAGAAGCAGGCGGACGCCAAGCACGTGGTCCTGCTCACCGAGGTCGGCGATGACGTGCCGCCGGTGCCGCTGGACTACGACGGCATCCACCAGGTGATCCTCAACATCGTCACCAACGCGATTGACGCGGTCGACGCCAACACGGGCGTGATCACCGTGCGTACGCGCTTCGAGCCCGAGGCCCGCGCGGTCATCCTCTCGGTCGCCGACAACGGCCCGGGCGTGCCCGAGGACCTGCGCGACAAGGTGTTCGAGCCGTTCCGTTCGACCAAGGGCCATGGCGGCACGGGGCTGGGGCTGGCGGTGGCCCGCAAGATCGTCCGCGAGATGGGCGGCCAGATCAAGCTGGTCACGCCGCGCGACGGCGGGGCCGAGTTCGTCGTGCACCTGTCGACCGTGCAGCGGCCGCCGGCCAAGGGGGATACGCAGGGGCCGCCCCGCTGACACCGTCTTCCAAGCCGGGACGCCCTGCCCGGTCCACGCCGCCGTCCGATTCCGTATAATCACGACAACGGAACGACAGGGCCCCGCCGAGGGTCGAACGAAGCGTACGGCGAGTCAGAGAAGGGTTGGTCGCAAGCGATGATCAAGCGAAGTGAAGTGAAACAGGCACAGGCCCGCGCGAAAGAGATGCTCGACAAGGCCGGCATTGTCCTCACGCCGGAAGAGGTAGAGAACATCGAGGTGGCCGAGTTGGGGCTGGGCGAACTGGAGCGGACCGGGTTGGAACTCGTGGTCTACGTCAATACGGACCGCTATTGCGCGAAAGAGCTGATCCTCTTTCCGCGGCAGACCTGCCCGGAGCATCGTCATCCGGCGGTTGCGGGAGAGCCGGGGAAGATGGAGACATTTCGCTGTCGCCAGGGGAAGGTGTTCCTGTGCGTGGCGGGCGAGCCGACGCCGAACCGCAAGAGCCGCGTGCCGGCGGGCAGCGAGGATTACTACACGGTCTTCCACGAGATCGAGCTGAACCCGGGCGAGCAGTACACGATTCCGTCCGATACGCTGCACTGGTTCCAGGCCGGTGATGAGGGCGCGATCGTCAGCGAGTTTTCCAGCACCAGCCGGGACGAGTCGGACGTGTTCACCGACCCGCGCATCAAGCGGATTCCGGAGATCGAGGAAGACTGAGGCGCGGCGGGCTGGTGCCATTTGGGTTCGCACAGCGGTAGTGGTACGATGGGCGGCAATCGGGTGCAGGCCCGGTTGTCGCCTGTTACGTAGACCGGAGTCGTCCGCATGGCCGCCAAGACCACGCCCGCCGCGGGGCGCGTCCCCCTTCCCGAAACCGCCCACCAGCCGCAGCCGTACGACGGCCCGTCGCGCGACGAGATCCTCGCGCTGCGCCGGCAATACCTGAATCCCGGCATGTTGCTGTACTACGACGAGCCGATGTGCATCGTCGAGGGACACATGCAGTACGTGTGGGATGAGTGCGGCCAACGCTACTTGGACGCCGCCGGCGGTATCGTCAGCGTTTCGGTGGGACATTGCCACCCGAAGGTGACCGAACGCGTGCAGGCCCAGGTCGGGCGACTGGTGCACACGACGACGCTCTATTTGCACCCGACGATCACGCTGTACGGCCAGGCGCTGGCCGAGCACATGCCCGCCGACTCGGGCCTGTCGCAGACCTACTTCGGCAACTCGGGCAGCGAGGCCAACGAGTACGCGGTCCTCATGGCGCGGCTGTACACCGGGCGGAACGAGGTGCTCGCGCTGCGCAACGGCTATCACGGCGGCACGGGCGCGACGATGCGCATGACGGCCATCAGCGACTGGAAGTTCTGGGCCGACGCCGACGTCAACGTGAAGTACTGCTGCCCGGGGTACTGTTATCGCTGTCCCTACGGCGGTACGTATCCAAACTGCGAGCTCGAGTGTGCAGCCGGGGTCGAGAGCGTCATCCGGCATGAATCCTCGCGCGAACCGGCGTGCTTCATCGGCGAACCGATCCAGGGCGTGGGCGGGGTGATCGTGCCGCCGCCGGAGTACTTCAAACGCGTCTACGCAATCGTGCGCTCTTACGGCGGCCTGTGTATCGCCGACGAAGTCCAGACCGGCTGGGGGCGGACCGGCGCGCATTTCTGGGGTTTTGAGAATTTCGGCGTCGTGCCCGACATTGTCACGATGGCCAAGGGGATCGGCAACGGGGCGCCGCTGTCGGCGGTCACGACACGCCCGCAGATCGCGGCCAAGCTGGCCGAGCGACTGCACTTCAATACGTTTGGCGGGAACCCGGTGTCGGTGACGCATGGCCTGGCGACGCTCGCAGTGATCGACGAGGAGGGGGTTCGCGACCGTGCCAAGGAGATCGGCGGCTACTTCAAGGACAGGCTGCGCGCGTTGCAGGAGAAGCACGAGCTGATCGGCGACGTGCGCGGCATGGGGCTGCTGCTGGCGATCGAGCTGGTGCGTGACCGCAAGACGAAGGTCCCCGCGACCGAGGAGACCAAGCGGGTGGTCGAAGCGCTGCGCCGGCGGCAGGTGCTGGTGGGCAAGTCGGGCTGTGCGTGGAACACGATCCGGTTCGCGCCGCCGATGTGCATCAGCATGGCGGACGTGGACTACTTGATTGATGCATTGGATTTGACACTGGAAGGGATGGGTTCGTGAAGAATATCCTGGTCCTGGGCGCCGGGCAGAGCGCGCCTTACCTGATTCAATACCTGCTCGAGCAGGCCGAAACATATGACTGGTTCGTGACGGTCGGCGACCGGGACGAGACGCTGGCGGCGCAACGGGTGAACGACCACCCGCGCGGCAGCTCGACCTTCTTCGAGCTGGACGACCTGACCCTCAGCACCACGCTGATCCGCAAGGCCGACCTGGTCGTGAATCTGCTGCCGGCGACCATGCAGGCGCAGGTCGCCGCCGAATGTGTGCAGCAACGCACGCATATGGTGTCCGCGTCCTATCGCGACCAGCGTGTCCGCGCACTGGATCACGAGGCGCACCGTGCAGACGTGCTGCTGCTGACCGAGTGTGGTCTGGATCCCGGCATCGACATCATGTCGGCCATGGACATCATCCACCGCATTCGCGAGCAGGGCGGCGATGTCGAGCGGTTCTTCTCCTACGGCAGCGGCGTGCCCGGGCCGGAGGTGGACTCAAACCCGCTGCGCTACTGCATCACATGGAATCCGCGCAACGTGGTGATGGCCGGCGAGCGCGGGGCGCAGTACCTCCAGGACGGACAGATAAAGTGCGTGCCGCCGCACAGTGTGTTCGCGCATTCGTGGCCGGTCGAAGTGGACGGCGTCGGGCCGATGGAGGCGTACCCGAACCGGGATTCACTGTCCTACCTCGATGTCTTCCACCTGGAACGCGCCAAGACGATGATTCGCGCGACCCTGCGCTATCCGGGCTGGAGCGAGACGTGGCTCCAGATCGTCCGCCTCGGCCTGCCCAACGAGTACATCCGCATTCCGCGGCTGTCTGAGCGGAGCTTCGCCGAGATCGTCGACATGTTCCTGCCGCGGGCGACGCCGGGGTCGCGGCTGGAGGGGCGCTTCGCGAACTTCCTCGGCATCAGCCCGACGGGACGCATCATGGAGAACCTGCGCTGGCTCGGCCTGTTCTCGACCGAGCCGGCGGGGATCGAGGGCGAGACCGCCGCCGATGCGATGATCCACCTGCTGCGGCGCAAGTTGCCGCTGCCCGAGGGCGCGCGCGATATGGTCGCAATCGTGCACGAGATCGATGCGCACTATCCCGATGACCGGCGCGAGCGGATCGTCGCGACCTTCAAGCACTTCGGCGCGCCGGGCGGAACGACCGCCATGGCCCAGACGGTCGGCTTGCCGGCGGGCATCGCGGCCAAGTTGGTGATGACCGGCGTGCTGCCGCTGACGGGCAGCCATATCCCGACGCACGAGCGCGTGTATCGCCCGGTGCTGGACGAGCTGGCGGCGGCGGGCATGAAGTTCGAGGAGCGCCGCGGACCGGTTGTGGCGGCGGCCATGTAGGGGCCGCGTCACAGCTTGGCCGGCTGGTGCAGCACGAGCAGCTTGGGCTCGGTGAGTTCCTCGATCGCGTAGCGGACACCCTCGCGGCCGGTGCCGCTCTTCTTCACGCCGCCATAGGGCATGCTGTCGACACGGAAGCTCGGCATGTCATTGATGACCACGCCCCCGACGTCGAGCGTCTCGTAGGCGTGAAAGGCGTGCGCGAGCGTCGGGGTGAACACGCCGCATTGCAGACCGTATTCGCTGTCATCCGCGATGCGGATCGCGTCGGCGAAGTCGTCGAACGCCTGCAGCGTCGCCACGGGGCCGAACACCTCCGCGCAACTCAGCTTCTGCTGCGGATCGACATTCTCCACGTATGTCGCGGGGTACATCGCCCCGTCACGCTGGCCGCCGCAAAGCAGCGTGGCGCCGGCGGCGACGGCTTCCTTGACCCACTGCTCGAGGCGCTTGGCGTCCTCTTCGGTAATCAGGGGGCCGAGGAAAGTCTGCTCGTCGAGCGGGTCGCCCGCGACCAATGCCGCGGCACGTTTCAGCAGACGCGCCTTCAAGTCGTCATAGATGTCACGGTGGGCGAGCACGCGCTGCACACTGATGCAGCTCTGGCCGGATTGATAGAACGCACCCAGGGTGATCCGGTCGGCGGCCCAGTCAAGGTCGGCGCCGGCATCGACGATGCACGCCGCGTTGCCGCCGAGCTCCAGCGAGACGCGTTTGCGGCCGGCCCGCGCCCGGAGCTCCCAGCCGACCTCGGGCGATCCGGTGAAGCTGAGCGCCTTCAGACGGTCGTCGGTCACCAGCGGCTCGGACTCGCGCCCGGCGCAGGGCAGGATCGAGAAGGCGCCGTCGGGCAGGTCGGTCTCGGCCAGGATTTCGCCGAGGATCAGCGACGACACCGGCGTGGCCGAGGCGGGCTTGAGCACCCAGGGGCAGCCCGTCGCAATCGCCGGGCCGATCTTGTGCGCTGCGAGATTCATGGGGAAGTTGAACGGCGTGATGAACGCGCAGGGGCCGATCGGGAAGCGGCGCACGAGGCCCTGGTAGCCCGCGGCGCGGGCGCTGATGTCCAGCGGCAGCCACTCGCCGCCAATCCGCGTCGCTTCTTCAGCCGACAGGCGCAGCGTGTCGATCAGGCGCGTAATCTCGCCGCGGGCGTGTTGCAGCGGCTTGCCGACCTCGATGGCCAGGACGCGGGCGAGCTCTTCGTGGCGTTGCTGGACCCGGCGCACGACGTGCTCGAGCACGGCCTGGCGCTGGTAAGCCGGCATGCGGCGCGTGGTGGCGAAGGCCCGGTCGGCGGCGGCGATGGCCTGTTCGAGCGTATCGCGATCCGCCCGCGCGACACGCGTGGCCACGTCGTGCGTGTACTTGTTGGTGACGGGCAGGTCGGTGTTGGCGGCGACGGGCTGGCTGGCGAGATAGTAGGGATAGCTGTCGGCGAGCATGGCGGGACTCCGTGTAGACGCGGGCTCGGCACCGCACATAGCCTACCCGGTCGATCCGCAGGGTTGTAGCTTACGCTCCCGAAAGCTGACTCCGGCGCGGCGACGGTGCGCCTGTCCGGCCCCTGAGAACTGAAGACCGACGACTTCCGTCACGGACAGGTGGTGTTCTGCAGTGCGACGAAGCTGTCGATGTCGCGCCAGTTCACGCTGCCGTCGCCGTTGGCGTCGTTGACGGCGAACGGGCACGGTGGGGTTGCGGGCGCGAACAGCGCTGCCCAGGCCGACGCGTTGTCGTTCTGCGCCGCGACGAACCAGTCGATGTCGCGCCAGTTGACGCTGCCGTCGCAATTGCTGTCGCCCGCGCAGATTGGCGGCGCCGCCACCAGCAGCGTCGGGTCGCCGTTGAGCACCATGCCGTAGTACCACTCGCGCTCCCACTGCGCGAACGGCGCCTGCGCGTCGAACCAGGCGAGAAACGCCTGCCCGACCGTCGCCCCGGCACCGAGCGGCTCGGTGAAATCGCGGAAGTTGAGCATGCTGCCGCTCTTGGCCGATGCGACCGTGATCAGGCCGTACGTGGTGTTGAAGATGTACGCACCGGCCAAATAGTTGTCGTCGGTGAAGCGCCCCGGCCCGCAGGCGAAAAGGTTGTAGAACAACACCGGCGGGTCGCGATCCTGGATGTCGGCGGAGTAGACCCAATCGCCATGGTCGAAGTGCGCACCGAGGTCGAACGGATACGCGTCACCGATGCCGCGATGCCAGGGCCCCGCCGGCGCCGGATCGGCCTCACTCGGGCTGACGGCGTGCTCGGGGGTCCCCGTGCCGCCATCGTAAAGGTAATCGGTGCTCAGGCGTGTGCCTTGGTTGGCGTTCGTATACGGCCCGTTCATCAGCCAGGTGCCGAGATAGCCGATCGCCTCGGCGCCAGGGTCGTAGCTCAAGCCCGTCACCGGCGAGCCGTCGCTGTGCGCGAAGCGGACGCTGAAGCCGTACGCGCCCATCCACTCCGAAACCTTCACCAGCAGGCGATTCTCGCCGGCGTTCAGGGTGACCGGCACCTGCGACATGTCCGCCGCGTAATCGCCGTAGCGGTTGTCCATCAACACGACGGCGCCGTTGAGCCACACGCGAATGCCGTCGTCATAGCCCGCCCAGAGTTCGCAGTCGACCTGCTCGGGGCTGTGGACACGCACATAGGCGTACGTCGCGCCAAAGTCCGCGTCATCGGCGTACTCGTTGAGATCGACGAAGGCCCCCTCGGCCGAAACCGCAGTCCAGGTGTGCCCGCCCGTCACGTCGCCAGCCTGCGGGTCGAGGTGGGCTTCGTTCGCGGCGAGGTAGTTGGTGGTCAGGTAGTTCCAGAAGTTGTCGGACACGTCCTGGTGAAAGCCGTTGAGCAGCCAGCCACGAATGAACGGCGCCTCCTCGCCGTGCGTCGCGGGGTTGTTGATCTGGTAGCGGACGTCGGGCATGGGAGCGCCGGCGGCGTCCGTGAGGCGCGCCGAAAACGCGTAGTCGCCGCCACCCTGGCTGATCTTGCACAGCAGGCGGTTCCAGCCGGCCTGCAGCGTCCCCGCGACCTGGAACTGGTCGGGCTGCCAGCCCTGGTAGACGTCGCGGTCGAGCACGAGCCCGCCGTTGAGCCATGCCTTGATGCCGTCGTCGCTGCCGAAATGCAGGCGGACGGCGCGCTGCGTCGGGCTGAAGATATACGCGTGCGCATAACTGGCGGATTCGGTCGGAAACGTGCTGAAGTGATGCCCGCCGGAGTAACTGTGGGCGCAGACCTGCACGAAGTGCTGGCCGAGGTCCATCTCGTTCAGGTAGCCGGCGGCGGTGGTAAGGTGGCCAAAGTCGTGACGGATGACGTCGTCGTCATAGACCTCGTCGAGCCCGACGTCCATGTCGTGCCAGTCCTTGTCGATGTACTCCAGGCCGCGCCAGGGCTGCGTGAGCTGCCCGGTGCGATACGCGTGGGTCTTGGCGAGATAGCCGGCGGTCATGTTCGCTTCGCTGTCGTAATCGAGCGTCGTGGCGTACAGGCGCGCCACGTAGACCTCCGGTCCCTCGTCGCCGCTGCCGGCGTTGTGAATGTCGTAATCGCCGTCGGCGTCGGCATCCTCCCAGTGGCCGTCGAGGTCCATGTAGAACAGGTCGCAGGGGAAGACCGCGCCGGAGACCTCGGCCCACGCCGCCAGGATGTCGCCGACGAAGAGCACGCCCTCGCTGCCGGCGGCGTAGCGCTGCTGCACCCAGGCCTTGATGCCGGTCGGGGTGCCGCCGGTGATGGTCTGCAGGTGAACGGCGTACCCCGCGGCATTGAGGTCGGCGATGTATCCGTTCAGCGCCGACTCGATCGCAGGATACAGGCCGGCATCGACCAGCAGCGAAATCGCACCGCCGCCATCGCGCGCAGCCCGCGCGGGGAAGTCCCGCGGTGCGGCGAAGCGCGCCGGCGTCGGGGGATGGGTGGCGAGGTAGTCGGCGTACGTGCCGGGCAGCTCGCCCGCGGGGGCGACCCAGCGGAGTTTCGTCAACGTACGGCCGTCCTGGGGCGGCGCGGCGGCCGCGAGCAGGCTCATGCCACAGGTGCCAATCAGGATCGCCGCCAGCAGCGCACGGTGCATCATTCACCTCCTGGGATCGGTGCGGTTGTCTCGCTGTATCGGTTCATTATAGACCAAGTACGGGGGTGATTTCGATATGGTTGTCCTGTAGGGCGGGTGCGAATCCGCGCCGGGGCCATGCGAGGGGGGGATGCGGGGGTGGTCGTCGATGCTCAGGACCGGGGCTGGTGGCGCACGATTCGACCCGTGGAGAGATACACCACGTCTTCGGCGATGTTGGTGGCGTGGTCGGCGATGCGCTCGAGGTTCTTGGCAACCGACAGCAGGTCCAGATAAGGGGCGATGGTCTCTGCCCCGTGGCCGGCGCCGGCGACGATATCCCGCACGATCTGGCCGTACAACGCGTCGGTGGCGCTGTCGTGCTCCATGACGTGGCGGGCGAGCTCGGCGTCGTCCTGGCTGTAAGCCTGCACCGCGTTGCGCAGCGCCTGCCGCACGACCGGACACAGCTGCTTCAGGTCGGCATTCTGCTTGGCGATGGCCTGCAACTCGTGGTGGCTGGCGCGTTCGGCGACGTTCACGGCACAATCCGCCACGCGCTCGAGGTTGTTGTTGACCTTCAGGATGGTGCACAGCAGTCGCAGATCGACGCCCACCGGCTGGTATAGCGCGAGCAGGCGGATGACTTCGGCCTCGACCTCGACCTCGGCCGTGTCGACCTCCTCGTCACGGTTGATGACGCGGATGGCGAGCGTCTCGTTTGCTTCAAAGATGGCCTCGCAGGCTTCCTGCACCATGTCTTCGACCTGGGCGGCCATGCGCAGCGAGCGGCGCCGCAGCTCTTCCAGCAATGTGACGAAGTGGGCAGTCATGATGCATCGGCCTCAAATGCGTAATCGGCGATTATAGGGGGTGCGCTTTACGATTCGCAAGCCGGGGTTAACCGAAGCGCCCGGTGATATAGTCCTGGGTGCGCTCCTGTTGGGGGTTGGTGAAGATCTGGCTGGTGTCGCCGACCTCGATCAGGTCGCCCTCGTAGAGAAAGGCCGTCCGGTCCGAGACGCGGGCGGCCTGCTGCATGTTGTGGGTCACGATGATGATGGTGTAGTTGCCGCGCAGCTCGGCGATGAGGTTCTCGATGCGATCGGTCGCCTTGGGGTCCAGTGCCGAGGTGGGCTCGTCCATGAGCAGCAGCTCGGGTTCGACCGCCAGGGCCCGCGCGATGCAGAGGCGCTGCTGCTGGCCACCCGAGAGCCCCAGCGCGTTGGACGAGAGGCGGTCCTTGACTTCGTCCCATAACGCCGCCTGCGTCAGGCTCCGCTCGACGATGTCCGACAGCACCGCCCGGCGGCGCAGGCCGTGAATCCGCGGGCCGTACGCGACATTGTCGAACACCGACTTGGGGAAGGGGTTCGGTTTCTGGAAGACCATGCCGACGCGACGGCGCAGCGAGGTGACGTCGATCTGCGGGCCGTAGATATTCTGCCCGTCGAGCCGGAGCTCACCGTTGCTGCGGCAGCCGGGGATGAGGTCGTTCATGCGGTTGATCGCGCGCAGGAACGTGCTCTTGCCGCAGCCGCTGGGGCCGATGATCGCGGTGACCTGCCCGCGGGGGATGCCCATACTGACGTCCTTGACCGCGGCGTTGGTGCGGTAATAGACGTAGAAGCCGGCCGACTCGACATGCCACTCTTCCGGCTGCGCGGGCGGCTGTGGGGCGTGCTGGTGCTCGGCAGGCTGGGGGGCATTCATTCTTGGTCCCGTCGTGGCAGACGTCATGGTTACTAACCCGTCAGCTTTCGTGCAATGCGTGCCCGCATGATGATCGCGGCACCGTTCAACATCAAGACCAGGGCCACCAGTGTGAGCACCATGCCGTACTGGACGTGCCGCAGTTCGCCGGCCTCCGGGTGCTCGGAGCAGAGGTTATACACGCCCCACGGCAGGGCCCGCGTCGGGTGCGTGAGCGTTTCAACAGGCGTGATGACGTGATACGCCGCCACCGCGGCCGTGAAGATGATCGGCGCCGTTTCGCCTGCGGCGCGGCCCATGCTGATGACGATGCCGGTGAGGATGCCGGGCAGGGCGGCGGGCAGAATGACCGTGACGATGGTGCGCCAGCGGCTGGCCCCGACGCTCAGTGCGGCTTCCTTGTAGGTATGCGGCACGGCCTTGATGGCTTCTTCGGAGGCGCGAATCACGACTGGCAGGATCAGCAGCGCGAGCGTCAGCGAGCCCGCGAGCACGCTGGGTGATTGGGACACGTGCATCGTATTGATGAAGAACGCCAGCCCGAACAGCCCGAAGACGATGCTCGGCACCCCCGCGAGCGTGCTGATGCAGGTGCGCAGCATGCTGATGACCCAGTTCTCGCCCGCGTATTCGACCAGGTAGATCGCCGAGATGACGCCCATCGGGACGGCGAACAGGATGGCCCCGATCGTCAGGTAGAGCGTGCCGAGCACCTCTCCCCAGATGCCGCCGAAGAAGTGGGCGTCTTCGGAGTCGTTGGTCAGGAAGCGCCAGTAAAAGGTGAATTGCGGTGCCATGGTCGCCTGGAGATTGGCGGGCTGGGCGAGATAGGCGAAGGCGGGTTCGAGGGCCGTCCCGCGGAAGTCGTCGATGCGCGGGACGTCGATCGCCACGCCCATTTTCGTCGGGTCGGAGTAATCCCACTCCTCGCGGTAGAGCACGTGGTGCGCTTTCACCTGCGCGCGGTCCCAGCGCGTCGGCCCGTACTGGTTGCGCAGCAGTTGCGGCTCCTTCTCGCCGGGCAGCGGGCCGAAGAGCTCGCGCAGCGCGTCCTTGAATTCGGCGTACAACTCGCGGTACTCGCGCCGCTCGCGCCCACGAAACTGCGTTTCGAGCTGGTTCTCGAACGCGGTCATCGCGTCGTACACGGGTTGGCGGGCGGCCTGGACGGCGATCCACTCGCCATCGATGGCGGTCGCGTCGCCGTGACCGAAGACATCCAGCTGCACCCGCCGATGCTCGATGGTGGCGCTGAAGAAGAACGCCCCCAGGCCGCGGACGACGATCGGCCCGAGCAGTACGATGAGCGTGGCCGCCACCAGCCCGATGGAGAACACACCGAGCCCGGTGAACGCACGATCAACGACCTTTCGGGTGCGCAACTGCATCCGGCGACGCCTCAGTGACTGAGCTTCTTACGGGCGCGAATCATGGTCCATTCACTGATCAGGTTGCACGCAAACGAGATCACCAGCAGCGCCAACGCCATCGCCCACAGCACGTGGTACCGCGCCGAGCCGGTGATCTGGTCGGCCTCGCCCATCTCGCCCGCGATCGTCGCGGTGAGCGTGCGGACCGGCTCGAGCAGGTCGTACCAGGGCTCGGGAATCTTCGAGGCGTTGCCGGCAGCCATCCAGACCACCATCGTCTCGCCCACGGCGCGCATCACGCCGAGAATCACCGCGGCGGCGATGCCGCTGCCGGCGGCCGGGATGACGACGCGGACGAGCATCTCGGCGCGGGTGGCGCCGAGGGCGTAGGCGCCCTCGCGCAAGTCGCGCCCGACGGCCTGCAAGGCGTCCTCCGACACGCTGACGACTGTCGGCAGGGCCATGATGCCCAGGATGATCGAGACGTTCAGCGCGTTGACGCCGCTATTGATCCGCAGGCCCCACAGGTGATTGCCGACCAGGGCGATCAGGGCCAGCGCGCCGAGCCCCATGATTGCGCCGAGGATCACTTGCAGCGTGCCGTGCCGCTTCTCGGACAGGGCCGCGGCGAAGATATCGCTGAGCACGAAGACGGCCAGGGCCGCGATCGGCGTGGCCACCAGCCACCAGCCGACTGAAAGCAGGGCGCCACCGCGTTCCTGGAGGATCGGGGCGAAGATCACGAAGGCGAAAAAGCCGTACGCGACCGACGGGATCGCGGCGAGTACCTCGATCACCGGCTTGACGATCTGGCGCAGCGAGAACGGCAGGATGTCGCTGAGGCAGACGGCCGCGGCCACACCGAGAGGGACGGCGACGAGGGTCGCGCCGGCGGTGACCAGCCCGCTGCCGACGAAGATCGGGAGGACGCCGAAGTTCGCCGGCGACGCCGACGGATCCCAGCGCACGCCGGTGAAGAAGTCGCGCAGGCGTTCGGCGGTCGGCACGCCCTGGCCGATGAAGAAGGGCAGGGCGTCGCGGGCGATGAAGACGAAGATGAACAACACCGCGAGCGCGGAGCTGCAGGTGATCAGGAAGAGGATGGCGTGGCCGAGCCAGCCGAAGACGCGGCGCCAGGTGGTGGCGCGCCGCGAGAGCAGCAGCGAGCCGCGCCGCGGCCCGAGCGAGCGGGGAACCGTCGAGTTGCCGAAGGTCGGGCTATCCACGGGACTCCAGCATGAGAAGCTGTTTTCTCTGCGGCCGGCCGTTGCGGGGCGCCGGCGCACCGTATTGTGCCACGGCTCGGCGAGCCATGCACCCGAACATCGCGTGATCGTCCGCGCTCAGGGCCGCCGATCGCCCGCGCGAAGGTTGGCGGGGTCGGTTCCCGCGTCTTCCTGCCACGCGGTGCGATACACTGGCGCCATGTGAATGGCGCCGGCATGTCGCGCTGCCGTCAACGGCTTTCGTAATCGGTCACCGGGACGAAGCCGACTTCCTCGACGATCTCCTGACCTTCGCGGGTCAGGTGCACGGTGGTCAGCGCGTGCAGGTGCGAGCCGAGCTCGGGATAGCCGTTGGTGAACATGAACAGCGGACGGGCGATCGGGTAGCGCCCGGAGGCGATGGCTTTTCGCGTGGGTTCGACGCCGTCGACCTTGACCGCCTTGAGCTTGCGATCGACGTAGCCGATGCCGACGTAGCCGATGGCGGCCGGGGTGGTCTGGACGCGCGAGCGGACGGCGCCGTTGCTGCCGACCTTCTCGGCGCCGCCGGCGATCTGGGCATCGCGCATCACGAGGTTGCGGAACGATTCGAAGGTGCCGCTGTTCTGGTCGCGGCTGATGGTGACGATCTCGCGGCTGGGACCGCCGACGTCCTTCCAACTGTTGATGCGGCCGGCGTAGATGTCGCGGATCTGGTCGAGGGTGAGCTCGCCGATCGGATTGCTGGGGTGGACGACGATGGCGATGCCGTCGATGGCGATCACGTGCGCGACGGGTAGCACGTTGTTTTCGACGGCGGCCTTGAATTCGGTCGGCTTCATGAAGCGCGACATGTTGGCGATGTGGCAGGTGCCGCGGATGAGCGATTTCACGCCGTTGCCGCTGCCCGAGCCGCCGATGCTGATCTCGACGTTGGGATGCTGCTCGATGTAGTGGTCGCGGAAGGCCTCCGCCAGCGGCAGGACCGTGGAGGAGCCGTCCATGACGACCTTGGTCTTGTCCGCGGTCAGGGCGCGGGCCGCGTAGCCGGCGCTGAGCCCCGCGACCAGGGCCAGGGTGATAACGGACAAACGGACGTTGCGTTGGCCGACGCGCTTCATCAGGGTCTCTCCCACACTGAACATACGTGCCCCGCGCGGCACAGCGCAGACGCGACACGCCCCAAGATCCGGTAGCGTAAGCCCGATTGTGTTAATGTCCTGTTAAGGCGGGCGGATTTTTTCCGGGAGGCCGCCGCCGGGCAGCAAGCCCGCGACGCCGCGACGCGAAACGACCACCGGTCCGGGTCTCCCCTCCGGGGCCCGGATCCGGCCGGCGTCGTTGCGGTCGCCAGACGGCTTGGCTGCCCTCGGGCGGTGCGGTACTCGCGACCAACGCGCACAGGGACGGCAGCAAGAGACCCCACCCGTGGCGAAACAGACACCATGTCTTGCCTGGACCCTGCGAACGCCTCCCCTCCGGAGGCGATGTGGCCCTCTACGCTCGGGTGGACGTGGTGACGCTTGGCCGCTCCGGGTGCTTCAAGCCCGACAGCCCGAGCAGGGACGACCAGTGTCCACCGGACGCACGCTAGCCCGCCGCAGTTAGCAATTGATGCCCCTTATGTGAAATCGGCGTGAACCCGTCACGCGGCGGCGTGACCGGCGTTACAGGGCCGAAGCGTCGCTCGTGACCTCGTCGCTGGGCTCTGGCGGGTGCCGATCCTCGTGCCGGCCTGGAATCGCCACGATGACCAGGGTGCCGCCCCCCGGGTTCTCGGTCAGGCGGACATGGCCGCGCATGGCCCCGACCGCGTGCCGCACGATGGACAGGCCCAGCCCGGTGCCGCGCTCGGCGCCGGAGCGGCTGCGCTGCACCTGGTAGAACCGTTCGAACACGCGTTTCTGGTCGTCGGACGGGATGCCGCAGCCGTTGTCGCGGACGGTGACGAGCACTTCACGGGGCATCTTGCGGATTTCGACCGCGACGTAGCCACCGGGCTCGGTGAATTTGGTTGCGTTGTCGACGAGGTTGTCGAGCGTGAGCCGGAGCAGATGGGGATTGACGTGGATGGTGACGGTATCGGGCGGGTCGATCTCGGTGCGCCAGTCGAGCTGCTTGCGTTCGAGCGCGTCGGCGAAGCGGCCGTGAAGGTCCTGGAGCATCTTGCGGATCTCGAGGTCTTCCGGCTCGAACCGCTCGGTGGGCGACTCGATACGGGACAGGTCGAGGAGGTCGGCGACCATCTGTTGCAGCCGGCCGCTTTGCCGGTCGACCTTGGTCAGGAACTGGCGGGCCGCGGGTGCTTCGGTTGCGAGGTCCATGCTCAGCAGCGTTTCGATGGCGGCGCGGATCGTCGACAGGGGTGTGCGCAGCTCATGCGAGGCGTTCGCGACGAAATCGGTCCGCATCTGAATCGTCCGCTGCAGTTCGGTGATGTCGGTCAGGACGACGACCCGCCCGGGCGGGGTGCCCTGCTCCGGCTGCTCGACTTCGGCCAGTGTCAGGTTGGAGGCACGCACCAGCAGGTGGATCGCGCCGCCCGGCGCCTGGACTTCCAGGCGGGCCTGTTCCTGGGCGGGAGCGCCGTCGGTACCACTGGCTTCGTCCCCCGTCGTGAGCAGCAGGTTCTGGAGGGCGTGTTGCGGGATGCAGGCCTCGACCGGGCGGCCGACGAGATCGTCGACCTCGTTGATGTTGAGGTTGAGCAGGCGGGCGGCGGTCGGGTTGATCAGGGCGATGCGCCCGTCGGTTCGCGCGACGATGACGCCCTCGCGCAGCTGATCGACAAGGGATTCCAGCATGCGCCGCTGGCGATCGATCAGCTGCACCTGGGTGGCCAGCCGCGTGCGCAGGGCGCCGAGGATCGAACCCAGGACGGAATACTCGGCTTCGCCGGGCATGTCCGGCACGTCGCGCAGGTCGCCCGCGGAGAGATTGCGTGCGGTCTCGATCACACGCTGCATGACGCGCCAGCGCAGCCGGATCATGATCAGCATGAACACCAGCGTGGTGAGGCCGGACGCCGCGGCGACGATGGCCAGCATGCGGGCGACGGCGGCGGGGTTGCCGATCAGCGAGGGGACCGGCCGGGCGAGGGTGACGACGCCAAGCTGGCGGTCGGCGTCGCCGACGCGGGCGATGGCCACGACGTGCAGCGGGCCGTTGGGGGTGAGTCGGCGTACGTCGCCGAGCGCGCCCGTGGCGAGAGCGGTCATGGTGTCATCACGGCTGGGCAGGGCGGCGGTGGCGGCGTCATCCGAGAGGGGGACCAGTTCGCCGCCGTCGGGGCCGCTGATGGCCACGTGGATGTCGTCGTTGCGCAGTGTGGCCACGAGATCCGGGATGCAGCCGGCGCCGACCTGGGGCCAGTGCTCCCGGACGACGAGGCTGAGGTTGCGCGCCTGGGTCAGGAGTTGCTGTTGGAGACCGGCCTGCTGGAGCTGGGCCTGCTCGAGCAGTAACAGCCAGAAAGACGCGACAAAGATCGCAACAACGAACAATCCCCCAACAAGAAACAGCGGCCAGGGCCGCCCGCCGGTGATCATACCTGACTCAGGTTAGCTCGGGCTCGTTTTCGGGCAAGCGAAAGGCATAACCCACCCCGCGAATCGTGTGCACGCACTCCGACGCCGCGCCGAGCTTCTTGCGCAGCGACGCGATATGGACATCCATCGCGCGGTTGGTGACCGCTGCGCCGTGGCCGACGGCGGTGTCGATGAGTTGCTCGCGCGTGAGCACACGCCCGCGGGCGGACATCAGCGCTGCCAGGATGCGGAACTCGGTAGCGGTCAGGTCCAGGGACTGGCCATTGACGAGCACTTCGTGGCGGCCGTGGTCGAGCACGACATGGCCGGCCGTGAGGACGTCGCGCTGTGAGCCGCTGGCGCGATGGCGGCGCAGCACGGCCCCGACGCGCGCCAGCAGCAGTTTCACGGAGAACGGCTTGCGCACGTAGTCATCCGCCCCCAGGGCGAAGCCCACCAGTTCGTCTTCATCTTCGGCCTTGGCCGTGAGAATGATGATCGGAATGCCCGCGGTACGCGAATCGCGCTTCAGACGCGTCGCCACCTCGTCGCCGGAAACGTTGGGCAGCATGCGGTCGAGGATGATGAGGTCGGGCGGCTGGCGATAGGCTTCGGCGATGGCGCGCTCGCCGTCCTCGACGCGGCGGCAGGTGTAGCCCTCGCGCTCGAGGTGGTAAGCGATTACGTCAGCCAGGTCGACCTCGTCTTCGACGATCAGGACGGATGAGGGATTCGCCATCGCAGCGACGCTCCATACATAGCGGGATGGTGGCGGGTTCGACCGGGCAGGTGCACGGGGGTCGCTCCCGGTCGCGGCTCGCGTGACGCCTTACCGGTTGGACGCTGCGCAAGTCCAACGTCATTCAAACGTTGGCATGTTACAGCATTTCAAAGATTCCATTAAGGATGAATGAGGGCGGGCCGCCGATTCACGCTGTCGCGGCGCCGGCCGCGTTTCAGCGTCGTCGTCGCCGTGCCCGCGGGGCGACCGGTCGGTGCCCCGCAAAATTGACCGTTGCGCGATTGTCAGGTATACTAGCGTAATTCGCGTGATATCGCTCTCACAGCGGGTCCCATTGGGGTGCAGGGAGGCAGGATGGCGAAGATCAGGCCCGCTGCAACCACCGTTGCTTAATGGATAACTCTCTTAAAGACAAAGTCTTAGAGTCTGCCGACATCGTCGCGGTCATCGGGGAGCGTGTCTCGCTGACCCGCCGCGGCAAGGAGTTTGTCGGCCTCTGCCCGTTTCACCCGGACCACCGGCCGTCGATGTCGGTCAGCCCGCAGAAGCGGATTTTCAAGTGCTGGTCCTGCGGGGCCGGCGGCGACGTCATCCGCTTCGTCGAGATGGCCGAGCGCGTCTCGTTCCCCGAGGCCTTGCAGGTCCTCGCCCGGCGGCTGGGCATTGACGTCCGCACGTCGCCCGAGGATCGCCGGCAGCGCCAGCAGCGGGACGAGCTGCAGCAGGTGGTGACCTGGGCGCGGCAGCATTTCCGCCGGAATCTCGCCTCGGGCGAGCACGGGCAGGTGGCGCGCGCGTACGCGCGCCGGCGGGGTCTGTCGGACGAGACGATTGAGCGGTTCGAGATCGGTTTGGCCGTGGATTCGTGGGACGATCTGCTGAGTCGGGCGCGCCAGGCGGGGCTGGGGCTGGACCTGCTGGAGCAGGCGGGCCTGGTCGCCACCAACGACCGCGGCCGGACGTATGACCGTTTCCGCAATCGGCTGATCTTCCCGATCGCGGATGGGCAGGGGCGGCCGATCGCCTTTGGTGGCCGGGCGCTGGGTGACGACCCGGCCAAGTACCTGAACTCGCCCGAGACCGGGCTTTTCAGCAAATCGCGGATCCTGTACGGGCTGGACCTGGCCCGGACGGCGATCGAGCGCAGCCGGACGGCGATCGTGGTCGAGGGGTACCTGGACGCGGTGCTGCTGCACCAGTTCGGGTTTGAGAACGTGGTGGCGACGCTGGGAACGGCCCTGACCGACGCCCACGCGGCGCTGTTGCGGTCGCGGGCGGACACGCTGGTGTTGTGCTTTGACGGGGACGATGCGGGGGCCCGGGCGGCGGACCGGGCGGTGGAGGTGGCGCTCCAGACGCCGATGACCGTGCGGGTGGTGGTGCTGGATGGCGGGCAGGACCCGGCGGATTGCGTGCTGGCCGGCGGGGCCGAAGCCTTTCAGGCCTGCTTGAAGGGGGCCAACGACGCGCTAGAATTCAAGTGGTCACAGACACTTAGCGCCTTCACCGCCGGTGGGCGCCAATCGCGGCGCACTGCTGCGGAGAACTACCTGGGGTTTGTGGCCAAGGCCACGGTCGCGGGCGGAGTCGACCCGCTCGAGCAGAATCTGTTGATCGGGCGATTGAGTGAGCTGTTGGGGGTGCCGGCTGAGGAAGTGTTTGAACTCCTCAACCAGGCGAAGCGAACCCAGCGACGTGGCGGCAACACGTCGAGCGATGCGACCGCGTTGTCTGCGTATCAGGAATCGATCCGCTCTTTATCGGGCGGTCTGGTCGTCGTTGTCGAGTCGATTCTTGGACTGTTGCTGATCGATCCGGGTTGTTGGGAGCGTGTAGACGATGCTGTCGCCGATGTGGCGACCTATTCTGAGACGTGGCAGCGGCTTTATGAGACGTTGCTTGAAGTTCACCGTGATGTGGGTGAATACTCCATTGAGCAGATCATGTCGCGCTGCGAGGACGGCGCCCTCTGTGAACTCGTCGGCCGCGCCCGCCACCGGGTGGTCGGGATTGACGCGCCGCGCGAAGAGTTCGCCGCTGTCCACAGGCGACTGGTGACGGAACAGGAAGTGCTGCGCATGGGAGCACTGCGCAGCGGCGTGCGGGATGCCGCGGAAGTGGCGCCGTCGTCCGATTCGTCGGCGGCCGCGTTTCGTTCGCTGTGCGAGATCGCGCGCGGGCAGGATCGCCCCCTGCCGGCGGAGAGTCTTTGGCGGCCGGCGTCGTCAACTTCGCCGCGCGGGCTATAGTCAGTGATTGGAATGTTGCGAGACAGGGACAGACATCGCCGCGGCGCAGCGCGAGGAGGAGTGGGCGCGTCGCGTGGCGGACCGGAGGTCGAGGAAGTCATCGCATCGTCCCGAGCCCGAAGGCCCTGAGAGGGTTCGGAATGCCAGTTGGGAGAACGTGAATGGCCACATTCGTACAGCCTGACATTGACCCCATCGAACAGAGTGTCGTCGACCTGATCGAGAAGGGGAAGCGGCGCAAGTTCCTCACATGGGAAGAGCTCAACGAGACATTGCCCGACGAGGCCATCTCCCCCGAGAAACTCGAGAGCGTGCTGAACCGCATCGAACTCGCCGGCATCCAGATGATCGACGAGATCGAAGCCGTTCGCATGCGCGAGGCGGCCCGCAAGTCCGGCGGCACGCTGGAGGGCGGCGACAGCCTGGACGAGGTCACCGACGTCGACCTGACCGACACCGCGACGCGGCGCGTGGACGACCCGGTGCGCATGTACCTGACGCAGATGGGCGAGATTCCGCTGCTGACGCGCGAGCAGGAGATCGCGCTGGCCAAGAAGATCGAGCTGACGCGGATGGCGTTCCGCCGCCGCATCCTCGAGAACGACTTCTGCATCCAGCAGGCGATCGAGACGATGCAGGCCGTCGCGGATGGCCGCATGCCGTTCGATCGGACGATGAAGATCTCGACGACCGAGAGCATGGCCAAGGGCACGATCATCAAACGCCTGCCGGCCAACCTCGCCACGGTGCGCAAGCTGCTGGAGCTCAACCGGGCCGACTGGAACATCGTGCGCGACAGCCGGACGGCCGCCGCAGCGCGCAAGGAATCGCAGCAGCGCATGATCCAGCGCCGCCGCCGTGCGGTGACGCTGCTCGAGGAGCTGTCGCTGCGCACGAGCCGGATCATCCCGCTGATGCGGAAGATCAGCTCGATGGTGGGCAAGATGGAGTCGCTGCAGGATCAGCTCGACAACCACCGCGACGAGCTGCCGCCGGACGACATCGAGGTCATGAAGGAAGAGCTCGATGGCCTGATCGACCTGGTGATGGAGCTGCCGGACGATCTGCGGCGCCGGGTCAACGAGTCGCAGAAGGTCTTCGGCGAGTACGAGGAGGCCAAGCGGCGGCTGGCGGGTGGCAACCTGCGTCTGGTCGTGTCGATCGCGAAGAAGTACCGCAACCGCGGCCTGAGCTTCCTCGACATCATCCAGGAGGGCAACACGGGCCTGATGCGGGCGGTGGACAAGTACGAGTATCGTCGCGGCTACAAGTTCAGCACCTATGCGACATGGTGGATTCGCCAGGCGATTACCCGCGCGATTGCCGACCATGCCCGCACGATTCGCATCCCCGTCCACATGATCGAAACGATGAGCAAGCTGCGCAACATCAGCAAGAAGCTGTTGCAGGGGCTGAAGCGCGAGCCGACCATCGAGGAGATCGCGCGCGAGGCCAAGATGCCGGTTGCCGAGGCGCGGCGCGTGATGAAGATCAGCCGCCACCCGATCTCGCTTGATCGCCCGGTGGGTGAGAGCGAGGATTCCTACTTCGGCGACTTCATCGAGGACGAGCGGGCCGAGTCGCCGGTGATCAGTGCCTCGAGCGACATGCTCAAGGACCGGATCGAAGCCGTGCTCAAGACGCTGACCTACCGCGAGCGCGAGATCATCAAGCTGCGTTACGGCATCGGCGACGGGTACACGTACACGCTCGAAGAGGTCGGCAAGATCTTCAAGGTCACGCGCGAGCGCGTGCGCCAGGTCGAAGCCAAGGCCATTCGCAAGCTGCAGCACCCGGTGCGGGCGCGCAAGCTCGAGGGCTTCCTCGACAGTTCGCGCAATGCACCGACGGCAAGCTGAGCGACGCCTGACAGCAATACGTAGTGAAGCTGAGCCGCGATCGGCAGGAAGCGCAACGCGTCCTGCCGGTCGCGGCTCTTCTGTTAACGCCGATTCTCACGGCGGGGCGGCGGGACGGTGCGACGTTACCGTGTGCCCGCGGCCGCTTCTACTGCATCGCCGGGCACCAGCGCCAGCCGGATGCCCAGGAACTCGTAGGCGTTCTTGCGGTACACGTAGCTGCGGTAGGCCGAGCGGCAGTGCTCGGGGGTGTTCAGCACGCTGCCGCCGCGAACGATCGGCTTCTCTCCGGCGGGCGGGCCGACGGGATCGGCGACCGGGGCCTCGAGGTAGAAGTCGGCGTCGTAGTCGTCGCGGCAGACCTCGCCGACGTTGCCGTGCATGTCATACAGGCCGAATGCGTTGGGCTGCTTGGCGCCGACGGGCTGCGCGCGGCGGTCGCTGTTGGACAGATACCAGCCGACGGCGTCGAGAGCGGCCGGGTCGTCGCCGGCGTGATAGGCCGTGCCGGTGCCCGCGCGGCAGGCGTACTCCCATTGTGCTTCGGTCGGCAGGCAGAAGACGAAGCCCGCGGGGGCGTAGGGCTGCAAGGCGGGGAGCAGCTCGTCCGCGATTCGCTCGTACGGAACGTCGGTGACTGGCAGCCGCGGGTCACTGGCCTCGGCGTCGGTGTCGGCGACCAGCGGGGTGCCCATGAGCGCCCGCCACTGACCGCGGGTCAGCTCGTAGCGGGCCAGGTAGAACGGGGTGGTGATGTTCACGCGGTGCAGGTACTCGTCGGCGGCGCGCCGTTCTTCCTTCGGCGGGCTGCCCATGACGAACTCTCCCGGTGGAATGATGACCAGTTCGAGACGCGCCTCGTCGCCCAGGGGAATGCCGAGTTCGGCGGGCATGTCGAGCTGCTTGGCCGCGGCCTGCTGGCGCTGGCGAGCGCCGGCTTGGTCGAAGACCCACCAGGCGTTGTCCAGCAGCATGCCGGTCTTGGCCAGCTCGTCGCGTGTCTCGGTGGCCACCAGCTCGGCGGCATGGGCCTGGGCGCGAGCCTTCTCTTCCTTGTCCTGGGCGCGCATCATGGCCTGGACGGCTTGCTCGAGGTCGGCCAGCGCCTGGACCGCCCGGGCTTCTTCGGCCTGGGCTCTTTCAGTGGCGGCTTCAGCGAGGCGGCGCTGCTCGGCCTCGGCCTGACGGGCGGTGACCGCGCGCTCCTTGGCGGCCACGGCCTCTTCCTTGGCGGCGACCGCGAGGTCCTTGGCGTGTTCGGCCTGACGCTTGGCCGCCGAGATCCAGATGGCGGCGACCGTCAGGATCACCACCACCGCAGCCGTCAGGGCGATGGCCGCGTTGCGAAACAGCTTGAGTCGCCGGCGTGACAGATCGCGGCGCTGCTGTGCTTCGTGGATGTCGCGGGCGAGTTCGCCGTGCGCGGGGCAGTCGGGATCGAGCGTCGAAGCGGCGAGGTCGAGGTCGCCCTTGGCGAACGCACAGCGGGCGTAGGCGCGTTGGGCGTCGCACAGCCCGGTACGCGCGTCCTCGTTTTCCTTCCAGAGCTTCAGGGCCTCGCGAAAGCCGAACAGCGCGTGGGCGAACAGTTCGTAATCCTGGGCGGCTTCGGCCCGGGCGAGCTCGTCGCGCGAGCGCTGCGAGAGGTTGATGCTCTCGGCGTTGGCCTGGTATTCGAGCAGGGCCTGCTTGAAGGCCGTGACGGACGGGTAGCGATCCTGGGGCCGCGTCTGCATGGCCTTCAGGGCGATGTCGAGCAGCACGCCGCCCTGGTCGGTCGGCTGAATGACGTTGCGCAGCGCGTGGTCGAGGCAGTCCATGATGCGCTCGCCGGCGTGGGGCGGCTGGCCGGCGACGATTTCGTAGAGGATGGCCCCGAGCAGGTAGACGTCGCTGTGGATGCCGACGGGCACGTCCTCGCCGGTGACCATTTCCGGCGCCATGTAGGCGGGGGTACCGCCGGCAAGCTGGTGGGCGGCGAGACCGGTCACTTCGCCGGTGTCGGAGACGAGGGCGCCGAGGCCCCAGTCCATGAGCTGGACCTCGCCGAACTCCCCGAGCATGACGTTCTCGGGTTTGAGGTCGCGGTGGATGACGCCCTTGGCGTGGGCGAAGGCGATGGCGTCGCAGACGTCGAGGAGGATGCGGAGGTTCTCGCTCAGCGGCGCGGTGCGGACGGTCTCGTTCCACGGCGTGCCGCGGACAAGCTTCATGACGTAGAACGGCTGACCGTCGCTGGTCGTGCCGAGGTCGTGGATCGGCACGATGTTCGGATGGTCGAGCCGGCCGGTGACCATGGCCTCGGTAACGAATTTCTTCTTCTCGGAGGCGTCGGTGGCCACGCCGGGCTTGATCATCTTGACCGCGATGGTGCGATCGATGGACTTCTGCTGGGCCTGGTAGACGACGCCGACGCCCCCCTCGCCGAGGACATTGAGCAGGTCGTAGCCGGTGACGTTGACGTTCTTCGGGACGTCGCGGACGGCCGTGAGCGGGCCCGGCGGTTGTGGTCGGCTGTTGCGGGGCTTGAGCGTGGTGCTGGGGGAGGCGTCTTCGAACTCGTCGCCCCAGAGGTCGCCCAGGGTCTTGCTGGCCGATGGTTCGTAAGTAGCGTTAGGGTCGTCACTTGCCTGCGGCCTGGGGTGCGACGGGACGCGTTCGACCGGAGCGGGGGTGCTGCAGGCATCCCAGAACTCGTCGTCGAACGGGTTGTGGCGCGCGGGGTCCCAGGTGGTGTCCGAGCTGCTCGCGGGTGGGTCGTTGGCCTCCGGAACCGGTTTCGGCCCCCCTTGCGGTGCCGGTGTCGCCGGGTTGAGGGGGAACTGGTTGTCGCGCTGCTCGTTCGACATTCTGCTTGCGGCTGGGGGTTCTCCCGGCCAGCAGACCTGGCCGAACCGGTCGGCCTAACTGCATCTGCTCACCCGGCTGGCCGATTCAATCCATAGCGGCAGCCATAGAGGATTATCGTCTCCCCGCTCGGGGTGGGTGAGCCAACTTCGGGACCGTGCCGCGTTTGGTGACCCCCAACCTGTTCTCACCGAGGCCGTGCGCATGACTGACCAGCAGCAGGATCCGAAGGACGTCAGCAGCCCGCAGAATGGCGAAGTCGATGCCGGCGAAGAGCGGACGCCCGTCGAGCCGCCGGCGGAGGAGAGCCAGGCCACTGCGGATGGCACTGACACCGCGACCGCGACGGAGCTGATGGAGCACGGGCCGGCGCTGGAGCAACCCGCGGCCCGGCCGTATCTCCAGGTATTCGGCCCGGATACGGGTGTTTTCGAGTTTTACCTGCCGTACGGCAGCATCACGATCGGGCGGTCGGACCACGCGGACATCTGGCTGCCGCACCATACCGTGTCGCGGGTGCATGCGACGATTGCGCTGGACAACAACCAGTACGTGCTGGAGGACGCGAATTCGAACTTCGGCACGATGGTGAACAACAAGCGCGTGGACAGCCATGTGCTGCGGCACGGCGACAGCATCCAGATTTCGCTGTATGTGCTGCAGTTTCGCACGCATCCGGCGTTGCCGGGGGCGTCGGCGGCGGCGGCGCGGGCGCGGATGCTGCTGCGGACCAAGTTTTGCCTGCTGCCATCCACGATGCGGCTGAAGTATCGGACCATCGAGGTGGCCCCGCGGGAGATCTTCCGGGCCGGCGATACGCTGAAGATCGGCCACGGCGGGCTGCTGATCCCTTCGCCGACCGAGCCGCCCAAGGAAGTCTGCCTCGAGCTGCAGCTTTTCTGGCCGAATCAGCAGAGCAAGCGCTACTTGGGCGAGATCCTGGGGGTGATCGACGAGGAGGGCATCCACTGGCTGTGCGTGAAGCTGCACAGCGTGCCGCGGGAGATTCACGAGGTCGTGGTGGCGGCGGCGCGGGCATCGGAGTGGCTCGAGGTGCCGGCCACGTAGCACTGGATGCTCAGAGAGCACTGTCCAGGGCCCGCCGAATCCGGGAGGAGCGGCGGGTCCTTTCGCAGGGGGAGAACCCGCGCAAAGTTATCGGCAGCTTAGTCTTACGAAGCAGTTAACCCCCGCGTCGGGGTCTGTTCCTTCTTGACACCCTGCGTCGCTATGCACAAGCTATGCGGTTCCGTCATTGCCGCCGCGCGCGGTGACGAACTACGGGAACGCGAGACCTCTTTCCAAGGAGCTTGTGCGATGGCGATACGTGTGGGAATCAACGGCTTCGGTCGAATCGGGCGGCTCGTTGTACGGGCCGGCATCCATGACAAGGACATCGAGTTCGTCGGCATCAACGATCTCGTGCCGCCGGACAACCTGGCCTACCTGTTCAAGTATGACACGGTTCATGGGCGGTTTCCGGGGGAGGTCAGCCACACCGAGTCGTCGCTGAAGGTGGAGGACAAGGAGATTCGCTGCTGTTCGGAGAAGGATCCGGCGGCGTTGCCGTGGAAGGACCTGAAGGTCGATTACGTGGTGGAGTCGACGGGGCTGTTCCGGGACAAGGCGTCGGCCGGCAAGCACATCGAGGGTGGGGCGAAGCGTGTGATCATCTCGGCGCCGGCCAAGGGCGACGATGTCCCGACGTTCGTGCTGGGCGTGAACGAGGAGAAGTACAACCCCGACAGCGACACCGTGATCTCGAACGCGAGCTGCACGACGAACTGCCTGGCGCCGCTGGCGAAGATCGTCAACGACAACTTCGGCATCGAAGAGGGGCTGATGACGACGATCCACAGCCTCACGGCCAGTCAGCCCACCGTGGACGGGCCTTCGAAGAAGGACTTCCGTGGCGGTCGCGCCGCCGGGCACAACATCATCCCCGCCAGCACCGGCGCAGCCAAAGCGGTCACGCTGTGTATCCCCGAGCTCAAGGGCAAGCTGACCGGCATGGCCTTCCGCGTCCCGACGCCGGACGTCTCGGCCGTCGACCTGACGGTGCGGACGGCGAAGGAGACGTCGCTGGCGAAGATCGGCGAGGCGGTGAAGGCGGCGTCGGAGGGGCCGATGAAGGGGATCATGGGTTATACGGACGAAGATGTCGCCAGCAGTGATTTCCTAACCTGCCCTCTGTCAAGCATTTACGACGCGAAGGCCGGGATCGAGCTCAATTCGCGCTTTTTCAAGCTCGTCTCATGGTATGACAACGAGTACGGTTATTCGTGCCGCGTGGTCGACCTGATGAAGCTCATGGCGAAGAAGGATGGATTGATTTAGGACCCTGGAAACCTACCATATTGGGATCAACGCGCGGCCCGTCCTGTTGTCGGATGGGCCGGCGTTTTGATGCAAGGATGAGACCGATGGCCAAGAAAACGATTCGCGACGTCGACGTGAAGGGGAAGCGCGTTCTGCTGCGCGCCGACCTCAACGTCCCCCTCGACGACAGCCAGCGCGTGACGGACGATCGCCGTATTCGCATGTTCCTGCCCACGTTGCAGCACGTGATCGACAACGGCGGGCGGGCGATCGTAATGAGCCACCTCGGGCGACCGACCGGCGATCCCGACCAGGATGCCAAGTACTCGCTCAAGCCGGTGGCGACGCAGATGGCCGAGCTGCTGGGCCGGCCGGTGCAGTTCGTCGCGGCCAGCGTCGGGCCGGTGGTGGACGAAGCGGTCGGCAAGCTGGCGGACGGCGAGGTGCTGCTGCTGGAGAATGTCCGGTTCCACACGGCCGAGACCGTCATCGACCAGGCCAAGAAGAACCCGGACGGCAAGTTGACGGAGCAGCAGGACCAGCTGCGCGAGGAATTCGCCGCAGGGCTGGCCGCCCACGGCGAGATCTACGTCAACGACGCGTTCGGCACGTGCCACCGCAAGCATGTGAGTATGTACGACGTGCCGCGGAAGCTGCCCGCCGGTAACCGTGTGTTGGGCTTCCTGGTCGAGAAGGAACTGCAATACCTGGGCGAGGCGGTGCAGTCGCCCAAGCGTCCGTTTGTCGCGGTCCTCGGTGGCGCGAAGGTCAGCGACAAGATTGGCGTGATCAAGAACCTGCTGCAGCGAGTGGACCACATCCTCATCGGCGGGGCGATGACGTATACCTTCTGGGCGGCGCAGGACCGCGCCGTCGGCAAGAGCCTGTGCGAGCGTGACAAGCTCGACCTGGCCAAGGAGCTGCTCGAGGCGGGCGGCGACAAGCTGCACCTGCCGACCGACACCGTCGTGGCCGCCGAGCTGCGCGAAGGGGTGGACACGCAGGTCACCAGCGGCGAGGTGCCCGAGGCCCAGATGGGGCTCGACATCGGACCCGAGACGCTCGAGACCTACGGCCGGCTGATCAAGGAAGCCGGCACGATTGTCTGGAACGGGCCGATGGGGGCGTTCGAGACCAAGCCCTTCGAGAAGGGCACGTTCGAGGTGGCCCAGTGCATCGCCAAGGCGACCGCGGGCGGCGCGGTGTCGGTCATCGGTGGCGGCGACAGTGCGGCGGCGATCGAGCAGGCCGGGCTGGCGGACAAGGTCAGTCACATCAGCACCGGCGGCGGCGCGTCGCTGAAGTTCCTGGAAGGCAAGAAGTTCGACCCGATCGAGGTGCTCGACGAGGCATGAGCGGAATGTCGGCCGCACGTCCAATCCGCCTGGCGCCGTCGCTGTTGTCGGCCGACTTCGGTCGGCTGGCCGAAGAGATCGCGGCGGTCGAGCGGGCCGGGGCGGACGTGCTGCACATCGACGTGATGGATGGCCACTTCGTGCCGAATCTCTCGATCGGCGTGCCGGTGGTGAAGAGCGTCCGTGCCTGCACGCAGCTGCCGCTGAGCACGCACCTGATGATCACCGACCCCGGCAAGTACGCCGAGCCGTTCGTGAAGGCCGGCTCGAATGCGATCACGTTCCATATTGAGGTCACGGAAGAGCCGCGCGAGCTGATTCGCCGGATTCGTGACCTGGGCGTGGCGGTGGGTGTCTCGTTGAATCCCGGGACGCCGGCGGACGGCGTGCTGGAGATTCTGGACGAGGTCGATGTGGTGCTGGTGATGACGGTGTGGCCGGGTTTCGGCGGGCAGTCGTTCATGCCCGAGTGCCTGGACAAGATCCGGCAGATCGCGCCACGGCTGCGGCCGGACCAGTGCCTGGAGGTCGACGGTGGCATCAATGCCGACACCGTTCCGCTGGTCGTGGCGGCCGGGGTGGACACGCTCGTGGCGGGGTCGGCGATCTTCGGCGAGAATGACGCGGGTGCGGCGTTGCAGCGTCTGCGCCAGATCGCGGAAAGTGTGCGGACCAAGGCGGAGCAAACGGCATGAAAGTCGCATTGATCCCCTGTGGCACGACGGAGTGGCACGACGAAGGGCGCCTGCTGGGGCGCGTCGAGTTGCCGCTCACCGAAGCGGGCACGCAGCAATGTGCGAGCTGGGCCCAGCGACTCGAGGCGCTCAACCTCCGGCGGATTCTGCATTCGCCGGACGAGTTGTCGCGGCAGACGGCGGCGTGCGTGGGGCGGCGTTTGAGCGTGCCGATCAAGACGCTCGAGGACCTGGTCGAGGTGGACATCGGGCTGTGGACCGGGCTGACCGAGACGCAGCTCAAGTCGCGCTATCCGACGGCGCACCGTGAGCTGCGCGACAAGCCCATGAACGTGCGGCCGCCGGGCGGCGAGGAACTCAGCGCGGCCGCGGCGCGGATCGACGCCTGCATTCGCAAGCAGTTTCGCAAGAACGGTGAGGCGGCGGTGGGAATCGTGATGCGGCCGTTCTCGCTGGCGATGACGCGGCACGTGCTGGAGGGCGGCGAGCTGGGCAAGGTGTGGGAGACGGCACGGCAGCTGAACGAGCCGATGGTCATCGAGTATGATGGTGACGTGAGCAAGGCGAAGACCTAGCTTGAGCAGAAACGAACGCGGGCCGGCCGCAGCGCGTAGACGGGCCGCTGCCGTTGCTCGCGATGCTCGGACAGCGGCAGTGCTGCCGGGAGAAACGGAAGATCATGGCCAAGACAACAACCAGCCAGACCCCGCGCAAGTTCGAGGTGCCGGAGGGGCTGTGGATTCGCTGCGTGAGTTGCGGCGCGATGGTGTATCGCCGGATTCTCGAGGAGCAACTGCACGTGTGCCCGGAGTGCGACCATCATTATCGCATCGGGGCGCGCGAGCGCATCAAGCAGCTCAACGACCCCGGCACGTTCGAGGAGTTCCTGCCGGCGCTCGAGTCGAGCGACCCGCTCGAATTCACCGATCGCATCACCTATCGCGAGCGCCTGGCCGAGACCAAGCAGCGCGCCGGCGAGACCGAGGCGATTGTCGTCGGCAAGGGTTTCATCAAGGGCCGGCCGGTGATCATGGGCGTGATGGACCCGAACTTCATCATGGGCTCGATGGGGGCGGTCGTCGGCGAGAAGGTCGCCGCTGCCGCCGAACGAGCGGCCAACGAGAGTCTGCCACTGCTGATGGTCACGTGCAGTGGCGGGGCACGGATGATGGAAGGCATGGTGTCGCTGGCGCAGATGGCCAAGACCTCGGCGGCGATCGGTCGGCTGGACGATTCGGGCGGTTTGTACATCGTCGTGATGACCGACCCGACCACCGCCGGCGTGGCCGCCAGCTTCGCTTTCCTGGGCGACGTGACCCTGGCCGAGCCCGGCGCCCTGATCGGCTTCGCCGGCCCCCGCGTGATCGCGAACACGATCAAGGCCACCTTGCCCGAGGGTTTCCAGCGGGCGGAGTTCATGCTGGAGCACGGCTTTGTCGATCGCATCGTGCATCGGGGCGACCTGCGCAGCGAGATCGCCCGCATCATCGACTATTGCAACAAGTAGACCATCTTGCGCGAGTGGCTGCTGAGCATTGACTGGCCGAGCACAACCGCCGAATGGGTGTTGGTGATGTTCGGCTTCGCGGCACAAGCCGTATTCATGTCGCGCTTCCTTGTGCAGTGGTATGTTTCCGAGCGCCGCAAACGCAGCACCGTGCCCGTCGTATTCTGGTGGCTCAGTCTACTCGGCGGCCTGATGCTCGGATTCTACGCGCTGCTGCGCGGCGATCCGGTTTTTCTGGCCGGCCAGTCGCTGGGGGTTGCGATCTATCTGCGCAACCTGATGCTGATCTACCGCCGCCGCGCCCGCTACCGCGCCCGCCGCCGCGATTCCCAGGATGAGACGGACACGCGCGTTCCCGAGGATCCTGGCGCCACGCCCCGCGCCGCCACTGACAGCGAGCGCTGAGTGCCACGCCCGCTCACCCCGGCTCACCGCCGTAGCGTCAGGACGCCGTGCCTGACGAATCGGCCACATCAGGCGTGGACGGTTGTTGCGACAGCCCGGATTAAAACGCACTACCGCCCGAAGGCCCCCCCAAACACCGCGAAATCCCGCAGATCCAGATCCCCGTCCAACGTCGTATCGAAATGCGCCAAGCACTCGGCCGGCGGAATCGGCGGCTCAGGCGTCGGCACCCGATCCGGCCCCGCCAGCGCCGGCGCCAGCACCGCCCAGTCGGCCAGCCCCACGTCGCCATCCGCGTCAAAATCGCCAAGCCGCACACCGTCGACCACCAGCTCGACAATGGTCGTGCTCTCGTCTGAGCCGCCAGCCACGCCGCGCAGCCGCACCACCGTCCCCGGCAGCGGATCGAAGTCCAGCTCGATGACCTGGTAGTACGCATACGGATCCAGCGGCTCGCTCAACGCCAGATTCGACACCGCCCGCCAGGCACCGGCCTGCCACACCTCCACCAGCACCGACGTGAAGTACCCGCCGCGCGGTGTATGCACCCGCGGATCAGCGTTGACGTAACGCCAGCGCAAATCCCCCTCGTAGAACGTCAGCCGCTCAAACCGGCACGGCACCGCGACGTCGATCGCATACCAGTCCCCACCGGCCGGCTGCGCGTTGAACCCGTCCCAGGTGTCGTACGGCACGCGCCCGTTGTGCCGCAGATCGGTAATCCCGTCGATGATGCTCTCGAGATGATGGCGATCGTCGTTGGGGTCGTGTTGCTCCATGCCGGCCGAGACCACGACGTTGCGACCCGCGTCCAGCAACGTGCCCACCAGCCCCACCGGCCCGTCCGGATCCGGCAGCTCCGGCGGCGGCACGACCGGATCCGCGTCCGGCACGTGATACACGCCGCCCGCCACGCTGCCGCCGTTGGCGACAATGACCTGCTCCGTCAGCGCCTGCAGCCGGCCGGCCACCCCGGTGATCGTGTCATACTCGGGCAAGCCGGGCCGACTCAGCACGCGGTACACATCCGTGGCGGGCCCGGTGAGCGAGACCGGCAGCGCGTCGTAACCCACCATCAGGCCCATCAGCCCGCCGGCCGTTGCGGGATTACAGTCTGCATCGAACCCGCAGAGCACCGCGATCCGCACCGTCTCCTCAAAATCACCGTCGCCATACAACAGGGCGGTCGTCGTGCATGCCAGGTTCACGGTCGACTCGACCCAGCCGCGATAACGCCCATGCGCTTCCGCCCCGCGATAGCGGTCGTAAATCAGCCGCCGCGTCGCGCGCCAATCCAGCGTGCCGTCCGCCAGGTCAGCCGCGTACCAGTCTCGCACCTGCTGAATCGCCTGCCAGGATCGGGACGTCACCGGCACGGCCGCCTGCCCCAAAGCCACCACCTCGTGCACGTCGCTCTCGAAGGCGGCCAGCGCGTACATCGCACCGTAGAACTGGGCCGCGTGCAGCGAGAACCCCTCGTTCGTCACGCCGCCAAACCGCGCGACCGTCTCGAGCGCCCATTGCCGCTGTCCCGGTGACAGCGCCCCCAGAGATTCCGTGGTGATCTGGGCATCGATCGCGTACGCGTGCATGTTGTGGCGGTACGACCCCGTCGCCGGCACTTCGAACCCATGGTCCATCAGCAGCCGCGCCTGCAGATTCGCGATGTAGATGTCGGTCAGTGGCACGTGGTCGACCCACGCCGCCCGAATCTCCGCCGCCGTCGGCGCGAGCCCGCAGTCCTCGAGACAGTGCAGGTAGAGGTACTCGAAGCTCGTGTCGTCATCCCCCGTCCACGGATCATTCGCATCCATCTGAATCACCCACGCGAACGCGCTCGCCGGCGCCGGTTCCCGCGCGGTGTACTGCCCCTCCAGCGGCCGCCCCGTGTGGTTGCCGATCAACTGCCCGAACCACATCCCGCGCAGCCGATCCAGGTACACCGCGGCGTCGATCGTCCGCTCGGCACGCACGGCAGCAGCCCCGGCCAGGAGCAATGAGAGCGCAACAATCACCTGCCGCCCTCCGCTCCATTGCCCATTGCGCATGATCCGCTCCTTTCGGCCTCACCGGGCGCAATCGAAATGCCGGCCCCACCCACTATAATACCACACGCAGCGGGCCACCCCGGATGTAATGTCGGCCCGCTACGGCCGCACCCAGGCTCCCAGCAAGAGATCGATGCCCGACGCCGCCACAGCCCGCCCCCGTAAGACTCTCGCGCCCTACGGGCGCTCGTGGGTGCCCGTGCTGGCGGGGCATCTCGTATTCACCTTTCTGCACTACTGCCTGTTCGCGAACACGATGTGGTTGTTCCCCATGCTGGTGCGACTGCGCTTCGGCTCCGCCAACGTCGATGTTCGTGACTGGCAGACGACACTCATCACCGCTGCCATCCCGACCTTCCTGCTCTTCGCGGTCTTCTGGGGCGAACTGCTGCGGCGGATCTCCGTGCGCAAATACCTCCTGCTGTTCTGGCTCGTCTGCGTCCTGCCCATCGGGTGCGCGGGCCTCGCACAGAACTACTGGCAACTGCTCGCCTGCCACGTCGTCGCGTCCGCCGGCTTCGCTGGCTGGGCCCCCGTCAACGGCAAGCTGCTCAAACACTTCTACGCCGACACCATGCACGGCCGCATCTACGGCATCCTCAGCTTCACCGCCCACGCCACCGGCTTCGCCAGCGTCTACGTTGTCGGCCGCTGGATCGATGAAGACCCGGACGCCTTCCGCATCTTCCTGCCGGCCGGCGCGGTGATGCAGCTTTGCGGGCTGCTGCTGCTCATGTCGCTGACACGGTGGACCGGCATGGTGGTTCGCGCGCGACGCAAACGCCGCCGCCCGTGGCGACGCCTGATCTGGCCGATCCTGAATATGGGCAAGGTGCTGCGGGCCGATCGCACGTTTCTGCGCTACGAAGTGGCGTTCATGACGTACGGGGCGGCGTTCATGTTCTGCGAGGCGCTGCTGCCCGTGCTGGCCACCACGCGGCTGGGCATGGGGTACGAGGATTACTCGCACTCGACGCAAATGGCCACCAAGCTGGCGCAGATGGCGATGGTCGTGCCGGCGGGCCTGCTGCTCGACCGTGCCGGGCCGATGCGCACTTCCGCCATTGCTTTTACCGTGCTCGCCCTATTCCCGCTGCTCCTCCTGGCCGCCACCGGCCCCTGGGGCGTGTACTTCGCTTGCATCGCGTGGGGGCTGGGGCTGTCGGGCGTGATGATGGGGTGGATGCTCGGTCCGGTCACGCTCGCCCCGCGCCCCGACAAAGTCCCGCAATACGTCGCGATTCACGCCACGCTGGTGGGTGTGCGCGGGATCTTCTTTCAGGGCTTTGGCATGCTGCTGTACAAGCTGACGGATACGTTTGTCGTGCCGCTGGGGCTGGCGGCGGTGGGTTTCGTGGCGGCGGCGGTGCAGATGGTGCTGCTATATCGAGCGCGGCGCGGGGCAGGGCAGCGCTGAGCAGCGCGAGTCGCGCGCCGCCGGCGCGGCGATGTGGCGGGGGGAGGCGCCGTTGGCGCGTTGTCACTGCCCGTCGTCTTCCTCATCGCCAACGTAGCCGAGGGAGCGCAGTTGCCGCATGCGCTCGGGCGATACGCCCGTGGGGCGGGCCGGCTGGAACGCCTCGCGCTGCACCGTGAGGTGCTGGGCCATTGACTCGACCACGTCGAGCTGGGCGCTGGCGATATTTGTCGTTTCCGCTGGATCGGTGACGAGGTCGTAGAGTTCGAACTGCCGAGTGTCGTCGTGGAAGACGAGCTTGTACTGGTGGTTGACGACGCCACGGTCCTGCGGCGTCATCAGGGTCCAGGCAAGGGCGACGCCGTCCTGCGGATCGGTCCTGCGCATCGTGTGCAGCAGGCTGGTGCCGGGGAGGGCGTCATCTGCGGGCATCTCCAGGGCATCCAGCACGGTCGGCAGCAGGTCGACCAGCGACACGACGCCCGGCCAGCGGGCCGGCGTCTTGCCCAGGGCGGGCGGGAAGTGAACGAGCAGCGGCACATGAATCATCTCTTCGTACACGTGCCAGTTGTGCCACATGCGTCCGTGCTCCATGAATGCTTCGCCGTGGTCGGAGGCGATGATGATCAACGTCTCCTGCCACAGGCCGAGTTCGCGCACCTCGTCGAGCAGGCGGCCGACCTGGTGATCGGCGAACGCGAGGTTCTCGACGTACTGGGCCCGGAGGTGCGCGATCAGCTCGTCCGTGGCTTCGATCTCGCCGTCGTCGATTTTCAGGATCGTGTCCGTGTCGCCGTTGAGCGGACCGTCGTAGCCGGTGGCGAACATGCCCGCGAACGGTGGCGGTGGGTTGTAGGGGGCGTGCGGCGGCAGCAGGTGGACGTAGGCGAAGAACGGGTCAGCGCCGTTCTCGGCCAGCCACTCGGCGGCCAGGTTGACGGTCTCTTCGCTGTCGCGGCGCGCAAAGTCGCGCGGGTGCGTCTTGAGCAGTTCCGCCGGGAACTGCTCGACGAAGGTCGCGAAGCCGATGTCCATGCTGTAGTCGGCGGTGATATACGGGCTCTCGGAGAAGCCAGCGGTCTGCAGCCCGGCCGTCTGGACGCGGTGCGCCATGGATGCGCTCATGTAGCCCGGGCCGATCATGCGCTGGTGCGGCGGCGGATAGCGGCCCGACAGGTACGACGCCACCGACGGCAGCGTCCACGGCGCCTGGGCGTAGGCACGTTCGAAGACCGTCGCCTGCCCGGCGAACTCGTCGATGCGCGGCGTCGCGGGAAGCTCGGCACCGTACGGACCGACGTACTTGGCGGCGGCAGCGTCGATGACAATGAACAGGATGTTCAGCGGGCTCTCAGCGCCGGTGGATGCTTTCGCGGTGTCCAGCGCGCCGGCTTCCTCATCGTGCTCGCCGCAGCCAATCACGAAAACCAGGCAGGTGAGGAAGACGAACGGAAGCAGGCCGGACCGGCGGCCGCGTGGGGTGCTGCGATAGCTCATCGGGGGGCTCCAGCGCATTGCGTGAGGGTAAAACACCGCAATGGATCATAGACGCGTTGGGATGATCGTGCAGCCGCCGAAGCCGGCCGGTTTCTGAAATCTCGGCTGTAATCTCACGGTTGCGCGGCGGGTGCGGCCGCACCGTGCGCAGGGCGCATCAGGACGATTTGCCCGCGTCCGCCCTGGTGCGGCGGCGGCAGTTGGACCGGCCGATAACCCAGCGCGGGGAATACCTCGTAGGCCGGCCGGCAGCGACCCGGCACGACGACCTGCGGCTGGTAGATCTCGGCAAATCGACGCACGTTCGCGGGGGTCGCGAGCTTCTGCTGCGGCAGGGCCACGACCGGCCGATCCAGGAACGTCGCGGCACAGATCAGCGGATAGCCGCCGTCGATCGCGATCAGGTCGTCCTGGTCGCACAAATCCCCGACACCATGGACCAGCCCGGCCAGGCCGTCGACGCGGCGCGTGTCCATGCGGCTCACCCGGGCGTGCATCGACCACGCCTGCGCGATCACGGGTGAGAACAGACCCAGCCACGCGATCACCAGCAGCGTGCCGCGGACCGCGCCAGGAGCCGGGATGCGTGCCGCGAGCGCGGCGAGCCCGAGGATGGCGATGGGGTACCAGAACGGGGCGATGTGCAGAACGTAGCGTGCGGCGGATCCAGCCTCGTCGCGCAGGGGCAACCAGTTGAACGCGGCCGCGTAGGCACCGACGAACACGGCCCCGACGCAGAGCAGATAGACCGCGTCGCGGCGTGCCCCCTGGCGGGTCATCAGCAGGCCGACCGGGATGAGGAAGACCAGCAGCTTGAGTTCGTCCCAGCTGGCCCGCAGCATGGTCCACGCGTTGTCCAGCGCGATGGTTGCGCGGCGCGACAATGGCGGCACAGCTGCGGCATCCGGTCGCACCGCCGGACTGTCCGCGACGAATTCGCCGCCGTAGACCGTCGCCATGCTCCAGTTCTGCGCCATGGCCGGGTATTGCGGATAAAAGTGGCCCGTGGCGATTTTGCATACGGCGTTGTATGGCGTGATGATCAGCAGGAAGCCGGCGGCCAGCAGGAGCAACGGCTTGATGCTGCGTTTCAGGCGTGGCAACAGCGACCCGCTCGTTGTGAGCAGGATCGCCACGAAGAGCGCTCCCAGCATGGCCAGGACGGTGACCTTGATCAGATACCCCAACGCGAGGAGCACACCCACCAGGATCCACCAGGCCGCATGACGCGTTGTGAGGCGTTGGATGATAAGGAGGATCAGGAGGCAGACGGTGACCATCGGGTGTTCGGCGGTGATCAGCGTTACTGAAACATAGGTGGTGGGCAGGATGAGGTAGCCCAACCCGGCCAGGATCCCGGCCAGCGTGCTCGCCGCCCCGCGCACGAGCACCGCGAGCAGGGCCGCGTTGACGGCCGCCGGCAACGCCGTCATCAGCAGGGCCACGGTGATCGGATTGTCGGCGGCCTGCCAGACGATCCCCAGGATCAGGCCGTAGAGCGGGTTGTAGTATGGCAGGCCCGGGTAGCTCAGGCCCTCGTGCCATCCGTAAATGACGTTGAAGCGGTTGATGAAGCCGCGGCCCTCGAGGAAGTTGCGTCCCACTTCCAGGTAGGTCAGCGTGTCGGCGAACGGGATGCTCATGGCCTGCGCGTAGCGGCCGGCCAGGTACAGCCCGAGTCCGACGATCGAGACCAGGCCAATCAACATGACCGGGTCGCGCCACAGTGGACCGGGGGATTGTGGCCCGGTCGATGAGCCGGTTGGAGCGGCGGCGCGCGGCTTCGCCGTCGCGCCGGCGGGGTCGTGTTTCTTTGCGTGTTGTTTCTTGCGGGGACGGCCCATGGTCGGCTACCTCATATCACTGCGTTGAAGATGGGCGTCGCGCGATCATGTAGAACTCCCCGATATTGAAGGGGATCATCGCCCGCTGTATCGGCCCCGGCACCACGCGGCCGGCCAGCCGCAGCACACTGCCGAACGCCACATGCGGGTGCAGCGTGGCATGGCGCACGAGCATGTCGAGGCTGACGCGTTTCCAGGCGAAGGCCGTGCGGATCACGTCAAAGCCGGCGGCGGCGAGACAAGTTCGCAGTCCTTGGCGCGAGAAGAGCACGACGTGCTCGACGAACAGGTGCGGCCAGCGCGGCCCCATGGTCCGGGCGCTGAGGCTGCGGGCGTCGGGGGTGACAAGTAGCACCAGCCCGCCAGGGCGAAGCTTTCGGTGAAGCAGCTCTACCGTCGGGCCGGGGGGATCGATGTGCTCGATCACGTCGAAGAGGGCGAACACGTCGACGCTGTCGTCGGCGAGCGGTGCATCCGCGAGTGTGCCGGTGTGGACGCCGCGAACGCCGGGCCGCTGGCGGGCGATGTCGGCGGACGCCACGCCGATTTCGACGCCCTCGACTTGCCAGCCGGCTTCGGCGGCGGCGGCAAGCCCCGCGCCGGCGGAGCAGCCCACCTCGACGAGGCGCCGGCCCGGTGGGTTGAGACGTTCGATTATGCGCAGGTAGGCATGGGTTGTGGCCCGTTTGCCGGCCTCGACCGAAGCGTCGCCGCTGTGGCCGCGTTGCTGGTGGTAGTCTTCCTGGTAGATGCGATCGATGCGGGCCCAGTCGGGCTCGGTGGCGTGATGGATCGTGCCGCAGCCGCCACAACGCACGAACGTGACGCCGGCGTGCTCGTACAATGGCCGCGGCTCGCGGTGTTCGCAGGCGGGGCAGGCACGCGGCGTGGCGGTCATGGGCGGACTCTGGGGGACTCTGGCGCCGGCGGGCGTTGCTGGTCACACGCGGACCCAGCCGATAGGATAGCGCGGCCGTCGACGGTAGCGATCGGTGCATCCTACACGCAGCGGGGCGTGTGATGCCACGGCTCGGCGGTCCGGCGTGCGAAGACGGCCGATCTCCCGACGCAAAATGCGCGATGTGATTGAATGACGCTGGCAGTACTACACACGCTCTGGTCACCGGAGCAGACGCTCCTGACGATCGGGATCGTGGTGTGCTGCGCGTTGCTGATGATCTTTCGCCCCGCGGCCCCGCCGCCGCCACCAACGGACGAGCGTGACCAGAAGCGCAAGAAGCGCGGCAAGGGCCAGGAGAAGCACAAGCCCGCACCGGCGCCGGCGGCGCCGCCGGTGGAGGCGCCGGCGCCGCTCGGTGCGACGGCACGGCGGCGGATGCTGCTGGCGGGGCGTGTGCTGCTGGTCCTGGTGATTCTGGGGGTGGCGGGATTTCTGTACGAGCGGAGCGAGGATCCGATCGGGATGCGCTCCGATTCGTGGAGTGATGCGAACGTGGTCGTCGGCGGGCGCAATGCGGCGAAGATGGGGTTCTTCGCGTTGTACGGTGCGTCGCAGATCCAGCCGGTGACGGATGCCAACCCGTCCGACCCGTTCTTCATCTATACGCAGTACCCGCCGGGCTCGACGCTGATCAACGATGCGCTGCAGGTCGCGGGCTATGCGGGCGATGCGGTCTTTCGGCTGCCGCCGGCGATGTGCTCTCTGGCGTCGCTGGTGGTTTGGTTCGTTTTCTATCGGCGGTTCGCCGGCGAGCCGATCGCGATTGTGGCGACGATCGTGATGGCGACCAGCTACGGCTTTCTGGGGTACGCCGACAACCTGCACTTTCATGCTTATGCGCTGCTCACGTCGTCGCTGGCGATGTTGTTCTATGTCATCGCGATGGAGCCGGCGCGCAAGCGGCGCTGGCCGTGGTTCGGGCTGGCGGGCCTGTTCATGTTTCTGACGGCGGCGTTCACGTGGGAATACCACTTCTTCATGGTGCTGTTCATCGCGTTGTACGCGTTCGTGTTTCCGTGCCCCGTCAGGAAACCGTGGCTGGCGCTGCTGGCGTTGCCGCTGTTCGTCGAACTGGGCTTGCAGAACCTGCAACGCGACCTGGCGCTGGGCGCGGTCGAGCGCGTGGCGGTGGAGGGTGAGGAAGCAGGCGGGGGTTTCCTGTCGGACCTGTATCGCCGCACGCTGGGCTTCGAGGTCGCCGTCGACACGCCGCGGGGGATCACGCTGGGCGATTACCCGTGGTGGCTGCTGCTGCGGTACTACAAGTTCTACGGCGTGCCGGCGCTGGCGGCGGCCGTGATCGTGTTGATGTTGCTGATGCTTCGCGGGCGGGCGCCGTGGAACGTGCGGGCTTGGCCGGGCGCGGAGAAGCTGCTGGTCGTGTTGCTGATCGCCGGCACGGGCTGGTGGCTGGTGATGATGCAGCACACGTCGGTGCACCGGCACATCATGCGGCACGGTTTGCCGGGGTATGCGCTACTGGTGGCGCTGGTGTGGGTGCGGGCGTGGCAGACGGCGTGGTCGGCCAGGTTCCCGTTGCCGGCGCGGATCGTGGCGCCGCTGCTGGGGGCGATCCTGCTGTATCCGCAGATCGAGGGGTTGGTGTATGACTATCACATTCACAGCGAGCCGAAGTACTACAATCGGCGCGGCCGCGAGCGCGGCGGGGCGGGCCTGCCCGAAATGTGGCGTTTCGCACCGCTGCGCGAGATCGTGCCCGAAGGTGGGGTGATCCTGACGAATCACGGCCGGCTGCCGCCGATGCGGCTGTGGTCGCGCCGGCCGGTGTACGGGGCGGCGTTTGCACCGTCGCCGCGGAATCAGCGGGACGCGCGGTACCAGGTGGAGATGGCGTTCAATCACCTGCGTGACCTGTATGACGACGCGTTGCCGCCGCTGTATTACGTTTATGCGGTGCGCGGGCGTGAGCCGCTACGTCATCCGTGGCTGTGGTTCCTGCTGACCGGTGAGCAGCGGCCGCGGCAGCCGGCGCAGGCGCAGTTGATCGAGCCGGCGACGGCGTTGCGGCGGGGCTGGGACACCGGGACGGCCCCGACGTCGTATTGCCCGATCGTGGCGCGCAGCGACTACCTCTTGGTTTTTGACATGACGCCGGCGATTCCGCGGCTGCGCGAGCTGTGGTCCGACTACGGGTACCCGACGCTGGCGGAGTTCGGCGCACCGCGGTGAAGGTGGCTGTTTGGCGGGACGTGCGATCCGCTCAGAGAGTAAATGTCGACAGACGAGATGAAACGCGACACTGAGCGACCCAACGGTGCTGCCCGGCCACCGGCCCGCGCCCCTGCGCGTGGCGGCGGCATGGGGCTGTCGGCGATGCGCTGGGTGGACCACTGGGTGGGCATGCCGGCGTGCTTCGTGCTGGGGCTGCTGGCGACGGCGCTGCGAAAGGTGGGGGTGCGCCGTTCGCGCGAGATCGCCGGCGATCGCACGCTGGCGGTGTACAAGTTCTTCGGCCTGGGCAGCATTATCGAGGCGACGCCGCTGCTGCGGGCGATCCGGCAACGCTACCCGCATGCCCGCCTGGCGTTCGTGACGTTCGCCGGCAACGAGAAGCTGCTGCGCGAGCTGGATGTCTGCACGGATATCCGCGTGATCCGCACGAGCGATCCGCTGCACTTCGTGATGGACGTTCTGCGGCAGGTCGTCTGGCTGCACCGGCAACACGTCGAGGCGGTGGTCGACCTGGAGTTCTTCAGCAAGTTCTCGACGCTGCTGATGTACTTCAGCGGGGCCCGCATCCGCATCGGGTTCCACCTGAACGACTTCTGGCGCCACAGCCTCATCACCGACCCGGTCTATTTCAACTACTACCGCCACATCACCGACGTCTATCGGCAGGTCGCCTGGCGGCTCGATACCGACGTCACCGACCATGCCCTGAGCCGCCCGGCGATCGGACCCGCGCCGCGGCGGTACGTCGAACGGGATTTGCGCGCACGGGGTTGGGATGGCCGGCAGCGACTGCTGGGCGTGAACATCCACGCCGGCGACCTGTGCCTGGCGCGGCGCTGGCCGGTGGAGCGTTTCGCGGCGTTGCTCAATGCGCTCGCGCGGCGCCACGATGACCTGCGTTTCGTGCTGACGGGCACGCCGGACGAACGGGCGCATACGCTGACCCTGCTCGACAAGCTTGCCCCGGAGGCGCGCAGCCGGTCCTTCGTGGTGGCGGGCGAATGGAATCTGGACCAGTTCATCGCCGGCCTGGCGCTCATGGCCGGCTACGTCACCAACGATTCGGGGCCGATGCACTTTGCGGCGGCGGTGGGCGTACCGATGGTGTCGCTGTGGGGGCCGGGGCGACCGGCGTTCTACGCGCCGAAGGTGCCGCGGCACGAGACGATTTATGCGGACTATCACTGCAGCCCGTGCCTGTACATGTTCACCACGTTCGAGGCGATGTGGTGCCGGGGCGAGGCGTGGTGCATGCAGGCGATCGAGGTCGACACCGTGCTGCAGGCGGTGGAGCGGACGCTGCAGCCGGCCGGCGCCGCGGATGGCGGTGGCGCCGCTTCGGGGCGATAAACCCACGCGTGCGGCCGGGTTGATCAGGCCCTTCGGACGCGCCGGCCCGGTTTGCCATTCCTTGCCCTGTTTTGAACACTTCGTGTAGACGCCATTGTGCGCCGGGACCGGCAGCGGCGTTTCGGGGACATTGGGAGCGACAGCCGTGCTCGCGGGGACAGACAGCCTTCGCGTGACCGCACAGCGGTCGGAGGTGTGTCATGTTGGGCACGGATATCTCAGTCCAGGCGGTCCCCGTGGCCGCCGCTACGGCTGCATTGAAGCCCAGCCAACCGCAGCCGGAGACGCGTGTCGTGGAGCGTTCCACGAGGTCCACACTGCAGCAGCAGTCTGGTTCGTCGTATACGCCGACAGGCAGCTCGCTGGAGCGGCTGGCGGCCTCGGCGCGTCAGTTTGCCGAGGTGCTGGATACGACGGGGAGTGTGCAGGTGGCTTCGTCGGTCAGTGGCTTCCGTGTCGGGTTCCTGGATACGTATGCCTGATGCGAACGCGCGCTGCGTGATGCGACACAGTCGAGGCTGACGCAACCGGCCGGCGAGCCGGACCAGCGATCGTTCGTTCGCGGCACGCGAGCGAGCGGGCGCCCTCGTTGCGCGCCGGCCAAGCGGGGGGCACGGCGCAGGAAACAGGCCGGCGCTCGGGGGCGAGCGCCGGCCTGCAGTGTGCGTCCTGCGTTGTGGTTACGGGCAGGTCGTGTTCTGTAGACCCACGAACGGGTCGATGTCGCGCCAGTTCACCGAGCCGTCGCCGTTGGCGTCGTTGTTGTCGAACGGGCAGGTCGGATCCTCGGGCGCGAACATGGCGGCCCAGGCCGAGACGGCGTCGTTCTGGGCGGCGACGAAGAAGTCGATGTCGCGCCAGTTCACGGCGCCGTCACAGTTGGCATCGCCCGCGCAGCCGATCGGGGCCTCGCACTCGTCCGGAACGCCGTTTTCGTTGACGTCTTCGCTGGTGCCGCTGTCGATGTCACACTCGTCCGGCGTACCGTTTTCGTTGCAGTCGGCGCTGGTCGGCGCGACGGGGTACGAGAGCCACACACCGATGTACGTGGCGTTCGGGTCGTTGTCGCAGCGGCCGGCGTCGATGCCGAGTGACGGGATCATGGTGATGCTCGCGGTGCCGCCCGTGACGAGGTCGTTGAACTCGGTGGCGGAAAGAACGAGCGCGTCGACCTGATCGACGTCGCCACAGTCGATGATGCCGGAACCATCATAGACGGTGCCGATCGGCGTGCCGTTGAGCTCGATGTCGACGTATTCGGCCGCGAACGAATTCAGGTCGCCGATGGCATAGAACGTGAGCGTGACGTCGCCGACGGCCACCGGGGCTGCGGCGATCTCATAGGTGTGATCCACGCCGCCCAGTGGCGAGTAGTTCGGCGAGCGCGCGTTGATGGTGATGCCACCGATGTCGCAGGAGTCGAGCCAGCCGTTGCCGTTGCAGTCGAGCGACGGGTCGGCGGCGATCTCGTCGCCGTCGTCGATCTCGTTGCCGTCGCAGTCACGGAAGGTCGTGAACGTGCGATACTCGGGTTCGGACACGCGCGAGCCGGCGGCGTTCCAGGCTTCGACGCGCCAGTAATAGGTCGAGGCCTCGCGCAGCCAGTTCTCGGGGAAGGCGTACGACGTTTCGGTGAGCCCGCTGACGGCGATCAGGTCGGCGCTGTCCAGCGTCGGCGCGGTGTCGATCTTGAGCGTGTACGTGTCGACGTCGGTCGCCGCGGTCCACGTGAACGTGGGGTTGGTCGGCAGGCCGGTGACGCCGTCGTCGGGGGCTGTCAGATTGAACGGACCGGGCACGGTCGAGAGCTCGAGCAGTGCGTGGTAGGCGTTGACGAAGCCCCAGCCATAGGTGGTGTCGTAGCCCGGGTAGCCGAGGTCGACCGCGGTGGCCTGCATGACGGCTTCAACCTCGGTCGGCGTCAGTGACGGGTTCAGCGACCGGATGAGTGCCGCAACACCGGCGGCGTAGGGCGATGAGAACGACGTCCCCTGGGTCCAGGTGTAATCGCCGCTGTCATAGCCGGCCGAGCCGGTGCGGTCGGTGGTGTAGATGTCGTCGCCCGGGGCGGAGAAAGCCAGTCCGGTGCCGTAGTTGCTGAACGAGGCCCGGAAGCCGTTGCGGGTGAGGGCGCCCACGGCATTGACACTGCTGAGGCTGGCCGGGTAGCCGATGGAGCTGTTGCTGTTGTTGCCGCTGGACGCGAAGTGGATCAGGCCCGCGTTGCGGGTCAGGGTGTACATGTTCGAGATCGTCGAGGATGCACCCCACTGGAAGCTGGAGTTGGTGACGAGACAGCCGTTGTCCATGGCCCAGTCCAGCCCGTCGACCAGCCAACTGTCTTGCGCGGTGAAGTAGCCGTTGCACTGGTCAGCCCGGCCGATCTTCACCGAGACCGACTTGCAGTCCGGGGCGATGCCGACGACACCGATACCGTTGTTGATAATGGCGGAAACGCAGCCGGCCACGAGCGTGCCGTGATTGTCGCAGGCGGTTTCCGGGCCGCCGCCGGCCGGGCCGGAGTTGGTGGCGTTATAACCGGTCACCTGGTTGATGTCGGGGTGGTTCTGCTGGATGCCGAGGTCGAGGATGGCGACCTTGACGGAGGCGTCGCCGGTCTCGATATCCCAGGCCTCGTAGCCGTCCATGTCCATGTCGGGCGTACCGCCGGACTGGCCCGTGTTGTTGATCCCCCAGAGGTAGAACCGATACGGATCGTTTGGCGTGAGGATGGCCACGCGGCCGGTGATGACCTTGTCGGGCTCGGCGAAGTCCGTTTCCGGCAGCTGCGCCAGCAGGTTGGCCAGTTCGAGCACGTCGAAGCCGTCGCGCACGGGCGTGCGCAGGCGATACACGCCCGGCATGTCGGCGTAGCTTGCGGAGACGATGCTGCCGGCGCCGACCGCCGCCAGGATGTCGCGCGCGTCCTGCGCAGTGATGTCGTCACGGAACTTCACGAACAGGTCACGTGTCATCAGCACCGGCTGGCCCTGGTCATCGAGGAACACGGGCGAGACAAAGCCGGCGTCGGGCGTTGCGGCCACGCTTGCGACCAGCGCGCGGACCGCGTCGGCGCTGCGGGTCGTGGCGCTCAGCTCGGCCACGGTCCATTCGCCGATCGCGTTCGGTCGGACCGCGTCCGGCGCCACGCCGGCGGCGAGCAACGCATCACGGCCGGCGTCGCGCCGTGTGGCGTCCACTGCGCTGTCGGTGCGCAAGGCGACGCGCGTGGTGTCCAGCGTCAGCCAGACCGGCTCGTCAAAGTGGTAGTAGTGGTACGTCAGGGGCGCATTGGCTTCGTCCGCCAGCGCTGTGCCCGACAGGCCGAGGATGCAGACCAGCATTCCGCAGATACCCAGGGTCAATGACGCATTCTTCATGGTTGAAACCTCCATGCCGCACGCACTCGCCAGCGGTACGGCTGGTTGAGCCGGATGCCGCCCCAGCGATCTAAGTCAATATTTTGCAGGTCTTTATATATTCTCGTCTCCGCGACGCGATAGTCGCACATTATCGTCCGAAAGGGTGAGCGACGGCGCCGGGCGGCGCGGCGATCAACCTCCCGAACATGCCGGGTGAAGCCGGGCGGCGGCGATGATCACATCCATGAGAAACGCTTCGCCAGCGTCCTGCCGTCGCCCGACTTAAGAACTGCGAATGGACGACGACTGCCCGATTCCGGTCGCTCCTTCAGCGCGAGGGTCGACCACGTGTATCCCAGCACATCAATCGTATTCTGGTGAAGCAGTCAAATCAAAGGATTTTGGTGCGGGTCGCGGCGGCTGGTGTTCGCCGCGTGGTGATGCCGCGCAGTGCCGCCCAGGGTGGCGATTATCGGGCCATGGCCCTGTCGCGACAGCTGGTCATCGGACCATTAGCAGCGTCTGATACTTACGGCAGGGGCTGGACGTTTCGGGACGTTGCGACGGTCGCCGACAGCGTCCCCGCGGCGAAGCCGTTGATACGGCTCACCCGCGCGGTCTTGGTGACCTTGATGGTGAGGGCGACACCCTGGACGAAGTCGCGCAGGTCGTCGGCCGCAATTGTGCGCGTGCCGGTGTCGTCGTGGGGGCCGATGATTTCCACCTCGCGCGTGCCGAACACCGTTTGCGAGAGCTCGATGGTGACCTGGAGGTTGGCATTGGCCCCCGACCAGCTGAGCGTGAAGCCCGACAGCGATGCGCCCGCGTCCGCGGCCGGCGCCGTGATCGCGAAATCGGGCGGCGCGTCGATGGTCGTGTATTCCTCGCCGCGGGTGGGCTCGAGCACGGCCACTTCGTAGCTGTTGGCGGCGTCCACGACCGCGGTGTACTGGCCGGCGGCGTTGGGGCCGGTCAGCTCCGTGTCGTTGACGCGGAGTGCCTGACGGTCTTCCAGTTCGATCGTGGTGTTGTCGTCGTCGACGATCGCGGCCGTCACGCCCGCGTCACTGTCGCCCACCACGCGGGCGATCAGGATTTCGGCTGTCGCCTGGTTGAGGGGCGATTCGGTCGTCTGGCCCGGCCATGTGACGGTGACCGTGCAGCCCAGGGCCAGCCCCAGAACAGCGGCGATGCTCGTCAAGATCCACTGGCTCTTCATTCGTGTTCTCCGATTGTGGTGCGCGCAGCCAAAAGCGGTCGGGCCGCACGCCCGGCGGTCAGTTTGATACCTGGATGGTCAGCTCCTGCGTTGCCGATGTCGCCGGCGTGTCGTTGTCCGTGATTTCGATGGTGAACGTCTGTTCGGTAGCGTCCGCTTCGGGGGTGCCGGCAATGACGCCGGTGGACGCGTCGAGCATGAGACCGGCAGGGAGGTTGCCGGCGATGACGGTGAAGGTGTTGGGGGGCAAGCCGCCCCCGACGGCCAGGGCCTGTTCGTAGGCTTGCCCGATGGTGGCGCCGGGGAGGCTGTCGGTGATGAGGGCGACGGGGATGACGAGCTTGAACTCGCGCGCGTCGCTCGATGCGGGATCGTCGTCGTCCTGCACCACAACGGTGAAGGTCGTGGTCGTATCGGCAGCGCGGGCGGTGCCGGTGATGCGGCCGCTGGCACTGTCGAGCACGAAGTGGTCGGGGTCGTTGGTGTCGCCCGGCAGCACGCCGCCGCTGACGGCCCAGGTGTAAGGGAGCTCACCGTTGGCCGCTTCGATACGGAAATCGTAGGCCTGTCCGATGGGGGCCGGGTCGAGCGTTTCGGTAGTGATCTCGACACCGGGCGGCTTGATCACCAGCGTCGTGACGCGTGACTTGCTCTGGGGGGTGCTCATGCTGTCGGTGACGGTGATGTCGAGGCGCAGGTTGCTGTAGGCGGCGAGCGGCGTGCCGAAGATGCGGCCGGTGCTGCGGTCGTAATCGAGTCCGGCGGGCAGGCCGATGATCTGCACTGCGTAAGGCGGCAGGCCGCCACTTATGCTGATGGTGTCGCTGTACGCGTCGGCAACGCGGGCGGAGTCGAGCGTCGCACTGACGCGCAGCGCGGAGATCACGGTGAGCGTGTAGGTCGTTTCGCCGGTGCGGCGGGGCAGGCCGGCGCTCACTGCACGGATCGTGAAAGTGTGTGTCCCGTCGGCGGTGGGGGTGCCGGCGAGGATGCCCGTGCGCGAGTCGAGGGTGAGGCCCGGCGGGAGGGTGCCTTCGGTCACGGTCCAGGTGTAGCTGCCCCCCTCGGCGGCTCCCAGGGATTGCTCATAGGCTCGTTCAGCGGCGGCGTCGGGCAGTGCCGTCGGGATGAGCGTGACGGCGGGGCCGACGCAGGAACTTGTTGTAAGTACGAGATTTAGCACAAGGAGTGCGGCCAGGGTGCGTACGGCTGTCAAGGTGGAGGCTCCTGGGCTTGATTGCTGGTCGGCGTCGACCGCGCGGACGCTGCGACCTGGCTGCTGGAATTATCGTGGGTCGGCCAATGGTCCCAGGAGTCAGGCAGCGGTGCTCCTTGGTGGGTGATGACCCAGCCGGGCGATGCTGGCCTACGTTGGCTCCTTGGGTCGGTTTTCGACGGTGATGCGCGGCTCGCGACTGCCCGTGAAGGTCGACCGTCCGGGCGCGAGGCGCGGCGTGTGCTGGGGTTCGACCGCGGCGGGCCCCGGACCGCTGCCGGCGGGGGGTGGCACCGGGGGCGTCCACAGCACCAGGATCAGCGGCAGCAGCCAGGCAACGTTCATCACGGCGCCGGACGCGCTGGCCAACAGCGCGATTGCCAGCACCACGAGGATGGCGGTTGCGAGCTGGCGCGGGTGGTTGCGCTTGCCGAAGAAGACCGCGAGCGTGGCCCAGATGACGATGAGGCCGGTGAAGACTTTCAGGACGCGGCGCGTGGTGACCCAGGAGGGCTCGAGCGGGTCGCCGCCCCAGAGCTCCCAGGCGGGCACGATCGGCTCACGCGGGGGCCGGTGGGCGAGCCAGGTATGCTCGAAGATGGTTCGCAGTCCCACGAGGGCGCGCCGGGTGGGGGGCAGTTCGGCGACTTCGGCGCGGTAGTGCGGCAGCAGTTCGCCGCGGGCGGCCTCGGACATCTCGACCTGGCGGTAGGCGACGTTGTGGCCGTTGAGGTCCTTGGGCCAGTCGATGGTGAGGCCCTCAGGACCGGTCACGCCATCTTTCAGGGCCACGTCTTCCGCCTGGACGAGCTGCCGCCAGAGGTTGCGGGTCCAGGCGCTGGACGTACGCTCCTCGTCTTTGACGTCCCGGCGGTTGACGATCAGCGTGCCATCGTCCGTGAGCTCCATCTGGTACAGGGGGCGAATGCCGGCCATGCGGAGCGCCCCGTCCGGCTGGGGAAGGGTCGGCTGGACCAGCTCGATCAGGCCGAAGACCGCCAGCGCGACGCCGCCAGCGAGTCCGAGGATCGCGAGTGGTGCCTGCCAGCCCCGGCGCAGGAAGCACGCGAGCATGACGGGGAGCGCCAGCCAGGCCCAGGGCCAGGCGATGCCGGCGAGCACGATGAAGACCATTCCCAACAGGCCGCCGATGCCGGGCAACAGGGCAAACGCGACGGCCCAGGTGAGCAGCATGGTTGCGAGCATGATGCCGGGGTGGGAGGTGGAGGCGACGGTGGCCGGGAAGATACAGTAGAGCGCTGCCAGCGCCACGCCGCCGACGGGCGACTGGAGGCGGCGGCCGATGACGTACACGCCGATGACGGTGAAGACGAAGAGCACGACGTTGAGGAGTCGTTCGGCATCGGGCGAGGCGGCCGGGTCGCTGATGCGAAGCAGGCCGCCGGTGACGAGGTACAGCAAGGGGGAGCGACTGTCGCCGCCGACATCGCCGTAGGGCAGATAGCCGGTCTGAGCGGTGTAGATTCCGCCTGCGAGGGCGTCTTCGGCGCTGGGCGCCACCGGCGCGACGGCGATGTGGTGTATGCACAGTGCGACGCCGACCGTGAAAAGGACCAGCAGCACGCCGTCGGCGGGCCAGCCGACCGCGCCGCCGCGGGGCCGGGCAACGAGCGAGCCGATGCCGCGCAGCAACCAGTAGGCGGCGGCGCCGGTAAGGCCGAGGTAGGCCCACCATTGCCGGGAGTAGCCGCCCTCGGCGATGGGCCGGGGGTCGTCGCGGAGCATGAGCAGCAGGCACATGCCGGCGAGGATCAGGGCGTCGAGGTTGCGTAGCGACAGGAGCGGCTTGGGCTGGAACGAGAGAGCCAGGATGGCCACGACAGCAAACCAGGCGATGGTCGGAATACTGAGATCGGGCCAGACGCGGTCACGCACATTGGGCGGGGGCGGCGCGCTGGGCCGGGGCAGGCAGCAGAATCCGCCGACGGGAAGCGACTTGGCCGCCGGCTGGGTGGTGGCCGCGGTGGCGGCGGTCGGCGTGGTGGTGGTGGTCGGGGTGTCCTGGGCGTTGGCGACGGCACCGAGCAGGCCCAGGACGAAGATCCAGGCTCCGAGTCGGGTCAGGGTCGTGGGCGTCATGCGATATTCGTCCTTGTTTGCACGTGACCCGGGTCGCGCCCCCGCGACCGCGTCGGCGGCATCGTACCATGGTTGGGGCGGCGACTGTAGGTGCTGCGCCGGGCAACCCGGTGCTTATACGCCCGGAACCGGGTACGGATGCGGCGGGTGGCTCTTTGCGGCTGCCCGCGTACACTACGCTCACGTGGGTATTCGCGCGGACCGCTGAGACATTCGCAACATGGGATAACGAGCGATGAAGAGCACAGACGATTTCGGGCCGTTCGCCTTTTTGAAGTCACTGACGGAAACGCCGGGCGTGCCGGGGCGCGAGGAGCGGGTCCGCGAGCTGATTCTGGAGCAGACGGCGGAGCTGTGGGACGAGACCGAGGTCGACGCGATGGGCAACCTCATCTGTCTCAAGCGGGCGACGCGCAAGCCGACCGGCAAGCGGGGCGGCAAGGGTGGGGCGCCGCTGCGCGTGATGCTCGCCTGCCACATGGACGAGATCGGGTTTTACGTGCGTTACATCGACGACAACGGGTTTGTGCGTATACAGAACGTGGGGGGGTTCGATACGCGAAACCTGTTTGCGCGGCGCGTCGTCGTGCACGGCAAGGAAGACCTGCTGGGCGTGCTGAACCCGAGCGGCAAGCCGGTGCATATCGCGACGGAGGAGGAGAAGAAGAAAGTGCCGCAGATCAACGAGTTCTGCATCGATCTGTTTCGGCCCAAGGCGGACGTCATCAAGAACGTCGAGATCGGGGATCCCGTGACGCTGGCGCAGCACACCGAGGTCATCGGCAACGCGGTGTGCGGCAAGGCCATGGACAACCGCATTGCGCTGTGGGTGGGCATCAACGCGATTCGCAAGGCGTTTGGGCTGGATTACCTCATGCCCGACGGGGCCGCGCCCCGGCGCAAGTCGACCAAGAAGAAGGCCCGCACCGGCGGCGGCAGCCCTTACGACATCTACTTCGTCGCGTGTGTGCAGGAGGAAGTGGGTTTGCGCGGTGCCATGACGGCGGCGTACGGCATCGATCCGGACATCGGCATCGCGATCGACACCACCCTGTGTTGCGATACGCCCGGCGTCAGCCGCGACGATGCCATCACGGAGTTCGGCAAGGGGGTGGCGATCAAGGTGATGGACGGGGCGAGCATCAGCCACCGCGGGTTGTTCGACGAGTTCGTGGCGCTGGCGAAGAAGAAGCGCATCGCCCACCAGCGGGAAATCCTGCCGCGGGGCGGGACGGATGCGGGTTCGGTGCAGCGGGCGCGGGCGGGTCGCAAGACGATCACGCTGTCCGTCCCTACGCGGTACATCCACACTGTTACGGAAGCGATACACAAGCAGGATGCCCAGGGCGCGGTCGAGCTGCTGGCGGCGTGGCTGGGATCCTGACGGGCGGCGCCGATTGGCGGCGTTGTGGGCGTCCGGGACCAGAATGGTAACGGTGGGCGGTGGGATTTTGCGCATGGCGGCGAGCCGCAACGGCCGAATCGTCCGATAGAAGCGGGTGTCCGGTGGATGAGGCGCGGATACGGACGAGGCGGCCCCGCGAATGCTCGCGAAAACGCAATTGAAGGGTGGGAAGGCCCCTGCCGAAGATCACCTCGTGGGAACGAGTGGCGGTCTGACGGCGCGCGGAGCGCGTCGTACGCGCGGCACGGGGCACGACGTCTCCTGTCGACATGGGTGTGCGGGTACGGTGCTTCGTGCCCGGACAGCAACGGACGCGCGACTCGAACTGGCTGAGAGTACCGACAACGCCTGATGAAAAGTGAGAAGGTCATGAGTGCCACCGTTCAGAACGAAACGCGAAACACGCAGCTCCGTCGCAGCGAGAATGGCCAGAGCGGCATGTATCTGACGTTCAAGCTCGCAAACGAGGAGTACGGCGTCGAGATCCTGAAGGTCCGCGAGATCATCGGCTTCATGCGCATCACGGCGATCCCGCAGATGCCCGTCTACATGAAGGGTGTGCTCAACCTGCGCGGCAAGGTGATCCCGGTGGTCGACCTGCGGCTCAAGTTCGGGCTGGCCGAGGCGGAGCACACCGAGCAGACCTGTATTATCGTTGTGGACGTCGGCAGCGAGGTGGGCGTGATCGTGGACACGGTTTCCGAGGTTCTCGACATTGCCAGCGACGACATCGATCCGCCGCCCACGACCCAGGGCAGCAACACCGACTTCATCCTCGGCATGGGCAAGGTCGGCGAGGACGTCAAGATCCTGCTCAACATCAACAAGGTGCTGGACCAGGAAGAAGTCGCGGCGCTGGCCGCCGCCGCCGGCAGCAGCCCCGCCGAGGGTTTCTAGCCCGGATTATTCACGGCTGAATTGAAAAAGCGGCCTTCGTGTGGTTTAAC
>CAYUZU010000006.1:0-245213 GCA_964448675.1 uncultured Planctomycetales bacterium
CTCGCACAACCGCACTACCCAAACTTCAACCTACCGATGAATAATCCGGGCTAGCCGCCGCAACGGACGCGCACCCGGACCTGCGGCCGGCCGTGGTAGTAGCGATACGACGTGGTGGGGGCGCGATGGATGCGAGGGGCCCGGTGATAGGTGCGGTAAGAGCGGTACGCGCGCTCGTAGCGCGGCGTGCAAGATCGCGTTCGGTAGATGCGCTGGGTGCGCACAACGCGCGGGCTCGAATACGACCGATACACGGTGGTTCGCGGCGCAGCGCAGGAGCGGCGCACGCGGTGGTGCGTGACGTAGTTGCGGTGGCTGCGGTAAGTTGTCGTGCACGAACGCCGTACGTGACGCGTCGGTGCGCGGTCGTGGATGACCACCCGATGGCAGCTGGGATACCGCGGCGAACCGTAGCAGACGTACGTGCGCGCCCGGGGCGTGCAGTACGAGCCGCTGTTGTAGCCGAAGCGGATGCCCCAACTGGCGGCGTTGGCGGGTAGGCAGCAGGCGGCCAGGCCGAGGGCCCCGAGCGAAAGTAGCAGTTTGTTGTGCAGGGTCATGGATGCGTCCTCACGATTTGTGCGCAATGCCCGAGCGTTGACTCTTTCCGTCGCTATTGTAGACCCGCGGGCGGGCGGGTCGGTTAGGCGGATTCTTCGGGAATCTCGTCGGGGCGGCGCGGCGGCGGGGAAGGGGCGATAATATGCGCGTCGGGTGGCGCCCAGCGGCGGGCGCCGTCGCCCGACCCAGTGAGCCGAAGTTCCTGAGGGACACGGTTGGATTTGTCCTGGCAGATCGAGGAAGTCGCGTGGCCGGCGAACGTGGTTGCGGCAGCGGAAGCGCTCGCGGCCCGTGGGGAACTGGCGTGGCTCGATAGTGCGGTCAGCGACCCGCGTCGCGGGCGCTACAGCCTGCTCGCGACAAACCCGTGCGCGATTTTGGAGCAGTTCGACGGTCAGGTGGCGCGGCTTGTCCGTGACGGGCACGTGCTGGCAACCGCGGCCGATGCCTGGCGCCTCTGGCAAGAAACGCACGCCGCCCTGCCGCGGCTTTGGCCGGCGCCGGGCGGCATCACGCCCGGATGGGTGGGCTACGTCGGGTTCGAGATGGCGCGTGGGCTCGAGCGTCTGCCGGCGTCCCATCGGGCAGACCTCGGGTTGCCGCTGCTGCGTCTGGGGTTGTACGATCGCGGCATCGTGCTGGATCACTTGCGGCGCCGGGCGTACGCATTGACTGCCCCGGGGGTCGCCGCAGCGCTGGGCACACAGGAACAACCGGCGCATGATTGGCTGCAACGTTGGTCTGTGGCGGTCAAAGCGCGGCGTATGCCGAGGTCAGTCGGAATGCGCGAACTGCGGTTCGAGACGACCCGGGCCGAACACGAACGGCGGGTACGGGCGGCGAGGGCGCATATCGCGGCCGGCGACATCTACCAGGTAAACCTGGCGCACCGCTTGCACGTTGCCGGCGTTGATGATGCGTTGGCGGCGTATGCCGATGTACGCCAGTCCAATCCCGCAGCCTACGCGGCCCTGTTGCGCTGGTCTGACGGCGCAGTTGCCTCGGTTTCGCCCGAGCTCTTCCTGGCGGTACGCGGCGACCGCTTGCTGACGCGGCCGATCAAAGGCACCCGGCCACGCGTCGGCCAGGCGGCGGCGGATGACGTCGCGCGCTGGGCGCTCCTGCAGTCGCCCAAGGAGGCCGCCGAGCTCGCGATGATCGTCGACTTGCACCGCAACGACCTGGGGCGCGTCTGTCGCTTTGGCAGTGTTCAGGTACCGCATGCGCGGCGACTCGAAGCCCACCCGACCGTGTTCCATACGGTGGCGGATGTGGTCGGGCGGCTGCGGCCGGAATGCGACGCGCTGATGGCGCTGCGGGCGTGTTTCCCGGCGGGGTCGATCAGCGGTGTCCCGAAGATCCGCGCGATCGAGATCATTGATGAACTGGAGCCAGTGGCACGGGGCGCGTACACCGGGGCGATTGGCGTGCTCGGGCTCGACGGACAAATGACGTTCAATGTCGCGATTCGCACTTTACAGATTCACGCGACTACGGCGACACTCTACGTCGGGGGTGGGATTGTGGCCGACTCGGAGCCTGCCGCCGAATACGCCGAGACGCTGGCCAAGGCACGCGGCATCCTTCGTGGCTTGGGTGTGGCGGTGCCGGCGACCGAGCAAGTGCCAATGAGAGCGAGGTGAACGTGAGCGCGCAGCCGCGACAGTGGGTCTTGGTCAACGGCGAAATCGTGCCGGCGCATGCAGCGTGTGTCAGCGTGTTTGACTCCAGTTTCCTGCAGGGAATCGGGCTGTTCGAGACACTGCGGGCCTATGGGGGGCAGGTGTTTCGACTCGAGCGGCACGTTGATCGGCTGGTGCAGTCGGCGCAATCGCTCGGATGGACTGCCGTCCCGGATGGGGACGTGCTGGCCGCGGGGGTTGTGCGATTGCTATCGGCGGCGCAGTTGGGCGATGCCCGCGTTCGGCTGACCGTGACGACAGGGTCGCTCCAGGCCCAGGGGGATCATACACCCGAGCTGACGGTGGTCGCATCGGTCGACGCCACGCGGCCGTATCCGCCCGAGTATTATCGCAATGGTGTGACGGTGGTCATGTCGCAATGCTGTCGGTCGCCGGAGGATCCGACCGCCGGCCATAAGACCACGAGTTACTTTGATCGGCTGGCGTCGTTGCGCGCGGCGCACACGACCGGGGCGTTCGAAGTACTGTGGCGAACAGCGACGGGGGACGTGGCGCAGGCGGCGCTTGGCAATCTGTTTGTGGTGCGCAACGAGCAGTTGCTGACCCCGCCGGTGGCTGCTCGCGTGGTGCCGGGGATTACGCGGGCGACGGTGATGGAGTTGGCAGTCGAGCGGGGCATCCCGGTGCGCGAGGCGATGTTGTCGGTGGAGGACGTCGTGGGCGCGGACGAGGTATTTCTGACAAACACCATGGTCGAGCTCATGCCGGTTGTGCGCATCGGACGCGAACGCATCGGCAACGAGAAGCCGGGGGATGTCACAAGAGACCTGGCGGGTGCGTTCGGTGATCTGCTGGATCGGGAGGCATGATCAGGGCGCACCGCGCCCAGTCTCGCAGTTCCAGCAGACTTCGAAATGCAGCGGGTTGTCCTCGCCGCAATGAGGACAGTGCCATTGGTCGTGCTCGGCGGCCTGGCGGGCTTTGTCGAACTCGGCACGGGCGTGCTCGATGAGCCAGAGCACCTCGAAGTAGAATTCGCTGGCGACCATGATGCGCGAGACGGTGATGCTGGGCGTACCATAGACTTTTCGCAGCGCGTTCTCGCGTTCCTCGAAGTGCGGCACGTGCTCGTGTACGAGCAGCATGTGCATGCCGGCGACGGGCAGCGGGCGGCACAAGTCGGCGTCGACGGGAAACCAGTCGCGCGTGGGGCGCAGGGCGGCGAGGTCGAACGGGGCATCGCATCGAGGGCACTGGTCGGCGGAGGCGCCGGCCAGGGGGTGGTCGCAGTGGGCGCAGTCGAGCCCGAAGTCGGGCAGCGGCCGTTCGTTGCCGGTGAAGCGTGGTGGCCGCAGGCGTGTCCAGGACTGAACGAGCTCGGGGATGATGAGTTCGCGGCCGCACTCAGGGCAGCGGTGGCTGGGGAGGCCCATGAGAGGGTACTGGCAGTTGGGGCAGACGAGGCCCCAGTCGGGAATGGGGAGTTGATTGAGATTGATGTCGGTCATGGCGGTGGATTGTAGCTGCGTTGGGTGCGGTGCGGGCCTTGCCGGGATCGATCACGGTTCCGTGGCGTCTGGGAACCGCGGGGATTGGCTTGTGTCTGTTGTCTAAGGCGTTATCCTACCACAGTTTTTGTCCGTAGGACGGTGGCAGCGAAGGGCAGGTTTTGGACGCGTATGCCTCGGGATGAAACGATTCATCGCGTGCTCATCATCGGCAGCGGGCCGATTGTCATCGGCCAGGCCTGCGAGTTCGACTACTCCGGGACCCAGGCCTGTCGGGCGCTGCGCGAGGAAGGTGTCGGGGTTGTCCTCCTCAACAGCAACCCCGCCACCATCATGACCGATCCCGACCTCGCCGACCGAACCTATCTCGAACCCATTACGCCCAACGTCATCGAGAAGATCCTCCACCTCGAGGCTGTCCGCGGCCATCCGATTAGCGCCATCCTGCCGACGCTGGGTGGCCAGACCGGGCTCAACTGCGCGATGCAGGCGGCCGAGGCAGGCATCCTCAAGCGAAATCACGTGCGCATGATCGGCGCCGACCGCGAGACCATTCGCCGGGCCGAGGACCGCGAAGTGTTCAAGTCCACGGTGGCGGCGATCGGGGTCGACGTGCCCCGCTCAGGGATTGCGGACTCGCTACAGGTGGCGCGGCAGGTGCTGGAGGATGTGAAGCTGCCGGCGGTCATCCGGCCGGCGTACACGCTGGGTGGGTCGGGGGGCGGTATGGCGCGCAACATCGAGCAGTTCGAGTGGCTTGTTCGGGACGGCCTCTCGCAGTCGCCGATCAGCCAGGTGCTGATCGAGGAGGATCTCACCGGTTGGAAGGAGTTCGAGCTGGAGATGATGCGCGACCGCAACGACAATGTCGTGGTCGTGTGTTCGATTGAGAATCTCGACCCGATGGGGGTGCACACCGGCGACTCGATCACGGTGGCCCCGGCGTTGACGCTGACCGACAAGGAGTACCAGCGCATGCGTGACGCCGCCATCGACGTGATGCGCGCGGTGGGTGTCGAGACCGGTGGATCGAACATCCAGTTCGCGGTCGATCCGCAGACCGGGCGCATGGTCGTGATCGAGATGAACCCGCGCGTGTCGCGCTCGTCGGCGCTCGCGTCGAAGGCGACCGGTTTCCCGATTGCGAAGATCGCAACCAAGCTGGCCATTGGCTACACGCTCGACGAGATCCGCAACGACATCACGCGCGAGACGCCGGCGTCGTTTGAGCCGGTCATCGATTACTGTGTCGTCAAGATGCCGCGTTTCGCCTTCGAGAAGTTTCCTGAGGCGGATGAGACGCTCACCACGCAGATGAAGAGTGTGGGCGAGGCGATGGCGATCGGGCGGACGTTCAAGGAGGCTTTCCAGAAGTGCATTCGCTCGATGGAAATCAAGCGACCGGGCTATGGCCTGCACCCCAACGACCAGTGGCTCGAAGCGCAGCAGCCCAGCGGCCTGCTCGACTATGACGATGCGGTGTGGATGGATGCCTTTGGCGAGATCACGGCGACCGACGCGGTCGCGTTCGGCGGCAGTTCACTGGCCGAGCCCCCGCCGGACTGGCAGGAAGAGCGATCGAAGCAATGGCCGATACCGGACGAGGTGCTGACCGAGAAGATCGGGACGCCTTGCCAGGGGCGCCTGTACTACATTCGGTATGCGCTGAAGCTCGGCTGGTCCGTCGAGCGTGTCTGTGAGCTGTCGGGGATCGACCCGTGGTTTATCGATCAGCTTCAGGAGCTGGTGGATTTCGAGCGGCGGCTGGCGAGTGTGCCGGTGGGGAATGGCGCAGCGCTGCGGATGACGCCGGACCTGGTCGACGTCTTCCAGCAGGCCCGCAGCTATGGCTACAGCGACATTCAGTTGCGGAGTATCTGGCGAATCGACGCGGCAACGCTGGCGACGATCAAGCAGCAGCTCGATCGGCCCAAGTACAAGCTGGTGGACACCTGCGCGGCCGAGTTCGAAGCGTACACGCCATATTACTATTCGGCACACGAGCGGCCGCTGGCGCGTGTGGTGCGCAGTCCGGCGGCGGTGACCGAGGTGCGCGAGCATCAGCGATCGCGCGGGCGCGTGGCGATCGGGCCGGCGGTGCGGGCGTTGGGTGTCAATTCGCCGTATCGCTACCGCGTGATCGATGACGAGCATCTGCTGGTGGAGGCACACGAGAGTGAGCTGCGCGTCAGCGACAAGCCCAAAGTCGTGATTCTGGGTGGCGGGCCGAACCGCATCGGGCAGGGCATCGAGTTTGACTACTGCTGTGTGCACGCGGCGCTGGCGGTGCGCGAGTTGGGCTACGAAGCGGTGATGATCAACTCCAATCCAGAGACGGTCAGCACCGATTATGACATCAGCGACCTGCTGTTCTTTGAGCCACTGACGCACGAGGACGTGTTCAATGTCTGCGAGCGGCTCAATGGGCGGCCGTTCGGGCGGCGTAACGAGAGCAGCGCGGACAAGGTGTTGGGGGCGATCGTGCAGTACGGCGGCCAGACGCCGTTGAATCTGGCCCAGGGATTGCTGCACGCGGGGGTGCCGATCCTGGGTACGTCGCCCGAGAGCATCCACCTGTCGGAGGACCGCGAGCGCTTCGGCGCGATCATCAATGAGCTCGGGCTGCGCCAGCCGCCGAACGGCATTGCGTTCTCCAAGGCCGAGGCGGCGGAGATTGCGGAGAAACTGGGCTATCCGGTGCTGGTGCGGCCGTCGTACGTGCTGGGTGGGCGCGGCATGCAGGTGTGCAACAATGTGTCGGACCTGCTGCGGTACATCGAAGGGGCGCTGACGGCGACGGATCGCGAGGTGGAGGTCAGCCGGCAGAACCCGATCCTGGTGGACAAGTTCCTGCTGGACGCGATCGAGGTCGACGTCGACGCGATCAGTGATTATGGCTATCCCGGGCGCGACGAGGGTGACGGGCGCTGCGATATCTGCGGCATCATGGAGCACATCGAGGAGGCGGGCATTCACAGCGGCGACAGTTGCTGCGTGCTGCCGCCCTATTCGTTGTCACCATGGCTGGTGGACGAGATCAAGCACCAGGTGAAGCAGTTGGCGCGGCGACTGCGTGTGTGCGGACTGATGAACGTGCAGTTCGCGGTGCAGGGCAACGTGGTGTACGTGATCGAGGTGAATCCGCGCGCGTCGCGGACCATTCCGTTCGTGAGCAAGGCGACCGGCGTGCCGTGGGCAAAGATCGCCACGCGCGTGATGCTCGGGCAGGCCCTGGACGAGGCGTTGCGCGACCGGCACATGTCGGCGATGCACACGCCGCGGCACGTGGCGGTGAAGGCGCCCGTGTTTCCGTTCAAGAAGTTTCGTGGGGTGGATTGCGTGTTGGGCCCGGAGATGCGCAGCACGGGCGAAGTCATGGGCATTGATGCGAGCTATCCGCTGGCATTCAGCAAGGCGCTGCTGGAGGCGGGCACGCGATTACCGGACAGTGGCACCGTGCTGGTGAGCGTGTGCGACCCCGACAAGCCGCGGGTCGTGTCGATTGCACGCGAGCTGCACGAGATGGGCTTCAAGATCGTCTCGACGCTGCGCACGCACGAGACACTGGCGGCGGCGGGGGTGCCGTCGCGCATCGTGTCGAAGCACCGCCACGAGGAGTTTCCGTTTCTGCTGGACATGATCGAGCGGGGGGAGCTCGATTTGCTGATCAACACGCCGATCCACACGGGCAGCGCGTCGGAGGAAGGCCGCTGGCGGGCAGCGTCGATTCAGCTCGGTGTGCCGCTGATCACGACGCTGGCCGGGGCGCGGGCCGCCGTCGGCGCGATTCGCGCCTTGCGGCGCGGCGGGATGCAGGTGCGGGCCTTGCAGGATTACCTGCTGGCGCCGGCGCCGGCGCCATTGGTGCCGGGAGGTGGCACATGATTGCCAAACTCGCGCTCGAAGATGGCACGGTGTTCACCGGTGTTTCGTTCGGCACCACCGGCACACGCACGGGGGAGGTCGTGTTCAACACGGCTTTGACCGGTTACCAGGAGGTGATTACGGATCCGTCGTATTGCGGGCAGATCGTCACGATGACATTCCCGTTGATGGGCAACTACGGCGTGAATCCGGACGACGTGGAATCGGGGCGGCCGCACCTGTCGGGATTCGTCGTCAAGGAGTTGCCGACCCGGCCGAGCAACTTTCGCGCGACGGCGGACCTGCCCGAGGTGCTGCGCGAGTTGGGGGTGATCGGGATCGCCGGGGTCGATACGCGCGCGCTGACACGGCGCGTGCGGGTGCAGGGGGCTTTGCGCGGCGTGGTGTCGACGGAGATCACGGACGATGTCCAACTGGTGCGCCAGGCACAGGCCGCGCCGCTCATGAACGGCGCCAACCTCGTCGAGCAGGTCGCGCCGAGCCAGTTCGGCGAGTGGAACGAGGGGCTATGGACGTTCGAGCCGGCGGCAGCCGGACAGACGACGGAACCGGGCTGTCATGTCGCCGTGATCGACTGTGGCGTGAAGCGTAATATCCTCCGACATCTGAGCACGACGGGCTGCCGGGTGACCGTCGCGCCGGCGAGCGCGTCGGCTGGGGAAATCCTGGACCGGCGACCGGACGCAATCGTGGTGAGCAACGGGCCGGGTGATCCGGCGGCCGTGCAGCCGACGGTGGCGACCTTGCGCGACCTTGTTGGACGCGTGCCGCTGTTCGGGATTTGCCTGGGGCATCAGATGCTGGCGTTGGCCCTGGGCGCGGAGACGTACAAGTTGCGGTTTGGGCATCACGGCGCGAACGTGCCGGTGATGAATCGGCGCTTTGACCGCGTCGAGATAACGAGCCAAAACCACGGCTTCGCGGTGACAGAGGATTCACTGCTGAAGGTGGGGGCCGAGGCGTCGCACATCAACCTCAACGACAACAGCATCGAGGGGCTGTTCAGTGAGGACAAGCAGGTGCTCGCGGTGCAGTTTCACCCGGAGGCAAGCCCGGGGCCGCACGACGCGGATTACCTGTTCGCGAATTTCGTGGCGGCGGTGCGCGCCAAGCGGCCGCTGGACGGCGAGCTCTTGCGGCCGGTGGCCCGGACGGCGGGGGCCGCAGCGTCACGCGGCGATTGACACGGGCGCAGCCCGGCGGCTACATTTCGCCCGCATTCTCCCGATTTTCCCAGCACTGGTGCGCGCCCGGATGCCAAAGGGGTCGACATGCAGCGGCGTTTCCAGATTCGCGATCTGATCCCGGTCGGCGGTGAGCGTGTCGCGTGGCGCGAGGCGTGGCCGCGCGGCGGCGCACAGTGGATGGCGGCGGGGCTGCTGGTCGTGGTGTTCGCGTTGTACCTGGTGGTGTGGATTCGCGGTAACGACGACTTCCTGTTTGACCCGATGCGGCAGAACGACGACGCGCGCGGCGTGCTGATTGCGCTGCATCGCTATGCGGCGGAGCCGTTGCTGGTGGACGATCCGATCGCGCACGACCTGGAGATCATGCTGCCGCCGGCGTTTCGGTACCTGCACCGGGGCCTGGTGCCGGTGTTCGGGGTGTACGTGTCGTCGAACATCGTGCAGGGGCTGTGCTATGGGCTGATCTTCGTGGCGGGGTGGGTGCTGGTGCGCTCGCGCCGTGGCGGCCTGGCGGCGGGGCTGCTGCTGCTGTTCATGATGCTGCACACCTGGATGGTGGGGAATCGCATCGCCGGCGGGCTGCCGCGGGCGTTCGGGTTGCCGGCGCTGGCGTTGTGGGTCGCGGGGGCGCTGACAGGCAGCGAGCGCGTGCGCTATGGCGCGATCGTGCTCAGTGCGGCGATGTACCCCTCGACGCTGCTGATCATGCTCGGGGCCGAGGCGATGATCGCACTGGGCGGGCGCTGGCGGCAGCCGCTCGGCGCGGCGCGGGGGCGGTGGGTGCGGTTTGTGCTGCTGCTGGTGGTTTGTGCGGCGATCATGCTGCCGTATATGGCGCAGCGGCGCGAGCTGGGACGGGTGCCGTGGTTGCACGAGATGCAGGATGACCCGGTGATCGGCGGCAGCGGGCGCGTGCCGCTCATCAAGTTTCGCGACCCGCTAGCCGAGTACAGCCGGCACTTGACCTTTCCGTTCGAGTTCCGCGGCGAGACGCCGTTTCCGCGGCTGGGTGAGCGGTACGAGGCGATGGACCACACGGTGCCGCTGGTGATCCTGGTGCTGCTGCTGTTGCTGATCCCGTGGCGCCTGGCGCCGCCGGTGCCGGCGTTGATCGCGCTGCTGGCGTCGGCGACGCTGCTGTATTACCTGGGACGGGTGCTGGCGTTTCGGCTGTACGAGCCGGACCGGTTCATCCACTATGGCATTCTGATGTGTCCGATCCTGCTGACGACGTCGTCGCTGGGGCTGATCGGGTATCGCTGGTCGGAGCGCTGGCGGCCAGTGTTGCGGAATGTGGTCGTGGCGCTGTTTATCCTCGGGTTGTGCTGGGCGGCGGGTGACGGGATTCGACGGCACAACGCGATCGTGATCGCCTACGGCAACGAGCCCGCGCTGTACGACTTTGTCCGCTCGTTGCCGCCAGATACGCGCATTGCGGTGCATCCCAAGGACGGCCAGGGGATCAGCTACTGGACCGGCCGGGCGACGACCGATCACTGGGAGACGTTCGGGCCGATCCTGTTCGCGGCGTGGGACCGGCATCGCGCGCGAACCGAGGACACGCTGGCCGCGTTGTACGCGACGGAACGCCAGACGGTGCTGGATTACGCCGAGGCGTACGACATTACGCATTTCTGGATCAACACGGATCGCTACGGGCCCGAGTTTCGCGACACCGAGCTGTTTCGGCCGTTGCGTGATTTCGCGGCGGCGCTGTTGCAGGACGTGGAAGCGCCGGACGCCCTCGTTTTCAGTGCTATTCCACAGGAGGCGGTGGTTTTCGCGCAAGACGAGATGAAGCTGGTGGCGGTCGCGCGGCTGCGCGCGGCGTGGTGACGCTGGAGGCCGAACGGCGATGGCGCCGGTGGGCGGCGCTACCGGGGCGGGCCGGATGGCGGTAGGATGGCGCGCGGGAAAGGGATTTCGCTGGTGCTCTTCGCGGCAACAAAGGCAGGCGCGATTCTATGTCGGATGCGATCATCATTGGGGCCGGCCCGGCGGGGCTGACCGCGGGTTACGAGCTGCAGAAGCTGGGGCGGTCGTCGACGGTGCTGGAGGCGGACCGGCAGGTGGGCGGTATCTCGCGCACGGTCGACTACCGCGGGTTCCGGTTTGACATCGGCGGGCACCGGTTCTTCTCGAAGATCCCCCTGATCAACGAGATCTGGGACGAGATCCTCGACGAGGAGTTCCTGCTGCGGCCGCGGCTGTCGCGGATCTACTACAAGGGGACGTTCTTTGATTATCCGCTGAAGGCGGGCAACGCGCTGCGCGGACTGGGCCTGCTCGAGACGCTGCGCTGCGGGCTGAGCTATGCGCGGGCGAACCTGTTCCCGAACCGGGATCCGCAGTCGTTCGAGGAGTGGGTGGCGAATCGCTTCGGCTACCGACTGTACCGCATCTTCTTCAAGACGTACACGGAGAAGGTATGGGGGATTCCGTGCGACCAGATCTCGGCGGACTGGGCGGCGCAGCGCATCAAGGGCCTGTCGCTGTGGAACGCGGTGCGCAGCGCGCTGTTGGGCAGCGGCAAGACCGCCGACGGCAAGGTCATCACCACGCTTATCGACGAGTTCAAGTATCCGCGGCTGGGGCCGGGGCAGATGTGGGAGGCGTGCGAGCGGCGGCTGGCGGAGCACGGGAACGCCACGCTGCGGGGGGTGAAGGTCGAGCGGATCCGGCACCGCGGCGGGCGCGTCGAGTGTGTCTATGGGCGCGACGCGGCCGGCGCGCTGACCGAGTACGGCGGTACGGACTTCATCTCGTCGATGCCGCTGCGCGACCTGGTGCGGGCGCTGGACCCGGCACCGCCGGCGGAGGTGCTGGCGGCGGCGAGTCGGCTGCGTTACCGCGACTACCTGACGGTGGTGCTGGTGGTGAAGCGGCCGGAGGTGTTCCCCGACAACTGGATCTACATCCATTCGCCGGACGTGAAGATGGGGCGGATTCAGAATTACAAGAACTGGTCGCCGGCGATGGTGCCGGACGCGTCGCGGACATCACTGGGGCTGGAGTACTTCCTGTGGGACAGTGATGAGGAATGGGATTGGCCGGACGAGCGGCTGATCGAGCTCGGCCGGCGCGAGTGTGCCCGGCTCGGGCTGATCGCGGCGGACGAGGTCGAGGATGGCACCGTGGTGCGTATGCCCAAGGCCTATCCGGTGTACGACCAGGATTATCAGCGGACCGTCGATACGCTGCGGGCGTACATGGGGCTGTTCGAGAACCTGCAGACAGTGGGGCGCAACGGGCAGCATCGGTACAACAACCAGGATCACTCGATGCTGACCGCGGTGTATGCGGCGCGGAACACGGTCGGCGAGCGTCATGATGAGTGGTCCGTGAATACCGAGCAGGAGTATCACGAGGAGGATCGGCGGGACAAGTCGGCGGCGACGGGGGATCGGCTGGTGCCGCAGCGCGTGGGCGCCGGCAATGAGCAACGATCGGGGGGCGGGATCCAGTGAAGGAGCGGAGGGGGCCCCGGCCGGACAAAGCGGAGCAATGTCCTACAGTTTGCTCCGGGTGCGGCGCGGGGGTACATTCATGAGCGGCACGGGCGGATGGGCAGGGCCGCCGGCCACACAGGCACGGGAGTCGGAGACATGTCTTATCGCATCACCAAGGAGCACGTCTGGGTCGGGCCGGTAGATGATCGGCCAGGGGCGTTGGCGGAGAAGCTGCACGACCTGGCCGAAGGCGGACTGAACCTGGAGCTGATCATCTCGCGGCGCGACTGGTCGGGCGTGGGATTGCTGTTCGTGTCGCCGTTGCGCACGCTGGACGAGCTCGAGGTCGCCGCGCAGGCGGGTTTGTCGCAGGAGAAGTCGATTCGCACGATCCGCATCGAAGGACCGAACGCGAAGGGGCTCGGCTCGCGGATCGCCGGTGCGATCGCGGACGCAGGCCTGAATATGCGCGGTTTTTCGGCGGCGGCACTGGGCGAGCAGTCGGTGACGAACATTGCGTTCGATAATGACGCCGACGGCGACCGGGCGCGCGAGATCCTGGACAAGCTGCTCAACGGATAGCCGCGATGGCGCTGGACTGCCAGTCCTGCGGGGCGTGTTGCGTGGGGCTGGACGTGCTGCTGAGCGCGGAAGAGGCGGCGCAGTTCGCCGCGGAGCCGGCGCTGGTGCGGGTGCACTCGCGTGCGGCGGGGCCGGCGCTGTACTTCATGGCGCGCGACGCAGCCACCGATCGCTGCCTGGCGCTGCAAGGACCGCTCAGTGCGTGCAGGTGCACCATTTACGAGCACCGGCCGGCGCTGTGCCGTGAGTTGGCGGCTGGGTCGGTGCACTGCCACGAGGCCCGGCGGCGCGTACACGGGGTGGGACAATGAACAACGATTGATGATCAGTTGGTCGGTGACAGTTCTCTGTCGTCGGTTGTCAGGTCAGCTCGTCTCGTTTGCGGCCTGTTGGGCGGCGATGGCCTTGCGCGTGGCGAAGTAGAAGATGATCATGCCGACGGTGCCGACCAGGCCGATCGCGCCGAGATAGACCCAGACCATGTACGGGTCGTGCATGTCCCACAGCATGTCGGTGACGGCCCAGACCTGGTCGGGCTCGACCTTGCCGAGCTGCGTGTTGTAGAGCTCGATCAGCTTGTCGGCCTTGTCGCCCGGCTCCAGGGAGGCCCAGTCGACGCCCTCGTAGGCCTCACGAATACGCGATTCGATGACGCCGGGGTCGGCGCCCGCCTCGATGCGGGCGATGGTCTCGAGCACCTGGCTGTCGGGGAGGAACTCCTTGTTGTCGACGAAGCCGGCACTGAGCCCGGTCTTGTCGATGAGATACTGGCGGGCGAGCTCGAACTTGCTGGCGATGTTCTCATAGAGAATGCCGCCGATCTTGTTCCCTGCGGCCCAGCCGATGGCGAACGGGATGTTCGAATAGCCCATGTAGAGCGCCTTCTTGTCGGCGGGCGCGATCAGGGCAACGTAGGCGCTGAACGTCGGACTGCACACCATCTCGCCGATGGAGAACACCAGAATCATCAGGCCACAGATCCAGCCGACCTGCGTGTAGCCGGCCCAGGTGAAGCCGATGACCGAGATCACCATGCCGATCACCATCGCGATGACCTTGTTCAGCCGGCTGATCAGCCACGAGATCGGGATGACCAGCAGGATGATGGACCACGAGTTGATGTTGATGAGCATTTCGGGCTTGGTCTGGCCGGTGTCGAGCACCCAGCCTTCGCTGACGGCGGCGAAGTACGGCGCGACATCCGAGGTGTCGATCCACTCGTCGATGAAGTTCGGCAGCAGGTCCCACAACTGCATGAACATCAGCCAGAAGCACGAGAAGATCAACAGAAACACCACCAGGCGCAAGTCGGTAAAGATCGTCGCGATCGACGAGACGAACACGCCGATCGGCCCTTTCTCTTCTTCACCCGCGGGTGGCGGGGTCTTCTCGGGCTCCTTGTAGAGCAGGAAGCAGGGGAGGAAGTTGCAGGCGGTGACGATCGCCGCGCCGTAGAAGACGTAGTGCCAGTTGACCTCCCCGCGAATCTGGGCGGCCAGCATCGGGGCCAGTGCTCCGCCGATGTTTACGATCCAGTAGAAGATGCCGAAGCCCATCGACGAGGTCTGCTCGTCGGTCGTCTTGGCGACCGTGCCGTGTACCGGCGGCTTGAAAATCGCCGTACCGAACGCGACGAAGCACGACGCCGCCAGGAACACCCAGTAGCCGGCGTCGGACCAGCCGGCAGCCGTCAACGCGTTGCTGATGGGCAGCGACTGGGCCATGCCGAGGTAGCCGATGATGTTGAGGATGAAGGCGACGGCCAGGCTCTTGCGATAGCCGTAACGCTCGGTGTACCCGCCGGAGACCATCGGCACCAGGCACTGGATCAGGGCCCACCACATGTAGATGTCGCCCTTCTGGCCGTAGGTCAGCCCGAGGCCGTTTTCGCCGGCGGCCTTGACGAGGTAGAGGGCGGCGACGGCCCGCACGCCGAAGAACGCCAGGCGCTCCAGGATCTCCATGAAATTGGCGAACCAGAAGTTCGGGGGCAGGCTGCGGACTTGCTGGACGAACGAGGGCTTGGCGGGGGCGGTTCCCATGCGGCACTCCTGCTGTCGAAGGGCTCGAAACGGGGATCGATGATCCCCTTATACCGCAGATGGCGGCGGCGTTCACCCCCGCGAAAGAGCCACCAACGGGCGCCAGTGCCCGGATACGCCCCCGGCTCGTGCCGGGGTGCTGCTCTCAGAGCCGGCGGCGCGAGCCCGTGGGCCAACCGGGCGGCGTCGCAAGCTCCGATTGCGGGGGTGGCGTGACGCGCCGGGACAGGCCCGTTAGTTTGTGGGCTGGTGGACTGACGTCGCGACTGAGGAGGCCGCATGACCACGCACAAACCGACCGGCTGGAACACCTGGGACTTCGAAGGCTTCAACCGCCTGTCGTATCTCAAGAACGGGCGCCTGATCGTCGCCCTGCGCTACGCGGTTTGGGACGAGACCGTCCCGCCGCCGAATCCCGAGAGCAAGAAGCTCGGCGAGCTCTACGAGCAGTTCCGCTGGACGGATGTCACGAAGCTGGGGCCGCACGCACCGCTGGGGCTGCCGGCGCGGCTCGACTTCAAGGCCAATGATGTGGGGTACACGGCGGAGGCGCTGGACAAGGACGGCACGCTGCATCTTACGGTGACGCCGCACGAGCAGACGGCACAGCGGGTGTTGTTCATGCTGACGGCGCCGGTCGGCGAAGCGCCGGAGATGAGTGCGCCGGCGCGCGGGACCTTCGCGGGTTGTGAGATTCGGCTGAAGGGGGCCACCTGGCCAAAGGACTACTTCGTGAACATCGCGCAGCCGTACGCGGTGGCCGGTGCGGGGCAGGCGGCGACGATTCAGGTCACACCCGCGACGGCGACGAGCACGGCGCCAGGAACGGTCAAGGCGTTGGAGCGGTCGGCCCTGGTGGGGGACGGCGCGCTGGCCGATGCGCCCGGGGCGATGATGCAGGCGATCTGCTGGAACACGTTGTACGACATGCGGCGGCGGCTGGTGTCCTCACCGGTGAGTCGCGACTGGTGCTTCGACTGGCGCGGGGTGATCGTATTCTGCTGGGATACGTACCTGGTCGCGACGTTCATGTCGTACGAGGCGCCGCAACTGGCGCGGCTGAACTTCGAGGCAGTCAGCGCGGCGATTGACGAGTTGGGGCACGTGCCGAACTACTACATGGCGCACGGGGCAGCGTCACGCGACCGGTCGATGCCGCCGCTGGGCAGCTACATGATCTGGAAGACACAGCGGCTGGCGCCCGACCGGGCGTGGCTGAAGAAGCTGTATCCGCAACTGGTGCGCTGGCACGGCTACTGGATGAAGAACCGCGACGGGAACGGCAGCGGGCTGCTGTCGTGGGGTTCGAATGACGTGCCGTACGAGTTTCCGCAGCTCGTGCCGTACAACCAGAAGTTGCAGCACACGCGACAGGCCGCGATCTACGAGTCGGGCCTGGACAATTCGCCGATGTTCGATGACGTGTCATTCAATGCGGAAGCGAACTGCCTGGAGCTCGATGACGTCGCGCTGAGCAGCTACTACGCGATGGACTGCGAGGCATTGTCGAGCATGGCGGCATTCCTGGGGCACAAGAATGATGCGGCCAAGTACCGCCGCGAGCATGAGCAGATGGCACGGCGGATCAACGCGTCGTTGTGGGACGAGGAGCGCGGGATCTACTGCAACCGGCACTGGGACGGGCGGCTGTCACAGCGCTGGTCGCCGACGTCGTTCTTCCCGTTGATCGCGGGGGTAGCGCCGCTGGATCGCGCGCAGCGCATGGTGCACGAGCATCTGCTCAACGAAGGCGAGTTCTGGGGGCCATGGGTGTTGCCGTCGATCGCCCGCAGTGACCCCGCGTATCCGGACAACGACTATTGGCGCGGCCGCATCTGGGGGCCGTTCAATTTCCTCGTGTCGGAGGGGCTGCGGCGATATCGCTTCGACGACACGGCGGCGCAGCTCGCGCGGAAGAGCCTGGACCTGTTCATGACGAACTGGCGCGCCGACGGCGGCGTCTACGAGAACTACAACGCCGACACCGGGCAGGGCGCGGACGTGTGGAACGCGGCCCGGCTATATCACTGGGGTGGGCTGCTGGCGTTCATGGCGATGCAGGAGCTCATCGATGTCGAGCCGACAGGATACCTGCGGTGCGGCTCGCTGCACTTCCCGGCGGCGGGGTTGCGAAACGTGCAACTGGGCAAGTCGGTCTACGACGTACGGCTGGAGCGGGGGTTGCAGGTCAAGCGCGACGGCAAGCTGCTGGCAGAGGCCGACACGCGCGTAATCATGCGGCTGCCGCTGGCGGGGCCGCGCGACGAGCCCATGCACCTGTCGGCGATGGACAGCGGGCGGCTGGTGCTGCACGGCGATGAGTTCTCGCCACGACGTGCGCGACTGCTGGATGGGACGTTCGTGCTGCCGAAGGAGCAGAAGGCGAAGCTGGTCTACGAATGGTGAGCAGGAAGCGCCAGTGAAGAACGATCAATGATCAGGTCGCGGTGCGCGTACCCGTCGCGTTGATTCTCACTGATCGTTGTTCCGCGCCTCAGGCCAGTGTGACGATGACGACGCCGATGACGGCGAGGATCAACGCGGTGATCTTGCGCCCGCCGAAGTGTTCCTTGAGGATCAGGGCGGCGAAGATGCTGGCGAAGATGACGGAGGTCTGGTTGAGGACGCCGGCGATGGAGGCGTAGGTGTACTTGAAGCCGCCAACCCAGAGGATCATGCAGACGTAGGTGCCGAGCATGGAGCCGGGCAGGGCATAGCGCCAACTGCGTGAGGGGCGAAAGACAGACCAGTTGGTGGTCCAGCGCGAGCCGAGGCGTGCGAACAGGGCGAGAAAGACGGTGCCGGCGAGCATACGGAGCGTGGTGGCCAGGATCAGGGGGAAATCGCGCAGCACAGGCTTGGCCAGGACGATTCCGAAGGCCATCAACGCGACCGCGATCGCTGCGAGGAACATGCCGAAGACGATCTGGCCACGCGTGCGGTTCTCGGGGACCTTGTGCCGCGATGCGACAAACACGCCGGCGACAATGAGGGCAGCGCCGAAATAGTGAAACGCGGTGAGTTTCTCGGCGAGCATCAGCCAGGCGAAGAGGATCACGCACGGGCTGTAGGCGCAGTCCACGACCGACAGCAACCCCACGCCGATGCGATTCAGCGCGTGGAAGAAGATCGTGTCGGCGATCGCGATGCCGATGGTGCCGCTGAGCAGCAGCAGGCAGACATCGCCGAGGGTGAATTCGCGGAAGGCCTCGAGCTCGTTGGTGCCGGCCAGGGCCATGCCGGCCAGCGTCAGCACAAGCAGCACGAGGCCGACCGTGTTCTTGTACAGGTTCAGGGGAATTGGAGGGATGCGCTCGCCGGAGAGCTTGAACAGCACCAGCGCGTAGGCCCACGTGATCGCGGTGAGCAGGGCGAAGCTCTGCCCGAGCAGATGGCGGATCGCAGGGTCGGTGGTGTCCAGCGGCATCCAACGATCATAACCGCGAAGCGCAGTGCCTGGCTACGCCCGGCGGTTCGCAGCACGGGACGGCGCAGCTATGATGTCGGCGGTCAACGAGCAAAGGAGTATGGCATGCCGGGTTGGGCGCGGATTGGCGCTGATTGTGCGGTTGTGGTGGTTTTGTTGGCCGCCGGTTACACGGCGGCGGCTGAGGCTACGGCGCCTGAAGCCGCCGGGCCGCGCAAGGTCAGCTCGCAGGACATGCGACCGTTTCTGGGGGTGACCGCGACCGTACACGACGAGCCGACCACGGTCGATGGCCGGACGTTCCCGCGCGGCTTGCAGATCGACTTCGTCACGCCGGACAGCGGGGCCGCCAGCGCCGGGCTCGAAGCAGGCGACGTGTTGGTCGCGGTGGCGGGGGTGGACTTCGACGGGCCGGTCGATGAGCTGGTGCCGCGTTTCCGTGCGGCGATCGCGGCCAAGGCGGTGGGCGACACGATCGCGCTGACGGCCGTGCGGCACGATGTGCAGCAGGTGGCGATGCTCGGTGCGCAGCCCGTAGCCGACCCGGCGGCATGGGATGATCCGCGCGCGTTCGTTGCAGCGCGGCCGGTGGGCACGACGCTCGAACTGCGAAGCACGCACGCGGCGCGGCTGATCGAGACGCAGGCGCCGCTTGGGGTGCGGCCCACACAGAATCCCAGTAGCGCGAAGATTCCGCCAAACGATGCACTGTTCGCACAACCGGTCGCAACGATGCCAGTGGAAGCGCTCGCGCAGCGACTGCTGTCGGAAGCAGCGGCCGAGGCGGATTACGAGAAGCTGTGCGCACGGCTGGCAAAGCTGGTGGAGCAGGGGGATCCGTGGCGGCTGGGACGCGTGGCGTACGCCATGCGCGAGCCATTTGCGACGGCGGCGCTGTCGCGCGAGATTGCCGATGTGCCGCCTGACCTGGCGGGGGCGCTGCTGCACGCGGCGCGTTGTCTCGATTGGCAGCCGTGCGTCCAGGCGCCGACCATCGACGTGCCCGATACGGTGGAGCAATGCGCGGTGCAGATCGAGGCGATGCTGTTGGCGGCACACGAGCACTATGAGCAGGCTTTTCGCGACCTGTCGGCCGAGGAGCGGGCGGCGCTACGAAAATCGCTCGGCGCGGTCGAGGCGTCGTTCCGTGACGTCGTGATGGTGCTCGTCGACCCGGACAAGACGCGGCTGGCCACCGTGCGGCGGTTCGTCGCGCTGGCGCAGCGCGTGGATCACGCTCGGCTGGTGGATGCCGCCCTGGCGCTCAGCCCGCTGCTGTCGCCGGACTACATCGCAAGGCTCGCGCGAGTGCTGGAGGACGCTGGCGACGGCGTCATCATGCAACGCGATACGCCGTTGGGGTCGATCATATTGGCCGGGCGCAAGGCGCACTGGCACCGGGCGTCGGCAGCAGTGATCGTCGACCTGGGCGGTGACGACAAGTATACCCAGGCGACAGCGACGCCCTTCAGCATCATCATCGACCTGGCGGGCAACGATACATACCAGGCGAGTTTCGACGTGGCGCAGGGGGCCGGTGTGCTGGGCGTCGGGATGTTGCTCGACGCGGCGGGCGACGATCTGTACATCGGGCAGCACTGGGCCCAGGGCGCGGCCGCCGTCGGCGTTGGTGTGCTGCACGACCGTGCGGGCAACGATGTCTATCGCGCGGATGACTACGCCCAGGCCGCGGCGCTGGCGGGCGTTGCCCTGCTCATCGACGAGGCCGGTAACGATCGCTACGAATCGCCGCGCTATGCGCAGGCCCTGGCGATGCCGGGCGGGTTCGCCGCCCTCGTCGATCGCGACGGGGCCGATTATTACTACTGCGGCGGGCGCGACCAGACCAACTACGGCACCGCGGGCGTGTTCGACGCGTTCGGGCAGGGCTGCGGCATCGGCTTTCGCGGGTTGGCGTCAGGCGGGCTGGCGGTGCTGCGCGACGAAGCCGGCGATGATGTATACCAGGGCGATAACTTCGCCCAGGGCGGGGGCTACTACTTCGGGTGGGGCATCCTGGTGGATGATGGCGGCAGCGACCGCTATCGCGGGTGTCGCTATGCACAGGCGTGGGCGGCCCACCAGGCCCTGGGGTTTCTCGAAGACCGCGCCGGCGATGATACCTATGAATGCTGGCGGACGGTGGGACAATCGTGCTCGTGGGACGAGACCATCACGATGCTGCTCGATCACGCGGGCAATGACGTCTATTCGGGCACGGGGCCGTACGGCGGAGGCGGGTTTGCGCTCTGTGCGTCCCATAACAACGGTTGGGCTCTCCTCGTGGACTACGCCGGGCGGGACGTGTATCAGCGTTTCGGCGGCGTACCGCGGGCGGATGGGAATGACGTCGTGAGCAGCTTCTCGCTACAGCTCGACCTGGGTGGGGCGGCGGACCGATACCCGAGCGAGCACAATGATGTCGTGCGCCATGGAAACCGGCACGGGTTCTTTGGGGATTTGCCCGGCGGCGTCGAGGGGGCATTGTCAGCCCCGGGACGGCTGCTTGCTGAGGAGTAGTCAATCACTTGGTGGTGGCGCCGGCGGCGTGTGGGCGGCAGGTCCGAAGCCCTGGTCTGGATGCGGTTTGGGAGGCGCCGTATGGGACGTGGCGGCGGAATTCTGCAGCGGATGTGCGGGCGATGCCGTACGACCCGGTGGCCCCCGAGGCGGGGACGGCACCGGGGGCGGGGGCCTAGCGGTATTAGCGGACGCGAGGCGGGTGAGTACCATCCGATACCAAAACCGCTAACGGGACTATATATCAGGAGAAATCTCGCGTTGACAGGGGGTTTCGTGAGCGCTAACATGAGGCAAGATTGTTAGCGTCGCTGGGAGAGAAGTAGCCGAGACGGGGTCTTCGTGACACGTTCCAACTTCTTCATTTTGGTTTTCGTCTATGGTGCGCTGGGAGCCGTGAGCGCTTTCGGCGGCCTGGCGCACGTCGACGAGCCGTCGGTCGCTACGGCGAACGCGGTGCCCGCGCCGGCGGTGTCGGGCCCGATAGCGCCGGGGCTGACGGAGACGCTGCGCCTGGCGGGCGTGGACTTTGCCTGTGGCGGGCTGACCAGGTCCGCTGCCGCGCTCGCGCCCCCGGCTGTCGCGGAGACGTCCGACGAACCCGATGCGCTGCGGCAGTTGCCGGAGGCGCCGAGCAGCCTGGTGCTCGGCTTGACGGCCCTGGCGGGGCTGGGGCTGTATCACGCCGGCCAGACCATCCGGAAGGTGCAGTTCGCGCCGGCACCGGATTGGTATCACACGGGTGGGCCGCAGCAGATCGGCCACGCAACGCCGCTGGATCTCGATTCGTGGGATCTGCCGTTGTGCGTGCTGGACGAGGTGACGCCGGAGATTCCGCAGATCATCCGCTTCCGTGAGGGTGCGGTTCTTGAATCCCCCCTGAACAGGCTTCCTGTTGCGACGGCGCCGCGCGCGCCGCCACTGTTCTCCTCCACCATCGACTGAAGCTGGTTCGCCGGTTGTTTGCCGCATGGGTTTGCGGCACGGCGGATGAGCTGGAGAAGTCCCTGGGCAAGCCCCGCGCGTGCGGTGGCTTGGAGGAGAAAGAAGCAATGAAGAAGCTGACTCTTATCGCTGCTGTTGCGTTGATGGCCTCGACCGCTTTCGCTGGTGTGGATGTTCGTGTCGGTGATGAGGTCAAGGTCCCGAATGGGGGTTACGACCTGAGCCTGCTGGGTGGTCCGATCACGCTGCAGAACCTGTCGGCCGGTGGCAGTTTCACGACGTTCTGTGTCGAGATGGGCGAGCTCATCTACGTGCCGAACGTGCGCTACACCGTGGACGGCATTGGCGACACGACGGTCGCGAGCGGCTACACGATGTCCGAGCGGACGGCGTGGCTGTACTCGAACTTCCGCAGCGGCAGCCTGGCGGGCTACACCAACGCGTCGGCCGAGAACGATGCGCTGCAGTACGCCATCTGGCGTTCGATGGGCTACTCGCACAGCGAGATCACCAGCCGCCACAACAACGCGGTGGTGAACGCCGCCCAGACGCTGGCGGATGTCAACGGCTGGTGGAAGGACTCGGTCGCCAACTTCAACGACGTTCCGAACTGGAGTGGTCTGGGCAACGTGCGGGTGGCGAACCTGGTGCGCAACTCGAACGGTCAGCTCGGCCAGGACCAGCTCGTGATCGTCCCGGTGCCGGCTGCGGCCCTGCTGGGCGTGCTGGGGCTGGGGCTGGTGGCCCGTGCCAAGCGTCATCTGAGCTAGAACCGAAACAATGGACTGAAGGTCCCCGCGCGGGCAATCGGCCGGTGCGCCGGCTGCGGCGATGCCCTGGGGCCTGACGAAGCAAAGCAACCAGTATGCAGAACTGCATGCTGCCAAGGAGTAGCAAAATGACTCGCAAATCCATCCTGGCCGTGATGGCCATCCTGTGTGCCGCGTCGGTCGCTGCTGCGGACGTGCAGCTCGACTGGACCGGGCTGAGCTCGGGCGTCGGCTACGGGCTGAAAGACACGGACACCTACGGCGGTCAGTGGGCCGTCGAGCTGCTGTTCGACTACAACGGCGGCGACTACATTTACGCGCCGAACGGCGTCCTCACGACCTTCTGCATCGAGTTCGACGAAGGTTTCAACCACTCGGGCGACTATGGCCTGGTGGGTACCCTGGCGAACGGTGCCGTCAACGGCGGTATCAACGGCGGCAACCCGGATCCGCTCGATGCGAAGACGGCGTGGCTCTACAACGAGTACCTCAACGGCAACACCTTCGGCTACGCCGACCTGAACGCCCGCGCCGCGGCCGTGCAGGACGCGATGTGGGCGATCGAGGGTGAGGCGGCCGGGGCGAACGGCCAGACGCCGTTCGTGGCGGCGCACCAGGCGCTGATCGACCTGGCGCAGGACGCGGTCGACAACGGCTACGTCAACACCAACATCAAGGTGTTGAACATGGTCGGTGCCGACGGCGGCGACCGCCAGGACGTGCTGGCACGCGTGCCGGTTCCCGGCGCTGCGCTGCTGGGCATGCTGGGCATCGGGCTGGTCGCGCGGATGAAGCGGCGCCTGAGCTGATCGGACTGGGACCTGCGGTGGTGCGGCCCCCGTGCCTGGCACGGGGGCCGGTCCCTTTCCGCGGTTTCCGGTGGTGTTGCGCCGGGCGACGGCACCGGCGGCGCACTCAATCTCTAACCACATGTGAGTAAACGACGATGCGTATTGCCCTTGCACTGGCAGCGGGGCTGGTGTGTTCGGTCGCGATGGCGGGTGGGCCGCCGCAGGGTGATCCCGGTGCGAACAGCGCCGCGATGACCGGCGGGTCGGCCGACGGCGTCGCGGGGTCGGCGACGAACCCGGCGGGGTTCACGACGACGACCGGCACGACGGCAACGCTGTTCGCGTTCGACTTGTGGGGGCTGGAATACCTGTATCGCGCCCCGGGCGGCGGCCCGCGTGGCCGCAGTGCCTGGCATCCGGCGGCGGACGCCGGCACGGGTGCGGCGGGCGGTGGTTCGCCGCTGCTGGCCGCGCTGCTGCTGGCGGGTGGCGATACGGGGGGCGCAGGGATTGCGTGGTTTGGGAGTTTCCCTGGTGACCGACCGGCGTTCATCCGGCCGCTGACTGGCGGTCAGACGACGCACTTCGGCGGCAGCGCGGGTAGCGGTATGCCCGACCTGAAGCTGACGCGGAAGAACAACGTTGCCGTACCCGTGCCGGGTGCGGCCCTGCTGGGCGTGCTGGGTGTCGGGCTGGTGGCGCGGTTGAAGCGCCGGCTTTCGTAGACGAGTTTCTGACGATCCGGACGCCCGACGGGCACCGAACGAACTTCTTTCTTTCGACGAGGTGAATTCAAATGCGTAAGGGACTGGTGGTTTTGACAATCTTTGCCTGTTCGTCCGCGGCGCTGGCGGGGCTCGCGCCGGTCGTCGAGGGCGAGGCGGTTGACGGCAACAGCTGGGCGCAGGCCTGGTATCAGGATGCGAGCGCGACGAGCCCGTATGACATGATCGTCTTCACGATGGAGTCGGCGGGCGACACCTTCAAGACGCCGACCGCGGTGAAGAACATCAGCCGCGGCTGGTCGCAGATCTACTCGTCGCCGCTGAAGGCGGCGATTGCCGGGCCGGCGCTGTCGTCGGGCCGGATCGATCTCAAGACGGTCTTTGAGGGCAGCAAGAGCGACGGCGCGCTGACCTTCAACTGGTACACCTTCACGCCGGGACAGGCGACAGCCACCGGCGGTTGGGAGTGTCACTGGACGGGCAGCCGCTGGGTCGTGAGTGACCTGGACGGTGCGTTGCCTGACCGCTCGATCGTGCCGGTGCCGGGCGCGGCCCTGCTGGGTGTGTTCGGCCTGGGGCTGGTCGCGCGAATGAAGCGCCGCGTGGCGTAGCTGCGAGAGCTGTAACGGCCGGTCGCCGCGACATGTGCGGCGGCCGGCGGATTCGCATTTGGCACGACCGTGCCGGGCCGCGGATGGCCCAGCGGTCGTGCGACGTGAGCGGGCCGGTGCCGGCTCGGGCACGTGGGACAGACAGTCGATCCGTGGCAATTGGGGAACGAAACACTTCAAGGGAGGGAGTGGGGGTGCGGAACAACGCACTTCGCTCCGCAACAAAAGAGGAGATGGGCATGAAGAAAGTTGCAATGTGGGCGGCAGTGGCCGTCCTGGCTTTCGGCACTGTGACGGTCAGCGCGGGTATCAAGACCTACCGGCTGACCTTCAGCGCCGCCGACATGTTGAACAACGTTTACGTCGATGGCGATGCTGGCACCACGGCCTCGGACAACGACCTGTATGACGGCGCTCGCCTCCTGCGCGTGGGCAGGAACGCGAATCACGCCGACGCCGCGCGTACCTACGTTGGAGAGCAGCATGGGACTTTCAGCGACCGATGGAATACCTATGCGGGCGCTGGTTGGACATATGAGAGTTTCAACCTGTGGGGACTCGATGGCCGAGGCGCGAACTGGGGCGATGACTTCAAAGCCGCCGACTGGCTCTCGATGACCGGTCCGGCAGGCTGGGAAGGTCTGCGATACGAATGGCCTGACAGCTGGGGTGACTTGCCAGATGGTGCGATCACAAACGCCTTTCCGCTGTGGTACGCAGATCAGGACGGCGCGGGGCTCGCGCTCAATGCCACGCTCGCCGAGCTGGAAGCGGCGACCTTCACCGTGGATATTCAGGTCGATGAGGATGACGCGTGGTTCAATGCCCCAGATGCTGCGCGCGCACCGAACGACTGGTCCGTGCCCGAGCTGACGCTGTGGTTCGGCGGTTATATCTACAGCCCCGACGGCACGCAGAGCCATCTGTACGAAGGCAACATGGTCCTCAATGGCGATCAGATCCGTGTCATCCCCGTTCCCGGCGGGGCGTTGCTGGGTGCGTTGGGTATTGGCCTCGTGGCGCGGATGAAGCGTCGCGTGGCGTAAGGCGCCGGCAGTGGTCGGCGTGTCCATGATGGCACGCCGGTCCGTACGGATCGACAGCTTGCGTGGCCCCTCGGCCCTGTGAACGGGTCGGGGGGCCTCGTCTTTTAGGCCGATTCCGGGGGTTGGCTGCAAGGGCGGGCGGGGGCGTCTCCGATAAGACCTGTGGAAATGTCTGGACGCGGCCTGGGGGACAAGGAGCCGATAAAATGATATTCTCTCCCGTCAGTGTGGCAGTTGAGGGTGTCTTCCTCCCACAAACAGCAGGGCGGGCCGATGCCGGCGGGGCTACGATGATGGTGGACGGCGACGCGGCGTGCCTGGGCCCGCGGTGTGGTCGCGCGCGTGAGGGGTGTGGCCGGTCGGTGGTGCGGACGCCGGGTCGGCCTTCGCAAAGGGGATACTGATGACAGGACCGAGACGGTTGGGTGTGAGCCGAATCGCAGTTCTCGCGATCGTTGCGGTGGTGGGCGTGGTGCTCGTGTTCGGGGCGTACTTCGGGCATCGGTACCGCAAGGCGGCCATGGTCGAGCAGGCGCTGGAGGTCGGGCTGGCCGCGTACGAGGAGCAGGATTGGGAGACGGCGCGGACCAAGCTGGGGCAGTACCTGTCGGTGCATCGCCACGACGCGGACGTGCTGCGCAAGTACGCCGAGGCGCAGCTGTCGACGGATCCGCTACCGGTGACGAACATCACGCAGGCGATTGCCGCCTATCGCGAGGTGTTCCGGCAGGATCCGACGGATCGGTCGGCGTTTGATCGGCTGGTGTTGCTGTATCGCACGACGGGCAACTCGAGCGAGTTGGGGCACGTGGCGAAGAAGCGACTGGAGGCGCTTCCGGACGACCCGGCGGCAATTCTTGCGCAGTCGCAGGTGCTGGTGGCCCGCCAGCAGGCGGATAAGGCGCGCGAGCAGCTCGAGGCACTCCTGGCGGCGATCGGTGACGACCCGGCGCATGTGGACGCTTTTGTCGATGGCAGCCTGCAGCTGGCGGAGATCGTATTGTTGCAGGATGCGGGCGGCGGGGCGGATGAGGCGCTGGCGGTTCTCGACGCCGCGGCCGAGAAGACCGCGCAGGCGCCGCTGGTGCACGCGTTTCGGGCAGCGATTCTACGGGGGCTGGCGCGGCAGGAGGACGGCGGGGCGGACGTGTCGGTGGACGATGCGGTCGCGGCCCTGGCGCAGGCCGAGGCGCAGGCGGGCGACGATCCGCGGGCCCTGCTGGCCATTACGCAGGAGTGGGTGAACCTGGGCGAGCCGGACCGGGCGGACGCGACGCTGGCGACGGCCCGCGCACTGCCGCAGGCGGTTGTCCGCGAGCACTTCGTCGATCCGCTGGATTGGGCGACGAGTTGCTTCACGGCGGAAGCCAACCTGTGCCTGTCTGCTGGCTATGGCGAGCGCGGGGCGAAGCTGGCGGAGGACATGTTGACCGAGCTGGCGGGCGAGCGACAGTACGGGATGGTGCTGCCGACGGCCGTACGGCTGCTGGTGATGGGGGCGCAGGTCGAGCGGGCGCGGGCGTGCTTGGCGGAATTCGTGGACCTGCTGGAGGACCGCGGGGCGGCGCTGGCCGAGAGTGGGCAGGTGGCGGCGCTGCGGGCGCTGGTCGCCAGTGCCGAGGATGATCCGTACGAGGTGATCGAGCAATTGGAGCCGCTGGTCAAGAGCGGCCAGGCGAGTGCAGCGATCCGGGGGATGCTGGTCGATGCATATGCCCGCACCGGGCAGCCCGGACGGATGGCGGCCGTGATGGCGGAGGCGCCGGGCCCCGCGGGGCTGCCACCGACGGCGACGATGCGGCTGGCACGGATCGCGGTTCGGCAGGGCGACTGGTCGCGCGCGCTGGAACTGCTCGACGAGGTTGATGCGGAGCACGTGCCGGATCCGGTGGAGGTGCCGCTGTTGCGGCTCACGGCGCAGATCGGACGGGCGCTGGGCGGGCCGAACGCGGACCGCGAGCTGGCGGCGCTGATGGATGAGCTGCGCGCGTTGCGCGACGCGCACCCGGCGCGTGCGGATGTGCGCGTGGTGCTGGCGTTCACGGCCGAGTCGCGAGATGACCTGGAGGCGGCGGAGGCGGAACTGGTCGCGGCGCTCGAAGAGGTAGACGCGCCGCTGGCGGTCCGGTTGGCGCTGGCGGGGTTGTACACGTCCATGGGGCGCGACGAGGAATCGCTGGAACAATTGCGGCTGGCGTGCGAGCAAGGCCGCGACGATACGCGGCCCTGGCTGATGCGCGTGTCGCGTCTGCTGGGCGAAGATGATTACGCCGGCGCGCAGGCGGTACTGGAGCAGGCGCTGGAGGTCGTGACCGGCGCGGACGATCGGCTGCAGCTCGAGATGCGGCTGGCCACGATCGAGATGCTGGGGGGCGACGAGGAGCGCGGGCTGAACCAGTTGCTGGGGCTGGCGGCCGAGCATCCGGACGATGTCGGCATTCGCATGCTGCTGCTGCAGGCCCCGCGGGTGTTGCCGGATCAGGAGACGGCGCAGCGGCTGGTGGATGAGGTGAAGGCGATTGAGGGCGAGACGGGGCTCAACTGGCGCGTGGCGCAGGCCCGGGTCTGGCTGGCGGGAACGGGCTGGTCGCGGCGGGTCGAGGACCTGGAGCGACTGCTGAAGTACTGCATCGAGGCTGATCCGACGCGGTCGGATGCGGCGCTGCTGCTGGGGGAGGCGTATGAACGGCAGGCGCGTTTCGACGATGCGGAGCGGGCGTATCGGACGGCGCTGACCACGGCGGGGTCGTCGGAGATCATCGATCGGCTGCTGGCGCTGTTGCAGCGGCAGCAGCGGTTTGACGAGGCGCGCACGCTGCTGGATCGGCTGCAGGCGCGTTTGGACCGCGAGGTGGCCGGCGCCCGGCGCTTGTCGCTGGCGGTGGATACGGGCGCCTATGACGAGGCCATTGCGCAACTCGAGCTGCGCACGGCGCAAGACGAATCGGATCCGGTGGATCTGCTGCGGCTGGCGACGCTGGTGTACTCGCGCGACGGTGCGGTTGACCAGGCGCTGGCGCATCTGGACAAGGCCGCGGCGCAGGGAGCCCCACCGGCGGATGTGGCGCGGGTGCGGGCGTCGATTCTCGTCGCGGAGGGGCGCGAGGACGAGGCCGCACAGCTGTTGGACGAGCTGGTCGCCGCGCAGCAGACGCCGGAGGCGCTGATGTTGCGGGCGGCGTTCTGGATGGCGAACGGGCAGCCGGAACGGGCGGAGGCCGATTACCAGCGGCTGGCCGAGCGCTCGACGGATCTGATGGGCCCGGCGGTGCTGGGTGAGTTCTACGCGCGCAGCGGGCAAATGGACAAGGCGATCGCAGCCTGGGAGGCGGGCCTCGCCGAGCATCCGGACTCTGTGCGGCTGCGACGTGGCCTGACCAAGGCGCTGCTGGTGCGAAATCAGCCGGGCGACCTGGCGCGGATGGGCGAGCTGCTCGACGAGTTGCGCGAGATGATGGATGACGAGAACGTGGAGTTGCTGTGGCTGGCCGCGGCGCGGCTGGCGGCGCTGGACATGGGCGCGCACCAGGCGGAGATTCGCGAGCACCTGCAGCGGGCGCGGACGGCGATTCCGGCGGGGGGCCCGGAGGCATTCATTGACCTGTGCGAGCTGGCGCTGCGGCTGTCCGAGCCGGACTCGGCCCGGGCGCTCGTGCTGCGCGGGTTGGAGATTCACGGGCCGAACCCCATGTTGCGGGCGCAGCGCGCGCGGATCGAGCTGCTGCAGGGCAACGCCAACACGGCGGCCGAGCTGGCGGCCGCGGTGCTGCAGGATGATCCGGGCAACCGGGGGGCCCTGCAGGTGCAAGTTGCGGCGGCGTCACAGTTGAGCAACGGCCAGATGCTGCGCAGCGGCCTGCAGCGCATCGATGCGGCGCTGGAAGAAACGCCGGCGGACGTGGCGTTGCAGCTGCTGCGGGCCGACACGTTGATGGCCCTGGATGAGAAGGAACGCGCGGCGCGCGAGCTCGAGGCGTTTGTCGACCAGGCGCCGGCGGCGGCGCGTCCGACCGTGTTGCTCACGCTGATTCGCGTCCATCGTGCTGCCGGCGACGCGGCAGCGGCCAGGCGCTGCATCGAGCGGGCGCTGGCACTCGCGCCGCATGACCCCGGCATTCTGGTGCAACGCAACCAGATGTGGGCGGCCGAGGGGGAATTCGATACGCTGGCGGCCTACGCCGACGAGTTGCTGCAACAGGACGAACCGGCGGGGCCGCCGCTCATGAGTGCGGCGACGTTGCTGGCAGCACAGCCGGAGCGCCGCGCCCTCGTGCTGCGGCTGACCGATCGCATCATGGAGACGATGTCGGAGAACGTGACTGCGGGCATGACCGTTGGCAACCTGCGGTATTCGCTGGGTGAGATCGCGGGGGCCGAAGCGGCGTACCGGCAGGTGCTGGAGGTCGCGCCGGGCTCGGTCGAGGCGTTGAACAACCTGGCGTGGCTGCTGGCGACCAAGCCGGGGGCGTCGGCGGAGGAGCTGCAAGCCGCCCGCACGTACGTCGAGGAGGCGGTCGCGGTGGCCCCGCAGAATGCGAACTATCATGACACGCTGGCGACGGTGTTGCTGAACGCGGGAGAGCTCACGGCGGCGCGGACCGCGTTTGAGCGGACCGCGCAGCTTGCACCGCCGGGATCGGCAAGTCGTGCGCGAGCGCTGCTCAATCTGGCCCGAGTCTGCCGCCGGTTGGAGGATTGGGCTGCGGCAGGTCCGCATGCCGAGGCGGCGCTGGCCGCGGCGGAAGCGGTTGTGTCAAGCGGCGGGGCGCAAGTGTTCGATGAACAGGAACGGCAGGAACTCGCGGCCTTGCAGGCGGAGGCCGCGCAGCATAATTAGGGTCGTCACGGCAGACGCGCCGTTCGCTCTGGCGGTCATGAGCGGGCCGGCCCGTCGTTGATTGCGAGAGGTGGTCGAGTCCGATGCGTTCAACCTACACAGGGGCCGCGTCTGCGGGCGGGTGGTGTTCTGGCGCGGTGCGCCGCGGCCTGGGATTGCTGCCGGTGCTGTGCAGTGTATTGGTCGGGATCGGGTGCCAGAAGGACACGCGCATCTCGATGATCGAGCTGGAAGAGCGGTCGGCGCTGCCGCCGGAGCAGCCGGTGGTGGTCGCGCGCGACGAGTTGGCGTTGACGGACGTGCAGCCGTACGAGGTGGTGGAGGGGGACGTGCTCGGGATCACGCTGCTCGGGTTGCGAGAGGATCGCTACGAGCCGGTGAACCTGGAGTTGCGGGTGCACGACAACGGGTCGATCGTGTTTCCGGTGGTCGGGCGCATCGAGGTGGCGGGCCGTACGCTGGGCGGGGTCGAAGAGGCGATTGTCGCGGCGCACGAGGACGTGGTGAAGGACCTGGCCGTGTATGTGCAGCTGGCCGGTGCCGAGAACACGACCGTGCTGGTGCACGGGGCGGTGGCGCAGCCGGGGCTGGTCCAGTTGCCCGAGAACCAGCGCAACGTCGTGTACGCCCTCAGCCAGGCGGGTGGATTCGAGGGGCCCAGTTCCGGCCGCGTTACGCTGTACCCGATCCGGCCCGATCGCGAGCCGTTGGCGATCAACTTCAAGGACATCAACGACATTCGCCGGGCGCTGTCGGGCCCGCCGCTGGAATCGGGGGATGTGGTGAAAGTCGAGGCGGCGGCCCAGGACGTGGTGTATGTCACGGGCCTGGTCAACGCACCCGGGCCGGTGCCGGTGCCGCGAGATGGCGATGTCTCGCTGGTGCGCGCGATCGCCGCCAGCGGTGGCCTGCGTGATTTTCTGGAGCCGCCGGAAGCGACGCTGTGGCGGCGGCTGCCGAACGGTGAGCAGGTCCGCGTCAAGCTCGAGTTGGACAAGATCATGAACGGGGAAGAGCCGGACATCGCGCTGGCGGCGGGCGACGTGCTGGACGTGCCGCATACGCTCGACACGCGTTTTCGCGAGTGGGTGGCGGCGAACATCCAGATTGGTCCGTTCGGCGTGACGGCAGTGTATGACCCGGTGGCGGATTACCGGGCGCGGATCCTCCAGAATGACCAGGATGACGACAGCCTGTTCCGCCGGACGATGCTGCAGTCACTGGGCACGGGCATCTCGAATATCGTGTTGCCGCCGGTGACGCCGCCGGTGAATCCGTAGTGGTGGCGCCTGGCGGAGATGGTGCCGGACAGGCGAAGACTGAGAAGCGGCGCGCGGTGCCTGATGGCCGTGCGCGAGGAGGAATCGTGTTGAACGCGTTGTTGCGCATGAGTGTATTGGCGGTGGCGCTGGTGCCGGTCGCGGGTTGCCCGTACATCACGGAAGCGACCGAACCCGGGGCGATCGTGGAGACGAGCCAGGGCGCGTTCACGATCATGCTGGAGCCGGAAGCGGCGCCACTGACGGTGACGACCTTTGCCGAGTTTGTCGAAGACGGGTACTACGAGCAGACGCTGTTCCACGAGGTGCTCGCCGGCAGCCTGGTCCGCGGCGGCGGCTACGAACTGGGGCTGGTGCAGAAGGAGACGCGCGACCCGATCGTCAACGAGTCGGACAACGGGCGGCTCAACCTGCGTGGGACGATTGCGATGGCCCGCACGTCGGATCCGAATTCGGCCACGGCGCAGTTCTACTTCAACCTGCAGGACAACGCGAACCTGGATCCGGACGGCGAGAATGTCGGTTACGCCGTCTTTGGCGACGTGGCGGAAGGGTTTGATGTCGTCGAGCAGATCGCACAAGTGCCGACGGGTACGCGCAACGACCTGAGCGATGTGCCACAGGAGGACATTGTCATCAGCGCCGTCGAGCGCATCGGCGAGGTGGACGGCAAGACGCGCGTGCGGATCCGCACGACGCTGGGAGACATCGTGGTTGCGCTGGACGCCGCCGCGGCGCCGGTGACGGTGGCCAACTTCCTCGAGTATGTCGACGCTGGGTTCTATGCCGGGACGCTCTTTCATCGGGTGGTGCCGGGATTCGTGGTGCAGGGCGGCGGGTTCACGCTGGGACCGGTGGCCAAGACACCGCCGCGGACAATCGCGAACGAGTCGGCGGGCGGCTTGTCGAACACCCGGGGGACGGTGGCGCTGTATTTCGCGCAGGATCCGAACGAGGTCACGCCGGAGTTCTTCGTCAATCTGGCAGACAACACCGACTTTGACGCGACGGACGATGCGCTGGGGTACCCGGTGTTCGGCCGGGTGGTCGAGGGGCTGGAGGTGGTCGAGCAGATTGCGGCACTGGCGACGACGACCCTCGGCGGGCTGAGCAATGTCCCGGTGACCGATGTGCTGATCGAGAAGATCACGCTGACCGATATTCCCACCGGTGATCTCGAGCTCACCGACGCGGGCGAAGCGTACGTGAACAATGCGAACTACGAGACGCGGGTGCTGATCCGCGACCTGCTGTCGAACCTGATCTTCTTCGGCGTCACGGCGGGGTCGTAGCGATCAGCCTTCCAACGTCGGTAGTGTGGGATGCTGCGACGCGAGCAGGCGGCCGCCGATGAACACGCCGGTGGCTCCGGTGGATGGGGTTCAGCAAAGCGAGCCACACTGGTTGCTGCGCCTTTCGCATGGCTTCCATGTTGCTCAGTTCGGCGGGGCGCATGGCCGGGGTCTCTTCACCCGGCTGCAGCATGACGGGGATGCCCGTGGACGCGGATATCGTCGCTGATCCCATGCTCGCCGAGGTTTCGTGTGTGCTGATCCACCTGGGTTTCGCGATTCACATAGAAAGTAGACGTCCATGAATGCCGTTCGCGTTCGCAGATTCCGTGCAGCAGCGATACCCGCGGTGATACTCACGGGACTTCTGCCTGTTTCAAGTTCCTGTGCTCGCAAGGCCGGGGACGGAGTCGTGGCCAGGGATACGGAACACACTGCTCGTGGCACGACGGTTCCGCAGTGGCATACGCTGACGCTGGACTTCGACGGGCCGCTGGGATCCGAGGCTGACCCGGCGACGTTTCTTGATCATCGTCTGACCGTGACGTTCACGCATGCTGAGCACACGTTTGTTGTACCCGGCTTCTTTGCGGCGGACGGTCAGGCGGCGCTTTCTCACGCGACCTCGGGCAAGCAGTGGCGGGTGCGCTTTACGCCGAACGCCATAGGCAACTGGACCTACTCGGCGAGGCTGGTGACCGGGCCGCGCGTAGCGCTCAACGACGAGCCGGGGACCGAGGTGGCGCTGGCCAATGCAAGGGGCCGCTTCACGGTTGTGCCGTCAAGCGTGTCCAGTGCGAGCCGCGACTTTCGCGCCCAGGGACGCCTCGATTATGCCGGGCAGCACTACCTGCGATTCGGAGGCTCGGGTGCGTACTTCATCAAGGGCGGCGCGGGGAGCCCCGAGAACCTGCTCGGCTACTACGGCTTTGATGGGACGTTCGATGCCGGTGGGAACCGGTATCCCTCGCTGGGGAAGGATCAACTACACCGTTTCGCGCCGCATGCCCGCGACTACCGGGCCGGCGATCCCCACTGGCAGGACGAAGATGGCGACACGGGCAAGAACATCATCGGCTACGTGAACTACCTGGCGAGCGTCGGGCTCAATTCGCAGTACTTCATCACGATGAACTACGAGGGCGACGGCTGGGAAGTCTGGCCGTGGACGCACTTCGACCGGCGCGAGACGTTCGACGTGAGCCGGCTGGCGCAGTGGGAGATCCTGTTCACGCACATGCAGCAGCAAGGGATCCTGCTGCACCTGCTGCTCACGGAGACGGAGAACGAGAGCCTGTTCGAAACTCTCGACGGTGGCGACTTCGCGCACACGCGGCAGCTGTACTACCGCGAGATGGTCGCGCGGTTCGGGCATCACCTGGCACTGATCTGGAACCTGGGCGAAGAGAACGGACATACCGATGAGAAGCGGAAGTTCGGTGCTGCGACCACGCCCGGGCAGATGAAGGCTTTCGCGGCCTACATTCGCGGGCTCGATCCGTACGACCACCCGATCGTGGTCCATCACTTCCCGTTCGAGCAGGACAAAGTGTACGGGCCGCTGCTGGGCGACCCACACTTCGAAGGCGCGTCGCTGCAACTCGATCAGCCATATCTCGACAAGCGCGGCTGGGACTTCAACGAAGAGGTGCGTCGCTGGGTGGCGGCGTCGGCCGAGCACGGCCGGCCGTGGATGGTGAACGTGGACGAGCCGTTGGGCTGGGAGTTCGGTCTGGTGACCGATGACAGCACCGGCGGCGGCGTGAGCCAGGTGGAGGCGCGCAAGGAACTCCTGTGGGGCACCTACATGGCCGGCGGCGCGGGCGTCGAGTGGTACTTCGGCTGGAAGGACAACTCGCCCACCAGCGATCTGGGCGTGGAGGACATGCGCCAGCGAGCCAACATGTGGCGCGTGACGCGAATCGCGACGCGGTTCTTTGAGGAGCATGTGCCGTTTGAGCGAATGGTGGCCGCGAACGATCTGACGAGCGCAGCCGACGACTACGTGCTGGCCGATGTCGGGAATACCTACCTCGTGTATCTAAAGCACGGCGGCACGACTGAACTCGATCTGAGAAGCGTCGAGGGGACCTTTTCAGTGCATTGGTTCAATCCGCGTACGGGGGGCGTGTTGCAGACAGGCAGTGTCAGCGCGGCCAGCGGCGGATCATCACCGTGGTTGGGGAATCCGCCTACCGATCCGGACCTTGATTGGGTCATTCTGGTGTCGCGCCTTTAACGCTACATCTGCCGAAGCCCGCTCTCTTTGCCGATGTCGGTGACGCGTGGCAGCTCGGATCTTGGGAGGGCTACCGTGATGTGTCGCGGCTCGGGTGGAAGAAGTGGCTGCCCTTGAGCCTCCGGTGTATTCGCTGCGTGGCTCTGTCGAGACCAGAAGAGCGGGGGTTCAAGTCCTCTCATCCGGTTTGCTCGGGCCAGTCTAACGGCGTCGCGACTGCGACGACGGGCTACTGCGCGACTGAGACCGCGTATAGCGCGTCGCGAGCCGTGATGTAGAGGGTGCGGCCATCGGGCCCGCCGAAGGCGAGGGCGGTTGGGCGTCGTGGCGTGTGAATGACGCCGATGCGCTGCCCCGCCGAGTTGAAGACGAGGATCTGTCCCGCGGCGACGTACACATCGCCCCCCACGTCCGTTGCGACGTGTTCGCCGCCCTCCTCGACAAACAGACGCGGATTGGTCAGCGAGCCGTCGGGTCGAACGTCGAATGCATACGTGCGCAGGTCGAGCTCGTTGGTGACGTAGAAGGGTCTGCCGGGCACGGCCGGCGCGATGCCGAATGTCCGCAGCAGCGGGGTGCTCTTGACTCCCCACGAGACGGCGCCGGTGACGAACCCCTCGTCTGCGCAGACGAACACCGTCTCGTCGGGTGACAGGTAATGTGCCCGCGGCGCGGCGGTCGCGTCCCGCGGGAACGATGGGCCGCCTCCCCAGCGGCTGACGGGGAGGAGCGGGGTGGCTTCCGGACGCGGCTCGGGCGGGTGTGGATCGAGTATCCGGGGAGCCCCGGGGTTCGCCGGGTCGTACGCCAGCACGACCCCATCGCCCGCGTAGCTGATGATGAGCAGGTTGCCCGCGCAGTCGAACGCGAGCTGCTCGGGGCGTTGGGGGACGTCGATCACGTGCTCGAGCTGCCCGCGCTCGTGTGACCACCGGTGGACACCGTGCTTGCGGGCATCCGCGAAGTAGACATCGCCATTCGGCGCAGTCGCGATGCCGGCGATGTTGTGGAACCCGTCGGCGAGCCGCGTGACGCGCTCAGCAGGCACGGTCGCGGGTAGCACCGGTGCCGCGGCCGGAGGCAGGTCGAGCACAGCGAACTCCGGGTCGCGAACCTCGGTGTCGGTGTGTGCGTCGTACAGCGAGCTATCGAATGAGACTTTGCTGTTGCTGTAGACATGGACGTTGCGGAAGCGGACGTTCTTCGAGTCGGCGACGGTCACGGCATGGGGGGCCGGGGTGAAGCTGCTGATCACTCGGTAGAAGAAGGTGTTTGCGAAGAGCAGGTCCGAGCACCCGTCGATCTTCAGAGGTAACACCCGGGGGCTTTCCTCGCGTTCCGCCTCGAACTGGAGCGCGAAAAAGCGCCAGCCGGACGCGTTCTCGACGATGACCTCGTGATCGACGTGGTGCTCGGCGGACATCGCGTACACGCGGCCGGGCGTGGTCGTGCCTGCGATGTGCAGCCCCGAGCGTGCATGCGGGTTTGGCGTCCAGATGTTTTTCAGGACGCCACCGCCGTCGTCGGTGACCTGCAGGCTGGCCGGCTGGGTGTTCCAGTGGTCCCGGTCGCCTCGACGGGCGTACTTGCGACCAGGAATGAATGTGCCGTGTCCGCCGTGGAATCGGACATCATCGAGGAGGGATCCGGCGTCTGCCTGCCACTTGACAGCGACTGCGCGTGGGTTGCGTTCGCCCGTATGAATGCCAAGCCCGGTGACGATGTTGGTCCCGCCGCGGGGCGCTTCGATGAGCGCCTTCGGGGTGCCCGCGCCGGCGAACGCGGGCGCGTCGTTCGGCAGGTTGATGACGGTGCGCGCCGGATGCAGCCCGATCAGCACGGAGTCCTCACGCAGCACGAGGGTGTCGGAGACGTTGTACCAGCCCGCCGGGAAGTAGAGCACACGGTGCTCAGCGATTGCGGCACGGAGCGCCGCGGTGTCATCCGCCAGGCCGTCTCCGATCACGCCCAGGCTGCGGACGTTCACCCAAGTCTCCGACGCCGGCAGCGGGGCGACGTCCGACGCAACGGGCGCCGGCAACTCATCAATTGGCCGAGCGTTCAGTGTTGTCGTGATCTCGCGAGGCGAACCCTTGCCGCCCAGGTGCAGCCCGTGGGTGAAGCGATCAACAACGTAGCGGGGGCCCGCGCCCGCGAGCCGAGCCTCCGTGTCTCGGAGGAGAGCCAGATTGGGCACGCTCCGGCACGCGATGTTCTCCAGGCCGACCTGCGTCCGGGCGTTGGCTGAGCGACTGACGACGATCGCGGGCCCGGCGATATCCTCGAACCGACCGTCGCTGATCCAAAGCTGATCCGGGAAATCCGGGTCCATCACGACGGCGGCGGGGGTGTTGCGGATCATCGGGCGGACGATGGTCAGCCCGCCCTCGCGTGAGCGGATCGCCGCGACGCGCTGGTTCTCAAACGTGCAGTCGAGCACTGCGATCGGCCACCCGGGGGCGGACCGGCCAGTGTCGATCCCGATCTGCCCGCCGGTGATTTGCAGACGCTCGACGAGGTTGCCGATGTCCACAAGCCCAGCGCGGGCGTCGCCGAGGTCAAGGTTCATATGCGACAGGGAGCAGTGCTGCGCGACATGGAAGCGCACGGCGACCGCGGCACGGTTACCCTCCCCGACTTCAACGTCCACGTTACTCAGGCCACTGTAGAACGTCCCGGGCGTGCCGTCGCGGGGTGGGTCTCCCGGCTCTCTCCCGCGTCCCCCCGAGAAGTACAGCACGTACCTATCGTCGCCTTTCTGGAACCCAGGTGTTCGCGGCGCAAGCCTGAAGACGGGGCGCTCGGGCCCGTACCCGATGATCCGGACGCCGGGCCAGACATAGACGGTGTCGGTCAGGCGGTACGTACCCGACGGAACGAAGACCATCCCACCGCTGCGGTCAACGCCGACTTGATCGATGGCCTTCTGGATCCCGAGCGTGTCGTCGTGGATGCCATCGGCACGGACGTCAAAGTCGTCCGGGGTGAGGTAAACGGCTGCGGGATCCTCGGGGGCGCGTTGATAGAGGGAATCCGCGCGTGCGTGCGGCAGGAGGGCACCGATCACAAGGCATGGGGTCGTGAGCAGTACCGTCGGACAGTGTCGCATGGGGTGGGCTCCGCGGGCGAGGTTCACGACCTGGGGAACATCAGGATTGTCTTTCCTGACCTGCGCTCCGCGAATTGTACCAGTTTTTAGATTGTTCTTGGCCAGGTCGAGTGCGAGAATCGTCAGTGCTGCGCCTCCTTCAAGATGCTGAGAACATCTTTGGGCCGCCACCACGGCGAGCCCGTCTGTGGCCTGGGATTATCCATCCCACCGCGGCTACAAGGAGGCCCGGCTTGCATAGTTTCTCCGGATTATGAGCCAATCCGGCCCACTGCTTCGAAGTTCATTCAAGCCCACACGTTACGGAAGCCGCAGCGACTTCAGGACACCGGAACACGTCGGCATCTGGTGCATGCCGAGCATGTCGAGCGCGGCATTGGTTGCAGAAACGGTCGCAGGTCCACGGCCCAATTGCCCGATCGAGGAAGCGGGTCCGGCGCGATTCTCCGGCAGTCACGGCCCAGAAGCCAGCGCCGAAGGCCACGCGCAAACATGGCCACCTCGTCCAGTTCCTCGCCATGACCGAATTCCTCAACAGTGGAGAGCTCAGACTCTCCCCGAACCGGAGGTCCTCACCGCCGGCGACGTGGGCGTGGGAAGCGGCTTCCGAGCGTCCGGCGCGGGTACCGGCTTGCGGGATCGGTGGCCGCCACTTCACGACGCGGGACGCACTTCCGCGTGGTTGCGATAACACCCCGGTCGGCATCTCGTGACGATTCGCGCACCACCGCAGTGCTCGTAGGTGCGTGCCCGGGTGTGTTAACACGGTTCAGCTGTTGATCGATCAGGCTCTCTATATCGGTCAGCTCTCGACCCTGCTCGGGCGTCACAAACGTGAGCGCGTGACCACTGTTACCCATACGGGCGGTGCGGCCGATGCGGTGCACGTAAACCGCCGGGTCCGCGGGGATGTCATAGTTCACGATGTGCGAGACGCCCGTCACGTCGAGGCCACGCGAGGCCAGGTCGGTCGCGACGAGCACGTTCAGTCGGCCGGCGCGCAGGTCGTTGAGCACACGCGTCCGGCGTCCCTGGGCGAGACCGCCGTGAATCTCGGCGCAGGCCACGTTCGCCCGCGTGAGTTGTCGCGCGACCCTGGTCGCGCCGCGCTTCGTCCTCGTGAAGACGATGGCCAGGCTGGGCGAGGTCTGCTCGAGAAACCCCCGCAGCACCCGCAACTTGTCGCGGGCCTCCACGGTCATGTAGTCCTGCCTGACTTCGTCGACCGTCAAGCAGTCGGCGGAGACATTGACCTCCACAGGATTGCGCATGAGGCCATGGGCCAACCGGCGAATATCCTCGGTCATGGTGGCCGAGACGAAGATCGTCTGACGATCGCGGGCAACGCTCGCCATGATGCGGCGAATGTCGTCGCGGAAGCCAATGTCGAGCATTCGATCGACTTCGTCGAGAACGGCCAGCCTTGCGCGGCCGAGGTCGAGTGCCCGGCGCTGAATCAGGTCAAGGATGCGTCCTGGCGTACCGACCACGATGTCGACGCCCTTCTTCAATTCGCGCAGGTTCGCTCCGATGCCGGTGCCGCCGTAGACGACCAGCGTGCGCGGCGGCTGGTCCGGGCTCAGTAGTCGTACCTGCTCGCCGACCTGGACCGCCAGCTCGCGCGTCGGAACCAGGACCAATCCCTGCACGCCACCCCCACGATTCACGCAGTGCAACAGGGGCAGCGTAAACGCGGCGGTCTTGCCCGTGCCAGTGCGTGCCTGCCCCAGGCAGTCACGCCCGGCCAGCGCCGGTGGAATCAACTCGCGTTGAATATCGGTCGGCTTGTGAAACCCGGCGCGTTCCACCGCGGCGAGCAAGCCGCCGGACAGGCCCAGTCCAACAAAACCCGCCGTGCGCGTACCGCCCTCCGTTGGCGTCTGCGGCGGCGCGACGTTCGCGGCCCGCTGTTGGAAGCGCCCGCGTTGGCGGCGCCTTCCGGCCACACGCTGTGTCGAATCTCGTTCACTCTGCGACTTACGTACTTCTTCCATTCTAGATACTGCTTCTGACACTCAATACTCCACGGGCCGGGCACTGCCACGGCCGCCAGTCGGTCTGAAAAACCGTGTTGGTTGAATCGGGGCCGCCGCACAGGCAGCCCGCATGTGCCCCGTGGCACACTGACTTAATCGGGGCTCGGCCCCCCATTGGCAAGGCGCATACGTCGCCGTCGGCTCGTGCCGTGGAGCCGCAATGGACGGGGGAAGGCCGCGTGTTGCGGCCCTCCCGTCCGCCGTATTGGATCAAGGGGAGAGATCTAGCGACGTCCGCCGTAGCCCCCGCGACCCCCGCCGCCGTAGCCGCCACCACTGCGCGGCTCGCGCGGCTTGGCTTCGTTGACGGTCAGGGCGCGGCCGCCGTGATCTTGTCCGTTCAGCGCGGTGATCGCGGCCTGTGCTTCAGCATCGGAACCCATTTCGACGAAGCCAAAGCCCTTGCTCTGGCCCGTCGAGCGGTCCTCGATAACCTGTGCGCTGGCGACCGTGCCGTGCGCAGCGAAGAGTTGCTCCAAATCAGAACTGCTCACGCCATAGCCCAAGTTTCCGACATACAGTTTCCTACCCATCGTATTTCTCCTATCGATGGAATGCGTAACCCGTTGCTTTACTTTCAGGGTTGCCGTTGAAAGTGACCGTGGTTCCGGCCAGGAAGGAGGGAGTACGATCTAGGCAGTAAGTTGCAGGACTTGCGGCACAACGCCGAGTCTCGGCCTCGTTCGTGAATCCGACCACCCGTATTGTAGCGGGGATCGGCAGGATGTACAGGGGCTATTCTTGACACTGGCAAGCGGCGGCGGGCGATTTTCGGGCCCCGGCGGGCCTTCGCCGGAAGTCTGCCAGCGGTCCCCGCAATCCTGGCGACGGCGGGTGGCTCACGGCTCCCAAGCGTCAATACGTGCCGAGGCATGGGGCTTTCGGTTCGGGCGGCAATGGGAGACCCGGCTCTGCGGGCTCATGGGCCGTGGCGTGGAGGCAAGGCCGCGACGCCAGAAAGTCGCGGCAGCTCCTTTGACTCTGGCGGATGTTCTTGCGGTAGGACAGGTTGGCCACGAGCGCGATCAGCGGCTGGCGACGGTGCCATAGGCTGTCCCAGACGCGACGAATCGTGTTCCACAGGGAGTAGAATGCGCCATCGCACGCCTCCATCTCCTGGGCCAGATCGGCACGCGTGAAGCGCAGATAGCGGGCGACTGGGAACGTGAGCGTGTAATACTGCCAATCTTCCGGGACCCTGCCGGTGGCGAGGCGACGCTGCGATTCCAGGTCGTCCCACAACCGCGTGCCCGGTAACGGCGTCAGGAAGAGCGCATTCAGAATGTCCACGCCGTAGTGCGTCGCCGCAGCGGCGATTCGCTCGCCGATGCCCGGCTCGTCGGTATCCAACCCCATGATGAACGAACCGACGACCAGTATCTTGTGGCGTTGGATGCGACGCACGGACGCCGCCATGTCCCGGCCGTTGAGCAAGTTGAATTTCTTGCCGACCTCCTTGAGGCCCGCGACGGTCGGCGACTCGAAGCCGATGAACACGCCGGCGCAACCGGCGCGGGCGGCGAGCGCCAGCAGCTCATCGTCGTCGGCCATGTTGATGGTGACCTGTGCGATCCAGCGTTTGTTGAGCCTGGCCTGGATCATGGCACGAAGAAGCTCCTTGGTCCGGGCGATGTGCGATTGGCTCGTACCGATCAGGTTATCATCGACGACCAGCACCAGCTTCTCCCGAATCAGCCCGAATTCGCGAACAACGTCGGCGACCGGTCGTTGGCGGTAGCGAAAGCCGCTAAACGAGGTCACGCTGCAGAAGCTGCAATTGAGCGGGCAACCGCGCGTTGTCTGGATCGACCCGAAAGCGTAGTCGCCGGCGAGCAGATCGTGGCGGGCCGGCGGCATGGAGTCCATTGTCGCATGCGCTCCCTCGTAGCGGGGCTGCAAGGTGCCATGCCTGGCATCGTCGAGGACTCGTCCCCAAACCTGCTCGGCTTCGCCCGTTACAATGGAATCAACGTGGGCCGCGGCCTCATCCGGGCGCACCGTGGCGTGAATACCGCCCATGACGACCGGGACGCCGCGCTCGCGAAACTCAGCGGCGAGCTGGTACGCGCGGTTCGCCTGCGACGTGAACGCGGTCACGCCGACCAGGTCCGGAGGCGGCAGCTTTTCGTACTCCGGCTTGCGGATGTTCTCGTCGATGATCGTGATCTGCCATTCCGCAGGCGTGAGCGCCGCGAGCGTCAGCAGCCCCAGGGGCTTCCAGACGCGGTAGCGATTCCAGCGGCTGCGTTTGAGGTCGGTCAGGCCCGCGAGCAGGTTGCGGGGATTGATCAGGTAAATGCGAATAACTGTGGTCCTCTCGTTATGCGTGTGCACCGAGCGCGTCGAGCCCGGGCCGCGTGGTGTCGTCAGTTCGGAAGATCGATGGTTCCCATGTAGACGCGTTCATTCGGGCGCGTCCCTCTTCCGGCTGCGTGAGCGCTGCAGCAGCTTCAGTTCCTTCCGGCCGTGGGCGTTCAAGTCGTCAAGGTAGCGCTCAAGCTCGGTACAGACCCTCTGGAGCGTACCGACGTCATCTGGCGAAACGTACTCCAGCCGGAGCACGACGCCCTCAAAGGCGGCTTGCAGCGTTTCGCGGGCCCTTCGCAGCGCCTGAACTTCACTGGTCAGTTCCGGCGTCGCGGTGGTAATCAGATGCAGGTAGCCCGGCTGGTCAGCGAGCACCCGTGTGCGGCTGAGTTGCCGCTCGAACGAACGGGCGACGGAGCGCAGCGTCGAGAGTTTGCGGGTGTTACCGCGTTCGCGTGTCATCCACTGGAGCGTGGTTCGCAGAGACCGCTCAATACTCAGCAGCAGCCGCAGTTCGATCTGAATCTGCGTGGCGATCTCTTCAGATTCAGCGCGGTCGTAGGCCGTGGGTTCCGGGTTGTCCATCAGTGGCCTTCTTTCGATGCCGTCAGTGGCAGCGGCTGGACGGCTCGGATACCCTCGACCGTGTTGTCAGCAGCATGCGGATGTGAATACACCAAGGCCTCCCGGCGCCGACGCTTACGCGCCCGATGCCGGTCTTTGCGCCACGCATGCTTGAGCGCGGCCACAATGACCTGCGGAAGACGCGGCAAGAAGCCGGGAAGGAAGGCTAACGCATCGTTCCGGATCCCCTTGATGCCCACGCGGGCGATCTGTCCCGGCGTGTAGAACTGGCGATAGATGCGTTTGCGCAGGTCGCCGAGCTGCGCCACCGAGCACGCATCGGAGTAGATCCTTCCACTGCGAGCCACGTGGTAGCCGGGGCTGTTGGCGACGAGCTCGTCCAGCCCCGAGTGCGGGCTGGAGCGCCGCACCGAGAGGGCGATCGTGTCCAAGCCCAGCTCGTGTGCGAACGGCGCGATCCGGAGCATCTCGTCGACACTCTCGCCGATACACCCGAGGATGAAGTAGCCGTGAAGGATCATGCGACCGCGGCGCAGGACTGCGAAGTGCCCGCGGATCCGCGCGGCATCGAAGCCTTTGCGCATGAACCGCAGCGTCTTGTCGTGGGCGGACTCGACACCCGGCATCAGCATGGAGAACCCGGCTCGTTCCATCTTGCGCAGAACGTCTGGCCGCTTGGCGACCTCCGGGCGGGCATTGACGAAGTAGCGCTTGCGAATCCCGCGTGCGATGATCAGGTCGCAGATACGTTCCACGCGGTCCATGTCGTGCGTGAACAGATCATCCACGAAGCGGATCAGCCGCGCGTGCATCTCCTCCAGCTCGTCCACCACGGACTCTGGTGATCGTGCCGTCCAACGGCGCATCTCGCCCCACGGGTTGCGATTGAACGAGCAGAAGGTGCAGTGGTTCGGACAGCCGCGTGACGTGGCGATGGAATCGACGTCGATCCCGGCGCGGGCCCCCTTGCTGGTGACCGTGTAGTTCTGCCGTCGAATCCGCCGGTCGGGGTAGAGGTCATCGCGTAATTTTCCCAGACGCCGATTCGGGTTGTGTCGAATGTGGCCGGCGCGCCGATAGCTCAGCCCCGCGATCTCGCCCAGGGGCGCGCCGCGACAGAGCTCGTCCATCGCCTCCTCGCCATCACCGCGGATGACTGCGTCGACATTCGGGAAGCCCGCCAGCCACCGCCCGGGGTCTTCCGTCGCATGCCAGCCGCCGATTACCGTGAGAATCGCCGGCGGTATCGAGCGAATCTGCTCCTCGAGGAATTCGCGGTCCCGGTCCCAGTTGATCGAGAAGCACACCAGGTCCGTGTCCGGTCGCAGGGAATCCAGTGTTCGGCCTGGCACCATGCGCAGGTCAACCAGGTCGATGGACCGGGCGTACCGCTTCACCACGGCTGCGACGAACTCCAGCCCCAACGGCGGGAAGAAACCGGCCTCGTTGAGTTCGCGCCGGTAGCGGTACACGCACAGTGCGTGCGCGAATCTCGGAGCCGCCACGCCCGTCACAACAGGTGACGGGGCTGACTGAACGGCGGACCGCGCGATTCGGCGCGCCTTCTGTAGCGTATCATTTGTGCGGCCGTTCCTCGAGAGATGCGGGGCACGCTGCCGGTTGGAGGTGCTCACTGTTGACCGTCTGCTCACCTGTTCGTCTCCTGGCCCGCAGTCCGCGTGCGTGAGCACCGGGGATCGGACTGCGGACACTCATGAACAGGCGCAGAACCGGATGCGCCCCACGCCGATCCGTCATATGCCGCGTCTTGGCGGCGCGCCGACAAGACACCGGGCGGCACCGCGGACGGCCGTTCGCCAGCCGCAGCCTGATCGCGCGGCACGTCCCGCATCGGCAGGTGCTCGGTAGCCCAGTTGATCTCGTTTCCGCTGGCAGCGTCGAGCATGGGGATCCGCGCGGGCGCGAGGCCGTTGAACGGTTCGATCGGCCCGCGCCTGAGCCGCCAGGCCCACGCGAGCATCCGGGGGATCGTCAGCAACAGTCCGACTTGCCCGATCACCTGGTACATGACTCGCTTCGGGCTAACCGAGTCTTTGCGAATGCCAAACACGGTACGGATCGTGTTGATCGGGTTGTAGAAGCTGACGTAGGCCCACAGCAGGTTCAATTGCTGTCGCCAGGGACGCGGATGGTGGGATGCGACGACGTGGTTGCCATCCTGGAAGGCGTTTGGCACAGGGCTGCCGCCCACGCGCTCATATACGCCGCCGGAAGTCAGCGCCGGCTCCAGGTCCCGCGTACCAATCGCCGGCCCCAGGTAGGTACATTGGTAACTGACCGCGCCTTGGGCGAACACGTAGCGGGCCTGGTTCAGCAGCCCGGAGAGGTCGCCCGCCGACGAGCGCAACGGCTGGGCGTCGCTGTGGATCATCATTACATGCGGCTGTATGCCAAGTTGTTGCATCAGCGCAAAGAGCTTTCCGGTACGGTCCGCGCTTTGTCCTTTCTTCACGAGCTTGCCGGTAAGGTCCTCGATTCCGAACCAGATGCCGCGCAAGCCGGCGTTGCGGCACATTGGCAGCAGATCCCGGTTCCTGTAGACGTCTGCCTGCGTCCCCTCGGTGAAGAACTTGATGCGCTTGCCGAGCGGCACACCATCCGTCGTGGTCCGGCCCAGCTCACCCATCAGCGACTCGACCGTGTCGCGGTTGTTGAAGAAATTGTCATCGGTTCCGAAGAAGGCAGGAATGCCGAAGTTCTCATAGATGTGCTTGATTTCGGCCGCGAAGCGCTCGGGACTCTTGTGCCGCCAGGTACGCTGATTGAACGCCGGAATCGGGCAATACGGGCAGTTGAACCGGCAACCCTGTGTCGCGATCACCGAGGCGATGGGAGAGCGCTGCGCCACACGCTGCGGCGCGCACGGCCGTGCGGCCAGCGACCGCCGGCGGTGCGGTGGCTCGAGCATGCGATAGCCGGCGTCGGGCAGTGGGTATTCGTCGAGGTCGCGCAGCAGTCGCTGCACGCCGGTATTGACGGCAGTCGGTGCGTGGGCCGGCGCATCCGGCGACAGGTAAACCAGCCCGGGAACCCGGGTCAGTTTGCCCGCCCGTCGCGCCTGATCGAAGGCGTCGCGTGCGGTCACTCGCTGCTGACGATCTGCCAGCATGGCATGGAGCAAATCCAGCAGTACGAATGCCTCGCCGGTGACGACGCAGTCGGCGCCGATCCCCGGCTGTGGGCCGATCTCGAGGAAATCGGTCGGCTCGTAAATGGCCTTGGCGCCGCCGGCCAGGATCAGTGGGCGGTCGTCTCCCAGCCGATGCGCATCCCGCACCAGCTCGTACGCCGGCTCCGCGTGCACCTGCATCGCCGACACCATGAGGATGTCCAAGGGCCTGCCGTCCAGCCGCATCCGGCTTGGCAGGACCCGCGGCGACCATTGCTGCAGGACGATACGGAGGTGCTTGAAGCCCGCCGCGTGCAGCACGTCTCCCAGCAGACGAACCGAACACGGGGCCATGCGTTTGTCGGCGTACCAGAATGGCAGCATGCGTGTGCGGAAGTCGAACGCATTGACGATGCCGATCCGTAATTCGTGCGCTTGCGTGAGTTGCCGTAATGCGTGGACGCGCTGGCCGAACGCACCGTCGGGCAAATAGACGTCGTCGCGGCTTCGTCGTGGCAGTTCCATCGTTCAGTCTCCGCGGTGTTCATTGCGGGACAACTTGAGCCGCTGTCGCCGGCCGTGCTTTCGCGCGTCCAGCGTCATGTCCGCCATCGCCGCGGACACGGCGTTGTCCAGCAACAGCACCGTTCGGCCGTCATGGCTGAACACCTTGTCGCCGGCGGATTCGCGGTCGAGCAGCAGCGTCCAGCGCCCCTCCTGGCGCGCAAATCGCAAAGCCATCCCTGCCGCAACGCCGCGGCGGGTCAGTTTGCGGGACAACCGTTCGAGCGCGGGCTTCGTCACAGACAACATCGGTCACCGTCCTTTCGGCTATGTTCGTCCGCCGCAGGGCGGGCGCCCCAAACGGGCGACGCCCACTCGACCGCGTCACCGGCCTCGCTCCCTCCGGAGCAGGTCACGTCCCCGCCGGTCCGGTCCCGGTGGGGCGGTCGTTGCTCCATACGTCCGTCTCGACGTTGCCCGCCAGCAGGAACACCTGCACGACGGTGCCGCTCGCGAACGCCCGGACCAGCGTGCCGGTGCTCGGCTCGATCTCCGTCGTTGCCTCGCGCACCTTCACGCCGGCGATCCGTTCAATCTCGGCGCGCAGGGTACCCGCGGCGCTCGCGAAGAGCTGCTGGTGAAACTCCTGCACCTGGGCCGCCCCATCCGGGTCCTTGGCCAGGGCCTTCTCCGCTTCCGACAAGGCTCCGTGCAGCGTGATGACCAGCGCGTCATCGCTCAGGACCACCGTCACCGACTTGGGCCGGTGGCCGGTGCGTTCCTGTTCGAACACCTTGGCCGCCGCGGCAATCTGCTCCGCCTTGTTCGACTTGGGTTGGTCCAACGGAGTCCGTCCTCGCCGGCCGCTGCCGTCCTTGTTGTAGGTGGCACAGAAAAAGCCAATGTGACTGAGCACACGGAGGTGCTCGACCACATCGGCTTACTCGTTAACGGGCCTCCCGGCGGGGCCGGATTGCCTTTCAATTCGTCATCCGACGTACTCGCGTCAAACCGCAATCGAAACCAGGCGCGAGCTTCGCGCTGGCTGCATCGCGAATTATCATACCCGCGAGACCATGGATCGCAAGTGTGTTTCGGCGGCTGGGCCGTGGCCGCCAGTGAGCCAGCGAATACCACGCGCACATACGCACGGTGTCCCACAGGGACGTTTGGGCGGCGTTTCCGGGTAAACTGATGCAACGATGAAGACCCAGGGCGAAATCGAGGCAGGGATCTGTGAGGGCGTCCGGCGCTTCGAGCAGGAGTACATGGGCCGCGGCCCGACGGACATTCATACCCACCTGATCGGAGATCTGCTCGTGGTTCGGCTGCAGGGTGTCCTGACCGCAGCCGAACAGCAACTGGTCGGATCACTCCCGGCCGAGAAGGGGCGTGAGTTGCTCAAGCAGGTCAGAACGCAACTGATTGAGACCGCCCGGCCGGTGCTGGAAACGATGGTCGCGGAGGTCACGGGCATCAGGGTCGTCAGCTTGCACCACGACATCAGCACCCTGACCGGCGAGGAAGTCGTGCTGTTCACCCTCGCTCGCTCGCCCGGATTCCGCGAGAAGAAATCCAAGTAAGGAGCCCCCCACGGCGGGGCCCCCACCTCGTGCTATTCGTCGACGTCGCTGTCTTCGGCTGTGAGGCCCTCCCCGCCCTCGGTCGGCGGTGCCTCATTGGCCTCGGCGCGGTTCTGGCGCCGTTCACGTTTCTGCGCTGCTTTCGCGGCCTTGTCGATCTCACGCTGCCGCTTCTCGTATTCACGCTGACGCTTCTTTACTGACGGTCGTTTCTTCGCCATTCTCACTCCGTTTGTGGTGGTTGCAGCGCAGCACGTCGGCACGCAAGACTGCCAGGGCGGTTCCGGCACGCTCGGTGAACATGGGCGGGGTGTTCATGCCTCCGCCGCGGACTCACTTGCGCGGTTCCCGCTGTTCCACACGGGCATCGCCTCAAGGCGCTCCCGCAGCAGGTCGAACGTGGTGTCGGTTCGATCGTTGAAATCCTGCAGCGCTACCATCGCCTCGACGCCGGTATCGCGCGGAGGCCAGCCAACCGCCCTGCGCTTGCCGATGAGGTGCCGTTCCATCTGCCCGAAGAGCACGCACGCGCGCTGCCAACCGAACAGCCGGCACAGCGCGCCGGTGATATCCCACGCAACCGCGCTGATGGCGTCGTACGTCACCGCGTCGCCGCTGGCATCGCGCGCCTCGGCATCACGGCACCACTTTCCGCGATGGTCCAGCAGTGCGAGCAGCTGGGTCTTTTCGTCGGTCATCATGGGCTCATCCGATTTCAGCCTTGCCAACCTCCGCCGGGTCCGCCAGCGGTCCAACGGATCGCCGTGCAAATGAGGAGCGTACCCGCGTCGGGTCATCAATCGAGCCTCAGTGACCAGTCCGTTTCAGAAGAAAGCACCCGCGACCGCGGGCAGGTCCTCAGGAAGAGGAAGGATCAGAGAAGATCGGTATTGAGCGAAGCATACCCGGTTCTGATCCGTCCGAAAACAGCGCCTCCCGGGCCCGTCGCCGGGCTCCGCGTTGAAGCCTACCGGCGGCGGTTGCTTGACCGGCGTCGCGGGTGTGGCGGGAGAACGCGCACTTCGGTTTCACCTTAGTCACCCCGTCTGGACGGCCCCCACGAGAAGGCTTTGTCGCCTAAGTGTTTGTTTCTGATTGCTTTACGTGAATGGCGCAGTCGCCCGCCTGCACCAGACCGCGATCGTCGCGGGTTCGTGACTCAGACGGTCGGGACCGGCTGACCAAGCCGCCGGCCATCCCGCTCGCGTTCGCGTTCTGCTGGTGGCCGGGCGAATTCAGTGTCCGTCCGTAGCGAAGTCAGGGGTGAGCGCCCACAGCGGGCCCACATCGTCATCCGCCGGCAGCATGTCGGCGTTCTTGACCAGTCCTTTGATGTACAGCTTGCGCATGGCTTCGTTTCCCGGCGCATTCCACCACCGGCCCCGTCTTGGCGCAATCGGCACTCCGCGTTCCCATTGGTCGTCTCGGCGGGCAGGACCTCGATCCGCACGCCCCAGCCGGCGTACGTGCACAGCATTCGGCCAAGCTCATCGAATGACAACTCGCGGTCATCAATGACAACCGCGAGCTCGCCGTCCGCCCCCCCCATCCTCGATCAGGCACCGCAGGATGTCACCACGCGGCGACCATTGGTCAGCGCCATTGTGATAGCGAATCTGCGGTTGGCCAGGGGGAACCTCCATCGAAACATGCCGGTAGCGTGGTCATTGTGGCGGCGCGGCCCGTGCGCCCCAAGTAGATCAGGTCTGAAACCTCGCGCCCCCGCTCGCCTCGCTGATCCGGCCGTCGCGCAGTGCCCTTAGCGCACCTCCGCTGCTCCCGCCCAGCCGCTGACCTCCTCGCGGATGCTCGGCCGGGCGAACCAGATCAGCAGGAAGATCGGCAAGAGCCAGCCCCACAGCAGCGTAAGCACCGCCGTCAGCGGCGCCATGACCTCCACGACGCCGGGTGGCAGGGCCGTCGCGTTCGGGTCAACTTCCTGCTGCAGCCCCAGGCTTTCCTGCATGACCAGGTAGGTGAAGATGGCGGCACCCAGCGCCACGATCATCTTTACGACCGCCCAGACCTTCGCCAGCACCACGGCCCGCGCCCGGCGCCGCGCGAGACCGGCGCCGACCACGATCAGCATCACGGCGAGTGCGACCAAGAGCAGGCTGTTGGGGACGCTGAACCAGAGCCAGCGCCGTGTCAGGTCGATCTGCGCTTCCGCCGCCTGCTCCGGCTGCGGCATCATGCGCTGCCATTGCTCGGCCATCAGTGACGACATAAGTCCGCAGCCATGTGACAACGTGGCGAGCGCCCCGTAGACGATCGCGATCACGCCGAGCACGGTCGGCCACGACGAGCGCGGCGTCGGCTGGCGCATGCCGGGCTGGGTCGGCGGGGCGCCCGGCGGCGGCGGTGTTTGCGGCGATTCGGTCATGGTGCGCCTCCCGAGAGTGTATCGGCCGGTTGCCGGTGACTAGGCTTCGTCGGTACGTCCAATGACGGCGATGCGGTAGCGCGTGGCCAGCTCCAGCAGTTTCTCGCGCTCGAGGATCAGCGTCCTGCCCGCCTCGAGGACCAGGCCGGCCGCCCGGTTGCGCTTGAGGTTCTCGATCGTCTGCGGGCCGACGGTGGGCACGTCGAAGCGCATGTCCTGGTCGGGCTTGGCGATCTTGACCAGCGTCCAGCCGCCCTGCGGGCAAAGCTGGCCGGCGCGCTCGATGAGCTGGTCGGTACCCTCGATGGCCTCGACGGCGATGATTTCGCGTTCCTTGACCGCGACGGACTGGCCGATGTCGAGCGCGCCGATCTGCTTCGCCAGCGGCCAGGCGAACGCGGCGTCGTCCTGGACGGTGGGCGGCGGCTCGAAGGCGGTGAGGACGCCGGCGGGGGCGAGGGCTTCCGGGCAGTAGCGCGTGGAGTCGACCAAGATCAATCCTCGGCGGGCCATCTCGTCCGCGACCGCCCCGAGCAGGGCGTCGTTGCGCTTGTCGCGGGCGTGGAAGTACCACACGCGTATGCTCGTCAGGTCGGGCAGGTACTGCAAGTACTGCAGCCAGCGCGGGCCGGCGAACATGCGGGCCTTGCCCACCCGGCCGGCCATGACCACCTCGCGGCAGCCGGCGCGGCGGAAGACGCGGATCCACCGGCCGAGCTGCACGATGCCGCGCCAGCGGAAGACGTCGGCGACGGTGTGCAGGGCGGGGTCGGCACAGCCGCGCAGGGCGACGATGGTGACGCGCCGGCCGGCGGCGCGCATGCCGCGCGCGACGAGCCAGGGGAACTCGCCTTCGCCGGCGATAAGCCCGAGGGGCGGGTCATGCGTTGTGGCGGCGTCCGGGGTCATGGGCGTTGCATTCGCTGCGCCTCGTTGCAGGGCGGGTTCGGCCCGCCGGCACGCGTGCAATGTAGGGCGGGTTCCACCCGCCGGATACGGACATTGAACAACCGTGTCATTGTAAGGCGCGTTCCACCCGCCGGCACGCGTGCAATGTAGGGCGGGTTCTACCCGCCGGAATCGCGGCGCGCGTAACGCTGCCGTCATCGACCAGGCAATACTCGGCGGGCAAAACCCACCCTACCGTTCCGCCAGCTTGGCCTTCAGCTCCGCCAGTTCGCGCTCCAGGCGCTTGACGGTGTCGCTGAGCTCCGGCAGGCGCTGCTGGTAAACGACCAGGCGCTTGTGCTCGCGGATCGGGATAGCCGGCTGGCCGAGGACCGTCTCGCCGTCGTCGATGTTGTTTGTGACCCCCGCCTTCGCGCCGACGCGGGCGTGATCGCCGATGCGGATGTGCCCCACGACGCCGACCTGCCCCGCCAGCATCACGTGATGTCCCACGTTCACTGAACCCGCCAGCCCGGTCTGCGCCACGAACAGGCAGTGCGCACCGATGTGCGTGCCGTGGCCGACGGCGATGAGGTTGCTGAACTTGGTGCCGCGGCCGATGACGGTCTTGCCGAGCGTAGCCCGGTCGATGGTGCAGTTGGCGCCGATCTCGACGTCGTCCTGGATCTCGACGTGGCCGATCTGCGGAATCTTGACCCACTGCCCCTCGTACGGTGCGTAGCCCAGGCCGTCCTCGCCGATGGTCGTATTCGCGTGGATCGTCACTCGATCGCCCAGCACGCAGTCGTCATACACCACCACGTTGGCATACAGCAGCACATTGTCGCCGATGCGGCAGCGCGGCCCGACGTAGCAGCCCGGGTAGATCACTGCGTTGTCGCCGATGACGACATCCTCGTCGACCGTTGCCCCGGGGTGAATCGTCGCGTTCTCCCCGACGCGGGCCGACGGGTGGATCTCGGCTCGGCCCGCCTCCGGCGCCACGCGGCGATGCTGCCGATAGCCGTGCAGCTTGACGATCAGCACGGTGATGGCGGCGTAGGGGTCGTCGACGCGAATGAGGTTGAGGTGTTCCGGCGCCGCGACATCGCGCCCCAGCACGACCGCCGACGCCCGCGTTGTCTGCAGCGTCTTTTCGTACTTGGGGTTGGACAGGAACGACACGTCGCCGGCCCGCGCATCCTCGAGCGTCGCGACGCCGCGAATGACGTGCTGCGGGTCGCCCACCAGCGCGGGCTTCATCCCGTACTGGTCGATTGCCGCGCAGAGTTCCTTGAGCGTCGCTTGCATCAGCACTCCCGCCGGCTACGCGTGCGCCTTGTGACCGTTGCGCAGCGACAACACATAGAAGCTGCCGTAGGTGGCCGAGCGGTCGCGGGCGAACAGTCGGGCGGCGAGCTCATCGTGCCGCTGCACGTGCGGCAGGATCGACGGCGGCGGATCGAGCTGGTAGCTGCCGCTGCGGTAGATCATCCGCGCCCCCGGCGCCGCCGCCCGGAGCACGCTCTTGAGGGTCTGTTCGAACTGGTCCGGCGTCATCCAGTCGAAGATGTCCAGCAGGTTGAACTTGTTGATCGACGCCGGCGGCTGCGTGTCCAGGAACGGGCCGAGCCAGCCGTTGACGACCTGCACCCGGTCGAGGTTGTTGCGCAGCGTCTCGTAGTTCTTCTCGAGCAGGTACGGCGGCACGCGATCGCCGCGGAACTTGCCGGTGAGCGCCTGCGACAGGAAGTAGTTATCGTACGAGGGGACGCGCGTCAGGGCGTACTCGACCCGCTCCTTGACGTACGCGTACATGTCGTGGCGGCCGTTGACCAGGCGGTACTGCTCGGGGTGCACGCCGCACAGGTAGAGCATCGGGCGGAACATCACGAATCGCCGCGACCAGGGCCCCCAGACCTTCGGGGCGGCGTATTTCTCGTACCATTCGCGCTGCTCCTCGAGGGTGCGCAGCTCGAAGAACTGGTCGATGTGCTGCTGCTTGATGCCCAGCAGGCTGAGAAAACGGCGCAGAATCCGACAGAACAATCCCGTCCGGCCGTAGTTGTACAGCCCACGGGCCGCCATCCACAGGTTCTCGTCCCAGAACGCCTGGGCATAGGACGAGATGTTGGGCCGCAGCTTGTTGCGATAGACCCTGGTGACGACGGCCGGGTTGCGCGCGGCGAAGATGTCGAAGAACGTCGCGTGATCGACCGTCCTGATCGCCGCCAGCTTGAGCTCGAGGATCGCGTTCTGCGCCGGATTGCCGTCAACGCTGATCAGCTTGCGTGGACTCTGGCAGAGGAAGTTCAGCGGATTGCAGCCGGCCGAGCTGATGGAGATCACCGTGTCGTCCGGGCCGACCTCCAGCGCCTGGCGGTCCATCTCCGGGTCTTCCCATGACATGTTGAAGACGATTCCGTGAAAGACCAGCCGCTCGAGCCAATCGCGATTGTGAACCTCGGGCATATCGAGGACTTGATGCATTCTCAGGCACCTTTCCGGCCAACAGCGGTGAAGTTGTAGCCCCCGAGCCAGTAGTGGACCGTGTAGCGGTCCAGCCGCTTGCCCAGCTCATCCTCGTAGGGCCGCAGCGTCTCGACGTGATTGAGGCGGAACCAGCCTCGCATCAACGGCGCCAGCGGTCCCCAGCCGACGAACCGGCTGAAATCCAGTACCACCAACGTGCCCGCGGGGGCGAGGTGCTCGATGGCGCGATCCAGGGCCGCGACCCAGTCCGGGATCATCGTCAGGCTGTAGCCGAAGAAGATCGCGTCGAACTGGCGGCCGAGATCCAGCGCGGTGGCATCCCCCTGGACGAGCTCCACGTTGCGCCACCCGCGCCGGGCCCGGCGGCGCTCGGCGCGCTCGAGCATGTCGGCGGAGAAGTCGAGCCCGACCAGCCGCCCCTCGTTGGGGTCGAGGTACGCCAGCAGGTAGGGGAAGTTGAGCCCGGTCCCGCAGCCAATCTCCAGGGCGGTGCTGTTGGGACGCAGGTTCAACGCCGCCGCCGCCCGCCGCCGCCCGTGCAGGATCGTCCAGCGGGTGCTGTCGTAAATGGCGGCCTGGAAACGATAAAACCGTTGTACGGCGCTCTCGGACAAAATGGCAACTCCCTCAGACAGCGGGATCTCGCCCGGCCGGCGGAGCGTCCACGGTGCGCACCATCACCGCGACCCGGCCGGGTGCAGCCCCATAGTGTAGCGACGTGAACTGTGGCGCCAAACGGGTTTCGGCCCGCTGCCGAGCGGCGCCGGCCACTGGTGCCCGCCGCGGCGCGCCGGTATGATTCGCGCCGGATTGATCGGGCAGTTCTCAAGAATCCGTAATGATCTGAAGGGAGAGACACCATGTCGAAGCGAGCGACGATCTCGATCATTTTGATTTCAGTTGTGGGTATGACGGTCGGCTGCCAGCAGCCGTCGATGGCGGAGATGATGAAGCAGCCGCCGCGGCCCGCGGAACTCGACCAGCTCGAGCCTTTCGTCGGTACCTGGCGCGGGACGGGTGAGATGACGTCCCCCAACAGTGACGAGGTCATGAAGACCACCGGCTTCAGCCGCGCCTACTGGATCGCCGACGAGCACCTGCTGGTGGAGGAGTTCGAGTACGGCATGGAAAACGGCGAAACGATGAAGGGCATCGCCGTGACCATGTACGATGCCAAGGCCGGGAAGTTCCGCTCGTACATGTTCGATGACTGGGGCACAGTCGGCATCGGCACGATGCAGTACGACGCGGACGAGGACGAGTGGGAGTCCAAGGGCAAGTCGCACGACTACACCCACGGCGGCACGACCAGCTGGGAAGGCGAGATGCGGCTGATCGGCGCCGACAAGATGGAGTGGTCGCACGAGGGCTACGTTGGCCTCATTCCGATGAAGGTCTACGAAATCACCGGCGTGAGCGAGCGGGAGTAACTGGTTGCGCCTGGCGGCGCTGGACGTTTGAACGCTATTGGTCTATCACACGGGTATGTTTGTCCCCGCGATGCCCCTGCTGGCGGTTCAGGATCACGTGACCGGGCCCACCTGGTGGGGCCGGGTGCTGGCCTACATCGGCGTCGAGCACCCGCTGGGCGTGCTCGCCGTGCTGCTGGGGGTGCTCGGCGTTATCTTCTGGCTGTCGCAGCAGCCGTGGATGCAGCGCTTCTTTCGCATCATCCCCGTGCTCGTGCTGTGCTACTTTGTACCGACCACCCTCACGACGTTTGGCATCCTCCCCGAGGAGTCGGCCCTCTACTCGTGGATCAAGACCTACGTCCTGCCCGCCAGCCTGTTTCTTCTGATCCTCTCGCTCGATCTGCCCGGCATCCTGCGCCTGGGCTGGAAGCCCGTCGTCATGCTGCTCACCGGCACCACCGGTGTGGTCATCGGCGGCCCGGTCGCGCTGTTCATCGGGCAGCAGTTCCTCCGCGGCGAGGGCTGGGCCCTGCCCGAGGACGGCTGGACCGGGCTCGCGGCGCTGAGCGGCTCGTGGATCGGCGGCGGGGCCAACTTCCTCGCGATCGGCGACGTTTTCGGCACCACCTCCGACATGCTCGCGACGATGGTCGTGCCGGATGTGCTCGTCGCCAGCGTGTGGATGGGGGCGCTGCTCTACATGGCCGCCTACCAGCACAAGATCGACGCCTGGAACCGGGCCGACGCCAGCGCCATCCGCGCGCTCGAGCAACGCCTGTCCGAATTCCAGGCCAAGGTCGCCCGCGTCCCGTCGCTGGCCGACCTGATCATCATCTTCGCGCTCGGCTTCGGCGCGAGCTGGGTGAGCTACAAGGGCTCGGACATCATCGGCAACGACGCCCTGCGACAGGTCCGCCAGGCGGCCGAGCGGGCCGGCGTGACCGAGATCAAGACGTCCCCCGACAAGCTGCCCGTGGCCCTCGATGATGAGACGGTGAATGCCGTCCACATCGGCCGTGCGATCGACAAGAGGCTCAAGGCGGCCCCGGACGCGTTGCGTGACATGTCCGCGTTCGAATCGCTGCACTACCACTGGGCGCGTTTCGTCAACGACATGACCGGCGCGTCGATGTGGAAGTACGTCATCGTGACGACGCTCGGGTTGGTCCTGTCATTCACGCGGGTGCGCAATCTCGAAGGCGCCGGGGCCTCCAAGATCGGCTCGGTCATGCTCTACCTGCTCGTGGCCACCATCGGCGCGACGGCCAACTTCGCCGCGGTCGCGCGGGCCCCCGGCTTCGTCGTCGTCGGCTTCATGTGGATCGCGATTCACGTCATCCTGCTGCTCACCGTCGCCCGGCTCATCCGGGCGCCCGTGTTCTTCATGGCGGTCGGGTCGCAGGCGAATATCGGTGGGGCGGCCAGTGCCCCGATCGTCGCCTCCGCCTATCATCCTTCGCTGGCGCCCGTCGGCGTGCTGCTGGCCGTGGCGGGTTACGTGCTGGGCACGTACGCCGGCGTGGTTTGCGGAACAATGCTCAAATGGGTGGCCGGCATGAACGGGTCGTGACCTCGTCCCGCGTGCCGAGGCCCTGGAGGTGAGCGACATGCACGTAATCGTCGACTTGTGCGTGGTGCCGATCGGGGTGGGCGTGTCGGTATCGAAATACGTGGCCGCCTGCGAGAAGGTGGTCGAGGAGGCCGGGCTCGAGAAGCAGCTCCACGCTTATGGGACGAACATCGAGGGCGAATGGGACGCTGTCTTCGCCGCGGTGAAGCGCTGCCACGAAGTCGTGCACGAAATGGGCGCACCGCGGATCTCGACCACCCTGCGCGTCGGGACCCGTACCGACCGCTCTCAGACAATGGATGACAAGCTCCGCAGCGTCGCCGACAAGCTGGCCGGGCCGTGACCCGCGCCGGCGGTCCGATAGCCACGCCGCCCGGCCCGTCGCCCGCCCTGATCTACTGAGCGCACCGCCGGTTCCCGCCGATGCAACGGACGCCGTACGTTCGGCAAATGCGAAATGCGAGACGTCCGTCAGGGTGGGAGCACCATGCGTTTGCGAATTCCGGACCATGTCCGCCAAGCTGCTCCGGGTCGGTTGATGGCCGTGGCCGAAGACACCGACGTCGTGCTGTATCTCCGCGAGAGCGAGCTGGGGATGCGCAATTATCCGCGGCGCTGTCCGGCGAGCCTGCGGGTGCTCACGTGGGACATCGATCGCGTCCTGGTGATCGTGCTGCTGCTCCGGCTGAACCGGAACGACGCGACCACCTTCGAGGTATGGATCGACGCCGGCGAACCGGAAGGCGTGCGCATGCTGCAGTGCCTCGCCGCCCAGGGAGCGATCGACGTGCACATCCTGGCCGAGCCGACGATCCGCTCGCTGCGGCTCAACAACCCCCTCGTCATTGACGCAGCGCAGCTGGTGAACGACGTGCGTAACCGCGAGGCGTGGAGCGACGACGAATTCGAGAAGGTGTGCCGGCGCATCGCCACGCTCTACCCGACAGCGAGCTCGCTCTGGTGGAGCGCCGAACACGTGGAGCAGGGTCCGGCCTGATCGCGGTAATCCGCCCACAGGCCCGGGGGCCATTGGTACATGCAAGGAGCCGGGCTGGCGACCAGCCCGGCTCCGCGTGTTTCACGATGTCGCCGCCACGTCCGCTGCCGGCGCGCGGCTACGGCCCGGTGAAGGCGCGCTGGAACTCGGCGAAGTTGGGTAGGTCGACGTCGTCATCCTGGTCGAAGTCGGCCTTGTCGCAGCCGCCGGGAACGCCGCCGCCAGGCCCGGTCAGACAGTCGTCGAAGATGTCGAAGTCGGCGAAGTCGACGTCCCAGTCCTCGTCCAGATCGGACGCCGCGTACGTCGCCGTGGTCTCCGCCAGCAGCAGCACCCGGTCACGCGCGTCGGTGGCGTAGCGCCGCAGTGTCTGCCCCTCTTGCACGAACGTGACGTCCACCGGGCGGTACAATGCGGCCTCGCCCGCAAACACGCCGATCGGCGCGGTGTACGCCGCCACGGTCGGCCAGGTGCCGTCGCCGCTCTGCTGCAGCTCGAGCACGCGGTGGCTGTTGGCATCGGTCACCAGCAGCCGCGTATTGCCACCGGCCGGATCCGCCGCCGCCGCCAGTCCCATCTCGTTGACAAACGAATCGTTGCCGACCGGCACGATCTTGGGATAGCCCTCTTCGAGCCACAATGCGCCGGCCGTCGTATCCAGCCCGAACAGGTACAGCTTCGACCCGCCGCTGAAACGCCGATTCAGCAGGAAGAAGCGCCCCGGCGTCGTCGGGTCGGCGGCGACGGCGGCGGGCTTTTCGCTCGAGTCGGCGAACTGCCAGTGCGTCACGTACCGCGTCATGTCGTCCCACACGACCACGCGGCGATTGCCGGTGTCGGCGATGACGACGTATTCCTTGCCGTTGCCCGCGACCAGGGCCTCGACGCCGCGGGCGTCCTGCAGCTGGCGCAGCTCGGCGTTGCTGCCCGGAACACCCGCGAGTCGCGTCCCGGAGAACCACGGGTAGCCGGTGGCGACGACCTGCTGGTCGACATAGAGCCGCACGCCGTCGGCGTCGATCACGTTGGCTGTGCCGAAGTGGCCGCGCAGCAGATCGCCGGGGGCGAACTTGCGCGCGTCCTCCAGGTTCTGGCACTGGATCCAGTAGGGCTCGGTGTCGCTGTAGTTGATCATGAGCGTGCCCGAAATCTCGTTGCGCACGTCATAGGCCTTGTTCTCGCCGGTCGGCGGCAGCACCAGGTCGAACCGGTAATCCGGATTCATGTCGGAGAAGCTCAGCGTTGCGTAGTACTTGCCGTCCACCAGGTGCGACGCCACCACGCGATTCGCCGTGTGGCCGAAGCGGAAGTGGTACAACAGCTCCTGGTATGGCGTGGTGCCTTGGAACAGCTGGCACCAGGGATTCGCAATGCCGTTGTTGGCGCTGACCACCAGCACGCCGTCGTCGCGCGCCGCGAGGCCACGCGTCGTGCCCAGGCCGGTGACCTGCACGCGCTGCGGCAGCGACTCGGTCCAGCCGAGATCCTCGGTCACTTCGTACGTCGCGCGGAAGCGCCCCGACGAGTGCGAATCGGCCGCCGCCATGTCCTGCGTAATCGTCAGCAGGTCGTCGGTCGCGGTGAATTCGCCGACCAGCGTGCGGATGTACGCCGGCTCCCAGCGGCGGTAGAGCTTGTACGTCGCGCCGGCCTCGCCCTGGATGCCGATCTGGGCTGTGCTGCCCTTGACCGCCGCGATCAGCTCGAAGTCCGGGCCGGGCGTTTCGAAGGCGAAGTTGGTCTCGAAGTCCCACGTCCACTCGTCGGGGTCGGTGAACGAGTGCCCCATGTACGAGTGGTGCGAGAACGGCGCGCGGCTTTCGATGCCGGGGATTGAGAAGTCCTGGTAGCTCGAGCCGATGCGCACCGTCACCAGGTGCATCCGCCCGCCGTTGTCGTAGTGCTTGCGGCCGAAGTCGTCGACCCAGTAGCTGCCCCACAGGTTCGTGGTTTCCCAGCGGCCCGACGAGTCGGTGTAGCCCGTGCCCCAGGGTTCGTCGTGGCCGAACTCCCAGATCTTGACCTCGGCGCCATAGACCGGCTGCCCGTAGCGATCGAGCACCCGAATGAACGTGCGGTCGGAAACCAGGTTCAGCCAGTTGGGCATGTAGTTGTTGCGCACGCCGACGATGTGCCGATCCATGATCTCGCACGCCGGCCAGGTGATGCGCGTGTGCCCCGTGCCGTAGCTGTCCGGGGCCCAGACCCAGGTGCGCAGCTTGACCGGCGTCCCGTCGTGCATCGTGGCGGTGCCGCTCCAGACCGGGGAGACGTGGTACTGGTACAGGTCACCGATGGGGTGGAACAGGTGCCCGGTCTCGTGCAGCTCGGCACCACCGTCCCACCAGTCGAACCGCTCCCAGCCCTGGTTGATACCCCACCAGCCGTCGAGCTCGCGCCAGCCCTCGTACTTGCTTTGCACCTCTTCCCAGGCCTCCTGCGGATTCGGCGCGTCGTTCGGCCAGCCGATCTGGTAGCTGTCGAAGTACAGCCGCTGCAGCACCGGGTCGCCGTCGCGGGTCGGCGACCGCTCCCACATGCACTGCACCGCGTCGGCAATCTTCCGGCAGAGGTACTCCTTGCTCGGCGGATCGCGGTAGACCGTCGGATTGCGATCGGCCAGCGAATCGTTGGTCCGCAGGCACGGGTGGAATGTCACCCCGTGCACCGGCACCTCGTAACGGTTGTTGCGCCGGCTCAGGTCGTTGGCGAACTCGATCCGCGCGATGACCCAGCGCTCGTTGCCCTCGTTGAGATCCAGCCGCTTCCAGGTCGCCCCGTCGCCCGCCCAGACCAGGTTGTAGGGCCAGTCGAAACTCACGCTGCGCATTACGTACGACGGGTTGTACGGATCATACGCCGGCAGCGATTCGTCGATGAGGATGTTCACGTCCGGCGTATCGCAGGTGAGCGGATCGGTGTCAGCGTTGCGGTTGAGCCGGTTGTACCAGATCTTCAGCCGCACCGCGTTTGCGGGGATCGCGAGCGCACTGCTGTTGTTGCTGAGGTTGACCTCGAACGTCACCGGGTCGCCATTGGCCGGCCAGCCATAAGGCGGTACCTGGTCCTTCCGCGGCGTGCGGTGGATGAACGAGATTTGCGGATCATAGCCGCCGGCAATCGGCCAGCGCTGGTCGAGGTTCGTCTCGATGTAGCCGAAGAGGCGACCCGCGCCGACCGCAATGCGCTGGTCGGCCGTCGCGCCGAACGTGCCGGTCATGGCGAGCTGACTCGCGGTGCCACCGTTGCCGGGCATCGGGACGCGCGCCAGCGACTGGCCGGTGTACTCCGGGCCGGGATCGTAGCTGTCGCCCGGACGCGCGGGGGCCGAGCGCAGCTCGAACGTGCCGTCGGCGCGGACGAGCGTCAGCAAAGCAAAGCCGTCCTTCTCGTAGTCTGCGGCGGTCAGGCCGTTGGGGATGATGGTCGGCAGGGGCGCGGCGTCCGTCGTCACGAGATTGAAGGCGCTGCCGGTCCAGTCATAGAAGCGCAGCTGCGTCGTGCCGCCGACATCGGTGGCCAGCACGAGGTGCGTGCCGCCATCGGTCCAGAAGTTCCCGCACGCAATGCCGAGATAATCGCCCATGACGTCCGGCAGCGTGGCACTCGCATACTGACCCCAGGCGCCGGCGCCGGGGGAATACAGCGGGTTGTAGAGCGCCACCCGGATGTCACTACCGTCCTGCAACGCGACGACGAGCTGGTCGTTGCCGACGCCGCGCAGGTCGCCCGCGGTCGCGCCGAGGAAGCTGCCGCTGACGAGCAGGCCGCCGCTGGTGGCGCTGTGGGCCCAGGCATCGGTGGTGAAGAACTCCGGCGGCTGATAGGTGTCGATGTAGATCCGGTCGGCATCCTGGCGCACGGTAGTGAGGTAGGCCGTCCCGAATTCGTCCGGCCAGTAGTCACCCACCGCGAGCCCGCCCGCGTCCACCGTGCCGAAGTCCGTCTCACGATCGACCCAGCGCGACAGCCAGGTGTGGTCGCGGGCGAACAGCGGCGGCTCATAAACCACCAGCCGCCGCGTGCCGTCGACTTCTTCGATCGCCGCAAGGTAGGAGAAACCGAAGCCCCAGTGCTGCGGGCCGGCGGTGGTGGCGCTGGGCAGTGCGACGCCGAGGAGCAGCAGGCTTACAAGGAGCGTGTTTCGCGTCAGATACGGGGAAGATGCAGGTTGGCGGAATCGCTTCACGTCACGGGCTCCAGCGCAGGTCCAGCCCCCAGACTCCATACTCTTCGCCCCCAAGTCATCTTAGCGTGAATGAACGCCGAGCCCAGCACGATTTTGAACCGTTTTAGCCAGCGCTCATTGGGAATTAACTTGACATCGTATTGATCGATAAGACATACTGCCGATAACCGTTCGGCGATTGCCTGGGTCGAGTGAGAGGGGCCCGCCGCGACGCCCGCGCCTCGCTGCGCGAGTGTCCTCTTTGCACAACTGTCCCTGGGGACCGTCTCTTCGGCTGCCAGCGCCGGCTTCTTTGGCTGAGCGCCAACGGAGACGCCCTTCGCCACATGGGGTGGAGGGGGGGCTGTGTGTTCCGTCGGCAGGTTTTCAACACAGCGGCAGTGCCGCGGGAGGACAGAGATGTGGCGTAATCGGAGTATCGGATGCCTTTGTGCGAGCGCGCTGGCGGTCATGCTGAGCGCTGCGGGCAGCGCGCAGGCCCAAATGGGTGCCTGCTGCGACACGTTGACTGGCGAGTGCTACGAGTCAACGGTTTACGACTGCTACTTGGAGTGGCTCGGCCCGGGGACCACTTGTGAGCTTGACTGCGTCCCGTCCGAGGACCTCGGTGCGTGCTGCAATCTGGACACGCTCGAATGCTACGACGGGCTGATGGAGTTTGAATGCTTCGAGTTTTTCCCGGGTTTCGTCTGGCTCGGCCTGGGTAGTAGCTGCGACGAGTGCGGCGGCAGCAACGATCCGGGCGCATGCTGCAATTACACTACGCTTGACTGCGCTGAGGGCATCCTCGAACAGGATTGCACGGACTATTTCCCTGGCTATACCTGGCTCGGTCCCTACAGCACCTGCGCCGATTGCGTGCCGACACCGGGCGCTTGCTGCGACTTCTTCACGGGATTCTGTGTCGAAGTCTTTGAGTTCGAGTGCCAAGTCTACCATCCCGACTTCACCTTCCTCGGCCCCGGCACAACCTGCGCCGATTGCGTCGCGGGCACCGTTGCCTGCTGCCTGCCCGAGGGCGGCTGCACCTATGCCATTGATAATGAGTGCGCGATGATGGGCGGCGTTCCACTGCCCCCTGGCGGCAGTTGCCTCGGTGACTTCAACGGTAACGGCGTTGACGACGCCTGCGAAGACGTCGCGTGTTGCCAGTCTTCCGGCACCTGCTCGATGATGCTGCCCTCGTACTGCGAATTCTTCGGCGGCACCGTCGTGGACGTGTGCCTCAACGACAACGACGGTAACGGCGTCGACGATGCCTGCGAAGACGAAGAGGCCTGCTGCCTGCCTGCGGGCGACTGCCAGGTCATGCTGCCGTACGACTGCCTGATGGCCGGCGGCTGGCCGGCGCCGGGCGGCGTCTGCCTCGGCGACGAGAACGGCAACGGCATCAATGATGCGTGCGAGGAAGACGAAGGCTGCCCCGGCGACAGCAACTGCGACGGGATCATCAACTGGCGCGACATCGACTTCTTCGTCGCGGCCCAGAACAACAACGTTGCCGGCTGGACGGCCATGTTCGCTCCCGACGAGCCGACCTGCCCGTTCGAGAACAACGACGTGAACATGGACGGCAACGCCAACTGGCGTGACATCGACCCGTTCGTCTCGCTGCAGAATACGACCTGTCCGTAAGGTCGCGACGCTTACGCAAACCCGAGCAAATGCAAGCGGGCCGGCGCCATCAACGGCGCCGGCCCGCGTCGCGCTGTCACGAGTCGCCGCTGCGCTTACTCCGCAAACAGCTGCTGAAAGCGCTGCGCGTCGTTCATGTCGACGTCACCATCATGATCGAAGTCCGACTCGCCGAAAGCCTCCGGCAGGCAGCCGGGCGGTGGATCCGTGACGTCCGGACCGGCCAGCGAGTTCAGGAACAGCTCGAAGTCGACCCAGTCGATATCGCCGTCGTTGTCGATGTCGCCAGGCGCGGGACTCGGGCAGTCTTCGGCGAAGTCGTGCACCGTCGGGTCGGTCAGCGTGAGCAGCAGCTCCTCGGCATTCTCGCCCTCGAGACTGTCTTTGCCGCCGATGAACCACTCGGCCGCGTCGAACGTGCCGTCGTTGCCGCTATTGTACCACGGCAGGCGGAAGGCGTAGCCGTCCTCGTAACTCCAGCCCGCCGCAGCGCCGTCGCCGAAGACGCCATAGATGTCGAGCAGGTTCGACCCGTCGGCGGTGTCGGTCAGGATGTAACGCTCATTGCCGTCGCCGAACGGCACCGTGGTCTGGACGTCAGGCGTGATGCCGTAAATGAAGTTGAAGGCATTGCTGCACTGGCCGCCCTCGGTTGACACGACGACGATGGCCTGGCCGGCGGGGACGGTCGTGCCCGTCAGATCGACATCCACCACGACATCGGTGCTGTTGTCCTTCTGCACGATGACGCCGCCAGCGCTGAACGTGTAGTCGGCCGTGCCGGTGTTGGTGATCTCGATCCACTTCGGACAGCCGCCGCTGAGCGTGCCATCGACGACTTCGCTGATGATCAGACAGCTCGCGTTCCCGGCCTGGCAGGGATTCGGGTCGCAATCCGTCCCGTCCCCTTCGTAGGCGCCGCCCGCGGCCAGACAATCGGCTTCGGCCTGCATGCTGCACACCGCGCCGATGCAGCACGCCCCGTAGTCCGGCCCGCCGACAAATTCCACCTCGCTCAGCATCATGTAGCCGCCGGTGCTGTGGTCGGCGAGCGTGATCTCGAGGGTGTCGCCCGAGAGGTTCAGGTCGCTCATGGTGAAGCCGAAGGGGCTCCCGCCGGGCGGATCGGTTACGTCGAACTCGAGCGTGGTGCCGCCCATGACGACCGTCACGTCATCAGGCACGTCGACCCCGCCGCCGCCGCCATCGTCGTCGATGTGCAGCGTGATCGCGCTGATGTTCACCGGCAGATCGAAGTGAAACGTGATGGTCGGGTCGACCGAGACCCAGCCGACATACGGACCGTTGGCCTGATTCCAGTGCTGGGTGGCGATGACGCCGTCGACCAATTCGCCGAGGCCGCCGCTGAGCGGAGACAGCGGCTCCGTCGGGTCGCCGTTGCCGTTGTAGCTGTCGTCGAAGTAGGTGTACGTGCCGGTTTCGCCGTTGAGCATGTCATAGCTGCTCGGCAGGATCATGTTGATCGTCGTGAACGAGCGTCCAACGGAATACGGCCCGTCACCACAGGCGTTGCTCGCGTGCACGCGCCAGTAATGTGTGGCGATCATGCCCAGGGGCGTCGGCACCGTATGGGAGGTCGCGGTCGTGGTCGTGCTGTAGACGACGTTCGCGAACGCCGCGTCGGTGGCGATCTCCAGCGAGTAATCGGCCGCGTCGCTGACACCCTCCCAGGTGAGCGTCGGCATGAGCGGCACGTCCACCGCACCGTCCGCCGGGCTCGTCAGGCTGACCTGGGCCGGGAGCCCCGCGAAGATGGTGAGGCCGACGGCCGCGGCGCGCTGGGCCGACGCCGACGTGCCCTGCACCACCGGATCGTACGTGCCCGGGGCCGCACCGGCCAGCCCCGAAACCGTCAGCGTGCTCGTGAAGGGCGGCACGGCGTTGTTCACGCTGAAGTCGGCCGAAGCGCCAGGCGGCAGATCGCTCACGCTGAGCGTGACCGGCTCATTGAAATCGGCCAGCGGCTCGATCGTGATGTCGTACTGGACCATGTCCGTCGGCGGGGCGCACACCACCTGCTGGCCGGGGTCGACGTCCATGCTGAAGCCGAACGGCCGCGGCAGCTCGAGCGACGGGTCGCCCAGCAGCGTGAACATCTCGAACATGTTGCGCGTGACGTCGCCCGAGCCCCAGTCGTCGAGGAAGCGGTAGAGGCCCGCGCGCCAGGCCGGCCCGACCTCCCAAATGTCGTCGACGAAGAACGACTCGAAGAAGAACTTCTCGAGCCGGCGCGACGATTCCCAGTTGCTGCCGCCGTAGTAGATATAGGTGGACGCGGAGATGTACGCCGCGGCGCCCTTGTGCGACGCCCGGATCCAGGTCTCGCCGAAGCACTCGTCGTAGTCGAAGTGCGCGGTGTTGCAGGAAAACCCGAACACCAGGCCGTACATGCTGTTATTCAGCGCCTGGATGTCGCCCTGGTCGAACGACGGCGTCCACCAGCCCGACGAGCTGCTGTGCCCGAAGTAGACCATCATGACGACGCCGTCGTTGACGGCGTTGGTGATGTCGGAAGTGTCGCCGCCGGAGTTGGCATAGATGCGGATGGGCGTGTAGTCGGCGGGCTCGAGATAATTGGTGATGACCCACTCGTGGGTCTCCTCGGATTGAGCGCTGGTGTCGCTCGTGGCGAGGAAGGCGACGCGCTTGACGTAGTCCGGGTCGTCATAGACCCCACTTTCGACCGCGATGGTCTTGTCGACGATCGCCTGCAATTCGGCGGTGCTGGTCACCGAGAAGCGGCCGACGGGCAGCTCCGGCTGCCAATCGTCGCCGTCATCCATGCAGCCGTAGGGTAGATCGGTCGTCGCCGACTTGGACCCGCCGCCCACAAAGTGCGGGATGGTCGCGGCGGTGGACGTTTGGCCGGAGGTGTCGCCGATGATGAGGACGTAGTCCGGGGGATTGAGCGACTCGTACTTGTTGCGGACGAGGTTGCGGATGGTGGTGTTGCTGAGCCCGGGGTCGATCTTGGCCGTCTCAACCGTGAGGCCCTGGGCCCGCTTGTGGGCCAGGAACTGGCCCAGCGGAACCGCGTGGGCGAAGTCCTCGGCCACGAGGATGAGCAGGTGCCCGTCCCGCGCGACGGCGGTGGCGGCGGTCGCAGTGACCGTAAGCAACGCGAGACATAGTGCGAGACGATTGCCAGCGGCCCGACTCAGCATGGGTCTTCTCCTCTCCGCATGGGTGATCCCGACGACCAGCGCATAAGTTCGCTAGGGGGCGGCTGGACGTGCTCCAACCGCGAAGTCTACCTTAGCACATGCCCGGGGCCCGAGCCAACGATTATCGCTGGTGGCGGGTGATTGGCCGCCCCAGCCGCCGTGCGCGGTTCCGGGCACCGGCCACGCTCAATTGGGAGCCGGTGACGAGCCGATAACAGCGATGGCAGCGGGCCGTCAGGCGGTCAGGGTGTCGCCGACGGGTCGTGGTCGCTCTAAACAACTGGCAGGAAGCGACTTACCGAATTCGACGTACCAAGGATGAAACAATGTCCAACCTGACCTTCCGTCCGGCGCGCCGCCCCTCCTCACTGACCTGTCGATGGCTGCCCGTGGTCTTGCCGCTGCTTCTGCTGCCCGCAGCGGGGACGGCTGCTGTCACCATCGGCGATCTGGTCTTCCTCGACAGCGATGGCGACGGGAACTACGAGCCGGGCGACGGGGAGACCGGTGTCAGCGGGGTCACCGTGACGCTCTATTCGAGCGATGACGACGTCATCGGCGACGCGGACGACGTCCTCGAGGCCACCGACACCACCGACGGCTCCGGCAACTACTCGTTCGCCGGCTTCGCCGACAGCCGCTACTTCCTCGTGTTCGCTGCGCCGACGGGCAAGGTATTCACGGCGACGGGCGGCGACAGTGTTGCGGACCGCGACGGCTACACCGCCATCATCAACGGCACCGGTGGCGGGACGTTCAATAACCAGGATGCCGGCCTGACCGACCCCGGCTCCATCGGTGACTTTGTTTGGGTCGACACGGACGGGGATGGCGTGCAGGACACTGCCGAGACCGGCCTGTCCGGGGTCACCGTCAAGCTCTACGACACGGGCCCCGACGCAACCGCCGATTGCGGCGGCAACGACGACACGCTGGTTGACACGGAAACAACCAACAGCAGCGGCGTTTTCTCCTTCACCAGCCTGTCACCGGGCGACTACTACATCCTGGTTACGTTGCCCGCGGGATATGCGTTCTCGCCGCAGGATCAGGGCGGCGACGACACGGCGGACTCGGACGTGGATGACGTGACGGGCTGCAGTGCCGCGATCTCGCTGGCCGCGGATACGGACGAGGAGGACCTGGACGCGGGGTTGTACGAGCCGGCGACGGTCAGCGGCATTCTCTACGACGACACGGACGGCGATGGCATCCAGGACGCGGGCGAGTCCAAGATCACCAGCGGCGATGCCGACGTCGAGATCTGGGCTGACGGCGCCGGGGCGGCGACCGATACAGCCAACAACGTCAACGAGTTCGAGTTCACCGGGCTGGCCCCCGGCAGCTACTACGTGAAGTTCACCGCGCCGGCGGGCAAGAGCTTCGTCCTGCAGAATCGCGGCAGCGACGACGCCGCCGACAGTGATCCGGACCCCGACACCGGCGAGACCAATGTCTTCGTGCTGAGCTCGGGCGAGGAACTGGACACCGTGGATGCGGGTGTGGCCGTGCTGTACACCATCGGCGACTACGTGTGGCTCGACGCGGACGAGGACGGCGAGCAGGACGGCGGCGAGAGTGGTGCCGATGGCGCCCTCGTCACGATCTACACGGACGGCGGCGACGGCGAAGCCGGCAGTTCCGACGACGAGGTGTTGTTCTCCACCAACACCGACGCGGCTGGCGCCTATCAGTTCAAGGTGGTCGCGGGCGACTACGTCATCCGCGTGACGCCGCTGAATGGCTACAGCTTCACCGATCAGGATCAGGGCGGCGATGACACGGCGGACTCGGACGTCGATCCGGCGACGTTTCGCACGGACGTCTTCACGGTAGCGGGCAACGACGCGACGCGGGATGCGGGCCTCGTCGCGGACGCCGACGGCGATGGCACGCCAGACAGCGAGGACAACTGCCCCAATGACGCAGGCAAGACCGAGCCCGGCGAGTGCGGGTGCGGGACGGCGGACAGCGACAGCGACGGTGACGGGGTGCTGGACTGCCAGGACAATTGCCCGTCGACGGCGAACGCGGACCAGGCCGACGCCGACGGGGATGGCACCGGGGACGCCTGCGAGGAGTCGGCCGCCGGGGACGAAGACGAGGAAGATGCCAACGACGTCGACCTGCCGCGCGAGAGCGAGCTCGGGGATCTGAACGATCCGAATTCGCCGGCATCGGCCCTGGCAGACGTGATCCCGAACTGCGGTGCATGCGGCGCGGTCGGCATGGTCAGTTTCGGGTGCTTCGTGGGCGGTTATGGCGCGTTGCTCGGCCTGCGGCGCCGGCGGTAGGGGGCTGGTCGCCCAAGCAGGGCCCCGGGCGATTGATGACTTGGTGTGCACGGGCAAACCCCGACTTTGTCGGGGCCTGCCCATTGCATCCGCCCGTTTCGCCGCTCTGGAGCGGTTCGTGTTTTCGTGTAGCGGCCTGCGGCCCGCAGGCCTGCGGCTGACGAGCCGTCAGCCGCTACAGGAATCTGCGAAGCGCCCTACGGACACGTCGTGTTCTGCAGCGCGACGAACGGGTCGATGTCGCGCCAGTTTGCGATGCCGTCGGCGTTCACGTCGTTGTTGCGGAACGGACAGTACGGCGGGTGCCCCAGCAGGCTCATGTGCATCGCGTACCAGCCGGAGACATTGTCATTCTGCGCCGCGACGAAGAAGTCGATGTCGCGCCAGTTGATCACGCCGTCACAGTTCGAATCGCCGTAGCAGGTGGCGGCCGGCTCGCAGATGTCCGCGATGCCGTCGCCGTTCGCGTCGGTGCAATCCGTGCCCTGGCCGTAATACATGCCCAGCAGATTCGTGCAGTCCTGCGCCGTGGTCGTGACACACTGGACCGGATTCTGTCCGTAGCAGCATGCGCCGCGCTCCTCGCAGGCGTCGGCGACCCCGTTGCCGTCGAGGTCGCTGCAATCGGTGCCCGGGCCCTGCCATATTCCGTTGTAACGCATGACGCACGTGGCCTGGTCCGAGACCAGGCATGCGGGGGCCGTCACGTCATAGCAGCAGGCGCCCTTCTCCAGCGGTTCCAGCCAGATGGTCAATGCGTCGACATCATCCTCCAGCGGATCCGTGAACGGCATGCTGAAGCCGGTCAGCCAGGAGATGTAGATCTGATTGGGATTCAGGCCGCCGGACTCGTCGCCGAACGTCATCGGGTCGTCGTCGTCGACGCTGAACAGGAGAGCGAGCATGGGCTGCGCGGGGTCCTCGGGCAGCGGCAGCCAGGTGAATTCGAACGCGTCGATATCGACCTCGTCGGGCAGGCCGAGATGGGCGACGTCGTCGATCACCGGGATCGGTCCGCCGCCAAACGTGGCCTCGTAGATGTCGCCGGGGTCGAGCAATGCAGCGCCTTCGTGGTCGACACTGAAGAGCCAGACGAAGCACATGCCAGGCTGCATGACGACGTCCAGCGAGTCCACGTCGTCGTCATCGGGCTCGCCCAGATCAGGGTTGGGCGCGAGGTTCTGGTGCACCTGGAACTCCGAGGCGAAGTTGTAGATACCGGCCAAGGGGTAGGGTGGTGACGATGGCAGCAGCATGACGGTCGCGCCCACGACCTCGTCCTCCGCCGCCGTCGTACCGTGTAACTGGAATGCGGGCGATGGTGCGTTGATCGGTACGTCCACCACGGGCCAGCCGATCCCCATGTCGTCGTCGTACGAGATCAGCAGGTTCTCGGGCGGGTGAATGCAACCCGACCCGCCGAACGGCAGCGGGAACTCCATGCCAGCCAGCGGCAGGTCGATCTGATCATGACCGTCCAGGTCGAGGTAATCGTTGTAAAACTGCGGCGTGCCGGCGCCGATCGGCACGCGGGTGGCGCCGGTCGGGTCCGGGGGATCCGGCCACGGATCGCCGCCGAAGGTCATGGCGTCGTCCTTGAAGCCGTCACGGCCGGGCGGGATGACGCGCGGCCCCTGCCAGTAGTACACGTCGCCGGGATCGAACGTGTCGTCGCCGTCGGCCTGGATGTCGCTGAGTTCGGAATCGGAACCAATGTCAATGGAGAACTCGGCGAACCAAGGCTCGCACATGTCGGGGATGCCGTTGCCGTTCGCGTCAGGAACCAGGCCGCTCATGATTGCGAGGAAGTCGGGCAGGCCGTCGCCATCACAATCGCCGAAGGTGGCGTTATTGACGCTGTCGAAGAAAACGTCGCCGAACTGGTCGTTGATGGCCGACGCGAAGCCGACGTAGGCCCAGGTCGGGTCGGCGACGATGGCGAGGTATTCGCCGAGCCAGCGGTTGGTCATCCAGGCATCGAAGGGGGCTGGCACGACGACGTCGTTGATGATGCCCGGGTCGCCCCACGTCATACCGTTGTCGGTGCTGCGGGCGACAGCCACGCCCCACTGGACGGGGACGTTGTCAGCCAGACCGCCATGATACCAGGCGACGTCGAGTGTGCCGTCGGGCTTACCGGTGATCCAGGGTGCGAAGTCTTGCCCCGCGGCGTAACCGCCGGCGTTGACTTGAATGGGGGCTGACCAGGTGGTGCCGCCGTCGCCAGTGATTTGGCAGATGATGTTACCCTCGTCGCCGATGCCGGGGCCATCCGTGTCTTCGGGATAGACGACATACACTTCGTGGGGGAGTTGTGGGTGGACGGCGATGGCGGGGGCGGTGTCGCCGCGGACGCCGGGAGGGCCGGCGGTGTCAGTGAATACGCGTGGCACGGTGAAGAAGGTGCGGTTGAGCACCCAGATGTCGGGGCCCCAGGTGACGCCGCCGTCGTGCGAGACGTCGAACATCAGCCGGCAGGTGGTCTGGCCGCTGATGGTGACGTCGTAATGGGTCCACACACAGTAGAGGGTGCCGTCGCTGGCGGCGGCGATGTGCGGGGCGTGTCCCATGGCGGTCCCCGGCGTATCATTGACCATGGTCACGACAGGGAAATTCGCGCCGCCTGGCGGAGCCGCCGCGAACCAGATATCGCTGAACGGGCCGCTGGTGCCGACATCCTTGATCCAGGTGACATACACGTAGTTCAGGTAGGGGCTGGTCGGGTTGGTGTCGACGATCATGTGACCGCGGTCGTTGAGCGTGTTGTTGCCCGAGGGGTCAAACGCCACTTGCGTCGGGCCCTGCCAGGTCACACCGCCGTCGGCCGATGACCATACGTAAACGCCACTGTTGGCGGGGACGCTGTTGTCGGCCGCGATACAGCCCGCGTACAACGTACCGTTCGCGTCGGCGGCCGCCATCGGGTCGAAGTGACGCGGCAGGCCCGGCACGGTGAGCTGCAGGTCGAACCAGGTCGCGCCGCCGTTGAGGCTGTAGCTGACCCCGATGCCTACGCCGCCGGACCACGGATGATCGTTGTAGACCATGAGGACATTGCCAGGCCGCGCCGGGTTGAGCGCCATGGCGACCTCGTTCTGCACGGTTCCCGGAGGGTCCAGGTTGGCCTGGACATCGATGCCGCCCAACTGGCTGCTGGCGGGTGCGACGATCGAGGCCACGAGCGCGCAGGCGACCTGCCGCCCCCATTGGTGGAAGCACGCGGTGAACATGATGTGTTCCTCCTTTCGGCCCGGCCCGGCCGAACGCGGGGGCAAAGGCATGCGTACCCGGCCCCGCACCACCCCTGTCAGAGACATGACGCAATGCTCTATCAACTAGTCTACCCCAACGTAGACGCGGTTGCGGACATTTTGACATTTTGATGTCGCGTTCTCGGACTTTGCACCCGCTTCCGGGCGATTTCCCGCTTGTGAGCGGGGGGGGGCTGTGGAACAATGGTTGTCATGCCGCCGCAGGATTCCACCAGGCTGACTTTCCTGCTGAGATTGCGCGATCGCTCGGACTCCATCACCTGGCAGGAATTCCACGAGCGGTACGGCCAGCTCCTCTACCGCTACGCCCGCCACCGGGGGGCCAGCCACGATGACGCCGAGGACATCGTCCAGGAGGTGGAGATGTACCTGTTCAAGGCGATCGAGGGGTTCGAGTACGACGCGCGCAAGGGGCGGTTCCGCTCGTACTTACGTTCGGCGGTCGTCCACGCGATGGGGCGGCGCGCGAATCGCCAGGCCAGGCAGCCCGCGGTCCTGGACCCGCACGATTTCGACTACGTCGCCGGCGAGCAGGAAGCCAGCATGGACGCCCGCTGGGAACGCGAGTGGCAGCTCCATCGGCTGCGGTGGGCCATGAAATCGATCGCGGGCGAGTTCGAGCCACAGACCATCCGCGCGTTCGAGATGCACGTGCTGGCGGGTCAGCCAGTGGATGAAACTGCCGACGCGCTGGGCCTGAGCAAGGCCAGCGTCTACCAGGCCCGCAGCCGTGTGCTGAGGCGGTTGCGTGACCGCTTGGGCGAGTTGGACCCGGATGGGGATGTTTGAGCTGCGTTTCTCGGTGGCCCGCGGGCCCGCTGCCACGCAGTTATCGGAACCGCGTCAACTCTGCAGCCAAACCGTCTATCCGATGGGAGAGGCGGTAGATGAACGAGATCGTGAAAAACGTGGTCTGTCCAAACTGCGCTTCGGCCACGACGCTGCCTGACCACGAGGCCAGCGGCGTCTGCCCGCATTGCGGACACGCGGTCTTCGCCGCCGGCGCGGCTCTCCCCGCCGGGGCGGGTGCTCCCGAGCCGCCATCAGAAGCGACCGTGTCGCAATCCGACGCGGAGGATGATCTTCTGATCGCGGACCTGAAGGAAGCGCTGGGGTTCGACGCGGTTGAGCCCCGCCCCGGTGCGCCGGGGGCCGACCCGAGAGCCGTCTCACGCGGGTCGGTGTTGCTGGGGGGGATCAGCGACGACAGCCTGGTATCCGGGACGCGACTGGGGGATTTCGAGATCCTGGCGGAGATCGGCCGCGGCGGCATGGGCATCGTCTATCGCGCGCGACAGGTGTCGCTGGGGCGCGAGGTGGCCTTGAAGATCCTGCCCGGGTGGGCACGCCACGGGCAGATCGCCGTGCAGCGCTTCAAGGCCGAGGCCCAGGCGGCCGCCCGCCTGCACCACACCAACGTCGTGTCGATCTACGCGCAGGGCGAGTTCCGCGGACAGTACTACTACGCGATGGAGCTCGTCGACGGTGTCGGACTCGACACGGTCATCCGCAGCCGACCGGACCTGATCAGCTCCACGCGGGCCCGCGCGTCGTCGTCCGTACGGCTGCCGAGCCATGCGCCGGCAGCCGCGGCATCGGCCGTCGAGCTGGAAACGCCGCCCGCCGCCGAGGACGACGGTGCCGCGACCGAGATTACCTGGACGCGTGAGGACTACCGGCACATGGCGCGCATGTTCGCGGAGGTCGCCGAAGCGCTGCACGCGGCGCACGAGGCCGGCATCATCCATCGCGACATCAAACCGCACAACCTGCTGCTGGACGCGGCCAACCGGCTGCATGTGACCGACTTCGGGCTCGCGCGCCTCACGAGCGAGCCGCACCTGACGGCCAGCGGCGAGGTGATGGGGACGCCGGCGTACCTGTCGCCCGAGCAGATTCGCGGCGAAGCCGATGTGGTCGACCGGCGGACCGACATCTACGCTCTCGGCGTGACCATGTACGAGGTGCTTACGCGGCGCAAGCCGTTTGCCGGCGAGTCGCGCGCCCAGATGATGCACTACATCTGCGAGGCCGAGCCGACTTCCCTCCGGCAACACAACGCGCAGGTGCCGCTCGATCTCGAGACGATCGTGCTGCGGGCAATCGAGAAGGAGCCCTCGCGGCGTCATGCCACCGGCGCCGAGTTGGCCGAAGACCTGCAGCGCTTTGCCGAGGGCCGGCCGATTCTGTCGCGCCGTGCGACGCCGGTGGAGAAAGCGATCAAGTGGGTGCGGCGGCACAAGGCGCTGAGCGCCGCGGCTGTGTCCGCGGCGGCGGTGATCGTGCTGGCCGCGGGACTGGCCTGGCACATGCACGCGACGCGCCGCGAACGGGCGCAAGCGCTGGCCCGGGCGGCCTACGAGCAGCTCGTCTACGTGGACTATCGCACGCCGGATGGGGACATCACGCCGCAGCTCCGACAGGCCCGCGCGCTGGGCGCCCGCGGCATCGAAGCGCGGATCGCCGACGTGCTGTGGTATGTCGGGCAGGACGAGCTGCCGATGGGGCTGCAGCAGGCCGAGCAGACGGCGGCCAGCTATCCCGCGGACCCGCGCAGCGTCTACCTGCTGGCGTGGCTGCAACGGCGCGAATGCGACCCGCCCGTAGCGCACGCGACGCTGGCGCGCGCGGCCACGCTGGGTGATCCGGTGACGGCGGCCGGGTGGTTCTTTCGCGGACTGGCGATTCACTTCGACGAGCCCGATGAGGCGGCGGTGGCCTACCGTGCCGCCATCGCGCAGCGGGCGCAGCGCCATGCCTTCTTCCCGCAGGCCGTGCTGCAGCTCGCGCGGGCGCGCAACCAGCAACTCTACGCCACGCGCAGTCTCGACGGTTTTGACGAAGCCGCCGGTGCTCTGCGGCAACTGATCGATCAGGGTCACTATCGCGCCTATCCCTACTATCTGCTGTCGATCACCCATCGCCTCGCGGCCGAAATCTATCGCGGCAGCGAGGGCACGCGCGGCGACGCCGAGATGGCCGAACACTACGACCATGCTTTGCACTGGGCACGCGAGGGCCAGGGCGTCGATCCCGGCGACGATCGGCCCATCGCGGCCGAGGCCGAGTGCCTCGAGAGCATGCGGCGCTATGCGGCAGCCCTGGACGCCCGCAACCGCGCGCTCGCCGTTGCCGCGACCGGCGCGCACCGCTGGGAAACCCTGCACTACCGCTGGCGGCTGCACTACTGGCTGGGAGACCTCGACGCGGCGGCGGCGGACCTGGCAGCGTGCGTGGCGTATGATCCCAACAGCATCTTCTACGTCCACGTCTACCCCGCACTGCTCGATGCCGAGCGCGACGACCTGTTTGCCGCGCGTCAGCACGCCGACGCGCTGGCCGCCGAGCCCGCGGCTCGCGACGTCCTGTGGGCGTCGGCGATCCTGCGATTATTGGGCCAGCCGGATCGGGCGCGGACGTTGCTCGCGCAGCGCGCCGCCGAAGTGGACTACACGGCGGCGCTGGAGCCGTCGCAGGACGCCGCCTGGCTCCAGGCCCTGTACGACTACTGCCGCGGCACGACGTCGTTGGAAGCGGTTCAGGTCCAGGTCGACGCGGCGGACCAGCCGTGGCGCCGCTGGGGAGAGCTGCATTTTCACCAGGGTGTCATGCACCTGGCGCGGGGCGAGCGCGGTGCGGCCGCGGCCGCGTGGCGCAAGGCGTATCGGTCCTTCGACCACGAGCGGGGCTACACGTACCATGCGCGACTGTTGCTGGGCTTGCTCGAAAAAGACCTCGCATGGCCCCGCTGGATCGGTGTATCATGGCAGCAGCGCGGAGAAAACGCGTCGGCGTCGGAAGGGAGCAGCGGCCGACCCCAGGTTTGTCACGCAGTGGAGGGAGATTGATGGGAAGCGCGCGCCAGCCGAAGTATCGTTATGGGCCGATGGGGGGCCTCGCGATCGGGTTTCTTGTTGCGATGGCGGCGGTGCCCGCGACGGGCTCAGAGCCGCTGTTCCCGCTGCCGGCGCCGCTCTACTCGTTCGACCTCGAGTCGCCGACGATTCGCGACGAGCCGCTGCGCGCCGGCGACGTCTTCGCCTTGAGCGAGCCGATTCCGTCGGTGGCGGTTCCGAGTTTCGCGCTCGGCCTCGGGCCCGCGGACGAGCTCGATGCGCTCTCCAGCCCGACGTTCGGCCTGGCGTCGGGCGCGTATTTCACGATCCAGTTTTCCGTCGATCGCGCCACCGTCGGCCTCGCCGCCCCCCTGCCGTGGCAGATCCAGGGCGAGGTGCCTTACAACGCGAAGGACCAGGCCCGACGCGGACAGGCCGCGGGTGATCTCTTCATGACGATCGACAGCTTCACGCTGGACGGACGCGTTCAGCGGCGCGGCACGGGGAACAACGGCCTCGTCCGCAACAACTTCAACGAAGGCGGCACCGACTACGCGGCCTTGCCAACCACGCACGCCCGCGACGACGCGGGGCCCCAGGCCGAACAGGACGAGGTCGACGCGTCCGGGCAGTTTCCGTCGTCCACGCGCAGCGACGGGCCGGCGAACGTCTTCTTCACGTTGACGAGCGAATCGCCCGCGCTGCAGGAGCTCTCGTTCCCCTTCGAGCCCAGCGGCGCCAACATCTTCTACAACGAAGCGCCGGGGCGCGGCTCGTTCACGACGATGTACGCCGATGCGATGGCGCTGGGCCTGGCACCCGCGGACGACATCGACGCCCTGGTCGTGATCGACCGCGGCCTGATCGGCGAGTTCGGCGCTGGCGACGCCGTGCTGTTCTCGCTGGCCCCCGGCTCGTTTACGCTGCTGAGCCGCGGCGGGACCGGCGGTGCCGACATCTTTCTGGCCACGCCGGGGCTGCCACAGCCGATGCCGCTGGCGTTCGCCGCCTGGCTCGGCCTGGGCGACGGTGACAATGTCGACGCGCTGGACGTGTTCATCTGCGGCGTCGACGGGTGTCCGCCGGATCTGCTGCGGCTGCATGGCATCCGCGCGGTCGCCGGCGATTTCGATGACGACGGCGTGGTCGGTGCGGCAGATTTCACCGAATGGGGCGTTGGCATGACCGGTCCCGACGTCGGCCCGCCGGCACCGGAGTACATCCCTTACGATCTGGACTACGACGCCGACGTCGATCTGCACGACATGGGGTTGTTCCAGCACGTTTTCATGCAGATGGCGGCACGCTGACTGGCGTTCGCCCGGGTGTACGCGCGAACGCGACAAGCCGCCTCAGGTACCGTTGCTGGCGCGGCCGGATCGGCGCCGCGGTTTGGTCCGGCGCCTGGTCGTGTCGACGAGCTCGACGAGTTCAAAGCCGTCGGCCGCGAGACGGCGCGCGTAGCATTGCCAGCTTGCCGCGTCGGCTTCGATCAACGCGTCGGGGTGCGGTGCGAACCCGAAGTGGACGACGGACGACTTGTCCTTCGTCACCACCCGCCGGTAGTAGCACTTGCGTTTCCTGGCAGCACACAACATTCGGCACTCCGTCCCCCCTGGCCCAGCGGTGTTCGGCGGATCAGCAGCCACCACGGCGCGCCGGTTCCGCGATGCACCAGGACAGCAGACGGCGGCTCACCCGCGGTGGGGCGAGCCGGCCGTCGTGCCCTTCCCCCGGGACCGGAGCCTGCGACAGCAGCACTCCGCAGCCCACGGAAGAAGGGTGCGAGCGCGGGGCGTCAGTCCGGGTCGGCCCTAACGCAAGTCAGGGTCCGACAGGGTGTGTCGGGCCACCAGATCTGGGGGCCAGGCTCGCACGTGGTCGCAGATATTGGCGGACCGATTTCGCTTGCTGCGGGATTTTTTCGCCAGATTGGCGGCAGGAGCGCCCGGCTAGCGATGCCGCTCGGCGGCTGCGAGGAGCTCCGCGCGCAGCTCGGCGCGCAGCCAGGCGGGTTTGATGACCTCCGCCATGGCGCCGAAGCCCTTGAGCCAACGCTTGAACTCGACCGTGTTCGACAAGCGAAACACCGCCCGCAGCGCATCGCTCGTGCTCGGCGCCGGTGCGAACAGGCTGGGTTCGGGGGGCAGCCACTCCAGCTTCTGGCTTTCGTGCCAGATCCGCTCTTCGACGAGCGCCGCCGCCGGGCCGTGGAAGTGCACCTCGATCTTCACCGGCCGGGCGTCGGCCTGGACGATGCCGAAGGTGTTCTGGAAGTAGTCGCCGAGGTTGAAGCGCTTGGGACGCTGAAAGGTGGCCTCGGTCAGGGCCGCGTCGCCGATGCGGCTGATCTTCAGCACGCGGACGGCGTCGGCGCGGTGTGAGTGGCCGACCGCGAAGAGGTCGCCGTCGAAATACACCAGGCCGTAGGGGTCGAACTGGGTTTGGTATTGTTCGCCGCGCCAGAGCGATTCGTAACTGAGCGCGACGGTGCGGGCCGTGCGGGCGGCGGTGGTGAGGGTTTCGATGGTGCCGGCGTGGGCAGTGTAGTCGGTCAACCCGATGCGGCGGACGTACAGTGTCTCGTCGAGCTCACGGAAGTACTCGAGCGCCCGCGCGGGAATCTGGCTGCGGATCTTGTCGAGCAGGCTGCGCAGGCCGGCGGCGAACTGCGTGCCGGCCAGCGGGGCGAGGAGATGCTCGGCGAGGTATAGCGAGACGGCCTCGGTGATGGTGAGGATCAGCGGTGCGGTGCGAATGTAGCCTTCCGGCAGCCGCCAGTAGCGCTTGCCGAAGTCGTCCTCTTCGAACTCGATCGGGAAGCCGACTTCCTGCAGGCACTCGAAGTCGCGTTGCACGGTGCGCTCACTGATGCCGTATTCGTCGGCCAGCTCGCGCAGCGTGAGCCCGACGCCGCGGCGCTGCAAGGTCTGTAACATGCACCAGTGTCGGATAATCTGCTCGCCACGGGACATCGACACCTCGCTGTATCCTGTCGGACTGCAGGTTGCTACACGGCCGGCGCCGCACCTCCCCGCCCCGAGACGAAGTGCGACACGCCATGGCGTAACAAGGTAGCATCCCGACGTGGGGGTCGGCCAGTCCCGCGGCCGCGCGTTCGCCGACCTAAGCGCCGGCGTAGCGAATCCGCCAGACGCGCCCCTTCACCGAGTCGACCACGTAAAGCGCTCCGTCCGGCCCGAGCGCCACGCCGCAGGGCCGGTGTTCGGCCTGCCCGGGGCTCTGGATTTCTTCGCGGCCCGCGAATCCGTCGGCGAAGGTCTCGTAATCGCCGGCGGGCGACGCACCGTCCAGCGGCTGAAACACGACCTGGTAGCCGCGTTGCGGCAGGGGGGCCCGATTCCACGACCCGTGAAACGCGATGAACGCGCCGTGGTGGTAGCGTTGGGGGAAGCGCCGGGCCTTGGCGAAGCGCTGCGGCCAGCGGGCGCCGTCGTAGAAGACCATGTCGTTGGGCGCCCAGTGTGCCGGGAAGGCGACCATGGGCCGGGCGTACTTGCGGGGCGGGGCCTGCTGTGTGCCGTCGCCGCCGTACTCGGGCGCGACCATCCGCGCGTCCTGGCGCGGATCCCAGTACGTATACGGCCAGCCCGCATCGAGCCCGCGCCGGACGAGGTGCATTTCCTCGGCGGGCAGCTCGGCGTTGTCCTGCTGGTCGTAGTGATCGGGGAAGAGCGAATCGAGCTGATCGCGGCCGTGCATGACGAGGTAGAGGTGCTTGACGTGCGGGTTCCATTCCAGGGCGACCGTCTGGCGCAGCCCGGTGGCGAAGTGCAGCCCGTCGCCGGGATGCTGCTGGTTGAGCTCCGTGGCGTCGTAGCGGTAGATGCCGCGGCCGTCGAGTTCCGGGCAGGGCCGCCGGCCCGGCGAACCGGGCGTGCGCACCTGCTCCTGACAGGCGTTCGACGGCACGCCGATGTTCACGTACAAGTGGCCGCGGTCGTCAAAGGTGATGGGCTTGGCGGCGTGGGCGCGCTGCTCGGGAAATCCGTCGATGACGACCTTGAGCGGGCCGCTGGGCACCAGCTCGGTGGGGCTGGCGAACTTGAAGCGCACCACGCGCGTTCGTTCGCCGAAGTAGAGGTAGCTGCCGTAAAGGTCGATGCCCGTGCCGGCGACGTCGCCGAAGTACTTGATCTCATCGGCGCGGCCGTCGTCGTTCGTGTCGCGCAGGGCGACGATGCCGGCGTCGTGATCGGGGTGTTTCTGCCGCAGCGAAACGTAGATGTCGCCATTCTCGCGCACGATGATGTGCCGGCCGCGGCCGAGTTCGTCGGCCACGATCGTCGCGGTGAAGCCAGCGGGGAGGGTCAGGCCGGCTGACTCGGACGCGCCGTTGTTGTCGGCAGCGGCGGCCGGCTCGGATTGCGAATTGGTGCAGGACAGCAGGCACAGGCAGAGGCCTGCGGCGATGAGGCGACGGGAGGACATGGCTGGCTCCTTGCGAATCTCGGCGTGGCCCGGAATGGTGCGTGCGGCGCACTCCCTGCTGCGCAGCCTAACGCGGCTGCGGCGGGATGGGTAGGTGATGCTTGCGGGCGGCGCCGGGGCGATCCGCCAAAGGCCTACGCGGCGCGGCGGCGGCCGAAGAACGGTACGAGCAGCAGCACGCCCAGCCACGTGGCCGGTTCGGGAATCACCATCCAAGATTGGCGCTCGCCGGTGGCGTGGGCCCAGATGGGGTCGGTCATTTCCGCGATGTAATTCTCGCGAACGAAAGCGTGTCCCTGTGTCAGGTCGGCGTTGCCCCAGTTGGACCACTCGGTCGTCAGTCCCCAATCCCAGTTGATGTAGGCGTGGCCCTTGATGCCCGGGTTGTTGCGGATCAGGTTGAAGAACGGCTGGTACCAGGCGTTCCAGTCGGACGCCTGATCCGCCCCGATGTAGCGCGGGGTGGCCTCGCCGATCAGCATCGGCTTGCCGTGGGCGTCCGCCTGCTGGATGAGCGTAGCGGTGTGCGGGCTGTTGATGTCGCTGGCGGAGAAGAGATCCATGCCGAACCAGTCGACATAGTCGTCCCCGGGGTAGAACTGGCTCATGTAGTTCCAGCTGCCGTAGTAGCTGTGCCAGCCCGGGTAGGGGTTCCACACGCTCACCGCCTCGACCTCTTCTGCGCGCAGCTTGTCGACCACGCGGCGGAAGGCGTGCTTGAAGCTTGTCGGTTGATACAGCGGGTCGTACCAGACGCCGTTGAACTCGTAGCCGATGCGCATGTAGCACGGGCGGTCGAGCAGGTTCAGGCCGTCGGCCATACGCTGCAACTGGGCCTCGTACTGGCCGTCGGGCATGCCGGCCGAGGGGATGTAGAAGCCGAACTGCGGGATGACGTACTTGCCGGTGTCGGCCTCGATCTGTTCGAGGCGGGTCTTGAGGTTCTGGTAGAAGCCCAGCGAGGAGTTGATGCTGTTGTAATCCATGAACACGACGGGGTACATCGTGTCGCCCATCATCGCGCCGTAGTTCTCGAACGCGTGGTTGAGCGGCTCGGAGCGGTACGTCTGGCCGGCGCCGTGGAAGATCTTGTCGACCGGCTCCAGCGGCGCACCGTAGTAGTTTCGCGGGGCATACTGCCCACTGGCCGCGCCGGCCCAACAAGCCGCCGCCAACAGCGCGCCAAGCACGCGCACGACACACATCGTGGAAGTCACTTCGCTTACCCTCCGCAAGACAAACGCTACTACTGCCGCTGCACAGCCCACTACCGCGCAGCCCCATAACGCGCGCCAATATAGCAAACGCCCGCGGCGGCACCAAGCGCGTTCCGCAATGCTCAGTCGCCCGCGGCGGTCCCGGTCTTGTCCAGCGGCCGCACCCAGATATTGCGATAGCGCACCGGGTTGCCGTGGGCCTGGAGCATCAGTGGCTGCTTTGCGGGATGGGGCTCGTACGGCTTGATTACCCGCCAGGCGCAGGGACCGTGGATCTTCGTATTGTGGTGCACCAGGACGCCGTTGTGGAACATCGTCACGTACGCCGGCTCGACCAGCTTGCCGTCCTTGAAACGCGGGGCCGTGAAGATGATGTCGTACGTCTGCCACTTTCCCGGCGGGCGGGTTGCGTTGACCAGTGGAGGCGTTTCGCCATAGATCGCCGCCGCCGAGCCGTCGGGGTAAATGGTCTCGGTATACGAATCGCAGATCTGCACCTCGTAGCGCTGCATGAAGAACACGCCGCTGTTGCCGCGGTTCATCTGCGGGCCGCGCGGCGGGTCGGGTGCCTGCCACTCCAGGTGCAGTTGGCAGTCGCCGAACGACGCCTTGCTCACGAGGTCTCCCTCGGTCACGACCAGGTCGCCGCCCTCGATGCGCCACTGGCTTGATTCCCATTGCGACAGATCATCGCCGTCGAACAGCACCACCGCGTCGGAAGGGGCGGTGCCGACCTGACCCGGGCAGCTTGGCTTGCCGGGCGAGACCTTGGGTGGCAGCGGCCGGTCCGGGTCGTGCTTGTGGTACTTCGTCCACGGCAGGATCGGCGTGTCCTTGTAGCCGACGGCCTTGCCGTCGCGGCTCTTGACGAGGTCGGCGGGGGCGTTGGCGTGGGCCACCAGCAGGCCGACGAACAGTGGGGCGGCGGCCGCCGCCAGTACGATAAATCTTCGCGACATCGGGAGTACTCCTTTCACGACCGAGTCTGCGGCCGTCCTGCTGCGACGTCAAGCCGTGCGGCGCGACGGTTACGGCGGCCGGCCAAGAGACGTATAATGCCCGGTGCCAAGCAACCGTTGACGAACGCCGGGCGGCGCCGGGCCGATTCCGGCCCCGTCGCCGAGGAGCAGCACCATGGCCACCATCAATCGCCGCCAGTTTCTGGGAACCGCCGCCGGGACCGCCGCCATGTTCACGTTCCTGCCGCGGGCTGTATTGGGCGGGCGCGGGCGGCGCTCGCCGAACGAGAAGCTCAACATCGCCGGCATCGGGGTCGGCGGGCAGGGGGCGGGCGATCTGCAGAATGTCGCCAGCGAGAACATCGTGGCGCTGTGTGACGTCGATTGGCGGCACGCGGCGAAGACCTTCGAACGCTATCCGGACGCACGCCGGTACCGCGACTTCCGCGTCATGCTCGAGAAAGAGAAGGGCATCGACGCCGTTGTCATCGCCACGCCCGACCACACGCATGCGGTGGCGGCCCTGGCGGCGATGCAGCTCGGCAAGCACGTGTATGTCGAGAAGCCGCTGGCGCACTCGGTCGACGAGGTGCGGCGCCTGACGCGCACGGCGCGCGAGACCGGCGTCGCGACGCAGATGGGCAACCAGGGCCACGCGATGGAGACGATGCGTTTGCTGCGCGAGTGGCTCGAAGACGGTGCGATCGGAGAAGTGCGGCACGTCGAGGCCTGGACGCCGCACGCGGTCTGGCCACAGGGCATCGCCCGGCCGACCGAGAAGCCGCCGGAGCCCGATCACCTTTCGTGGGACCTGTGGCTGGGGCCGGCGCCGGAGCGACCGTATCACCCGGCGTATCTCCCGGCACTGTGGCGCGGCTGGTGGGACTTCGGGACGGGGGCGTTGGGGGACATGGGCTGCCACATCTTCGACCCGCTCTATTACGCGTTCGACCTGACCTACCCGGAGAGTGTCGAGGCGAGCTATTCGACGTTCGTGCCGGCCGGGCTCAACTGGAACAAGCCGTTCAATGAAGAGTCGTATCCGCGGGCGTCGATCGTGCACTACCACTTCCCAGTCCGTGGCAAGCAGCCGCCGCTCAAGGTCACCTGGTACGATGGCGGGCTGATGCCCGAGCGGCCCCGCGAGCTGGAGGAGGACCGGCGCATGGGCAATACGTGCGGCGGGCTGCTGTTCCACGGCGACAAGGGCAAGATGATATGCGGGGCACACGGGGCGGCCGGGCTGCGCATCATTCCGGAGGAGAAGATGCAGGCCTACGAGCGGCCGGCGCCGCGTTTGCCGCGCTCGATCGGCCACCACGCCGAGTGGATCGAGGCGTGCAAGGGCCGCGGCACGCCGGGCTCGAACTTCGACTACGCGGGGCCGCTGGCCGAGACGGTGCTGCTCGGCAACGTCGCGATCCGCAGTGGCAAGCGCATCGGTTTTGACCCGGCGACGATGAAGGTCACCGGTGACCCGGACGCAAACCTGTGGTTGCGGCGCAGGTATCGCGCGGGCTGGTGACGCCGCCACGGTGCACGATTCGGGCGGCGACCGCTACTTTTTCACGAAGATCGTCTGGCCGGTCGTCGGGGCCCAGGCGGGGTCGACGACCGATTCGATCACGGCCGCGACGGTGTCCGGCTCGAGCACGTGCTTGTCGGGCAGGTCGGGCATCAGGGCACGCATCATGCGTGTCTCGACCGCGCCGGGCGCGATCGCGTAAACGCGAATGCCGAGGGGCTTGCCTTCGGCTGCCGTGGCCTGCGTGAACAGGTTGACCCAGGCCTTGCTCGCACCGTAGAGGGCGAAGCCCGGGAAGGGGTCGACCGACGCCACGGACGAGACGTTGACGATCACGCCGCCGCCCTGCTGCTTCATGATGCTCCACACGGCCCGGGTCGCATGGAAGATCGCCCCCATGTTCAGCGCAGCCACTTCGTCGAACGCTTCGTCGGGCATCTCGTCGATCGGCTGCAGCGGGGCGCAGCCGGCGTTGTTCACGAGGACGTCCACGCGGCCGAACTGCTCGATGGCGGCCGTCACGAGCTGCTGCACGCCTTCGCGCCGACTGACGTCGGCCGGCACGGCCCGGCAGCCGACGTCGGTGGCGGCGATCTTCTCCTCGGCTTCGGCGAGGTCCGCCGCGTTGCGGGCCGCGGCGACGATGTTGCAGCCCTGGCGGGCGAAGCGCAGGGCGGTCGCCAGGCCGATGCCGCGACTGGCGCCGGTAACGATGCAGGTTCGTGCTGCCATGGTGGACACCTCCTGAAGGAGCCGCGGGGTCAGGTTTTGTTTTCCCAGCCTTCATGTTCGCGTGCCGGGTCGATCCGCAGGTAGCGCGACAGGTAGCGGACCGCGATGTACAGAGGGATTGTATCCAGCAGGGCGGCGCTGAACTTGAAGGCGTAGTTGCTGCCGACGTACTGGGTGAATGTGCCAAGCGTGATGTCGCCCGCGAGCAGCATCCCGCCAAAAGTGATCGAGATCACCATGATCGAATCGACGAACTGGCTGACGACCGTGCTCGCATTGTTCCGCAGCCACAGGTGCCGCCCGCGGGTCAGCCGCTTCCAGAAGTGGAACAGGGCGACGTCGCAGAACTGGGCCGCGAGGTAGGCGGCCATCGACGCGAACACCGCCCCGGCCGTGCAGGTGTAGATCAGGTAGAACAGCTCCACCTCGCCGGAGACGGTCTCCCGCGTCACCAGCTCGACCTCGCCCGCCAGTGGCAGCGTCTGCCATGGCGGTTGCACCGCAACCGCCGGCAACTGCTGGCCGAGATACAGTGTGCCGATGACCAGCAGGTTGACCAGCAGCCCGACCCACACGACGAAGTTCGCCCGCCGGCGGCCGTAAAGCTCGCCGATGAGGTCGGTGCACAGAAACGTCAGCGGATAGGGCAGCACGCCGACGGCCACGGCCAGCGGCCCGATGTGCACGAAGCGGGTGATGCCGATGATGTTCAGCATCGCCATCGCGCCGACGAACACCCCCGCGAGTACCAGGAAGACGCGCTCGCGGCGTTCGTGCAGGGCGGCGTCGACATAGTCGTACGGCAGCGACATGGCGCGAAAGTAGCGACGGGCCCGGGCAGCGTCAACGCGGCCGCCGGGTGGCTGCCAAACGCGCATTGCGGGTATACAATTCCTCGTGGTGATTCGACTGACACGCGAGGTACGGTTCTCGACGGACCGCGATTGGGCGGGGCGCGTGGCATTCTCGCGCGCCGTGACCAACTCGTGGGCGGGCTGGCCCAGTGCCGTCGGGATCGTGCCTTATCTGCGGCTGCGCGCCACGGTCGCGGGCGCGCCCGATCCGACCACCGGTTACCTCGTCAACATCGCGGTGCTCGATGACGTGCTGCGGCGTCACGCCATCCCCTATTCCGCCGCGTCGTTGCGCGAGCATGGCTGGCGCATGCCCGCGGAGCACCTGCTCGAGCACATCTGGGCCCAGGTGGTGGCCGAGATGCCGCCGCAGGCGCCGCTGGTGGAGCTGACCCTGTACGTGACGCCGACGCTGCGTTACGCCATTCAACGGGAGCGACCCGACATGGTCCTGCTGACACAACAGTTCGAGTTCGCCGCCGCCCATCGGCTGCACTGCCCCGACCTGTCCGATGAGGAGAACCGCGCGATCTTCGGCAAGTGCAACAACCCGAACGGCCACGGGCACAATTACCTCGTCGAAGTGACGGTCGCGGGGCGGCCGGAAGCGAACAGCGGCGCGGTGGTCGCACTGCCGCACTTCGAGGAGATCGTCAAGGATGTCGTCATCGACCGCTTCGACCACAAGCATCTCAACGACGACACCGAGGAATTCCGCGAGCTGAACCCCAGCGCCGAGAACATCGCCCGGGTGATCTACGAGCTGCTGTCGGGCCGCTTCGAGCCGGCCGCCCTGCATTCTGTGCGCGTGTGGGAAACGCCGAAGACCTGTGCCGAGTACGCGGGCCGGTAGGGGGGTGGTGGCTGTCAGCGGTCGGCCGTCAGCCGAAGCGGGAGGACGCGCCTGACATGCCCCCGCAATCCCATGATTTCTCAGTCCCTTAATCCCCCGCCGCCATCGCGCTCTTCTCACTCCACGTAGCCGAAGCTGCGCAGTCGCTGCAGCATCCGGTCGTCGAGGTGCACGCCCTGCTGTGCGACACGTCCAACCTGTTTGCGCAGGTCGGCGACGCGGGCGTGCCATACCGACAACAGCTCGCGCGCGGCGTCGACTAACGTGTCGTCGCCGGTCGGGAGCAGTTCGTGCGGGTCGCGTGCGGCGTCGTACACGCACTCGCGGCCACTGAGCAGGCGCTTGATGTACGTTACGGCGTTCGTGCGGATCGCAAGCTGGTCCTCGTAGTAGCCGCAGCCCGTGCTGGCCACCGGTGCTTCCGGCGGCGCCGCGCCCGTCCAGTACGGCCGCAACGACGGGTACGCCACCGGCGCCGTATCCTGCGCGACGCCGCACAAATCCAGCACGGTCGGCAGGATGCTGCCGGTGGAGACCACGGTACTGATTCGCCCCGTACGGCTGGCACCGGGCAGCTTGACCATCAGCGGCACGCGGACGACTTCCTCGTGCACCGAGTGGCCGTGCTCGAAGCCACCGTGCTCCCAGAACTCCTCGCCGTGGTCGCTGGTGAAGATGATCAGCGCGTCTTCGTAGATGCCCAGCCGCTTCAGTGCCGCGAGCAGCCGGGCTACATGCGTGTCGACATGCCGCACCTCACCGTCATACAGGCCGCGGATCCATGCCACCTCCTCCGCCGTCGGCACGAAGTAGCCCGACCGAATGCTGTGAAACTTGTCGTGGTAGAGGGCGGTGCCGATGCGCGGCGGCGGCGTTCCCGGCGGCAAGTACTGTGCCGGTGGAGTATACGGCAGGTGTGGATCGAAGTAGTGCAGCCAGAAGAAGAACGCCTGGTCGCGGTGCCCTTCGAGCCAGGTGATCGCACGGTCGGTCAGGTAGGGGGTGTCGGCTTCGTTGCGGGTCGTGTCGTGCCGTAGCGCCTTCTCCAGTCGCCGGCCGAGCGAGCGCCGCGGGTTGAGCATCGTCTGCGGGTAGAACTCGTACCGCGCGAAGCCCTGGTCCATGCCGTACGCCGGCATCAGGTAGAGGTTGTCGCCCACCGCCGCCGTCAGATAGCCGGCGGCCTGCATCTGCTCGGCGAGCGTTACGTGGTCGGCCGCGAGCCGGGCCGAGAACTGCGTCGTGCGGTGCACTTCCGGCGGCAGGGCGGTCATCATCGAGCAGAACGCCGGCAGCGTCCACGGCGCCGGCGAATAGGCGCGCTCGAACACGATGCTGTCGGCAGCGAGGGCCTCACAGGCCGGCGTCGGTGGGGCGGTGTCGGCGTACGTGGCGATCGCATCCGCGCGCAGCGCATCGACCGTCAGGAGGATCACCTGCCGCACGCACTGCGGATTGCCCGGGGCGACGTCGGCGCGGGCGGTGGTCGGTGCCGGCTTGAACGCGCTCGAGACGCCCAGCAGCACGGCGAGCCCCGCCGCGATCGCGTACGCACGAACTCGCCGCGGCGGGTCCAGTGGCCGTCGCGATCGGCGCCACGCCACGACGGCGGCGATCGTGACCGCAGCAATGATGCCGGCGCTCGCGGGCGCCGTCGCCGCCAGTCCGCTACGAGCGGCGGCGACGATGACAATGCCGGCGATGCCGAGGGTCCATGGAAGGGCGAGAAACGCGGCGCTCCACGTGTCGGTGTCCGTCGGCGTGCGCCACAATCGCGTGACGCCGCGCCCGACCACCAGCGGGATAACGCCCGCCGCCGCCAGGACGGCCAGTTGCTTTAGCAGAGCGTGTGGATCGGATGTGGGCTCGAGCGTCACGTGCACCGCGTGCAGCGTGACGAGCGCCGTCAGCAGCGCCGCCAGGCAGCCGAGCGCCGCGCCGGCGTCACGGTGCAGGCAGCGCACCGCCACGTACACCGCCGCACCGCACACGGCCAGCGCACCCGCCGCCGCGACGGTGGTCAGTGCCAGCTCCACCAGGCACGCGGCCAGCGACGCGGTCGCCGGCGCCGTCAACAGCGAGCCGGTCACGATGTCGAAGAGCCCGGCGGTCAACGCGGCGCAGACGGCCGCGAGCAGGGCCACACGCAACGGCTGCGCAGCGGGAGTGGGTCGGCGGGACGCAGGCTGTTTGCGGCCCCCGGGCCAGTTTGACACCGCGTTCACTGGGCGCCGTGGCGTCACTGGTCGGTTTCCGTGCCGCGGGCAAAGGCCGGTTCGCCGACGCGCTCGAAGTAGACGAACTCCATCACGCCGTCTTCGAGCCACAGGTACTCGGTATGTCGCGGCAGGTGGCTGACGTCGATCGTGACTTCGCGCATCTGGTACTGCTCTTTGAATTCCGGGGCGCGGGCCAGCTCGAGGTCGGACAGGAAGCGCGGCCGGGACGGTTCCACGCCGCATGATGGTCCCAGGATGATGTACTTCGGCGCCCGCTCCAGCACGTATTCACCATCGCCCTTCAGGTGGCCCGGGACGTATTGCCAGGGCAGCACGCGCTCGTCCACGTCGCGCCGCGCGATGTGACGGTCGTTGAGCCCCAGCATGTCGATGAAGCGCTGGTCCGCCGCATGGAAGGGGAACGCCCCCGCCGCGTTCGTCGCAACGAGCGCGCCCGGCTCCCAGTGATTGGCAACGTACTGGCCGATGACCGTGCCGAAGTACGCCGCCGGGTCCATGAGCCGCGCCCGGCGAATCATGTCGGTGTAGAACACGAACTGCAGCAGGATGAGCACCGGCGCGATGTAGCAGGCGGAGTGGGCCAACCCGCGGGCGCCGTGCCGCACGAGCTTCTGGCACGCGAGATTCAGCAGCAGGGCACTCACCGGGATCATCGGCACCAGGAAGCGATATCCCGGCATGTGATCGCCGCCGACAATGCCGACATACATCCCGTAGGCACACAGGCAGACCGTCAGAAACGCCATCCGCACGTCGACCCGGCCGCGCAGCGTGACCAGCAGCAGGGCCATCAGCGTGAGCGCGGGCAACCAAGGCGGCATTACGGCGTATTCGAAGGCGTACGCGAATCCGCCCAGCGCACCGAACACGCTGAAGCCGCTCTTGGCGTAGTACGTGTTGGGCAGCAAATCGCCGTAATACAGCAGCCGCCAGGCGAAGAACGGAACCCACACCGCCGCCGCCCCGGCGATCAGCGACCACAGGTGGCGGTTGTCGCGCACCTGGCCGGCAATGCGCTGCGCCAGCGCGAACGCGCCGGCGATGACGATGAACATCATGCCGTCGGGCCGCACGAGCCCGAGCAACGCCAACCCCGCGCCATACCAGCCGGCCCGCGGCGCCGGGTCTCTCATCTGCGCCGCGTAGCTCCAGAGCGCCACCGTGCACAGCAGGGCGTACAGGGTGGTTTCCAGCCCGCCCAGCGACCAGATGACCAGCGGCGTGCTGCACAACCCCAGCGACAACGCCGCGGCCACAACGAGCGGATGGTGACTCTCGCGTTGTACCAGCCGGGCGCCGGCGTGGTAGAGATACAGCGCCAGCCCGATAAATGCGGCGACGCCAATCGCGCGGGCCGCGATCGCATAATCGAACCCGAGCAGGCCGAGCAGACTCAGCAGCAGGACATGCGCGAAGCTCGTGTAGCCTTCAACATGCTCGCCGGGGTTCCACACCAGGCCGTGACCGTGGACGAGATTGCGCGCGTAGCGCAGCGAGATGTACGCATCGTCCGAGAAGAAATCGCTGAACTGGTGGAATGCGATGGTGCAGAACACCGCAGCCACGACGGCGGCAAACAAGACAGCAGCTCTGCTTTTCTGTCGGGCCATGGTGGTGCCCCGTGTTGCTCTTGGCACGGGTTCTGGGAATCGCGCGCCGTCCTCCCGCAGGACGTCGACCGCGCACTCCCCGCGCTCGGTATCGTCCAAAGCAGCCGGGCACTCCATCAATTAACTGCGAATCTCGGCCCCGATCGGCAGGATCCGTCAGGCATCAGGACCAAACAGCGACAGTTGCCGGGACGCCGCGACGGCCGGCCCACGGCGCCGCCAGGATTGCCCCCCATCCAGCCCGACGCGCGTGGCCATGGTCTCGAACAGCCGCTGGACACTTTCCCAGTATGGCCCGCTGCCCGTCATCCGGCAGCCGAATCCCGGGTTGTTCAGCAAGCCGCCGCGCATGTCCCGGATGCGGGCTTCGGTGCGGTCGGCGGCCGCGGGCAGCACACGCCGCAGCCTTCCCAGGAACACGTCGGCGACGCTCCCGGGCAGGCGCACCGGCGCATACCCCGCGCCCGTCGCCCCGCAATCGGCCGCCTGCTGCAGCAGGGCCGGCAGGTCGCGGTCGTTCAACCCGGGAATCACCGGCGCGATCAGCAGCCGCACGTCGAGGCCCGCCTCACGCAGCGCCCGCATCGCCTGGAATCGGCGTGACGTCGGCGGCGCGCCCGGCTCGATCAGTCGCGACATGCGGTCGTCAGCGAACCTGATCGTCAGCATGACGGACGCGTCCCGGCGGCGCCGCAGCTCGCGGAGCAGGTCGATGTCACGCGTCACCAGGTCTGACTTGGTCACGACACTGACGGGGTTGCCCACGTCCACACACACCGCCAGGCACGCGCGCGTGAGCGCATAGTCCCGCTCGATTGGCTGGTAGCAGTCCGTGACGCCGGAGAACGCGATCACCTCCCGCGTCCAGCGCGGCCGCGCCAGTTCGGTGCGGAGTTGCTCGGCAGCGTTGGTCTTGACCGTCAGGCGGCATTCGAAGTCGCTACCGGCCCCGAGGTCGAGGTACTCGTGCGTCCGACGGGCGTAGCAGTAGCCGCACGCGTGCCCGCAGCCGCGATACGGGTTGACCGACCAGCGGTAGGGAATGTCAGGACTGTTGTTGCGGCACAGCACCGTGCGGGCCCGCTCCTCGAATATCGAGCGGCGAACCGGGGGCGCCGGCACCTCGCGCTCCAGCCGGGCGGCGGCGAATGGGTTGGGTGGATTGTCGTCGCGTGCCACGGCGCAGGCCTCTCCTTGCACTCACCGTCGGCGAGAGTAGTCGGTTTTTGTTAGGGTGTCAAGCCCCTGGTTCGGTGGGCACCGGGGCGGGCAGGCCGGGGCGAGTTGACACCCGTGGCCCGCAGCGGCACAGTCCGGGCTGCGACGCCCATGCAAAGCCCGGGAGCAATGCCATGACGGATGATGCGACGCTGCGCGAGGAGTTGTGCGAGATCGGCCGGCGGGTGTACGCGCGGGGTTTCGTCGCCGCCCACGACGGAAATCTGTCGTGCCGGCTCGCGGATGGCACCGTCCTGTGCACGCCCACACAGATCTCGAAGGGGTTCATGACGCCCGATGATCTTTGCGTCGTCGATCTCGATGGGCACCAGCTCGCCGGTCGCCGCAAGATCACCAGCGAGATCAGGCTCCACCTCGAGATCTACCGCGGCGATCCGCAGGCGGCGGCGGTGGTGCACTGTCACCCGCCGCATGCGACCGCGTGGGGCCTCACGCGGCTCGACATCCCGACCGGCATCCTCCCGGAGGTTGAGTATCTCCTGGGTGTGGTGCCGCGGGCGGAATTCGCGATCCCCGGCACCGCGGCGTTCGCAGCGACGATCCGGCCACACCTGGGCAAGACCAACACGGTGCTGCTGAGCAGCCACGGCACCGTGAGCTGGGGCCCGACGCTGGAGCGCGCCTGGTGGCTGACCGAGATCCTCGACGCGTATTGCCGCATGCTGATCCTCGCGCGCCTCGCTGGGCCGATCGAGCGTTTGCCCGCGGACAAGGTCGAGGAATTGCGCGCGCTGCGCGCCCGCGATCAGGTGGGGCCGGTCGCGCCGCCGGCGGATGGCGCTGATGCGTACACCCGCTCGACGTTCGCCCGGGCGCAGGACGCGGGTGCGGCGTTGCCGCTGGAGGCACTCGCGGACATGGTGACCGAGCGGGTCGTCGCCGCGCTGCGCGACCGGCTGAAGTGAGCGCGCCGCCCGCTCGCCCCAGGGCGTTTCCTTGTGCGGGGGCGCAGCCGTGTGCCACGGCACCGTGAGCCGAGCTCGAAGCGCCGTGCCCGGCCGGCACGATCAGGGATTGCGAAGCGGGTCCGCCCGCGGCCTCATGCCCGCGCAAGCTCGGCCAGCACCGCCTTGAGATACGTCCACGACTTCTGCACGCTGTCGACCCAGACGCGTTCGTCGGGGCTGTGGGCGCCCTCGATCCGCGGGCCAAACGACACCATGTCCATCGTGCCCGGCCCCATGCGCTCGCCGATCAGGCCGCACTCGAGGCCGGCATGAATCGCGGTAACCTTGGGATCCTCGCCGAACAGGTCGCGATACACGCGGCGGCAGGTCGCCAGCGTGGGCGAGTCGATGTTCGGGGCCCAGCCCGGGTACTCGTTGCCCGACTCGACGCCCGCCCCGGACAGTCGTCCGATCGCGTGCAACTGCTCCACCGCCGTGTCCATCTGCGGCTTGGATGAGCTGCGCGACAGGCAGCCGACGATCACGCGCAACACCCCGTTGTCGAGATTGGTCTCGATAGTCGACACGCTGTTGGACGTCTGCACCAGGCCCGCGATCTCGGGCACGACCGCCAGCACGCCGTGCGGCAGCGCGGTCAGCGCCGTGAGCACGCGGTAGGTGTCTTCGGCGGGCGCGACGGCGGACGGCGCCGCGAGCGGCTCGATGGTAATCCGGCAGCGGGGCTCGCCGGTCTCCGCCGCGATCTTCTGCACGCGCTGGGCGGCCTTCTCGAGGGCGCTTCGCGCGTGGTCGTTGCCGACCAGGACCGCGCTGGCTTCGCGCGGGATGGCGTTACGCTTGCTGCCGCCGTGAATCTCGGCCAGTTGGAGGCCGTGGTCGTTGGTGCCGCGCAGGGTATCGACGAGCAGCTTGATCGCGTTGCCGCGGTTTTCGTGGATGTCGCCGCCGGTATGGCCGCCGCGTAGTCCGCTCACCGTCACCTGCAGCACCGTGTCTGCGGCGGGGGGCGCCGCGGTCTGCAGGGCCCAGGTCAGCGTGGTGTCGCAGCCGCCGGCGCAGCCGATGTAGATGGCGTCATCCTCTTCGGAATCGAGATTGAGCATGCGCCGGCCCTTGATGAAGTTCGCGTCGAGTTGCTTGGCGCCGGTCATGCCCTGCTCTTCGTCGGCGGTGCAGAGGATCTCGAGCGGCGGGCGCGTCACGTCGGGTTCGGTCGCGGCCGCCATCGCCAGCGCCACACCAATGCCGTTGTCGGCGCCGAGCGTTGTCCCCTCGGCGCGCACGATGGTCGCGCCATCGTCGTCGTTGTCGAGGCGCAGCGGAATCGGGTCGTTGTCGAAGTCGACGTCCGTGCCGGCGTTCTTCTCACAGACCATGTCGAGGTGGCCCTGCAGCACCGTCACCGGCGCGTCCTCGCTCCCCTTCGAAGCCGGCACCTCGATCACCATGTTGCCCGTGGGGTCCTCGCGAACGGCGAACCCGTGCGACTCGGCCCAGCCGCGCATGTGCGCGCGGATCTTCTCCTCCTTGCGCGAGGGACGCGGTACACGTGCCATCTCCGCGAAGTACTGCCAGACGGGCTGCGGGTCGAGGGACGCGATCTGATCTGTCATGAGTCGTGCCTCTTTGTCGGTCGAAGTGGGTGGCATGTGCTGTGCGAGTTGTCCCCAGTATAGCACACCGCCCCCCGCCCGCGAAACGCGCCCGCGCCCTACGGCTGCATCCGATAGAAGAAATTGCGCTTCAGGCGGCGGCGCTGTTCGTCGGTTTGCTCCGCGTCGGAAAGATCTCCCGCCAGGACCAGCGCGATGTCCGCCAATACCCGCGGACTGCGCGCATAATAAAAATGACCCACGAGGCCCTTATCAAAAGGCGTGACGTCGATCACCTCGAGCCGCTGCGCCACGGCCAGATCCAGCTCCGGAAACACGCCCTGTCCCAGGCGGGCGTACTTGTGCAGCCGCTGCGATCCGCCCAGGGCCCAATCCGCCTCCGAAATGTAGATCGTTGTCCGTTCGCCCGCGTGCACCAGATGTGGCATGTAGTCGCGCTCGAAGATCTCGCCGTCGATGTCGGCGGCGGCAAGGATGATCTGTCCCAGAGGAGGATCGGCCGCGACGTGACCTTCGACCGAGCCGCGGCCCGCCATCAGGTCGCGAATACCACGCGCAACGATGCGGCAGCCCATGCTGTGACCGAGGATGTGGATTCGCTGAACCTTTTCATCCGCGATCAGCATCTCCAGAAGGTCGACGAAGTACGGCACGGTCCAGTCCGCGTTCGTTGCGTCGACCAGATAACTCAGCAGCAATCCCTGCGTCGGCCAACTGTACGCGATCACTGCGCCATCAAAGTCCGTGTCATGAGCGATCTGGGCGGCGTCGCGCGTCGCATCCTCGAACGTCGCCGCGTAGCCGTGAACATAAATCAGCACCTCGCCGTCCGCCGACAGCGCGACCCGCTCGTGCAGAGCCGCCAGAAAGTCCGCGGGTGCTACGCGCTTGCGGTCAGCATCCAGCACCTGGGCCGATTGCAGCACGACGCTGTTGGCCGGATTGCGCCCCCAATCGACCGCTCCATCGAACCAGCGCCCGCGACAGTGCGGCATTGGCACCGTTACGTCCGCGACGCCATACGTCAGTGCCGGCGACCGCTCCACGCCAAAGTGCAGGTGAGGCTGCGTCGCACCCGTCTCCGCCCGGTCGGTCGCAAAAAAGACCTCGACCGTGGCGCGGCACGCCTGCATGTCGCCGCGTGGGCCGTGCTCGCGATAGGTCGGGCTATACTTGACGCAGGGGTACGCGTGACAGCCCAGCACGAATGCACCCGCCAGGAGCAGACTCGCGCCGAGGCCCGTCGGCAGGATGTGACCGCGCCAGCCCCGTATCATGGCCGCGGATTATACGGGCCACCAGCCGCCGCTACACGTCTCTGTACAGCGTTTCGGCGAAATAACTGCTCCGCACGAACGGCCCGCTGGCCACGCCGCCGAAACCGAGCGACTCGGCGAGCTTGCCGAGCTCTTCGAATTCCTCCGGCGTATAGTAGCGCTCGACGGGCAGGTGCCGCGGGCTGCGCATCGGCCGCAGGTACTGGCCGATGGTCAGCAGGTCGCAATCGATGCCGCGCAGGTTGCGCAACACGTCGTGCAGCTCGTCGCGCGTCTCACCCAGGCCGACCATGACGCCACTCTTGGTTTTCGTTTGGGGGCTGAGTTCCTTGGCAATGCGCAGCGTGTCGAGCGAGCGCGGGTACTTGGCCTGCGGCCGCACCGGCTTGTGCAGGCGCGGCACGGTCTCGACATTGTGATTGAAGACCTCGGGCCCGGCGTCGAGCACCGTCTGGATACAGTCGGGCCGCGCGTGGAAATCCGGCACGAGCACCTCGACCGTGGCTTCCGGGGTGCGCTCCTTGACGGCCTCAATGCAACGGGCGAACTGGCCGGCGCCTTCGTCCGGCAGGTCGTCACGCGCCACCGATGTGATCACCACGTGCCGCAGGCCCAGGTGCGCTGACGCCTCCGCCAGGCGCCGCGGCTCGTCATCATCCGGCGCATCGGGTCGCGCGGTCGTCACCGAGCAGAACTTGCACGCGCGGGTGCACTTCTCGCCGAGGATCATGAATGTTGCCGTCCGGCGCGACCAGCACTCGGTGAGGTTCGGGCAGCGGGCCTCGACGCAAACGGTGTTGAGCTTCAGACCATTGACCAGCTTGCGCGTCTGGACCATGGCCTGGCCGGTCGGCATGGGGCGCTTGAGCCAGGGCGGCAGCCGCCGGGCGCGACCGGGCCTGGCTTGCCCTTGATCGGCGGCCGCGGATGACGCGTCATTGATCGGCAGGGATATCGCATTCGGCTTTGGCATAGTCCCGTGATTGTATCGCCGGCGGCCCGCGATCGCCAAACCGGACGTCGCGTCCAACAGCTCGTCGAACGAAGGGTAGGACATCGCGCCGCGTTGTCCGGCAAGGTTGGCGTCTCGGGGAAACGCCCCATCTTCAACCCCTCGTCCGCGCCGCGAGAAACGCCTCGGCGGCGGCGATGATTGTCTCGCGCCGGTCGTTGTTCATCCGATCGAGCGTACCGACCACCTGGGCCATGCGCGCCTGCTCCTGGAAAAACCGCCGATTTCTATCCACAAACCGCCAATACAGCCCATCGAGCACGTCGCACCAGCTGAACGCTTCGTCAGCGCCCCCCGCGCTTCCTGCCGCCGGATAATCGCCCATCCTGCGGATGTAATTGCTGCCGCAGATGTACGGCTTGGTCGAGAACACGCCGCCGTCCGCGAACAAGCCCATGCCGAACACGTTCGGCACCATGACCCAGTCCGAACTGTCGACGAACAGCTCCATGAACCAGCGGTACGCCGCCCGCGGCTCGATCTCGCAGAGGGTCATCAGGTTGCCGGCGATCATCAGCCGCTCGATATGGTGTGCCCAGCCGAAACGCAGTGCCTTGCGGATCACGTCGTCCAGCGGCCGCAGGCCGGTCGTGCCGCGATACCAGTGCTCGGTGAGCTGGCGGCGGTGGTCGAAGAAGTTCGCTTCCTCCTGTTGTTGGCCAAAGTGCTGGTACACGCCACGAATGAACTCGCGCCAGCCGATGATCTGCCGCACAAAGCCCTCCAGCGAGTTCAGCGGCACGTCATGTTCGCCAGCGTGTCCGAGGGCGCGCTCCAGCACCTCCGCCGGCGTGAGCAACCCCAGGTTCAACACCGGCGACAACACCGAGTGAAACAGGAACGGGTCACGCGTCGACAGGGCGTCCTCGTACGGACCGAATCGCGCGAAACGCTCGTCCAGGAAGTGGCGGAGCCAGGCGAGCGCCTGACGCCGCGTCGTCGGCAGCCACCAATCCTCGATCGAGAGCTGCCCGGGATGGCCCGCGAACAACTGCTCCACCAGCGGCACGACATCCTTGACGTGTTGCGTCGCGCCGGCGGGCCGCGCGCCCGGAACCGACTCGTCGGCGGGCAACGACAGGCGATTGTCGTGATCGAACGACCATCGCCCGCCCGCCGGCCCGCCGTCGTTGTCGAGCAGCACACCAAGCCGGCGGCGCTGCCAGCGATAGAACGTCGCCATGTGCGGGCGGCTGTCGGCGAGCCAGTCGGCAAACTCGCCGCGGCTGGTCAGAAACATGGGACTGGGCAGGAAGGTCAGCTGCAGGCGGTTGTTCTCCGCAAAATGCCGGACGCGCTGCTCGAAGAAGCGATCCTCGATCTCCCATAGCACGAGGTGTGCGATGTCGTGCTGCCTCACCACGCGCGCAAGCCGGGCTTCGTAGGTTGGTGGCGTCTGCTCGCGGGCACCGGTGTGCAGCTCCTCGTAGTGCACCGTGTACCCTCGATCACGCAGCTCGTCGCGGTATTCGCGCATGGCCGCCAGAAACAGCGTGATCTTCTGCTTGTGATGCCGGACATACGTACACAGGCCGACGTCTTCCGCCATGAATACCGGACCGTCGTGATTTCGGCGCAATGCCGCCGGCGGAAAGAGCTGGTTACCCAGCACGACGAACAGCGTCCCGTTGAGGCCCGACTTCGTCATCGCGTTTTTCCCGCGGCGGGTCGGGCGTCGGCGCCCAGCACGCGCTCCGCCGCTGCCAGGCCGCTGAGATACGCTCCTTCGATGCGCGCCCCCTGGCACCAGTCGCCACACACCGCCAGACCAGCCGACGCCTGCCACAGACACCCGACGTCGAGCGGCGCTGGCGGCTGCGCGTAGCGCCAGCGGTGCGCGGTGCTGAACGCCGGCTGGCGCCCGGGCTCGTCGACCAGCCGGAGGAACTCGGTTGTCAACGCGGTGACGACCTGCGCGGGGTCGTCGGCGACATGCTGGGCAGACCACCCCGGGCTGGCGTGCAACACCCAGGCTTCCGGCGTCGGCCGCGCCGGTTTGGCGCTGTTGCGCGCGATCCATGTCAGGGGGGATTGATGCACGAAAGCGCCGTCAAACGGCGCCGCGAGCGCCCCCGCAAAGCCCAGCATCACCGCCCAGCATGGCGTGAGTTCGCACGCATCCGCTTGCGAAGCGAGCGGGCTCTGGCCGGCGAGCAACGCCGCTGCCTGCGGCGCTGGCAGCGCGAGCACGAGCGAATCAAAGCGCCCGAGATCGGTGCCATCATCGCGCAGAAGTTGCCAGGTGTTGCCGACGGGTGTTACCTGCTCGATGCGCGTCCGCAACACGACATCCAGGCCGTCTGCCAGCGCCCGCGTGATCGCGTTCATCGTCGGCACCCCGACATAACGCGTGGTGCTGTCGCTGAACCGCGTGACGCCGTCGCACAGCACCGCGATGCGCCCCGCCCATTCCGTGACGACGCCTGCGGTGCGCCACGTGGCGACGACACGCGCGAACCGCTCGTCGCGCACGGTGAAGTACTGGGCCCCATGATCGAACGCGAACGGTGCCGCCCGACGTACCGACGCGCGACCGCCGACGCCACGGGCCTTGTCGAAGACCACCACGTCGCGACCACGTTCAAGCAGGGTCCGGGCGGCGCACAGGCCGGCGACGCCGGCGCCGATTACGGCTACTCGCTGATTCATGAGTCTCCTTCCGCGTCGCCGGCCAAGTGCCGATGACGCACGCGCCGCCGCGGGCGGCCGCCCGATGCACACCACGCTCCGATTCTAGCGGGTTTTCCGCGCGGGACCCGCGGCGCAAGCGACCGTGCTTTCGGCGTTGCACCTCCGAGACGCACGACGATTTGCGCCGCAGCCGCTAAGATCAAGAGCGCCCGGCCGTGGGCTGATCCCGGGCGCATACCATGGGTGGCCGCGCACAGGCGAGCCTCGGGCGCAGGAGACAACACATGGCCACGAAAGACAACCAGAGCCTCCGCGGCTCTGTCCACGTCATCATCGCCGCCTACAGCGGCATCGGCAGCGCCGTTGCCCGTTCGCTGCACGCGCAGGGGGCCACGCTTGTGCTCGCCGGCCGCGATCCGGACAAGCTCGCGCCACTGGCCGATGAGGTCGGGGGCGAGGCGGTCACCGTTGACGCGACCGACTTCGCCCAGGTCGAGCAGTGCCTGCAGGAAGCGGCCGCCGAGCGTGGTCGTGTCGACGGCGTGCTGAACTGCGCGGGCTCCATCTTCCTCAAGCCGGCCCACCTGACCACCGCCGACGAACTCAACCGCGTGCTAGCGACGAACCTCGTCTCGGCGTTCGCGACCGTGCGCGCGGCTGCAGGCGTCATGCGAAAGACCGGCGGCTCGATTGTCCTGATGAGTTCCGGCGCGGCAACGATCGGCCTCGGTAGCCACGAGGCCATCGCCGCGGCCAAAGCAGGCGTTAACGGCCTGATGCGCTCGTCGGCGGCGACGTATGCCGCCCAGGGCATTCGGGTCAACAGCATCGCGCCGGGCCTGGTCGACACGCCGGCCAGCGAGCGCATCACCGCCAACGAGGCGTCGCTGAACGCGTCGCTGGCGCTGCATCCGCTGGGGCGCATCGGGTCGCCGGCAGACATCGCGGCGGCGATCTGCTGGCTGCTGAGCCCGGCCAGCACCTGGGTGACGGGGCAGGTCATCGGTGTCGACGGGGGACTGGCAGCCCTGAAGACGGCCCGCCCGCGCCGCGCGTGACGGAGGCCAGAGCAACATGGCGGCGGCGGGGGAGGTCAGGTGCGCGGCATGCCCGCGCGTCGGGAACGCAGCGCCGGCGCGGAACCCGTCGGTCCGTTAGTGCTTGCGATCCACCCCGCTACGCTCGTACGACCGCGGCTGACCGACGTCAGGGCCGCGGAGAGACCTCCGCCGATTCCGACGTCGCGATGGCCTGATGCAGGTCCTCGGCCGAATTGGCGGCGTCAATCGCGGTGCGGAAGTCCTCGATGTTCATCAACCGGCTGATCTTGGCGAGTGCCTGGATATGGGGGCCGGTCTGGTCCGGCGGGCTGACCAGCAAGACCACGAAGGTCACGGGCCGCCCGTCGAGGCTCTGGAAATCGACAGCGGCGGCGGGCTTGCCGGCGGCCATCACGAGATGGTCGCAGCCGTCGCTCTTGCCGTGCGGAATCGCCAGGCCGTAGCCGATGCCGGTGGTGCGCTCCGACTCACGTTTGAGAACGGCGTCGAGGGCGGCATCGCGGTCGCGCAACATGCCCGTCTCGGCCAGCAGGTCCACCAATTCTGTAATCACGCCCGTCTTGTCCGTGGCCGCCATTGGCACGCGAATTCGCTCGGGCGTCAGTAGTTTGCTTAATTCCATGCCTGCGCCTTGTGTCAGGGTACAGACTGCTCAGTATACCCGGCGGTGGGGTTAGCCGCCACCCGGTTTTTCGCCCCCCCGGTACCACCATCGACCATCCTGCGGGGTCCGATCAGCCGCGACGGCCGCCGCTCGTCCCGGTCCCGTTTGTGTCGCAAAAACGGGACGATTACAATGCCGCTTTGTGTCCGAGCGCACGGCGCTACACCAGTCACCAGTCACGCACGTGAGGATGGCCGCCATGAAGAAGATCCGCCTGTTCACCCCCGGTCCGTGTGCCGTTCCCGAGGAAGTCCTGCTGGAGATGGCCCGCCCGTTCGAGCACCATCGGACGGACTGGTTCAAGGACTACATGAAGGACGCCACCGGCAAGCTCCAGAAGGTCATGCAGACCGAGAACGAGGTCATCATCATCACCGGTTCCGGCACCGCCGCCGCCGAGGCCGCGATTGTCGGCTGCAATCCGGCCGGCTCGAAAATCCTCACGATCGAGGGCGGCAAGTTTGGGCAGCGTTGGGGTGAGATCGCCGAGCAGTACGGCATCGACGTCATCCGCCACGAGATCGAGTGGGGCACGCCACCCACGCCCGAGATGGTGCAGGCGCACCTCGACAAGGACTCCTCGATCACCGCGGTCATGGTCGTGCACAGCGAAACGTCGACGGGGACGGCGTGCGACCTGGAGGCGATCGGCAAGGTCGTCAGCAAGGCGGGCAAGCTGCTGCTGGTCGATTGCATCACGTCGGCCGGCGCGCTGCCGCTCAAGCCGGACAAGTGGGGCGTCGACGTCGCGATCACCGGGGCCCAGAAGTCGCTGATGCTGCCGCCGGGGCTGGGCTTCCTGTCGGTCAGTGACCGTGCCTGGAAGGTCATCGAAGACAACAAGACGCAGCACGCCTACTACCTGAACCTGGTCAAGGCCCGCAAGAGCGCCGAGAAGAGTGACACGCCGTTCACGCCGGCGCACCTGATGATTCGCGGCCTGTGCAAGGCGCTGGATATTCTCCTCGACGAGGGGATGGAGAACGTCTGGAAGCGCGTGGCGGCGATGGCGGCGGCGACGCGGGCGGCGGGCGAGGCGATCGGCCTGCCGGTCTTCTCGCAGCGGCCCAGCGACTCGGTGACCGCGTTCAACTGCCCCGAGGGTGTCTCCGTCAAGGACATTCGCAAGGAACTCCAGGAGCGCTACGGTATCCAGAGCGCCGGCGGGCAGGACCACCTCAAGGGCAAGATCTTCCGCATCGGTCACATGGGCTACGTCGACGAGATGGACACCGTGCTCGCGGTCGCTGCGCTGGAGCAGGTCCTCCACAAGCTCGGGCACAAGTTCGAGCTCGGTGCCGGCGTCACCGCGGCGCAGAAGATCCTCGCCGAGCGCATGTAAGGCGGCACGGCCACAGCATCCCCCATTCTGCGCAGAGCCGGGCTGCCGTCAGCCCGGCTCGTTGCACAGGCGCATTGCCGGCGAATCCAGGCGCGCCGGTGTAACCCGCGCGTGGTGCGACGCGGCCGTCGCGAATAACGGCGCCCGGGCCGCTACTTCGGCTTGAACTCGCCGGTCTTCTTGTCGTACTTGTATTTCACGCCGGTCGGCTTGTACGTGTACGCATTGTTGCCGCTCTTCTCCCAGTTGCCGTCGGTCAGGCCGCCCTCCACGACGTTGGTGAACAGCGGGTTGCTGTCGGACGCGTCGCCCTTGCTCGCATCGTCGAGCTTGGCGGGGTACTCATCGAGCCCCTTGGCCAGATTCGACATGCGAATCAGCTTGATCCCCGTGCGGACGGCGGCGACGGACGCCTCTTCAGCCGCGTTCTGGGCCTCATCCTTCATGCTGACGAACTGGGGCGTGACGACCGCCGCCAGCAGACCGATGATCACGATGACCATGATCAGCTCGACCAGCGTGAATGCCTTGGCGTGGGTGCGTTTCATGACGAATTCTCCTTGTCGACCACGATGGTTACTGTGGGAGTGTGAGGACAAAGTGCTCCTCGCGAATCTCGAGCAGCACTTGCTGCTCGTCGACCGCGACGAGCGTTGCGTACTGGTCAATCGCTTCACCGATCCGCACGACGCGCCCGTTGATCAAGGCCATCGGCTGCGCGCCGCTCAGGATCGCCGCGAGCTGGTAGCTGCCGGGGCGGGCTGGTGCAGGACGCTCGGTCGGCGGCGCCGCCGGCCGCTCAGCACCTGACGGCTGATTCGTGAACGGACTCGTCGGCCACGCGTGCGGTACTGCTTGTTCGCTGCCTTCGAACGCGCGCAACATCGACACGATCTCTTCAGGCAGCTCCAGGCGCCGCTGCAGGCTCCCGGCCGTGATATCCTGTGCCGGCGCCGCCTGCGACGCCCGTGGTGGCCAGTAGGTGATGCCCACCCAGGCCGCCAGGCCGGCGATCGCCACGCCCATGAACAACGTGCGGCGGTTAGAGGGCATCTTCGTCATCCTCCAACAGGCCGGCTTCGCTCAGCAGGGCGCGCTCGAGTGGCCCCTGCGGGGCAAACGGCACCTCCAGCTCGAGGTTCAGACACACGTCCCGGTCGTCCCGCTGCCAGGCGATCTGTGTAATTCTCTGTGGCAACTGAAGTTGCGTCAGCGCGTCCAGGCACCGCGTCAGGCCGGCATAGTCGCCGCGAAACGCGATGTTCACCCGCTCGCACGCCAACACGCCGGCGTCCGGGTCGGCGGCATAGAGCTCGGCGTCGGCAAAGGTGAGCTGCTCGACCGTCACGCCCGGGACCTCGAAGGCCTGCGCGAGCGCATCGGCCACGCCGTTGCGGTCTCGCTGCGGCAACCAGGGTCGCTCGTCGGTGTACGTTGCGCTCATCGCCGCGAGTTGCTCGGTCTGCTGGGCGACCTGCGCCAGCAGTTGCACGTGCTTGTCCGCGTTGCGCGCGTCGGCCCGGGTCGCCTGCGTCATGCGGTGCAAGGAGAGTGTCCGGGGCGCCCACGTCACCGCCAGGTGACCGATGGCACCGAGCGGCGCGGCCAGCAGCAGCGCCATCACCAGCAGCGGACGTGGTTTGAGCCAATGTCTCATCGTCCACCTCTCATTGCGCCAGGGCCCGGATGGAAATCGCCGCCACGGGCTCTTCAGCCGAGCACGCGATCGTCACGACCTCGGCCTGCAGAAACGGCGGCGTACGGCCCAGCCAGCGCGCCCACTCGCCGGCAACCACGCCGGCCGGCTGCGTCCCGCGGTAGATCGCCTGCAGCTCGATCGCGGCCGGTGTGTTGCTCGCACCCACCTGCACGCTGGTCAGCACGACGCCGGTCGGCACCGAATCAAACAGCACCTTGCAGGCGCGCAACGCGTCGACCTGCGGCGGCAACCCGGCCAGCAGCACCGCATCGCGCTCCAGCGCCGCCGCCATCCGATCCCGCGCAGCAAACGTCTGTCGCAGGTCGTTGCGCAGCCGGCGCATCTGGCTCGACAGCGACGCGGTGGCGGGGTGAAGCCGCGCCGAGCTGGCCTGGGCCTCGCGCGGCGCTTGCATGTTGGCGAGAATCACCAGCAGTGCGCAAACCCCCGCCGCCAGGGCCGGTCGATACAATCGCTTGACGAAACGCTCCTCGGCCGGCAACAGGTCGAGCGGGGCGGCCGCCGACGTGTCCAGTCGCAACGCCGCCAGTGTGCGCTGCTCGCGTTGCTCGTCGGTGCTCTCGGGCGTTTCGAAGTGCAGTTCGGCGGCGAGGTGCTCGGCCAGGCCGGGAACCGGCGGCAATCCCAGCACGTCGACCTCGGTCGCGCCGGTCGGCGCCGCCCCCAAACTCTGGCGCAGGTCCTCCGACAGGCGCTGCACGGTCGGGGTCACCAGCGGCCACAGTTGTGATGCGCTGATGCCGTGCGGGCAGGGCGTGTCCGGCTGCAGCGGAATCCCCACCGTGCGCAGCAGCTCGTCGGCTTGCGCGGCATCGAGCGTGATTGGTCCGTTGTCCGTCAGGATCGGCCGCTGATAGGCCGCCACGAAGTTGGCCCGCCCGACAAGCAGATCGCGGCACGCCGTCAGCACGCCGTTCTCGAACACCTGTACCGTCGCCGTCCGCTCCCCCAGGAAGACCTGGACGGCTCGCCCGTCCGCCGCCGGCGCCGCAAACGCCGCGGCCGGCACCGTGATCGCCTGTACGCGCAATCCCGCCTTGCGCAGCATCGCGTGCAGGCCGCGGACCAGGGTCGCGTCGGCGCCCGCTGCCAGCACGTGCGTGGCGTCGTCGTTCGGCACGTGCAGCCGCCGCTGGTCCGTGCACAGCGACAGCCCGCCGCCATAGGAGCGCAACCGCGTCCGAACCGCCTGCTCGCGCTGGCGCGCTCCCATGGGCGGCATGCGCAGCTTGTGCACGATCGTGCCGCCGCCGGTGAGCTGCACGATGGCCGTGCAGCCGGCCAGCCCGTGTTCGCGGATGAAGGCGTTGCACGCGGGCAAGCCGCGCTGGGCCGCGAGCGCCTCCGCCGTGTAGGCCAGGTCCAACTGGCCCGCGAGCGTGGCGCTGGGCGGTGCCCCGTCGACGGCGTAGAGCGTCGCTGCCGTGCCGTCCGCCGTCACTGCGATCCACCGTCTGCTGATTCTCATCGTCCGCGTCCGCAACGGCCGAGAACGGCCATACCTCCAGCGCGGCACCCCGAAGGTGCCGTCTCGGGTTGTTCATCGTCGGGCGCTGTCGGCCCCGTTAGCAGCAGGAGGGCGAACGGCCGCGGTCGCAGGGGCAGCCCGGCGGCGTGCTTGCGGTCCGCTGTTCGGTTGGTCTTATCAGCCGTACGGATGATTCCGCACAGTCTGGAATTGGGACGGTCCGGATAATCTTGCCCCGCGCATCAGGCCCGGCCGCTACGGACCGCCCATCTCTTCCGCCGCCGCACGGGTCAATGGCAGCCGCGCCCAGCGTTCGGCGTGGTGCCCCGCGCAGACGCCGCGGGCGCGCAGGCGAAAAGCGTCCGGCCGCGGCCAGACTTCGACGGTGAACGTGGCCGCGCCGAGCGCGCCGTCGAACGCGAACAGGGGATCGGTATCGGCGGTCCAGGTGTCGCCTTCGTGGTCGATGACCATGGCCGCCGCGGCCTGCAGATCGGGATCCGCCGCCAGTTGCCGCGCCGCCAGTTGCAGCGCCCCCAGCGCGGCGGCGTCGGCGCGCAGGCGCGCGGTCGCGTTGGCGTACGTCGCGACATCGGTCGTACGCATACCGAGCATCGCCAGCGAGATCGTCGCCATGACGAGCAGCAGGATCACGGCGGTGATCAGCGCGGCGCCGCGTCGTTTGGGCCTGGGTCTCGGCTTCATGCTCACCATGCCTCCACCCGCACCGTCACGTTGCGCTCGTGATCGTCGCGCCGGTAGGTGCCGCCGGGCGTCGTTTCCGCCGGCAGTTCGACACTGAACGCGTCCAGTGCTCGATCGCTCATGGCGGCCACGCCGCGATAGGTCCGTTCCGCGTCCCGCCATACATAGCGCACCGCCTGCATCAGCGTGACCTGGGCATCACTCAGGCTGCTGTCCCACGTTCCCCCGGGCAGGCGGTATTCCAGCGTGAAGTCGTTCAACGGTGCCGCGAGCAGGCCACTTCCCGCCGGCCCGACCTGCTCCAACCCGTCGCTGCTCGCACGCAGCGTCCAGTCGCCCACACCGAATCGCGTCGGCTTGGCAGCGGCGGGCCGCTCGTGTTGCGGCGGCGGGCTGTCATGACGCCACGTGCCCGCGGCCAGCTGTTGCACGCGCATTCCCGCGAGGTAGTGCTGCATGAAGACCTGGCTGTCCTGTTGCGTCGATTCGTACGTCACCAGCATCTGCGTCACCGGCACCAGAGCGCTGGCGAACACCACCCCTGCCAGCACGATCGCCGCGATCATCTCGGTCAGGCTTGCACTCATGCCGCTGCCTATCCCGCCACATCCGTGACGAACGTCTCGATCACCAGGCTGGCCTCGTCCGGCCCGCGCACCTCGATGCGGACGCGCTTGATACCCGAGCCGCTCTGCGGTGTCGTGTGGTCGGTCGGGCTGACCTCGCGCACCAGCGTGCTCCGCTGGTAGCCCGTCAGGCCGCCTGCATCGGATTCGGGTGGATAGTGATCCGCCGCGATATACACGTAGCCCCGCGCCGCATCCGCCGCGTCGGCGAACACCGCGCCCATCTGCTCAGCGGCCAGCTGCGCCAGGTTCATCTGCACCACGGCCATCTGTTGGGCGCGGGCCGCCGTCGCGAGCTGCAGCATCAGCGGCGGCACCGCCAGGCCGACGATGACGATCGCCAGCACGACTTCGACCAGCGACAGACTCCGCGCCCTCATGGCCAGATCACCTCACACACGCCGGTTTCGCCGCGTACCACCACCTGCACCCCGTTCGACAGATCGAGCCGCACGTCCTGGCGCAGCGGGTGGCCGTTCTCGTTCACCGGCAGACCGGTCGTGGCGAAACCGAACGTGCGCCCGTCGACCCCGTGCAGCGCGTGCAGCGACAGGTCGCTGCCCAGCTCGCTCGCGCGGATCTGCCATGGCGTTTCGTCGCCCGGGTGGTTCATGACTGCGCCGTCGATCTTGCCCGTCGCCGGCTGGGCCTCCTGCAATAGCGTGTATTCCTGCATGCCGAGGTTGAACCGGCACATGGTCCGCCGGCCCGAGAGCATCGCCTCCGCCCGGGCGTAGGCGATGTCCGCCGCGATGCGCCGTACGCCTGCGGTTTGCCGCCACGTCTGCACGCCGACGAGCGCGCCGATCGCCACCGACGCCAGGATCAGCGTCAGCGACATGGTCAGCACCAGTTCGACCAGGGTCAGCGCCGCCCGCTTCAAGTCTGTGCTCCTTGCGCCGGCGTGATGTGCGACGTCTCGACGCCGCCCGACAGCCTGCTGATGGCGCGCGCGACGGCGTCCTGCTCGACACGCGCTGCCTCATCGAGCATGGCCGACTGCAGCGCCAGCTGCGCCACGCGATTGACCAGCCGCGGCACACCCCGTGACCAGCGGCCGATCGCCTCGCTCGCCGCCGCCGTGAAGAGGGCCCCGTCCGGATGGCCCGCCGTGCGGACGCGGTGTGTCAGGTACGGTGTCACCGCTGCGCCGGCGAGTGGTCCGACGAGAACCGTCGTGAGCAGGCGCTGCTGCAGCCACTCCGGCCACTGCCGGGCGGTGTGGTTCTCGCTGGTCAGCAGCACGCACACGCGCGTTGTCTCGACCTCCGCATTGAGCAGCCAGCGCAGCTCGTTGAACGTCGCCGGTGTCGTTGCTGTCGGCCAGCCGTCCAGCATCACCACCACCCGGCGCTGCGACTGCTCCGCCGCGCCGATCGCCGCCACGATCGCCTCGATCGCGCACGGCGTGTCCGGCGGCATCTGGTGCGTCAGGTAGAAGGCCACGCTGCGCAGCAACCCCACCTGGTCGCCGCACATCTCCGGCACGAACGCCACGTGGTACTCTTCGCGCGGCAGCCGGCGCCGCAGCGCCCGCAGCAGCATCGTCTTGCCACAGCCGACCGGCCCTGCCAGCAGCACCGGCTCGCAGGCATCGCGCGCGGCGTACGTCATCGCCGCCAGCGCCTGGTCGTGCTGCGGTGTGGCGAAGTAGAAACGCGAGTCGGGAACCGGCTCGAACGGATTACGCGCCAGGGACCAGTGTTCCAGATTCACGACACACTCTCCGCTTCAGGAGCCCATCAGGACCGAGTTCATCCGCCACACCGGCAGGAAGATCGCCAGCGCCACGAACAGCACCATGCTGCTCACCACCAGCACCAGCAACGGCTCCAGCGCCGTCGTCAGCCGCCGCATGCGTACCTGCATCTTCTCTTCGTAATGTTCGGCAGCGGCGATGAGCAGCTCGTCGATATTCCCCGTCGTCTCGCCGACGCTGATCATGTGCTCGACCAGCTTCGGCAGCACGTTGGTACCGCTGATCGACGCCGAGATCGAGTTTCCGCCGGCGACTTTGCGGCGCACGTCCGCGGTCAGGTTCCGCACCGAACCGGGCAGCAGTGCCTTCTCGACGATGTGCAGCGTCTCCAGCAGCGGCAGTCCCGCGCCCTCGAGCAGCGCGATCATGCGGGCGAACTGCACCACCGTCGCGAGGTAGATGATCTGCCCGAGCAGCGGGATGCGCACGATCACTCGGCCGACGAACGACCGCACCGCGGGTGTCCGCAGCGCCAGCCAGAAGCCGACGGCCGCCAGCGCCACGCCGAGCGCGACCAGCCCCCCATGATTCGTCAGGAAGTTGCTGGCCCCCAGCAGGATGCGCGTCGGCAGCGGCAGCTCGGCCCCGAGTCCGGCGAACAAGCCGCGAAACTGCGGCACGACCCACGTCAGCATCACCGCGCACGCCCCGACCAGCGTCACCACCACGATCGCCGGGTAGGTCAGCGCGTTGATCAACTGCCGCCGGGCGGCGGCGCGCCGTTCGTAGTACTTGATCAGTTCGTCCAGCGCCTCGGGGTGCACGCCCGCGGCTTCGCCCGCGCGAATCGTCCCGATATAGAAGCCGTCGAACGTCCGCGGGTGGGCAGCCAGGGCCTCCGACAGCGTCGCCCCGCGCTGGATGTCGGCCGCGATGCGGTCGAGCAGCTCGCGGTAGGGGCCCGCGCCGGTTGTCGAGCGCAGCGTCCCCAGCGCCGACAGCAGCGTGATCCCGCTGCGCAACATGACCTTGAGCTGGCGCGTGAATTCCAGCAGCTGGTGTTGCCGCAGACGGATCCGCGTCGTCACGCCCTGCCCGGCCATGGCCGCGCGCCGGTTCTTCGCCTGTCGGATGGTCAGTGGCGTCAGCGATTTCTGTTCCAGGCTGCGCAGCGCCTCGGTTTCCGATTCGCCGTCGAGCACGCCCTCCACGACGCGGCCGGTCATGTCCGCGGCACGATAGGTGAACACCGGCATCATTCACCTCCCGCGACCGGCGTGCCCGCGGGTGCCGGGTCCGCCTGCAACCACGCGCGCAATGACGCCTCGTAGGCGTCCACGTCAAACGCCGCCTCAGCCTCGTTGTGCGGCGGCGACGTGGTCGACGTGGCCTGACTTGCGCCCGCGGCGATCACGTCGGCCTGACCCGCGACGCGCAGCAGTTCGGCAAGGCTCGTTTCGCCCGCCAGCACCTTCTGGGCCCCGTCCTCGAGCAGCGAACGTGTGCCGCTCTGCCGCGCGAGCTCCGCGATCATCCGGTCATCGGTGTGATTGAGCACGGCCCGCCGAATGTCGTCATTGATCACGATCAGTTCGTAGATGCCGACGCGCCCCTCGTACCCGGTATGCCCGCAGCGCTTGCACCCGGCCGCGGTCATTGTCGGCCGATCGCCCACCAGCGACTGCGCCAGCGACGCCAGCCCCGCCGGCAGTTCCTCGGCCGGCTGCGCGCAGTGCCCGCATAGCTTGCGGCACAGCCGCTGCGCCATCACCCCGCTCAGCGCTGACGCGACCAGGAAGTCCGCCACGCCCATGTCGAGCAGCCGGTTGGGTGCCGCGGCGGCACTGTTGGTGTGCAGCGTGCTCAGGACGATATGGCCGGTGAGCGCGGCCTGTAATGCGATCTCGGCCGTTTCGCGGTCGCGCACTTCCCCAACCATCACCACGTCCGGGTCCTGCCGCAGGATCGAGCGCAGGCCCGAGCCGAAGGTCAGCCCCGCCTTCGGGTTGACCGCGACCTGCCGCACCTGCGGCAGCCGGATCTCGACCGGGTCCTCGAGCGTGATGATGCTCTGTGACGTGCGATCGAGCCGCGTGATGCCCGAGTACAATGTCGTCGTTTTGCCGCTGCCGGTCGGGCCGGTCACCAGCAGCATACCGTGCGGCAGGTGGATGAGCTGGTCGAACGTCGCCAGCGTGTCCGCCTGCATGCCGAGTTCCTCCAGGGTGAGCAGCCGCGCCCCCGAGCGCAGCAGACGCAGCACTACCGCCTCGCCATTCGTCGAAGGCAGCGTCGAGACGCGGATGTCGAGCTCTTCGTTTTCGACCACCAGCTTGAAGTGCCCGTCCTGCGGCCGCCGGGTTTCGGCGATGTCCAGGTGCGCCAGCACCTTGATGCGCGCCACCAGCGCGGGCAGCAGCGAGCGCGGCGGGGCGGGCACCTCGCGCAGCACGCCATCGATCCGCAATCGCACGCGCAGCGTCTCTTCCTCGGCATCGATGTGGACGTCGCTGGCCCGGCCGGTGACGGCCCGCTCGAGCAGCACGTCGACCAGCTTTACCGCCGGCGCGTCCGCCACGTCCTTGAGCAGATCGTCCCACACCACCTCGCCGGTGCCGGCGACCGCGGTGTCCGGGGTCTGGTGAAAGCCGCCGTAGCCCCACTCGATCAGATGCTGAACTTCACGGGGGCTGGTGAGGCAACAATCTACTTCACAACCCGTTTGCAGCCGAATCTGGTCCAGCACGCTCAGGTCCAGCGGGTGATTGACCGCCAGCGTGATGTAGCGTTCGAACACGAACAGCGGGAACAGCCCGTTGGCCCGGGCCAGCTCCTCGCGCACGACCTTGTTGTTCTCCACGCGGATGCGATAATCGCCCGGCTCCACGAACGGCAGGTTCCACGTCTCCGCCTGTACCAGCGTCAGGTCACGCTGTGAAACGTGTCCCTTGTTGGTCAGCCAATCCGCGATGCGCCGCTCGTCATGATTGCACGCCCGGCAGGCCTCGACGGCCGCGGCCGGCGTTACCAGGCCCTCCGCCTGCGCCACCGCCAGCCAGCGCGGCAGCTCGCTCGCCGCCGCGTCAAGTGCGGGGGGCGTAGGCGGGCTTGCATCGTCCACGTCGTCCGCCGGGGCACCCGCCTGTTCGAGTCGCGCGACCAGCTCGTCCTGCTGCTGCGCAAAGCGGATGCCCAGCACATAAGACGGGTCGCGATTCACCATCTCCACCGCCACCACCTGCGCCGTGACGCGTTGTGGCGGGGCCGTTCCCAGCGCCGGCACCTCGACCAGCAGCGCCGTCGAGCGCGGCAGGTAGGTCGGCAGCCGCAACCGGGCACCGCCGGCGCTCACGTTCTCGAGCACCGCGTCGACGCGGTGGCCGCGGACTGGGGCGACCTGGTCGGCGGCCGCATCGTCGACGGTCACATGCAGCGCCAGCCGGGTGCTGACGCGCGTGTGTTGTCGTTTCTGACGAAAAAGGCTCATGGGGTCCTGCCGTTGTGCAGCGGGTGGCGCCGAGGCTATGGCGCCGCGTCGCTTCGCGGCTCCGTGGTCATTGGCGCGGGCACGCCGCGCACCGCGTTCAACAGATCATGCACGACCGATCCGGTCGGGGCCTCGTCGGGCGCGACCAGCACGTGGCGTCCCGCCGCAGCGACCGCCCGCTGGGCGCAAGCCAGCGCCAGTTGGGCGTCGGCGTTGCCGGGCGTCAGCGCGACGGCCCGCCGTGCCGCCGTCAGGGCCGCCTCCGGCTGCTCCGCGAGCAGGGCTGCCGTTGCCAGGCCGAGAAACGCACCCGCCTTGTCGGGCTTGGCGACGGTCATTGCGCGATACAGGTCCGCGGCCTCCTCGTAGGCCCCGGTGGCCAGCAGACACGTGGCCCAGTTTGACCGGAACGCGTCGCGCCGCGCGCCGTCGGTCTCGGTCTCGGACAACGCGCGCCACAGCGGCAAGGCGTCACCATGCCGGCCCGCCTGCAGATAGGCCGCAGCCAGCTCGTGCCGCTCTTCGCGGGTGCCGTCGCCCGCGAGCACGACGGGTTCGAGCTCGCCAATCATTGCCGTCGGCTCGTTCAGATGCTCATACAGCCGCACCGCCGCGGCCTGCACGTTCAGGTCGCCGGGGAAGTTTGTCCGCTCGCTCTCCAGCACTTCGCAGGCCTGCGCCGATTCGCCCGCGAGCACGAGCGTGTCCACCCACGCCACCAGCCGTGCCGCATTCGGCCGGTTGGTGTAGGCCCACTCATACGACGTCGCCGCATCGGCCCAACGCCCCAGCCCCTCGTACGCCACGCCACGCGTATCGTAGTACGACAGCGACTGTCGTTGCGTCGGCGGCAGGTTCTCCAGCCGCTGGGCGGCGTCGTGATACTGCCCCTGCTCGAGGTCGATCCGCGCCAGCATCAGCTGCAGCAACTCGTCGTCCTCGACCTCATGCGCCGCGAGCAGGCTGCGCGCCCGCTCGAAGTTGCCGTTGCGCGTCTCTTCTTCGGCCAGTTGCAGCGCCACCTGCAGCCGCGTCTGGTTCCAGTCCGTCTTCTTCGCCGCGGGATCCGTCGTCGCGCAACCTGCCAGCACGCACAACGCAACCACCAGGGCCAATCGACTCGTTCTCATCCGTCATCCTCCGGTCGGGGTGGTGCCGTCTGTTCCGGCGGCGGGGTGGGGGGATCGACCGGGCGTCCGGCCATCTCCAGCAGCAGCCGGCGGATGACGCTGTGATCCGGCTCGTGCGCGGCCGACTGTTCGAGCCGCTCGCGCAACCGGTTCGCTTCCAGAAACTGCGGCTGCAAGGCCAGTGCCAGCTTCAAGTCCCACAGGGCCTTGTCCTGGTCACCCTGACGCCGGTGCTCGAGGGCCCACCGATAGTGCGCCTGTGCCAGCCGCTCGCGCCCCCACGGCATCAGGCCGCGGTGCGCCAGCACCCGCCGTTCCTCGACCTGGTCGCGCACCCGGGCCGATTTCTCGTAGTCGGCGTCGTCGCCGATGATGTGCGGCGTGATCAGCACGATCACCTCCTCGCGCGTCACCTCGTCAACGTTGCCGCGAAAGAGCGGCCCGACCACCGGCAAGTTTCCGAACCACGGAATACGCGTACTGTCGCTCGTAACCACATCGCGGAACAGGCCGCCGATCACCAGCGTGTGTCCGTCCCTCACGAGCACGTTGGTCGTGACCTCGGTCGTGTCCTTGAAAGGCAGGTTGTCCGGCGTGAGCCCGCCGCTGCTGTCCTCGGGATGGATGTCCATGCGCACCAGGCCGTCCTTGGTAATGAACGGGCGAAAGAGAATCTGCGTGCCGGTCTCCAGGAACTCGACATCCTGCACCGTCGCCGTCTCGGTCACCGTTGACGTCAGGTACCCGTCCTGGCGGCCCACGATCACCCGGCCCGGCTGCTCGTTGACCGTCAGCACCTTGGGGTTGGCGACAATCGTCAGATCCACGATCTGCTCCAACGCCCGCACGAACACCGCCACGTTGTTGCTGATCACGCCGATGCTCACCCCGCCAGGGTCGATCGCGCCGCTCACGTCCGAGCCGACCGCACCGAGCTCCAGGTCAAACTTCCGTGGTGGCACGGCCCCCGGCGTCAGGTTCGTGCCGCCGGTGCTGGTCGAGCCGATCGTGCGAAAGTCGATCCCCGCCAGCGCATTGAAATCCACCCCCAGCGCGTTGGACTCGTTCAGCCGCGCCCGCAGGATCACCGCCTCGACCAGCACCTGGCGGGGCGGCTGATCCAGGTGGGACAGCACTTCAGCGATTTCATCCAGCGCCTCCGGATAATCCCGAACCACCAGGAATTCGCCCGTCGCGCGACTCTTGCCACCCAACCCCGCATTCAGCGCCTCATCGAAATCGTCCGGCGTCAACGCAATCCCCGGCACCGGCGACGGCATCGTACTCACCAGCATGCCGCGCGGGCTCAGCAGCCCCTGCACCACCGGCACCGCCGACGCCGCGTCGATGAAACTCAACTCGAAGATGCGCAGCTCAGTTTCACGGCTCGCGGCGGCGAGGGCCTCACGCTCCTCCGGCAGGCAGACGTAGATGAACTTGCCCTTCTCGAACCACGTGTACCCCGTCGGCGTCAGCAGCGCCTCCAGCGCTTCCTCGAACGTGACCTGGTACAGGTCCGTCGTGACCAGCGCGTCTACCGACTGCGTCGTGCTGATGTTCCGCTGCGCACGCTGACTCAGCAGCCGCAACGCGTCCGGCAGCGGCACGTACCGCAGGTGCAGATCGAACAGGCCGCCGTGATACTCCACCACCGGCGGTTCCGCCGGCGGCCGATCCACCGGCACGTCCGTCGGCGGGGCGTTTGGCTCAGGCACCAGGGGCGCTTGCTGCGGCTGGGCCACGCCCGGCCAGGACATACATACCAGAGCGAGGACAAGCGAGAACATGCGGGACACAGACCGTCCTCCTGCGCGGACAAGGGGGCGCCGACCGCCGGCGCGTCGCAGCACGCGGCCCGGCGACACCCGGGGGCACAACGCTTTCGTCACTGTTATCGGGACGGGCGCCGCGTCGGGCTTAGCGGCGGCCTGAGTTCCGTGCGCGATCACAGTTGCCGCGGCAAACCCGTTTATCACACCAAGAGGCCGTTTCTTCGGAATGGGACGGCCGAGTGCGATAACCGCCAAGCCACCTCCCATCCCCTAAGCCCGCGGGCTGAATCGCACCTTTTGCGCTTTCGCACCGCCCGCCGTGTTTTGAATGCTTGCTGGGGCAACTGGAGGATGCGACATGAGCTCGACCTACACTTCCGAGAACTTCCGCCCCGTCGACGAGGACGATCTGGTCGAGGGCGAAACGCTGCCGGCCGACCTCTGTGATCGCGGCGGGCGGGTGCTGCTGCGCGCCGGCGAAGTCTTCACCGCGCAGGCCCGGGCGCGGCTGCGCCAACGCGGCTGCCTCGGCCTCTACCTGCGGGAGCTCGTGTCCGCCGCCGGCGACGAACCCCGGCCGCATCCTGGCGACAGCGATCCGAACGACGTTGTGGCGGCCCTCGAACGCCAGCAGGCCGGCGCAGCAACGCGCGACCCCAACCGGCGGCGTCACGAACGCCACAGTTGGAGCGCGGTGCTCGAGCTGGATCTCGAGGAACGCACGCCCGAGGGCGTCGCCAAGCGCAAGCTGAAGGTCAAGACCGACGACATCTCCGCGCGCGGCATGTCGTTCTTTCACCACCACTATCTGCACCCTGGCTCCATCATCCGGGCCCGCTTCGATTCGCTCGAGGGCCGGCCCTGCCTGACCGCGATCGTCCGCCACTGCACGCATGTCGAGGGCCAGCAACACCGCATCGGCGCCGAATTCGTGAAGATCGCCCGCCGCTGAGGACGCAGCGCGGGCGATTCCTGTTTGGTCTTTGTTCGCATGGCGGGTATACTGCCCGCAGCATGGACGCGCTGGCCTTCCTCGAACGGACCAAAGCCGATCGGCACTACCGTGGTCAGATCGCCGCGGTGCGCACGATCGACGCGCGGGCAGCCAGCTTTCGTGCGCCGCAGCAGCCGCTACCACCTCCGGTGCAGGCCCTGCTGCAGCGCGAAGGCATCGACCAGCTCTACAGCCACCAGGCCGACGCGTGCGACGCCATCGCCGCCGGCCAGCACGTTGTCATCTGCACCGGCACCGCCTCGGGCAAGAGTCTCTGTTACCACTTGCCTGCGCTGTCGGCGCTGCACGACGATCCCGCGAGCCGCGCGCTCTACCTCTTCCCCGCCAAAGCGCTGGCCTACGACCAGCTCGGCGGCCTGCAGCGCATGGTCGAGATCGCCGGCCTGGCCGACAGCGTCCGCCCGGCCTGCTACGACGGCGACACGCCCAACCACAAGCGCCCCGGCATCCGCCGCACGGCCAACATCCTGCTGTCCAACCCCGACATGCTCCACGTGAGCATCCTGCCGTACCACACCAAGTGGGCGTCGTTCTTTGCCCGGCTGCGGTATGTCGTGCTCGATGAAATCCATATGTATCGCGGCATCTTCGGCAGCCACGTGGCGGGGGTGATCCGCCGGCTGCAGCGCGTTTGCGCCCACTACGGCGCCGACCCGCAATTCGTCTGCTGCTCGGCGACGCTGGGTAACCCGCGCGACCTCGCCGAGAGCCTTGTCGACCGCCCGGTGACCCTGATTGACCAGGACGGCTCGCCACGCGGCCGGCGCTATTTCGTCCTGTGGAATCCGCCGTTCCTCGAGGACCGTGATGAGAAGCCGCCGCAGCAGGCCGCGCGCGACGCGCGACGGCGCGAGCTGCGCCTCGTCCCGCGCGGCGCAGCCGAGCACCCGGCTGACACGCTCGCGACGGTCCCCGGCCCGACCCGCTCAAACCCCAAGCTCGCCGCGCCCGTCGTCGATCAGCACGTGAAGATCGCCCGGCGCAGCGGCAATGCGGAAGCGACCGACCTCATGCAGCGTCTTGTCGAAAGCGACGCTGGCACGATCACCTTCTGCAAGGCGCGCGTCGTGGCCGAGCTGATCTATACGTATGTTGCAGACGGGCTCAAGCGTCGCCGACGGCCGGACCTCGCGCGGCGCATCAAGCCGTACCGTGGCGGGTACCTGCCGAATGAGCGGCGCGAAATCGAGCGACAGCTCTTCACCGGCGAGCTGCTCGGCGTGTGCAGCACGACCGCGCTCGAGCTCGGTATCGATGTCGGCTCGCTCGATGCCGCGCTCATCGTGGGCTTCCCGTCGACGTTGTGCAGCCTGTGGCAGCAGGCGGGGCGCGCCGGGCGCCGGCAGGATGAGACGCTCACGATCTTCATCGCCTACGACGACCCGATCGACCAGTACCTCATGCGCAATCCGGATTTCATCTTCGACCAGCCGCTGGAGCACGCCGTCATCGACCCCGACAACCCGCACATCCTGGCGGCCCAGCTCGGTTGTGCGGCCAGCGAGTTGCCCCTGAGCGAAGATGACCTCGCACGCTTCGGCGCCGAGATTGGGCCGGCGGTGGCCCAGGTGCTCACCGACGAGGGACAATTGCGCCACACGGCCGAGCGCTACTACTGGGCGTCCTGCGAGTTCCCCGCGGCCAAGACCAACCTCCGCACCATCAGCGACGCGACCTACGCCATTGTCGACACCACCAGGGGCGTCAACGAAGTCATCGGTCAGGTCGACTCGATTTCGGCGCCGGAACTGGTGTATCCGGAAGCCGTCTACATCCACCAGGGCGAGAGCTATCTGGTGCGCGAGCTCGACATGCCCATGCGCACCGCGCGCGTCGAACGTCTCGACGCCGATTACTACACCCAGCCCGTGCTCGCCGACGAATGCCGCATTGTTGCGCAGCGGCAGGAGGGGGCCTGTCGTGGTGGCCGGCGCTTCTTCGGCGACGTTTCGGTCAAGTGGCAGACCATCGCGTTCCGCAAGTTCAAGCTCTACACCCAGGAGCTCATCGGCCAGACCGCGCTCGACCTGCCCGCGCAGCAGATCGACACCACCGGCGCCTGGTTCCAGCCGCCACCCGCCGCCCTCGACGCCACGAAGGCCGCGGGCCACAAGGCGTATGACGCTCTGTCCGGCGCGCGCAACCTGCTCACGGTGAGTCTGCCGCCGCTGGCCATGTGCGATCGTTATGACATTGGCGGCGTCGTGAACAGCTCGCAGCTCGGCGTCAGCACCATCATCCTGTACGACCGCTACCAGGGCGGCGTCGGCTACGCCCGCCACGGTTACGAGTACAGCGACGAGCTGTTGCAAATGGCCTATCAGTTGGTCGCGGGTTGTCCGTGCGCCGATGGTTGTCCGGGTTGCGTGGCGCCGCCCAATCTGCGCGTGCCGATTCATCACGATCCGGACGTGGGCGGGGGGTACGCCATTCCGAACAAGGCGGCGACGCTGCTGTTGCTTTCCGAGTGGCTGCGCGTTACCGACTCGCCCGCCACCCCGTTTTGAGGCACAATGTAACGCCCAACAGGTAGGACATTGCTCCGCATTGTCCTGTAGCGCGCGACGGCTCGTCGGCCGGGTGCCCTGCCGGTGTGTCAGGAACAGAGAGGAAGGACGACAACACATGAACCGACGTGAGTTTCTCGGCACCTCGCTGGCCGCTGGTGCCGCCACGGCGCTGGGCATGGGTACCACCGCCGGCGCCGCCCAACAGCGCCCCAACCACACCAGCCGGCAGGAATTCAAGCTGAAGTACGCGCCCCACTTCGGCATGTTCCGCCACAACGCCGGCAATGATCCGCTCGATCAGCTGCGCTTCATGGTTGACCAGGGTTTCACCGCACTCGAAGACAACGGCATGATGGCCCGCCCGCCTGGCGAACAGGAGCGCATCGCCCGCGAGATGGCCCGCCTCCACATGACCATGGGGGTCTTCGTCGCGCACGTGGACTGGGGGACGCCCACCATGGTCAAGCGCGACGCCGATATCCGCCGCCGGCTGCGGGCCGAGATGACCCGCGCGGTCGAGGTTGCCAAGCGCGTCAACGCCAAGTGGTGCACCGTCGTCCCCGGCCTGATCGCGGACCGGGTCGATTTCGGCTACCAGCAGGCCAACGTCATCGACAACCTGCGTGCCTGTGCCGAGATCTGCGAGCCGGCCGGTCTCGTCTTGGTGCTCGAGCCGCTCAACCCGCGCGACCACCCGCGGCTCATGCTCACCAGGATCCCCCAGGCCTACGAGATCTGCCGCGCGGTCAACAGCCCGTCGTGCAAGATCCTCAATGACCTCTATCACCAGCAGGTCACCGAGGGCAACCTGATCCCCAATATCGACGCCGCCTGGGACGAAATCGCCTACTTCCAGGTCGGCGACAACCCCGGCCGCAAAGAGCCCACCACCGGCGAGATCAACTACCGCAATATCTTCAAGCATCTCCACGCCAAGCGCTACGCCGGCATCGTCGGCATGGAGCACGGCGTGGCGACCGACAGCAAGGAAGGCGAGTGGGCTCTCATCGAGGCCTACCAGAAATGTGACAGCTTCTGAGCCAGCATAGCGCAGAATCGTGCCAAGGATGTATCGCCGCGCCGCATTTCTTCTTCGCCGGCGCGGCACAGCAATGGAGCACCGCACCATGCCAAGTGATTCGACCAACAGCGCCGCGTCCGCCGACCAGCGACCCTCCCGGCGTGACTTCCTGAAGACGTCCGCCGCCTTCTCCGCGACGGCCCTCCTCGCCGGCTGCCAGACCGTTCCCAAGGGCGGCAGTGGCCCCGTCATGCCGCCACCCAAGCCCACGCCGCTGCACGTCGGTGTCATCGGCTGCGGTGGGCGCGGCACGGGCGCGGCGATCAACTGTCTGCAAGCCGACCCGCACGTGCGCATCGTCGCGCTGGGCGACCTCTTCGCGGACCGTGTCGAATCCAGCCGCAAGCGCCTGGCTGAGCTCGAGGAGCTCCCGCCGCAGCACATCGAAGACAGGCACTGCTTCGTCGGCTTTGACGCGTACCGGGGCGTGCTTTCCTGCGACGTCGACCTGATCATCCACGGCACGCCCCCCGGTTTCCGCCCGCAACACCTCCGCGCCGTGATCGACGCCGGCAAGCACCTCTTCACCGAGAAGCCCGTCGCGGTCGATCCCGTCGGCGTGCGCTCGGTGATGGAAACCGCCGACCTGGCTGCACAGAAGAACCTGGCCTTCGTCGCCGGCACGCAGCGCCGCCACGATCCCGCCTATGTCGAGACCATGCAGCGCATCCACGACGGCGCCATCGGCGAAATCGTCGCAGCCCAATGCTACTGGAACCAGGACGGCTTGTGGGTCAAGCAGCCCCAGCCCGACTGGTCCGACATGGAGTGGCAGTGCCGCAACTGGCTCTACTTCACCTGGCTTTCCGGCGACCACATCGTCGAGCAGCACATCCACAACATCGATGTCATCAACTGGGCCATGGGGGGGCCGCCGGCACGCGCCCTGGGCATGGGGGGCCGCGAGGTCCGCACCGCCCCCGAATACGGCAACATCTACGACCACTTCGCCGTTGAGTACACCTATCCCAGCGGCGCCCGCCTCATGAGCATGTGCCGCCAGATCGATGGTACGTCGCCGATGATTGGCGAACGCCTCATCGGCACCGCCGGCACCGCCGAGCCCAAGGGCATCATCGAAGGCCGCCGCCCGTTCACTTATGAGCCGCCCGGCGACGAGTGGATCAACCCGTACATCCAGGAGCATGTCGACCTGATCCGCAGCATCCGAAGCGGCCGGCCGCTCAACGAGGGCCGCCGCGTCGCCGAGAGCACCATGACCGCCATCATGGGCCGTATGTCGGCCTACACCGGCCGCGAGGTCCAGTGGGACTGGCTCATGAACAAGTCGACGCTTGATTTGTCGCCGTCGGCGTACGAGATGGGCGAGTTGCCCGTGGGCCCCGTCGCTGTTCCGGGCCAGACGCCGCTGGTGTGATTTCCTGCTCGCCCCGTGGTGGTCGTGGCGCGTCGCATTGTGGATTGGTGGCTGGCAGCCCGGCAAAAACGCCGAAAACCGCCAGTCGCCGCCGGTCAAGCTTGGCGCCGCCACCCGCGGGCGATTCTAATGTAAACGTCACCGTGGGTGACGGGCGGGACACGGCACTGCTTTGTCCCCTGGCCGGGCAGGGCGGGTTTCACCCGCCGCACCTGGTCGGGCGTCGCGCCGCGATGTCTGCAACGCCCGGCCTCCGCATGGCCCACGGTGTCGTCGCACAAGGCCGCCGGCCGTAGAACCTCGGCCTCGCGCCGCTGGGATAACGTATCGTGGCAGACGACTATCGCGTCCAACTCGACGTCTTCACCGGCCCGCTCGACCTGCTGCTCTATCTGATCAAGCGGGACGAGGTCGACATCCACGACATCCCCATTGCGCGCATCACCGCGCAGTACCTCGATCACGTTCACCTGCTCGAAGTGCTCGACCCCAACGCCGCGGCTGACTTCCTCGTGCTCGCGTCGACACTGATCGAGATCAAGTCGCGGGCGCTGCTGCCCACGCCGCCGCTCGAAAGCGCCGAGGAAGAGGACGATCCGCGTGCCCCGCTGGTGCGCCAGCTGCTGGAGTACAAACGCTTCAAGGACGCCGCCCGCTCGCTCGGCCGCGCCGCCGACGAGCGCGCCAAGCGCTACGTGCGTCAGCCGGCGGACCTGCCCAAGGACCTGCAGGGCGTCGAGCTCGAAGAGGCCCAGGTCTGGGATTTGCTGTCGGCGTTCAACTCGGTCATGAACGCGATCGGCCGCGGCCCCGGCCTGCACGAAGTCGCCTACGACGACGTGCCGGTCGAGCTGCACGAGGCGGAAATCGTCGCCATCCTCGAGCAGGACGGTCCGACGACTTTTCACGCCCTGTTCGACGGGCCCGATGATCGCATGCAGGTCGTCGGCCGCTTCCTCGCGCTGCTCGAGCTCATCCGCAAGCATCGCGTCCGCGCCGACCAGGAAAAGACCTTCGGCACGATTTATCTGTTCCTGCTGGTCGAGGTCCCCGAAGACGACGGCGAAGGCGAGAACGGCGCCGCCGCCGCAGACGCTGCGCCGCCCGCCACTGCCGATGACGACGAAGCATTGCGCCACGTTCGCGCGCGGCGCAATCCGGAGGCGCCCGTGGGGGACAGGCCGGCCTCCCCGCACGACTTTGTCGTACCGCCGCCCGGCACCGCCCACGAGCCCGAGCAATCCGACTGACCCCACGGAGGCCCCCATGTCCACGCCGACGCACCGCCTGACCGAACTCGGCATCACGCTGCCGCGGGCTGCCAAGCCCGTCGGCGCCTATGTCGCCGCCCTGCGGCACAACGACACATTGCTGCTCAGCGGCCAGATCCCGATGCAGGACGGACAACTCGCCTACAGCGGCAAGGTCGGCGACGCCCGCACGCTCGAGGACGCCCAGGCCGCCGCCCGCATCTGCTCGCTCAACGCCATCGCCGCCGCCGCGGCCGCCGTGGACGGCGTGGACAACCTCCGTGGCGTGCTGAAGGTCGTCGTCTACGTCGCGTCCGCCGCCGGCTTCACCGACCAGCACAAGGTCGCCAACGGCGCCAGCGACCTGCTCGTCGACATCTTCGGCGAGGCCGGCCGCCACGCCCGCGCCGCGGTCGGCGTGGCCGAGCTCCCACTCAACGCGACGGTCGAGGTCGACATCACCTTCCGCGTGTAGGGCCCGGCATGCCGCGGCTCATTCCGCCTCCGCTTCCGGCGTCACCCCCAACCCGTCGGCGACGCGGTTGATGTAGTTGAAGTACGCCACCACCTGCACGAGGTCCACGATCGCGTCGTCGGCGAAGCCATGCGCACGGAGCGCCGCGATATCTTCCTCGCAACAGGCGGCGGGCGTACGCGTCAGCTTGACCGCATAATCGAGCACCGCCCGCGTGGCCGCGTCGAGTGCCGCGGCGTGGTAGTCCTGTGCCAGCGTGGCCACGAGGGCCTCGTCCTCGATCTCCGACCGGAGATCCGCGCTGTGCGCCTGCACTCAGTAATGGCACGCGTTCGCGCGCGAGACCACCACGGCGACCATCTCGCGCAGGGCTCGTGACAGTGGCGAAGCGGCCAAGGTCGTTTCGCGATAAAGCGCAAGGCCCGCGCGCAGCGACCTTGGCCGCAGGCTCTGCGCCTTGACGATGTTGAACACCCGGCCGGCCCGCTCGATGGATGCGCGGTACAACGCAGACAGCGTTCCTGTGGCCTGTTCTTCGGTGATGGTGCGAACCCATACCATCGGCTTCTCCTGTTCTTGTTTCGTGGCGTTTACGTCGGGGGCGTCCGCTGACCGGCCGCGCTCGGGCGCAAAAGAGAAGGCCGGCCGGTGAAGTTGTCCACCGACCGGCCTTGGTTTTCTCAGATCACGCTAAGATGCGTGACTGCCTATGGCCGCAGCCTTACGGGCAGATCACGTCCTCGCAGAGCACGTTGTCACCCATGTAGGTGCCGCCGGCTGCAGTGCAGTCGGCCTGCGTGTGATACTCGCACACCGCGCCGTCCAGGCAGCACGCACCGCGGTACGGGGTAACCTCGCCGATGAGCAGGTTCCGGACACTGACCAGGTCAGAGCCGAGACCGCCCCAGTCGGTGCCCCAGAACTCGATCCGCACGACCTGCGTCGGATCGAAGTCCGGATCCGTCATCCAGGTCTCGCCGGCGTGGGCCGCCAGCTGATCGCTGACGTACACGTCGATCGACTTGAACGGCGGGACGGTGCCCGGCGGGTACGGATCGTCGGCCGGATCGTTCGGATCCGCACCGAGCTGATCCGGGTGATCCGGACCGTACAGGATGCCCAGGCTGCCGCGCTTGCCGTTGGCATCGCGGAAGGTCACGAAGATCGGGGCATCTTCATACGGCTGGAGCGGATCCGCGTTCGGATCGTTCGGATCGGCGAACACGTACGCATCCCAGTTGCTGGCATCCTGGTAGTAACGACCCTCGAACTGGAGCTTCATGCTCGGCGAGGTCACGTCGATCGCGCCGTAGCAGGCATTGCCCAGGTCGTACCACGGGCCGTGATACCAGCCGCTCGCGCCCTGGTTCTCGTACAGGGCACCGTGCGTCGCGGTGGTCATCGCGGGGTCGGCGACCGCCGCGAAGTGGAAGCCGATCGTGATGTCGGCGAAGTCCTCAGTGGTGCCGATCTCGATCGGGTAATTCTCCGGCACGCGGATGATCGCACCGTTGTCGAAGTTCATCGGGTCATCCAGGGGCAGCGTTTCCGAGCCCGGAATGTTGATGAAGATCGTGTCCGAATCAAACGCGCAGTCGTTGGCGACATCCGTCACCGTCAGGGTGATGAAGTGCGGGCCGACCGGCAGGAACACCTGCGCCGTCTCGCCCGTCGCGATCACCTCGCCCAGCCGCGACCACTCGTACGTGAAGTTGCCGCCCGGCAGGCAGTAGTTCGGATCGCCAGGATGGTTCGGGTCTTCGAGGCAGCTGCCGCTACCGTCGAGCCAGACCTCGTTGGTGCCCGGGCACTGGATGTTGCCCGGATCGACCAGGAAGCCGTCCGCCACCGCAAGCGGGAACTGGTCGGTCGGCACCCACTCGACATAGGCGGCACCCACGGTCGCCGCACCACCGCTCCAGTTGACCGGCTGCATGACGAAGTACTCGACCTCATCGCCGGTGAACGGCGGGTCTTCGGTCGTCGGATCGTCATACAGATCGACGCACTTGTCGATCGTGGTCCACAGGCCGTCGGTCGGCGTGCACACCAGCCAGCCACGGTAGCCGTTGTTGGCCGTGTACGCCCGGATCCACCAGCAGTTTTCCGCCGGCAGATTCGCACCGGTCGCGCGGATCGTGACGCTCAACGAGCCGCCACTGGCGTCGAACGGGCACACCGGCTGCACGGTCATCCCGAAGTAACCATTGAAGTCCGGGATGTCCATGTGCACGCCGTTGTCGCCTTCCACTTCCTGGACGTAGACCGGGAACGGGCCACTCACGCCGGCAATCGTGTCGAAGTCGTTGGCGTAACCGTAGTCACTGCCAGCGCACTCATCCATGCGAATGTCGACGTAGTCCGGCAGGCTCTGCCGGTTGTAAGTGTCCGTCACCACGAGCTGCACGGTGCTGGTCGTGCCGGCGGGCACGATCACCTGCGGCGCGGGGCCGGTGCCGATCGTCTCGCCACCGAGCGTCCAGTTGTACCCTGCGATCGTCGCACCCGGCGCCGTGGCGTAGCTGGCCGTACCGTCCATCGTGACGAGGCCCGGCGTCAGGGGCGGGTCTTCCGGGTTGGCCGGCTGGTCCGGACCGGCATCCGCGACCGGCATGAGGATGACTTCGGTCGTGACGTCGGTCACCCAGAACATGTTGGTCGGATCCCAATCCGGGTTGTTCGGGTTCGAGCAACCCTGTTTGATCCAGACCTCGCCGTTGTGGAAGGCCGCCGTGGTACCACTGCCGCTCCAGTCGGGCAGCACACCCAGCGTCCACTTGGCGTCGGCGATGTCGTAGATGCCGTACATGTTGTTCTGGCCGCCCCAACCCTCGTGGTTGGCATTGCTGCGACCAAAGACCACGAACAGGCCACCCTCAGCACCGACGACCGGATCGGTCGACTGGTACTTGGTCTTCCAGTTCGCCGGCAAGGCGACGATGTCGTTACCGTAGCCCGGCTCGATCGGAATCAGGCCGAGATCGGTGGCCGGCATCCGCTTGTCGGTCGTCCAGCACTGGTGACCCATGCAGTTCGGATCGGTCGGACTGCCGCCCCAGAGGTTGACGGTACCGTTCGGATCATTCTCATCCGCCGGAATCAAGACATCCATCGGGTCGAACGTGAACAGGCGGTCGCCGTCACCGCGCGGGTTCACGACCCAGTCGTTCTTCATGCCGTAAACCAGGCCGTTGAGCGGCTGGTAGGCGTGCTGCACGACCCGGCTGAACCACGCGTTGTCCGGACCCTGCATGGCGTCCTTCACGCTGGTGCGGTAGCAGTTGTAAGCATCGATGTCCGACAGGTCGGCCACCGTCAGCGAACCACCCTGGTTGGTGTCCGTCGCGTGGGCACTGCCGAACAGGTAGCCGTTGGCCGTCACGAAGCCGGTGCCGCCGAACAGGCGGTTGCCGCGCGCGGTCCACATGTTGGCGGTCGCGTCGTACGAGACGATGACCGTGTCGCGCCAGTCGGTGCCGGTGTCTTCGATGTGACGCGCCGAGTAGAGCAGGCCGGTGCCCGCATCGTAAGTAAGCGAGCTGGCGGACTGCCAGAACAGCGGACCCATGTTGCCCGGGGCCGCTGCCAGCGTCTCCCAGGTCGACCCGTCGGTCGTGCGATAGAACCCGCCACCGTCATCGTTCTTCATGAAGTACAGGTACGTGCCGTCGCTGGCCAGCGAGTTGGCCAGCCAGTGACCCACGATCGGCGCCCGGCCGTCGTCCGCCGGCACCTCGATGAATTCGAACTGCGTGAAGCCGTACTCCAGCACGCTCACTTCCATCGTGTCGCTGGCGATGAAGCCGTCGTTGTCATAGACCCGCAGCGTGATCGTCGCGGTCCAGTTGCACGGCGCGCCCTCGAGCATGTGAGTGGCATTCGGGCCGTCGTACAGCACGGTCGCGCCGTCCAGCCACTGGTAGCGGACGATGGTGCCGTCCGGGTCGTAGCTGCCGCTGGCATCCAGCAGGATGCTGTCGCCACACTCGGCCTCGACGTCCTCGCCGGCCACGGCCACGGGCAGGTCACCGCCCGACCCGTACTTGTAGATCTGCGAGTCCGTCAGCTGGTAGACGTTGCCTTCGCCGTCGACACAGGTCGAGATGCCGCCCCAGAACTGCGCACTGCCGAAGTCCTTGATCGCGACGATCTGGGCCTCGGCGCCCATGTCCATCAGGGCGTACATGGAGTGCTCACCCTGGTTCGAGCAGTACAGGAACGTCTCGCCCGAAACCGGGTTGTGCGCCGCACTGATCGAGGTGAACTCCTGCGTCGTGCCGGCGTTCATCCACCACGCCACGGCGAACGTGTCGCCCAGGTCACGCACGCAGCCAATGTTGCCACTGCCGCCCGCAATATAGACCCGGTTACCGACCACCGCCGGCGACGCCACGTAGGAGCTCAGCGGGAAGAGCGACTGGGGCACTTCCCAGATGATGCTGCCGTCGACCGTGCTGATCGCCTGGAGCGCGGCATGGCCGCCGTCCCACGGCGTGGCGTAGTAGATGCGCGAGCCGTCTTCGCTCAGCGCACCCGAGCCGTTGACACAGTTCACGTTCAGGTCGGTCTCGCTCACGATCGTGGCACTGCTGCCGTCGTCGCGAATCTGGTGCACGATGCCTGGCGTGCCATTGCCCGAGCAGAAGGCCAGCATCTGCTTGTCACCGTCCATCCACAGCGGGCCGAGCTGGCACAGGCCACCGCGATGCGGGATCGTCAGTTCCCAGTGCAGCGTGCCGGTGTCCGAATCCCACGCCTGGACGTACGCCGTGTTCGCATCGCCCGAACGACGCGTGGTGTACAACCGCGGGCTGCCGCCACGCGCACCCGGGCACGTCGTGTTCTGCAGCGCGACGAAGCCGTCGATGTCGCGCCAGGTCACCGTGCCGTCCGGCGTGTCAATGCCGCTCGGACCGCCGATGTCACTGTTCTCGAACGGGCAGGTCGGGGGCGTGCCATAGACCGCCATGTGCAGCGCGTACCAGGCCGAGACGTTGTCGTTCTGCGCCGCGACGAAGAAGTCGATGTCGCGCCAGTTGATCGCGCCGTCACAGTTCGCATCACCGCGGCAGATCGTTGGTGCCAGGGTGTTGCCCAACTGCAGGCTGCGGATCGTCGTGTCGATCATGCCGTCCGTGAACGTCGCCAGCGCCGGCAGGTTCGGATCCATGCGATCGTAAACCGTGATCTCGCCGGTCCCGGCAGTCGACACGTAGACACGCGTCTCGGTGACCAGCGGACCCGAGCGATACGACGGACCGACCGGATAGCTGTTCAGCACAGCACCCGTCTCCATGTCGATCTGCATGAACTGCGCATCGCTGTACCCGCGGACATACAGATTGCCGTCCGTCGACACGACCGGGCCACCAATGGTGCCACCCGTGGTCAACGGGACCGTCCACTCGACGACGCCCGCCGGGCCCTGGATGGTGTCCGCCACCGCGGCCTGCCGCGTCATGCGACCGGCGCCGGCCGATGGCCAGACGCTGCTGTCGAGTTCTTCGGCGGCGACTGCACCTACGCAGCACAGTACGCCCACCATGCCCAACCACTTAAACCTGTTTAACATTTACGACCTCCTTTGTTCCGGTGGCCTCAGACACCCATCTGTCAGCACCAGAAACGAATTGGGAAACCATGGACGAGATTCCACTGAAATGCCGAACCTGAAACGGTTCGGGTGGTACGCAAAAGACATGCAGGACGTGTATCCAACATGATTGGATCTGCTTCTCCAAACTGCTGTCGCCGAGCGCCCCGACGCGGCACATGCCGCCGCACCGAAGACCGGCACCAACACCCCGATGATCTGTAACGGACAGCGCCTGCCGCGGATTTCGCTTCGTTCCAGCGTCCTGCACCAATCTGGCCGTTGCTCGAACGACCGTCGACGGCTCTGTTCCACCGTATCGAGGTCTGGAGGTGAAACGCTTCTCTCCAGATCTGCCACCAAGCCGCCTGCCTTCCCGCCACGCATTCGAGACGCGCAGCTGGCCACTCGGCTACTTTATACTTGTAGCACCAGCCGGCCCGGTTTGCAACGCCTGAGCGGGGTTTTGGGGTCATCCAGCAACCTGTCACGCACGCCTCCGGCCCGGCCGAGAATCAAGCTCATACGACACCTGTTATTCGACTGAATCCCCCCGTGTCTTCGTTCACCCCGCCTCGCGGCCGCCTAATCGCGTGCCCACCCGGACTTATTGCCCACCGGCCGGCGCCGCGCCACCCACAACGACCAATAACGGGATGCCAACCGCCGCCCGCACCAGGCCGTCCGCCCACCGGTCCGACCCGCCGCGAAAAACCACTACGTCCGATATCCAGCGCCCTGAATTCAAGACCCGCTTTCGCCTTTTTGGTGCCGTGCCGCCCGCGACCGCCCGCGACTATACTTCACCAGCGTGATCACCATCGCTCTCCAGTCCGGCTCCAACGGCAACGCCATCTATGTCGAAGCCGCCGGCGTCCGCCTCCTGTTCGACGCGGGCATCAGCGGCCGCCAGGCCGGCCTGCGCCTGCAAGGCTATGGCCACGCCATCCGCGCGGTGGACGCGCTGCTGCTGTCCCATGCCCACGCCGACCACACGCGTTGCGCCGGCGTCTACCACCGCCTGTTCGGCATGCCCATTCACACGACCGCCGCCACGCACAAGACCGTCGCGCGCTACATCGGCAAGCTGCGCGACGTGCGCTGCTTCGCACCCGGGCAGACGCTCACCTTCGGTGATGTCCAGGTGCACGCCATCCCCACCCCCCACGACGCCACCGACAGCGTTGCCTTCGTCGTCGAGCACGACGGCCGCCGCCTCGGCATCCTCACCGACCTGGGCCACCGGTTCCCCGCCCTGTGCGAGCTGCTCCCGACGCTCGACGCCGTCTACCTCGAGAGCAACTACGATCCGCAGCTGCTCGCCGATGGCAGCTATCCGCCCGAGCTCAAGGCGCGCATTCGCGGCGACGCCGGCCACCTGTCCAACCACGAATGCGCCGCGCTGCTGCAGCGCTGCGATCCGCGGCGTCTCCGCTGGGCCGCCCTGGCCCACCTCAGCCAGCACAACAACCACCCCGAGCTCGCCCTGCAGACCAGCCGCGCCTTGCTCGGCGACAAGTTCCCCCTGACAATCGCGCCGCGGTTCGGCGTCTCGGACGAACTGCGCGTGTAGCGCACGCATGACCGGCCGCTGCGGATTGACCCCATGTTCAGCACGCCTCGCGATGAAGACGAACGCAATGATCGCGCCATCCTGCGTCAGATGAAACTGCAGACCGGCGGCGTCATTCTCATTGTCCTCGGCATGCTCGCGGCCGCCGGCAATCTCGACGCGCTGCGAGGCCCGTTCGCCCTGACGGTTGCAAGAATGATCTTCGCGCTGATATTCCTGACGATCGCGTACCTGCTCTACCGCTGGAACCTTGGCGAACCCATGCACCGCACGCTCTTCATCTGCGGCGTGGCGTGGTTCGGTCTCGGCTTCTGGTTACACCTGCGCTAGTGCCCACCCGCGGCCTGCGTCATGGCCGCCCCCGGGCGCAAGCCGACATTCTCCGCCAGCACGCGCCAGGCATCCTCGTTCCCCCACGGAAAGACCTCGCTCGACAGCGGCGCGCGCTCGAACGAGCCGCCGTGCACCAGGTCCCATGCGCTGCGGTCGTCGCCCATCAGGTGGGCCGCGGTCTGCGTGTGGTGCAGGCCCATCAGATGCCCCAGCTCGTGGGCGGCCACGTGTCCGATCATCTGCCCCATCTGCTCGGGCGTCAGCCCCATCGGCGCGTACGACGCGAACGCCTCGACGAAGACGATCGCATTGTCATCGTGTCGCTCGTTGAAGCGGTCGACGCTGTCCCCCAGCCCCAGCAGCACGTTGTGATCTCCGCCGAAGTACACGGTCGAGTGTGGCACCGTCGGCCGCGGCTGCTCGTCCGAGGAGCTGATCTCGACGTTGAACGCCGCGTATTGCGCTCGCACCGTCGCGGTAATCGTCTGCTTGATCAACGCCGTGTGTGCGGCATACGCCGGCCCCAGCACCGCCGCATCGAATGACGGCACCGCCAGGTCGGCATACCGGTACACGTCCACGCCTTCGCCACCCGTGAAGTTCAGCCACACGGTCTGCGTTCGCTCCGCCGGCGCCACCGCGCCGTGCTTGCACGCCGCCGTCAGGCGCAACGTCACCGGCCCCTTGGCGTCGCTGGTGACCCCCAGTTGCAGCCGCGGCGTCGCTTCGCGCAGCACCACCCGCGCCACGCCGCGCGACAACAACACGTCGCGCGAGAGCAGCGTATCCTGCGCATCCAGGAACGCCACTACGGCGTGAACGCCCTCCGGCGGTGCCTCGGCAAACACCGCCACCCATTCGTCGCCCGCCGCCGCCGCGCCCAGGTCCAGCACGGCATACTGACCAGCGGCCTCGAGGAACACGGTGCCGGTCGTGGCGTGATCCGCGTCGGCCAGCGCGCTGATCTTCTCCGGGTCTTCCTTCGCCAATGCCCCGAGCTGTTCTTCCGGCAGCAATCCGCCGGTGCAGCCGCCGAGCAGCGTGACGGCGAACGGCAGGATCGCGAGCACATTCCGGCCGGCGGCGCAAGCGCGCCGCTGCGGCAGACCCACCCGACAGGACTGGTACCGTTTCAGCAAGACGCCGACCCTCAGGCGCTGACTTGGGGACTCTCTATGCCCACGCCTCTCGTCACCCGCGCCAACAGCACGATGAGGCTTCACTATAGCCTTTCGGTCGGCCGAACCAGCGCGCCGCAGCGCGAGTTCTGCGCGAAACGAGAAGCACCTCGTGCGCGCACGCGTATTCGTGACCGAGCACGACAGAGGTGATGGGCCGTTCATGGGCCAAAGAGCTTGCGCAACCGCGCCCGCGATTTGCGCGCCGGCTGCGCAAAAAACTCCCGTCGCCTAAAGCGCGCACGAAACCAACTGTCTTTGCGGGACCGGTTGCGAAGCTCGCGCAGCCGCCTGCGAACATCGCCGAGGTCGCAGCCGCTCCGGCCACGGCGCGCGAAAAAAAGAAAACGGGCCACACCTCTCGGCGTGACCCGTATCGGTTTTTCACCGGTGAAACGCGTGTGGTGCGCCTGCTTGTCTACAGCGCTGGCGTACCCATCCCCGCATGGCTGCGTCGCTGCGCCGCTACGTGTACGTCGCGCTCTTACCGCACTTGCGGCACGATCGGCATGAAGCACCCGATATGTTCGCGCTGCAGCATCACCATGTTCTGCAGCGTGCGCAGGATTTCCTGCGTCTGCTGCGGTGCAAACTCGCTCAGCACCGGCAGCGCCGCACCAAGCAGTGAAGTGCCCTGCAGACGCGTCCGCAACGCGATCTCGAACTCGTCGTCGCCATCTTCACCGCTGATGCTCTGCAACATGTTTACCAGCGCCGTGAGCTCCGATGGACGCGGCAGCACGTGAACCTGGTAGTCGTCGCCCAACGCCGCCTCGCGGGCCGCCATGTCCAGCGCGTCCTGCAGGCCGCCAAGCTTGTCGACCAGGCCCAGCTCCACGGCCTGGGCGCCGGTGTACACACGACCGCCGGCGATCTCGTCGAGCTCCTTGTGCAGCCGATCGCCGCGCGACGTCCGGATGCGCTGCTTGAACTGGTCGTACACGCGCTCCATGTAGTCCTGCAGCCGCGTGCGCTCCGATTCGGTCCACTTGTGATTCGGGCTCATCAGCCCGGCGTGCTTGCCGCGGGAGAACTCCGTGAACGTCAGCCCCAGCTTGTCCTCCATGAGCTCGGCCCAGACGAACTTCCCGCCGCCCACGCCGATCGAGCCGGTGATCGTCGACGGCTCGGCGAACACCGTCCTGCCCGGCACCGCCACGTAGTACCCGCCACTGCCCGCCACGCCGCCCATGCTCACGATCAGCGGCTTCTGCTCCGCGCAGCGCGTCGCCGCCTGCCAGATGATGTCGCTGGCCAGCGCCGACCCGCCCGGCGAATTCACGCGCAACACCACCGCCCGGATGTTCTCGTCGCTGCGTGCTTCCTCGAGCGCCGCCCGCAGCGTCGTGCTGCCGGCGATCGTGCTGCCGCCGAACGGGCTCTCGTCACTGGTGCCGACCATGATCGGGCCATCGACATAGACCAGTCCGATCCCCGGCGTCAGCGGCTCGGTCACCCCCTCGAACATTCTCGTGAAGATCTCGAACATCGCGAACGGGTTGTTAATGTCGATGCTGACCGCGGGCTGCTTCTCGTAGCGCTTCAGCACGACGACATCCGATCCGAAGTCCTCGTAGAGCCGCTGCTTGAACGCGTGGAAGCTCGACACGTGCGTCACCAGCTTGTGCTCGAGCGCCTGCTCGGCGTTCAGCGGCCCCTGGTCCACCAGGGCACGCACCTTCTCCGGCGGCAGCCCGCGTCCCGTCGCGATCAGGTCGATCCACCGCTCATACAGACTGTCCAGCAGCCAATTGACGTTCTCAGCCGCCTCGGCGCTCGGCTCGGTGCGCGTGTAAGGCTCGACAAAGCTCTTGTAATCGCCGCAACGCAGCATCTGAAACTCGACGCCGATCTTGTCGAACAGCCCCTTCATGTACATCAGCTCGATGTTCAACCCGAGCAGCGCCAGCTCGCCGTTCTCGGCCAGCGTGATCTCGTCCGCCGTCGCCGCGAGCGCATACGACAGGTTGCCGCCGTAATCCATGAAGACATGCACCGGCTTGCCGTGGCTCTGGAACTCGTTGATCGCCCGCGTGAGCCCCTCGACCTGGGCCAGACTCATCAGCGGCGACTCGATGATCAACACCAGCCCGTCCACATCACCGTCCCGTCCCGCATCCCGGATCGAGCTCACCATGTCGCGCAGCGTCAGCACCTGGCTCTCTTCCAGCAGCGCCATCAGCCCCGCGCTCTCCGACGGGCTCTCCAGCACCGGGCCGTCCAGCCGCATGCGCAGGATGGTCCGCGCCGCTTCCGCCGGCGCCGGTAGTAGCATCGCGCCGACAACAATCAGCAGCGCACTGACTCGGGTCATTTGCCTCGTTGGATTCATGGTGTCATCTCCGCGAGTGGTTTCAGTCCGGATCCGGACCCGGCCTGGGCGACAGGCCGCACGTCCGTCTCTGTGAAGAGTAATCGGTTCCCGCACAAGGGCCAATTATAGACCGGCCCCGCGCTTGGAAGCGCGACCGCCTGTCAGAAACTGTCGCTTGCCGTATGCACCCTGCACGCGGCATGAGGGTATTCGTCCCGGCCGTTGCATCCTTCGGCGACGTGTTTGTCGAGAACTGTCAGCGCGCGGGGTGGCACAATTGCGCCGCCCCCGTAAACTGCCCGGCCGGCACGCGAAACCGTCCCGCGGCCCCGGGAGTGCACCTTGGACACACGCTGGCTGGTCAAACTGCTCTGGATCGCTGTCGGCGGCGGCGCCGGCTCCGTCCTGCGCTACGCCATCGCGGGCTACGGCCACCGCCTCACCGGCGGCACGTTCCCCCTCGGTACCCTCATCGTCAACGTCGCTGGCTGCTTCCTCATCGGCTTCCTCGGCGCCGCCCTCACCGGCCCCTGGCTGCTGCGCGAGGAACACCGCACCGCTCTGCTTGTCGGCGTGCTCGGCGGCTTCACCACCTTCTCCACCTTCGGCTACGAGACCTTCAGCCTTGCCAACGAGCGCCAGTTCCTCTTCGCCGCTCTCAACGTCCTGCTCAGCGTCGCACTCGGCCTGCTCGCCGTCTGGCTCGGCTTCCGCGTCGCCGAACGCTGGCCCGGGGTATGAAACCATGAAGCTCCCGCAACAAGGCTGCCTGCTCCGCATATTCATTGGCGAAAGCGACCGCTGGCACGGCCGCCCGCTCTACGAGGCGATCGTGCTCAAGGCCCGCGAGCTGCACCTGGCCGGTGCGACCGTGCTCCGCGGCCCGATGGGCTTCGGCGCCCACAGCCGCCTGCATACCGCCAAGGTGCTCCGCTTGTCCGAAGACCTGCCGATCGTCGTCGAAATCGTCGACAGTCGCGACAAGGTCGATACGCTGCTGCCGCACGTTGACGAGATGGTCGACGAGGGCCTCGTCACCCTCGAGAAGGTCGAGGTGATCAAGTACCGCGGCAAGGACCCCGCCGAATGACACAACCGCCTGCTTCCCGTACCATCGCACAGCGAGCCGAAACGAGAATCCGTTCATGATGTGGCGTTCTGCACTGTTGTGGATCCTGGCATTCCTCTTCACCGCCGGTTCCGCGGTCTATCAGCGCATGACCGGCCCGACCTACCCGATTCGCGGGGAGGCCGAGATCCATGGCACCACCGTCGCGTACCGCCTGCCGCGCAGCGCCGTCACGGGCCGCCCGCGCGAGGTCGTCATTCGGACCCCCGACAGCGACCTGCACGGCACGCTGCAATACCGCCGCTACCGCAGCACCGATGCCTGGACCGCGCAGCCGCTCGCGCGCGAGGACGGTCAGCTCGTCGGCCGGATCCCCTCGCAGCCGCCCGCCGGCAAGGTCATGTACCGCATCCGGCTGCAGCGCGACGATGCGCTGCCGGCCGAGCTCACCGACCACCCGGTCATCCTGCGCTACCGAGGCGACGTCCCCGCGGCCGTGCTCATCGCCCATATCGTCATCATCTTCGGTGGCATGCTCTGCTCGACACGCGCGGGCTTCGAGGCGCTGCGCGGGAAGCCCCGCACGCGCAACCTCACGATCGCCACGCTCGTCGGCCTGGTGCTCGGCGGCTTCGTGCTGGGCCCCGTCGTCCAGAAATACGCGTTCGGCGCGTTCTGGACCGGCTGGCCCTTCGGCACCGACCTGACCGACAACAAGATCGCCGTCGCCGTCGCGTTCTGGCTGGTCGCCACGTGGCGCACCTGGAAGCACCCGGATCACCGCGGCTGGGTGATCACCGCCGCCATCGTCACGCTCGGCGTCTGGCTGATCCCGCACAGCCTGCTCGGCTCCGAGCTCGACTACACGCAGCTCGCGCCCACGACCCGGGAGGTGGCCCTTGCTCATTGACATCTCCCCGCCGCTCCGCGCCGGTATGCCCGTCTGGCCGGGCGATGTCGGGCTGCAACGCGAGCTCACCGCGGACCGGCGGAAGGGCGACATCGTCACCTCGTCCGCGCTGCGCACCACCGTGCACCTCGGCGCGCACGCCGACGCACCGAGCCACTACGGCCCCGACGCCGCGTCCATCGACCAGTGTGACCTCGCCACCTACATCGGCCCCTGCGAGGTGATCCGGGTGCGTGTTCCGCGCGGCGGTGCGGTCACGCCGGCGTTGCTGCCCGCAGCGCCGCGCGCCGCGCGGGTGCTCATCGCGACCGACACGTTCACGGACCGCACGTGCTTTGTGGAGGACTTCGCCGCGCTGAGCACGGACCTGGTCGATACCCTCGCCGATGCGGGCGTCAAGCTCGTCGGCATCGACACCCCCAGCGTGGATCGCTTCGTCGACCAAGACCTGCCCGTGCACCAGCGCATTCTGGCCCGCGAACTGCTGATCCTGGAGAATCTCGTGCTCACCGAGGTGCCCGCGGGCATGTACGAGCTGATCGCACTGCCGCTCAAGCTCGTCGGCTTCGACGCCAGCCCCGTCCGGGCCATCCTTCGCCGTGCCACCTGAAGCGGAACGCGCCGCGGCTCACGCTTGGTTGCTCCGTCACCGGGTCACCATGTTGCCCGCTCGATGGCCGGCAGCCCCTTCGCCGCTCGGTCGCGATCGATGATCGCATGCACCTCCGCCACGGCTTCGTCCAAGGCCGCTTGCGGCGTCTTCTCCCCATTCACGACGACCGCCATGGCCTTGGCGATCTTTCGTTCCAGGTCGTCCTGATACGGCCCGGTCACGATGAACCCCGGCAGCTCACCCGTGTCGGGTGCCGGGGTGATCGCGTATTCCAGCCACGCTGCCCGCGCCGGGTACATCTCGCGCGGCATCGGTGGCACCAGCACTCGCCGCCGCCCGGCCTGCTCAACCACGATCCCGCTCGTCTCCTTGAAGGCCTCCGACGCCACCACCGACATCAACGCCGGTGGGGCCACGCGCAATGTGTCCCAGTATTTCAGCGACTGCTCGCGCGCCACCAGCCACTTGATCATCTGCCACGCCAGCCGCTTGTTCTCGCTATGCGCGCTCACCGCCCACAATACGGTGCCGCCGATTACTGCCCGCCGCCGCGCGCGTGGCAACGGGGCGATCGCGAAGTCCAGCTCGGGGCTTTCCAGCTCCAGGTTCGGCGCCCGCCAGCTGCCGTCCAGCAGCATCGCCAGCTTGCCGATCTTGAACAGGTCGTCCGGCCCGCTCGCCGTGTCGGCCATCTCGAAGGCGCGAATGGGCGCGTCCTCGGGCACGAGGTCGCGAATCAGCGTCAGTGCCGCCACGCCCTCGCGCGAATTGATCAGCGCCGTCGTCTTGGCCTCGTCCCAGGCCTCCCCGCCGGCCTGGTACAGAAACGCCAGAAACGGCCACGCCCACAGATCGAACGACACGCCGAACTGCACCGCCTTGCCGCGTTGGTCACGGACGGTCAATGCGTCCGCCGCGCGGCGCAGGTCCGCCCAGCTCCAGGCGGCACTCGGGTATTCCAGCGGATCCTCCGGGTGGGCCGCGTTGTGCGCATCGAACAGCGCCCGGTTGTAGTACAAGCCGTACTGCGCGTTGTCCGACGGCAGCGCGTACCACTGCCCGTCCACGTCCAGGGCGTGCCACGTCCAGGGGAAGAAATCCGCGCGCTCCGCCGGCGTCAGCCCCACGTCGGGATCGTTGATGAACCGGGTCAGCGGCGCGATCATCCCCTTCGCGACGAATTCGTGATAGCTCGACACGGGCATGCGCATGACGTCCGCCCCGCGGCCGACCACGTGCCACGCCTCGTACTTCTCGATGACGTCCACATACCGCTCGTAACGCACCCGCACCTCCGGGTGCAATCCCTCGAATCCCCGTGCGTAAATGTCCTCGAACAGCCGATCCTCGAACGGCATCCCCCACACCGCCATCATCAATTCGGCGCGCCCGCCCGGCACCACCCGCGGCGGCACCAGCACCACCACGGTTGCCACGATGAGCAACGCCAGCACGACATGACTCGCGCGCAAGCTCATTCCTTCATCCCCGTCAGGGCGATTCCGCTCACGAACCGCCGTTGAAACACGAGGAACACCACGATCATCGGCATCGTGATGATGGTTGCCGCCGCCATCTGCACCGGCCACGAGTCCGCGTACAACCCGCTCGACAACGCCGCCACCGCCAGCGGCAGCGTGTAGTACTCGCTCGAATCGATCACGATCAGCGGCCAGAAGAACGAATTCCAGTGCGCCATGAAGGTGAAGATCGCCAGCGCCCCCAGCGCCGGCCGCACGGTCGGCAGCACCAGGTGCAGGAACAGCTCGAAGTTCCTCAACCCGTCGATGCGCCCCGCGTCCAGCAGGGTGTCCGGCACGCTCAGGATCGCCTGCCGCATGTAGAACACGCCGAACGCCGTCGCCAGGAATGGCACGATCAGCGCCTGGTAGTTGTCGATATAGCCCAGATAGACGCACAGCACGTAGGCGAAGATGAAGTACACCTGGTACGGCAGCATCATCGTCGTCAGCATCAGCACGAACGCCGGCTTGCGCCCGGCAAACCGCAGCTTGGCAAACGCGAATCCCGCCAGCGCGTTGTGCGCCAGCGACAGGATCGTCACCACCAGCGCGACGATCACGCTGTTCAGGTAGAACTGCCCGAGCTGCGCCGAGGCCCAGGCCTCCGCGTAGTTTCCCCACTGCCATTCCCAGGGCCAGCCCGCCGGCAGCCACGTCGGCGTCTCCCCGATCGCCTCCTGCCGCGTCTTCAGCGAGGTCGACACCATCCACGCGAATGGCAACAGCATCGTGGCCGCCGCCCCGTAGACGACCAGGTGCACCAGCAGTCGCGCCGGCCAGGATGGCTTCAGCGCCTGACTCATGCCGTGGTCTCCTGCCTGCGGGCGAAACCGAAGAACTGCACCAGCGTGATCAGCACCGTCGCGCACAGCACCACCACGCCGACCGTGGCGGCATAGCCCAGACGGCTCTGCCGAAACTCTCGGTACAGGTACAGGTTCAGCACGTCCGTCCAGGGCTGCTCGATCTCCCCGATCATGACATAGACGATGTCGAAGACCTGCAGCGCGGTGATCATGGTCGTCACCAGCAGGAAGAACGTCATCGGCCACACACACGGCCAGGTGATCCGCCACATCGTTCGCCACGGGCCGGCCCCGTCCACCGCCGCCGCGTCGTAGTAGGACTGCGGCACGTTGCCGATCGCCGCCAGGTAGAGCACGATCGCGAACCCCAGCCCGCGCCAGGTCGACACCGCGATAATGGTCGCCAGCCCCCAGGGGTTGTTGCCGGTCCAGTTGGGCCAGTCGGCTTGCACCGCCGGCCCGAGCCCCAGCGCGTGCGGCAGGTTGACCGCGCCATCCAGCAGGTGGTTCAGCAGGCCCGCCGACGAGGGTTCCAGCACCCAGCGCCAAATCAGCCCGATCGCGACGATCGAGATTACCATCGGCATGAAGAAGAGCGTTCGTGCCAGCGTCCGCCCGATAAACCAGCGGGCATGCAGCGCCACCGCGATCGGGAACGCGACCATGATCGTCAGCGGTACGTTGACCAGCGCGAAGATCAGCGTGTTGCGCAGCGCGTGGTGCAGCGTGTCGTCGCCGACCGCCTGCCGGTAATTCTGGAGCCCGATGAACCGTGCCGCGCCACCGCCGCTCCACTCGAAAAGGCTCAGCGCCACGCCCGCGCCCGTCGGCAGTGCCGTGAACAGGAAGATCACCGCCAGCGGAAACGCGACAAACGCCCAGCCGCTGGCGGATTCACTTCGTTCTCGTGTGGCGTGCGGCGGCATGCGGCAGAGAGACTCCGGGCAGAAACAACGGCGCGATGACCTGAACATCACGCGGGTCGCGCAGTATACTCCCTGGTCGCACCCGGCTCACGCGAGCGGCCGGAATGGAGTATCTCATGCGTCTGATTGCCATGGCCGTGGCGCTGGGCCTCGTGGCCGCCAGCAGCGCCCAACCGACCATCACCGTTGACCGCGATGACGTTGCCATCACCGAATCGTGCCGCATTGCGATCGCCCCCGGCGCGACGATCGTTGATACCAACCGCGACGGCGTGCTGCACGTCCGCGCCGCTAGCGTCACCATCGAATTCGTCGCCGGTGCCCACCTGCGCGGCGCCGCCACGGACGCACGCCCCGACAGCTACGAGGGCTACGGCATCCGCATCGCCAATCTACGCGACGTGACGATCCGCAACGCCCGCGTCAGCGGCTTCCGCTGCGCCATCTGGGCGACCGACGCCCCCGGCCTGACGATCGAGGACGGCGACTTCTCCGACAGCCGCCGGGCGTACCTCCACTCCGAACCGCTGATCGAAAGCGGCCGCGACTGGCTGCACCCGCACGACAACGACGACAACGAATGGCTGAAGAACTACGCCGCCGCGATGTACATCGAGGACACGACCAGCCTGGTGGTGCGCCGCTGCCGCATCCACGACAGCCAGAACGCGCTGTGTCTCGATCGTGTGGAGAAGGCCCGCGTCTACGACAACGACTTCTCCTTCAACTCCGGCTGGGGGGTGGCCCTGTGGCGCTCCAGCCACAACGTCATCAGCCGCAACGCCCTGGACTTCTGCATTCGCGGCTACAGCCATGGCATCTACAACCGCGGGCAGGATTCGGCGGGAATACTCGCGTTCGAGCAGAATTGCGACAACGTCATCGCCGAGAACTCCGCCACCCACGGCGGCGACGGGTTCTTCGGTTTCGCCGGCCGCGAGGCCCTGGGGCAGCGCGAGGCCAAGGATGCGTCGTTTGAGTACCGCCGGCGCGGCAACAACGACAATCTGCTGGTGGGGAACGATTTTTCTTACGCGGCCGCTCACGGCATCGAGATGACCTTCTCTTTCGGCAACCGGTTCATCAGGAACCGCCTGGTCGGCAACGCGATTTGCGGCGTGTGGGGTGGCTACTCGCAGGAAACGCTTATTGCGCACAACCAGATCGCCGAGAATGGCGCGATGGGCTATGGCCTCGAGCGCGGCGGGATCAACATCGACTCCAGCCGGGACAACCGCATCCTGGCAAACGCGTTTCACGTGACGCGCTGCGGCGTGCACCTGTGGTGGCCGCAGGAGCCGCACTACAACTTCCCCTGGGCGGCGGCCAACATCCTGGACCGCAAGGACAACCTCATCGCGCACAACACGTTCGACGGCGACGCCATCGCGCTGCACCTCCGCGGCCCGGGCGAGGTGACGCTGGTCGAGAACGCGATGAAACACCCGCACAATACGATCGAGGCCGACAAAAGCGTCACGATCCACCGCCCCGCGGCGCGCGAGGTCGCCATCCCACCCGTCCCGAAGTACCCGGTCTTCGGCGAGACGCGGCCGGTCGGCGCGCGGCCGCACCTGCGCGGGCGCGAGAACATCATCATGACCGAATGGGGGCCGTGGGATCACGCGTCGCCGCTGATCCGCAAGAACAAGGACACGGGTCGGCGGCAGACCTGGGCGCTGCACAAGATGCCCGCCACCCCAGAGGTCGAGCTGACGGGCGCCAACGTGACGGGCGACTTGATCGCAGCGCCGCATCCGAACGCCCCCGCATTGTACACGGTGAAGGCCACGGCGCCGGGGGCGCACCCTTTTCGGTTTCGCGTAGAGAGCGGCGATTTCGCGCAGGAAGTCACCGGCTGTCTGCTGGTGGCGGATTGGACGGTCACGTACTTTCCGTGGCACACCGACCCGACCGAGGATGTCGCGGCCTGGCGGCGCGAGGCCCAAAGCGACGCCGCCCATACCGTCTGCATGGACCGCTTGGCGCTGTTTCACTACAACACCAGCGCCCCCGAGCTCGAGAAAGTCGACCCCGACACGCCCGCTGTGGTGCGCCGGCGCTTCGGCACGAGTGCCCACACGTCGTTCCCCTTGCCCGCCGGCTGTTGGCGAGTGGCGGTGATCAGCGACGACGGCGTGCGCGTGCGCGTCGACGATGAGGTCGTGATCGAGGACTGGACCTCGCACTGGAGCTCGACCCGCCACACCGCCGAGCTGGAAATCCCGCAGCCGCGCACGATTGATGTCAGAATCGAGCATTTCCAGCAGCGCGGCCCCGCGGCGCTGGTGTTCGACATCGCGCCGTGCGGCGTGACCAGCCACCCAGCAGAATAGCCGTCCCCCTCAGGCGTGGCGGACGACGTTCCAGCCGAGGTAGCCGGCGTACAGCAGGACGAGGATTGCGCCTTCGATGCGGTTGATGGTCTTGCTGGTGGCGGCCAGGGGGTAGAACAGCACGCAGATCACGAGCATGATGGGCCCGTCAAACCAGACGATCTGCTCGGGGACAGGCAGCGGCTTGGCCAGCGACGCGATGCCCGTCACGAACAGCACGTTGAAGATGTTACTGCCGACGACATTGCCGATGGCGATGTCGGGCTGCTTGTGGCGGGCGGCGACCACGACCGTGGCGAGCTCGGGCAGGCTGGTGCCGATGGCGACGATCGTCAGGCCGATGACGTGCTCGCTGACCTCGAGCAGGCGGGCCAGGCCGGTCGCACCGTCAACGATCAGGCGGGCCCCGCCGACGAGCCCGGCGATGCCGAGGATGACGAGCAGCATGTTGTAGACGGGAAACCGTCCCAGGCCGACGAGGGGGGCGGGGTGCTCGTGCTCGGGGACGAGGTCGGGCTTGCGCCGGCCCAGGTAGTAGGTGAACACGGTGTAGGCGATGAGGGTGATGACGAAGCCCGCCCCGACGCCGCGGTTGATCTCACGGGCGAGCATGGCCACCAGGACGAAGACCACCGACGAAGCGATCATCAGCGGGCCGTCGATGCGCAACAAATTGCGCGAAACCGCGAGCGGGGCGATCAGCGCGGCGCTGCCGAGAATGAGCAGGATATTGGCGATATTGCTGCCGACGACGTTGCCCACGGCCAGGTCGGTGACGCCCTGGGCGGCGGCGAAAACGGTGACGGCGGCCTCCGGGGCGGAGGTACCGAAAGCGACCACCGTCAGTCCGATGACCAAGGCCGAGATCCCCCAGGTGCGGGCCAGGCGGGCCGCACCCCGGATGAGGAACTCGCCGCCCGCCGCCAGAATCGCGACGCCCACGGCGAGCAGCAGCCCATAGAACAGCCAGTCTGGCACGTGCGCCTCGGTGAGAAGGGAACATCGCTGCTTCGTCCGTCCGGACCCGTGCCCGGCGGACGGGACAGCATCGGGTTTGTCCGCGGCGCGTGCAAGGGCACAAGGGAAATTGCGTCCGGTGCCGATTGAGTTAGAATCTGCGTCACCTCCGCTGGCGCGGTTCATTCTGGCGCGGGTTCCCGCGTCCACACTGGCAGACAAAGGAACGCACGGATGCCCCTGAATCTCCTCGCCGAAGCGACAAGCTACGTGCCCAGCCTGTTCTGGGTGTGGCCGTTCGTGGCGATTCTGCTGTCCATCGCCATCCTGCCGTTGCTCAGGAAGACCCATCACTGGTGGGAAGAGAACAAGAACAAGCTGATCGTGGCGCTGGTATTGGCAGCGGTCACGCTGGTGTACTACGGCTTCCGCGGGGTGGGCGTGCCGGCGCACACGGAACACGCGGAGGAAGCCCATCCGGCCGAGACGGCCATGGACACGCCCGGCCCCATCGAGGTCGAGCGGGCCGAGGATCATGTTCCGGAACACGCCGCGACGGTGCCGGCGGACGATCACGACGCGGCGCATGCGGGAGAGGACGCGGCGCACGGGCCCCACGACGTGCACCGCACCACACCGGGGTGGGCGACGGTGATGGCCGTGCTCGATCACGCGGTGTTGAAGGAGTACATCCCGTTCATCGTGCTGCTGTTCAGCCTGTACGTGATCGCGGGGGGCATCGTGGTCCGCGGCGACCTGGAGGCGACGCCGCTGACCAACTCCGCGATCATCGGCACGGGCGGTCTGCTGGCGAGCTTCATCGGCACGACGGGCTCGGCGATGCTGCTGATCCGGTTCCTGCTCAAGACGAACTCCGAGCGCAAGTACAAGGTCCACACCGTCGTCTTCTTCATCTTCATCGCGGCCAACATCGGTGGCATGCTGCTGCCGATCGGCGATCCGCCGCTGTTCCTGGGCTACTTGCGCAACGTCGATTTCTTCTGGACGCTGAACCTGTGGCCGTACTGGATCTGCATGCTGGTCGCGGTGCTGGCCGTGTACTTCATTTGGGACACGGTCGCGTACCGGCGCGAGCCCAAGGAAGCCCTCCGACGCGATCACCGGGAAATCCAGCCGATGCGGGTGGCGGGGCTGATCAACCTGATCTGGCTGTTTGGTGTCGTCGGTGCGGTCGCGACGCTGGATCCGCACAAGCCGTTCCCGGGAACGGAATGGCACGCACCGCCGTACATGCGTGAAGGCGTGCAACTCCTGATGGTGCTGCTGTCGTGGGTGACGACGAGCATGGTGTTGCGGCGGGAAAACCAGTTCAACTTCGTGGCGATTGGCGAGGTGGCGTGCCTGTTCATCGGGATCTTCATCACGATGCAGGTACCGATCGAGATCCTGCAGGCCAAGGGTGAGGAGTTGGGGCTGACGCAGCCGTGGCAGTTCTTCTGGGCGACCGGCATCCTGAGCAGCTTCCTCGACAACGCGCCGACGTATGTGGTGTACTTCGAGACAGCCGGCGCGCTGCACATGAAAGACATGACCATGATGGCGGGCGTCGCAACGGCCACCGGCCAGATCGCCGTACCGCTGCTGATCGCGATCAGTTGCGGGGCCGTGTTCATGGGGGCGAACTCGTACATCGGCAATGGTCCGAACTTCATGGTCAAGGCCATCGCAGAGCAGTCGGGCGTCAAGATGCCGAGCTTCTTCGGTTTCATGGCGTACTCGGGGCTGGTGCTGATTCCGCTGTTCGTCGTGCTGACGTTCGTGTTTTTTCTGTAATCCGGGGGCCGGGAGCGGGGAGCCGGGATCCGGGGCATTGCACGGCGCTCGGGCGGGACACAACGCGGAGCAATGTCCTGCCGCGGGTGCCGTGGAGCGGTGCCGGGCGGGGATGGGGTCGCGGGAGGATGAGCGCGGTGGTACGCTGCGCCGTCCCATGAGCGACCAAGAGATCATCCTGTTCGACCTGACGCGGTTGTTGCCGGAACGGCTGACAGGCGAGACGCCCGTCCTGCCCGGGGTTGCCAAGGACAAGGCGGAGCGATGTCCGACCGGGGTTGATCTGGGGGATCGGGCGCAGGCGGCGCAGGTGTGGGACGAGATTCACGCCGTTGCGACGTTGCAAGGCATCGTCAATCGTGACGCGCCACGCCTCTACCTCCGCTATATCGAGCATGCGGGGTGCAACATCGATGACTGGTGGCTGGCGCAACTGTCGCAGCCAGGCCAGTGGCTCGCGGGTCGACCGCGGCGCGAAATCGCAACGCTCGAGGAACTTGTCGCCCATTTCGCGAGCCACATCACCGGCGCGGTCCTGTACGATCCCCAAGTGCCGGCCACGAGCAACGTGGCGAGCACGCTGGCCGGTGTTGAAGACCTGATCGCCGTCCGCTATGACCCCACGCCAGGCAGCCTCTATGACCGGCTCGTCGTCAACGGCCCGCAGTTGCCGGTGCGGCGGCGGCTGTTGACGCCCGAGGGAACGTTGCTGTTCACCGGCCGCGGGACGCTGCCGGACGGCGGCGACTCCACGGGCTCGGCGAAGTGCGATGCCTACCGCTGGGCGCTGCGTGAGTTGCTGCACGCGGGGCGCTGCAATCCGGCGTACCTGGCGTACTACATCGACGCGTACTGGATCGACCATGCGACCGCATCTGTGCCGGACCACCATACGCTCACGAACCACGACTTCTTCGTAGCGCAGCGCGCGTTCTTCTGCGACCTGCACTGTTGGGGAGATGAGGCGCCCGTCGACGATCCGCACCAACCGCTCGGCACCGACCTGGAAACGCTGAAGGCGATCCTGCTGGCGCTGTATCAGCAGAACCGCGGCGCAATGGTGCACGTGGGCGGCTTCACGCCGTGGGCGTTCAAGTACACGGACTTTGGTGACGCCGGCGGGACGCGTGGCGGCGTGGCAACAGAATGGGAGATGGTGCGCGTGGTGTCGGCGTACAACGCGTACCTCGATGCGGACGCGATCGGATTGGGCGCCATGGCGAACGCGTCGTTCTTCATGCACTATCCGCTCGCGCAGCGCTACCCCCAGGCACCACCGCCGACTGAGCAGGACCTGCGGGCGGCGGGGTATCTCGACGATGCGGGCCGCGTGGTGACGGCGGATCGGGATTACGCGGTGTTCTATGTCGGGGACTATGACGCGGCGGCGTGGCTGCATCGGGCGGTCCCCACGTTGTGGGAGGACCCGGCGCGCGGCACGGTCCCCTTGTCGTGGGCGATCAGCCCAGTGCTCGAGCGGCGGGCGCCCGCGGCCATGGCCCACATGTGGCAGACGCGCAGCGCGCAGGATGCATTCATGGCAGGCGACAATGGTGCCGGGTATCTGAATCCGTCGATGCTGGTCGCACCACGGGCGATCTCGGATTTGCCCAGCGGATTGGACCGCTGGGTGGCCCACTGCCGCCCATACTACCAGCGGTGGGACCTGCGGGCCACGGGGTTCGTGATTGACGGGCACGCACCACCGATGGGGCCGGCGGCGCTGGATGCATACGCCGTCTTCTCGCCGGCAGGCGTGGTCGAGCAATTCCTCGCAGAAGAATCGCGAATGCACGGCAGGATGCCCGTGATGCGCGCGGGGCCGGATATTGGCGCGCCCGATCCGCGCGAAGCCGCGGATGATGTGTTGGGGCACCTGGCGGCGCGGCGGTCGCGGGGGCTGGCGTTTCATTGGTTCCGGACGATTTTGAAGAGCCCGTCGTGGCACGCGGCGCTGGTGGAGAAGGTGACGCAGGCCGATCGGCAGGTGACGTTCGTGACGGCGGATGTGTTCTTTGAGCTGTTGCGGCGGAACGGCGGTGCGATGGAATGAGCAGTCGTCACTTGGCAGGGGCCAGGTTGGGTGTGTCGTGGTACGGCGGGATGGGTGAGCAGCGAAGGGCCGAGTTTCCAGGGCATAGAGGGAAGTGAGGGCAGGATGATGAAGGCGATGACGCGCAGCATGGTGTTCGTCTCTCTGGTGGCGGTGACGGGGTGGATGGCGACCGAGGTGCAGGCGGCCGAGCTGGCGCTGCCGGCGATGTTCGGCGATCACATGGTGTTGCAGCGTGACCTGCCGGTGCCGGTGTGGGGCAAGGCGCGCGTGGGCGATGCGGTGGCCGTCACGGTCGGCGGCCAGACGCAGCGCACGGTGGCGGATGCGAACGGGGCGTGGCGCGTGATGCTGTCGCCCATGAAGGCGGGTGGGCCCCTGACGATGGTGGTGCAGGCGGGCGAGCAGACGCAACGCATCGAGGACGTGCTGGTGGGGGAGGTCTGGCTGTGCTCGGGCCAGTCGAACATGGCCTGGCCGGTGCGCTGGGCGGGCAGGTTCGACGCGGAGAAGGCCGCCGCCACGCACAAACGGATCCGCATGCTCACGGTGCCGCGCGCGTTTGAGGCGCGGCCGGTGACGGACATCGAGACGACCTGGGTCGTGACGTCGCCGGAGACGGTCGGGGCCTTTTCGGCGGTGGGGTACTTCTTCGGGCGCGAGCTGCACACGGCGCTGGACGTGCCGATCGGCTTGATCCACAGCGCCGTGGGCGGGACGCGGATCGAGCCGTGGATCAGCCGGGAGGGGCTCCAGGCGGACGCGGAGTTCGCGGCGCAGCTGCGCGAGATGGACGCGGCGGCGGCGGCGTATGAGCGCAGGAACGAGTCCGAGCGCAAGCTCGCGGCCACGCAGCAGCTGATGAAGTGGCGTGAGGCGGTCGAGAAGGTGTGGGATCGGACGGCGCGGGTGGATCCGGGGATCAAGCAGGGCTGGTACGAAGCGGACCATGACGACAGTGACTGGCGGGCGCTGCCGCTGAGCAACACGTTCGAGCACGCCGGGGTCGACGACTTGCAGAACTTCGACGGCGTGGTGTGGCTGCGGACGGAGGTCCATCTGCCGGAATCGTGGCTGGCACACGAGCTGACGTTGCACCTGCCCCCGATCGACGATTCAGATACGACGTACTTTCAGGGGCAGCAGATCGGGCGGACGACGTGGCAGTGGGCGGCGCCGCGCGAGTACACCATTCCGGCGGGGCTGGTGACCGCGCGCGACGCGAGCATCGCGATCCAGGCGATCGACTATCGCGGGGCAGGCGGCTTCAAGGGGGCGCTCGACGAGATCCGCAGACAGCTGCGGCTGTCGGCTGCGGGTGACGTCGAGCCGGCCCAGGTGCCGTTGACGGGACCTTGGAAATACCGCGTCGCCGTCGACGCAAGAGAGATTCCGGAGCCGCCGATGCGGCCCGAGCCGATGCAGCACCCGGCGACGGCGTGGCGTTCGCCGGCGGCGTTGTACAACGGGATGATTGCGCCGCTGGTGCCGTATGCGATTCGCGGGGCGGTGTGGTACCAGGGGGAGTCGAACGCGAGCGAGCCGGAGAAGTACCGCCGGCTGCTGCCGATGCTGATCAACAGCTGGCGCAACGCGTGGAACCAGGACGAGCCGTATCGGGCGTTTCCGTTCGGGGTGGTGCAATTGGCGAACTTCGGACCGGCCGAGCCGGACGAGCCGGCTCCGGGCGGTTGGGCGTGGATTCGCGAGTCGCAGTTGCATGCGGCGCAGTCGCATCCCAACACGGGTCTGGTCGTGACGATCGACATCGGCGAGAGCAACGACATCCACCCGAAGAACAAGCAGGAGGTCGGGCGGCGGTTGTCGCTGTGGGCGCTGGCGACGGTGTACGGGCGGGCGGTGCCGTGGTCGGGGCCGGTGTACGCCGGGATGACGCGCGACCAGGATCGCGTAATCCTGAAGTTCGACCATGCCGCGGGGCTGCAGACCCGCGACGGCAAGGCGCCGGCAGGGTTCGCGATCGCGGGCGCGGATGGCGAATTCGTCTGGGCCGAGGCGAAGATCGAAGGGGACGCCGTGGTGGTCTGGTCGGACGAGGTGAAATCGCCGACGATGGTGCGGTACGGCTGGGCCGGGAATCCGGCGGGGCTGAACCTGGTGAACGAGGCCGGGTTACCGGCAAGCCCGTTTCGGACGGACGACGCGCCGCCAGCGGACTAGGGAGCGGCGGCCGCCGCGGGCGGTTGACGGCGTCAAGTTGACAGTGCGCTGCGCGGGGCCGACAATCGCTATAATCTGTTCATGGTCCGGTTTCGGCCCGGCGAGAGAGATACCGTCCAGAGCACCGGCCCCCACCGCCAGCAGGTTGCGTGGGGGGTGTGCAGGAGTTGAATCGTATGGAGCAACCGTCATCGCATCTGAAGGTCAGGCGTGAGGACGAGGTGGACGTGGTCCAGTTTGCGGACCGCAAGATCCTCGAGGAGTTGTCGATCCAGGAGATCGGCAATGAGCTGAATTCGCTGGCCGAAACCGAATCGCGCCCGAAGCTGTTGCTGGATTTCGGCAACGTCGATCACCTGGCCAGTGCAGCGCTGGGCATGCTGATCAACCTGCACAAGAAGGTGCAGGAGCAGAATGGGGACATGAAGCTGGCGAACATCAACCGCCAGATCCTCCAGGTCTTCAAGATCACCCGGCTGAACCGGGTCTTCGAGATCCACGACAGCACCAATGGTGCCCTGGAGGCCTTCAAGCACGCGTAGTGTGCGGGCCAATGGCTGTGAACCAGCGATGAAGGTGCCTCCCGATTTCGGTATCCGCGACGCCGATCTGATCGATTTCACCGTCCCCAACGACTTGCGCTCGGTCAAGGAGCCCGAGGCGCAGTTGATGGCGGCGCTGGGGCAGTGCGGTTACGGGAAGGACACGACGTTTGCGATCAAGCTGGCGTTCGAGGAGGCGGTCACGAACGCCGTCAAGCATGGCAATTGCCACGATCGCAGCAAGCACGTTCACCTGCGGTACTATGTCGATCCGAAGCGTGTGGTGATCGCGGTGCGCGACGAAGGGGCGGGGTTTGAGCCGGAAGCGGTTCCGGACCCAACGGCCGAGGAGAACCTGGAGCGCCCTTGCGGGCGGGGTCTGATGCTGATGTCGGCGTACATGGACAAGCTGCGGTTCAGCAAGACGGGGAACGAAGTCTGGATGATGAAAGAGAACCCCGCGCTGCTGCTGGACCGCGGGGCGGGGATCTGAGGTCCGGGCGGTGGCAGCGGGGGCGGTCCGATAAGCTTGGTATGGCGTTCCGTTGCCGGTTACGGGCCGGGGTTCGTCCGCGGGAAGTTTTGTGACCGCGGGGGGCTTGGCCGCTCCACTGATTCTGCTATACTGCACGGTCTGCCGGTTCTTCCGGCGAGGATCCAGTGGGCTTACGTTTGACACGAGTTGCTTATGCCGACCATCAATCAGTTGATCCGGAACCCGCGCCGCGACGTCACCAAGAAGTCGAAGGTGCGCGACCTGGAGCGCTCGCCGCAACGCCGCGGCGTCTGCCTGCAGGTCAAGACCCAGACCCCCAAGAAGCCGAACTCGGCGTTGCGGAAGGTGGCCCGTGTCCGCCTGACCAACGGCAAGGAAGTGACGGCTTACATTCCCGGTGTTGATCACAACCTGCAGGAGCACTCGATCGTGCTGGTGCGTGGTGGTCGTGTGCGGGATCTGCCGGGCGTGCGTTATCACATCGTCCGGGGCAAGCTGGACTGTGCCGCCGTGTCCAACGACAAGGAAGGCAAGGGGCGGAATCGCAGCCGGAGCAAGTACGGCGTCAAGAGGAAGAAGTAGCGGAGCACGAGTGAGCAATGGCATACAAGCGTTTTACGGCGTCGGCAGAGCAGCTTCGTGGTGACCCGCGTTACAACAGCAAGATCGCGGCCAAGTTCATCAACTGCATGATGTGGGATGGCAAGAAAGCGACCGCCCACCGCATCTTCTATGATGCGATGGACATCATCTCCAAGAAGATCAAGGACACGCCGCCGATCGAGGTCTTCGAAGAGGCCATGAACAACATCAAGCCGGACATCGAGGTCCGGTCGAAGCGTGTCGGTGGTGCCAACTACCAGGTGCCGATGCAGGTGAACCCGCGCCGCCGGCAGTCGCTGGCGATTCGCTGGGTGCTGGCGTCCACGCGCAAGAAGAGCGGGCGCCCGATGTCGCAGCGCCTGGCCGAGGAGCTGATGGCTGCTTTTCGTCGCGAGGGCGACGCGATGCAGCAGCGCGAAATGGTGCACCGCATGGCGGACGCGAACAAGGCGTTTGCCCACTTCGCCTGGGGGCGCTAGCGGACGGCGCCGGCGGGTTTCGCCACAGCGTGATCCAAACGATCGAAGCCGGGCTGGCAACGGCCCGGCTTTTTTGATGGGCGGACAACGGGGGATAGGGGCTGAAGGACGCGTCAGGGGCTCCGTCGGTACGCCGGCCGCGTTTCGGCCGGGGCCAGGCCGACGCGAGCGTTGCCGGCGGTGCCACGGGCAAGGCAGAGCAATGCCGTACCGAAGAGGGGCACGGCGGAGCCATGCCCTAACGCGGGCCGGGGTGGGGGCTGCGCGGCTGGGGCTACCGCGCGCCGAGACGCCGCAGGGCCTCGTCGCGGCGGTGGTTCTGCCGGGTCATCTCGTCAAACACGCCGTTGTGGCGCGTGACCTCCTGCGACAGGTTGTTGATGAGCCGGTCGCGATCCAGGCCCTGGGTGCTCATCTGAGCCAAGACCCCGTCCATCTGGTCGAGACGGGCCGTGAGCTGCTGCACCTTGTCCTCCAGGGCCTGCATGCGGCCCTCCTGGCGATCGATCAGCTCGAGCAGCGGTTCCAGGGCGGCGTCGCGTGTCCTCATAGGCCTCTCCAGTCGGCTTCTGTAAACAAGTTGTTCGCGTCGGCACGGGCGGGCGTTGCCCGGAACGGCCCCGGGCGCTACAGCTCCGGGCCACCGTCGTAGCGGCCATACACGCCTTCGAGCGTGTGCATCATCTCACCCACCGTGGCCCGCGCCTCGGCAGCCTCGACAAGGTACGGCATGACGTTCTCTTCGGCGAGGGCCGCTTCACGCAGCTTGTCGAGCGCCGCCTGCAGCCGCTGCGCGTCGCGCGTCTGCTTGAGCTCCTTCACGCGGGCGACCTGCTCGCGCTCGACCTCTTCGTCGATCTTGAGCACGGGAATGCGCTCATAGTTGCTTTGGTGGTACTTGTTGACGCCCACCATCACGCGCTCGCCGCGGTCGAATTCGGCGCCGTAGCGCGCCGACGAATCCGCGATGGCCCGGCGGAAATAGCCCTGCTCGGTCGCGGGCAGCACGCCGCCATAGTCCTTGTAGATATGGGCGATGATGTCATCGGCCTGGCGCTGCACCTCGCTCGTGAGGGCCTCGACAAAGTAGCTGCCGCCCAGCGGATCGACGGTGCGCGTGACGCCGGTCTCTTCGGCGAGCACCTGCTGGGTGCGCAGCGCGATGCGGACGGCGTCTTCGGTCGGCAGGGCGAGGGTCTCGTCCATGCTGTTGGTGTGCAGCGACTGCGTGCCGCCAAGCACGGCCGCCATCGCCTGGTACGCGACGCGGACGATATTGACCATCGGCTGCTGCTCGGTGAGTGAAACGCCCGCGGTCTGGCAGTGGCAGCGCAACCACCAGCTACGCTCGTTTCTGGCGCCGAGCTGGTCGCGCGTGATGTGGCCCCACATGCGCCGGGCGGCGCGAAGCTTGGCGATCTCCTCGAAAAACTCGTTGTGTACGTCCCAGAAGAAGCTCAGCCGCGGCAGGAACGCGTCGGGGTCGAGCCCGCGCTTGACGGACTCCTCGGCGTAGCACATGCCGTCGGCGATGGTGAAAGCGAGCTCCTGCGGGGCGGTGGCGCCGGCCTCGCGGATGTGATAGCCGCTGACGCTGACCGTGTTCCACTGCGGCATGTGATGGGTGCAGTACTCGATCGTATCGACGACCAGCTTGACGCTGGGCCCCGGCGGAAAGACGAACTCGTTCTGGGCGTGGAACTCCTTGAGGATGTCGTTCTGTAGCGTGCCGCGGAGCTTCGCGAGCGGCACACCCTGCTCGCGGGCCACGCAGATGTAGAACGCCAGCACGATCGCGGCCGGCGCGTTGATCGTCATGCTCGTGCTGACGTCGCCGAGATTGATGCCGTCGAACAGCACCTTCATGTCGTCCAGCGACGAGATCGCCACGCCGCATTTGCCCACTTCGCCCAGCGACAGCGGATCGTCGGAATCGCGACCCATGAGCGTCGGCAGGTCGAACGCGGTCGACAGCCCGGTCTGGCCGTGCTCCAGCAGGTACTTGAAGCGCTGGTTGGTCTGGGCGGCGGTCCCCATGCCGGCGAACTGACGCATCGTCCAGATGCGGCCGCGGTACATGTCGGCGTGGATACCACGGGTGTATGGCGGCTGCCCGGGAACCCCGACGTCGTGGGCGAACTCGATCCCGCCGATGTCATCGGGCCCGTAAACGGGCTTGATGGGGATACCGGACATCGTGGTCGGGTGAACCGCCGGGGGCGGGGCGCTGGCGGCGTTCGGGGGGGCATTGCGGGCGACGTTCGTGCTCATACGCACCTCACTGCGAGGACAGGACCGACGGGACGGGCCGATGGGCGGCCACCACCCCGCGCGACGAGTTGCTCAGGCTACCGCTTATTGTACACAATCCTGGCGAGTATCGGGCGCGTCACACCGCCGGCGGACCCTTTCTGGGCGGATTTCCGGTTCGCGGGATTATGGCGGCGTTGTCGGCGGTTTAATAATGATAGACACGCGGCGGCGCCCCCCGCGCGACCGGGCGCAGGCGAGCCGCGTTCCAGCGAGCCCTCGACCGGCACGAGCACAGCATGAGCCAGGCACCAGCCTCAATGACAACCGTGGAGAAGCGGGCCCAGAAGCCGCCGAAGTTTCAGTGCGCCGAAGTCTGGGGCGGCAACCGGCCGGTGAACGGCCCGTTCGAACTGCCGGGCCTGCGCGGCCGGGTGTATTCGCACCCGGCGGCGGGTGGTCGTGGCGGAGATATCCATTACGTGTCGATCTGCGGGTCGGGACTGGTCTCGCGCATCTGCGTGGCGGATGTCGAAGGGCATGGCGAGGCCGTCGGCCGCGTCAGCACGACGATTCACGACCTGCTGAAGCGGCACATGAACACGCTTGATCAGCGGCGCGTGTTGTCGGCGCTGAACGCGCGCATCCTGGAAAACAACATCACGCAGTTCACGACCGCCGCCGCCGTGACATACTTCCCGCCAACGCGGTCGTTGTCGGTGAGTTACGCGGGGCATCCGCCGGCGTGGCTGTACCGCAGCCATGACTATCGCTGGGAGCGGCTGCGACCGGCATCACGGCAAACCGCCACGGCGGGGATTATCGACTTGCCGCTGGCGGTGGACCCGACGACAACGTTCAGCCAGCGCAAGGAGCGGGTGCGGCCGGGGGATCGGCTGCTGCTGGTGACGGACGGCATTCTGGAGGCGGCCTCGCCCGCGGGCGAGTTGTATGGCGAGCAGCGGCTGGAGCGCCTGCTTACCGAGCACCGGCAGCGGCCTGCGGACGACCTGGGAGAGGTGATTCTGGCGGCACTGCGCGAGCACACGGCGGATCCGGCGCTCTCGCACGATGACGTCACGCTGGTGTTGATCGAGTTCGTACCAGGACCGAAAGCGTTCGGTATCTGGCACATGATGAAGAACCGCATGTTTCACCGGCCGTACAAGATGTTGACGCGCTGATTCGCCGGCCTGCGTGCCCGGACCGGTGGTTGAATCACGAAAAACGCTTCAATGGGGGCCAAACAGATGATGAGCCGGGCAGGTATATTGACAAATGAGCACGAATTGAGGAAAAAATCCGGTTCCTGCCGCGGGTGCCCGGCCGGGCGCCGCGTGGCGACCCCGGGACTGCTTGGGCGTGGCCTCGGAACCGCCCGGCGTGTGCTCGCCTGACAGCGCGGCGACGCCGGCATGATCCTGCCCTCGTATCGTGCTGAAGGAGCAATGGCAATGGCGAAGTACAAGATCGAGATCGATCGAGACCTGTGCATCGGTGATGGTGCGTGTGTTGGTGAGGCGCCGAACACGCTCGAAATGGACGACGAGAACATCGCGATCGTGAAGGACGAAGGCGCGCACACGCCGGAGGAGATTCTCCAAGCGGCGCAGGTGTGCCCCGTCGATGCGATCAAGCTTTACGACGCCGACACCGGCGAGCAGGTCTGGCCGGAGAGCTAGGCGGCAGCGACGCAATCTTGAATCGAATGAATCGAGCAGAGGCCTGCGCGCGTATTGCGTGCGCGGGCCTCTTCGTTTGGGGACCGCGGCGGGCGAAGAGTGAACGGGGGGAAAGCGTGACGGAGTGCCGGAGCAAGGAAGTGACGAAGGGACGGAGGGATTGAGCAGGGCGGGCGCAGGTCGCCGAAGCCACCAATCCACCACTCGCTATTCCGTATTCTGAGCGGGCAGGCCGATGCTGCGGGCGGCGACGGACGCGGTACGCAGGGCGCGGGAGACGCGCACCAGGGTTCGCGCCACGCAGAAGATGTAGGCCAGCGCGATCCCCGTAGTGACGCAGGCGAGAGCGACGCCGGCGTCGTCGCCGAGGCCGGCTTCACTCAGCAACCCGACGAAGAGCAGCAGGGCGGCGCCGATGACGGTCACCAGGATGTGGCCGACCGCCAGGGTGCCGGTGTCCTGTTCGAGGGTCGCATCGGGCAGGCGTTTCATCAGGTTGGCGATATAGAACAGGGTCATCGCGGGCAGCACGATGACGGTCAGGGCGGCCGAGACGAGCGCCGGGCAGCCCATCAGCATGAATGAAGCCGGGCCGGCCATGCGGACCAACGCACCGCTGGCGATGGTGAGCACGCCACCGAGGATCGCAACCAGCAGGACATAGCGGCTGGCCAGCCGCGAACTGCCCTGGGCGGAACGGTGGTGCGGGCGCGGGTCGGATCGGGTGATCGAGAGCAGGCCGACGATCGAGAGAATCGGGAAGCCGATGAGCAGGACGGCCATGCCGCAGCCGCTGAGAGCGAACATGAGATCCTCGCCGGTGTCTGCCAACCAGATCGCGGCCAGCAGGGCGGCGAGCTCGAGCAGGATGACGACGATCAGCAGGACGCCAGCGCCGAAGAGAATGCTGACACCGTCGGCGAGGGACCTGAGATAGCCGGCGGGGGCGAAACGGAGCTGGGGCGGGGTGAGTGCGCGGGCGGCGGGGGCGTTGCACTCCGGGCAGTGGCCCAGCGCCGGCAGCGTGCGCAGGTTGTAGCCGCAGGATTCGCAGGGGACGTCCGCGGCGACGCGCTGCTCGGCATCGAGCAGGGCGGGGTCGACGTAGGGGGGCAGGGTTGTCTCGTTCTCCGGCGGTTCCACGCATGATCCCCGTTGTACAAGGCGGCTCAGGCCGGCGCCAGCGAGCTGGGTGGCTGGACGTCACCGCGGGTGAGTTGTGCAGCCAGCCCGGCCTCCCGGAAAAACGCCACGCATGCCACGATCAACAGAATCACTCCCAGCAGGCCGAAGATGGCCATGCCGCAGACGCCGCAGCCGGCCGCCCCCATGCCGAGCATCAGGCCGCCTAACACGGGCGGTACAGGCGGCGCGGCGGGCATTGTTGCGGGCATGGTGGTGGTCGTGCCGCCGCTGTTGATCGTGATCGTCGTGCCGCTGGCGGTGACGGTGGATGACCAGCCGGCGGTCATGGTCGCGGGGGCGGTGGTGGCCGTCGGTACGGTGGTGGGTATGGCGGTGATGACACTGCGAAAGAACGGGCCCATGGACAGCCCCAGGGCGCCGTAGCCGAGCACCACCGGAATCGAGCTGACCAGCAGGCCCCAGAAGGTGGCGTGGGCGAGCTTGAGCGCGCCGCCGCCCGGCACCCGCCGCAACAAGGCGATCAGGTGGCGCAGCAGTGCAAAGGGCACGATGAGGAAGAGCACCATCGACGCGACCGCGAACAGCATCATCCACTCGATGAACTGCACGAAGCCGGGCGTGAGGATCTGGGCCGGGTTCGTGGCGGGCGTCGGTCCGGTCGGGAAGTTCAGGTAGAGCGGCATGGCGAGGCCCATGCCCAGGCCGATGACCAGTGGTAGTGGCAGCAGCCACAGGCCGATGCGGGTGATCTTGCGCGCGGTGAAGCCCTCGGGGTGGCGGTCGCGCGGGTCACGCCGGGTGAGCCAGACCACGCCGACGATGCCGGTGATCAGCGGGCCGAGCGTGAGCACGAACTGGATCGCCGAAAGCTGCATCATGACGAACGGATCCGGATTGGCCCCGACCGAACCGATGCCGACCAGGACGAAGCTGGCCACCATGTTCAGGATCGGGACGACGAAGAACTGCACGCCGAGCGCGATGAGCAGCAGCAGCGTCCCCCAGGCCAACGTGCGGACCCAGTCCGGGGATGCGAACCGCAGCAGGTTGCGCTCGAGCGAGCGCTGCACCGGCGTCGCGCACTCGGGGCAGACGCCGGCGGCGGGTTGCGTGCGGAGGTTGTAGCCGCACGCCACGCACGAGAAGTCCTGCGTCAGGCGGCCGTCGGTGCCAATGATGACGTCGTAAGCGTGCTGCGGCGTGGTGGGCGGCGTGGCCATCAGTCCTGTAACCCTCGTTCGTGCGGCGGACGTCTGACGACAGGGTAACCGGCGAATGCGGGGAGGGATAGAAGTGAGAATAGCGAATGACGGGGACCGGGGCCTGAGACCCGGCGTACTTGCGTGGCACTCGGAGCTCGCGGGGCGCGCGCCGGCCGCTCACGGACGGCTGAGAGCGGACTGCTGACAGCTTGCCACGAGCATCGAATGGATCGGGCCGACGGCGCATTGGTCACGGGGGCGGGCGGACCGGTGGCAAGGGGAAGAGGAAAGGTGATAAGGCGCGTACCGGCGCGCGGCGGGCTGTTGGCGCGCAGTGGGGGGTCGCTTCACCGCGTTTCCCAAACCTCGGCGTTGGCCGCCGGCGCTTCCTCGGCGCCGGGGGGCGGCGGTGGGGGCAGGGCGTCCTGCAGAATCTCGCGCACCATGAGCCCCACAGCCTTGCGGCTGAGGATCACCAGGACGAACGCCAGGAAGCCGAAGCCCATCACGCCGAACGTGCCCATGACCTGCAGCAGTTGCAACAGCGGGGGCGGGGGTGGCGCTTCGACGAGGACGGCATCGGGCGGCGCCTGGCCGGCGTTGGTGATGGCGTCGGCGGCGCCGACGGCGATGGACTGCAGCGACGACTGGCGGAAGCCACCCTTGACCGTCACGATCTGCACGACGAGGGTCAGTGTCGCCGACAGGAGCAGGCACCAGCAGATGACGCGGGCGAAGCCTTCGAGGGCCGGTCGCGACAGGCGCGAGAGCAGATGTGCCAGGAAGCCCACGATCATCACCGGCACAAAGAGGAACAGCGTGGTGTTCAGGGGCTCGACGACGGTGCGGATCGCAGAGCGCGTCTCCTCGGGCATGGTGCCAGGCGGCAGCAGCGCGACGCCCCAGCCCGCGACGAAGCCGACCGCGATCAGGCCGACCGACCAGCGCAGCCACGAGCGCAGGATGATGTCGTACCGCGTTGAATCGTCGGGCCGCGGTGTGGTGAACATGTAGATCGATACCAGCTGCAGCACCTTGGCCGGGATGAAGGTCAGCAACGCGATCACGCCGAGTTCGGTCATGCTGAGCGAGACGGGTTGGTCATGGGCCGCCGCGGCGACGTAGCTCAGCAGCATCCACCCCACGAATGCCGCCACACCGGCAATGAACAGGCCGACGGAGACGATCACCAGCGTGAGGCCGTGGCGCACGCGCCGCAGCCAGGGCACCGGTGCGTAGCGATGATGGAACGTGCGCCAGGAGCGCTCGACCGGCGCCTGGCACTGACCGCACGCGCTGTCGCGCGGCCGATCGACGACGCTCTTGCCGCAATTGACACAGCGCAGCTTCTCCGGGACCGGGACCGGCTTGGCCGGCGGCGCGGTCTCGGTGACGGGTGGCGGTGTCGAAACGGACGTCATGCGACGTCTCCTGCTGATGCCGTGTTTTATGGGCCGCACGCCGGGCGGCCGCTGCGGTATTGATGAATATGTATCGACCGGATGGACCGGCGGCTTCGGTAGGCGGCCGGCGTGGCGGCGCCGTGCGGGTGGCCGCGGGATCCGTTATTCTCGCCGCTGCCGGGGACCGCCGCGGAGCGGTCGGCGGGTACGCGAGCACGGCGACGCGGGAGTCGGAGAATGCGGTTTCTGTCGGTGCTGGGGCTATTGGCCGGTGTTTGTGTAGGGTGCAGTTCGCCCATGCGGGTCATGTCGTTCAATATCCGCTATGCGACGGACGCCGACGGCGTCAATCGGTGGTCGAACCGCACGGATCTGGTACTGGCGACGATTCGGGCCAGCGAGCCGGACATCATCGGGTTTCAGGAGATGCTCGCCGCGCAGGCGGACTTCGTGCAGGGCGTGTTGCCCGCGTACGAATTCGTTGGCGTGGGGCGGATCGACGGGCGACGCGAAGGCGAAATGTGTGCGGTCATGTACCGCCGCGCGGCGTTTGTGCTGGTCGATCACGGGCACACGTGGTTGAGCGAGCAGCCGGAGGTGATCGGGTCGCGTGGCTGGGATGCGGCGTGCGAGCGGATGGTGACGTGGGTGAAGCTGCAGACGCGAACGACGCCGGCGCGGACGTTCTACGTGTTCAACACGCACTTCGACCATCGCGGCGCGCGGGCGCGGCTGGAATCAGCGAAGCTGGTGCGCGAGTTACTCACCCAGCGCAACGATGCGCCGATCATCCTGACCGGCGATTTCAACTGTGCGCCGGGGTCGCCGCCGTACGCGGTGCTGGTGGATGAGGGCCCGCTGCATGACAGCTACGTGCTGGCCGGGGTCGAGGAAGAAGAGTGCGGGACCTACAACGGCTTCGACGGGCGGCGCGGCGGGGCGCGGATTGACTGGATCCTGGTGAGTGACAATATCGAGGTGGTCGCCGCGGAGATCGACCGGCGGTCATTCGAACGCGACGGCAGGGAAAGTTATCCGTCCGACCATTTTCCGGTGACGGCGACGGTGCGCCTGCCGTGAATGCGGTTTCCACGGGCTGCACCCGCCCCGCGAGCCGGCACCGATCAACTGAAGCCTGACAACTGACGACTGAACACTGAGGACTGAAAACCGGCGACGTCTCTCAGTCCGCCCACTCGATCGTCACGTCCCAGCCCATCTCGTGATAGAACGCCTTCAGCAGGACTTCGGCCTGGCGCTTGGCCTGTGTGACGAAGTCGGGGTGTCGCACGGACTGCCGGATCGTGTCCTGGGCGGCGCGCATGCAGTCTTCGAGCAGCGGCTGGCGCGGGTCGGCGAACGGATTGATCGCGGCGAGGCCCGTCTTGTGCAGTTCGTAGACCCGCGTTCGGTCATGGTCGACGCGGGCGCGTTCGGGGGTTGGCGCGGGCAGACGCAGGGTTGCGGTGCGCAGCTCATCGTTGCGGTCGGCGATCTCGATGGCGCCGAAGTCGACCATGATGTCGGCGTCGCCCTTGACCAGCAGCACCGCCCGGGCCCCCGCGTTGCGCCCCTCGATTACATCTGCGACCTGCACCCGCAGCACCGCCAGCCGAGCAATGCGACGAATGTCCTCGATGCGCGGACCGACGGAAACGATCTGCGGCGGGGCGGTGTTGTGCCCCAGATAGAACGCGCCACCGGTGATGGCAGCCAGGCCGGCGACAAGCAGCGGCCAGGCGACAAAGGCCGGCAGCCGCAGGCCGGCGTTATTGCTTGGGCGAGCCATGATGGAGCATCCTTGCGATCATGGTTGGGTGGTGGGCGCCACCGAGCGCCAGGTGGGCTGACCGCCGGTGCAGGCCCAGGCATGAATCCACGCGCTCACGACGAGCACCGCCAGCGCGACGAAGCCGATGAGCAGGCGTTGAAACGGGCGCCGGGGTGATCGCCATGGAAACACCGGGACCTCCGCGACTTCGGGTCCGATCGGGTCGGCCGTCCATGGCCGACGCAGCCGCATCGTAACCTCTTACAGCGTCAGGATCATGCGGTCGCGGCGGGAGCGGTTGCAGCCAGGTTGTCGGCCACCGGCCCCGCGCAAGTCCTGCCCGTTTCTTTCATCGGCGTTCGACTTTCCGCCACCTAAGTGTATAATCTACACTAAGAAGGGAGGCCGACCATGTCGCCACTCCGCGACCTTTATGCCCCGTCCCTCGCGCTACTCACCGATCTCTATCAGGTCACCATGGCCTACGGCTACTGGAAGGCCGGCCTGACCGAGCGCGAGGCGGCGTTTCACCTGTTCTATCGCAGCAACCCGTTCGGCGGCGGCTATACCGTCGCCTGCGGCCTGGCCCACGTGGTTGAGTTCCTCGACGAGTTCCGCTTTGCCGACTCCGACCTCGCCTACCTTGCCGATTTGCGCGGCAACGACGACCGCCCGCTGTTTGACGCCGCCTTCATGGAGCACTTGCGCGACATGCGGCTCACTTGCGAGATCGATGCTGTGCCCGAGGGCACCGTCATGTTCGAGCACGAGCCGCTGATGCGCGTCACCGGGCCGATCGTGCAGTGCCAGCTTCTGGAGACGCCCCTGCTCACGCTGACCAATTTCCCGACGCTGATTGCGACCAAGGCGGCCCGCGTGGCCCTGGCCGCGGGGGACGACCCGGTGCTCGAGTTCGGCCTGCGCCGTGCCCAGGGCGTCGACGGCGGCGTCACCGCCAGTCGGGCGGCGTACGTTGGCGGCTGCGCGGCGACGTCGAACGTGCTCGCCGGCAAGCACTACGGCATTCCGGTGAAGGGGACGCACGCGCACAGCTGGGTGATGTGCTTTGACTCGGAGCTGGCGTCGTTCGAGACGTACGCCGAGGTGTTGCCGAACAACTGCATCTTTCTCGTCGACACCTACGACACGCTGGAAGGGGTGCGACGCGCAGTGCAGGTCGGACACGAACTGCGGGAGCGCGGGCATGAAATGCTGGGGGTCCGGCTGGATTCGGGCGATCTGGCGTACTTGAGCATCGAGGCGCGCAAGATCCTGGACGAGGGCGGCTTCCCCGACGCCAAGATCGTCGCCAGCAACAACCTGGACGAGCACCTCATCAACAGCCTCAAGCAGCAGAACGCGAAGATTGACATCTGGGGCGTCGGGACGAAGCTCGCCACGGCGTACGACCAGCCGGCCCTGGGGGGCGTCTACAAGCTTTCGGCGGTGCGCGACCCGGGGCGGGCCTGGCAGTATCGCGTCAAGCTCTCCGAGCAGAAGAGCAAGATTCCGACGCCGGGGGTGTTGCAGGTGCGTCGCTATCGGCACGATGGTGGCGAGTGCCTGGCCGATGCCGTCGTCGATGTCGAGCAGCCGCCCGCCGGTGCCTGCACGATTGTCGACCCGCTCGACACGACCCGCCGCAAGACACTGGCGGCGGACAAGCCGTTCGAAGAGCTGCTGGTGCCGGTGTATCGCGACGAGCGCGTGGTCTACGAGTCGCCCGCACTGGAGCAGTCGCGCGAGCGCACGCGGCAGCAACTGGCGTCGTTCCACGCCGGCGTGAAGCGGTTCGAGAATCCGCACCGCTATCCGGCGGGGCTGGAGCTCGGGCTGCACAAGCGGCGCGAGCAACTGATTCTGGTGGCACGTGGCGTCAAGGAGGCGTAGCGGGTTATGCCGTACACGTACGACTATCCGCGGCCGGCGCTGACGGTGGACTGTGTCGTGTTCGGGCTGGACGAGGAAGCGCTCAAGGTCATGCTGGTCCGGCGCGACCGCGAGCCATTCGCCGGGCGCTGGGCATTGCCGGGCGGGTTCGTGCACATCGACGAGTCGATTGAGGAGGCGGCGCGGCGCGAGCTGGCGGAAGAGACCGGCCTGCGCGAGGTTTATCTTGAGCAGCTCTATACGTTCGGTGCGGTCGAGCGTGACCCACGCGGGCGCGTGGTATCGGTCGCGCATTACGCGCTTGTCAAGATGAGCGACTACGATGTGCAGGCGGCGAGCGATGCCCGCGACGCGCGCTGGTTTGTGGTCGAAGAACCGCCGCCGCTGGCGTTCGATCATGACGAGATCCTGGCCACGGCGGTGGCGCGGCTGCGTGGCAAGGTGCGCTATCGGCCGATCGGGTTCGAGCTGCTGCCGCGCAAGTTCACGCTGTCCCAACTGCAGCGCATGTACGAGCAGGTGCTCGGCCGCGAACTCGACAAGCGCAACTTCCGCAAGAAGGTGCTGGGGATGGGGCTGCTGATCGAGCTCGACGAGACACAGCGCGATGTGCGGCACCGCGCCGGGCGGCTGTACCGCTTTGACCAGCGGCGCTATCGCGAGCTCGAACGGCAGGGCGTGGACTTCGAAGTCTGAGAAAGGAATCGACCATGGATGCACTGGTGCTCGTGGATGTGCAAAAGGACTTCGCGCCGGGCGGCGCGCTCGAAGTGCCCGAGGGTGACCAGATTATCCCGGTGATCAACCGCCTCATGCCACGGTTCGCTCTCGTCGTGGCGACCAAGGACTGGCACCCGCCGAACCACAAGTCCTTCGCCAGCCAGCATCCGGGCCACGAGGTTGGGGAGACGATCGAGGTCGCCGGCCTGGATCAGTATCTATGGCCCGATCACGCGGTGCAGAACACGCCCGGGGCCGAGTTCATCCCCGGCCTCGACACGTCACGGTTTGATCGCGTCTTCCTCAAGGGTGACGACGTCGAGATCGACAGCTACAGCGGCTTCTTCGACAACGGGCACCGCAAGGCGACCGGCCTGGGCGATTATCTCAAGGAGCGCGGCGTGACGGATGTCTACGTCGCCGGACTGGCGACGGATTACTGCGTCAAGTTCACCGTGCTCGATGCTGTCAAGCTGGGCTTCAATACGCATGTGATTGTCGAGGCCATCCGTGGTGTAAACGTGCAGCCGGGCGACGCGGACCAGGCCCTGCAGGAGATGCAGGACGCGGGCGCCAGGCTTGTCAATGCGGCAGGGTTACAGAGCAAAGACGCGACAACGTCACAGAGCGATCGCAAGCTGCCTCAACGACAGGCGCGAGCGTGAAGAACTCGTGCCCGATCCCTCTGTACGCAGGCGGGGCGTGCTGGTCGCGGTCAGCCGTTCGCGATCCACGCTTCGTTGACGGTGATGTGGCCGATGCGCTCGCGGTTGTCCGAGTACAGGATGTGCACCGCGCCGTCGCTGTCCTGCATGACCGCCGGATAGGCATACACGCCGTCGCCGGTGACCAGCGTTCGCTTCGTGTACCACGTCACGCCCTCGTCGCCGGAGAGCGCGATCGACATCGGATGCCGCAACTCGTTGCTGTCGTTGAAGACGAGCATGAGATTGCCGCTGTGCAGGCGGTGCAGGACAGCGGGGCTGCCCGGGTTCGGAAAACCGGCGTCCTGCGGCCGAGCCCAGGTGCGGCCCTGGTCGTCCGACGCCGACACCCATAGCCAGCCGGTGCCGGCGTTGCGCATCACGGCGAGCACGCGGCCACTGGCGAGTGCGACGATCGACGGCTGCATGCACGCGTGCGGCTGCGGCGTCGTGAGGCTCGCCCGCTGTGACCATGTCGCCCCGTCCTCCGACACGTAGAACAGCGAGCGCTGACGCAGGTCGTCATACGCCGGCAGCAGCAGGTGATCGTCCAGCCGAACAGGGGGATGTCGAACATTCAGCCCGAGCGGGCCGGCGATACGCTGCGGCTCGCTCCAGGTGACGCCGCCATCGCTAGAGCGCTGCATTTCGACGTGGCTCGTGCTCCAGCCGGTTCCCGTAACGACTGCCTGAAACAGCCAGACGTTGTTGCCTTCGCTGTAGAGCACGGGGTTGCCGTCCGCCGCGGTGCGGTCGATGTGCAGCGTGGGCGGCTGCCAGGTGTCGCTGTTGGGCGGCTTGCGCGCCAGGAAGATCGCCGCGCCGTCAAGTTCCTCCGGGCCGGTATAGGAATACCACGCGGCCAGCAGCGTGCCGTCGGGCAGCACCGTGAGCGTCGGCGCGTGATTGCCGAGCTTGCCGTCAATGCTCGTGAAGACCGACCGCTTGGTATACGTGGATGGCCGGCGGATGATCACCGGCGTCGGTTGATCCCCCGCGTTGAAGCGCAGCTCGATGTCGGCCGGGGGCACATAGTTCAGAAAGAAACACCCGCTGACCAGGCCGGCGGCGAGCACACACGACAGGATGGCTACGGTACGCATGGCCACGAGCATAGCGGTCCGCGACACCCCCGTCACGCCCCGCGGTCTCACCCGCTTGCAAAGCACCGCTCGGGCCATCAGTATTCGGCGATTCTGAGGCTGCCGCTGTACCCCAGTGCGTCCGTGATCGGCGGGCGCGTGATCAGGAGTGTCGCCCCATGACGGATTCTCCCCAGAATGAGCCGGCCCAGGAACCCATCGCCAGCGCCGATGGTCCCTATGCTCCCACCGCACGCCAGGATGAGTACGAGCTTCCCATCGGCGGGTTCAAAGGCACGCCCGACGAGATCGAGCGCCAGTGGTATCAGCAGTGCTACGTGGGACGCGGCGACAGCATGTGGCAGCTCACCTGGCGCGCCGTGCTGATGGGATCGGTCCTTGGCGGCATCCTGTCGCTGACCAACCTCTACATCGGACTCAAGAGCGGCTGGGGCTTCGGCGTTGCGATTACCGCCTGCATCCTCTCGTACGCGATCTGGATGACGTTCTACAAGCTGCGGCTCGTCGGCACGCGCATGACCGTGCTCGAAAACAACTGCATGCAGTCGACCGCCAGCGCCGCGGGCTACTCCACCGGCGGCACGCTGGTGTCGGCGATCGCCGCTTATATCCTCGTCAACAACACGACGCTGCCGCTGGGCACGCTCATGGCGTGGGTGTTCTTCCTGGCGATTCTGGGGGTGACGATGGCGATCCCCATGAAGCGCCAGATGATCAACGTCGAGCAGTTGCGCTTCCCCTCGGGCATCGCCGCGGCCGAGACGTTGCGCGCCCTGCACACCACCGGCGGCAAGGGGATCATGTCGGCGCAGGCCCTGGGCATCGCCGGCCTGTTGTCAGCGCTCAGCAAGTTCTGGACCGAGGGGCTGCATCTGCTCGGGCTGGCCAAGTTCGAGCTCAGTACGATGCTGGGCAAGGTCAACAGCGCAGTGTTCGGCAAGTTCTGGACCGGCAACACCGTCGCGTTCGCCTGGGAGCCGATGTTCATCGCCGCCGGCGCGATTACGGGGATCCGCGTTTGCACCAGCATGCTCGTGGGCGGGACGCTGTGCTGGGTGTTCCTGACGCCGTGGGCACTGGACGCCGGCCACATCGACCTGGAGATCCGCGAGCCGATTCCGGCGTTGCCGGCGACGGTCGAGTTTGCGCAGAGCGGCGACCTGATGCTGCACAAGCACGCGGAGTGGGTGCCCTACGCGCGCGAGTTGGCGTGGAAGGGGGTCATGAGCACCGAGCAGCGCGACACACTGCTCGCACAGAGTGACAATCCCGACTATGAAACGGCCATCCGACGGCTCTACGTTCGCTCGCAATACGACATCGCGGTGCCGCTCGAGGGGGTGTCCGTGACGATCCCGCCGAAACTGCGTGACCTGGTGCAAATCGACGCGGAGCGCGGGCTGGTGAGCAAGGGCCTGCTCAGTGTTGCCGACTACCAGAAGTTGCAGAGCCTGAGCGACGCACCGGCGTATCACGACGCGCTCGATGCGCTCTACGAGCGATCGCTGCTGCCCAGTGTCGAGCCGATGTGGGTGGCGGCCGACCTGCCCGTCAAGCCCGAGCGGCTGGTGTTTCCGCCGGCGCTGGCGTCGTGGGTGACCTACGACGGGACGAAGAACGCATTGCTGTGGCGCGGAGCGATGACAGCGGACCAGCGCGATGCACTGGCGGCGCTCAGTGACGACGAGGCGTATCGCGGCGCCGTCGCTACGTTGTTCGAGCGGTCGCAACAGCGCGGCTTGCCGGCCCCCCTGCCGGCGTCGGCGTTCGCCGTCGTGTCGTATGATGAGGCCGCCGGGCGCCTGCGAGCCCGCGGCAAGATCGGAGAGGACCTTGCAACGGCGTTGAAAGCGCTCAGCGACGAGCCTGGCTACCAGTACACGATTGAGCAGCTCGTTGCCGGCAGCGCGGCCGAGCGGGCCAGTGCGAACTTCCGCGACCTCGTCAAGTGGAGCCTGTGGGCCGGGGCAAGCTGCATGGTGACCAGCGCGCTATTCCTCTTCTTCTTTCAGTGGCGCAGCATCGTCCGTGCGATTGCCGGCCTCGGTTCGATTTTCTCCCGCGCCAAGCCTGGCGATCTCGAAGCGTTCCAACGTCTGGAGACGCCGACGTGGTGGTTCCTGGCCGGTCAACTCGTTGGCGGGGCGGGTATCGTCTACCTGGCGTACACCACGTTCGACATGCCCATCTGGCAGAGTACCCTTGCGATCGTGCTGTCGTTCTTCCTGGCCATCGTCGCGTGCCGTGTCTGCGGCGAAACCGACACCACACCCGTCGGGGCCATGGGCAAGGTCACCCAGCTCATGTACGGCGGCATTGCGCCGGGCAAGCCCAACGTCAACCTGATGGCGGCGTGCATCACGGCCGGGGCGGCAGACTCCTCCAGCGATCTGCTCATCGACCTCAAGAGCGGCTACATGCTCGGTGCGAACCCACGCAAGCAGTTTCTCGCTCAGTTTGCCGGTATCTTCATGGGAACGCTCGCATCTGTACTCGGGTTCACATTGGTGGTGCGGACGGCGGACGACCTCGGTACGGCGCAGTTCCCCGCGCCCGCGGCGCAGGCCTGGGCCGCTGTCGCAAAGCTCCTCGGTGACGGGTTTGACGCGCTGCACTACACGGTTGTCTGGGCGATCATCATTGGTGGCGCCGTCGGCATCCTGCTGCCGCTGATCGAGAAGCTGCTGCCGAAAGAGAAGTGGCGCGTCTGGGTGCCCTCCGCGGCCGGCCTGGGCCTGGCCTTCACCTTCCCCTGGTACTACAGCCTCCTGTTCTTCATCGGCGCGGTGATTGGCCTCGTCATCGAGAAGAAATGGCCCAAAGCGTCCGAGGACTTCACCTTCCCCGTTGCCTCGGGGGTCATCGCAGGCGAGGCCCTCATGGGCGTCGCGCTGATTTTCATCGAAAAGGGGCCGCAGATGTTCGAGCAGATCAGCAGCCAGCTGTCGGGTGGGTAGCGATGCCACCTGTCGCGGACGACCCGACGCGGCCCGTGACCACCGCGGGCGACGTGCCCTGCGATGGCTGCGGGTACAACCTCCGGACGCTGCCGGCGGCGGCGGACTGCCCGGAGTGCGGCCGGCCGGTGCGGCTCAGCCTGCGGCCGCTGCTGCTGCAGTACGCCCGGCCGGGCTGGGTGCGCTCGCTGGCGGTCGGGGCTTGGCTGCTGGCGGCAACGGCGGGGCTGGTGATCCTGGACATCCTGCTGCGCACCCCGTGGGGAGCGGCGCTGCTCCGAGAAGACTGGCCGGCATTCTGGGGGCTGCAATCGCGAACGGCAGACGAGCGCGGCTTTCTCTACGCAATCGCGAGTCTCGCAGGCGTCTTGCTGGCAACCCGTCGTGAACCGCGTCGCCGCCGTGACCGGTCCGTCGACCAACTGCGCGCAATCCTGCGCTGGTCGACGGTCACGTTTGCGCTCGTGGCGGCGTGGGGCGCGGTCGCCTTGCAACAACGGGGCATCCTGCGGGCGCCCGGGGCGCTGACTGAGTTGGTCGTGCTTTGTAGCGGGTTGCCGGCGTTCGTGCTCCTGCCGGCGCTGCTGGCGGGGTACGTGGCGGAATTGGGGCGGATGATCCCAAGCGCAGCCCTGTACCGGGCGGGCACACGGGTGGCACTGCTGCACCTGGTCTGTGCGTCGTTGGCGGTGGGCACGATGGCCGCCAGTACCCGAATCCCGAAGTCCGTCGCCGCCGGGATCCTCATCGGCGGCACGATACTGCTGCTTGCACTGCACGGCTGGCTGCTGGCGCGGGCGGCGTGGTGGATTGGGCGGGAGGTGGCCGCGGCCCGCCGGAACGCCGCGGAATGACCGCCCGACCGCGGCCGGATCGCGTGGTTATCGCCCTTGCGAAAATCGCCGCTTTTCCCGAAACTACCGGCTCTGTTCCCCGCCTGAAACGTTTTTGTTACGGAGAAAGTGTCCATGGTGGAAGCACGCAAGCCGGTCGTTCTCATTACGGGTGCCAACGGCGAAATCGGGCATGGTCTGCTCGAGTACTTCAGCAAGCAGGATGGCGTCGACGTCGTGGCACTTGATCGCCAGCCGCTGGACAAGGCGCTGCGCCCCCTGTGTCTCGACTGGATCACCGGCGACATTCTCGATGACAACCTGACCGAACGGCTGGTTACCGAGTACGAGATTCACGCGATCTTCCACCTGGCCGCCCTGCTGTCGACGCGCAGCGAGTTCGCGCCGGAGACCGCGCACAATGTCAACGTCAACGGCACGCTCAAGCTGATCAAGCTCGCCCACGAGCAGGCCCGCTGGCACGGCCAGCGCGTGCGTTTCCTGTTCCCCAGTTCCATCGCCGCTTATGGCATGCCGGACATCGAAACGAAGAACGGCGTCGGCCCGGTGAAGGAGATCGAGTGGAACTTCCCCACCACGATGTACGGCTGTAACAAGCTCGCGTGTGAGCACCTCGGTCGCTACTACACCTATCACTATCGCCAGACCGCCGCCGAGTGGACGCCCAGCGGCGTCGACTTTCGCGCGATCCGATTCCCCGGCCTGATCAGTGCCGTGACGATGCCCACCGGCGGCACGAGTGACTATGCGCCCGAGATGATCCACGCCGCCGCCAAGGGCGAGCCGTACGGGTGCTTCGTACGGCCCGACGCGCGGATCCCGTTCATGGCGATGCCGGACGGGATCAAGGCACTGATCACGCTCGCCGAAGCGCCCGAGGAGAACCTGCGGCAGCGCGTGTACAACGTGGGGGCGTTCAGCCCGAGCGCAGGGGAGATTCGCGAGACCGTTCTTCAGGCTTTCCCCGAGGCAGAGATCAGTTTCGAGCCCGACCTGGCACGCGCCCGCATTGTCGACTCGTGGCCGGCGGACGTGGACGACACGCCGGCCCGCGAGGAATGGGGCTGGAAACCGGACTACGACTACGACCGGGCCTTCAACCAATACCTCGTGCCGACCATCCGCCAGTATTACAAGGAGCAGGCGGCAAAGGCGTAGCCGCAGCGCCCATCGTCGCGATCAGATGAACTCGATCGGCCCCGGGTCGGGCACGAGGCCCGCGGCGGCGGCATCGCCCAGCAGACGCCGGACGGCTTCGCGCCCGACCTCTCCGTAGTCGATCGTCCATTCGTTGACGTACATCCCGACGAAGCGATCGGCCAGGTCGCGGTCGAGCCCGCGCCCGTATTGCAGGGCGTATTCGACCGCCTCACCTCGATGATCCAGGCTGTACTGAATGCTCGCACGAATGATGCGCGCAATCTCGCGACAATGCGCATCGCCCAGGTCACGACGGATCGTGTTGCCGCCCAGCGGCAACGGCAGGCCAGTGCGCTTCTTCCACCACACACCAAGGTCAATCACCTTGCACAGACCCTGCTGCTCGTAAGTAAGCTGGCCTTCGTGGATGATCAGGCCGGCGTCGTAGTGGCCCGCGGCGACCTCGTCAGGAATCTGGTCGAACATCACGACCGTCGGGTCGCACGCCCCCTGCCCCAGCATGAGCTGCAACGTCAGGTACGCCGTCGTCATCAGCCCCGGGACCGCGATGCGCGCACCGACGAGTTCGACCAGCTCTACCGGCTGCTTCGCGACGATCATGGGGCCGTAATCGTCCCCCATGCTCGAGCCGCACGCGGTGAGAACGTACTTGTCCTTGACGTACGGATAGGCGTGGATGCTGATCGCGGTGACTTCGTACTCGCCGCGGGTGGCACGCTCGTTGAGCGATTGGATATCTTCGAGAATGTGCTCGAACTCGTACGGCCCGGGGTCGACGCCGCCGCTGGAAAGTCCATAGAACATGAACGCGTCGTCGGGGTCGGGGCTGTGCGCGATGCGGATACGCATGGGGGTTCCTTGTTCGGCCGGGAAACACGAACGGCGATTACAGCGCAATAGTATGCCCGATTCACGGCGGCGGCGCAAGCGAGGACACAGTCCAGGGCTGGCGGCGGTCCTGGGTCCGCTCGCGGACCTGGGCAACCAGTGCAGCATCAACGGGGGGCGCGTCGTTTTCCCACGCACCGCGCGTGTAGCTGAGCACCGCGGCCAGACGTTCATCATCGAGCACACGCCAGCCGGGCATGAGCTGGTCATACACGACGCCGCGAACCTCAATCGGCCCCTGTAGACCGTCCAGCACGATTCGTGCCAGACGGTCCGGGTCGCCCGTCACCCACTGCGAGCCGGCCAGCGGCGGGGTCGTGCCCGGCACACCCTGCCCGTCGATCTGGTGACAGCCGAGACAGAGGTTGTACGTTCGTCGGCCCAAGCGGTCGGCAGCGGCGGTTTGCGTCGTGGCAACGGGGCCAATCGCCGCCGCCGGTGTGCGTCGATCGGGCACCCCGCCTCGAAAGCCAGCGCTGTACGTCCCCACGTACCACCCCCCCCACGCCACCAGAATCAGCGCAAAGATCACCAGCACCACCGGCAGCGGACCCTGCCCCTCGCGCGGACGTATCGTCGTGTCGCCGTTCATTCGGGCACCTCCGGCACGGGCGTATCGCGGCACAGGCTGCGCAGGTAGGCGACCAGTGCGACGGCATCCTCGCGCGGGACGAGTACCACGCCGGGCTCCCGCTCGTCGTCCGGCCGTTGCAAGGCGTGCGCGGGCGGGCCCACGAGAATCCGACGCCGCTCGAACAGGAAGCGGTGTGGCGGCATGATCGAACCCGGCGTCGTACGTCGTGGGTCGTAGAGATGCAGGTAGTGCCAGGTATCGCTCGGTTGGCGCAGACCGATGTTGGCGAGGTCTGGGCCGGTGCGGGCGGTGCCGAGAAGGACGGGCTGTTCATACAGATAATCGCGCGCGGTCGTTTGACGCAGCCCCCAGCCGCGGTCCAGGTCGCTGCCGTAGTCCGCGGCGCGCACCTGCTGTGAATGGCAATAGAGGCAACCGAGACTGACATAGACATCACGGCCGGCCTGCTCGCGCCCGTCGATCGTGCGGGGGTAGCTCTGGCCAGCATCGTTGACCACAGGCTCGAGCGCCATGAGTTGCCGTTGCGGCACGACGACCACGGCAACCATCGAACTGACGGCGGCCAGGACGGCGACCGCGTACAGCAGCATTGCGCGATTCATGTCCGGCCCCCATTCATAACGTCGGTGCGCGCCAGCAGGTGTCGCAGCAGCAGCCAGATGAAGCAGCCATGGCCGATCAACATGAGATAGCCGGCGGCGCTGCGCAGGCCCAGGTAGGGAATCGTCACGACCACAGCCTCGATGAACGGCACCTTGGCATCCTGCAACAGCACACCCTGGTGTAGCCCACCGGCCGTCAAGCCGAGCCAGTACAGCGCCACGCCAATACCGCTGCACCAGAAATGAACGCGCATGACGAGCGGGGCGACGTCGCGGCCGCTGATCCGCGGCAGGATGTAGTACGCGGTGCCGAAGAGCGTCATCGTGATGAACGCATAGACTCCGAGGTGCGCGTGTGCGACGGTGTAATGCGTGAAGTGTGTCAGGCCGTTGACGCTGCGCAGCGATTGCAGCGCACCTTGCACGCCGACGAGGGCGTAGCTCATGGCGCCGAACACGACGAAACGCAGCGGCAGGCTGTCACGCAGCCGCGCGAAGTGGCCACGCATGGTCAGGTGCAGGTTCAGCGCAATCGCCGCCACCGGGATCAGCAGCAGCACGCTGCTGACCACGCCCACACTGATCAACCACGCCGGCATCGGCCCGCCGATCAGGTGGTGCATCCCCGCGGCGGCATACACGAGGATGAGCGTCCAGAAGCCGAAGAGCGAAAGCGCTTCGCTGTGCAGCGGGACATCGAGAATCAGCGGGATGAGATAGTAGGCGGCGGCGAGGCCGATCGGCGTCAGCCAGAGACACAGGACGTTGTGCGTGTACCACCAGTTGACTGCCGCGAGACCGACGCCGTGGATACCGCCACCCTCGAGCAGGCCGTTCGCAATCAGCAAGAGCAGCGGAAACCACAGCAGCGCCGACAAGGCGTACCACTGTGTGACGTAGAGGCCGCGCACGCGACGCCGCCCGAGCATCAAAAGCGATACGAACGCAACCAGCAAGAGCACGCCCGCCAGCGGCAACGACCAGAGTGCGGGCAGTTCAAGCCATTCGACGCCGCGCGCAGCGCCGGTGAGGATGGCGCCGGTTCCGATCAGGATGGCGGCATTCCACGTGAAACACGCGGCCGCCAACAAGTCACCCAGCGGGAGACGCGTGCCGCAAAGCCGCGCCTGAAACCACAACAGGACGCCAATGCCCGCCAGACTCCCCCAGCCGTAGATCATGGTCACGAGGTGTGCCGGACGGACGCGGCCAAAGGTCAGCCAGGACTGGTCGGCGAAGAAGTCGGGCGTGTGCAGCTTGATGGCGGCCAGCATGGCCAGCAGCGAGCCGATGCACAGCCAACCACCCGCACTGAGCAGGAACACCCGCAGCATGGGCGCGCACGACGCATCGATCTCGGCGGCGGTGGGGATGCCGTGCGTCGCGGCCGGGGCCGTCGGTGTTGCCGGGCTGAGCGCGGTCAAGCGGGGACTCCGAGCTGAAGCAGCGTCGCCAGCTTATCGCGAAACACAGCCGCAAGGGAAGCGCCGCGGCGGCGCGCGCCGTCCGGGGTCGCGGTGGCGGGACGACACGGGCCGGCCGCTCACCAGCCGAGCAGCACGGACATGATGAACTGCGCGACGTACTCGAGGCAGGTGTTGTAGAGCACAAAGATGCCGAGCAGGGCAAGGGCGGCGGCGGGGAGGGCCATGGCGATCGGCCACATGCGGCGGCGCAGGCGGGCGTAGTAGACGCAGGTCAGGCCGGCGAGCCAGAGGGTCACCTGTGACCACGCGACGAGAGCGGCCCAGGTCGGCTGGTAGTAGTCCCCCATCAGGATTGATGACGACGGGCTGGGCACCGTGCCGGACAGGATGGCGACGAAATCGCTGAGCAGAAAGACGGGCGGGCCGGTGCACCACTCGGTGACGACGATGGCGGAGGTGTAGCCGCCGACGGCCAGCCAGAACGCGTACGAGGCCCCCATGCGTTTCCAGTTGGCGACGTCGATCAGCATGAGCCAGCCGGCCTGCACGGGGAGATAGATCAGGATGGTGATGAGCCACGTCCCGTAGGTGGCGAAATCCGGGTCGAAGAGCAGATACACGGGTGTACCGGCGAGGCAGATGCCGGCGAAAAACAGTCCGTCGCGCAGCCGCACGCGGATCACGGCCTGTTGCGCGAAGCGCCAGGGCAGAAACAGCACGGTCAGCCAGGTGACCAGCCAGCCCACGATGCGGCCGCGGCCGTTGGCGCCTTCGAAGGCGATCTGCGGCGTGGGGCGAAGCATCAGGCGCGGGTCGTCCCAGGCGAAGGTCTCGCCGCACTCCGGGCAGCGCGGCATGGCGAGCCCGGTGAGGTTGTACTCGCAACGCGGGCAGCGCAGGCCGGCGTCGTCGAGGGTGCCGCTGCGGACTGGCCGCTCGAGCGGTGCGGCCGCGGATGGGGACCCAACGTTTTCGGTGCGGGTTCTGTCCATGACTAGGCCGGGCGGCTATCCTACCGGGGATGACGGCTCGCCGTCAGTTGCGGCTGGTGGTTTCGAGCGCCCAACCGCCTGGTACGAGAATACCTTCGGCAGCGTGCGCCGTGCCGATTCAGGAGAACGCGATGGCCCGCGGGGTTCGGGCAACGCGATATCTGATACTGCTGTCGCTCGTGTTGTGTCTGGGGGCGGATGAACCCGGGCGGCCCGATTATCCGGACACGCACGCGGGGGCGGTCGTGGATACCCTGCACGGCCGGCGGATCGCCGATCCGTATCGCTGGCTCGAGAACGGCGACGACCCGCTGGTGCAGGCCTGGTCGGCGGCGCAGCACGCGCTGACGCGGAAGCTGCTGGACGCCCGGTCCGCCGAACAGGAGTACTTCGCCCGGCGGCTCGCGGCGTTGTTCGCGCCGAGTGTGCGCTCGACGCCGCGCGCGTACGGCCAGCGGTACTTCTTCACCAAGCGCGAGGGGTCGAGCGAGCACCCGGTGCTGTACGTCAGTGAGGGATCGGTGGCGGCCAAGCCGCGCGTCGTGGTGAACCCGAACGAGTTCAGCGCAGACGGCACGGTCGCGATGGACTGGTGGTACCCGTCGCCGGACGGGGCGCTGCTGGCGTACGGCCGCTCGGCGGGCGGCACCGAGAAGAGCACGCTCTATGTGCGGAACGTCGCGACGGGCGAGGACCTGGACCTGCAGATCCCGCACACCCGCTTCGCGGTGGTGGCGTGGGATGCGGACGGGCGGGGGTTCACGTACACGCGCTACCCGGCGCCGGCGGCCGACGCGCCCGAAACGGGTAACTATCACCGGCACATCTACCACCATCGCCTGGGCACCGACTGGCAGACCGATCCGAAGATCTGGGGCGCCGGCAAGCCGAAGGAATCCATGGCGGACGTCACGAACAGCAGCGACGATCGCTACCAGTTCCTGACGGTGCATTTCGGTTGGGCGCGGAACGAGCTGTACGTGCGGGCGGCGGGGGCGACGGGGTTCCGGCCAGTGGCGGTCGACTTGCCGGGGCTCTTCGTGGGGGATGTGCACGGCGCGACGCTGTACCTGTGGACGAATCACGAGGCGCCGCGCTATCGCGTCGTGGCGGCGCCCGTCGACGAGCCGGGACCGGCGAACTGGACCGACGTCGTGCCGCAGCAGCAGGGCGTCATCAGCGGGTTCGTGATCGCCGACGGCAAGCTCATCGTGCACGTGATGGAGAACGCCTATTCACGGCTGCTGATCCACGAACTGGACGGCAAGCGGATCAAGGAGATCGAGCTGCCCGGCCTGGGCAGCGTGAGCGGGCTCAGCGGACGGCCCGATTCGCGGCACCTGCTGTTCACGTTCGAGTCGTTCGCGCAGCCGCCGGTGGTGTTTCATTACGACCTGCGCGAGCACACGCGCGAAGTGCTGGATCGGCTGGAGCCGGGCGTGGATCTGTCGCCGTACGAGACGCGGCAGGTGTGGTTCAACTCGGCGGACGGCACGCGCGTGCCGATGTTCGTGACGCAGCGCAAGAACCTCGCGCTGGACGGGAACAACCCCGCCGTGCTGTACGGCTACGGTGGGTTCAACATCAGCCTGACGCCCGAGTTTCGGCGCGACGTCATCCCGTGGCTGGAACGCGGCGGCGTGTGGGCCGTGGCGAACATCCGCGGCGGGGGTGAGTTCGGCCGGGCGTGGCACCTCGCGGCGCAGCGCGAAAAGAAACAGAACGCGTTCGACGACTTCATCGCCGCGGCCGAGAAGCTCATCGCCGACGGGTATACCTCGGCGGCGCGGCTGGCGGCGACCGGCGAAAGCAACGGCGGCCTGCTCACCGGCGCCATGATCGTGCAGCGGCCGGATCTGTTCCGCGCGGTGCACTGCGGCGTGCCGCTGCTGGACATGCTGCGCTATCACAAGTTCGAGATCGCCCGGCTGTGGATCCCGGAATACGGTACGGCCGAGCACGCAGCCGAGTTCGAGTACCTGCATGCGTATTCGCCGTACCATCACGTCGAGCCGGGCGTGGCCTACCCGGCGGTGCTGTTCACGACCGCGGCGGGCGACACGCGCGTGGACGCGATGCACGCGCGGAAGATGGCGGCGGCGCTGCAGGCGGCGACGTCTTCACCGCGCCCGATCCTGCTGCGGGTGGCGGCACAGGTCGGGCACGGGGCCGGCAAGCCGCTGTCGCGGCTCATCGACGAGCGCGTCGACCTGTGGACGTTCTTCGCGTGGCAGCTGGGGCTGCCGGCGGGCGGCCCCCAGACCAAGCCGGCGACACAGCCGACGCACAGCAATGATCAGTGATCAGTGACCAGTGTTGCGCGATTGACGGCTCTTTCGCGACGCACATCGGTCAAGGCGCAGCGGCGGTGCTCTCGTCGGCCGGGCGCGGGCCGATGACGTGCAGGTAGTCGGCGATGGGGCGGTCGAGGACGCGCTGCTGCTCGTGGGTGATCTCGATCTCGCGCGCCATGGCCATCTGCCGTTCGGACAACACCACGTCGCCGCTTTCCGACAGGACGATGATGCGGTCGCGCACGCCCGGCATACGCCGCCGGACGCGGTTGGGAATGCCCATCCGCTGCTGCACGTGCCCGGCCCCGCAGAGCACGACCGCGGTGCGGTTCGCGCCGGCCGGTGATTGCAGGAACGCCGCCAGCCGGTCCGCCATCGTCTCGTCGCGGACCACCTGGGCGGCGTACATCGCGCGCAGCATCATCTCGTTAACGTGGGCGTGGACCATCATGACCTGCTTCATGTGTTCGAGGTACATCTGGTCGGACAGGTCGATGTCGGCGGGCAGCTTGGCCCGCACGTCCTCGGCGAGGTTGTCCAGGCCCTGGCGGGCGACGGCCCGTACGGCCGTCCGCGGGGCGTTGAGCGCGAGAAGCGGGGCACCGGCCGCGTGAGCCGACTCGATGATCGGGCGGTAATCTTCGTAGTTGCTCCAGTTCTGCTCCCATTGGATCGCGGTGGCCAGCTCGTCGAAGGTAATCTCGCCGCGGTTGTAGCGGTCGACGTCCTCCTGATACTGCTGCTCGATCATCTCCAGCCCGAGCACCAGCGGCACGTCGCGCGCGATCAGGCGGCGCACGATCTCCGCCTGGATGTCGTGGTGCCGGTCGACGGTGTGCCGCTCGCCAATGTAGATCACGCGGCTGTCGGCCAGGTCGTCGACCAGCGCGTCGTAGGTCACGGGCTCCCCGGTATACACATCGACCCACAGCGCGCAGCGCGGCGCGGCGGGCCGGGTCGTGTTGCACGCGGCGAGCGTCAACGGCAGCAGCAGCGCGGCCGCCGTCAGGATCGTGCGGGAACGGCTGGGCATGGCGGTCTCCTCCTCGTTGGTTGGGCTGAGGGTAACCGGTGGCGGCACGCGGTCAAGCGAGCGCGTTTTTCCCGCCGAATTGCAGCCCGTGCGCAAAGCGTTGTCCCCGCTTGAGTCGCGGCGTTATTGACAGGCATCTGACAGCCAATTGACAGTGTCGTGCACAGGTTGTCCCTTTGACGCCGCGCGCGGCGCGAGCTAGGTTCGCGCTGCAGCGCACCAGGGCCGCGACGGGCCCGTTCTGCGCGCATGGAGGTTCGCAATGTCGCTGGTATCCGGCCCCGTATCGTTTCAGCGTTTTCTCATCACGGGCGACATGCCCACCGCGGTCGACGACAAGTTCGTCAACCAGGTCGGTGAGCGTGTGTTCGGTCACATGCCGCCATTGCCGGACGACAGCCAGATCGGCTGGATCGGCCCGCAGCACCTGTTCGAGACGACCATCGACGCCGACGCGATCACCTGCGGCTCGTTCGTGCAGTTGGGGGTGCGCATCGACAAGCTCAAGGTGCCGCCGAGCGTGGTGAAGGCCTACGTGCAGCTCGAGCAGGCGGCGGCACTCGAAGCTTCCGGCCGCGCGTTTCTCAACCGCAGCGAGCAGCGGCAGGCGCGCGAGGCGGCCCTGGCCCGTGCCGACGACGAGGCGCGCGCCGGGCATTTCCGCCGCATGGGCGCGCAGCCCCTGCTGATCGATCTCGAGCACCAGGTGGCCTACCTCGGCAGCCTGAGCATGGGCGTGGCGGACAAGGTGATGCAGCTCTTTTTCGACACGTTCGGCTGCGGGCTCGAGCCGATCGACGCCGAGCGGGTCGCGGTGCGCGTGGCCGAGCGTGCCGGCCAGGCGCGGGCCCTGGAGAGCCTGACGCCCTTCAGCCTCGTGCCGCCACCCGATGGTGACGAAGATGGCACGATCGACTTCGCGGGCGCCGAGCTCGGCTTTCTCGGCAAGGAATTCCTGACGTGGCTGTGGTACCAGATCGACAGCGACGCCAACCCGCTCAAGGTGAGCAACAACGACGAGATCACGGTCATGATCGACAAGACCATGCGGCTGAAGTGCGATTTCGGCCTGACCGGCACCGACGTCATCACCGCCGACAGCCCGGCCAGCCTGCCGGAGGCCCGGGCGGCGCTGCGCACCGGAAAGCAGCCGAACAAGCTGGGGCTGATTGTCGGCAGCCCGCTGGGCGAGTTCCGCTTTACGCTCGATGGCGAGCGGCTGGCGGTGTCGAGCCTGGTCGTGCCCGAGGACGATGCCGAGGAGGACCCGCGCGTCCGCCTCGAGCAGCGCTTCGAGTTGATCACCGACGCGGGCAACCTGCTGGACGCCTTGTTCGAGCTGTACGTCCTGCGGCGGATGGCGCGCGACTGGGACCGGGAACTGCGCGCGATGTCCGCCTGGGCCCGCGGCAAGGACGCCAAGCTCCCGCGCACGGCCTCTGCGTGAAGGAATGCAGAATGCGAAATGGAAAATGAAGAAGGGGCCAATGATCGGCACAGGATCATCAGTGCGATTGTGGCGGACCGACGCTGTTTTCGTGAACGCCGACGGGTAGCGCGAGCGGTTTTGCGTTTCTGATTCCGCATTCTGCATCGCCATGAACCGTTTCTTGCGCGGCCGTGTCGGCCGTGCGGCTTGATTCGGCGCGCGGGTGGGCGTAGGCTGGTGGTCGCGCCGCCGTCTGGTCCCGGGTGGGCGACGGCCGCGGCGTGACGTCGGCTTTCGGCGCGGTGGCCGCCTGTTGCGACCGGGCCGTAACAGAAGGACGCACACGCCGGCATTTCCCGCTTCCACACCCGCCCATGCAGGATGAGCTGATGAGTCTCACGAGCGACTGGTCCCCCGAGACGCTGGCCGTTCACGCCGGCGTCGATCCACACGAATTCCACCCCGCCGTCCCGCCGATCTTTCAGACCTCGACCTTCGCGTTCACCAGTGCCGAGCACGGTGCCGCGCTCTTTGCGGGCAAGGACAAGGGGTATATCTACTCGCGCATGGGCAACCCGACCGTCGAGGCCGCCGAGAAGGCAGTGGCGATGCTTGAGGGGGGGTATGCGGCGCTGGCCTGCGGCAGCGGGATGGCGGCGATCCACACGGTGCTGGCGGCGCTGCTGAAGCAGGGCGACCATGTCGTCTGCAGCGAGGCGGTGTACGGACCGACCTGCACGCTGGTGGGCAAGATCATGACCGAGTGGGGGATCGAGTCGACGATGGTCGATTCGTCCAACACCGATGAGGTCGCCCGGGCCCTGCGCCCCAACACCAAGGTCGTCTACATCGAGACGCCCTGCAATCCGACGCTGGTGATTGCCGACCTCGAAGCGATCGCCCGAATTGCGCACGAGCACGGGGCGGTGCTGGTGGTCGACAACACGTTCATGAGCCCGATCCTGCAGCAGCCGTTCCGGCACGGCGCGGACTACGTCGTGCACAGCCTGACGAAGTTCCTCAACGGCCATGCGGATGTGGTGGGCGGCATGATCATCGTGCGCAACGAAGAGCAATACGCGCCGATGCGGCGGATGCTGAATCACCTGGGCGGAGTCCTGCCGCCGATGGAGTCGTTCCTGGTGCACCGCGGGATCAAGACGCTGGCGCTGCGCATGCAGAAGCACTGCGAGAACGCGCAGCAGATCGCGGAATTCCTCGAGGCGCGCGACGAGGTCGAGTGGGTGCTCTATCCCGGGTTGAAGAGCCACCCGCAATACGACCTGGCCCAGCGGCAGATGCGCGGGCCGGGGGCCGTCATCTCGTTCTGTCTCAAGGGTGGCCTCGAAGCGGGGCGGGCAATGATGAACAACGTCAAACTGTGCCTGCTGGCGGTGAGCCTGGGCGGCGTCGAGACGCTGATTCAGCACCCGGCGAGCATGACGCACGCCTCGATGGGGGCCGAGGCCCGCAAGCAGGCGCACATTGCGGATGGGCTGGTGCGGCTGTCGGTGGGGGTGGAGAACGCCGACGATCTGATCAGCGACCTGGAGCACGCGCTGGAGGCCGCCAGCCGGGCGCCGCAGACGGCACGCGAGCAGCACCCGGCGGTGACGTGAGTCGGCCTGGCGCGCGGTGATCCGGCGCGTGCGGCCGAAGCGCCGCAGCGGGATCAGAAAAAGAACCCCTCCCCGAACGGGAGGGGTTTTTCATATCCGGCTGACGGCTGCGAGCTGATGGCTGACGGCTCGCCGGCGACTGACCGCCTCCGCTACTCGAATTCCGCCAGCAGGTTCGCGTAGTAGGTCGTGTCGAGGCGCTCCACGCCGGGCCGGGGCTTCGAGTCGTACTCATGCAGCACGCCGAGCTTGAGGCTCCAGACCTTGCTGTCGCCGAGGGGCATGCGGACCGCGGTATCGAACTCGAGCCGGTAATTGTCGATCCCGTCAAAGGTCGGGTGGTACTGGGCGTCGTGGGTGAACCGCAGCCATTCGTAGATATCCAGGCGATAGTTCAGCCCGATGTCGAGCTGGGCCGAGTCCTGCGTGGTGTCGTCCATGAACGTCTCGTGCAGGTAGCCGAAACCGGCGAAGGTCTTGAGCTCGTGCTCGGGCTTCTTGATCCAGTAGAAGCCGGGGCCTGTCGACAGCGTGACCCGCAAGTCGAGCGATTCAAACTCGTCATACTCGAGCTCTGAACGGCCGTACCAGTAGAAGCGCTCGTTGAACAGGTATTCGTAGTACGAGCCGAGCTTGGCCTCGGCGGCACTGCGGTCGTCATTCTCTTCGGCGTATTCGCCGATGGCGTAGAAGCGCAGCAGATCCTTGTCGGACTTGCGCTTGAGCTCGCCCTTGAGCCGGCCTTCGAGCACGTCGCTGTTGCCCTCCTGGTAAAGGGCGCCGAACTCGATGCTCGCCGACCACTTGGCCCGCTTGGCCTCGAACTCCTCGTTGATGCGCGCGACCTCGGCCTTCATCTCGCGGAGCTCGGGGCTCTCGCCGCCTTCGGGCCAGATGGCCTGGATCCGCTCGACCGGCACGGGTACCTGACCGAGCTCGGTGCTGACGACCACCTCGTCGAGTGCCTCGTTGTGCTCGAGCGGCCCGACCAGCCGATCACCGGTCTCGATCGCAACGTTGAGACGCTGCTCGCTCTCGATGTTGTCGACCAGATTGGCGTCGATCTCGAGCGTGCCGGCGAACTGGGTTTCGAACACGAGCTTGCCGTCGGTCAGCTCGACGACCTTGCCGACGACGCGGCTGCCGTCGGTCAGGGTGATGACGTCAGCCGGCGCGCTCACCATGCCGGCCAGCAGCGCAGCGGCGGCCGCGCACGTAACGACAGTCTTCTTCATTTCGGCACCGCCCCTCTGGTTCAGTCGTCGTCTTCGCCTTCGATCTCATCGAAGAAGTTGTCGATGCGATCGTCGACGAAGTTCTGCACCGGCGTCAGGATTGCCGAGCGTACGAGGTACGACACGACTTCCCGGCCGCTGAGCGTGGTGGTGGTCGTCGTGGTGAATTCGCCGAGGTCACAACCCCCCAGCGCAAAGGTCGTGCCCATACCACCCACCAGGGCCCAGCGGCGCATGGCCGACATGAAGCCGTACTTGCTCATCAGTTTCCTCCAACACGGTGGCGCGCAATGGCCACCCACCTTGTTGCCATGTCTCAGCAGGCCCGGAGCGATCGCGCGAATGAGGATGCGATGATCCGAAACCCAACGCCCGCGGGGAGCTTAGTGGAAGACCGGATGGCTGGCAAGGGGGCGAAGGCGGCGCCCTAGGACCCGGTTGTTGCCGCCGGCACAACGGCATCGGCAATGCGATAGACCGTCCCCGAGCCGTCGGTCGTGCCGCGGGCCAGCACGTAGAGCTCGCCCGCCAGATCGCGTCCGAAGCCGAGCACATACGCCCCGAGGCGCCCGTCGCCGCCGTCGGTTACGCGCGCTTCCGCAAACGTCCACGCGCCGCCGGTGCTTTCCGTCGCGACGAAGAGCTTGCCGTTGGGGCTGGTGAAGCCGGCCGAGTAATCGCCGAAGACGTACGTGCCGGTCAGCGCCGACACCGCGGTCCCGCGATACACGTAGCCCCCGATGACCGCTGACCCGAACCGCGACCCGTCGTCAGCCAGGTGGCGATAGGCAACGATCGGGGCCCGCAGCGGCTGCCCGTCGGGGCCCTCGCCCAGGCAGACGTCCGGCGGCTCGGTCGGGCTGTCCGGATCGAAGCACAGCGTGCCCTCCCTGCGGTTCCAGCCGTAGTTGCCGCCACGCTCCACCAGGCTGACCTCCTCCATCAGGTTCTGTCCCACGTCGCCCACGAACAGCCGCACCGCGCCCCCCGGCGTGACGTCAAACGAAAACCGCCACGGATTGCGGAAGCCGTAGGCGTAGATCTCGGGCTGGGCGTTGGGATCGTCGGCGAAGGGATTGTTGGTGGGGATGCCATATGCTTTGCCGGCGGGGGCATTGTCGACATCGATGCGGATGAGACTGCCCAGCAGGTTGGACTTGTCCTGGGCATTGCCGATGTCTTCGGTGTGGCCGAACCCGGTGTCGCCCGAGCCACCACCATCGCCAAGCGCCGCATACAAGTACGCGTCGGGGCCGAAGGCCAGCGCCCCGCCATTGTGATTGGTCTGCGGCTTGGCCAGGCGCAGCAGCACGCGCTCACTGTCGGGGTCGGCGATGTCCGGGTCATCGTCGGCTACCGTGAACTCGCTCAGCCGCACCTCGGTCGCGGTGCCGATTGGCGCGTCGCCGCTCGGCGGCGTGTTGTAGTAGACATAGAAGCGGCCGTTGTCGGCGAAGTCGGGGTGCAACGCGAAGCCGAGCAGGCCGCGCTCGTCCTGACTGCTGGTCCGCTCGTCGAGCTGGTCCCGCAGATCCAGGAACGGCGCCGCCTGCACTGTGCCACTCGCCAGCACCACCCACACCACACCCGCCTGGTCCGCGATCAGCAGCCGACCCGAGCCATCGTCCGCCTCGGCGAGGGCCACCGGGGCGGTGAAGCCGGTCGCAACCGTCACCAGTTCGAGCTTGAGCGCGTTTGTCGGCACCGGGCCTGGCTGCGCCGGGCAGCCGGCGAGGCCGCCGAACGTCAGGGTGGTGGCGAGCAGGGCGGCGGCCATGGGGCGACGAAGTGGTGCGTAGTTCATGTTTTTTCCTCTTGCAGGGCGGTACGGGGTGGGCCGAGTGTCGATTCCGCTGCGGACAAAGCAGAGCAATGCCCTACCGCGTCCACGGGCAATGCAGAGCGATGTCCTACCTGTTGTCCGTCGGCCTGGCGGTCTATTCTACGGCCGCGGTCAAGCACGCGCGCCGTTCAACGACCGCCGCCGAATCAGCTACCATGTGGTAATGACCCGTGACACCGAGAGAACCGGGGCCCCGGCCGCGCCGGATTGGCGCCGCTACCTGTGGCCCACGTGGGCCCAGCGCCGCCGGATGCTGGTGGCCGACGCCTGGATTGTGGCGCTCGCGGCGTGGCTGGGGCTGCTGCTGGCGTACCTGCTGCCCAGCGACCTGCGCAGCACGAACACGCCCTACCTCGCCGCTGCCTGGCTGGCGTTCATGGTTCGCACCTTCGCACTCCACCTGGGGCTGGTGGTGCTGCTGGCGGCGGTCTTGGCGGGCGCGCTGCGTCGCTGGCGGCTGCTGGCGGTGCTGGTGCCGCCACTGGTGGTCATGCTCGGGCCGGAGGTGTGGCGCTACCGGCCGAAAGCGCCCCCGCCGACGACGGGGGCGACGTTTCGCGTGCTGTCGGCGAACCTGCTGGCGAGCAACCGCGATACGGCGGGGATCGTCGCCGAGGTGCTCGCGGCCGACGCCGACGTGCTGGTCTTTCAGGAATACACATCACACTGGGATGCGGCGCTGCGGCCGCGACTGGCGGCGGCATACCCGCACGTCGCGACCAGTATCCGCGAGGATTCGTTCGGGCAGGGGATCTACACGCGGCTGCCGCTGGTGGGCGAGGTGGCGTATGCCCTGCCACTCGGCACCCAGGGGTTGCCGCAGTGCCGGGTCACGCTGGATGTCGGCGGGCGCGAGGTGGTGCTGTACAACGTGCACGTGTTCCCGCCCAAGAACCGCGCCTACTGGCTCGAGCAACGCGTGGCGCTGGCGGACCTGTTCCGGCTGCTGGAACAGGAGGGCGACGCAGTCGTCGTTTGCGGCGACTTCAACTTCACCGATCGCAGTTCGTTCGGCGAACGCATGGCCGCGCTCGGCTTCGCGGACGCGTACGACGTTGCCGGCTGGGGCCGTGGAACGACCTGGCCGAACAACGGCGTGCTGCGCTTGCTGCCCGGCGTGCGGATCGACCACATCTACCTGGGGGCGGCGCTCACGGCTCGAGCCGCTCACGTGGGCCGTGGCCGGGGCTCCGACCACCGCCCGGTGACCGCCGAGCTGGGGTTTACTGGTGATTGAGCCCCCTGGACGGGCAGCGCCACCGCCCCGTTGCCTGAGGAATGGCGAGCGGCTCGCAGGTCGCCTCGTTGCCTTGTGACGTCGTTGCTTTGTTACCGTATCAGCGACGTGCCGGTCATCTCAGCGGGCTTGTCGAGGCCCATCATCGCGAACATCGTCGGGATGACGTCTGCCAGGCGCCCGTCGTCGCGCAGCTTGACCTTGCGGAACGGCTCGCCGAACACGTGTAGCGGCACCTTGCCGATGGTGTGGGCCGTGTGCGGGCCGCCGGTTTCCGGGTCGACCATCTTCTCGAAGTTGCCGTGGTCGGCGGTGATGATGCCGCAGCCGCCGGCCTCGAGGATGGCCTCGTACACCTTGCCGACGCACTCGTCGACGACCTTGCAGGCCTTGACGGCGGCCTCGATGGAGCCGGTGTGCCCGACCATGTCCGGATTCGCGTAGTTCAGCACGATGAAGTCGTCGATGCCGGTCGCAATACGTTCGAGCATGACATCGGTGACGGGGTAGGCCGACATCTCGGGTTGGAGGTCATACGTGGCCACCTTGGGCGAATCGACGAGCTGGCGTTCCTCGCCGTCGAACGGCTCCTCGCGGTAGTCGTTGAAGAAGAACGTGACGTGCGCGTACTTCTCGGTCTCGGCACAACGGAATTGCCGCAGGCCGAGCTGGCTCAGGTACGCGCCGGCGATGTTGGTCATCTTGGGCGGCTTGGGGTAGGCGACCTTGATTGGCAGCCCTTTCTCGTATTCGGTCATCCCGACGTAATAGAGATCGAGCTTCTTCTCACGCTCGAAGCCCAGCGTCTTCTTCTCGCCGGTCTTCTTGTCAACGCCCTCGAACGGAAAGGTGTCGAAGGTGAACGCCTTGGTGATTTCGCGCGGCCGGTCGCCGCGGAAGTTGAAGAAGAGGATCGCGTCGCCGTCCTGAACGGTGGCCCGCGGCTGGCCGTTGTCGTCGGTGATGAGCGTGGGCGCGACGAACTCGTCGCCCTTCATGTTGGGCTCGACGGGGTTGTCGTAGTAGTGCTGGAGCGCTTCGGTGGCACTAGTCGCTTTGCGGCCCTCGCCGTGAACGAGCATGCGATAGGCGCGCTCGACGCGGTCCCAGCGATTGTCACGATCCATGGCCCAGTAGCGCCCGACAACGCTGGCGACCTGTCCGACGCCGATTTCCTGCATCTTCTGCTCGATCTGGCGGACGTAGCCGATGCCGCTGTCGGGTGGCGAGTCGCGGCCGTCCGTGAAGCAGTGCACGTAGACGCGGCGGAGGTCGTGGCGTTTCGCCAGTTCCAGCACGCCGTAGAGGTGCTCGAGCAGGGAGTGGACGCCGATATCGCTGGCGAGGCCCATGACGTGGAGCTGGCTGCCGTGCTGGTGGCAGTGCTTGACGGCGCCGACGAGGGCTTCGTTTTCGAAGAAGGTGCCTTCGCGGATCGCCTTGGTGATGCGGACCGAATCCTGGTCGACGATGCGGCCGGCGCCGAGGTTCTGGTGGCCGACCTCGCTGTTGCCCATGGTGCCCTCGGGCAGGCCGACATCGAAACCGCTGGTCTCGATCAGGGTCGTGGGCCACGCGGCGCGCAGCATCGCATCCACCGGCGGCTGGGCCAGCTTGATTGCGTTGGTGTTATCCTGGCCGGCGTCGGGGTTCTCGCCCCAGCCGTCACGGACGATCAGAATGCACGGACGATGCTTCGGTCGGGTGGACGCCATCTGGTACCTCCGTTCATTTAGCAACAGCCTAGCGGGCTGTGGGCCAAAATCCACCGGTCCCGCGCAGACAGTTCCGGGCGGTACTGGCATAATAGGCCGCGTCCGGCCGCCGGGCGTGGTGCGGGCCGGACTGCCCGCCGGGCTGCTGGCGGGCCTGTCGAGTCGACAGAAAGGGGTCGAACGTCTATGAAGCTCGAAAGCGGACCAGCCAAGACCGACGCGATCTGGCAGCTTGTTCGCACGGTGCTGTTTCTGGGTTTTGCGGCGTGGTTCCTGTACGACGGGGCCTATTATTGGCCGCACCAGAATCAGGTGAAGGCGAAGGAGAAGCTCGCGACGCCGGGGCTCTTCGATGGTCAACTCACGTACGCAGAGCTGCCCGAGAAGCCCGGCAAGGCGGAGCATGATGCGTTGCTGGCGGCCCGGCCGGACTCGCCGGCCCGGGTGCGCGAGATCCTCGGGGGCGGCGAGCCGCAACTGACGAAGCAGGATCGCGGCGAGTTGGCCGAGTATTACGTCAGCCAGTGGGGCTACGTGATCGTGCCGTACCGCGCCGGCCAACCGCTGATCAACCAGTCGACCTGGCAGGCGTGGTACAAGACGCAGGACGACATCCGGCTGCAGTTCGTCCTCGCGGTCGTGGCGTGCCTCCCGGGGCTGTATTTCCTGTGGAAGCTGTACAAGGCGGCGACGCTGCGCGTGGTGCTCGACGACGCGGGCATGAACTACGGTGGCAAGCGGATCAACTACGACCAGATGGTCGCGCTGCGCGACTACAACCCCAAGGGCTGGATCGACCTGTTCTACAGCCACGGCAAGGACCAGAAGCGGCTGCGGCTCGACAACGAGAAGGTGATGCGGTTCGAAGACATCGTGGCGGCCATTTGCGAGGTGAAGGGGTTCGAGAACGAGGTCGCCGCCTTTCACGAGCAGCAGGCACGCGAGGCGAGCGAGCCCGATCTCGACGAGGGTGCCCCCGAGGACGCGGTCGAGGACGAAGGCGCGGAGGACACCGGCGGCGATCAGCAGGACCGTTCATAAGCGAGATGGAGCCGGCCGATGGCCGCAAGCAGTCTGCAGAACAAGCGTGTGTGTGTGACCGGCGGGGCGGGCTTTCTCGGCTCGTTCCTGACCGAGCGGCTCGTTGCGGAGGGGGTGCGGCGCGAGGACCTGTTCGTGCCGCTGATCGAGGAGTATGACCTCACGCGCGAGGCGGACGTGGTCCGCATGTACGACAATGCTCGGCCGGACATCGTCATTCACCTGGCCGCCCAAGTCGGCGGCATCGGCGCCAACCGCGAGAACCCGGGGCGCTATTTCTACGCCAACATGGCGATGGGGCTGCACCTGATCGAGCATGCCCGGCAGCGCGGCCTGGGCAAGTTCGTGCAGATCGGCACGATTTGTGCCTACCCCAAGTTCACGCCCGTGCCGTTCCGTGAGGAGGAGCTCTGGAACGGCTATCCGGAGGAGACCAACGCGCCGTATGGCGTTGCCAAGAAGGCGTTGCTGGTGATGTGCCAGGCGTACCGGGCGCAGTATGGGCTCAATGCGATCTATCTGTTGCCGGTCAACCTGTATGGCCCGCGCGACAACTTCGACCTGCAGAGCTCGCACGTGATCCCCGCCATGATCCGCAAGTTCGTCGAAGCCCGGCAGCAGGGGCAGGACGCGGTCACGTTGTGGGGCGACGGTTCGCCCTCACGCGAGTTCCTCTACGTCGAGGACGCCGCCGAAGGGATCGTGGCGGCCACCGCCCGCTATGATGATGAGGCGCCGGTCAATCTGGGCAGCGGTCGCGAGATTCAGATCAAGGATCTTGCCGCGATCATCGCCCGCGAGGTGGGATACGACGGCCAGATCGTCTGGGATACCACCAAGCCCAATGGCCAGCCGCGGCGTTGTCTCGACGTGACGCGGGCCCGCGAACGGTTCGGCTTTGTGGCGCAGACCAGCTTCACGGACGGCCTGCGCAAGACCATCGCCTGGTACCGCGAGCACCGCGACGAAATCGCCAGCCGCTGACGCCCCCCGGGATTCACCTTCACAGCGCCACACCCGGCACGACCGGCCCGCCCAGGCTCTGCCACAGGTACCACGACGCACACGTGCGATGCGGCCGCCAGGGCTCGCCCAACGCGTGCATTTCGGCGGCGGTGGGTGGCGTCTCGGCACCGAGGAACAACTGTACCGCACGCCGTAGCCCCAAGTCGTCGACCGGCCACACGTCCGGCCGCTCCAGCGAGAAGATGAGCAGCATCTCCGCCGTCCAGCGACCGACGCCCTTGATGAGCGTGGTGGCCGCGATGACCTCGTTGTCCGACATTCGGCGCAAGCCGGCACGCGTCAGACGCCGTGCGGCGAACTCGGCGGCGACATTGTGGACGTAGCTCGCTTTCTGGCGTGAAAGCCCGGCACCGCGGAGGGCCGCGTCGTCGAGGGCCAGCAGTGCCGCCGGCGTGAGACGGCCGCGCGGGCAGCAACGCCGCAGTCGGCGATAGATGGTCGTGCCAGCGGCCATGGAGACCTGCTGTTGTACGATCGAGCCCACCAGGGCCGCGAACGGATCCCGCGTGATCGTCGGCCGATACGGTCCGAGGCCCTTGATCAGCGCGGCCAGGCGCGGATCGACGCGGCACAGGTGCCGGGTGGCGGCGGCCCGCGCGTTGTCCGGATGTGCTGGTCTGCTGGAGGTGGTTGTCATCTGTGCCCCGTTGGCTCCTTTCGGGGTCGTTCGCTTGTGGGGCAGGGGCAGGGCCGTAGAATGTCCGAGGCACCGCGCCTTGCGCGTCGGGTAGCGACATCATCGGCCGGCCGGGCGCTTCCCGGGTCCCGCCGGCATCGGCTCCTCATTATACGAAGGGACATCATATGGTACTGTGGGTGTTACGGGGTCTGTTCGTGTTGTTGATGGCAGTGGTCTCGTTTCGCGCGATCGCGAGTGCGTCGGACCAACTGGCCAACAACAGTTACCTGTTCATGGTGGCGGCGACGTTTTTCGCGGTCGTGCTGGTTGTGGTGGACCTGCTGCTGACGCGGAAGTCGCTGGCGGCGCTGTCGGGGGCGTTCCTGGGGCTGCTGGTGGGGATGGTTTTCGCCTTTGCCCTGGGCCTGATTGTCGACATGATGGTGCAGGTCTTCTGGAAGATCGACAAGCCGGAGGACTACGCCGAGATTGCGCCACTGGTGGGTGCGGTGAAGCTGATGCTGGGGCTGGTCTGCTGCTACCTGACGATCAGCTTCATTCTGCAGACCAAGGACGATATCCGCTTCGTGGTGCCCTACGTCGAGTTCGCCAAGCAGTCGCGCGGGGCCCGGCCGCTGATTCTCGACACGTCGGTGATCATCGACGGGCGGATCGCGGACATCTGCGAAACGCGGATCATCGATTCGCCCCTGTTCATTCCCCGCTTTGTCCTGCAGGAACTGCAGACGATCGCCGACAGCGCCGACAAGCTCAAGCGCAACCGCGGCCGGCGCGGGCTCGATATGCTCAACAAGCTCCAGACCAACGACAAGGTCGAAATCCGCATCTCCGACACGCGGCTGCCCAGCGTCGACGAGGCCGGCGATGTCGACCAGAAGCTCGTGGCGCTCGGCAAGAAGCTCGACGGGCGGGTGGTCACCAATGACTACAACCTCAACAAGATCGCGCAAATTCGCGGCGTGGACGTCATCAACATCAATGACCTGGCCAACGCGCTGAAGCCGGTTGTCATGCCCGGCGAGACGCTCAACGTCCGGGTCATCAAGCCGGGCGAAGAGGCCGGCCAGGGCGTCGGCTACCTGGAGGACGGCACGATGGTGGTGGGGGAGAACACCCGCGATCGCATCAACGAGGAAGTCACGCTCGTCGTGACCAGCGTGCTGCAGACGTCCGCGGGCCGGATGATTTTCGGACGGCCTGAGGGCAGCGCCCCGCCGCCGCGACGCTCGCGGTCGCGTTCCTGAGCCCGGGACGGTTTTCAGTAAACCAGGCCCGCCGATCGGTCGATTTCGGGACTAAAGGTCTCTCGTGGCGGGACTTGCGCGTTCGGGCCCCGCCAGTGCTGGCCGGTCAGACGGTCCGCCCTAGAATTCCCTCGGGCGAGCGACCGGGAAACACGCGACAGGGTGCCTGATGCGTTCTCTGATTCACCCATCCCATCCGTTGCGGGAGCTGTTCGCCGGTCTCGTCGAGCAGGTGTTTCAGATCGAGGTGGGGATTTGCGCGCCGCGGGTGACCGACTACCTCGGCGAGTTGCTGGCCGAATTCGTCCACGTCGATCAGATCTACCGGCTGCGCACGGTCAACGACGAGATCATCCGCGAGATTTCGCGGATGGAGGCCGAGGCCGACCTGGGGCCGGATGTTCCCGAGACGCGCCGGCGACGCGTGATCAACCAGTATATTGGCGATTTCACGCTCTTCTGGACGGGGGTGTACCCGGAGAACCTGCGGCCGCGGCGACAGGGCGGCATTGACCGGATGCACAGCTACCTCGTGCAGGGCAAGCGGTCGTACGGGATCGCCAGCGAGCTCACCCGCCAGGATGAACTGCCGCCGGCGGACGTGCTGCAACAGCTCAGCGAGCAGTTCGAGGCGTGTGTGCATGGCCTGCACCTGGTGCGGGAGGAGTGGGAGCGGCTGGCGACGGGGTCGGGGGACAACTGAGCTTTCCTGATCAATAACGCGGTGGGGTGGGGCAGATTCCCCGGTGGGTTGCGAGTTGTCCACAGGCTGTGAACAGCTTTTGCGCAGGCTGTGCCCAATCCCGACATTCCGAGAAAAACCGGTTGCATCGCGTGTCAGCCGGTGGTAGACTTTCCCTATCTGGAGTGGTCCAGTGGTGAAGAGTGGAAGCTCAAATCGGCGGTCCCATGTTCCTGGCGGGAACCTACGAGTTATCGATCGACGCCAAGAATCGCGTCTCGATCCCTTTTGCCATCCGCCGAAAGCTCAGCGAGGAACGCGACGGGCATTCGTTCTACGTGGTGCCCGGGCGACGACGCGGCACACTGTCGCTATATGCGGAGAAGTACTACGAGCGGCTGCGGGGCGACCTGCCGCCGGACGACAGCCTCTCCGACGAAGCGTATGCGTACCGGCAGTTCGAGTATTCGCAGAGCGCGCTGCTGGACCCGGACAGTCAGGGTCGGGTGCTGCTTCCGGAGCGGTTACTGAAGCGTGCGGGATTGGGCAAGGAAGTGGTGTTGATCGCGGTTCGGGATCATCTCGAGCTGTGGAAGCGCGAGGACTTCGAGGCGTTCGAGCAGGGCATGTGGCCCGAGTATCCGGAGCAGCGGAGTCGCGCGGTGGATGAGATGAAGCAACTCTCCGCTGCTCGCGACGCGGAGACGACCACCCCGGGCGCGTAAGCGCCGGGTGCAACGATACGGGAACTGTTGGGTTGGTTCGCGAGGGTGAGCTGCGGCGAGCGGCGCCACGAGCGTCGTCGCCGCAGCCCACGGTCACGGGAGTGCCGGTGAGCCTCGTGGTGGGTATCGAGGCTTGCCTTCGCAAGGATGCGAGGGCGCTTCCGCGGGCAGCAGCGCAGGGCTGCCCGGAAACGGGCCGTCCGCCGGCCAGGGAGGGCCAGCGGCGGCCGACTTTGATCCTGCGTCGCGGCCGTTTGGGGGTGGCTGCGCCCGACGTTGCGGCGCGTCGCGTCGGGACTGGTCGTCTTTGCCTCGCGGCGCGAGCTGTGTCGGACAGCGTCAGCGAAAGGGCGTCGTGAGTGAGTTGCAAGGCGAGCATCAGCCGGTCCTCGTAGAGCCCGTGGTGCGGTTGCTCGACCCGCAGCCCGGCCAGGTGATCCTGGACGGGACGGTTGGGCTGGGTGGACACGCCGTCGCACTTCTACCACGTATTTCGCCCGGCGGCCGGTACATCGGGCTCGACCTGGACGAGGCCATGCTGCAGCAGGCGCGGTCGCGGCTGGCGGGTCTCGCGCCGGCGAAGGTCGAACTGGTGCGCGCGAACTACGCGGATACTCCGCACGTCCTGCAGGAGCTCGGTCAGGAAGGCGTCGACCACATGTTCCTCGACCTCGGTGTCAATTCGGCGCAACTGGCGGACCCGCTGCGGGGGTTTTCGTTCGACCGCGAGGGCCCGCTCGACATGCGCTTCGACCAGGCGCAGCGCGAGACGGCGGCGGATCTGCTCAACAGTCTGCCCGAGGCCGATCTGGCCGACCTGTTCTATTACAACGCACAAGAGGGCGCGAGCCGCAAGGTCGCCAAGCGCATCTGCCAGGCGCGACATGCGGGACGCATCACCACCACGCAGGCGCTGGCGCGAGTCATTCAATCGGTGGCGGCGTCCGGCGAGATGCGCGCCGGCAAGGTGCACCCGGCGACGCGCGTGTTTCAGGCACTGCGGATCGCGGTGAATCGTGAACTGAGCAATCTCGAGACCTTCCTGGAGCACGTGCTGAATTACCTGCGGCCGGACGGGCGGCTGGCCGTGATCAGTTTTCACAGTCTCGAGGACGGCATCGTCAAGGACTTCGTCCGCAAGGCGAAGGCCGCCGGCCAGGTGGAGGACCTGACCAAGCGGCCGATCATCGCCGACAAGCGTGAGCGAGCGACAAACCCGCGCAGCCGCAGTGCCAAGCTGCGCGTGGCCCGACGGATCGGAGCGTAGTGCGAGCAAGGAGGCGCTCATGGCTCTCAACATCAAGGCGGCAATGTTGGTATGTGCGGCCTGCATCGGCGGCAGCGCGTGGATGATCCACGAGATGGATGTCCAGGAGAACGCGCGGCCCTCGCCGCTGGTGGCGGCCGGCGTGCCGGTCGACGTGGCGCTGGGTCGGCCGGCGGACGAGTGGTCGCGGCCGTTGCCGGCGGGTGTCTCGCGGTCGGCGCTGGCGGCGCGCTTTGCGGCGCCCAATCCCATCGACGCGCAGGCGGCCCGCAACCGCCAGGCCGAAAAGGCCCTCGCCGTGGCCGAGCCGGAGCCCGAGCCACAGAGCCCGATCAACCTGCCGCCGCTGGCCCAGCCGACCAACGCGGCCGATGAGGTGCGGCTGGTCGCGATGGTGGCCCCGGAGGTACCGGCGGGTGACGCGGCGTCCGACCCGCGCACCCGGCCCGTGGACGCGGCGGCGGATGACGTGGTGGCGGTCGAGGATGCGGTCGCGGCGGCGGGCGATGCCGAGCTCGTAATGAAGGACTACCGTGTCGCGCGCGGCGACAACCTGACGCTGATCGCGCGGCGGCAGTGTGGCTCGAACGACCCGCGCATGATCGAGGTCATCATGGACCTCAATCCGCAGGTGCGCGAGCGTGACGGGCAAATCCTTGCGGGCGAGACGCTCAGGATCCCCGGGCGCGACGCGGCCCAGGAGTTGCTCGCACGGGCAGCCGAGGAAGAGAACGGCCCGGCCTACGCGTCGGCGGTGCGCTGGTACACCGTCAAACGTAACGACTCGCTGGTGCAGATCGCGCGGCGGCACCTGCACGACGGCACGCGCTGGCGCGAGATCGCCGAGCTGAACGACTCGATCAAGCCGAACAAGATCTACCCCGGGATGCGGCTGCGGCTGCCGCCGGCGGTCAGTGTTTCACGGAGCTAGCTGCTTCCGGGCAAGAGCCGCGGGAGCGCGACGGCGCTGGATGAAGGCACGATGACGCTACTGCGGACGATTTCGGTGCTGGCGGGGGCGCTGGTGGTCATGCTGGCGGTGGTGATCCTGCGGGCCGAGACGACACGGCTGCATTACGAGATTTCGCGGCGGGAGGCCCGGGTTCAGCGCTGCCGCCAGCAACTGCGCGAGGCCGAGCTTGAGCTGGCCCGGCTGCGCAACCCGATGATGATCCGGGCCCGTGTGCGTGCGCTGGTGGCCGAATACCTGGACGAGGCGGCCCCGCCTGCAGCGGATGCATCGTCCCGGCGCTGAGAACGAGGAGGCGTGATGCGCACCGGCAGTGTTCTGATCGTGCTGATGGTGCTGCTGCTGACCGGCGGTGCGGCGCGGCTGGCCCTGGTCGAGTTCTCGCAGGGCGATGTGCTCCGGGCGCGGGCCGAGCGGCAGGAGACGTCCCAGCGCACCATCCCGGCGTTGCGCGGAGAGATCCTCGATACCCGCGGGCGGGTGCTCGCGGGCACGGCCCATCGGCCGAGCGTGTACGCCGACCCGGCGGAGATTGCCGATCCCGGCTTCGCGGCCTACAGCGTGGCGCCGGTACTGGGGCTGGATCCGGCGGAGCTGGCGTGGCTGCTGCAGAACCCGCCGGCAGGGCAGCCGCGATTCGTCTGGCTCGAGCGAGGCATCTCGGACGATGAGCTGGAGGCGCTGCGCGGTTTGCTGCGGGCGCGCGGGCTGACGGGGTTCGGGATTCGTTATGAGCCGGCGCGGGTGTATCCGCAGGGTTGCATCGCGCCGCACGTGCTGGGGTTTGTCGGCATGGACATCGCCGAGACGCCGGACGGCGTGCGCTACGAGGACCTGCGCGGGCTCGAGGGGTTGGAGGCGATGTTCGACGAGCGGCTGCGCGGCACGCCGGGGCGGCGCTGTGCGACGGTGGACGTGTCGCGGCGGCGGGTGCGATCGCAGACGACGCGCTATCTGCCGGCGCGCAATGGGCAGACGCTGGTCTTGACGATTGACGCCTTCTTGCAGGGGTTGGTGCAGGAGAAGCTCGGCGCGGCGCTGGCCGAGCACAAGGGGGAGTGGGGTACCGCGGTCGTGATGGATCCGCATTCGGGCGAGGTGCTGGCGATGGCGACGATGCCGGACTTCGACCCGGCGACGCCGCTGCCGGGCGAGGACGGGCCGGCGGTGCCGCCCGAAGAGCTGAAGGAGCGCTGGCGCAACCGAGCGGTGACCGACGCCTACGAGCCGGGGAGTATCTTCAAGCCGTTCGTGGCCGCGTGCGCAATCGATGACGGCATCGTGCGGCTCGACGACACGCTGAAGATCAACGGGCCGACGCACAGTTTCGGCGGACGGGTGATCCACGACACCCATGCGTACGGCAAGCTGGCGGTGCACGAGATCATCAGCAAGTCGAGCAACATCGGCATGGGGCTGATCGGCGCGCGCTGCGGTATGGAGCGGCTCAACGAGTACGTGCGATCGTTCGGCTTCGGCCAACTGACTGGTATTCGGCTGCCGGGCGAGCAGGCCGGCCTGCTGATGCCGCTGGATGACTGGAACCCGGGGTATTCGCCCCAGTCGATCCCGATCGGGCAGGAAATCGCCGCGACGCCGATTCAGGTCGTGACCGCGTTCAGCGCCTTTTGCAATGACGGGCTGCTGCTGCGGCCGCGGATCGTGCGGGGGGTGATCGGTCCGGACGGCGAGACGGCGGCGGACTATTCGGAGCCGGTCGTGGTGCGGCGCGTGTTGTCGGCCGAAACGGTCGCGGCGTTTCGGGACGCGGCCCTGGTGGAAGTCGTGCAGGCGGGGACGGGCAAGAAGGCCCAGCTGGCGGATTATCAGGTTTTCGGCAAGACCGGAACGGCCCAGATCGCCCGTCTGGGGGGCGGCGGGTACGTGCCGGGGGCGTATGTGGCGTCGTTCGTTGGTGGTGCGCCCGCAGCGGATCCGCGGATCGCGGTGCTGGTTTCGATTTACAAGCCGCGTGGAAAGTCGTATTACGGGGGTACAGTGGCGGCGCCGGTGGTGCGGGAGATCATCGCCGAGACGCTGGCCTACATGCAGGTGTCGCCGCGGCCGGTCGACGCAGCGGAGGCGTTGGCCCTGGGCGGGCGGTGGCCGTGAGCGGTGTGACGATGGAGCGCGGCAGGAAGGTCATGACGACGGACCGCTCGGTGACGCGGAAGATGGCGGCCCTGCTTCGCGATCTTGCGCCGTCGGGCACGCTCGACAAGCTCGGCAAGGCGACCACGACGGGGGTCTTCGATGATTCGCGCGCGGTGATTCCCGGCAGCATCTTCGTCGCGGTGGGCGGGACGCAAGTCGACGGGCGACGGTTCATTCCTGATGCGCTGGAGCGCGGGGCGGCGGTGATCGTGGGTGAGGACTTGCCGCCGACGGATCAGGCCGTCGCGGTGAACGTGCCTGACGCACGGCTGGCGCTGACGACGCTGGCGTTGCGGTGGTATGACCTGGCCGCGGATGGCTGCGCGGGCATGAAGCTCATCGGCATCACCGGCACCAACGGCAAGACCACGACCGCGTTCATGGTGCGGGCGATCCTGCGGGCCGCGGGGCTGCCCAGCGGACTGCTCAGCACGGTGCACTATGACCTGTGCGGGCGCAAGAAAGCGGCGCACATGACCACGCCCGGGCCGCTGCAACTGGCGGCGCACCTGCGGCATTGTGCGGACGCCGGGGCAGCGGCGGTCGTGCTGGAGGTGTCGAGCCACGCGCTCGATCAGAAGCGGACCGACGGGCTGCGCTTCGCAGCGGCGGCCTTCACGAATCTCAGCGGCGATCACATCGATTACCACCAGACGTTCGACGCGTATCGCGACGCCAAGGCGCGGTTGTTCAGCGGCCTGCGGCCGGAGGCGACGGCGGTGATCAACCGCGACGATCCGCACCACCAGGAAATGCTGCGCGACTGCCGAGCGCAGGTCATGTCTTACGCGCTTGACCAGGAGGCGGACCTGCGCGGGACGATCGCCGGCAGCACGAGCCGGGGGACGGCGTATCGCCTGCGGATCGGCGAGCGGGACGTTGTGCTGGAGAACGCGGTCGTCGGGCGGCACAACGTGTACAACGCGCTGGCGGCGGCGGGGTTGGCGCGGGCAATTGGCGTCGAGCTCGAGGCCATCGCCAGTGGGCTTGCGTCGCTCACGGACGTGCCCGGACGGCTGCAACGCGTGCCGTGCAGTCTGCCGGCGGACGTGTTCGTCGATTACGCGCATTCGGATGACGCGCTGCGCAACGCACTGGGCGTGCTGCGGCCGTTGACGAAGCGACGGTTGATCGTGGTGTTCGGCTGTGGCGGGGATCGGGATCGCAGCAAGCGACCGCGGATGGCCATGGCGGCGGCGGAGTTCGCCGACCTGATCATCGTCACCAGCGACAATCCGCGGCATGAGGATCCGCTAGCGATTATTGACGGGATTCTGGCGGGTTTTGACGCCGATGCGCGACGACGCGTCACCGTCGAGCCCGACCGGGCGCAGGCCATCACCGAGGCGCTGTCGGCCGCCGAAGAGGGCGACGTGGTACTGCTCGCGGGCAAGGGTCACGAGACGTACCAGCTCATCGGCGAGCGGCGGATTCACTTCGATGACGTCGAGGTGGCGTTGCAGGCGGCGGCCGAGATTCGCCGCTTCTGGCCGGGAGACGCATAAGTCGTGATCAAGCTCACACTGGCGGAAGTGATCGAGGCGATGGGGGCGCGGCCCTGGGGGGCGGTGCCGACGATCAGCGTGGGGGGGGTGTCGACCGATTCGCGCAGTGTGACCGCATCGGATCTGTTCTTCGCGATCAGCGGGCCGCGGTTTGACGGGCATGACTTCGTGCCGGCCGCGCTCGCGGGTGGGGCCGTGGCGGCGGTCGTGGCGGCGGAGCGGGCCCAGCAGGTGGCCGACCAGCTGCGCGAGGCGAATTCGCCACAGTTGCGCAACGCGATCCTGATCCAGGTGGATGACACGATCGCGGCGCTGGGGCGGCTGGCGGCGTACCATCGCGACCAGCTCTCGGCCGAGGTCATCGCGGTGGTCGGCAGCAACGGCAAGACCACCACCAAGGCGATGATTCACCATATTCTCGGCGGGCGGCTGCGCGGCCGGTGCTCGCACAAGAGCTACAACAACGAGATCGGCGTGCCGCTGACGCTGTTGTCGGCCGAAGGGGGCGACGAATACCTCGTGGTCGAGATCGGCACCAACGCACCGGGCGAGGTGGCGGCGCTGGGGCAGATCGTGCGGCCGGACTCGGTCGTGATCACCTGCATCGGCGAAGAGCATCTGGAGAAGCTGGAGAGCCTGGACGGCGCGGCGCGGGAGGAATGCTCGATCCTCAGCACGCTGGCCGGCAAGGGCTTCGCGGCGGTCAATGTCGAGAACCCGATCGTGCAGCAGTACCTGCCGAGCGAGGGGTTGCACGTGGCGACGTTCGGCCGCAACGCCGACGCCGATGTGCGCTTGACCGAGCCGACGTACGAGAAGCCGTGGTTGCGGTTTACGCTGAACGAGCGGTTCGCGTTTCGGCTGCGGCTGGCCGGAGAGCACAACGCGGTGAATGCGGCGGGGGCGGTGACGGTCGCGCGGCGGTTCGGGCTGGACTATGCGGAGGCGGCCGCCCGGCTGGAGAGCTTCGTGCCGCCGCCGATGCGGAACGAGCTGGTCGAGATCGCCGGGGTGACGATTCTCAACGACGCGTACAACGCGAATCCGCAGAGTGCCGAGGCCGCGATCGAGGTGCTCGAGCAGATGCCGTGCCAGGGCAAGCGGATCGTGGTGTTCGGCGAGATGCGCGAGCTGGGGCCGCATTCGGCGCGGCTGCACCGGCGCGTGGCGGAGCGCCTGCGCCGCGGCAACGTGCAGCAGGTGATCCTGGTGGGTGCGGCGACCGAACCGATGCACGCGGCGTTGTCGGAGGGGGCGCTCTTCGGCCCGAACGTCGATCGCTGCGCGAACGTGGACGATTGCCTGGCGCGGCTGGCGGCGAGCGTGCAGGCGGGCGATGTGGTGTTGCTCAAGGCCTCGCGGGCGGTTGAGCTCGACAAGCTGGTCGAGCCGCTGCGCGAGCGGCTCAAGGCGACGCCGGTGCGTTGATGAGCGCGGCCGCCGGCGGCCGTGATCGGAACGACGTGTAACCAGGACGGCGTCGCGACAGCGCGACCGGCACGGACGCCGGGCGTGAAGCGGCGGCGTAGAGAATACTTCGGCCCATGCTGTATCACTTTTTCTTCTGGCTCACGGAAGGGAACACGGCATACGCCTATGGCAGCCCGTGGTTTCGGGCGGTGGTGGCGGTGCTGGTGGCGTTTCTGATCGTCTGGGCCGCCGGTCCGCGCGTTATCCGCATGCTGGTGTCGTGGAAGCTCGGGGATCGGCCGGAGTTCGATCACGAGGCGCTGAACCGGGCCACGCGCGCCAAGGAGAACACGCCGACGATGGGCGGGTTGCTGATCGCGCTGGCGATTGCGCTGACCGTGGTGCTGCTGGCAGACCTGGGCAATTTCTACATTCACCTCGGCCTGGTGTGCCTGGTGTGGCTGGCGGGACTGGGTGCGATCGACGACTATCTGAAGCTGACGGCCGGGCGGCGCGAGGGCAGCCGGGACGGCCTGCGCATGTGGGAGAAGCTGGTCTTCCAGGTGGCGCTGGGTGTGCTGCTGGCGATCTTCATCTACCGCGCGGGGCAGACCTACCTCGAGGAGGGCCGCTGGTTCGAGGTCGAGGCCCATTACAGCCCGAACTACAACGTGCTGAACATCCCATTCTACAAGTACCCCGTCACCACGCTCAGCGTGCCGGCGTTCTACATCATCTCGGTCATTGTCATCGCCGGCACGTCCAATGCCGTGAACCTCACCGACGGGATGGACGGCCTGGCCAGCGGCTGCATGGCAATGACGGCGTTCTCGTTCATGGTGCTGGCGACGGTGATCGGTGATCACGAGCTGGCGAGTCGGCTGGGTTTCAACGACATTCGCGGTGCGGGCGAGCTCGCGGTCGTCTGTGGGGCCGTGGTGGGGGCTTGCCTGGGATTCCTGTGGTACAACGCCTACCCGGCCCAGGTGTTCATGGGGGACACGGGGGCGCTGCCGCTGGGCGGGTTGATGGGCTATGTCGCGATCGTCACGCGGCTCGAGCTCTGGCTGTTCATTGTGGGTGGGGTGTTCGTCATCGAGGCGATTTCGGTGATCCTGCAGATCTTCAATTACAAGATGACCGGCCGGCGGCTGTTCCGCTGCGCGCCGATCCATCACCATTACCACCTGGGCGGCCTCAGCGAGACACAGGTCGTCATGCGATTCTGGTTGTTGTCGGCCCTGTTCGCCGCGTTCGCCCTGACCACGATCAAGCTGCGCTGAGCACACGGAGGTGCCGAGCCTTGAGCACTTGCCACACCACGCCGCTGGAGATCGAGACCGAGCGATCGCTGTACGACAGCCCGCTCGTGTTCGTCGCCGGCCTGCTCATGACGCTCGGCGTCGCGATGGTGTATTCGGCGAGCGTGACGGTCCAAGGCTCGGCGTTCGATTGGGACCACTGGTGGAACACGCCGTTGCGGCAGGCGGTGTTCGCCATCGCGGGTTTCGTGGTGATGGTCGCCGCCGCCCATGTCGATTATCGCATGTTCGCCTGGCACAAGCGGCACGACGGCTGGCGGGCCGGCCTGTTGTGGCTGCTCGTGTTCGGGCTGCTCGTGGCGGTGCTGGTGCCCGGCATCGGGCGGCAGGCGCTCGGTGCGCGGCGCGCGATCGTGATTCCCGGGCTGGCCTTCGGGTTTCAGCCCTCGGAGCTGGCCAAGGTGATCCTGGTGGTGTGGCTGGCGGCGCTGTTGTCACGGCCGGCGGCGACCGCCGCGCGATCGCGCCGCTACCCGCTGCTGCGGCAGCGTGACGCGGACCATGCGCCGTCCTGGTGGTCGGGGTTGCGGCGTGGCCGCGGGGCCGAGGCAACGCCGTATCATGACATCCGCGATTTCCGCACCGGCTATGCCCCGGCGGTGCTGTCCTGCGCGGCGCTCATTGGCCTGACCGCGATCGAGGATTTCGGCACGGCGGCGCTGATGGGCGCCGTGATGATCGCGCTGCTGCTGGTGGCGGGGGCGCGCTGGATGCACCTGGGGCTGACCGGCCTGCTGGCGGCCGTGGCCGGCGCTGCGCTCATTCTCGTCAAGCCGCACCGTGTCCAGCGCATCGTGACCTGGTGGTCGGAAGCGCCGGACGCGGCGGATGCCGGCTACCAGATCAACCAGGCGATGCTGGCGATCGGTTCGGGTGGCTGGTGGGGCCGCGGCCTCGGTGCCGGGGTGCGCAAATACGGCTATCTGCCGCAGGACCACAATGACTTCATCCTGGCGATCATCTGCGAGGAACTGGGGGTTATCGGCGGTCTGGTCGTGATCGGCCTGTTCATGGTTTTCGTGATTCGCGGTTGGCGCCTGGCACGCGGGGCGCCGGACCGCTTCGGGCAGCTGCTCGCCGTCGGCCTGACGCTGATGATCGGCCTGCAGGCCGCGTTCAACATCGGCGTCGTCACCAACAGCGTTCCGACCAAGGGCATCTCGCTGCCGTTCGTGTCGGCGGGCGGATCGGGCGTGATCTTCCTCGGGCTGGCGGCGGGGCTGCTGGCGTCGGTGGCGCGCCATGGGCCACATCATGATGCGCAAGCAACGGACTGTCAGAGAATTTAGTCTGGCCCTTGCCGGCCGCTAACAGTATCCTGACGCGCCGAGGGTTCACTGGCGCGTGTGGGCCTACAAGGAGCGCGGTCTTGCGTATTGCATATGGCGTGTTCGGTTATGGGCGGGGCCATGCGACCCGCACCGCGTCCATCCTTCCCGACCTGCGCCAGCGGCATGAGGTGCAGGTGTTCGCCGGCGGCGACGCCTACGACCAGTTGTCGCCCGAGTATCCCGTCGTTCGCGTCCCGACGCTCGGCTATGGTTACGACAAGCAGGGCCGCCTGACCACGCTGCTCACCTTCAAGAAGAACCTCTGGCACATCCTGGAGATGACCTTCGGCGGGCCGGAGTACCAGCAGGTGCGCGACGCGCTGGCCGACTTCCGCCCGGACGTGGTGATCTCGGACGCCGAGCCGTTCATCCACCGCGCCGCGCGCCATTTGAAGATCCCGCGCATCGGGTTCGACCACTTCGGCGTGATGGTGTACTGCCGGCCGCGCATCCCGCTGCGCGACCGCATCAAGAGCCGGCGCGACGTGCTGGTGTATCGTTTCCTCATGGGGCGGCCCGAGCGGATCATCGTCTCGAGCTTCTACGATGCGAAGCCGCGCTGGGATCGCGTGCGGGTGATCGGCCCGCTGCTGCGTGACGAAGTGCTCAACGCCCACCCGACCCGCGGCGACTATCTGCTGGCCTACTTCAACAAGGGCGAGCACCTGTTCATCCCCCGTGTCGAGCAGGCCCTCCGCGAATCCGACATGCCGGTACGTGTCTACGGCACGCCGCGGCGCGGCACCGAGGGCAACCTCACGTTCAAGTCGCCGAGCAACATGCCGTTCGTCGAGGACATGGCCGGCTGCCGGGCGATCGTGAGCACGGCGGGCAATCAGCTCGTCGGCGAGGCGGTGCAACTTGGCAAACCGATGCTGGTGATGCCGGAAGCCTCGGTCGAGCAGCGACTCAACGCGTCGTCGCTGGCGGAGCGCGGCTTCGGCATGCAGACGACGTTTGACGAGTTCGACGCCGGCGTCCTGCGGACGTTCCTGGCGAACGAAGCGGTGTACGTTGACAACATCCGCCGGTCGGTGCGCAACGGGCGCGAGGAGGCGGTGGCCACGATCGAGCAGTTCATTCACGAGCTGGTCGGCCCCGCGCCGACGGCGCAGGTCCCCCAACCAATCGCATGAGACCGCTGGCCTGGGTTCATTCCGTCGTGCGCAACCGGCGCGGTGGCGTGCCCCGTCCCTCGTGGTGCACCTACCTCGTGACCTATCGCTGCAATGCCCGCTGCCAGATGTGCGACTCGTGGCAGATCGACGGCGGGCGCGAACTCACCCCGCGCGAGGTCGGGCTGGTCTTCTCCAAGATCGGCCGGCTCGACGTGGTGCGCCTCAGTGGCGGCGAGCCGTTTCTGCGCAAGGATCTGCTCGACATCGCCGAGGAGGTCATGGCGGTGTCAGGCCCGCGCGTGCTGCACATCACCACCAACGGCTCGTTCCCGGAGCGGACGTTCGAGCTGGTCCGGCGATTCTCGCGACCACGGCGGCTGCGGCTGATGGTGTCGTTCGACGGCCTGGAACAGGAGCACGACGCGAATCGCGGCCGGCACGTGACCTTCGCCCGGGCGCTGGAGACCGTCCGTGGCCTGGCGGATCTGCGCGAATCGCACGGGGTGGCGGTCTCCGCCAACCACACGGTGATCTCGGAACAATCGCTGGCGGACAACGCCGGTTTGCGCGACAAGCTCGCCGCGCTCGACGTCGAGGTGCACTCGGTGCTGGCCTATGCCGACTCGGCGATGTACGGGGCGGCGGCCCACGGCGACAAGGCCGAGCACCTGATTGTGCCGGTCGGCTATCCGCTGCACCCCAAGCTCAACGGGGCCGACGTAGAGGGCTTCGTCGAGCGCGAATTGCGCGACGTGGCGCACTACCGCAGCTTCATCCTGCGCCGTGGCAAGCGCTATTACTTGCGCGGCCTGCTGGAGCGTCTGCGCGGCAAACCGCACCCGCAGCCCCAGCCGCGCTGCGTCGCGCTGCGCAGTCACATCCGTCTGCTTCCCGACGGCAGCGTGCCCGTGTGCCAGTTCAACACGCAGACGGTCGGCAACCTGTTGCGCGAGTCCTTCGGTTCGGTCTGGCACAACGGCACCAGCGCGGGGGCGCGGGACTGGGTCGATCGCTGCCCGGGCTGCTGGGCCGAGTGCGAAGTCATCCCCAACGCCCTGTATTCCGGCGACATCCTGCGCGGCTAGGCGCGGCGCGGCCGGCACGTTTCGCTTGCCCTCGGTGGCGGGTGTGGTCTAAGCTGGTGGCGTGTGATCCGGCCGGTCCGCCCGGCGACCGGTGCATGTCCTACCCGTTCGAGGTGCACAGATGAACGAGATGCCGCATTCGATCGTGCCACTGCTGGAGAAGATGGAGGAACTGGGGGCCAGCGACCTGCACCTCAAGACCGGCGTTCCCCCCGCCTATCGCATCGCCGGCGACCTGCGCCGCACCAGCCTGCCGAGCATCGAGGTGAACTCGCGCGTGATCGAACGACTGATGGGCCCCCTCATCCCCGAGACCCGCAAGCATATTTTCGATGAGAAGGGCGGGCTCGACTTCGCCTATCACCTGCCCAACGGCGACCGCTTCCGCATCAACATCATGCGCTCCTGCGACCAGATGCACGCCGCGATCCGCCGGGTGAAGGGGGCGATCCCCAGCTTCGAGGAACTCCGCCTGCCGCCGATCTACAAGAAGCTGGCCGAGGAGACTTACGAGGGCATCATCATCGTCTGCGGCGTGACGGGTTGTGGCAAGAGCACGACACAGGCCGCGATGATTGACTGGATCAACGCCAACCAGCCGGTCAACATCATCAGCATCGAGGACCCTATCGAGTACACTTTTCATCCCAAGAAGGCGATCGTCAGCCAGCGCGAAATCGGTCTGGATGTGCACCAGTTCGCCGACGCGCTGCGCGGTGCGGTGCGCCAGGACCCGGATCTGATCTTCATCGGCGAGATGCGCGACCGCGAGACGCTGCTGGCGGCGCTGCAGGCGGCCGAGACGGGCCACCTCGTGTTCTGCACGCTGCACACGGCCGACACGATGCAGGCCCTGGGTCGCATCCTCGAGTTCTTTCCGCCGGACCAGCACGATTTCATCCGCAGCTCGCTGGCCAACAGCCTGCGGGCGATTTGTGCGCAGCGGCTGGTGCCCGCGATCGACGAGAAGATCTCGCGCGTGCCGGCGACGGAAGTGCTGCTGGGCGAATCGATCGTCAAGGAGAAGATTCGCGAGGGGGAGGACGCCGATCTGCCGGAGATCATCCTCGGCAGCAAGGAAAGCGGCATGCGCAACTTCACCATGTCGCTGGCCGAGCTGATCGAGGAGGGCCTGGTCTATACCGACGTCGCGATGGAATACGCGCCGAACCGCGAAGCCCTCAAGAGCAGCCTGACCGGGATCAAGTCATCGGCCCAGACGCTGGTGCATCGCGTCAAGCGCGGCGGTTGACATGCCGCGCCGATGCGCTGCGCCGGGATGGGGCGCCGCCTGCGGCGGAGGGTCCGGCTTTCGCCGTCACCTGACAGAATTCGTCCGGCCTGTCGTGGATGGCTGTGAGCAGCGCTACGCGCTCGATCACGACCGGCTGGTTACTGACAACTGATGACTGACGACTGACCGCCCAATGCCCCCACTCTTCCCCGACTGGCCGACGTTCGCGCTCTGTGCCCTGATCATGGCGGCGGCGCAGCTCATTTACGCCACGGTCGGTTTCGGGGCCGGCATGTTCTCGGTCGCGCTGCTCGCGCTGGTGCTGCCGGACCTCGCACCGGCGGTCGCGACGTTGATGGTGCTTACGTTCGTCACCGAGGTGTGGGTGCTGGCGCACAGCTGGCGCCAGGCGCGCGGCCGTCTGCTGATCGGCCTGCTGCCGACCATGGCCCTGGGCTTGTGGCTGGGTACGCACGTGCTCGCGACGGCCGACGTCAGTGGGCTCAAGAGAGGCCTGGGTTTTGTCGTCGCCGCGGCGGGTGCTTGGTTTCTGTTTCAGCACCAGCGCGCCGGTCGCGCGCCGACCTACCCGGCCGCCGACGAGCCGCGACCCGAGCCAGCATCGCCCGTCACGGCGCGGCGCCGCCGCGGCTGGTCGGCACTGCCCGCGGGGCTGGTGTCCGGCGTGCTGGCGGGGATGTTCGGCACGGGCGGACCGCCGGTGATCGTGTTCCTGCGGGCGTACGGCCTGGACAAGGGCGCGTTTCGTGCGACGATCCTGTGGTACTTCCTGATCATGAGCCTGGTGCGGGCGGTGACCTACACGCGCGAGGGATTGCTGACGACCGCTGAGCTGTATGCGGCGTTGTGGCTACTGCCGGCGTCGCTGATCGGCATGGGGTTGGGGATGGTGGTGCACCACCGCGTGTCGGAGCGGCAGTTCTCGCTGGCGGTGGCGGTGCTGCTCGTGCTGCTGGGGGTGCTGCTGGTAGTGGGGGTGGGCCGCTGAGCGCGAAAAAAAGAGCCCGCCGGTGCGGAACTTGCCGACCGGCGGGCGATTTCGTTCGGCTGCGGTGACGGCAGCCACGTTCGCTGCGTCACGCAGCCTAGCGTTTATCACCTTGGTTCACGGATCACCTCCTTTCAAGAACGGGCAGTACCCCGTGCGGCATCTCGGGTGATTCGAAGCCGCGACGGGCCTGTCCTTGCCCGCCGACCGTCGCCGACGGACCCGACGAGCGATGCAGCATACACCGCCCGGCAGCAAGGCGCCGCCAGCAGAACACGCTCGCCCGTGTTTTGAGCGTGCCCCGACGCTGGCAACCACCGGCTACACTGTCATTATCGCCTGATCAGGCGAACGGTCAAGAAGAAACATCACTCAATTGTCGCAGTGCGCAGCCGCTGCGCCTCAGGCCGGCCGGCGGTAGCCTTCCCTGGCGGCGTGCGGGTCCTTTACGGGCCGCACATTCTTCAGCGGCTTGCCGCGGTCGTCGTACGCGTTGTAGTTGTAGAGGTATTCCCACCAGTTGTTCAGCCGGCCGTCCTCGTTCCAGCCCGGGGCGATCGGCAGGTGCTCGTACCACCAGCGCTGGAAGTTGCGGTGATAGTCCGGATTGCCGCGATGCTTATGGGGCCCGGCCCAGGCCTCGCGATTGATCCGTTCGCTTCGGCCCGCCAGGTCCGGGTAGTGCAGCCAATCCGGCGCGGTGCTGTCGACGAAACGCTCGTTGGCGTAGTCGTAATCATGTTCGGCATTCGGCGGATAGTGGCACGTACCGACCGCCGCCGTGCCGGACTGTTTCTGATTAGCGGCAAAGCGGGCCCAGTTCGTGTTCAATTCATCGCTCTTCCAGCCGCCGTAGATCCGTGACATGGTCGCTTCCATGCGGTGGGTGACATCGTGGAGCATCTCCGCGACGCCGCGCTCGTAGTTGAAGCCCATAATGACGAAGCGCCGCTCACTGGGCACCTGGTCGTAGCCGTAGACGCCGCCGTTGATGTAGTACGCGTCGCGGCCGAGCATGCACGATTCCCAGTAGCCGAAGTAGGGCGCGCCCATCATCCAGACTTCGTCGATCACGCCGTCCTCGACCAGCGGAATCAGGTTGAACTCCTTCGCGACGTTGGGATAGTCGACGCCGTCGGGCCGGTGCCAGGCGTCCGCCTTGCCCGTGCCGGCGCGCAGGCCGCGCATGTACGCTTCGGGCGTGTAGGTGTAGCCGTCGGCCTTCTTCTGGAAGCGGCGCACCGTCAGCCACGCGACGATGTCATATTGGATCAACCCCTGGCTGATGTCGCAGAAGTCCTGCATGTAGCCCGCGGCCAGCGGCACCGGGTCGTTCCAGCCGCCGAGTTCGCGAATGCCCTTCGGCTCGGCGTCGGGATCGTCCGGCGAATGGATGCTGCCGGGGATGTACGGGTTGAAGTCGAGCACGAGCACCTTGATGCGATAGGGCTTGTAATCGTGGACGATCTTCCCGGGCGGCTTGACCTCCGGCACGCGCTCGGCGTCCAGCACGTCGATGTCCTTGGCGGCCAGCAACTTGGCCAGCGCGGGGTGGGGCTTGCTGGCGGCAAAGCCGACGCTGGTCAGCAATAACGAAACGGCCAGAATCGCAGTAAATCGTTTCATCCTCTTGTCCTCATACATTCCGACGAATCTCGAATGGGAATCCTGGAGATTGTAGCCCGCCGTTCAGCGGGGTGCGACCGGCGTTTCGGCGTGCCACAGGAAGATATGCAGGGTGGCCCCGTCCGACGCGGGCTGAACGTAGACCGGCTTTAGTCGGGCGGCCAGCGCCGGATCGGCCAGCAGTTCCGCGAGCAAGTCCCGGTGGCCGCTGCGCTCCTTCTGGTCCACGGCGGCCTGCCGTGATTCCAGCTCGATCAACACGCAGGCGGGCGCAGCGGCGGTCAGCAGCGTGTGGCGGGCCTTGTCGAATTCGACCGGGTCGCCCGGCCACCACGTCCAGTCCTGCCCGGTGCGAAACGCGACACGCCGATGCGTCTTGCCGCCGAGCAGCAGCGCCGACGTCTGCAGCGCCGGCGTCGTGCGAACGCGGCCGGCGGCGCCGAGCAGGTAGGCGTCCTTGCTGTTGGGCACGCGCAGCGCATACGTCGCCAGCGGCGCCAGGACGAGCGCCAGGATGGCGCCAGCGACGAGCGGCTGGCGGCGTTCGGTGGCGAGTTGCACCAGGCGCCCCAGGAACATGGCCGCGAAAGGCACCAGCAGCATTACGATCACCAGCATGTGGCGCGGCGCGAGATAGCCGTAGTGCGTCAGCAGAATCAACGTCAGCGCGAGGTGCCCCGCGGCGCATGTCGCCGGCCCGATCAATGCCGGTCCGAGCAGCCGGCGGCGCAGGTTCAGCAGCGGCAGCAACGCCAGCAGCGGGACGACGACGCGACCGGCGCGCAGCAGCTTGTACAGTGCGTGCGGCAGGGCCTCGTACCAGCGCAGGTCGAGCGTCTCCAGGCGTGCCTGCGTGATCCGGGTGGGGCTGGGGGGGGGATCGGGCGGCGCGGATTCAGCGCGCGTGACGTCGAGTGTCGGCTGATGCCAGTTGCGGCCGGTGTCGTGCTCGAGCCATTCGGCCGGGTTCTTCTTGGCGGAGAATTGCCCGACGCTCAGCCAGTACGGCGCGGCACAAATCGCGAAGCCCGCCGCGAGGGCGACCGACTGCAGCCCCGCGTGGCGCCAGCCGACATCGTGATAGCGCCTGACGATGACGGCCAGGCCGGCCAGGGCAGGGACCATACCCTCCGGGCGCGTCAGGAACGCCAGCCCCGCCAGCAGGCCGCAGCACAGCGCCGCCCGACTGTGGCGCAGATCGATCAGCAGGCAGACGGCGGCCAGGTAGCAGGCGAGGTGGACCTGGTCGGACATGACGTCCGCCGACAGCCAGACGTTGAGATCGAGCAGCGCGGCCAGGAGCATTGCGACCAGCACCGTTGTTCGGTGATCCACGGGGAGTTGGAGGTGGCGAACCAGGCGCGCCGTGAGCCAGCCGGTCAGCGCGATCACGGCCAGGCCGGCGACCAGGCTCACGAACTGCCCGCAGACGCGCCAGGTCAAGGGTGTGTCGGGCGCCCCGAGTGCCGCGGCGAGGCGTTGCGTACCGAGGATGAGCAGCGGGTAGAGCGGGTGCTGGCGCGTGTCCGCGTCCTGCAGGGCGCTGGGACCGGCGGCCCCGAGCGTGTCGGCGTACTGGCAGAAGACCACGCCGTCGCGCGCGATGACCGGCAGGGCCCACGCCATGGTGCTGCGCCAGACAGCGGCGACGACCAGGATGAGCGCGATGCGCAGGTAGAAGGCTCGGCGGCTGGACAAGGTCAACGCGGCTGTCCTCGCAGGGGTCGAACGACGAACTGCGGGCCGGGCGCAGCATTGCGGGCAATTATACGGGCAGCGGGGATGGCGGGCACGCGGGCGCGACGGTCACGCTTCGTCCGGCGGGGCTTCCGTCGTCGGGTCCTCTATTGGTGGGTCGGGTTCTTCGGCCACGCGAGGCTCGCGCGGTGCGTCCGGCATGTTCTCGGTTTCCAGTATGACGCGCAGCAGCTCCATCGCCGAGTGCACGCGCATCTTCTGCATCATGTGCTTGCGATGGACCTCGACGGTCTTCTCGCGGATGCCCAGAGTGGCGGCGGTCTTCTTGTTGGGTTGCCCGTAGACGACGTGGCGCATGACTTCCAGTTCGCGGCTGGTGAGGCTGCGCAGCCGCGCGGCGACGGTGGCCCGCTGCTCGAGATCCGCTCGGCGTCGTGCGTCGAGCTCGAGTGCTTCGCGGATGCTGTCGAGCAGTACCTGGTGGTTGACGGGCTTCTCCAGGAAAGTGACGGCGCCGTCGCGCATGGAGCGGACGGCGGAAGAGACATCGCCGTGGCCGGTGATCATGATGATCGGAATGGTGTAGCCCTCGGACGCGAGCCGGGCCTGGAGATCAAGTCCGCTCATGCCGCGCATCTTGATGTCGAGCACGAGGCAGCCGGGCTGGCTGCGATCGTAGCTCTGGAGGAATTCCTCCGCCGAATAGGCCACGGCCACGCGGTGACCGTACGACTCCAGCAGCCACTGCAGGCCTTCGCAGAGCCCCTGGTCGTCATCCACGATGTGGACGACGGGCCTGGTCGCGTTCGTCTCCGGTGCGTTCATTCTTCCGACCTTGGTTGCGCATCCCCGAGCACAGGCAACTCGAAAAAGAACACAGTGCCGTCTCGCCCCGGTTTAGTCTCGAACGAGAGTGTACCGTCGTGCCGCTCGATGATCGAGTGGCTGATCGACAATCCGAGGCCGGTCCCCGAACCCTTGGTGGAGAAGAACGCGTCGAATACGCGCTGCTGGTCGGCGGCGGCGATGCCCGGCCCGCGGTCATGCACGGCAACGCGCAGCCGCCGGTCGTCCACGGCGCGGGTCTCGATCGTCACTTCGCGGTCGGGGCCGGGCAGGTCGTCCATGGCTTCCATCGCGTTGCGGACGAGGTTGAGCAGGACCTGCTCGATCTGGACGCGATCGATATCGACCGGCGGCAGGGTATCGGCCAGCCGCAGCGTGATCTTGGCGTGGTGATGGTGGGCTTCGACCACGGCCAGTTGCACCGCTTCGCGGATGACCTCGTTGATGTCACACGGCTGGCGATTCGGCGGCGCCTTGCGGACGAAGCGCTTCAGCCAGCGGATGAAGTTCCCCGCCCGCTCGGCCTGGTCGGACACGCGTTCAAACCCGATGCGCAGGTCTTCGGGCGACGGTTCGGCGTCGCGCAGGCGCGCCAGGCAGCTCTGGGCATAGAAGACGATCGCCTGGAGCGGTTGGGCCATTTCGTGGGCCAGGCCGGTGGCCATCTCGCCGACCGTGCTGAGGCGCGACACCCGAAACAACTCTTCCTGGCGCTGGCGGGCCTGCGCTTCGGCTTCCTTGCGGGCGGTGATGTCGAGGTTGGTGCCGGAGACACGCAGGGGGCGACCGTCGTCAGCGCGGGCGACGGCGCGGCCGCGGGCCAGCAGCCAGATCCAGCGGCCAGAGCGGTGCCGGATGCGGTGCTCGGCTTCGTAGGAGGGCGTACGGCCGGCCAGGTGGGCTTCCCAGACGTCGAGGACGCGCGCGCGATCGTCGGGGTGGATGCGAGAGACCCACGCGTCGACGCCTGGTGGGAGCTCCGCCGGCGCGTAGCCGAAGATCTCGGCCCAGCGATCGTTGACGATAACGTCCCCGGTAACACAGTCGTAATCCCACGTGGCGAGATCGGCACCACTCAGGGCCAGCTCGAGCCGCTCGCGCGTTTCCTGCAGGGCCTCCTCGGCGCGTTTGCGCTCGGTGATGTCGATCGCGGCGCCGAGTATGGCGGGGCGCCCCTCGTAGTCAATGGTCGCCAGCGAGACATCGAGGGTGCGTTCCGTGCCGTGTGCGTCCAGTACCCGCAGCTCGTACCGCGTGGGCTCGTCGTGACCGGCCTGCCGCCGAGCGGCGCGGGCTGCGACCTCGTCGCGCTGCTCCGGATGGACGAATTCGGCGAACTGCCGCCCGACGAGGTCAGCCGGTACCACGCCGAAGACTGCCGCAACGGCTGGATTGGCGTAGTGGAAGCGGCCGTCCTGAACGATGACCGTGCCGGCGGGGTTCGTCTCGGCCAGGGCGCGGAACTTCCGCTCGCTGTCTTCGAGCGCTTCGCGGGCGCGCATGTTGGCGATGACTGCGCCAATCCACGAGGCGATCGCCTCCACCGCGTGCCGCGTCGTGTCGGGCAGTCCCTCCAGGGTATATGAGCCCAGGTTGAGGCAGGTGATCAGCCGGCCCTCGTGGCGCACCGGGATGACGGCCAGCGCCAGCACGCCCTCGTGCTGCAACCTCTCGGCCACGAAGTCGAACCTGTCGAACCGGCGGTAGACGGGTTCGCCCTGCGCTACCAGCCGCGCCTGTGGCGAACCGGGGGCGTGGTACGACGCCGAGCGGGCGAATCCGGGAGAGAGGTTCTGGTGGTGGGCCAGCGTGAGGCCGCCGTCCTCGTCGACGAGGTAGATGCCGCCCGCGTCGATGCCCTCGATGCGGAGCGCGGCGTCCAAAATGAGCTTCAGCGCCTGCCGCAGCGATTCCGCCGTCGACAGCGTGACCGCGAGATCCCGTTGTACGCGGAGCAACTGCTCGATCTCGCGCCGGACGGTCAGGTCGGCCAGCCCGCCGATGAGCCGGGTCGGCCGCCCGGCCTCGTCGCGGATGATGAACGCGCGCTCGACGAAATAGCCGTATGTACCGTCGCGTTTCCGCGCACGGTACTCGAGAGAGAGGTATGGTGTCTGCCCCTCGAGCGCTGCCTGCAGCGATCGGCGAACACTGACGCGCTCGTCGGGGTGGATAAGCTGTTGCCACCAGTCCTCCAGCGGTGGCGTCGGCTGGCCGAGCAGGTCGCGGAAGCGTCGGCTGCACCAGGGGCGCGGCTCGCCCACGTGCCAGTCGTAGATGGCGTCCTGGGTCGCCTGCACCACGAGGCGAAAACGCTGCTCGCTCTCGCGCAGGGCTTCGGTGACGCGTTGGCGCTCGGCCAGCTCGCTTTCCAGGCGCCGCGTCGCTTCTTCGAGCGCCGCGGTGCGCGCCGCGACCAGGTGCTCGAGCCGCTCGCGATAGGTGGCCAGCTCGGCTTCCGCTTCCTTGGCGGCGGTGACGTCGGTCGCGACGCCCGTGAGGTGCTGCGGTTGTCCCTGGTTGTCGTAGATAATACCGCCCTGAGCGGCGATCCAGCGCGTCTGGCCGTCGGAGCGCACAATGCGGAATTCGATGCGCCACGGCTCGGCGGTGGCCTGCAGACCGCGCAACGCGACGCGGGCCTGCTCGACCAGGTCACGGTCGTCGGGGTGCAGCATGTCGCGCAGCGGCTCATACATCTGGCGGAACGCGCCCGGCGCCACGCCGCACAGCTGCTCGAACTCCGGCGACCAGTAGATGGTGTCGGCGACGACGTTCCATTCCCAGATGGCCATGTGGCCCGCGCGGAGGGCCTGCTGCAGGCGCTCCTCGCTGCGGCGCAGGGCCTGTTCGGCCGCGTAACGCGCGGTGACATCGCGCGAGACCGAGAGGATCTCGCGCACGGCCCCCGTTTGGCCATCGCGAATGGCATCGGCGGAGACCTCGAGCCAGACGGCTTGGCCGTTCTTGTGCAGTATGCGCAAGGTCACGTTGGCGGTATCGTGGCCGGCGAGCAGCTCGCGCAGCGTACGCTCGGCCGCGGGGCGGTCGTCAGCGTGGACGAACTCGAGCATCGGCCGGCTCCCCAGTTCCGCCGGCGTGTAGCCGAGGATACGCTCACAGGAGGGCGAGATCTGGAGCGTGGTGCCCCCGGGGTCGAGCCGCGCCACGATGTCGCTGGCGGCGTCGGCGAGCAGGCGGTGCCGTTGCTCGCTGTCGCGCAGCTGCTGCTCGGCGCGCTTGCGCGCGGTGACGTCCTCCAGGCTGCCTTCGTAGAACAGCACGGTGCCGGCCCGGTCGCGCACGGCGCGGGCCGTGTCCCGCACCCAGATGGTCGCGCCGTCCCGGCGCCGCGCCTCGAATTCGACGCCGTGCTGCACGCCGGCCGCGTTGAGCTGTTGGAGGTGGCTGTCGCGCTCGGCGGGATGCAGGTAGAGGCTCTCTACGGAGACGCCGGCCAGGGCAGCCGGGTTGTCGTACCCGAAGAGGGCCGCCAGGGCGGGATTGGCATCGCTCAGCTCGCCGGTGGGGGTCGTGCGGTACAGCGCGATCGGGATGCGATCGAACAGGCTGCGGTAGCGCTCCTCGCTGTCGCGCAGGGCGGCGAGGGCCCGCGCGTGGTCGTCGACATCGATGATGAAGCCTTCGAGCAGTGGATCGGTGCCGCTGTTTTCGACGACGCGTCCCTGCTCCCAGACCCACTTGGTGTGTCCGGCGCGGCAGACGATGCGGTAGACGAGCTCGAAGCGATCGCGCGTGTCGAGGGCGGCCCCGAGCTGGCGTTCGACCGATGTGCGGTCTTCGGGGTGGACGAGCTCGCCAAAGGGCGGGGCGTCCTGCCCGGCCAGTTCGTGGTCGGCATAGCCCGTCAATTCGCCGCAGCGCTCACTGACGTAGGACAGGGGGCGATCGAGGCCCCCGGGTCGCCGATAAACGACGCCCGGCATGTGGCGGAGCAGGGTGGCCCAGGGGGTCTGGCCGTCCTTCAGCGGTTCCGGCCCCGGCGGCTGCCGTTTCTGTTCTGAATCGCCCGTTTTTTGCGGCGCCGGTGGGGGCGACAAGGTGGCCTGGTAGGCGTCGATAATGTGGCGTAGGACCCGGCCGGACATTTCGATGCTGGTGGTGGAGGCATGGTGGGGCGGCTGGGCGGCTTCGGCGAGCAGGGTAAGGTGGAGTTGGGCCAACTCCCCCAGGGCAACGCCTTTACGGGCCAGGAGCTGGCCCAGGCGGGTGGCCTGGTGGAGGGATTCGTTGTCAGGTGGGCCCTCGCGCAGCGTTTGGCGCAGCAGGCTGCGGTACTGCTCGGGCCAGGGCTGCTGGGATGAGATGGAAGCCGTGTGCATGCCTGGTGTCTCCCGGATGCGGTCCGCCGGCGCCCCACAATACGGACCATAGCGTAGGGAGGTGGGGACGCCAAGCCGTGATGTGGGCACAGTTTCCGTGCGATTTGGCGGAATGGAACCGGTATTGACCCACGGGGGCGATCCTGATACGATGAACTCGCCTTGCGACCGGTGTGCATACGCCGAGGAGGAGAGCGCCCTGGCGGCGCGTGCGTGAGGCGGTTGTTCGGAACGGTGAGGAAGGAGCACATCACGTCTCAGATGCAGGACGAGCAAGAGGAGGCAATTCCGACGAAAGTAAGCGGCTGGGGGTTGGGAATGAGGTACACACATCATGTGGTCGTGTTCGTCGGCGGGGAAAGGAGGTAGACGACGACAGACATGAAGATTCGTGAAATACGGCTTCGGCCGTATCGCCGCGGTCAGGGTGTGGTCCTGCGCGGCGTTGGACTATTTCTGCATTGTTTGTCTGGAAGAGGCCCGCAGGTTGGGCCGAACAAGCTTCACTTCAAAGGAGGCAGGGCATGAAGATGAGCAGAGTCTGTATTGTTAGCGCGTTGGTACTGTGTACCAGCGTGCTGGTGGCTTATGCCGCGGGCCCCGTGGATAAGCCCACCACAGCCGCCGTCGAGTCGGCGGGGCTGACCGCGAAAGACATCGCGGTCAAGAAAACTGCGGTTCCCACCGTCAAGACGCGACCCACCGAGCTGTCCGCCCAGCAAGCGGCGCAGCCGCAGTTGGCTCGCGCGGCGCTGGGGGCCGTCACCCGCGAGTGTGGTCCCGGCGAGGTCGCGATCACGATCGAGATCATGACCGACGATTACGGCAGCGAGACGAGCTGGGAAGTCACGAACGCCGATACCGGCGACGTGATCTGTGAAGGCCCGGCCACGGCTTATGAAAGCAACACCCTCTACACCGAGGAATGCTGCGTCGATCCCGCTGGCTGCTACAACTTCACCATCTTCGATTCGTTTGGCGACGGCATCTGCTGTTCCTACGGCGAAGGCTATTACAACGTGTACTACGATAGCACGTTGGTCGGTAGCGGTGGTGAGTTCGGCACCGACGAGTCGATCCTTTTCATCGGCGACGGCTGTGGCGACCCGACGGGCGCCTGCTGCGTCGATGGCGTGTGTGTCGGCACGATCACCGAGGCCGAGTGCGATGCGCAGGGTGGCGAGTGGTACATTGGCGAGAACTGCGACACGTTCGTCTGCCCGCTGCCGCCGCCCGAGTGCCCGGAGAACACCCTCTTCGGCCAGGCGGTTCACCTGCCGGACGGGGATTGGGCGTTCAGCAACAGCGATTTGGCCGCCGAGTACATCATCTACGAGTCGTTCAGTGGTGTGGGCGGTTCGATTTGTGATGTCCACTTCTGGGGCCTGAGCCTGTTGTTCGACGCTGGCTGGTTTGACTGCCCCGGCGAGGATCCCTTCACGATCGAGGTCACGTTCTACGCGGACGACGCCGGCGCGCCTGGCGCGGTCGCGTGTGGTCCTTACACGGTGGACGTCGTCGGCACGCCGACCGGCCTGCTGTATGCCGGTTTCGAGATGTTGGAGTATGACATCATCCTGAACCCGTGCTGCTCGCTGGCCGAGGGCTGGGTCTCGATCCAGGGCGTCAGCTTGGGCGACCCCGACGACTGCTTCTTCCTGTGGGGCAGCTCGCCGACGGGCGACGGCAGCTCGATCCAGATCGACCTTTCCACCGGTCTGCCGGTGGAGCCCGCACCGGTCGACCGCGCGGTCTGCCTGACCGGCAGCTTCGAGCCGGGTGCCTGCTGCGATCCGTTCACTGGCGACTGCCAGGACAACGTCGAGTTCGAGAACTGCACCTACGCCGAGTTCTACCCTGGTCAGACCTGCCTCGAGATCAACTGTGGCGGCGACCCGGGTGCCTGCTGTGACGACCTCACGGGCGACTGCGTCGACGATGTGCTGGCGGCCAACTGTGCCGGCCGGTTCGCCGAAGGCGTGCTCTGCAACGACCTGCAGCCGCCTTGCGGTACGATCGTCGGTGCCTGCTGCTACGACGATGCGACCTGCGAGGTCATCACCGAGGCCGACTGCGTGGCCAACGGTGGCCTGTGGCTCGGTGCGGACACCACCTGTGACATGTGCCCCTGCATCGTGCCGTGCCCCGCGGGCGGCATCGTCGAGGGTGAGCCCTGCGGCGACGACGTCAACGGTGGCTGCAACATGGACGTCCCGACGTTCGAGCCGATCGCCTGTGGCGACACCATCTGCGGTACCACCTGGGCCGACGGTGGCACGCGTGACACCGACTGGTTCGAGTTGGTCCTGACCGAGCCGGCGGTTCTGACGATTACCGCCGAGGCCGAGGCCGAGTTCGTGTTTGGTGTGATTGAGCAGATCGTGACGGGCGTCCCCGGTTGCGACAACATCACGGGCAGCATCAGCCCGTACCTGGTGATCGGCGAGTGCGAGGAAGGCGTCATTACGACGGAATGCCTCCCGGCCGGCACGTATTACCTGTTCGCGGGTCTGACGGTCTATGAAGGTCTGCCCTGCGACGTTCGTTACACGCTGAGCGTGGCTTGCGACAGCCCGTGCGATGTGCCGACGGGTGCCTGCTGCTTCCAGGACGGGAGCTGCCAGGACCTGACGTCGGTCGATTGCTTCAACGCCGGCGGCAACTACCAGGGCAACGGCACCGACTGTGCGACGACCGTCTGCCCGATCGAGGGCATGGACGAGTGCGCCGATGCCGAGCTGCTGAGCGTTCCGGACAGCGTTGTCCGCTCGAACAACCTGGCGACCGACGACATCGTCACGCCGTGCGGCGTGTCGAGTGGTCCGTGGCACAACGTCTGGTTCGCGGTGGAAGGCACCGGCAACACCATGACGGCCACGACCTGCAACCCGGATCTCTACGAGTTCGACACCAAGATCTCGGTGTTCTGTGGTGCCTGCGACTACCTGATCTGCGTCGGCGGCAACGACGACAGCTGCACGGGTGGTGCCAGCGGCCTGCTGAGCACGGTGACCTGGTGCTCGGAAGCCGGCGTGATGTACTACATCACGGTTGGCGGTTACTCGTCGGGGACGGCGACCGGTGCGTTCCAGCTCGACGTCTTTGACGACGGCGTGGCCTGCACTGGCGCGATCGACTGCACGTTGCCGACCGGCGCCTGCTGCGTTGGTGCGGTCTGCTCGGTCGAGACCCCGCTTGATTGTGCCGATCTGGGTGGCGACTGGCTGGGCGAGGGCACCACGTGTGACCCGAACCCGTGCACCCAGGGCGCCTGCTGCTACAACGACACGTCCTGCGAGGAGCTGCCCCAGGCCGACTGTGAGGCCAATGGCGGGACCTACCAGGGCAACGGCACGCTGTGTGCCAACGTCGAGTGCCCGTGCGTCCTCGAGTGCCCGGCCGGCGCGCTGCTGGAAGGTGAGCCTTGCGGCGACGACACCAACGGCGGCTGCAACATGGAGACCCCGACGTTCGAGCCGATCGCCTGTGGCGATGTCATCTGCGGCACCACGTGGGCCCAGGGTGGCACGCGTGACACCGACTGGTACGAGATCACCGTGACCGAGCCGACCCGCTTCACCCTCACGGGTGTCTGCGAAGAGGCGCTTGTCATCGGTATGCTCGAGCAGATCGTTCCGGGTGTCCCGGGTTGTGACAACCTGACCGGCTCCCTCGCCCCGTACCTGGTCACCGAAGGCCCGTGCGCCGAAGGTGTGGTCGTTTCGGGTTGCCTGGATGCGGGCACCTACTACTTCTTCGCCGGTCTGACCGTCTATGACGGCCTGCCCTGCGACGTCAACTACATCCTGAGCCTCGAGTGCGAGGCCCCGTGCGTGATCATGGGCGCCTGCTGCTTCGAGGACCAGAGCTGTGAAGACCTGACCGAGGATGCTTGTGTCGCCGCCGGTGGCATGTACATGGGTGACAACACCAACTGTGCGACCACGATTTGCCCGAGTGAGGGTGACAACTGCGACGATCCGTTCGTGATCGGTCCGCTGTCGGGTGCGGATCTGCCGTACACCGACACGAACTACACCTGCGGGCGGCAGGACTTCTATGAGGACACCTGTCTCGGGTCGTACGACGGTGGCGAGGAGATGATCTACGAGCTCATCCTCGCCGAGGACATGGCCCTCGACATCACGCTCGATCCGATGGGGCTCAACTGGAGCGGTATCGGCATTGGCGATACCTGCCCGATTGGCGCGGCGTGCATCGATTACAGCACGGCCGGCTTCTCGAGTGAGCCGCACGGGATCGAGTGCCTGTTCCTGACGGCTGGCACGTACTACATCCACGTCGACACGTGGCCCAGCCCGGACTGCCTGCCGGAGTTCGTGCTCACCATCGAGCGCTGCATCGTTCCGGGTGCCTGCTGCGTCGGCAGCGACTGCATCCCGGACATCGGCGAGGACGAGTGTATCGCCCTGGGCGGTTACTTCCTCGGCGAAGGCACCAACTGTGGTGAGTTCACCTACGAGGCCAGCGACTGTGCCAACGCGTTCGAGGACATCTCGGGCACGGGTACGGCCCTGACGCTCGGCGATGATTCCGGCGAGTTCGTCCCGCTCGGCTTCACGTTCAGCTTCTACGGCGTCGACTACACCGAGATCGCGGTGTGCTCGAACGGTTACCTCACGTTCAGCGATGAAGACCTCGGTGACTACACCGAGGATCCGATTCCGAACGTGGAGCTGCCGAACAACATCATCGCCCCGCTGTGGGATGACTTCAGCCCGAACAACGGCGGCACGGTCCACTACGCCACGATGGGGACCGCCCCGGATCGGTACTTCATCGCCCAGTGGACGGATGTTCCCGAGTACAGCAACACGGGTGCGAATACGTTCCAGGCGATCCTGTTCGAGGGCAGCAACTGCATCGAGTTCCGCTATGGCGACTTCCAGACCACCGACTACGTCGCCGGTGTCGAGAATGCCGACGGTACGGTCGGTCTGGATGTGAGCACGATGGTGGCCGTCGACGGCTGCATCGAGATCTGCGGCATGCCGGGCGAGAACCCGTGCATCTGTGGTGACTTCACCGGTCCTGAGGATCCGGCCGGCTCCGGCCAGTATCCGCCGGACGGTGTGGTCGACGACCTTGACTACTGGTTCCTGCTGGATGCCTTCGCTTCGTGTGCGGGTGACGGCAGTGGCCGGTACCAGGAGATCTGCGACCTGTACGACGACGACTGCATCAACTTCGTCGACTACCAGGAGTGGATCCTGTGCTACCGCGAGGCGAATGGTCGCGACTTCCAGCGTCCGTCGCCGAACGACGACAGCGGTATGCTCAAGGAGAGCCCGCAGGGCCCGGCGCCCGTTCAGCAGAAGGGCGTCAGCAAGCGCTAAGTGAATTGATCGGGAATTCGCCGGCAGTCGACACGGCTGCCGGCGGGTTTCCCGCCTTTGGAGGACGGAGGAGCGTTTTGGAGAGCGCTCAACCTGGTACGAAATCGAAGCCATGCGAGTAAGGACTCGCACGAGGAGGATGAGGTATTATGAAGATTAGAGCATTGTGTTGTACCGCTGTTCTGGCCGGACTGCTGGTAGCCGTCCCGGCGAACGCGGATGTGGCGGAAGTGTTCCCGGTCGAGATCCGCGCGATGGTTGCGCAAGATCAGCCGATCGTCGGCTGGGGCATCGACGTCTGGCTCGACGACGGGCTGACCTACGACAGCATCGTGTTCGGTCCGGACTGGAACCAGGCCCCCGTGGACGACCCGGATCCCGATGATCCGACCGTCGACGTCAACCTGGCGGCCTTCGGCGTCTACGCGCCGGTCGGTCTGACAGGTGACGTGCTGTTGGCGACGATGTACCTCGACGGTTGCGGCATGGTCACCCTCGGTGATCACAACGCCGACGGCGACCTGAACGAGGGCTTCCCGCTGGACCCGATGTACGGTGGGTTTGGCGACGCCGTTTATCCCGGGACCTTCGAGGCCTGTGGCGATCCGGTGACGGTTTACATCTACGTCCCCGAGCCCGCCACGATGGCCCTGTTGGCCCTCGGCGGTCTGGCGCTGCTGCGCCGCCGCTAGTCTGATCCGCTGATCGCCCGGCGCTTCCTATCCCACAGCCGGCGGTCAGCAGGCAACGCTCATTCACAGGCCGCGTCCTGGCTTCCACAGGGCGCGGCCTGTTCCTTGCGCGAACCGGCGCGACGCAGGGTTGCGGCACAGCGGGCCACCAGCCGCCGAAATCGGCGCCACGGGTGCCACCCCTCGGTTGCTCCGGGCGCGCACCAGGAGCTCGCCCGCGTGCAGCGGCGAGAGAATCGGCGTCGGCGGCTCCGCGTCAGGCGTTGGTGTAGCGCGTTGCCCGCAGCAGCGCCCGGATGTGCAGCAGCCAGAGGAGCAGGGCGATGCCGAACGGGCCCCAGCCGATGACGAGCCACAGCGTCTCCCAATCGGTCTTGCCCAGCATCCACAGCGTGACCGCCCCCCGCGGTTGCCAGTGAACGGCGACATAGTGACCCCACCACGCCGCTGCCACCAGCAGCCCCGCCGGCAATACCAGGAACCCGCTGCCGTATGCCACGATCAGGCCGCGTCGCGCCGGCTGGGCCCAGCCGCCCAGCGTGACCAGCGCACCGACCAGGACGACGGCCCCCGCGGCGGTCAATGTCGCCACGCCCCAGGTATTCAGCACCACGACGGCCTGGGCCACGCGAAACCAGAGCTCGGCCTCGACCTGCGGCCGCATGCCGTAGCGGCTCTGTGATACCTGTGCGCTCGCAAGGCCCTCCAGCCACCAGTTCGGCAGTACCAGTGGCAGCAATCCCAGCGCGACCAACCCCACCGTCATGCAGCTCAGCAGCGCGAACGCTCGCGCATGGCCATGCCCGTGCTGCACGCACAAATGGCGTGCGAAACGCCGCGGCCAGAGGCTGCGCCAGAGTGTGACGAAGTACGCCCGCAAGCGTCCCCGCCAGCGGGCGCGTGCGAAGGCCGGCGGCCGGCGATGTTCGGGCAACGAATCGCGCACCGCCCGGCCGCACTCGGGGCAGCGCCCGTCGACCGGCAGCATCGCGAGCTGGTAGGCGCACTGCTCGCAGCGCAGCGGGCGCTCTTCGTACGCCGGCCCCAGCGGCGGGCCGGCATAGCGCAGCCCCCAGCGTTGCAGGTAGATGATCAAGGCCCCGCCCCAGATCATGAATGCCACACCTGTGGGCATGCTGGCATAGTAGCCCAGAATGCTCGCCGGGAGCATCAGGAATGGCAATATCCACAGCGTAACGCTGCTCCACAGCAGCAGCTTGACGCTGCGCAGGTAAAGCGTGCGGCGGCGCTCGCCGCTGGCAATCCACGGCATGAGCGGCATCGCGGCCAGCCAGGGGCCGAGCTGCGCCGCGCCCACCACGGTCGCACCTTGGATCAGTGTGTCGACGTCCTGGCTGCTGGCCATCAGGAACAGCACGGCATGGGCGGCCGGCACGGCGATGAAATCGCCCGCCGAGAGGTTCTGTTGCGTGAAACCGAGCCAGAGGTCGGCAAGCTGCAACGGCTGATACAACGTACCTGCGCGCGCTAATCCGATCGACGTGCTTACATGAAACGCGATCAGGTACAGCAGCGCCCAGCCGAACCAGTTTGCGACATACGCCGCCAGAAAGCTCGACGCGGTGAGCCGCGGCCCGAACCGCTTCGGCAGGACCAGCGCCGCCAGCGCGACCAGGGGGGCGAAGAGGAAGTACACGCGGCGGGTGGGTACGGGCGCGGGCGCGCTCGGCGGGAGCGTGCCGTCGATGAGCGGCGGCGCGGCGTCGGGCGCGCCGCCGGTGCGACTGTCGGGGGCGGATTGCATTCAGGTCACCAGTGTCACTCGTCGCGGGCCGGTGTATACAGCGCTTCGATGGGGCGGCCATCGACATGCCGCGGCCGATCGTCAGCCGCTCCAAGGCCCAGCCAGTAGGGCTCGTCCAATCGCGAGTGCCACAGTCGTCTCGCGAAATCCTCCGGGGACTCGGCTTCAGCGTTCAGCTCCTCTGCCCGCTTGGATGTGATGTAGACGTACGGCTCGTTGGTGAGGCTGTCGCGCGGCACGGCCGCGAGGAAGTCTGGTGGCAGTGCATCGAGCGTCGCGGGGAGCCTGTCGTGCTTGTGCCGGTGGGCCGACAAAGCCAGTATGACGACCAGCGCGTGACGCTCGGCCACGCGCCACGGAATATCCGACCCCTGGGCCCGCAGCCGCGCCAATACGCGGGCCGCCGGTCCGGCCAGGTCATCGCTGGGCCACGGCACCGTGAAGCCCAGGTCGCGGCACCCGGTTGTTGGCAGAATGGCGTGCGACCGCATGATGGGGAGGCTGTGGTCGATCGGCTGCGTCGCCAGCTCCTCCACGGCCCGGGCCAGGTGCTGGTCGATCTTGGCACGCGTTGCGGCCCGGCTGTGAAACGGCAGCGAGAGGAGGTTCCACGCCGAGTGTCGCGGTAGCGCGCTCTCGAGCCGTTGCCAACCCAAGTGGTAATGGTCCAATTCGAGCGCCGGGCCCGTGTGACTGAGCACGAGCCAGCCGCGGTCGCGCCCGATGTCTGTGTAGTACCAATCGAGGAACGCGTCGAGTTCAGGAGGCAGGCCCGCGCGGTCACGCAGTTCATCGGCCACGGTTGTTGCCGTTTCATCCTCAATGAATCGAATGAGATCGGCCGCAATTGCCGGCGGAAACGCGTGTTCGCGGGCGAGGAAGCCGAGCTCGTGAACTGGCGGGGTGGCGGTTTCCTCGTCGTGGAACCAAGTGGCCTTGGGCGGGTTTTGGAAGCGCCGTTGGTACCGCTCGAGTCGCAACGCCGCCTTGAAGTCCTCCATTGCGGCGGCGAAGTCTCGGTCGCGCTCGATCCGCAGGCGACCGCGGGCTGTCAGCGTCACAATGGCACGCTTGTAGAGATTGGTCATGTCCCTGCGCGAGGGCGGTGCGAGCATCCACGTCCCGCCAGCTGGTTCCGGCTCCCAGCGGACCGGCATGCCCGGTGTCAGCGCCGCCACGTCTGCGCACAGGCGGTGCAGTTCGTCGAGCCGGGTCGCGACTGCCGGTTGCGACAGATGCTGGCGAATTGCATTCACGTTTGGTGAACCAGGTGCCCAGCGATAGGGAAGTGCGTGCGCTAGCTGGTCGCCGTCGTAAGGCCGAGGGTTTGGCAGTGAGGTCAGTGCTGGCAGTCCCTGTAAGACGTCGTACAGCGCATCGATCTTGTCTTGCGCCTCGGCGACGCGGGCGAGGCCGTTGTCCTGGTACGCCGGCGGGACCTTCGTGAGCCGGGCGTAGGCATACCAGGCGACCCACGCCGCCGCGAGCAGCCAGACGGCGCGACGCGCGCGGCGGTGGCGGCCCCGGCCGGCTGGGCGCGCGGTGCTGTTTCTGGCCGCCGGAGGCGCGCTCCCCGCGCCCGCGGTGGACGTGGCGCCATTCGCACCGATGTCATTGCGGTCATGGGCGGTCATCACGGACCCCGGAGCCCCGGTACCTCGCAGCCGCGTGGGGCCACGAGCGGCCTCGATGCAGCCGGCGCGAGCACAAGGACCACGTTGCGCTCGTGTGGAGCATAGGGCGTGGCGGCATCCGCGGCCAGCGGCAAGGCCCGTGGCCCGCGTCTGCGAACCCGCCGCCGCGCTGCTCCGGCGGCGCGGGAGCGCGATCAGTAGCGCATTAACAGTGGCGATTGGCGCGGCCGCGGGCCGCTGTTACGCCATTTTGGCGCAGTTTGGTGACGCCGCGATTGTCGCGATTTGCAAAGCGCGTTTCGCCAAACCGATACAAGCTGGTATACTGATATTCTTGACTCATAACCCGGGCCGCGACCGCCGCCACGCGTGTGGCCGGCCGACTGTTGGCACCGGGTTGGAATGTAATCGAGCGAAGGAGGACTGCATGCGCACCCGTGCTGCTCTGACCGTGATGACGCTGGCTTGTATCGTCTTGTTGCCTGCGACGGCGCTGGCGAGTGCTGCCGAGGCGACCAGATCCTACGACGAAGGCCGCACCATGCTGAAGCAGGGGGACCTGGACGCGGCGTTGGCGGCGTTCAAGGTGGCCGCGAAGGCCGACCCCGAGAACAAGTTCTACTTTCGCGAGGCCGCGGTGCTGTCGCGCGTGCTCAACATTCGCCGCGCGATGGCGGACGAGCAGGATCTCGAGACGTGGGTGAAGATGGGGCGGTTGCTGTACAACTATTACCACCAGTACCAGGTCAACAAGGAGGCGCTGGCGCTGGCGCAGCAGCTGCACGGCAAGGCCGCGTCCGCCGAGTCGGCCGCGATGCTGGCCGAGGCGCACCTCGAGCTTGCGCAGGACAAGGAAGCGGTCGCGGTGCTGGCGGCGCTGCCGGCTGAGCAGTGCGACGCGCGGACGAAGGTTCTGCACGGTCTGGCGCTGGCGCGCACGGGTGAGAAGGAAGCGGCGGCGGCGGTGGCGGCCGAGCTGGAAATGCCCGAGAAGTGCGGCAACGTGCTGTGCTTCGATGCGGCCCGGCTCTATGCGCGTCTCGGACGCGACGACCACGCGTACAAGATGCTGACGTGTGCTTTCGAGAGCACGCCCGCCAACTGGCTGCCCGAGTTCCGGACGATGGCGAAGGCCTGTGCGGACTTCGACGACATCGCCGAGACCGCGCGTTTCGCCAAGGTGCTCGCGACGAAGTCGAAGATGACCGGCTGTGGTGGTTGTGCGAGTGCAAGCTCGTGCGGCTCGTCCGGCGGCAGCAGCGGCTGCAGCAGCGAGAAGACCGCCTGCAGCGACAAGGACAAGAAGCAGAGCTGCGACCACGAGAAGGATGCCGAGAAGTGCGCGCACGACAAGGACGCCAAGAAGTGTGATCACGAGCACGGCAAGGATCACAAGTGCGACCATGACAAGAAGGAGTGCGAGCACGAGCACGGCAAGGACCACGAGTGCTGCAAGGGCGACAAGACCAAGTGCGATCACGACAAGAAGAAGTGTGACCACGACAAGAAGTAAGCCGCACGCGTAGATCTTTCGCGCATCACGAAGACCGGCCGTGGATGAGGGCGTTCGCGCTGTCGTCCGCGGCCGGCGTGTTTGCGGCGGTTGTGATCAGGCCTCGTCGTCGGGTTCGGGCAGGGCGACCCGCTGGCGGGTGCGGAGCTCGGCGATGCGGTCGAGTTGGCGTTCGAGCTTGCGGGTGCGGGTGGTGGTGAGGTTGTCGAAGTGCGTGCGGGCCTGCTCGAGGGCCTTGCCCATCTTGTCGATCAGGTCGCTGTACTTGTCCCACTCTTTCTGAAACGCGCCGAGCAGGGCGAGGATCTCGCGCGAGGCTTCCTCGACGCGCAGGTTCTCGCTGGCCTGGCGAATCACCGCGAGGATCGCGTACAGCGTCATGGGGCCGCACAGCACGACTTTCTGCTGCAGGGCCTCGTCCAGCAGCGTCGAGTCGTGCTCGTGGATGAAGCCGTAGATCTGCTCGTTGGGGATGAACAGCAGCACGTAGTCGACGGTGCCGGCGGCGGGGTCGATGTACTCGCGGCCGACGACTTCGCGGATGCGCTGGCGGACGTCGCGCAGGAACTGCTGCAAGGCACGATCGCGGGCGGCGTCATCCGGGGCGTCGAGGTATTCCAGGTACCGGGCGATCGGAAACTTCACGTCCATGTTTACCTGCCGGTCGTTCGGCAGCGGGAAGGTGTAGTCGGGCCGGCGCCCGCTCTCGGTCGTGGTCTGCTTGGTGTAGTTGACGTTCTCGACGAAGCCGGCCAGCCGCAGCACGTCGGCGGCCATGCGCTCGCCCCACTGCCCGCGGCGCTGCGGGCTGGCGAGGGCCTCGCGCAGGGCGGCGGTGGTCTGCTGGAGCCGGTTGGTGACCTGGGACGCGTTCGCGAGCTGCTCGGACAGCTTGCCGTGCGACTCGCGCCGATCCTTGTCCAGCAGTTGCAGGGCGTTCTGGACTTCGGTCAGACGCGTCGTGACCTGCTTGACGGTCTCGTCGATGAGGCGTTTGCGGGCGTCGAGCGCGGACTCGCCCTGCCTGGTCTGCGCGGTGAGCTTGGTCTCGGCAAGCTGGAGAAACTGCTCGTTGTTGCTGCGCAGGGCCGCCTGTGACAGCTCGGCGAAACTGCCGCGGATGCGTTCGAGCAGGGCCTCCAGGTCGCGCAGCCGCTGTGCTTCGGCCTGTTCGGCAAGCTGCTGTGCGAGCTGGCGCGTGGCGGGGCGGCGCAGCAGGACGAGCGCCAGTACCAGCGCCGCGCCGGCGAGCACCCCCAGGATGGCTGCGATGGCCGGGTCCATGCAAAACCTCGCTTGTCGCGTCTTGTCCGGAGTGTAATCGCGGCGGCGGTGGCGCGAAAGCGGCGGTGGGCGCGCGGCGCCCGTTGCGTACAATCCACACTAGGGTGGACCGAGCAGACCGATGCAGGAGAGACAGACGACATGCGATTCACAACGGCATTGCTTCAGAGGCGGATGGTCGTGGGGCTGGTTACGCTGCTGTGCGGGGTGGCGGTACAGGCGGGCGAAGTCCCCTTTGCCCGGGATCTGACGCTGGCGCCCGACGGGCAGACGCTGGCGTTCAGCTGGGCCGGTGACATCTGGGCCGTGCCGATCGCGGGCGGGACGGCCATGCGCCTGACCGTGCACCCTGCCAACGAGACGCACCCGGTGTGGTCGCCCGACGGCCACCACATCGCGTTTGCGTCGAACCGGTTCGGGGCGGGCGATGCGTTCGACTACAGCGAGCGCGGCGGCACGAACATCTTCGTCATGGGGGCTGACGGCGGCGACGTGCGCCGGCTGACGTTTGCAGACGTCGTGGAGACCCCCACGAGCTGGTCGCCCGACGGCGAGTGGATCTACTTCCACAGCCAGCGCGAGGGGGAGGTCTATCGCGAATCGCGCATCTACCGCGTACCGGCAACGGGTGGACAACCCTGGCGGGCGCTGGATTGCTTCGGCAGCCAGGCGGCGATCAATCCTGGTGGCGAGCAGATGGCGTTCGTCCGCGGCGGCCTGCCGTGGGTGCGCTGGTCGCGGCGCGGTTACCGCGGCAGCGCCGACATGGACCTGTTCGTCTGCCCGCTCGATGGCAGCAAGTTCACGCAGTTGACTGAGTTCAACGGAACCGACCGCATGCCGACCTGGGATGCGGCGGGCGCTGGGTTGTACTTCCTGTCGGATCGCGGCGGCACGGCGAATATCTGGTACCTGCCACTCGACACGGGTGAGCCCGAGCAGGTCACGTTCATGGAAGACGACGACGTGCGGGAGTTTGCCGTGTCGGCAGACGGCCGGACGCTGGCGTTTACACACTGGGACGCGGTTTACGTGATGGCGACCGCGGATCGGGCCGCGCGAATGATCGAGATCACCGCCGGGGATGACCTGCCCGAGAACCAGCTCGCGTTTCGCACCTTCACCAGCGACGCCGACGAGCAGGAGCCCGCGCCCGATGGCAAGGAGGTGGCGCTGGTCGTGCGCGGCGAGATCTACGTCATCAAGACGGAAGAGGGGCGGCCGACGCGGCAGGTGACGGACGGCCCGGCCCGCGATCACCACGTGGTGTGGTCGCCGGACGGCAAGGCCCTGTTCTTCGTTTCAGATCGCGCGGGCCAGGAGGACATCTATCGGGCCGTGTCGGCCGAGGAGCCGGCAAAGCCACTGTCGGAATCGCTGAGGTTCAAGATCGAACGTGTGACGGATCATCCCGCGCTGGAGTACGCGCCCCGCGTGTCGCCAGACGGCGAGAAGTTGGCGTTCATCCGCAGCCGCGGCGATCTGATCATCCGCGACTTGAAGACGGGCGAAGAAACGACGCTGGTGGAAAGCTGGGACCGGCCGAGCTATGCGTGGTCGCCCGACAGCAAGTGGCTGGCGTACGCGATCGAGGATGTCGAGCACAACCGCGATGTGTGGGTCGTGCCGGCGGACGGGTCGGCGGCCCCGGTGAATGTCTCGCAGCACCCGGATTACGACGGCGGGCCGGAATGGTCGGCCGACGGGCAACTGCTGGCGTTCGGCTCGCGGCGGCACGGGTTTGACGGGGACTTGTACGTGGTGTTTCTCTCGCCGGCGTTCGATGAGATGTCGGACGTGGACCTGGACCTGTACTTCGAGGCGCAGGCCAAGGCGGTCAAGAAGCGCAAGCCACCAAAATCCGTCGTCGCCAGCGGCAAGATCGCCTTGGCCGGTGAGGTGCCCGCGACGCAGCCAGCCGATGATGAAGCGACCGCGACCCAGCCGGCCGAAACGAAACCAGGAGAGACCCAGCCGGCGGAGACGCAGCCGGCGGAACCGGCGCCCGATGAGCTGACGGCCAAGGTGCGGCGGATTGTGCAGGAATACCTCGAAGAGAAGGAGAAGGGCAAGGAAAAGAAGGCGGACGACGCCGCGGAGGATGAGGACCAGGAGAAGGCGGAGGCGGAAGGAGAGCCCTACGCGTATGAGCTGGAGACCGCGTATCGGCGGATTCGCCGCGTAACAAACCTGCCGGGGAATCAGCTCGGATTTGCCTTGTCGCCGACGGGTGAGACGCTGGCGTTTGTCTCGTCGCACGAGGGTGATACGAACCTCTACACGATCAAGTGGGACGGCAGTGAGCGCAAGCAGATCCGCGGTGACAGCGCGGGGGCCCTGCGGTGGAGCTTCGACGGCGCGCGCCTGTTCTACTTGCGCGGCGGCCGGCCGGTCTCGTGCCGGCCGGACGGCGGCGGGGCCGAGACCCACGCGTTTCGGGCGCGGATGCGGATCGACCAGCGCGCCGAGGCGGCCCAGAAATTCAACGACGGCGCGCGGCAGCTCGGCATGCGGTTCTATCACCCGACCATGAAGGGGCTCGACTGGCCCGCGCTGACGGAGAAATACCGCCAGTTGGCGTTGCGGACGGTCACGATTCCGGCGTTCAACGAAGTGTTCAACATGCTGCTGGGTGAGCTCAACGCCTCGCACCTGGGGTTGTACGGGCCGCGCACCAGCCGCGGGCAGGACGTGGGGCGGCTGGGGTGCTCGTTCGACCGGACGTTCCCCGGGCCGGGCCTGAAGGTGGCGAGCGTGCTGGAAGACTCGCCCGCCGACCGGAAGGAGAGCCGCCTGGTGCCGGGCGACGTGATCCTGAAGGTGAATGGGCAGGCCGTCGGACCGGCGGCACCGCTCGAGCAGGCCCTGCTGGAGACGGTGGACCAGGAAGTGATTATCGAGCTTGCGCCGTCGCCCGACCGCGCCGCAGACGATGGGGACGACAAGGACGACAACGGCGACGATGAGAAGCGGGATGAGGCTGCCGGCGCAACGCGCGAACTGGTGATTCGGCCGGTGTCGAGCGGGCGCATCGCGAACCTGCAGTACGAGGCGTGGGTGCGGGCGAATCGCGCCTACGTTGCCGAGAAGTCGGACGGCAGGGTCGGCTATGTGCATATCCGCGGCATGAACGAGCCCTCCTTCGAGCGGTTCGAGCGGGACTTGTACGCGGCCGCCCACGGTCGCGAGGGGTTGATTATTGATGTGCGGAGCAATGGCGGCGGCTGGACGGCGGACTGGGTGCTGGCGGTGCTCAACGTGCGCCGCCATGCCTACACCATCCAGCGCGGTGCCGACGAGCGGGGCTATCCACAGGATCGGCTGATCTTCTATTCGTGGACCAAGCCAGCCACGATGATGTGCAATCACCAGAGTTTCTCGAATGCCGAGATCGTCTCGCACGCCTTCAAGAACCTCGGACGCGGGCCGCTGGTCGGCACGACGACCTACGGCGGCGTGATCAGCACGGGGGGCTATCGGCTGATCGACGGGGCGCTGGTGCGCATGCCCGAGCGTGGCTGGTACACCCTGCCGCACGGGGTGGACATGGAGGAGGGTGGCGCCGTGCCCGACATCGAGGTGCCCGTGACGCCGGAAGATGAGGTCCAGGGGCGGCGGCCGCAACTGGACGCGGCGATCAAGGCGACGCTAACGCAGATCAAGGCGGAGAAGGAAGCGTGGCCATAGGCCCGGCGCGACGAGGCGGGTGGACGCGCTGGATCGGGCCGGGTCCGCTGCGCGCGTTGCTGTTGACCTTCGCGGCGGGGGCGCTCGCGGGTGGACTGCTGGTCGGGCTGATGTGCTCGGGCGGGGAGGTGCGGCGCGAGGTGATCTGGCCGAACGTGCCCGACCCGGTCGCTACCCCGCCGGCGGCGTACGACTGGACGGCGCAGCCGCCGCCGACCTTTCCGATCCCGCCTTATGCGGCGCACCTGGCGGGCGTGAAGATCGTGCTCGACCCGGGTCACGCGGGCCAACACGACCCGGGCGGAACGTGGCGGCGCGGCCCGACCGGCGTACGCGAGACGGACGTGAATCTGCGGGTGGCGCACTTTCTGCGCGAGTTTCTCGTGGCAGTGGGTGCCGAGGTGCATTTCACCAGGGAGGTGGACAAGGAACTGGGGCTGTCGTACGACGAGGATCTGCGCGAGCGGGCGGCGATCGCCAACGCGCTGCGGGCGGATCTGCTGCTGTCGATTCACCACAATGGGCACGAGGATCCGGAGCCCAACTATACGCTGGTCTTCTATCACGGCGATGTCGACGACAATCCGGCGAGTGCCGTCGTCGCGCGGCATCTCCTCGACGGGTTGAACGACGCGTTGCGGCTGGAGCGGCACGTGCCCTGCGCGGTGGTCAGCGATCACACGATTATTCCGCGCAAGGGGTATGCCGTACTGCGCCATGCGGAGGTGCCGGCGGTCATCACCGAGGCGTCGTTTCACTCGAACCCGGAAGAGGAAGCGCGGCTGCGCGATCCGGTGTACAACCGCCGCGAGGCGTACGGGTTGTTCCTCGGGCTGGCACGGTGGGCGCAGGGTGGTTTACCGCGGGTGACGCTGGTCGAGCCGGCCAATGGTCGCGTCAAGCCTGGTGCGCGGGTCACGGTGGGGATCGATGATGGCCTGAGCGCACGCGGCGGCCTGGGCGCCGGTGCGTTGCGGGTGCGCGAGGCGTCGGTGGTGGTGGAGCTCGACGGGACGCGCCTGCCCTTCACGGTCGACTTGAAAAAGGGGCGCCTGCGCGTGAAGCTGCCGGAGAGGGTCGGCAAGACGGCGCACCTGCGCGTCGATTTTCAGAATGTGTTCGGCCATCACGTCGTGCACCCGGTACTGGCATTGCGGCGGAGGTAGCGGATACGTCGTGCGGCGGGGGTGGCAGGGTGGCTACGGCGCTGTGAGCCGTGTCTCCGTGGGATGCAGGGCGGACCGCGATGCAAGGGCGACGAGCCGTCGGATGTCGGGAGACCAAGCGGAGCAACGTCCTACCCGATGAGACAGAGCGGAGCTGTGTCCCACCGGAGACAAGCCGGAGCTGTGTCCTGAGGAGGAACGTGGCGGGGCTTTTGCGCCGGTGCATAGAAAAAGCGGCCCGTCGCCATCTGGCGACAGGCCGCGATTTCGACGAACAAGCAAGCCGGGTTTCAGACTTTTCGGACAATGCCGATGTGTCGGCCCGACAGTGTTGTTTACCAGTTCTGCTTGTTGAACGGACGGCCCGTGAGGTTCTTCGTCGAAGCGATCAGCCAGGTGTTGCCCTTGCCCTTGGTGACGTCTTTGACGCTGGTCCCGAACTTCTTCTTCAGCCAGCGGCGGGCCGAGGTCGGCGTCATGTTCGACCACTGGGCACCGAACGACTTGTCGAACTCGGCGCCGGTGACCTTGTAGACGCGATTGCCGTTGTTGACGTACTTGATCCAGCGGTTGGCCATGGTGGGCGACAGCGTGGTCTTGGTGCCGCCGCTGAACTGCGAGTACACGTTGCGGTACGAACCGATGCGCCACTGGCACTCCTGCTTCGGCCCCCGGAACTTCGGCGAGTTGCAGGTGTAGCGGGTGACGTTCTGGCGGGTGTTACGGGTGGTCTTGCTGGTGGTACGATTCTTGCGAGAGTAATTCGTCTTTCTCGGAGGCATGGTCGCTCCCTTTCTTAGCTTGCTGTCCATCGTGGCGAAAGAACACACTCAATGCCTTATCGGGAAGCGAGTGTCATAAGTTGAAAAAAACGGCTCTGCCGCCCTCCCACTGGGGGCCACCCGCCGGCCTGGCCGGTCGCGGCCCCGCGGCCGAAACCGCGCCGAGCGGGTACAATAAAAGAGGGCCGACGTGGCGGAGACCGGCAATCCCCGCCAGCGGGCCGAGAGTTTGAGCGGAGGTCCATGCCATGACCAGGCAACGGTGCGACGCGATGCGAGTTACCGATTTCCTCAGAAAAACGCCGAGGCGCACCCGCTGGGCAGCGGTGTCGCTGCTCGCGGCGCTGCCACTGCTGGCGGCCGCCGCCGACGGCACGGACACGTCCGCCGCGACCCGCACCGGCATCGTGATCCCCATCCGTGGCGAGATCACCCCGATCCTGCGGGACACCATCGAACGCCGCCTCGAACAGGCGGTCCGCGACCAGTCCGACACGGTCATCTTCGAGATGGACACCCCCGGCGGTCGGGTCGACGCCGCGCTGGACATCTTCCGCATGATCGACCGCTTCGCCGGACGGACCGTGGCCTGGGTCAACCCGGAGGCGTACAGCGCCGGGGCGCTGATCTCGGCGGCCTGTGATGAGATCTGGATGAGTCCGTCGTCTTCGATCGGCGATTGTGCACCCATCCTGATCGCCCCGGGCGAGGGTGGTGCCGAGGGGCCCAGCGGTACGCTGCGGGCCAAGATCGAGAGCCCCATCCTGCAGAAATTCCGGGCGGCGGCGGGCGAGCGCGGCTACGACCCGCTGATGTCGCGCGCCATGGTCGTCCCGGAGGTCGAGGTCTGGTGGGTGGAGCGCGTCGACGACCCCAACACGCGCGAGTTCGTCACCCCCGAGGAGAAGGCCAGCCTGATTGACGATGTCGCCGCGGAGGAACGGGCGTGGCGCCTGGTCGAGACGTATACCTACGACGGGCGCGAATACGACACCAAGCAGCCGGTTGTCGCCGACGGCGAGCTGCTCACCATGTCCGAGAGCGAGGCGGTGGCGTTCGGCTTCGCCCGTGGAGTGGCGAAGACGTCCTCGCAACTGGCGGAGAAGCTCGGGCTGGCCACGCCGCTGTTGACGATCGAGGCCAGCGGGTGGGAGACGTTCGCGATCTGGCTGAACGACCCGGTGGTTCGGGGCGTGCTGCTGATGCTGGTGATGATCGGGGCGTATACCGAGCTGAAATCGCCCGGCCTCATGGTGCCTGGCATCGTGGCGCTGCTTGCGCTGGCGATCTTTCTGGCGGCGCCGTACGCCGCCGGCCTGGCGACCGCCTGGCCGCTGGTGCTGCTGGGCGTCGGGCTGATTCTGCTTGCGATCGAGATTTTCGTGCTGCCCGGCTTCGGGATCCCGGGCTTTTTGGGGATCGTGCTGCTGCTGGTGGCGATCGTGGCGACGTTCATCCCGACCGAGCCCGATCTGCCGCCCTTCGCCGTGCCGGACCTGAGCAATGTGTGGCAGGGCGTGTCGCTGGGGCTGCAGGTGCTGGTGGCCAGCGGGGCGGCGTCACTGCTGGGCATCTACCTGCTGATCAAGTATCTGCCGCAGTCGCGGCTGGCGACCGGCGTGCTCAGCAGCAACCCCGAGGGGCCGGGGCTGGCACTGGATGAGGTATTCCCGACGATCGCGCAGATCGGCGACGTCGGCATCGTGACGGGGGCCCTGCGCCCGGGCGGTCAGGCACGCTTCGGTCAGGAGATCGTGGACGTCCACAGCCAGGGCGAGTACGTTGAAGCCGGGCGCCGCGTGCAGGTCGTGCGGCGCGAGGGAATGCGCATCGTCGTCCGGCCCCTGCCCGACGATGCCGAGCCAACGAGCTAAGGAGCATTGATGATGGCCATTCTGGCTGCCTCGGCGTTGAACGTGCTGGGCTGGTTTGCCGGCGTTGCGGTCTTGCTGGCGCTGGCATTCGTGGCGCTGGTCTTTGCCAATTTCGGTCGGCTGTGGATTACCGCGTTTTCCGCGAAGACGCAGGTGTTCATGCGCGAGCTGCTGGGCATGTGGCTGCGGCGCGTGAACAGCGGCGTGATTGTTCACACCAAGATCCAGGCGTGGAAAGCCGGTCTCACGGACATCAGCACGACCGATCTCGAGAATCATTACCTCGCGCGGGGCCGCGTGCCGAACGTGATCCAGGCCCTGATTTCGTCCCAGCGGGCCAAGATCACGCTGGATTATCGCACAGCGTGCGCGATCGACCTCGCGGGGCGCGATATCGTGGATGCGGTTCAGACGAGCGTGAACCCGAAGGTCATCGACTGCCCGAGCCCAACATCGGGACGCACGACCATTGATGCGGTCGCCAAGGACGGTATCCAGCTCAAGGTGCGGGCCCGCGTTACGGTGCGGACCAACATCCAGCGACTGGTCGGCGGTGCGACCGAGGAGACCGTCGTGGCCCGCGTGGGCGAAGGCATCGTGTCGGCGATCGGCTCGGCCGAGACCCACAAGCACGTGCTGGAGAACCCGGACAGCATCTCGAAGGCGGTGCTGCAACGCGGCCTGGACGCCGGAACCGCTTATGAAATCCTGTCGATCGATATTGCGGATGTGGACGTCGGAACGAACATCGGCGCACGGCTGCAGGCCGACCAGGCCGAGGCGGACAAGAAGCGATTCCAAGCCGAGGCCGAGAAACGCCGCGCGATGGCCATTGCCCAGGAGCAGGAAAACATCGCCAAGGTCGCCGAGAACCGGGCCTTGGTGGTGCTGGCTGAAGCCGAGGTGCCGAAGGCGATCGCCGAGGCGTTTCGTAGTGGCAACCTGGGCATCATGGACTACTACCGCCTGCGAAACATCGAGGCGGACACGGACATGCGTGACCACATCGCGGGCAAGGACGAGCGTGAATCGGATGGTGCGCCGCCGAGCGGGTCGTAGACGATGATGTTTGCGGATGACATGCGGGCGCTGCTCTTGGCGCAGGAGATGGGTGACCTGGCAGACCTGATTCTGCCGGCGATCTTCATCATTGTCAGCGTGATCGGCAGCATCTTCGGCGCGAAGAAGCAGAAGGAAGACAAGCCGGAGAAGCTCGAGCGCAAGCCGACCCCGCCGAAGCGGCGCGACGCGTCACCGCCGCGGCCCGAGCGCGGGCCCGAGCCGGTGCGTCGCGTGCCGCCGCGGCAGGAACAGACGCCGCGGGTGAAGCCGGGCGGCCCGCCGACGGAGTTGCGCCCGGTGCCGGAGCGCCGTCCGAGCCCGATGCCGCCGCGGCCTGTGCCGCCGACTGAAACGCGGCCCGCTCCGCCGCAACAGCCCGTGCCGGTGCGGCGTCCGCCCAAGCCCCAGCCGCAACCCGAGCGGGTGCCCGCTGCACGCGAGTCCAGGACCCGCCCCCAGCGCGAGCGACCGGCCCGCCCGCCGGCGGACGTCGAACTGGTCGAGACGTCGGAGATCGGCCAGTTGGGGCAGGTGTTGCGCCTGAGAGGCCGGGGCGGTGAGAGTCGCGTGGCCCGCCGGGTGCGCGGCCTGCTGGCGGATCCCACCGACCTCAAGGCGGGGTTCGTGCTGACCGAGATTCTCGCGCCGCCGCTGGCCGAGCGTGATCCGCGGCGGCGGATGCGCTAGCGCAGGACCGCGGGCGCGGGGTGATCAGGCCGGGTCGGCGGGTCGCGCGGGGGCGTCGAAGACCATGAGGATCTGTGCGCCGTAGGTAGGATACTGAATTCGACAGCGGTACGCGCGGAAGTCGTCCACCCGCCATCCCATCTCCGCACAGGCGTGGTGCAGCAGCTCGAGATAGGCGGGCAACTCGGCGACGCGGAGGGCGGCAGTGCCCATACCGAGGGTCTGGACCGCATCGGTGAGTTCGAGACGATCGACCAATCGCGCGGGGTCATTGACGTCGGCCACGCCGTTGAAGGTCGTGTCGTACGCCACCAGCTGGGGAGCCGCACCGGGGTAGGCGTCCTCGTGGATCAACGTATCGAACACCAGTTCGCGCACCGGCACGTTGACCTCGGCGAAGCCGCCGCGCTTGCGGGGGTTGCCGGGCTGGTTGTAGCGGTCGAGGCAGCGGTGTTGCCGCTCGGCCAGCAGCACATCGACCGCCGCGCCGTTGCCGACTGCTCCGTCCCCGAGCAGGTAGTGCGTGGTCGAGCCTTCGCGCCGCAGGTGCAAGGCCCCCGACGTGGGCGTGGTGAACTCCGGCAGCAGCACGTCGTTCGGGTGGTTGATCGGTCGGCCATCCAGACTCAGGCACGTTGTTCCGGCGTCCGGCCCCACATGTCGCGATCCGATCTGGATCACGGCGCCCGGCCTGGTGCGGCGGAGCCCGAACAGTCCCTTCAAACACACCGCATCCAGGTGCTGCCCATCGTCGGTGGGGCAGTAGAGGGCGGTGTACAGAGCCAGCTCGGCCGCACAGCCCTTGATGCCGCGCATGCCGCGGAAGATCGATTGCTTGCACAGCAGGTTGACCTTCTCCCGCGCGTTGGGCAGCCACGCGCTGATGATCGACTCGAGCGAGTCGCGATCGCCGGCGACGATGCGGATCAGGTGGTCGAAGTCCTGCACGGCCTCGTCGGCGGCATGGACGAGCGGCTCCGGCACGGCTTTCCTGCGGGCGGCGGCGATGAAGCGCCGCAGGGCCTCTGGCCCCGGCATGAAGTGCATGACGGCAATCGGGTCGCGTTTGCCGGTGGCGTTGAGTATGCGACTGGAGAGATCCTTCTTGACCCCGAGGGTGCGGGCGAGCTGCAGCGGGCGGTGCGGCGGCCCGGGGATGGCGGCGAGCAGCTCGCGAAAGGACTCGCCCAATCGGTTGCCGACCGAGCTGAATTGCACGTCGATCTCGGGCGCGGGGCGCGGTGCAGCGGCGGTGGTCACGTCGTCAGGCATATGTGGGACTCAATTTATACGAATTTTTGAGCGGGTCAACTCCGCCGGCAAGCAGGCGTCTGCCACGACTCAGATTCTCTGAGAGAATTCTCTTGAATTGTAGCGAGAGCAGTTTTATGATGCAAGTCGCAAGTGGCAGCGGCCACCTGCGAGGCACAATTCTCAACAGGAGCAGAGGAGGAATGGAAATGCGCATCAGGGGCAGCTTCACGGCATTATCTATGCTCGGCGTACTGATGGCCGTTGCGGGCTTGGCGGGCCAGGCGACGGCGGACACACTCAACCCCGTCGTGGTCTTCGGGGTCGAGGACAACGAGTTTGACGGTGTGGGCGACGACTTCTCGTCCGCTTCGCTCGCGTCGGCGATCTTCACCCGCTTCCGGGAACAGCGCTCGTTCGCGGAGTATGACCTGTCCGGACTTGGTGGTCCGGCGATCGAGTCCGCGACGATTACCGCGGTGCTGGACGAAGGGTTTTCGTTCGGTTTCGGCACGACCCCGGCGGACTTCGCCTTTGACGTGTACAGCGGCAACGGCGCCGCGGACCTGAGCGACTTCAGCATCGCGGGCACCACGGTCGGCACCGTGACGCTCGACGAGGACTTCGACACGTACAACCTGGTGCTGGATGTCACCGACGCGCTCCAGGCGCTGGTCGACGGCGGTGCCACGCACCTCGGTCTCCGGTCCCTGACGACGACGGCAAACGTCGGCCAGGTCGACATCGAGAACCCGGTGCTCGACGTGACCGCCGTACCCGAGCCGGCGGCGCTGGCCCTATTGACGCTGGGCCTGCTTGCGGCCGGCCGGCGCCGGTAACAGGCAGAAGCACCGCAGGTATCTGGTGACAAACGGAACAGGCTCGTTCGGGGGACGGATGTTGTGTCCGAACGAGCCTGTCTGCTTCCCGACCCACTGCACTGATTCAGGAGCCCTTCAGATGTTCAGCACCCGCCCGATTCTCATCCTAGTGGTCGCCGGCCTGGCACTCTCGGCGACGCTGCATGCGCAGATCCCGGCTGAGCCGGAGGTCGTGTTCACCGCACCGGCCGACGTGCCGCCGGGCCCCCTGGTCCCCCCGCCGAGCCCGACCTACGTCACGACGTTCCGCGGCCAGCCGCGCATTGCGAACGACGGCACGTGGTACAGCCTCTACAGCTTTCCGATGTCCCCGAACCCGCCGGCGATCGAGTTTGCCCGCAACTACGTCATGCTCAAGAACGGTGAGCCCTTCATCCGCGAGGGGCTCCAACTGCCGAACGCCCAGGACTACGTGCCGGTGGCGGACCAGGCGTATTCGCAACAGCCGTTCTTCGACATCTTCATTGCTGGCGACGGCACGGTGGCCCAGATCCTACGGGGTGTCGACGAGTTCGGCCTGTTGCAGGACGGCACGCCGAATCCTGACGAGGTTGCCTATCAGTCGCCGCGCAAGGACCTGCTCGTGGTCGACCGGGCCGTCGTGGCCGAGGAAGGCACCGAGGTCGATGTCCTGCCCGGCGTGTCCTATCCGCGCAACGCGATCGAGTCGCTGTCGACGGTCAAGGCCGCCCATGCGAGCAAGCTGGTGGTCAAGGCCGACCTTGACACGGCGGAAGGGCAGTTCGAATCGGACACCACCGTGGTCTATGAGGTGATCGACCCCGGTCTGCCCAGCGAGGTCGTTACGTTGCGCTTCACCGACGACGACACGCTGCCGCTGCCCGACCTGGGTTACAACCTCTCGACGATGAACGCCGACGAAGAGGACATCGACGCGAACGCCGACGGTTCGATCCTCATCGGCGTCGATATCGAAGGCGAGCCGTTCGACACCGACGGAGCCATGGTCTACTACAACGCGCTGACCGACACCTATGAACTGATTGCCCGCGAGGGCGATCCCTCGCCGCTGCCTGGTCGCGTGTATGACGGCGTGTTCAACAATCCGGTGGCGCTCAACGACAACGGCGACATCGCGTTCCTGGCGTCGGTCGACGGGTCGTACGACGACGACGGCATCCTGGTCGTCAACGGCGCGGTCGTGGCCCAGGAAGACATGACGGTCGGCACCGCCGTCCCCGGCCCGCTTCAGCTCGGCTTCGCCAACGCGAATATCGAGATGGACGACGAAGGCAACATCATCTGGTACGGGGCCTGGAACGAGTTGAAGGAAAACGTCTGCCCCGACAACCCGGATATCACTTCTTCTTACGTGATCTTCGAGGGCATCTTCTTCAACGACCAAGTGCTCATCGAGGGTGGCGTCACCGAGGTGCACGACGTCAACATCGACGGCACGATCTACCCCACGCTGGTCGTCAAGGACCTGCCCAACACCGGCTTCGGCGGTTTCCACGTTTCGCCGGATGGCCGCTGGCTGATCGTCGAGGCGCTGATGGCCGAGCCGTCGGACGACATTTGTGCGTTCTCGATCAACAACGACGCGACGCCGATGGCCCAGGTGCTGCTCAGGATCGACCTCGACGCGCTGTCGAACCCGGCGTGCGCCGGTGACAGCAACTGCGACGGCGTGGTGAACTGGCGCGATATCGACTTCTTCGTGGCGGCCCAGAACGACAATGTGTCGGGTTGGGAGGCGATGTTTGCTCCGGGCGAGCCTACCTGCCCGTTCGCCAACAACGACGTCAATGACGACGGGATCGCCAACTGGCGCGATATCGATCCGTTCGTCGCGTTGCAGAATACGACCTGCCCGTAGCCGCGGGTCGCGTCGGTTTACCTCCTCCTTTCGACGACAACGGGCCGGTCCGTGCAGCGCGGGCCGGCCCGGGGTCTTCAGAAGCCGTCAGCTGTCGGTGCTGAGCCACCCGCCCGTAACCGGCTGCAGCCGGCCACGACAGTGCGTCCGGCGCGGTCGCCCCCGTCTCTCCTACGTCGCTGCGTCGCCCCGTGGCTCCTCAGTTCCTTCGCTGCCGTCCGGCACGGAGCCCGGAGGCTATATGGTACCCGGATCCCGGATGCCTGATCCCGCTCGCCCGTTTTGCAGCCCCGGCCGTACCGGCTAAACTAAGAGGTTTTACGCCGGGAGCTGCGGGAGCCGTCATGAAGACTGGTGGTACGTACGATCCGAACGCGATCGAGAGCGAGATCTACGAGTTCTGGGAAGACGCCGGCTACTTCCACGCCGAGCCGAACGCCGAGCGCCCGCCGTACGTCATCGACATCCCGCTGCCGAACGTCACCGGGGCCCTGCACCTCGGGCACGCGCTGAACAACTCCGTCCAGGACATCCTGATCCGCCATCATCGGATGCGCGGGTTCGAGGCCATGTGGATGCCCGGCACCGACCACGCCGGCATCGCGACGCAGGCCGTTGTCGAGCGCAAGCTCAAGGAAGAGCAGAACCTCACGCGGCACGAGCTCGGCCGCGACGGGTTGGTGGCGAAGATCTGGGAGTGGAAGGAAGACTACGGCGGCCGGATTCTGAATCAGTTGCGTAAGCTCGGTGCGTCGTGCGACTGGGACCGGACGCGGTTTACGCTCGACGAGGTCTGCGCCCGGGCCGTCTACGAGGTCTTTTTCGAGTGGTTCAAGGCGGGGCTGATCTATCGCGGGCTACGACTGGTCAACTGGGACGCGTACCTCCAGACCGCCGTCGCGGACGACGAGATCGTCCATGAGACGGTGAAGGGGCATTTCTGGCATTTGCGGTATCCGCTTCTAAGCGACGAAGCGACGACGCGACGGAGCGAGGGCGGGGCGGGTCTTGCGACGTTCCCGGTGGATGCGGGCGCGGCGGACGCCGCGATTGCGAATGCGAGCCGCGAAGACGCCGCGATGGGGACGGATTACCTCATCGTCGCGACGACGCGGCCGGAGACGATGCTGGGTGACACCGCCGTCTGCGTGCATCCGAGCGACGAGCGGTACCAGCACCTGATTGGCCGCTACGCGCTGCTGCCGCTCCAGAACCGGGCGATTCCGATCGTCGCCGACCCGCTGCTGGCGAAGATGGAGCTTGGCACGGGTTGCGTGAAGGTCACCCCCGGGCACGACCCGAACGACTACGCCTGTGGTCAGCGCAACGGCCTGGAGATGATCAACATCCTCACCAACGACGGCCACATCAACGAGAATGGCGGCCGGTACGCCGGCCAGGACCGGTACGACGCGCGGAAGAAGGTCGTGGCGGATCTCGAGTCGCTGGGGCTGATGGAGAAGGTCGAGGATTACGAGCACGAGGTCGGCCACAGCGACCGGAGCAAGACGCCCATCGAGCCGATGCTCAGCGAGCAGTGGTTCGTGAAGATGCCGGAGCTGTGCGAGCTGGCGATGGAGGCGGCGCGCGACGGGCGCGTGCAGTTCTACCCGCAGCGCTACGAGAAGACGTTCCTTGACTGGCTTGGCGAGAAGCGCGACTGGTGCATCAGCCGGCAACTCTGGTGGGGGCATCGGATACCGGTGTGGACACTGCGGCACCATCCGTGGGAGAAGTGTGGCTACGTCTCGCGTGAAGCCGCCTGTGGTGAGCGTCCGGGCGCGATCCGCGACGTTTTTCAAGATGTGGGCTGGGCGCTCGGTGCCGAGTTGGACGACGAATACGCCGTACAGATTGTCGACGACGGCACACTTCGTGTGTGTTGCCGCACCGACCGCGCTCATGACGTCATGCGGTCCCTTCGGCGAGGTGTGGTCGACGGTTTTGAAGCCGCCCTCGCGGCCTACGACCTCACGCGCGTTGATGCGGATCTCCAGGGTTCCGTCCGCAACGATTTCGAGGAGCTCATTTCGGAGTTGGTGTCGGTCGAGCAGGACCCCGACGTTCTCGACACCTGGTTCAGCTCGGCGCTCTGGCCGTTCAGCACGCTGGGGTGGCCGGACAACTATGGCAAGGAGCCGATTGCAGGGGGCTCGACCGATCTTGACTACTTCTATCCGACGACGGTCCTCGTCACGTCGCGCGACATTATCACGTTGTGGGTCGCTCGCATGGTGATGACCGGACTGTACTTCCAGGGCCGCGTGCCGTTCAGCCATGTCCATATCCACCCCGTCATCCAGGACGGAATGGGCAAGCGGATGAGCAAGTCGACCGGCAACGGCGTCGACCCGCTCGACATCATCCACCTGTACGGCACCGACGCCCTGCGCTTCACCATGGCCCAGATGGACAGCGAGACGCAGGACGCCCGGCTGCCCGTCGACTACATCTGCCCGCACTGCAATGCCGAGTTCGGCCAGAAGCCGCAGCATTACGGCCGGCTGAAGGTCAAGTGCGAGAAGTGCAAGCAGGAGTTCGCCACGCGCGTCGCGGGTCCGGAGCTGCACGAGCAACTCGGCTTGGGCCTGACGACCTCGCCGAAGTTCGAGCTGGGGCGGAACTTCTGCAACAAGATCTGGCAGGCGTCGACCGGGTTCGTCATGCCGAACCTTCAAGGATCCGGGAATGGGGAGCCGGAGGCGGGGGCGCTGACTCTGGCGGACCTCGCGGTAGAGGATCGCTGGATACTCTCGCGGCTGGCGGGTGTCATTGCCGACATCGATCGGCGCTTCGCGCGCTACCAGATCAACGAGGTCGCCAACACGGTCTATTCGTTCTTCTGGAACGATTTCTGCGATTGGTATGTCGAACTGGTCAAGCCGCGGCTGTTCCAGCGGGATGCTTCGGGCGAGGTCGCCACGCGAACCGATGCCACGTCCGGCGTTGCCCGCCGGGTGCTGGCGCACGTGCTCGATCAGTCATTGCGGCTGATGCACCCCATCATGCCGTTCATCAGCGAGGCCCTCTGGCAGCAGCTCAACGAGGTCGCCCCGCAGCGCGGCTTGTGCGCAGAGGGTACCGGCGACGACGTCCGCTACGTGGCCCGGGCCGCCGAGCCGGCGCTGATCAAGGCGGCCTGGCCCGATGCGACGGCGTTTGCCCGCGATCGACAGGTCGAGCGGGAAATCGCCGCGCTACAGGATGTGATCCGTGCGCTGCGTGACACCTTGGCGCGGATCAACACCGCCCGGGCGGCGAGCAAGGCCGGTGCGATTGGCAAGCTGCCGGCGGCGGTCATCCGGGCGGACGCCACCATCGCGGACGGTTTGCAGGCACAGGTGGCGGTGCTGGAGCGGCTGGGGCGCTGCGAGCAGCTCATGGTGGGGGCCGACGCACAAAAGCCGCCAGAATCCGCGACGCAGGTGCTGTCGGGCGTAGAGGTGTACGTGCCGTTGGGTGGGCTGATGGATCTGGCGGCGGAGCGCAAACGGCTCGAAAAGGAACGTGACAATCTCCGTGGTCACATTGAGCGGCTCAAGGGCAAGCTGGCCAACGAGGGGTTCGTATCGAAGGCACCGGCGGCTGTCGTGGAGCAGGAGCGGGCGCGGCTGGCCGACTTGCAGGATCGGCTCGATACGCTCGAGCGCAACCTGGCGGATATCAGCGCGTAGCGTTCGGGCTGTGTGCCGGACGTCTCTTGCCGGGAAGCGGGACCCGGGAGGGACCGGGGGCAGAGAACGCATCGGAGTTTCTGGCCGAAAGCTGCCAGCAACCAGGAGCCGTCGATCTGCGTCTCATTTCGCGCGGGCCGGGCGGCCGCAGGCCTCACATTCCGTTTCCTCGTGCTCCTCGTCGTCCTCGTCATCGTCCTTGCCGCCGGTGGCCATGACGCGCTCGATCTCTCTGGCGGAAAACCCGCGCTCGATCATGCGTCGTTTCAGGTCGAGCTCCATGCGTCTGACGATGACCTTGCCGCCGACGGCGACGATCGCGATGACCATGGGCATGCCGAGCGCCAGAATCAGGGCGAGTCGGCCCTTGTCGGCGAAGAACTCCGACCAGTTCATGGAAGCGAGCGTGGTGGCGATGTCGAGCATGCGGTTCTCCGGTTTGGCCGGTTTCTAGCCCGGATTATTCATCGGTAGGTTGAAGTTTGGGTAGTGCGGTTGTGCGAG
>CAYUZU010000007.1:0-220537 GCA_964448675.1 uncultured Planctomycetales bacterium
CAGTTAGACCACACGAAGGCCGCTTTTTCAATCCACCGTGAATAATCCGGGCTAACAGCGCCTGGAGGGCCTGCTCTGCCGTCCGCTGGGGCTCCCAACCTAACTCACTCTTGAGCTTGGAGTTATCACCGCACAGGCAGCTTAGAATCGGTCCGGAGGCCTCGTCGCTGACGTCGCCGAGCTGAAGCGTGCCCGCCTGGCCGTTGGTCATGGCCTGGATCCACTCGCGGCAGGTGCGCGCCTCGCCCGAGCAGATGTTGTAGGCCTCGTTGGGGCGCCCATCCTGCAGCAGCCGCTCGTACGCCGTGACCACGTCATCCACGTGCAGCAGATCACGCTTCGAGTCGAGATCCGGCAGGCGCAGCACCCGGCCGTCGGTGTGACCGTCCCACTCGGTAATCTGGCGGGCGGCGGCGGCGAAGTAGAATCGATCCGACTGTCCGGGGCCCGTGTAGTGGAACGGGCGGGCGATGGTGATATCGAGGTGATAATCGCGGTAGAAGGTCCGCGCGATGCTCTCAGCGGTGGCCTTGAGCGAGCCGAACGTCGTCACCGGGTGCAGCGGGGTCGACTCCGCGAGGGGGGCGCCGTCGGCGCCGGCATCGCCGTAGACGTCGCAAGCGCTTGCCAGAACGACCTTTGCGCGCGGCGCGACGCGTCGGACCGCATCGAGCACGTTGGCCCACGAGCTGTCGATCGCCTGGTAGGCCTCGAGCGGCTCATCGCTGGCATCGCTGGGACGCGAGACGCCCGCGAGGTGTACGACGGCATCGGGGCGGACACTGGCGATGGCCCGGGCGACGTTGATCGGGTCGGTGACGTCGCAAACGAGGGATTTGAGGCCCTGGCGCTCGTAGAGCAGTTTTCGTGCGCGATTCCGGACGCCCGCGACGACGTCGTAGTGGTGCTCGTGCAGGTACTGCAGCAGACGGCTTCCCGCGAAGCCCCCCGCGCCTGTGATGAATACTGTTTTCACCGGCCATCCTCCTTCGTGGGGCGGAGATTCAGGAGTCGATCCTCCCTCGCGACGGCATTGGGGAAAACCCGTAGTCCGTCACGCCAGTGGTACTATCGGCAGCTTGTTGCGAGACATTTGGCCCGAGAATCTCCCCACGGATGGGATTCCAGTACCGATTGGTCGTTCGGGAGGCGGATCGCGACGCCCGCCGGCGGCGCGCCCTCCGCTTGAGCCACCCACCGCGGGCGATTATCCTCTCGCGCTTACCGCGACGTGGTCGACATGCAGGAGGCGCCGAGATGGCCGTTGATGACGTACTGCTGAGCAGTGAAGAACAGATGGAGAAGGCGCTCGATTTCCTCAAGCAGGAATTGCGCGCCGTCCGCAGCGGCCGGGCGACCCCCGGGCTGGTCGACGGGGTCAAGGTTGACGTCGAATCCTACGGGTCGACCATGTCGCTGAAGGAGCTGGCCAACGTCGCCGTGGCCGAGGGCAACACCATCGTCATCAAGCCGTTCGACCCCGGCACGATCAAGGACATTCAAAGGGCGATCGAGAAGAGCGAACTCGGCATCAACCCCCAAAGCGACGGCAAGATGATCCGCCTGCCGGTGCCCGCACTGTCGACCGAGCGACGCAATCAGCTCGTCCAGCGGGTCAAGCAGCTTGGCGAGCAGCAGAAGGTCGCGATCCGCAACGCCCGCCGCGACGCCAACAAGGCGATCGAGGCCGAGAAGAAGGCCAAGACGATCACCGAAGACGACGAATCGAAAGCCCAGGACGAGATTCAGAAGGCCACCGACAAGTACTGCAAGCAGGTCGACGACATGGTCGAGGACAAGTCCAAGGAGATCATGGAGGTCTGACCCGCAGCGAGGGGAGAACACCACCTCCGCAGTGGCGCCGCAGCGCATTAACGCGCCGGCGTGAGCAAGCCCCCATCAACCAGAGCGTTACAGACCGCGTTACGGCTCGTCACCCTCGGCGCGCTGGATGTCCGCGCCGAGCGTGCGCAGCTTGTCGTCGAACTGGTGGTAGCCACGATCGAGATGGTAGATGCGGTGCACGCGCGTCGTGCCCCGGGCGGCCAGCCCCGCCAGCACCAGCGCCGCTGACGCCCGCAAATCGGACGCCATCACCGGTGCGCCGACGAGCCGCTTCACACCTTCGACGATGACGGTGGGGCCTTCCTTGCGCAGGTGGGCCCCCATGCGATTGAGCTCGGCCACGTGCAGGAAGCGATCGGGGAAGATCTTCTCGGTGACGATGCTGTTGCCGTCGGCCAGGCACAGCAGCGTCATGATCTGCGCCTGCAGGTCGGTCGGAAAGCCCGGGAAGGGCTGCGTCGTGACATCCACCGGCTCGAGCCGGCGGGCAGACGAGATGGTTGCTCCGCCGTTGCGCCCCTTCTCGACATTCACGCCGACGGCTGCGATGCGATCGACGAACGCCATCAGGTGATCGAGGCGGGCGTTTTCGAGCGTGATCTCGCCATTGGTGATGGCGGCGGCGATCATCAGCGTGCCGGCTTCGATACGGTCGGGGATGACGCCGTGCTCACAGCCGTGCAGCTCGCGCACGCCCTCGACGACGATCCGCGGCGTGCCATGCCCGGTGATCGATGCGCCGCACCTGTTCAGGAAACTCGCCAGGTCGACGATTTCCGGCTCGCACGCCGCCATTTCGAGCACGGTGGTGCCTTCGGCGAGGGTGGCGGCCATCATGGCATTGGCGGTGCCCAGCACGGTCGAGCCGAACGGGCCGCCCAGGAACATCTCCTTGCCGCGCAGCTTCTTGCACTTGGCGACGATATCGCCGGTGACCAGGTCGATATCGGCGCCGAGCTGCTGCATGGCGCGCAGGTGCAGGTTGACGGGGCGGTCGCCGATGGCGCAGCCGCCGGGCATCGAGACCTGCGCCTGGCGGCGCTTGGCGAGCAGCGGGCCGAGGACGCAGATCGACGCGCGCATCTTGCGGACGATGTCGTACTCGGCCTTGCAGTTCATCTCGTCGCGGGCGTTGAGCCGCAGCGCACCGTCCTTGTCGCGCTGCACATCCACACCCAGCTTCTGCAGTAGCTCGCCCAGAAACCGGACATCGCTGACGTCGGGCACGTCACGCAGCACGACCTCACCTTCGCAGAGGATCGACGCCGCCATGATCGGCAGCGCGGCGTTCTTGGCGCCGCTGAGCCGCACCTTGCCTCGCAGCCGCGTGCCACCCACGATCTCGAAATACGGTAGACCCACGTTTCGCTCCTTCAGGCAACCTGGACGTTCTCTGCCGCGCGGCGCCGCACGTGCAACACGCGCTCGTGCCCCGCCGCGTCGCGATAGGTCACGGCGTCCTGCCAGACCCGCTCATCCAGCAACCCGCGTACGGCCTCGGCCTGGTCGTACGCCATCTCCACCAGCAAGTGCCCGCCGGCGCGCAAGTGGGCCGGCGCGTCCGCCAGCAGGCGGCGCATCACGTCGAGCCCGTCGCGGCCCGCGAACAGGGCCGTGTGCGGCTCATGCTCGCGCACGCTGTCCTCGATCGGGGCGTTCTCGGTCGCGACGTACGGCGGGTTGCAGACGATCACGTCGAACAACCGCGGCCCGTCGACATTCCACGGGGCGAACAGGTCACCGGCGCGGAACTCGATCCGCGGGGCCACGTCGTGCCGCGCCGCGTTCTGCTGCGCCACCGCCAGCGCCACCTCAGAGAGATCGCTCGCGCCGACCTGGACCTGCGGCAGGTGACGTGCCAGCGCGACAGCCAGGCAGCCGCTGCCGGTGCCCAGGTCGAGCAGCGACTTCACCGCGTCCGGGTCCTTCCGAACCAGGCTGATGGTGCGCTCGACCAGGATCTCGCTCTCGGGGCGGGGGATCAGCACGTCCGGCGTGACGGCAAACGACAGCGAGAAGAACTCCTTGCTGCCCGTCAGGTGGGCGATCGGGTGCCCTTCGCCGGCTTGCCGCACGAGCTCGCGGAAACGATCGAGCACCTCGCGGCCGGGCGCCTGGTCGTGCTGCGTGTAGAGCCGCAGCCGCTCGGTGTCCATGGCGTGGGCCAGGAGGATCTCGGCGCAGAGGCGGGCGGACTCGACCGCGTGCCGTTGCAGGTAGTCCTGCGTCCAGTCCAGCAGACGCGCGATAGTCCAGGGGGCGTCGTTCTCGGCGGCACTCATGGGCGTCATGATAGCAGACGTACGGGACACTGACGAGGCACGCCGCCGCCGGGGTATACTGCGCACCATGCCTTCGTGGCGGATCATGATGATGCACGCTTGTGCGGCGCTGGTCGCGGGCTGGGCCGTCGTGGCAGCCGCGCCGGTGGCCGACGTGAGCGGCGCCCAGGTGAAGCGGGCCGTGCAGCGCGGGGGGCAGGCCATTCGCGCCAACCAGCGCCCGGACGGCACCTGGACCGAGCAGCACTACCCCGGCGGCGTCACGTGCCTGGCGGTATTCACGTTGCTGCAGGCGGGCGACAGTGGTGACGAGCCACACATCGAGGCCGCGATTCGGAAGATCCGCGTGCTGCCGCACCTGCACACGTACGTCGTCAGCCTCAAGATCATGGTTCTGGCGGCGGCGGACGCGGAGGCGTACCACGACGACATCGTCGAGGCGGCGCGCTGGCTGGTCATGGCGCAGAACCGCAGCGGATTGTGGGGCTATTCGGAAGTCGGCAACCGCTTCGATCATTCGAATTCGCAGTTCGCCCTGCTCGGCCTGCACGCGGCCGCCCAGGCCGGCGTCCGCGTCCCCGAAGAGACGTGGCGCCGCGCCCAGACCGCGCTGCTTCGCAACCAGAACGCCGACGGGGGCTGGGCGTATCAGAGTTCGGGCAACAGCTACGGCAGCATGACGGCCGCCGGCGTGGCCGACCTGGTGATCCTGGGTGGTCGCCTGCGGCAACTGGCCCGGCCGGATCCGGAGAACTGGCCGCCGCCGAAGTGCGGCCAGTATCGCATCAATCGCCCGCTGGCGCGCGGGTTGAGCTGGCTGAGCCAGCAGTTTCGCGCGGGGACGAATCCGGGCCGCGGGGATTACCTGTATTACTGGCTGTATGCGGCCGAGCGGGCGGGGATCCTGTCCGGGCAGCGGTTCTTCGGCACGCACGACTGGTATCGGGCAGGGGCGAGCGTGCTGGTCAAGACGCAGGACGAGCGCGGCATGTGGCGTGGCAGCGTCATCGACACGTGCTTCGCGGTGCTCTTTCTGGCGAAGGGGCACAAGTCGCTGCTGATCCAGAAGCTGCAATGGTCGGCGGATGATCGCTGGTCGCCGGTGCGCTACGAGCTCGATCATCTGGTGTCGCGCATCGGAGACCAGCTCGGCGAGCCGGTGACATGGCAGTCCGTGCCGCTCGATGCGCCGGTCGAGGAGTGGCTCGCAGCGCCGCTGCTGCAGATCCAGGGCTACGACTTCCCCGACTTCAATGAAGAGCAGCGCGACAAGCTGCGGCGTTACGTCGACCAGGGCGGGACGATCTTCGCCGACGCGTGCTGTGGCCGGCCCGAGTTCAAGCGTGGCTTCGAGCGTTTCGTGTCGGCGGTGTTTCCCGAGGTGCCGCTGCGTGAGTTGGGGCCCGAGCACGCGCTCTACCGCGTCGTGCACGAGGTCGAGCCGTACGGGCTCATGGGCGTCGACTATGGCTGCCGGACGAGCGTGATCTTCAGCCCACGCGACCTGTCGTGCTTGTGGGAGGTGGCCGAAGTGCCGCAGCTCAGCGAGATGGCGTTCGAGCTCGGCACCAACATCGCGGCGTACGCGGTCGGGCGGCGGCCCTTGCGCGATCGGCTTGATGTCGTGGTGCTGCCCAAGGACGAGCCGGACGCGGCGCAGGCGGGCCCGCCGGCGCAGGACGCGCTGCGGCTGGCGCAGGTCGTGTATGAGGGTGACTGGCGGCCCTTCCCGCAGGCGCTGGTGGGGCTGGCGGATTTCCTGCGGCGCGAGCTGGCGATGGACGTGGTCCCGCAATACCAGCAGGTGCGGTTGACCGATGCAGCGCTGCGCACGTGCCCGATCCTGTGGCTGGCGGGCCACTTCGAGTTCCGGCTGTCGCCGGCGGAGGTGCGGGCGCTGCGCGAGCATCTCGACCGCGGCGGTTTTCTGATCGGCGACGCGTGCTGCGGCACCGAGCCGTTCGGCACCGCGTTTCGGGGGCTGGTGGGGCAGTTGTATCCGGGTGGTCAACTGGAAAAGTTGCCGCCGGATCATCCGATCTTTGTCGGGGCGCCGGGCTTCAACGTGACGCGCGTGTCGTATTCGCCGGACGTGGCGCGGGCCAAGCCGAACCTGAACACGCCGGAAGTTTGGGGTCTGGCGCACGAGGGTCGGCTGGTGGTGGTGTACAGCCCGTACAGCCTGAGCTGTGGGCTGAGCGGGCCGACGTTCGAGGGCTGCTGGGGACTCGAGAGTCGGGACGCGCGTCGGCTGGCGGCGAACATCGTGCTGTATGCGCTGACGCATTGACGGCTCGCGAAGCGCGGGGACCGGAGGCTGGCCCGCATCCGGGCGCCGCCGCGCCTGCACGCCCGGATGGCGGGCACTATGACGCGCTGTCCGGGTGGCGGCGGATGAGCACGGCGGTCAGGTCGTCGTGCTGCGGCGCGCCTTCGGTGAAGCGGCGGATCTCGTCGTGCAGCGTTTCGATCAGCGTGTCGAGGGAATTGTCGATGTTCGCCCGCACCACGTCGACCACGCGTTGCTCGCCGAACTCTTCGCCGGCGGGGTTGGCAGCCTCGTAGAACCCGTCGGTGAGCAACACCAGCAGCGCGCCCGGCGCGAACGTAAACCGCGGTGCTTCGCCGTCGAAGTCCTCCACAATCCCGAACGGCATGCCGCTGGCGTTGCGTCGCTCCACACCGTCGGGCGCAAGCAGCAGCAGCGGGCCCTGTCCCGCGGCGACATAGTCCAGGCGGTGCGCCTGCGGATCGAGCACGCCGATGAGGGCGGTTACGAAGCGGTCGTCGGTGAGGTCGTGCTGCAATACGTCGTTCACCTGGTGCGCAACGTCGGACAGCGACGGGGTGATCGCCAGGAGCCCGCGCGTCAGCGAGCGACACTGTGCAATGACCAGGGCCGCGTGAATCCCGTGCCCGGTCGCGTCCGCCAGGACGATGCCAAGCCGATCATCGTCCAGCTCGACGAAGTCGTAGCAGTCGCCGCCGGTTTCGTCCGCCGAGCGATTCCATCCCGCGACGTCGTAGCCGGCGATGGTCGGGTTGCGCTTGGGCAGGGCCGCCTGCTGGATGCGGCGGGCCAGCTCGAGATCGCGGGCCATGCGTTGCTTCTGGGCGTATTCGTCGAGCAGTCGCTGGCGGTGCACGGCGACGCCGGCTTGCGCGCTCAGCACGCGGGCCAGCTCTTCGTCGGTCTCGTCAAACGATCCGCCGCGCTTGTTGAGGGCCTGCAGGACGCCCATCAACTCGCCGGCGAGGTTCTCCAGGGGAAAGGTCAGCAGGTTGCGCGTGCGAAAGCCGGTGGCCCGATCGACTTCGCGATTGAACCGCTCGTCGGCGTAGGCGTCGGGCACGTTGATGACACCGCGCTCGCGCGCCGCAGCCCCCGCGATGCCGCGGTCGGCCGAGAAACGAATGTCGTCGGCGTCGGTCGCGACGCGGCTGTGGAACTCGTTCGTTTCGGCGTCGTAGAGGAAGACCGTGGCCCGCTCGCAGTCCAGCACCTCACACGTTGCTTCGACGATGGTGCGCAGCAACGTGTCAAAGTCGGTCGTGCCGGCCATGTCGCGCGTAATCGCCAACAGCCGCCGCAATACCGCAGTCTGGTCACCCGCAACACCCATGATGCTGATAGCGTAGGTCGCTCACACGCTGCTGGCAACGCGCCGTGCGCGCGCTACTTGCGGTCCAGCCGGCGAATGGGCGAGAACTCGAGCACCATGGTTTTCTCGCCCAGCCCGGCGAATTTGATGGCGGCCCGTGTCTGGCCGGGCCCGGGGCGAATCCACACGATCTGCCCCGGCCCGTACTTGTCATGCTCTACCAGCATGCCAGGCTTCCAGTCGGCGTACGCGGGTGAAACGGGCGGCTCGGGCGTCGCGGGGGTCTCGCGGCGCCGGTGTCGCATCGGCCGCGGGGGCGCCGCGTCTTCGTCGGGCACGAACTGTGGCCCGGGCGCGTCGCACGGCGGCCGCTCGGGCGCATCCTCTGTCGGCGGTGGGAACGACAGGTCGTCCTGCTCGGCACGCTGGCGCAATCCGCGCCGGGGCACCAGTCGGGCGGCCTCTTCCGGCGGCAGGTCGTCGACCATGGGCACGAAGCCGTCGGGCTGATTCGAGACCGACGAGCGGGTTACCCACTTGGGGCGCAGGTCGTGGTGTTCGAGGCCGCCGTCGGCGAGCTCGACCAGGAACTGTGATTTCGGGCGCGGCTGTGGCTGTCCGCGGATGATGCGCTCACGCGCGTGTGACAGGTGGAGCAGCGCCTTCGCCCGCGTGATGCCGACGAAACACAAGCGCCGCTCTTCCTCGACGTCGTCCCCCTCGCGCAGGACGCGCTCGTGCGGCAGCAGGCCCTGCTCCATGCCGACGAGGAACACCACGGGGAACTCCAGGCCCTTGGCCGCGTGCAGCGTCAGCAGCAGGACCACGCCGGCGCCTTCGTCCACCGCGTCCTGGTCGCTTGTCAGCGCGACGCGCGTAAGAAAATCCGCCAGCGACGGCTCCTCGACGTCACTCTCGTAGCGCGTGGCGGCGGTGACGAGCTCTTCGACGTTGGCGAGGCGGTCTTCGCCGTGCTCGTCACGGTTGGTCTTGAGGTCTTCCTCGAGGCCCGACTCGCTGAGGACGTAGCTCACCGCATCCGCCACGCCCATCTTGTGGGCGGCCCCCAGCCGGTCGATCAGGTCCGCGAATGCGGCCAGGCGTTTGGCGGCCTTCCGGAGCGAGCCGACAGTGTGGGCGTCGCGGGCGGCCGCGAGCAGCGGCGCGCCGGACTCTGCCGCGTGTAGGCGCAGGCGCTCGACGGTGGTCTTGCCGATGCCGCGGGTCGGGGTGTTGATGATGCGCAGGCAGGCGTTGTCGTCGGCGGGATTCACGATCAGGCGCAGGTAGGCGAGCGTGTCGCGGATTTCCTTGCGGTTGTAGAACTCGACGCCGCGGGCGATGCGGTAAGGGATGCCGTGGTGCCGCAGGCTTTCCTCGAGGCCGCGCGACAGCGCGTTGACACGATAGAAGATCGCGAAGTCGCTCCAGGGGCGGCCATTGGCGTGCAGCTGCACGATGCGCTGGGCAATGTGATTGGCTTCGTCGGATCCGCTGGCGAAGGCCCAGGCCTGTACCGGCGCGCCGGGGCCGAGTTCGCTCCACAGGTCCTTGTGCTTGCGGTGGTGGTTCTTCTCGATCAGCTGCGATGCGAGTCGCAGGATGCTGCCGGTGGAGCGGTAGTTCTGCTCCAGGCGCACGACCCTGGCGTCAGGGTAATCCCGCTCGAAGTCGAGAATATTGCGCAGATCGGCGCCGCGCCAGCCGTAAATGCTCTGGTCGGGATCGCCGGTGGCACAGATGTTGCGATGGTGGCGCGAAAGCAGGGCGGCGATGAGATACTGCGCGTGGTTGGTGTCCTGGTACTCGTCGATGAGCACGTATCGGAATCGCACGTTGAGCCGCTCGGTGATATCGGGATGATCGCGCAGCACGACGGCCACGCGCATCAGCAGATCGTCAAAGTCCACCGCGTTGCGCTGCTGGAGCAGCTTCTCGTAGACCTCGTAGACATGGGCCACGTTGCGGTCCTGGTACCAGTCGGCCTGCTCGCTGCACGCCGCGGGCGTCAGCAGGCGGTTCTTGGCGTCGCTGAGCTTGGTGCGGACGAATTCGGGGCGCAGCGCGGTGTCGCTGATGCCAGTGGCCTCCATGGCCTCCTTGACCAGGCGCAGGCTGTCGGTTTCGTCGTAGATCGAGAAGCCCGGCTCGACGCGAGCCAGGGTGCCGAATTCCCGCAGCAGCCGCACGCCCAGCGCATGAAACGTGTACACCCACATGCCGCGGCGGACGCCGAGGGCTTCGATGCGATCGCGCATCTCGCCGGCGGCCTTGTTGGTAAAGGTGATCGCGACGACGTTGTGCGGCGCGACGCCGCTATGGACGAGGTACGCGGCCCGGCGCGTGATCACGCGGGTCTTGCCGCTGCCGGGGCCGGCGAGGACGAGCAGCGGGCCGTCGATGTGCGTGACCGCTTCCTGCTGCGGGCCATTCAGGTCGGCCAGGATCGCGGCGGCATCGGAGCGTGCAGGTGACATACTTTCATATAGCCCGGCGGGCGGCGATCGTCCATGCGGCGGGGCGCAATGGTTGCGCGGTGCCGGCCGCCGCCACGCGGTGCGAGGCCGATTGCGGGCCGCGCAGGGCGATTCTGCACCCGACGTCCCCGGTTACGCGGCGGAATGTCGGTCGACCGGGTGGCCGATAGAGGGAGTGACCGTCGGTGACGAAGGTTGCGGGGATCGGTCGGCGGCCGTGGTCGGCAGATGCCCGAGGTGACATGGAGATTGTCTTCTGAGGAGCGCGTGATGTTCTGGGTAGCTTTCTGGGCGGTGATCCTGGCCATGTTTGGCGGACTGGTCGGCTTCGCGTAGCGCCGGTGGCGCGGCGAACGCCGGCTCCCACCAAGAGAAGCCCGCGGATCGACGAATGAGCCGAGCCGGGTCCGAAAGGCCCCGGCTCGGCGTGTTTCAGGCCGGCGGCTGCCTGCGCGTGGTGGCAACTGGGGTCCTTGACGCAACAAACCTGAAACACGACGATGAAGGCCACGTCATGAACGACGATCAAGGGAGAATCGCGGAGCTCGAGCGACGTTGCGAGGCGGCGGAGGCGGCGCTGGCGCGATTGACCGGGGCGGCGCCGGGGGCTGGCAGCCCGGTTGATCCCGAGGCGGCACTGCACGAGCGCGACGAGACGTTGCGCGGTATTTTCGACACGATGCGGTCGGGTCTCATCCTGGTCGATCCGCAAGGGGTGATTGTCTACGCGAACCGCCGAATGGCCGAGATGCTCGGCCGACCGGAGTCGAAGGTCGTGGGCAGCGCTTATGTTGACCACACCCATGGGTCGGTCTCGGACGAAGCCCGCGAGAACATGCACCGGCTGATGCGGGGGGAGATCGACCACGTCCTGGTCGAGCGGCTGTATGTGCGAAGCGACGGGGAGACTTTCTGGGGGCAGCTCTCGGGCAGCCGGCTGCATTAACCGGACGGCTCGTTGCGCGGTCTGGTGGGCATCATCACCGATATTACCGAGCACAAGCGCGCCGAGGAGGCCTTGCGCGCGAGCGAGACGCGTTTTCGCGGGCTGGTTGAGCAGGCGCAGGCGGGTGTCTGGACGATTGACGCCGACGCGGTTACGACCTACGTGAATCCGCGCATGGCGGAGATCCTGGGCTATGCGCCGGAGGAGATGATCGGCCGGCACCTGTTCACGTTCATGGGTGAGGCAGGCCGGGCGCTGGCGCAGGAGGACCTGGCACGCCGCCAACAGGGAATCGCCGAGGCGCACGAGTTCGAGTTCTTGCGCAAGGACGGGACGAAGGCGATCACGGGCATGTGGACCAGTCCGCTGCCGTCGGCAACCGGCCGCTACCAGGGGGCGATGGCGATCGTTACCGACATCACCGAGCGCAAGCGGGCGGAGGCGGCACTGCGGGAGAGCGAGGAGCGCTTTCGCCTGCTGCTCAACGACGTGTCGATGGTCTCTGTCCAGGGGTATGGCCCGGACGGCACGACGCAGTACTGGAACGAGGGGTCGCGGCGGCTGTATGGCTACACCGCCGAGGAGGCGCTCGGTCGCAACCTGCTCGACCTGATCGTGCCGCCCGAGATGCGCGAGGAAGTGGCCCGCGCGATCAAGGAAATGGTCCGCACCGGCGTGCCGCAACCGCCGGCAGAGCTTCTGCTGGTGCGGAAGGACGGTTGTCGGGTGCCGGTGTACTCGAGTCACAGCGTGGTGCAGCGACCGGGGTATCCGCCGGAGCTGTTCTGTGTCGACATCGATCTGCGGGCGATCAAGCAGGCGGAGGCCGAGCGGGAGCGACTGAGTGCGGCGATCGAGCAATCGAAGGAAGTGATTGTCATCACGGACCCCGACGGGCGGATCCAGTACGTCAATCCGGCGTTCGAGGCCGTTACGGGCTACACGCGTGACGAAGCTGTCGGGCAGCGTCCGCGGCTTCTCAAGAGTGGTGAACAGGATGATGCGTTCTACCAGACGTTGTGGCAGACGATTACGGCGGGGCGGACCTGGCAGGGGCGCTTCGTAAACAAGCGCAAGGATGGTCGTTTCTACACCGAGGAAGCGACCATCTCGCCGGTGCGCGATGCGGGCGGGGCGATCGTGAACTACGTGGCGGTGAAGCGCGACATCACCGAGCACCTGGCACTGGCAGCGCAGGTCCAGCAGGCGCAGAAGATGGAATCGGTGGGACGGCTCGCCGGCGGCGTGGCGCACGACTTCAACAACATGCTCACGGCCATCCTGGGGCACGCGGAGCTGGCGGTGGAGCGGCTGACCGAGGACGACCCGTTGCGCAGCGACCTGGAGGAGATCCGCCGGGCGGCCCAGCGATCGGCGGACCTGACGCGGCAGCTGCTCGCGTTCGCCCGGCGTCAGACGGTCACGCCGCAGATGCTGCAGCTGAACGAGACGGTCGACGCGATGCTGAAGATGCTGCGGCGGTTGATCGGCGAGGACATCGAGTTGGTATGGCGGCCGGCGAACAAGTTGCCCGTGGTGCGCATGGATCCCGCGCAGGTCGACCAGTTGCTCGTGAATCTCGTGGTTAACGCGCGCGACGCCATCGAAGGCACCGGGACGATCACGATCGAGACGGCTGCGGTCAAGATGCACGAGGCCGATTGTGCGGCCCATGCGGGATGCGCGCCCGGCGTGTATGCCGAGCTGATCGTCCGCGATGACGGGTGCGGGATGGACGAAGCCACACGGACGCAGATCTTCGAGCCCTTCTTCACGACCAAGGCGCTGGGGGAGGGGACCGGGCTGGGCCTGGCCACGGTCTACGGGATCGTCAAGCAGAACGGCGGCTTCATTCACGTTGACAGCGCACCGGGCGCGGGGGCGGCGTTCCGCGTTCGTTTGCCGGTGTACACCGGGGGCGCGCGTGAGGGGGAGCGCGAAACAGGCGATGCTACGCCGGCCCCGCCGGGACACGAGACGATCCTGCTGGTCGAAGACGAGCCGGCGATTCTCGCACTGGGTACAAAGATGCTCGAGCGGCAGGGGTACCGGGTGCTGCCGGCCCGGACACCTGGAGAAGCGATCCGCCTGGCCGAAGAGCACCCGGGCGAGATTCACCTGCTCATCACGGACGTGGTGTTGCCGGAGATGAACGGACGCGACCTGGCCAAGCGGCTCTTGTCGCTGTACCCGAACCTGCGGCGGCTGTTCATGTCCGGCTACACCGCGGACGTGATCGCGCATCGCGGCGTGCTCGAGGAGGGGATCCAGTTCGTGCAGAAGCCGTTCACCACGCAGACGCTCGCGGCCAAGGCGCGGGCGGCCCTGGATCACTGAGCGGCCCGCGTTTGCAAACCGGGCGCGTGGCGCGGGGGACGCAGTGCATGCCTTGGCCGACGGGGCTCATGGATTAGCGCCGGGCCGACACTGAGGCGGCGCCCGTCAGGGGCCGGTCATCTGGGCCGCGAGGGCTTCGAGATCGGCTTCGTCGACCCGCCCGTTCTCATGCACGTCGGTGCCCAGGCCGCAGCCGGTCCAGCCGGCCTGCTGCTGCAGAATCGACGCGTCGTGCAGGTCGACCCGGCCGTCGTTGGTGAAGTCCGGGGACCGCCCGGCGGGGTTTTCGTAGCGCAGCACCAGGAGACTCCATTGTGGAATCACCATCACGGTGTACCCGTCCGCGACGGTGACCGAGCCGCCGTTGCCCCAGCCGTTGCCGCCGTAGACGGTCGCCTGGCTGTTGAGAATCTCGTGCCAGGTACCATTGTAGGGGAAGGCGAGGGCGTAATCGGCGTAGTTGGTCGCAGAGAAGTTGGCGATGACGACGATCTCGTTGCCGGCGCCGCGCGAGAAGACCACGACGTTGCCGTTGTCGTTGATGTTGTAGACATCGCTGCCGCCGTCGGGGCGCAGGGCGCAGTCGCTCTTGCGCAAGCCGATGAGATCCCGGAAGAAGAGGGTCATTTCGGCGCGACTGACAGCCTTGGACCAGTCGATGCGGTTGTCCCAGCCGGCGTCGAACTTGCGGTCCTCGGCCCATTCGCCGCCCTGCAGCAACATGGGGATGCCCGGCGCGACAAAGCCGAGGCCCTGGGCCAGCTTGGTCAGGCTCTTGGCCTTGAAGCTGTAGGGATCGGCGGGGTCGATGCTGACCGGCAGCCGGCGATCCTCGTCGCCGTCGCTGTCGCCGCCGGCCTCGTCATGGCTCTCGACATAGCGGACGATCTCGGTGGGCTCGTACCCCCAGCCGATGATGGCATCCGCGACGCTGTACATGTCGGGATCGAAGCCGCGTGCCGCGGCGAGCGTGGCCGCACGGATGTTGTCCGTGTGCGGGTCGAACCACTGGGCATCAAAGCCGGCCCCGGCCGGCGTGTCGTCAACGATCCAGGTGCTGTTGGGCAGCTCCTCGGCGATGGAGATGGCGTTTACATGGCGCGCGTCGATCATGTCGTTGATGCGCTTCATGAGATCCGCACCGTTCGAGTAGCAGCCGCCATTGCCTTCGCCACCGCGCATGAAACGCGTGGCGTCCATGCGGAAGCCGTCGACGTTGTACTCTTCGAGCCAGAAGAGAATGTTCTCGGCGAAGTAGTCGCGGACTTCCTGGCGCCAGAAGGCCGCCTGGGCCCCCCACGGCGTATCGCAGGCCGGCAGGCCGTTGTACATGTCGAAGTAGGTACGGTCGCCGTACTCCCACATGTAGTTGCCGTTGCCGGAGAAGTGGTTGTACACCACGTCGACGACGACGGCGATGCCGGCCTCGTGCAGGCGGTCGATGGTGTACTTGAGATCCTCGGGATTGCCGTAGGACTCTTCGGGGGCGAAGTGGGTGACCGGGTTGTAGCCCCATGACTCGAAACCGTCGAACTCGGTGATGGGCATGAGCTCGACCACGTTGACGCCCAGGTAGCGCAGGTGATCGACGTGGCCGTCGACGATGTCGCGATAGCGGCCCATCCGGTTGAGTCCGTCGTTGTAGCCCGAGAACGTGCCGACGTGCAGCTCGTAGACGATCATCTCTTCGAACGGTGGCGGCGTGAAATCGGTCACCTGCCAGTCATAGGCGAACGGGTCCACCACGACGGAGTTGTTGTTGTCGTAGCGGTTGACGTAGCGATAGCGGGCGTCCTCGTGAAAGTCCCAGCCGTTGCCGCCGCAGGTCTCGTCCCAGAAGTAGTACTTGTACTCGTCGCCGTCCGCCACGCCCGCCGCCCGGCCGCAGTACCAGCCGCCGCCGAGGTTGTCGAGCACGGTGCAGCTCCAACCGTTGAAATCGCCGCGGACGCTGACCCAATCCCCTTCGAGGTACCACGTTGGCGCGTTGACCCAGACCTTGAACACGGCGCCGCCGTCGGAGGTCAGCGTCGCGCCCGCGGGCGCGTGGCACCCGGTCAGGTGGTCAATCCACCAGGTTTCCGTCGGCGGGGTCTCGGCCATGCCGGCGGGCCCCAGGTAATCGACATCGCTGCCGTCGGTGAGCTCGATGTAGTACGTGAGCAACGCGTCGGGGGCGGTTGCGGGGAGAGTCGCCGACCAGACGTCGTACGGGCCACGGCGGTGCAGGAAGGTGGCGTCCACCCACTGCGTGTCCTCGCCGTCGTCGACATGCACACGGGCGCCGGTGATGTCGAAATGGTATGTCTGGAAACGCACGTCGAAGCTCTCGCCGTCGACCGGGCAGATCGGCCGGCGATCGAGCCAGTCGATATGCGTGACGCCATTCCATTCGATGTTGTTGTCGTGACCGGCACCGACGGCCAGCGCGGGCAGGGCGAAGAGCAGGAGCACAGGGGTGGTGAATCGCATCTTTGTCCCTCGACTGTCAGCGGGTTGGCTCATCCCAGCGAACCGGCGGCGCGGTTATCGCCGTTTCCCTATTATAGCGAGTCGGGGCGGACGGCCCCAGCGGAACGCCCTGCACCGGTCCCGTAAAAGCAACCGGGCGCGAGCCCGCAAGGACTCGCGCCCGGGCGTATGCAAAGAGTGCACGACCCCGCCGGTCGCCGTACCGTCGTTAGCGGCGGCGAATCAGCAGGCCGAGCAGGCCCAGGCCGAGCAACGACGCCGGCTCGGGGACCAGGAGCACGCGATAGCGGCCGTGCGGCACGTCGAGCTCGAAGCGGTAGAGGCCGCCGGTGCCGAAGTCGTACTCGACGTTGTTGGCGTTCCACTCGAAGGTCGAGCCGATGTTGATACCCCAGTCGTCGGTGGCGCGGAACTTGAACTGCTTGACGCCGTCGACGACCATCTCGTACGAGAACAGGCCATTGCCCTCGTCAACCATGCGGAGCGGGTTGCCTTCGTCCCAACCGTTCATGTCGCCCATGATGTCGAAGCCGGTGGTCGGATCCCAGCCGACGCGGTGGGGCGACCAGGCGATCGGCGGCAGCCAGCCGTCGTCGGTCTGGTTGGGGTAGAAGTGGAACGTGATGCTGCCGTCGACATAGCGCAGCTGGGCGTTCTGCGGCGGACCGTTGACGCTCCAGTCCTCGCTGGCGAGCTTGAACTGGAACGAATCGCCGGCCGTCTGGCCGGACATGTCGATCGTCGCCGAGTACGAATCGTCGCCGTCATCGGTCATCTGGTTGTCGAGGCCCCAGCCGTTGAAATCACCGCGGACATAGTACGGCTGGGCCGTTGCCGCCGCGGCGAACAACGAAACGGCCAGCAAGGCCACCAAAGTTCTTTTCATTTTGCTCACTCCTCCTTCTCGGGTGGTTGGTGGCGCTCGGCGCCACGTTCAAATGCCTCTTTCACTTCCTCGAAACGCCCTCACTCTCCGATGAGCGAAGGTCACGGGACGCCGGGATGATCGTGCCCGGCGTCCCGCGGGTTCCTCGTTGGACGACCTTACGGACAGGTCGTGTTCTGCAGCGCGACGAAGCCGTCGATGTCGCGCCAGCTCACGGTGCCGTCCGGCGTGCTGATGCCGGCCGGGCCGCCGATGTCGTTGTTCAGGAACGGGCAGGTCGGCTCGACACCGTACACCGACAGGTGCAGCGCGACCCAGGCCGAGACGTTGTCATTCTGGGCGGCGACGAAGAAGTCGATGTCGCGCCAGTTGATGTTGCCGTCACAGTTGCTGTCGCCGGGGCAGCCGACGGGACCGGCCGGGATGACCTCGACCTTGATGATGCCCTCGAGCGGCTTGCACGAGACCTTCAACGTGTCGCTGGTGTCGGTGATCTCGAACTCCTCGGCGTCCGCGTTGATATTGCGGCTGTCTTCGCCGATGGCGTCCCAGGTGCCGGTCGCGACGCACTTGACCTCGTACTCGGTGCCGACCGCGAGGCCCGTCATCTCGAACTCGAACAGCCAGGGGTCGACCTCGGTCATGGTGAAGTCGGGGTGGCCGTTGTCCCAATCGGGCGCGCCGCCGTGACCGGGCTGGCCGTCCTGGAAGTTGCCGACCACGTTCCAACTCGTCGGGAACGAAGCCACCGGGAGTGCGCCGAGGCGGTGGGTCTCGGGCACCCAGCCGTCGTCATAGATGTTGCCATCGTAGAGCACCGTCGCCAGGCCGTTGGGGTCGGTGTAGAGCCAGGCGTTCGAGCCCGGCACCGAACCGTCCCAGTTTTCGCCGTTGGTGATCTTGTAGGTGAAGAACTGGTTGGGGTCCGCCTGGTACGTGAGCACCCACTGGTTGCTGTTGGGGGGATCCTCGGTCATGGCGAGGGAGTCGGCGGGGATGTTCCAGCCGATCTGCTCGCCGTTGACGTGCGGCTGCGAGAAACCACACCCGGGGAAGTTCGGGTCGTCACAGCTCAGCACGTTCTCGTAGAAGATGCCGCCGCCGGCCGACCAGCACTCGTCCTGGCTCATCTCGTAGCACACGCCGTCGATGCAGCAAGCCCGCAGCGCGCAGGTATCCGCTTCGCACATCGTGTAGTCACCGACGTAGTTGCCGCCCTGCGCAGTGCACTCGGCTTCGGACAGCATCTCGCACAGGCCCTCCGGGTCGGCCGTCGGCAGACAGCACGCGCCGCGCACCGGCAGCAGGCAGGGGCACCCGCTGCAGTCTTCGCCGACGGTGAACGTGCCGCCTTCGGCAGCGCACTCGGCGGCGGTGGTCACCAGGCAGGTGCCGCTGAAGCCGTCGTCGATGCAGCACCGGCCGGCGGGGTCGCCCGGATCACAGGGATTGCCGTCGCAGCTCACGTTGTCACCGAGGTAGGTGCCGTTGCAGCCGGCTTCGGTGGTGATCGAGCAGGCGGTGCCGACACAGCAGGCGCCAAGGGCCTCGGTGGTGATGGGCACGACGATGGGGGCGTGGAACAGCAGCACGCCGGCATTGAGGTCGACCTGGCGCGTGTGCTCGCGATAGTCGCTCTCGCCACCACCGGCGAGGTTGCCGTTCACGGCCGCGGCGATGCCGCCGAGCACCTGGTTGGACATGGCAGCGCCGTCGCCGCTGCCGATCCAGGCGGTGATCTTGATGTCACTGGTGGGGTTGCCGATGGCGCTCAGCGGGATGCCGAGCTCGATACCGGTGATGACGTCGCCGGGGTTGCCGCCCGCGGACGCGAAACCACCGTCGACCCCCTCGACGTTGCTGTTGTCGACCGCTACGAGCAGCACCGGCGCGTTCGGATCGGCGCCGGTCAGCGCGCCGTTGGTGGCCGCACAGGTGGTCTCGCCCGCACCGGCGTAGTAGCCCGCGCCCGGGTTACCGGCGTCGACGTACAGTTCGGCGTAGTCGACATAGACGGTGGCGGGGTCGCCGAAGACGTTGAGCGAGACGTAGTAGTCCGCCTCGAAGTTGTTGGCGAACGTCAGGCTGTTGGGATCGTTGGGATCGGGGCTGAACGACAGCAGGTTGCCGGTGGCGGGGTTATCCGCGCTGAGGCTCTGCTGGCCGCCGGCCTTCGAGTCGAAGAAGATCTCGAGGTGATTGCCGTTGGATTCGAAGTTGCCGGCGAACACGAGGTAGAGCATGTCGCCGTACACCACGCCGTAGGCGGCGTCGAGCTCGGACCCCGTGCAGACGCCGGGCCGGCCGATGAGGGCGTCGCCGTAGCCGGTCTGGGTATCCTGCACGGCGGGAAGGAAATTGGTGAGCAGCAGGGGCTGGTCGCCGTAGAGGGGGTCTCGAGCGGAGCCGTCGACAAAGGGCTGGGCCGAAGCGGACAGGGTGAGTAGCAGTACGAGGCTGAGCGCCGCGCAACATCCGTTTTTCATGACTTGTCATCTCCAAATAGGTGTACGTCGTCCAAGCGAGCGACTGAACACGGTCGCGTTCGAATTACCGGCAGCACTGTCGGCGGGGTTACGGGCATCCGGGCCCGCCGGTCCTGGTGCGGACTCCGCGCGATACAGCGTAGGCGTTCGATAGCGAATAGACTTGGCGTCCTTTCCCAACGTCAAGTTCCGGCCCGCCCTGGCGGGATCCGCGCGGCGCAGCGCGCAGTCGAAACTTCCTACATCAAGGCATCCTTGAGGGTATCGCGGCAGGCGGCGCCAGTCAAGATTTGTCGGTCGCGAACGGGTTGACGGGCGGGTCATGCATGAACCGTTTCACGGCGCGCGCTGTTCGACTTGAGCGATTTTAGCGGTCGCTTGCGGAGCATTCGCGCGACCCGCGGGAGTCGGGCCCCGGCACTATACAACGGCACCGAACGTGCTATAGTTAAGATGTTGCGACGCCGGGCGTGAATTGCGCTGCATCGGGCCGCGGGAATGCTGGCCGTCCCGGCCCCTACGCCCGCTTCTGTCCACATCGGCTGGAGTAAATGCGATGTCATTGCTGGGTTGTCGTGTTCGGTCGCGGGCCTTCACGCTGATCGAACTGCTCGTGGTCGTCGCGATTATCGCGCTGCTCATTTCCATCTTGTTACCAAGCCTGAACCAGGCCCGCGAGCAGGCCAAGCGCGCCAAGTGCGGCGCCAACCTCCGCTCCCTCGGCCAGGCCTTCGCCACCTGCCACGCCGAGAATCGCGAGTACGGTCCGAGTTGGGACGACGGCGACGCGAAGCCCGGCGGCGGTGCCGAGTGGTTGATGTTCGGCTGGCCCGATGTCCTGTTCGATGCCGGCTACATGGGCAACGCCGACGCGCAGATCTGCCCCGATGACCGCCGACCGGACCCGGTCGCCAAGAACCGGGCCAGCGACCAGGCCCACTGGGGCAACTACAAGTTCGTGCGCGAGCTGCAGTTGGGTGGCGAGGTGCTCTCCGGCGTCCGCAGCAGCTACGCCCTCAACGCACATATGCACTTCAACTTCATGGAAGACCGTCACCCCGACGCCGCGCGGCAGGTGCTGGCGGCGGACGGCTGGTGGACCTGGTTCGGCTCGCTCAATGCCGCCTGGCTGATGGCCCCCAAGATCCTCGGCACGCCCCCGGACGAGCTGTCCTTCCCGAACCTCTCCGGCACGATGGTGGGGTGGCGGCACGGCCGGCAGAAGATCGCCAACTTGCTGTTGCGGGACGGGCACGTGGTGCCGCTGGCGCCGGTGTCCAGCGGTTATGCCAGCGCACAGGACCTCTGGCACAAGACGGTGAACACGTCGGAGTACTTCACGTGGCTGCCGGGCGAGAACCCCTCGCGCCGCTACGACCAGGCCTATGGCCAGGGCCCGGGTGTCAACCAGGCCCAGATTCAGGAGTACGTCGGGCGGCTGCCCGCCTGGCGCAAGGCGCGCATGGCCGAGAGTGGTGCCAAGTGGGTCCTGGGCGAGAATCCCTCCGGTGCCGACGCCAACGAGCGGAACAATTTTCACCCGTACGCCTATCCCGAATATCTCAACGCGGCCTGGCGGACCAATCACGACGCCTGGCAGAAGCTCCCCGACGAACAGCAAGATCGGCGGTGAACGGTGCAACAGTCACAGCGAAACGTCCTGTTCGGTGGTCTCGCGGTCGTGGTCCTTGGCGCAGCCGGGTTCTTCCTGTTGCGGCCCGGCGGGGGTGATGTTCCGGAGATCGGCGACGAGATCAAGATCTACGGCCGCTGCCTCGCCGGCGAATGGGAGGGGTACGTGACCCATCCCCGCGGTGAGCGGGCGCCTTACGACGCCGAGGGGTGTCCGGAGCGGGCCGTGTACCCGCTGTTCTACTGCCAGACCTGCAAGCGCCGCTTCGTACCGAACCTGGTGCGGCTGTCAGCGGACGAGCCCTACGGCGTACCACGCGTCGTGGTGTGTCCGGCCGACGGCAGCGGCATGGTCATGCCCTATTACCCCGGTTTCATCGACGAAAGCGAGATCGTCGGCGACCTGCCGTGGCCCAAGTGGCGCGACGAGTAGGCATGATCAGGCGATGAAGTGATCATGTGACAAGTGCTTGGCCGTGCGACCTGAAGCGCCGCCCGACACGGGACTCCTGATCACCTTTCACCTTCGCACCTTGTCACCACTGCCCCAGCAAGTCGTGTTCATTACGCTCACGAACGGGTCGATGTCACGCCAATTCACGCCGCCGTCTTCGTTGACGTCGCAATTCGCGAACGCGCAGCCCGGCTCGTCGGGGGCGAACATTGCCTGCCAGGCGGATACGTTGTCGTTCATGCCCGCGACGAAATAGTCGATGTCGCGCCAGTTGACCGCACCGTCGCAGTTGCAGTCGCCGCGGCAAACCGTTGCCAACGGGAAGACCATGTACTCGTCCGCATCCACATTGCCGTCGCCGTCGGCGCTGGCCGGAATCTGGCCCGCGACCACCAGCGGGGCACCATCCGCCGTCCCGAACGCCGCGAACGCCAGGTAGATGTGGTCGGGCACCGTGTCGAATTCCTCGGGGAGGCTTAGCGTTCCTTCGAGCCAGCCGCTGCCGCCGCCGGTGGCCGAAGCGTTGCTCGCGCTGGTCTCCTGCCAGCCCGACCACAGGTTGTTGTTCTCGTTCGCCAGGAAGCACGCCCACGAGGCGACCTGGCCGGCCTTTGCCCATGGTGCTGACCACAGGCTGCCGGGCTGGGCCGAGACGAAGATGAAATGGTCGTTCCCTTCGCCCGCATCCGGCCCCGCAACATACAGCGTGCCATTCGCGAAGCCGGCATAGAGGGCCAGCTCCCCGTTGCTGGCGACCAGCGTCGCCGCCGCGTCCAGCTCCCCGTCCATCACCCAGTCGTCGCCAGGGCCGCCGCCGACCACGTCCACGTGCCAGTCGGCCCCGTTGTTGTTGTCCCAGTTCCCGGCCCCGTCATTGAAGACGAAGTCGAGCTGCGTTGCCGTCGACGGCACCGGCACGGTGATCTGCCAAACCTCGTTGCCGGCGTCCCAGTTCATCACCGGATCCGGGCTCACCACCGGGTTCCAGTTGTTGAAGCCGTAGTGCAGGTACACCTCTGTGGCGTCCTGCAAGATGCGACCGGCGGGGTCGTAGGTGATCGTGACGTCGGCGCCGGCCGGGGCCGGGTCGGGCTCGACCGTGACAGCGTCGCCGCCGCTACCGCCACCCGTGCCGACATAGACGTGCTGGACAGGCGAGCGCTGGAGGTTGCCTTCGGTATCCAGCGCCTCGACGTAATAGTCGATGAGCACGTCCTGCTGTTCGGCGATCATTGCTCCGTAGCGCAAGGCCCGGTAGGTCGGTATCAGAATGCCCGGCGGTGGCGCGACGTCGGAACTCGTCATTGCGACGTCGTTCCACGCACCGACCTCCGGCCCGCCGGCGTATGTCTCGTTCTGAATCGAGTCCAGCGGATTGACGCCGTCATCATCGATGCGCCAGCGCAGCGTCACGCTTTGCAGCCCGCTGACGTCGTAGGCAAACGTCCACACCTCGAAGTTGGTCGGCATGGGCTCCGAACCCCACTCGAACCCGCCGGGGTTGTAGGGCTCGCGCTGCGGCAGGAAGACAGTCGGCGGCGTGGTGTCCGCCTCTCCTGCGAGCACGAGGTCAGCCTCGGCCACGGCCAGATTGCAGGCGCGGGTCACATTGCTGTCCCAGATCTCCGTCCCGTCCCAATACCAGTAATCGCTCGCCTCGGCACAGAGCAGATAGTGCCACGCACGCTCGCTGGCGCTGCCCGTACCGTCCAGCACGTCTTGCAGGTTCGGTGCCGGGCTGAGCGCGTGGGCCGTGAAGACACGATTCTTGGCGGCGGTCAGGACGGCCCAGCTGTTGCGATCGGGGCTCCAGCCGTTCGGGGCCGGGTCGCCCAGCCATTTCCTGAATTCCGGGTCGCCGCCGTCCGCGCCCGCCCACGCGCCGTCCTCGACGTGGATGACGTCGTTGGGGTCGGGGGGGAAGCGGACGAGATAGTCGGCGACGGTGCTGACGTCGTAGTCGGGGTCGCCGCCGACCCACGCCACCATGTTCTGGAAGTTGCTGTGGTAGTAGGCCTCGCTGCCGCCGCCGTGGTTGTCGCCGTCGTGGTGCAGCACGACGAACATCGGGTGCTGGGGATCGGTGTTGTACCCGATGTACTGATCCATGACCTGATCGTACAGGAACGCGCCATAGCCGCCGCGGCCGTCCTCGTTGCCCTCGTAGCGCGCGGCCGGCACGACAATGATCCGTGTGATCTCGCCAGTGGCCGGGTCGACGTACTGCGCGTAGTGCGGCTGGTAGCCGAAGGGGACGCTCACCCGGCTCGGGGCCCACAGGTCGTTGAGCTGAACCCACGCGCCGCCGGTGGCGGCGGGATCGGGGTTGATCTGGTCGGCGGGATTCGGTGCGAACAGGCCGGCGTCGTTCGTATGGGGATAGCCGGTGCATGCCCGGTCGAAGTGGATGTTGTCGACGAGCACCCACTGAATGCCCTCGGCGGCGAGCGCGGGTATCATGCGGGTGGCGAAGGCCGTCTCGGCCGGGAACATGCCGCTGGAGTACAAGGGTCCGCCAGTCCAGGTCTGGGCGTAGATGTGCTTGTGCAGGCGGATCTGCATGCGGATGTCCTGTGCATCGAGCAGCGGCATCAGCGGGTGGTGGTAGCCGAAGGCGACCAGGTCCAGCCGCGGGTGGTCCAGCGCGGTGTCCAGGCTGACGCCCCAGTCGTAGCCCCAGTCCCAGTTGTTCCACGCGCCGCCGAAGACGCCGGCGTCTTCGAGGTTGTTGAGGTTCTCGATCAGCGAGCCCGAGAAGCTGACCTGCGCGCCGAGATGCGGCAGGCCGCTGCCGACCGTGATCGCGTCAAACGGCCAGGTGGTGTAGGGGCCGAAGCGCTGGTTGTGGACGTTGACCACGCTGAACGAAAACCGGCCCTGCGCATCGGTTTCGATCAGCGACTCGTACGGATAGTAGATCGGCTGGTGCATGTGCCACAGGAAGCCGATGTGGATCGGCTCATGGGCGATGGCGCGAGGCAAGAGGCCGGCCAGCAGTATCGAAGTGAGGCATAACACGATTCGGCGATTCATCCAGTGACCTTTCTCGCTTTCAGCCAGCCTGTTGTTCACAGCCGCGTCCGCGCCTGCGTCATCCATCCAGCGACCCGGTCACCAAGCGCTGGCAACCCGCGAAATCGTGCAGGTCCAGGTCGAAGTCCAGGTCCCAGTCCACCAGGGGCGTATACGCCGGGCACGGCCGCGCCGGCGGCAGGCCCGGCCCCATCATGCAGCCCGCCAGCGCATGCAGGTCGGCCGCATCCACGTCCGCGTCGCGATCGATGTCGTTCATGCTTGTTGTCAGTTGCACGGCGAAATCGAACGCGCCGCCCCCGTATACCTCGATCTGCTCGGTGAACGGCAGATTGCGGTTCTCATGGCCGGCGTCCGCGGGTGCCGGGTTGTGGGCGGCGCTGCCGAAGTACACGCGCACGAACGCGTCGCCACTCCGCTCGCCACTGACGTAACGGACCTCGTGGTAATCGGCCGTGGTCGCTGCGGCCAGGAAGTCGCGGCCGGTGCGGGTAAGGTCGCGGACGTCGGGCGCGGCGCCGGTGCGCACATGGAGGTCGCCGCCCGTTGCATTGATGTAGCTCGCCTGCAGCGTGGCACTGCCGTCGCGCAGCTCGATGCGTTTCTCGACCAGGCCGTCCGGCGCGGTGCATCGCAGCGCGTCGCCGTCGAGGACCACGGTGTACTCGGCGTCGACGTAGCTGGCGTGCATGTCCTTGAACGTGCTGCAGCGATTGGCGGCCGGGCCGGTGTATTCCTCTTCACCCGGGGCGGACGGATTGGCCAGCGGCGCGCCGAGCACCTGCACTTCGTCGAAGGCGCCGAAATCGGCGTTCAGGGCAAAGCCGTGGATCAGGCGCCCGCCCCAGCGCTCGAAACACACCCACACGCGGTTGTTGCACAGCACGTATTCGTCCTGCCCGTCGTGATCCAGGTCGGCCGCATAGGCCAGCGTCATCGGCCCGCGCAGCCCGGTGGCGACCTCCTCGGCCCAGTGGGCGGCGGCCGCGACAATCGACACGCTGCGCACGTGGTTCTGCAGGCGCAGCGCCCAAGTGTTCACGCCGTCCCAGGTCGTATCGGGATCGGGCCACGGATTGCCGTAATTGGTGCCCTGGTACTGCCAGGTGGCGCCGTTGTCCTCCTCGTGCCAGGCGGTCTCGTAGATCAGGTTGATGTAAGCCAGCTCGGCGATCTGCCGCAGCTTGTTGTTGGGGGCGGCCAGGACATCGGCCCATGCGTCGTGCAGCAGCGTGCCCGGCGTGTTCAGGTCGCCGTGCGGCTTGCCGCTGGGCAGGAACACGGCGCCGGCCGCGGCATCCAGCGCATTGGCCGAGGCGTCGTCCCACGGCTGGTTGCCGGGGAAGCGGCGGTGATAGTCGCCCTGCTCGCCACGGAGCACCGGCACCAGGTCGTAGAAGCTCTGCTCGTTGCCGCCAAAGCCGGCGTTCTCGTTGTAGTACCAGTAGTGATAGCTGCCCTCGGCCGCGTGCTTGAGCCACTCGTACGTCTGGAGGTTGCGGTCATACTGGTACCCGTGATCGATCACCCAGCTCGGGTCGTACTGCGGGGCGCCGGTGTCGGTGGCGCGGTCGAGCAGGTCGCGCAGGCGGACCAGCTCGATCCACGGGTGGTTGGCCGCCCAGCGGATCGTCTGCTGGTAAAGGTGCTGGTTGTTGTTCTCGACTGACTGGCCCTGCCCCGGGTCGAAGCTCTTGCCCGCCAGGGCCTCCCAGTCGTCGAAGATCACGGTGATCTGGGCCTGGTCGGGATGGGCGGCCTTGTCGAGCAGCGTAAAGCGCGTATCCAGGTGCAGGCCGCCGTCGTGCGGGCCGAACTTGGCCTGGTCCTCGCGGTCGTTGATGGCAAAGCAGTACACGCCGTTGATCTTGTGGATCTTGTGCTGGTGGGGCGCGTCGTAGGTGCCATTGTAGCCGCTCCACGGGTCGCCCTGGTAGAACCACCAGTGCAGGTGCGTCACCTCGTCGAGATAGGTGGCCGTGTACGGGCTGCTCTCGATGTCGGCGAAGGTGTGGCCGGTCAGCGGCGCCAGTCCGGTCGAGTCCGACCTTATGACGCGCTCCGGCGTGTGCATGACCTTCATGGTCAGCGGCGATTCATTGAAGTTGATCAGGGCGAGCGTCCAGAAGTGATCCATGCTGCGCGTGTTCACCAGCCCCTCGAAGTACGGCATGATGTGCTCGGCATACACGCCGCCGATCAGCGCGCCGTGCTGCTCGCCGGTTTGATAGCGATCGACATGGTCGGCCACGCGGTCGAGGAACGTGGGGCCGTCGGTGCGTGGATCGTCCCCAGGTGCAGCAACGGCCCAGCGCGCCGCGACGATCAGCGACCCGCTCATGTGGATGTTCAGCGGCACGCCGAAGATCTCGTGCGTCTCGAGGGTGCGGATGAAGCCGGTCTTGTTGACGGTCGGCGGGTCGAAGATGTGGACGCGCAAGTCGTCGGCCTGGTTGATGGACTGGTTGCCGTGGGCGATGGAGGCGTACTTGGCCCGGCCGGTCGTGCTGTCAGAGGCGATGGCACCGTTGATGACGCCGTCGTCGAAGCCGCGGCCATCATCGTAAAACGTGTCCGTGGCGTCGCTGGTCGACCCGTAACCGCCGTCAATCTCACCAAAGTCCTTCGTGGTGATCACGGTGAAGTGCACGGTGCGGCTGCCGTCCCAGCCGTGGTCGAGCAGCGTCTGTCGCGTCAGGCCGAACTCGACGCTGTCGAGCTCGGCGTGATAGTGCGCGCCGAGGAAGCGTCCCGTGGGGTTGGCATTCTCGTCGAGCACCGCCCACGTGTGGTCGTAGACCTTGTAGTTCACGCTGTCGTACAGGCAAATGCAGACTTCCCACGCGTGGGCGGGGTCGACCTGCACATCGGTGTAGTCCGGCAGCCACGCAGCGCCGCCGGCGGCGCAGTCAATCGCGACATACAGATCGAGGTTGCCGCTCTCGGCCCCGAGGGCCAGGTCGTAGAAGTCGGCGCGCAGATAGTAATTGTCGTTCTCGTCGCGCGAATAGAACGCGATCAGGTCGCGTCCGTCGTCGTAGCCATCGTTGAAGTTGTAGCGTCCACCGACGGTCGCGCCGGCCCCATCGAGCGCGCGGCAGTCGCCGTGCGTCCAGTCCTGGAACTGCTCGTGAAAGACGTTGCCGGCCGAGTCCGTTCCGATCCACGGCCCGGGGCCGATGGTGATTTCGCCGACAGCACCCACAGCCAGAAGCGGCGCGACCAGGCAGGCCGCCAGGCGGATGCGCGCGTGCATGCGTTCGTTCCTCCTCCGGGGTCGTCGCCGGCCCGCGGTGCGGCGACAGCGCAACAGGCTCGCCATCATCCCGAATGATGACACCCCGAGTGTAGCAAAACGAGGGGGCGGGCGCCTATCGTGATCGGACGGGCCCGCCCCGATTCTCAGTTATTGGGCGCGTGCAGCACCACGCCGCCGAGCGCCGGCACGGTCAGCTCGAGCTTGCCGTCCACCGCGTCCTGCCGCCCCTTGACGCCGAACAACCCGGTCCAGTGGGTGCCAGCGCCCTCCGGCAGCGGAATGCGCACGGTTTGCGGCTGGCCGGAGGCATTGAGGGCGACCAGCACGTGCTCCGCGTCGGCGGTGCGGAGGAAAGCGATCACGTCCGCCTCGTCGTCGGCGAGCAGTTGCGTGAACGTGCCGCGCCGCAGGGCCGGGTGCTCGTTGCGCAACCCGATCACCTGCCGGTAATACGCCAGGTGATCGTCCATGACGTGGTTCTTCTCCGGCTCGGCGTAGGGCTCGAGGTCCTCCCACAGCATCGGCTTGCGGTTGCTGGGGTCGTCTGCGCCCCACATGCCCACTTCGTCGCCGTAGTAGATCAGCGGCGCGCCGATGTAGGTCATCTGCAGCAGCGCCGCCAGCCGCGCCCGCGCATAGGCCTCGGGCGACGGCTTGCTGTTGTCGTAGTCGGGATTGTGGTCCTGCACGCGATTCTGGCGGTCATACTGGCGATCGGGGTTCTGCGCCATCGAAGCGATGCGATCGGTGTCGTGGCTGTTGATCAGGTTCTGCACCACGTACGTCGCCTCGGCCGGGTACGCCAGCCGCAATTCTGCCAAGTGGCCGGCGGCGGCGCTGGCGCTGATCTTGTGCTTCTGATCAAAGATCCACTGAACGGCGGTAATCGCGAACTGGTAGTTCATGACGGCGTCGAAGTGCCCGCCGTCGAGCCAACGGTCCGCCCGCTGCCAGACCTCGCCCGTGATGAACGCGTCTTCGTTGATGTGCTTGACCAGCCGGCGCCACTCGGCCCAGAACGGGCGGGGGATGTCGTGCGGCACGTCCAGCCGCCAGCCGTCGATGCCGTCGCTGGGGTCGCCGTCCTGATTCGGGTCCATCCAGCGGCGCGTGACTGCGAACAGGTGCGCCTTGACCGCGGCGCTGGCAAAGCCATCGCGATCCTTGCGGAACACCGGCATGTGCGCGAAGCCCTGCCAGCCCTGGTAGGCGAACGGCTCCCACGAGGTGATCGCGAACCAGTCTGCATAGCGTGACTGCTTGCCGTTCTTGAGCACGTCTTCGAACGCCGGATGGTCGGCACCGACGTGATTGAACACCGCGTCGAGGATGACGCGGAAGCCCATGGTGTGGGCCTTGCGAATGAATGCCAGAAAGCGCTCGTCGCTTGCGGTCCATTGCCACGTGGCCGGATCGAGCAGGTCTTCCTGCTGCACGACCTGCTGGTAATCGCCGTCAACGCCGAAGTGATCGTCGACATGAATATAGTTCTGCACGTCGTACTTGTGGTAGGAGGGGGCCTTGAAGATCGGCGTCAGGTAGAGCGCATTGACGCCCAACTGCTTGAGATACGGCAGCTTCTCCTCGATGCCCGCCAGGTCGCCGCCGTAATGCCGCTCGAACACGAAGTGCTGGTAAAACGTCTGGCCATCCTTGCCTTCCCATTCGGCGGGGCTGAACCACTCGCTGGTCCAGGCGCGGACGCGCGGTGGGTCGTTCTCGGTGCTGCCATTGCGGAAGCGGTCGGGCAGGATCTGGTACCAGACCGCGTCACGGGCCCAGTCCGGGGCGTCAAAGTCATCATCGGCCGTCAGCGTGTAGTGGTACGTGTACGGATCGCAGACGCGCTCCCCGTCGTCGAGCACGAAGGTGTACTCGAAGCCGCGCATGGGCGGGCCGCCGTCGCCTTCCCCAGGTACGGCGACGTCGGTCTTCCAGTAGGCGAACAATGGCCCTTCCGAGACGAGCTCCATCTTGTGCGTCGCACCGTCCGCCAGCGCCAGCCACACATGCATGACGTCGTGCGCCAGCGTGCGGTAGCGGACCGACACCTGGTTGTCGCCCAGGGCCTGGATGTAGAGCGGCAGCGGCGGCTGGTGCGCCAAGCCGATGGTGTCGATCTCGTTGTCGCCGACCTTGGCAGGCGAGGCCTGCATCTGGGCCAGCCGGCCGAGGCGCAGCAGCGAGTTGTGCTGGCCGTAGCCGTCCGGCACGCGCTCGACGTTGGCCGGGTCGGCGTACCAGTCCTCGTTGTTGACGAGGAACTTGTACTGGTACACGCCGGTATCCAGCACCAGTTCGGCGGTCCAGACCCCCTGGTCGTTGGGGCCGGCCATCGTGTTCGCGTCGCGGTCCCAGTTGTTGAACGAGCCGACCAGGGCGACCTTCTCGGCCTGGCCCCCCGGGCGGAAGCGAACAACGCAACGAAAGCGTCCCTTGCCCAGCGGCTCGGCCGAGATGGACGGCGGCAGCGGCGCGATGTCCTCGGCGGTAAGCGTGGCCGCCAGCGGCGGTGCGGGCGGCCAGTTGTCGCGTTTGGCGGCGTTGGCGTCGAGTGCCGGCAGCGCCAGCGACAGCGCGAGGACGAACAGGGTGGTACGGGAAAACGAGCGATGGATGAGAGGTGTCAGCGTATTCATGCCGAAAGTGTACCGCGGAAAATCCGGCCCGCAATTGGGCGCGGGCGTGATTGTGAGCTCGGTGCTCCTTGCTGGCCGGGCGTCGCCGTCGCGCGCCGGCTGATACGGTTCAGTAGGTTGCACCCGACGCCGCGGGCAGGTGATAAGGTGAAAGATGGCAAGGTGATAAGACACCCGGACGCCAGCGTGGCCTCGCTGGCCGCGGGTTGCCCGCCGCGTCGTCGCACGGCATCGCGTGGGCGCTTAGCCCTTTACCGCCCCGAGCGACAGGCCGCCGACGAACTGCCGCTGCGCGACGAAGAACAGGATCACGCACGGCAGCAGCGTCACGATGCTGGCCGCCATGAGCAGGTGCACCTCGCCCACGCCGCCGTACTGATTGCGGAACGCGTTCAGCGCGATCGCCAGCGTGGCCTTCTCTTCGGTGTGCAGGTAGATCAGCGGCCCGAGGAAGTCGTTCCACGCGAACATGAACACGAAGATCGCCGTGATCGCGATCACCGGCTTGCACAATGGCAGCATGATCCGCCACCAGATGCCCAGTTGCGAGCAGCCGTCGATACGCCCGGCCTCCACCAGCGCCTCCGGAATCTGCGAGAAGAACTGGCGGAACATGAAGATGAAGAACGGCTGCCCGAAGAACATCGGCACCACCAGCGGCCAGATCGTGTCGATCCACCCCAGCCAGCGGAACAGAATGAACATCGGGATCATCGTGACCTGCGGCGGCAGCATCATCGTCGAGATCATGAACAGAAACAGCGGCCCGCGCCCGCGGAAGCGGATCCGGGCGAACGCGTAACCGACCAGGCTGCACGAGATCACCATGCCGACGACGCTGAGGGTCGTGACGACCACCGTGTTGGCCAGGGCGTCGAGGAAGCCCTTCCACTCCACCGTTCCCATGGATTCCAGTGCGTGGGGGTAGTTCTCCCACTGCGGCTGATCCGGCACGAGCGAGAAACCCGCCGCGTCCGCCGCCGCCTGCTTGGCTTCCTCGGCGGTTTCGAGGCTGACGACGATCATCCACCACGTCGGGAAGAGCATGATGACCGCAATCACCGCCAGGATGACGTAGACGAACACCATGTACGCCGTACGGTGCCCGAACACGCGACTCGCGCGCAGTGGCTGCGCCTCGGGCACGGCCCCCTCGGGCGGGGTGGTGACGTCGCCGGCGGGTTTGGGGGGCAGGCTCATTTGAGCGCCTCGTAATACACGAAGCGGCGCGAGCCGCGCATGACGAGCAGCGTCAGCGACAGCGTCAGCACCAGCAGCAGCCACGCCATTGCCGAGGCGTAGCCCATGTGGCTGCGGTCAAAGGCGAGGTTGTAGAGGTACAGGACATAGAACCGCGTGGCGTGCCCCGGGCCGCCGCCCGTCATCACGAACGCCTGCGTGAACACCTGGAACGAGGCGATGATCGCCATGATGCCGTTGAAGAAGATGATCGGGCTGAGCATTGGCAACGTGATGTGGCGAAAGCGGCGGAAGAGGTTGGAGCCGTCGATGGCGGCCGCCTCGTACAACTCGCGTGGGATGCCCTTGAGGCCGGCGAGGTAGATCACCATCGTGCCGCCCATGGTCCAGAAGCTCATGATGGCGAATGCCGGGGGACCGTACACGGTGGCGTCGTCGGTGAACCACTTGGGCGCTTCGACGCCGAGGGGGCTCAGCAGCGGCCGCAGCAGGTAGGTGTTCATCAGGCCAACCTCGCCATCGAACACCCAGCGCCACAGGATCGCGATGCCCACGCCCGCGAGGACGCTCGGCAGATACAGCGCGCTGCGGAAGAAGCCCGAGCCGCGCAGCTCGTGATTGAGCAGTAGCGCGGTGCCCAGTGCGATGAGCTGACCGAAGGGAACGGCGATGATCGCGTAATGCGCCGTGACGCGCAGGCTGGTCCAGAAGACCGGGTCGCGCAGCAGCAATTGCTCGAAATTCGCCAGTCCGACCCATTGTGCGCTGCCCAGCGCCGAGAAGCCGTTCCACTTTGCGAACGCCAGCACGAGTGACATGACGATCGGAAACGCCATGAAAGCGCAGAAACCGACAAACCAGGGGCTGACGAAGCCGTAGCCCGACAGCTCCTCGCGCAGTGCGATCCGTCCCGGGCGCCGGCGCCACCACAGCGTTCCCAGGATCGCGAGTACGATGCCCAGCGGCACCAGCACGACCAGTAGCACGAGATGCCACGGCAATGCCGGATAATCCGTACGCCGCAGCGGATTCTCGCGGTCGCGCTGCCAGTCGTCCTCCAGCGCCTGGAGAATCTCCTTCATCTCGAGATTGCGGCCGGAGCGCAGCAACTGGTCGACGCGGTTGGAGAGGTTCTCTTTCCATTCGGGGTAACCGGGAATGGCGGCAATGCGCGCGTACTGCGCCTGCTCGATGTAGACCTCGTCGTGCCTGGGGCGCTTGTCGGGCTGCATGAAAGCGTCGGAGTTGGCGACGGTCTTGAGCGTGGGGATCGCCAGGCCGAGCCGGGCGGCCTTGGCCTGTCCCGCGGGCCCGCAGAGGAACTTGAGCAGTGTCCAGGCCTCGTGCGGATGTTGGCTCCGAGTACTGATTGACCACGCGACGGTGGCGACGAGATTCGCTTTCTGCGTTCCCCGCGGCATTGGGGCGAAGTCCCAGTCGAAGCTCTCGATCGAGCGATATGTCGGCACGACCCAGCGGCCGAGCGGTCCGACCATGCCCACGCGCCCGGTGACGAAGATGTCCTGCCCCTGCGCGACCTGGCTGTCGCCGCTGACCAGCGTGTTCGGTTCGTCAAAGCGCCAGCGCCGCAACTGGGCGAGGCGTTCGATGACCTCGGGCTCGAACAGCAGCGAATTGAATTCCTCGTCGACGACGTCCACGCCGTAGGTCCACAGGTAGGCCCGCAACGGATCGTCCCAGGTGGTGAACTCGGCCCCGCCGAGCATGTTGGGCAGCGCCCCGAGCTTTTGCGCGTATTCGTGAAATCTCTCCCAGGTCCACTCACCGTCGGGCAGGTCGTTGGGGTAGGTCAGGCCGGCCTCGTCGAAGCGGTCCTTGTTGTAGTAGAAACCCCACGTCGTGAAGTCCTTGGGCACCCCGTAGAGCGGACCGCGGCCCGAGGTCGTGCCGTCGAAGCGAAAGCAGTTGACGGTGTTCTCGAAGAACTCCTCGAGGGCGAGGGTCGGGCGGCCGGCGCGGCGGTCGGCCTCGATCATCCGCTCGATCCTGGCGAGCTGGCCGGCGCGGGCGAACTTCGGGAATCGCTCCGAACCCATGTAGAAGATGTCCGGCGGGACCTCGGCGGCCATCATGGTCTGGAGCTTGGTGTTGTAGGAGCCGGCGTCGCCCGGATTGATGCGTTTGATGCGAATCCGGGGGTGTTGCCCCTCGAACTCGGCGATGAGATCCGCGACGATCTGCTCTTCCTTCTGGCCACCACCGCCGGACCAGTTCATCAGCACCAGTTCAATCTGGTCGCCGGTCTCGGCGGCCTCGCGCCAGGGCCGGCTGATCACCCAGAAGACGGACCACAGCAGCAGGGCCACGGCGGCGGTCGCGACGGCGTAGCGAGCGGCACGGCCGGTCAGGTTTACGAACGTGTTGAGCATTGCAGGCGATATTGACGGTGCAGCCGGCATCGGCTACACAGGACGGCAACGGTTCTCCATAGCCCCTATGCCATTAGAATGTGAACCCATGGTAACCCGCAAGAGCCCCCCGATGCTGCGCGGTCGATTGATTCCCACGGTGTTACTGGCGGCGGTGCTGCTCGGCGCTTGTACCGCCGCGGCTTGGCCGCCGGCGCCGGCATTGTCGCTGCCGCCGGACCGCGAGCCCGGCGTCCTGCCTGACTCGATCGTGGCTAAAACGGTTCAGGGGGGCCTGTGGCGCTGTACGTTCCGGTACCGGCCCGACCCGGCTCAGCCGAAGCCCGAGCGCATCAACCTCGCGGGCAGCTTCAACGGCTGGAACCCCGACGCCACACGCATGACCGGTCCGGATGACGCCGGGCGCTATACCGCCACGCTCGACCTGTCTGCGGGGGTGTATCACTACAAGTTCGTCCTGGACGGCGGGCGGTGGATTCACGACCCCGAGAACCCGCGGCACGTGCACGATGGACACGGCGGGCGCAACTCGGAGCTGCGGCTGGGGCGCGTGGCGCACCTGGAACTGTCACCGGGCGTGGTCGGCGACGGCGCGATTGACGCCCTGGCCCTGGCGCATGTCCCGGCGCAGCCGTTGTACTTCCAGCGGCTGACCGACGATCGCGCGCTGTTCCGCCTCCGCACACTGGCCCACGACGTCGAGCAGGTCTGGGTGGCGCCGCAGGGCGGGCCGCAGGTGGCGATGACGGTCGTCAACGAGGACGAGCCGTTTGCCTTGTGGGAGGCCGTCGCCAGCATTCCTCAGCACGAGAACCAGGATACCGCGGCATACACGTTCGTATTGGCCGATGGGGCGCTGCGTGCCAGCAGCCCGCAGACCTATGGAGTGCCCGTGACCAGCGAGAACGAGTTCAAGACGCCGGATTGGGCCAAGCACGCCGTCTGGTACCAGATCATGGTCGATCGCTTCCGTAATGGCGACCCGAGCAACGACCGCCAGCCGGTGCGGCCCTGGACCAGCGCGTGGTTCGAGCCGTCACCCTGGGAAAAGGAGAAGGAGCAGGAAGGACAGACGTTCTACAAGTGGTATGTCTTTGATCGGCAGTATGGCGGCGATTTGCAGGGGCTGATGGACAAGCTGCCGTATCTGAAGGAACTCGGCGTCAACGCGATCTATCTCAACCCGGTATTCAAGGCCGAGAGCCACCACAAGTATAACGCCGAGACGTACCTGCACATCGACGATCACTTCGGCGTCAAGGGCGACTACGAGAAGGTCAAGGACATCGAGGACCACACCGACCCGACGACGTGGCAGTGGACGCCGACGGACAGGCTCTTCCTCGAATTCCTGCGCAAGGCGCACGCTTCAGGCTTCAAGGTCATCATCGACGGCGTGTTCAACCACGTGGGCACGGCGCACCCGGCGTTCCAGGACGTGAAGCGGCACGGCCGCAAGTCGAAGTACGCCGACTGGTTCAATGTCACGTCCTGGGACCCGTTCGAGTACGAGGGTTGGGCCGGGCATGATGCGCTGCCGGTGTTCAAGAAGAGCCCCGAGGGCCTCGCGAGCGACCAGGTCAAGCAATACATCTTCAACGTGACGCGGCGCTGGATGGACCCGGACGGCGATGGCGATCCGAGCGACGGGATCGACGGCTGGCGGCTCGATGTGCCGAACGAGATCGCGGCCCCGTTCTGGGTGGAGTGGCGGCAGGTGGTCAAGTCGATCAACCCGGACGCCTACATCAGCGGCGAGATCTGGGAGCGCGCGGATGCGTGGTTGGATGGCAAGCACTTTGATGCGGTGATGAACTACGAGTTCTCGCGGGCGGTGGTCTCGTGGGTGTTTGACCAGGACTGGAAGATCAGTGTCAGCGAGTTTGATCGGCGGCTGCGGTCGTTGCGGCTGGCGTACCCGCGCGAGGCGACGCTCGTGCTGCAGGACCTGATGAACAGCCACGACACCGACCGCATCGCGTCGATGGCGCTCAACCCGGATCGGGCGTATGACAACGCAAACCGGATTCAGGACAACGGGCCGAACTACAACAACGCCAAGCCGACGCCGGAATGCTACAAGAAGGCGCGCCTGGCGGCGCTGATCCAGATGACCTACGTCGGGGCGCCGATGGTCTACTATGGCGACGAGGCCGGGATGTGGGGGGCGGATGATCCGACCTGCCGCAAGCCAATGCTGTGGAAAGACCTCGCGCCGTACGAGAAGCCCGACGAGAACTACGTGATGGACGAGCAGTTGGCGCACTACCAGCGTGCGATCGCGCTGCGCAACGCGCACCCGGCGTTACGCGTCGGGCACATCCGCACGTTGCTGACGGATGACGACGCGGACGTATGGACGTTTCTGCGCAAGAGCGACGACGAGCAACTGGTCGTGGCGCTCAATGCCTCGGGCAAGGAGGCACGCGTGGCGGTGCCGCTGCCGCATGGTGCTCCGGAGGGTTGGCAGATGGTCTATGGCGGGGACGACGCGGTGCAGGGGCGGGACGGGGTGGTGCGATTGACGGTGCCGCCATTGAGCGGTGTTGTCCTGCACGCCAAGACGCCGAAGTAGCGGCGCGACGAAGCAGGGCGCCGCCCCGCCGATCGGGATAAGGCGGAGCCATGTCCTACCGGGGCTGGTTCACACCAAGCGCCAGAACCGCGTAGAATCCGAGCATGCTCGACAGACTACGTATTGTCCTGATCTCACCGAGCGGGCCGGCCAATGTCGGTGCCGTGGCGCGGGCGATGGCAAACATGGGGCTGCATGACCTGGTGATCGTCGCGCCGCGTTGTGATCCACAGGACGAGGCCGCGGTGGCCTACTCGGCCCACGGGCGGGCTGTGCTCGACGGCGCGCGTGTGGTCCCGACATTGCGCGAGGCCGTCGCGGATTGCGTGCGGACGTATGCGACGTCGTCGAAGCTCGGGCTCTACCGGCGGCAGGCGGCGATTACGCCCGCCGAGGCCAGTGACGAGGCGGGGCGGCTGGTGGCGGCGGGACCGGTTGCGTTCGTCTTTGGCCGCGAGGACTACGGGCTGCAGAATCGCGAGCTGCTCGAGTTTGATCGTGTCGTCACCATCCCCGCTGACGAGCAGTACCCGGTGATGAACCTGGCGGCGGCGGTGGCGGTCATGTGCTACGAATTGCGCCAGGTCTGGATTCGTCACGCGGCCCAGCCCCCGCTGCCGATGGCGATCGAGCAGCCGCTCGCCCCCGACGGGCGCAAGCAGATCCTGTTCGACAAGCTCTTCGACGCGCTCGAGCGGATCGGGTTTTTCGACTTCAAACCCAAGCAGGACCACCTCAAGTACGCCCTGCGCCACCTGTTCGGACGGATGGAACTGGGCGTGAACGAGGCCGACATCCTGATCGGCATGGCCCAGCAGATCCGCTGGTACGCCGATCATCATCCAGATCGAGTGGACCCCGAGGGGTAATCTCGCCCGATAGAAAGTGAGACGGATCCGGGGCTGGGCGAGCGGCGCCGGTGCCGCGGCGCGTGCGCAGGAATTGCCGGTCTTGTCCGGCGGCGCACGGCGTGACGGGCGCCGGGCTGCGGTCAATCAAACGGATGGTGCTGCGGGCGGCGCGACAGACCCGCGATCCGCCCCTGACGGACACGCGAACAAGGAGCTCGGTCATGATGGAAGACGCGCGGCTGCGGAATGTTGGTCTGGCGATGGTGGTCACCCTGCTGATCCCGGCCCTGGGTTGGGCGGACAACGCCGGGCCGCCGGCCACGCTGGACGAGTGGCACGACGCCATCGTCGTCGCGGACAAGGTGGTTTCGGCGGCGGATGGGCAGGCCGCGCTCGACCAGATCAAGCAATGGCAGCAGGCGGGCGAACGTCCGGCACGCGGCGAGCGGGCGAAGCTCCTGCGGCTGCGCATTCATGCAGCACTGGCCGTGGGAAACGTGGGCCAGGCCGTGCGGCTCCTGCCGCAACTGGACCGGGCCGGCGGCGATGACGGCGAAAACGTCAAGACCGCATGGCTGGTGGCGCTGTCGTCGGGGGACGCGTACGTTGCCAAGCGCGTGCTCAACCGCATGCGCACCGGCCGCAAGGCCTCCGCCACGGCGGTGCGCCAGCGGATGGACCGGCTCGAGCACATCGGCGAGGCGGCTCCGATCATGACGGTTCAGGCCGAGAGCGGCAACGACGTGGGGCTGAGCGAGCGCGATGGCAAGGTCCTGGTGCTCGACTTCTGGAGCACGCGCGAGCCGCCAAGCGACAAGGTCGTTGCGGCGATGATCGAGCTGTACGATTCCCTGGCGGCCGAAGAGCAGGTCGAGTTTCTGGGGATCAACTCGGACCGGCCGTCGCAGGTGGAGGCGGCCCGCAAGCTGGCGGTGGCCAACGGCTACAAGTGGCCGCAGCACTACGAGCGCAAGCTCGATGAGGCACCGCTGACCGAGACGGCGTTCGGCGTGAAGGATGCGCCGTGGCAGGTCGTGATCGATGCCGAGGGCAACGTCCGCAACGTCGGCAGCGTGCTCGACCCGGCGTTTCACTACGCGCTGCGCGCGGCGGTCGCCGAGGCCAAGGGCGAGTACGAGCCGATCCGCCCCAAGAACCTCGCCGGCAAGCAGGCCAAGAGCAAGCTCGAGCGGCTCAAGGAACGGATCAAGGAGCGGATCGAGAAGCGGAAAGACGGCAAGCGCGGTCGCGGGTAGGGGCCGCCGCCACCCGCCGCCACTGGCCGCCAACCGCCCTCGCCGCTACCATCGGGGACGTATGTCCCTGGTAACGGCGGAGGCGGTTTTCTCATGCAGCGCTGGTCCTGGTTCCTGTTGATTCTGGTGGCACTGACGCTTCTGCCGGGCTGTGGCCTGGGTGAGGCCGACGACTACGCGCCGGTCACCATCACCGACAACTTGCGCGTGATCGAACCGGGCCGAGCCTATCGCTCGGCCCAGCTTGACGAGCAGACATTGCGGCTGGTCGTCAAGCAGCACGACATCCGCACGATCATCAACCTGCGTGGCGAGAATGCGGATCGCTGGTGGTACCAGCGCGAACGAGCAGTCGCCGACGAACTGGGGGTCGAGCACGTCGATGTGCGGATGAGCGCATTCCACTTTCCCCCGCGCGAGACGCTGCTGCTGCTGTACGACACGTTCAAGTCCGCCGAGCACCCGATCCTGATCCACTGCAAGGCGGGGGCCGATCGGACCGGGGCGGCGGCGGGCATCTGGCGCATGGTGGTCAACGGCGACAGCCGCGAGCGGGCGATGTGCGAGCTTTCACCGCTGAATGGGCACTTTCGCGCTGCGCACCCCGAGATGGATCGGCTGGTGGAGATCTTCGAACCAAGCCGGTCGTGGATCGAGAACGAGTATCCCGCGCCCTGACGGAGCCGGTCGGTTACATGGTCGACACACCTGCCAGTACGGATGCGGCCCAACCCGGCGCTGCGTCGGCGAGAACAGACGCGGCCGTGCCGGACGTGCGCGGCACGTGCTACATGCTGTTCGCGTACGACCTGGGCCTGGCGATCGACCTCGATGCGGCCCAGCGGCTCATTACGGCCGACATGCGGCGGACGTCGATTCGGCACAAGCGCCGCGCGCCCTATTACTTCGAATACCAGCCGCCGCCGCTGCGGGTGGCGTATACCGGTGAGCCGATCGAGCTCGCGGGGTTTCGCACCGACGCGCTGGTGGAGGCGGTACTGTACGATTTCGGGGCGGTCTCGGTGCAGTACACGATACCGCTCAACGGATCGCTGGCGGGGTTGCGCGAACTGAGCGACACGCTCTATGACAACGAGGTGCTTTGGGAAGCGTCGCGCGGCGTCGTGATGAAGCTGGTGGACGCGGTGGGGCCGACCATCAAGAAGCTCGACGTCATGCCGTTGGTAGAGGACTACGCGATCTATCAGATCAAGGAGGTTGCGGGCGTCGCTGATTCGGCGGAGGTGGTGCAGACACAACGGCAACTGCTGGCCCAGATCCTGCGGGCCGAGGGCACGGCCCTGTCTGAGCAGGAGGTGCGGGACGCCCTGGCCTACGAGATCAGCTACTCGCCGAGTGATCGAACCCTGATCGACTGGAATGCGTCGCTGCTGTTCGATCGCGACGCCGACGATGTTCGCAGCGTGCTGGAGTATGCGAACGTCGAATTGCTCGAGTACCGCTATCTGGACGACCGCCTCGACCAGACGCTCGAGCACGCCCACGAGGCGGTCGCACGCTGGGGCAACCCGCTGACTGCGTTTATTGGTACCTTGGGGGCGGACATGCGCCGGATCGCGGAGTTTCAGACCGACAGCGCGCTGCTGTACGAGGGGGTCAATAACGCGCTGAAGTTGCTGGGCGACCAGTACCTGGCCCGCGTGCACCGGCTTGTTTCACAGCGATTCCACCTGGCGGACTGGGACAGCAGCATCCTGCGCAAGCTGGAATCGATCGAGAGCATCTACGACAAGATCAACGACCAGCACGCCAACCGCCGAATCGAGATCCTCGAGTGGATCATCATTATCCTGATTGCGCTCGAGATCGTCATGTCCTTCGTGCCGGGGCTGCGCTGAGAGACCGCGACCTGCAAGGGCGGGCCCTTTGCCCCGGCGCTAGCCGCCTGCTATAGTGCAGGTTCACCGCCCCAGGAGAACCTGTTACATGCCACTACCGTTCAAGCCGTTCCACGAAATGATGCCTGATGACTATGCGAGCATCGGGTTGAAGGTCGGGCTCGAGGTGCACCAGCAGCTCCGTACGCGGCGCAAGTTGTTCTGTCGCTGTCCGGCGGGGCAGTACACCAACGACTATGATGCGGTCATCCTGCGCCACATGCGGCCGACGCTGTCCGAACTGGGCGAGTACGACGGCACGGCCCTGATGGAGAAGAAAACACGCAAGAACATCTACTATCGCATTCACCACGCGACCGTGTGTACTTACGAGTTTGACGACACGCCGCCGTTCATGATCGATGACCAGGCGCTCGACATCGCGCTGGAAATCTGCATGCTGCTGCGGCTGAATCTGGTCGGCGAACTGCACATCGCCCGCAAGCAGTACCTCGACGGGTCGATTCCGACGGGCTTCCAGCGGACGGGCATCCTGGGGGTCGATGGCTGGATCCCCTACAGGGACCGCAAGATTCGGATTCGGCAGCTCTCGATCGAGGAGGACGCCTGTCGCGAAGTCGCCGACGTCGGGCACGACCGCGTCTACCTGACCGATCGGCTGGGCATGCCGCTGATCGAGACCGTCACCGAGCCCGACATCCGCACGCCGCAGGAGGCGGCCGAAGTGGGCCAGATTCTCCGGCTGCTGTGCCGTAGCACGGGGCACGTTCGAACGGGGTACGGCGCGGGCCGCCAGGATGTGAACGTCAGTGTCACCGGCGGCACGCGGGTCGAGATCAAGGGCACGCCGCAGCTTTGGCGCAATCCCCACCTGATCTACAACGAGGCGCGGCGGCAGTGCAGCTTGCTGCACATCCGCGATGTGCTGCGGTCCCGCGGGGTGCGGCCGGATACGCTGGAGGCGGGGGCCGAGGATGTCACGCGCATCGTCTCGCAAAGCGCGTATCAGCCGATCGTGGCCGCTTTGGCGGCGGGGCACCGGGTGCGCTGCGTCAAGCTGTGCGGTTTCGGTGGTCTGCTGAATGAGCCGACGCAGGAGCATACGACCTTCGCCAAGGAGTTCGCCGATCGCGTGCGCGTCATCGCGTGCCTGACCCAGTTGCCGAACATGATCCACTCTGATGCGGCGTCGGAGACGCTGGCCGGGCGCGAGTGGAAGGACCTGCGGCGCAAGATGCGGGCCCAGCATGGCGATGCGCTCGTGCTCGTCTGGGGACCGGAGGGCGATACCCTGATGGCCTGCAACGAGATTATCATCCGGGCGCAGGAGGCCACCGAGGGCATCCCGAACGACACGCGCCAGGCCTTGAAGGACGGCACCAACGGGTTCGAGCGCGTGTTGCCCGGCCCCGAGCGAATGTACCCCGATACCGACCTGCCGCCGCTGGCCATTACCGAAGAGCGTCTGGCGACCATCGAGGGTGGGTTGCCGGAGGCTGTGTGGGACCGGCTCGACCGCTACCGGCAAATGGGACTGGCCGATGACCTGCACGCCACGCTGTGCCAGCCGCGCTGGGCGAAGTTGTTCGACCGGCTCACGACCGAACTGGAGACCGAGCCGCGCTTCGCAGCCACGGTGCTGGTGCAGCGCCTGAAGGCCTGGTGGCGGGATGGCTTGCCGATCGACCGGCTGACCGACGAGGAGATCTTCGCGACGTTCCGCGCCCACGCGGAGCAGCGGCTCTCGCGCGAGGGTGTATTGCTGGTACTGTCACATCTGGCTGCGGCGACCACGGAACCCCGTAATGATGCCACACGCGTCGAGCAGGTGTTCGCGGAACTGCACTTGCGGCCGGCCAGCGACGAGGAGCTACGGCGGCGCCTCGATGATCGCCTGGGGCGGGTCGACCGCACGCGGTTTGCCACGACCGCCAAGCTGTGTCGCTATCTGGTGGGCGTGCTGGTGCGCGAGTTGCTCGGTCGGGCCGATGCGAAACGTATCGCGCGCTGCGTTCATGACAAGCTACAGGTGCCTGCACAGGCCAAGACCCGGACGAAGACAACAACATGAGCGACGAATTGTTCAAAGGTTATCGCGGCCCCGGCCGGGCGGTGCTGGAGAAGCACGGCGTCGGTGTGTGGAGTGACGTCGAGGTGCAGTCGCTGCGCGGCAGCTTCCGGGGGCTCGTCCTGCCCCGGTCCGAGACCGCCGACGACCGGCACATCGTGCTCAAGCTGGCCAGTGGCTACAACATCGGCGTTGCCAGCGAGACCATCACCGGCATGACCGAGCACGGCCGCCGCGAAGCGCACTACAAGATCCCCGAAAAGGCCTTTCCCTACGACGAGGGCAAACCCAACATTGTCCTGTTCGGCACGGGCGGCACCATCGCCAGTCGACTCGACTATCGCACCGGGGCCGTGATCCCCGCGTTCTCGCCGGGCGAGCTGTACGGATCCGTGCCGGAGCTGGCCGATGTCTGCAATCTGGAGACCGAGAAGCTCTTTGGTGTGTTCAGCGAGAACATGGGCCGCGCGCAGTACATCACGCTCGCCGAGCGCATCGGGCAGGCGATTCGCGAAGGGGTCGACGGCGTCGTCATCGGCCACGGCACGGACACGATGCACCACACGGCGGCGGTGCTGACGTTCATGGTGCAGAACCCGCCGGTGCCGATCGTAATGGTCGGCTCCCAGCGGTCGAGCGATCGGCCATCATCGGATGCGGCGATCAACCTGATCAGCGCGGTCAAGGCGGCCGCCGAGAGTGACATGGCCGAGGTACTGGTGTGCATGTTCGGGCCGACGTCCGACGAGTATTGCCTGCTGCACCGCGGCACGCGTGTGCGCAAGATGCACTCGAGCTATCGCTCGACGTTTCGCACGATCGGCGACGTGCCGATGGCGATGATCGACCAGCACCGCATCACGCCGTTGCGGCACGATCACAAGCCGCGCCGCAAGGACCGCGACGTCGTCATCACGCCGACGTTCGAGGAGAAGGTCACGATCCTCTATTACTACCCCGGGATGCAGCCGGATGTCGTGGATGCGATCGTCGAGAAAGGGTATCGCGGAATTGTCATCGCGGGCACGGGCCTGGGGCACGTGAACAAACCGCTGTACCCGGCGCTCAAGCGGGCGGCAGAGGCCGGCGTCCATGTGTACATGACGGTGCAGACGCTGTGGGGCTACGTGCAGATGTACGTGTACGAGACTGGCCGCGAGATCATGGAGCTGGGTGTGGTGCCGGCGGCGAACATGCTGCCGGAAGTCGCCTACATGAAGCTCTGCTGGGCACTGGGACAGACGGATGACCGCGACAAGGTGCAACGGCTGATGCTGACGCCGGTGGCAGACGAGATCACCGAGCGCGAGCCATACAACGGTTACCTCGTGTTTCAGGGCGAGATCCCCGAAGTGCAGGAGTTTATTCGGGAGATCAAGAGATGAGAGCGACGCCGCGGCGGAGGGCTTCGGCTGTGCCGTCTCCTGAGCACTGAAGCCGACAGTCAGTTGCCACGCTTCTCGAGCTTCTCCAACACTGCACGCACCTCGGCGAAAGCCGCCGGCGGGTAAATGCAGACCAACTGCGGCGTCGCGTCGTGTCTTGACGTCGGTCGCGTTTCGATGCCGGCACGCGATACGTCGAGATACTGCAACCGGCCGTCGCTGCGCACGAAGCCCTTCAGCCGATACAGCGTGCCGCGGATGGGCTCGAGCAGCGCCGCGAGTTGATGCACGTCGAGATCATCACGTGGCGTGATCTGCATCCGGCCATAGTTCGGGTCGGTGCAAAGGGCGTAATCGCCGGTGAGGGTGGTGGGACGGGCGTCAGCGAAAAGGTCAACCGCGACGTCGGCATAGCGCGCGCGGTGGATGACGAGGTCGGGATTGATCGCGCCCAGTTGCCGTTCGGTCGCGCCGAGCGCCGCTTCATCATGCAGGTCGACCTTGTTGATGATCGCGACGCCTGCGGCTTCGACCTGCGCCCGAATGTTCGGCAGCGTCTCGAGCAAATCGCCAAACGTGTCCGGGTCCACGATGCTGATGATGGTGGCGAGGTGAAAGGCCTCGTCGAGCCTCGTCTCGGCGAGCATCTGCGCGACGACCTTGGGGTCGGCGATCCCGCTGGCCTCGATGATCACGCCGTCGATCGCCGCGTGTTTGTCGGCGATCTCGCGCAAGCGACCTATGAAATCCGTCACCAGGCAGCGACAGAAGATGCTGCCCCCGGCAATCGTGACGAGCTGATCCGGTGGCAGGTCGAGCAATTGCCCGTCGACATCGGTGGGGGAGAACTCGTTGACGAGGTAGACGATGCGGCGCTCGCGCAGTCGTTCGACGCAGCGTTGCAGGAACGTCGTCTTGCCGCTGCCGAGAAAGCCGGTGACGAGCGAGACTGGAATCATGAGCGCACGCGGTTCAGGCTCCCTGCTTCTTGGCGGCGGCGTCTTCGAGGGCCTGCACGAGCGTGTTCACGTCGGGGATGATCGACGCGAACGTCGGCACGCCGTCGATGCAGATCGACGGAATCGCATCGACCTTGAGCTTGTTCATGTAGCCCAGCCCCGCATGCGTCGTGATCTTCCGCTCGCAGACGCGGACGTTCCCCGCGCAGCGCGTGGCGGCTTCGGCCGCGGCGGCAACCATGTACTGGCACGGAGCGCAGGACGCCGAGTCGAGCGTCACGACGTCGACGATCACATCGTTCTCGGCGGCGTAGTCGGGAATCGGCACGTCATCGAACGAGGCCGCGGCCTTGGCGCGCAGCGTCGTGGCGGCGACATGCCGCTGATAATCGTCGTGGACCATCTGGGCGACCGCTTGGAGGTTGCGCTCGGGTGTGTGGTAGGGCAAGTCGCAGCCCGGGGCGAGGACGAAGCCGTTGGTGCCGCCGATCTCCATGCAGCGCAGCGCGTCGAGCCGCGCATCATCCTCGTCTCCGAGGAGCAGCGCGGTGGTCAGCTTGAGGTTGCCGCCGAAAGAGCGCTGGTACTTGGCGCCGAGCTCCTTGCACATTTCGAGCGGGACGTTTTCGTCGATAGAGACGTTGTCACAATTGGTGCGGCACATGGCTTCGAGATTGCGCGTGGCGTTGCCGCAGACGAACATCGAAGAATAGGCGCCGCGCTCACGCACGTGATCGAAGATGGCGTCCACGTGTGGCTTGACGAATTCGTCGAAATGCGTGGGCGAAATCTGGCTGGTCATCGGATCGACAACCGGGATGATGTCGGCCCCGTGGTCGATGTAGGCGTCGGCGGCCTGCTTGCCGACGGCGGCACAGAACGCCAGCACCTGCGTGACGCGGCCGGGATCACGCCGCAGCAGCAGGAAGATCTCGTTGCCCATCAGGTGCAGCGCGAGCGTGAACGGCCCCGTGATCAGGCCGTACAGGGCGGTGTCGTCGCCCATCTGCTTCTTCACGCAGTCCAGCGCCTGGAGCACGATCGGAAAGCGGCCCAGGCTGGCGTCGAAGCCGCGCAGGTCGGAGATCTGCGCGTTGGTGAGTGGGTGGCTGATGACGGCCGGTGGCGTCTCGTCAGCCCAGCGCAGCTCGCAGCCAAGCACTTCCGCCTCGAGTTGCAGGTCGAACACGATGGGTAGCCCATCCGGCAGGTAGAGCTCTTTGGCGCGGGTCAGGCCGCGGACGATGTGGTCGTCCGAGCGCAGGTACTCGGTCGCCGTCGTGCCGATCAGCTTGCCGCCGTGCACGCCGACGAACGGGATCCACGGCGCCCGGGGCGTCGCTTCGTTGCGGATGGCTCGCAGGAGGATTTCCTTACCGTTCACGGGATGCTCCGATGCACGCTTCTGGTCTGGAGATAATCGGGCCCAGCGATCAAACACGGTAGTATAGCGGGTCGTCAAGCCGCGCGTTGCACCTCCCGCGGACGTCCGCAATAATCCGCAACGACACGTTTCCTGATCACTTCGGGCCCCCAAAGTCTCGCACACGGAGCGCGTCATGACCGAATTCGTGATAGATCATCTTGTGATCATTTCGTTCTCGGCCTACACCGTCGCGATTGTCGCCCTCGGGCTGTACTCGGCCCGCTTCGCCCGCCGAAGCGACGAGGATTTCTTCCTCGCCGGCCGCTCGCTCGGGCCATGGGTGGGGGCCTTGTCGGCGGCGGCGTCGAGCGAGTCCGGCTGGGTGACGCTGGGGCTGGTCGGCTGGGCGTTTACGAACGGGTTCGCGGCCTACTGGATCATCCCCGGGTGCCTGCTGGGCTACTTGTTCAACTGGCTCGTTCTGGCCGGGCCGATGAGTGACCGGGCGCGGCAACTTCAGGCGCTGACGCTGCCCGACTTCTTCGCGTTTCACTTTCGCGAGCGCGTCCCCATCGTGCGCATCTTGTCCGTCATCGTGATCCTCGTCGCGATGCTGCTGTATGTGGCCGCCCAGCTCGCGGCGGCGGGCAAGGCCTTCTCCGTCGCGTTCGAGAACGTGCACTACTCGGCCGGCGTGCTGATCGGCGCCGGGATCGTGCTGCTCTACACGGTCAGCGGCGGGTTTCGGGCCGTGTCTTGGACCGATTTCCTCCAGGCCCTGCTCATGGTCGGTACCCTCGTCATCTTCCCCATCTACCTGCTGGCCACACACGACGGCTATGGCTTCGTCACCGGTACGCTTGACGCGGTCGCACCAACGGGCGGTCAGCCCGGCGACCTCTTGCGGTTCCTGCCGCGCTTCGAATTCACCGGGCCGGCCCTGGCGGCGGCGATGATCGGGTTCCTGCTCGGGCACGGGGCGCTGGGGATCAACTTCGGTTATCCCGGGCAGCCGCACGTGCTCGTGCGATTCCTGGCACTGCGCGACAGGAAGGACGCCCGCGCCGCGGCCGTGATCGCCTTCACCTGGGGACTGTTCGTGTACTGGGGTGCCGTGACCGTCGGCGTTTTCGCCCGCGCCATGGCGGCACGCGGTGCCGAGTGGACCGCCGCAATTCAGGCAGACAACGAGGTCGGCTTGGTCGTGGCCGCGATGAATCTGCTCCCGGGCGTGTTGTCGGGGCTGGTGCTGGCGGCTGTGCTTGCGGCGATCTGCTCGACGGCCGACAGCCAGCTCGTCGTGGCGGCATCCTCCGGGGCAAACGACCTGTGGGCCCGGGTGGTGAAACGCGATGCGACCGGCACGCACCCTTGGGTCAACCGGGCGTTCGTGGCGGGCATGGGGCTGGTGGCCGTGCTGCTGGTCTTCGAGTCGCGCGTGAAGGTCTATGAATACGTGCTGACTTACGGCTGGGCGATTCTCGGGGCGTCGTTCGGGCCGCAGGTGATCCTGCTGCTGCTGTGGCGACGCGCATCGTATGTGGGTTGCGTTGGTGGCATGCTGACCGGCTTTGTCGGGGCGGTTGCGTGGAAGTACTTCCTCAACAACAACATCGGCGGCATCGAGGTCTACAACCTGCCGCTGGCGTTCATGGCGGCGCTGATCGTCAACGTCCTGCTGAGCCTCGTGCGGCCCGACGAGCACGGCGCGCCCGAAACCACCCCGGCGGCGCGCGGCTGACGTGCTCGCATGCGTGCCTACGGCGCAGTATGCTGTCGAGACTGCCGGTCTTGACCGGCGGCGGCATGGCAGCGGCGGCAGGGCCCCGCGGCACACCTGGTGATTCAACGCGAGCGGAGTGAACCCGATGAAGATCCTCATTGCTGACAAGTTCGAAGACAGTGGCCTCGAAGAGCTCAGGAAGATCGCGGATGAGGTGACGCGCGAACCCGAGCTCAAGGACGATGCGCTGACACAGCGTATCACGGACTTCGACCCGACCGTGCTCATCGTGCGGTCGACCAAGGTGCAGCCGCCGCAACTGGCCGCGGCCAAGTCGCTCAAGCTCATCATCCGGGCGGGGTCGGGCTACGACACGATCGATACCGCGACCGCCAAGGAGAAGGACATCGCAGTGTCGAATTGTCCCGGCATGAACGCGGTGGCGGTGGCCGAGTTGGCGATGGGGCACCTCATCAACCTCGATCGGCGGATCGCGGACAACGTTGCCGACCTGCGGGCCCACAAGTGGGACAAGAAGGGCTACAGCAAGGCCCGCGGCCTGAAGACCAGCACCCTCGGCATCGTGGGCGTCGGCCGCATCGGCGTCGAGCTGGCCAAGCGGGCGCTGGCCTTCGACATGAAGGTGATCTGGTTCGACGTGGTGCCCGACCTCAAGCCGCTGGAGCACCCCAACTTTCAGCGGGTCGACATGGATACGCTGCTGCGCGAGGCCGACTACATCTCGCTGCACGTGCCCGGCACCGGCGAGACCAGGCACCTGATCAACGCCGAACGCCTGAAGCTGATGAAGCCGCACGCCTGCGTCATCAACACCAGCCGGGCATCGGTTATTGATGAGCCCGCTCTCATGGCGGCCTTGAAGGCGGGCACGATCCGGGCTGCCGCGCTGGATGTGTACGAGAACGAGCCCGCCGCGGACGCCAAGGAAATCCAGTCGCCGTTGTGCGATTTGCCCAACTTGTACGGCACGCACCACATTGGTGCCTCGACAGAGCAGGCGCAGCTCGCGGTGGCCGAGGAGACCGTGCGGATCGTGCGGGAATTCGCCAGCACCAGGATCGCGGTGAATCGGGTCAACCCGTAGCCGGTCAGACCTCGGGGATTCTCATCTCGTAGGGCTCGGCGGCGTCGGCATACCAGGAGCCGCCGAGCCGGCCGACGGTGTGGAGCTTGTGCGGGTCGGGAACGCCGTTGTCGTCGAGGATGCGGTCGTCGGCGTGGATGGCGACGATGTCGCCGAAGATGACGTTGCCGCTGCCGGGGCCGCCGTCGCCGAGCAGCTTGATCTCGCGCAGGCGGCACTCGATGTTGACGGGGGCTTCCTTGACGAGCGGGGCCTGGACCTTTGTCGCGGAGGCGGGGGTCAGGCCGCAGAGGGTGAATTCGCTCTGGCCGTACGGATACAGGCCCGCGCAGGCCACCATCTTGGCCCCCAGCTCGGTGGAGACGGTGGCGACAACGAACTCGCGCGTCTGTTCGATGTTGTGGTAGGTGTCCTTGTGCTTGCCGTGGCGGTTGACCGTCGGGCAGACGATGACCACGGGCGGGTTGGCGGACACCATGTTGTAGAAGCTGTAGGGGGCCAGGTTTTGCGAGCCATCGGCCCCGCGCGTCGCGACGAGCGCGATCGGCCGCGGGTTGATGAACCCGATGCACAGCTTGTAGATCTCACGCCAGTGCTTCTGCCCCGTCGCGATGTCGACATACATGATGCGGAGTCTCCCGGCGCGCGGCACTGCGCAGGCGCCGTGCGGCGACGAGGCGCCCCAGGTCGCACACTTCGGCCAGCGGCTGCATCACGAAACTGCGCTGCCACATGCGTGGGTGCGGCACGGACAGCCCGGCTTCGTCGATGACGCAGTCGCGGAAGATCAAGAGGTCCAGATCCAGGGTGCGCGGGCCGTTGGGGGTCCGCCGTTCGCGCCCATGACGCTGCTCGGTTTCCAGCAGCCGATCCAGCAGCTGGTGCGGCTCGAGCTCGGTGGCGAGCTCGGCCACGGCGTTCAGGTATAGCGGTTGGTCGGCGGGGCCGCCGACGGGTTCGGTTTCGTGCAGACTGGAGCAGCGCAGCACGCGAATGTCGCCGCCCTCCTCGAGCTCGCACAGGGCGTCGCGGATGTGCTGTTCGCGGTCTCCCAGGTTCGAGCCCAGCCCGATGAAGATGCCACCATGCCCTACCATTGAAGTCCTCGCATCCGTTCGACGGCCATCCGAATCCGTTCATCCGGCACGCAGAGGGAGAAGCGCACGTAGCCCTCGGCGGACGGGCCGAAGCCCGCCCCGGGAACGCCGACAATGTCAGCTTCCTCGAGCAGCCGCGTACACACGGTCAGGGATTCGCACCCGTCCGGGACCCGCGCCCAGACGTAGAAAGTGGCGCGCGGGGGTTCGGCCTTGAACCCCAGCGCTTGCAGTCCGCTGCAGAGCAGCTCGGCGCGCGGGCGGTACAACTGGCGGGCCGCGACCACATCCGGGTGGTCGTACTGGGCATACGCGGCACACGCCGCCTCCTGAATCGCCGGAAACGCGCCGCTGTCGTAGTTCGCCTTCACCCGCCGGAGGGCGGCAATCGCGTCAGCATTGCCGACCACGAATCCGATGCGCCAGCCGGTCATGTTGAAGGTCTTGGATGCCGAATGGAACTCGACCGCCACATCCCGCGCTCCGGGCACCTGGAGCACGCTCGGCGGCGGGCTGTCGTCGAAGTACACCTCATTATAGGCCGCATCGCTCGCCAGCAGCAGATCGTGCTCATGGGCGAAGGCCACCGCACGCTCGAAGTACGCGAGGTCGGCGGTCGCGGCGGTGGGGTTGTTCGGGTAGTTCAGGTACATCAGGGCCGCCTGCCGCGCGACACCCGGGGCGATCCCATCGAGGTCGATCCGCCAGCCGTGCGCGGCCGACAGATCGAGCGTGATCGGCTCCGCGCCCGCGAAGATGGTCCCCGCACGGTACGCCGGATAGCCCGGCACGGGCACCAGCACGGCCTGGCCGGGATTGACGACGGCCTGGGGCAGGTGAGCGATGCCCTCCTTGCTGCCGATGAGCACGAGCACCTCGGCCTGCGGATCGAGGTCGACGCCGTAGCGGCGGTTGAAGAACCGCGCGATCTCCTGCCGCAGCGACGGCCAGCCGCCCGCCAGGTCGTAGCGGTGGCAGCGCGTCTGGCGCAGCGCCTGGTTCATGGCGTCGCGAATAAACGGCGGCGGGGGCTCATCGGGGTCGCCCACACCGAAATCGATCACCTCGCGGCCGGCCTGCAGGGCGGCAAGCTTGCGGCGCGTGATGTCGGCGAACAGGTATGGGGGAAGGGCGTCGAGTCTTTCACTCTGCGCGACGGGCATGAAGACACCAAAGAACCAACACCCGGGACGACCGTACCAAGGCCCGAAGCTTAGTGAACCATTACGAATCCGTAAAGGCCAGCCACGGCCGGGAGCCCTTGCGGCGGACCGCAAAACCCGATTCCGGCTGGCAATAGCCTTTCGCGGCTGTTACAATCTACTGTTTCGTATGCTGGCAGACTCTTCAAGCGACAGGTCGCAGGTAAGTGTCGCTTCTACAAGACATTCCGTTTGTCGCTCTCACGATCCACCGTGGCGGTCATCCGGGGAGTGTACGCCCATTCCACCGCCACAATCGTCTTTCTCGCGAGAAAGAACATGGGAACTTCCACCGCTGAAAAGGCCGATCACCCTTCCGCCAGCCGCGTTGAGGAACGCTTCCAGGCTGCCGTACGCTTCGCCGGCGACTCCGGCGATGGCATGCAGCTCGTCGGCGGGCAGTTCACCGCCACCTCGGCCGTCTTCGGCAACGACGTGGCCACTTTCCCCGACTATCCCGCCGAAATCCGCGCGCCCATGGGCACGCTCGCCGGCGTGTCGGGGTTTCAGATCAATTTCAGCAGCCGGCACATTCACACGCCCGGCGACCGGGTGGATGCCCTCGTGGCGATGAATCCGGCCGCGCTGAAGGTCAACCTGCTCGATCTCAACGAAGGTGGCGTGCTGATCGTCAACTCCGATGAGTTCACGGAGGCGAACCTGAAGCGTGCCAACTACGAGGCCAATCCGCTCGACGGGAACGACCTCGCTCGCTACCAGGTCTACAAGATCCCGATCACCAACCAGACGCTCGAGGCGGTCAAGGAGACCGGCCTCGGGCCGCGCGATGCCGGCCGCTGCAAGAACTTCTACGCGTTGGGGCTGCTGTACTGGCTGTTCGATCGCCCGGTCGAGACCACGCGCAGCTGGATCAGCAGCAAGTTCGCCAAGGTGCCGGCGGTGGCCCGCGCCAACATCCTCGCGCTGGAGGCGGGCTACGCGCTGGGCGAAACCACCGACCTGTTCAGCATCCGCTACCGCGTCAAGCCCGCCCGGCTGCGGCCCGGTTTGTATCGCAGCCTTACGGGCAACCAGGCGACGGCGCTCGGCCTGATCGCCGCGGCCCAGGTGGCGGGCAAGCCGCTGTTCTACGGGTCCTACCCGATCACGCCGGCCAGCGAGATCCTGCACGAGCTTTCGCTGCACAAGAACTTCGATGTCCGCGTGTTCCAGGCCGAGGACGAGATTGCCGCGATGGCCTCGGTTGTGGGCGCCGCGTTCGCCGGCGCGATCGCGACGACGGGCACCAGCGGCCCGGGCATGGCGCTCAAGCAGGAGGCCATCGGCCTGGGCGTGATGACCGAACTGCCCATGGTGATCGTCAACGTGCAGCGTGGCGGGCCCAGCACTGGCCTGCCCACCAAGACCGAGCAGGCCGACCTGTGGCAGACGGTCGTCGGCCGCAACGGCGAGTGTCCGCTGCCGGTCCTCGCGGCCCAATCGCCGGCGGATTGCTTCTGGGCGGCGGTCGAGGCGACGCGCATCGCAGTCAAGTACATGACGCCCGTGGTGCTGCTCACCGACGGCTACCTGGCCAACGGGTCCGAGCCCTGGCGCATTCCCGACCTGAAGGAGCTGCCGCGGATCACGGTCCGCCACCCGGACGATCCCAAGAACTTCCACACCTACAGCCGGGACGAGCACGGTGCCCGGCCGTGGGCCATCCCCGGCACGCCCGGGCTGGAACACCGTATCGGCGGGCTGGAGAAAGCCGAGACGACCGGCAACGTGTGTTACGTGCCGGAGAACCACCAGCGCATGACCGAACTCCGGGCGGAGAAGGTTGCCAACGTCGTGCACGAGATTCCCGAGCAGGACGTGTTCGGCGAAGAGACCGGCGAGCTGCTCGTGGTGTCGTGGGGCGGCACGTTCGGCGCCGTGCGGACCGCGGTGGAGGTGGCCCGCGAGGACGGCAAGGACGTGTCGCACGCGCACGTCCGCTGGCTGATGCCGCTGCCGGTCAATCTCGAAGCCGTGCTCAAGCGTTACAAGAGGATCCTGGTCTGCGAGCTGAACATGGGGCAGCTCCAGGGTTGGCTGCAGGCCAACTACCGCGTCGAGACGATCGGCCTGCACAAGGTCCAGGGTCGTCCGTTCCGCGTCAGTGAAGTGCTCAACAAGATCGACCAAGTGCTCGGAGGCGACGCAAAGTGACCGCATCCGCCAAAACACCCGGCCCGACCGTCAAGGACTTCAAGACCGACCAGCAGATCAAGTGGTGTCCCGGCTGCGGCGACCACTCGGCGCTGGTCCAGATGCAGAAGGTGCTGGTCTCGCTCGGCGTGAAGCGTGAGCAGATCGTCGTCGTCTCCGGCATCGGCTGCTCCAGCCGCTTCCCGTATTACATGAACACCTACGGGTTCCACGGCATCCACGGCCGCGCGCCGGCCATCGCCACGGGCGTCAAGTGCGCCAACCCCGACCTCGATGTCTGGGTGGTCACGGGCGACGGCGACGCGCTGAGCATCGGCGGCAACCACATTCTGCATGCCATTCGCCGCAATGTCGGGCTCAAGATCGTGCTGCTCAACAACCGCATCTACGGCCTGACCAAGGGGCAGTACTCGCCCACCAGCGAATTCGGCATGCGCACCAAGTCGTCGCCGATGGGGACGATCGACTACCCGATCCACCCGATCTCGGTCGCGATCGGTGCCGAGATCACTTTCGTCGCCCGTTCGATCGACAGCGACATTCAGCACCTGCAGTACGTGCTGCGCCGCGCGGCGACGCACCGCGGCACGTCCTTCGTCGAGGTGTATCAGAACTGCCAGGTCTACAACCGCAACGCATACGAATACCTGACCGACCGCCGCCAGAAGGACGATCACGTGCTCTATCTCGAGCATGCCAAACCCCTGATCTACGGCCGCGACAAGACCAAGGGGATCCGCCTGGTCGGCGACCGGCCGCAGGCGGTGGAACTCACCTCGATGTCGATGGATGACCTGATCATCCACGACGAAAAGGCGGACTGTCCGGCGATGGCCTATCGCCTGGCGCGCATGTACAACCCCGAGTTCCCGGAGCCGGTCGGCGTCTTCCGCGCCGTCGAGAAACCCGCGTACGAAGAGTTGCTCATGGAGCAGATCGCCATGGCGCGCGAGAAGAGCGGCCACGGCCGGCTCGAGAAGCTCTTCCGCGCCGGCGACACCTGGGAAGTGCGCGACCAGTCTGGTGCGAGTGCTGGCGGCGACGGCAACGGCCAGGATGGCGGGGCATAACGCGTCCGGCGCCCTCCGGCACGACCACGATTGATGACGCGCCGCGCGTTCGCAACACGCGCGGCTGGTCTCCGCCTCCCCGCGCCGTTACAGCACCGCCGTCAGCTCGTCGACGAAGGCCAGCACGGTGTCGACGATCTCGTCCGGCGGTGCGTCACGGTCGAGGGCTTCGGTGATGCGCCGGACAATCGCGCTGCCGACGATCGCTCCGTCCGCGACGTCGCAGACGGTACGAACGTGCTCGGGTCGCGAGATCCCGAAGCCGACGCAGATCGGCTTGCCGGTCGCTTCGCGCAGCTCCTGGACGTGGGCGGCGAGATCGGGGGGCAGTTGCGAGCGCTCGCCAGTCACGCCTGCAAGGGATTGATAGTAGATGAACGGCTCGGACAGTTCCGCAATCCGGCGGCGGCGCTCGGGCGAGGTCGTCGGGGCGACCATCATCACCAGCGGGCAGTCACGCTCGCGCCCGATGCGGGCGAGATCTTCGGCCTCTTCAAAGGACAGGTCGGGGACGATCATGCCGTCGAGGCCCGCCGCGCGGATCATGTCGACGAAGGCCGCCGGGTCGCGGCGATACACGATCGAGTAGCTCACCATCGCCAGTAGCGGGACGCGGATGTCGTCGCGTGCGTCGCGGATCGCAGCGAGCAGTGCGTCGAGCCTGAAACCATGGTCCAGGGCCCGCGAGAACGAGGCCTGGATGACCGGGCCGTCGGCGATCGGGTCGGAGAAGGGAATCCCGACTTCCACGCAGGCGCAACGCTGCGGGTCGAGCTGCCGCAGGATGTCGACGGTGACGGCCGGGTCGGGATAGCCGCCGGTGACATAGGGCAGCAGCGCCCTGCGTTGGGCGCGACGGAGCGATTCGAAAGCAGCGGTGAGTCGGTTCATGGGGGCGTCGTCAGTCTTCAGTCATCAATTGTCAGGAGGGCGGGTCTCACCCGCCGGATGTAGTCTCTCTTCCCTTCGTCGCGCCGTCGCTGCCGCCTCGATCCGGTTCGCCTTCACGACCCAAACCGGTCTTCCGCCACCCGAATGGCGCTGAGCAGGCTCTGCGCCTTGTTGATCGTTTCCTGGTACTCCTTCTCCGGGACCGAGTCGGCCACCACGCCCGCGCCGACCTGCACGTACGCGCGAAAGCGCCCGTCCCCCGTCGGCTGCGCCACCAGCGTCCGCAGCGCGATACATGTGTCCATATTGCCGGCGAAATCCACGTAGCCAACGGCGCCGGCATACGGCCCGCGGCGGGTCGGCTCGCACTCGTCGATGATCTCCATCGCGCGGACCTTGGGCGCCCCGGTCACCGTGCCGACCGGCAGCGTCGCCCGCAGGGCATCGAAACACGTCCTGCCCGCTGCCAATTCCCCCGTGACTGTGCTGGAAATGTGCATCACGTGGCTGTAGTACTCGATGCTCATCACGTCGCTGAGCTGCACGGTGTTGGGCTTGGCGACCCGGCCCACGTCGTTCCGCCCCAGATCGACCAGCATCACGTGCTCGGCCCGCTCTTTCGGGTCGGCCAGCAGCTCCTCGCGCAACCGACGGTCCTCGTCCTCGTTCATGCCGCGACGGCGCGTGCCCGCCAGCGGGCGATTGGTGACCAGGCCGTCCTCGACGCGGCACATGACCTCGGGGCTGGCGCCGACCAGCACGACCTGCGGACTCTTGAGATAGAACATGAACGGCGACGGGTTGATCACGCGCAGCGCGCGATAGATGTTCAACGGGTCGGCGCTGGTCTCAACCAGCAGCCGCTGCGACGGAACCACCTGGAAGATGTCGCCGGCGCGAATGTACTCCTTGCAGCGGTCGACCACCCGCTCGAAATCCGCCTGGACGAAATTGCTCGCGTAGCGCTCGGTCGCCGGCGCCGGCATTGCGATCTGCACCGGCTCGAGCCCGGAGGGCCGCGACAGCCGGCGGATGATGTCGTCGATCTGACCGACGGCGCGGTCGTACGCCGCCCGGCGCGCCCCATGGTCGCTGCTGTGCGGCACGTTGACGTGCGACACGACCATGACGATCTTGTGGACGTGGTCGAAGACCACCATCGTCTCGTAGATGTCGAACAGCAGGTCGGGCAGGCCACGGTCGTCGGCCGGTGCGTTGGGCAGTCGCTCGTAGTAGCGCACCGCATCGTACGACGCGTAACCGACCGCCCCGCCGAGGAAATTGGGAAGACCCGGCAGGCTCGGCACGCGGTAGTGACGCAGGGTCTCTTCGAGCAACGCCAGCGGATCGTCGGTCTGCTGCTCGTTGTGCTGGCCGGTGGTGTGTTCGGTCCAGCGGGCCCGCTGGCGCGTCGTCTCGAAGGTGCGGGCCGGGTCGGCCCCGATGAAGGAGTAGCGGGCCACGTTCTCGCCCCCGACCACCGATTCCAGCAGGAAAGCCCGCGGGCTGTCCACCTGCAGGCGGGCGAAGGCGCTCAGCGGCGTCATGTCGTCGCAGATCACCGTCGCCACCAGCGGCACGCTCGTGTAGCGCCCGGCCAGCTCCTCGAACTGCTCGAATGTCGGGTTGATCGTTTCCATGGCGAGAGTCTAGCAAGTTTGAATCGGCCGGGCGACCGGGCCGGCGACGTTCAGGCGGCCGTGCCCCTACGCCTCGCTCGCCGACGCCCCGGCCAGCGCCCGCAACTGCTGCAGCTGGTCACGCGTCCCCAGTGCGACCGCGATGTCGCCCGCAGCCATGATCGTCTCCGGTGGGGGCGCCACGAGCATCTTGCCCGTCCGCTGGCGGATCGCGACCAGCATCGCGCCGGTCTTTTCGCGGACAGCGGCCGAGCCGATTGCCGTCTCGGCCAGGGGCGAGTCGATCGCGATCCTGACCTCTTCCAGCCACAGCTCCAGGTCGCGGTCGTGCATGACGAATTCGAGGAACTCCACCACATTCGGCCGCAGGGCCATCTGCGCCATGCGACGCCCGCCCAGCCCGTAGGGCCACAGCACGCGGTTGGCCCCCGCCGCCATCAGCTTGGACGTGTTGCGCTCGTCGACCACGCGCGCCACGATGAAGAGCTTCTCGTTCAGGCCGCGGGCCGTCAGCACGACCATGAGGTTCCCGGCATCATCGGCCACGCACGCCACCAGCGCCCGGGCCCGCTCGATGCCGGCCTTCTTGAGCACCTCGTCGTCACCGGCGTCACCAGGAAGCACCAGAAAGCCATCGTCGGTGGCGGACTGGAGCGCGTCTTCGTCGTCATCGATGATCACCAGCGGGCAGTTCTGCCGCTTGAAGTCGCGGGCCACCGCCAGTCCCATCCGGCCATAGCCGCACAGGATGCAATGATCGGTCAGTTGCGCGATTTGTTTTTCCATTCTCCGCTGACTCCAGTAGCCGTGCATTTCGCCGGCGATGACGTAGTTGGCCAGGGACGTCGCGAGATACATGAATGACCCGACGCCGAGGAGGATGAGAACGATGGTAAACCAGCGCCCGGCCGGCCCGAGGTCGTGCACTTCCTTCAGGCCGACGGTGGAGACGGTAATGACCGCCATGTAGAGTGCATCGAGGAAGGTCCATTCCTCGCTGCCGCCCGTCCGCCCATGCTCGATCACGTAGTAGCCGACCGCCCCCAGCACCGTGATGATGACGAAGACCGCCATTGCACGCCCGAGTTGCAGGCGAATGTCTGCCGGTCTTTCGACCATGATGACTCCAAGCGGCGCGGCGGCCAGGCGATGGGCCGCGCTCGGTAGGTGCTCGTCACGCAGCAAGGCGCGCCGGTGGTTCGTGACGCGCCGGCGGGGGTGTTTTCCGAGAATTGCGCCGCGCTGTCAACCGGGCGGTGCGGCGGCGTGGTCTGTTGGACGGCGCTACAGCAGCGCGGTGCTGAAGTAGCGCTCGGCACGGTCGGGCAGTACGGTCGCGATGTTGCCCTTGATCCGCTTGGCGAGCTGGCGGGCGGCCCACACGTTGGCCCCGGACGAGATACCCACCAGCAGGCCGTTGTCGGCGCCTAGCTGGCGCGTGGTGGCGATGGCGTCCTCGTCCGTGACCTCGATCACGTCATCGACCATTGACACGTCGAGCACGCCGGGAACAAACCCGTCGCCGATGCCCTGAATCTGGTGCAGGCCGGGTTCGTGACCCAGCAGGGCCGAGACGTTCTTGGGCTCGACAGCGATGAGCTTCACATCGAGGCGGTGCTCCTTGAGGAAGCGCCCGACCCCCTGCAGGGTGCCGCCACTGCCGACGCCGGCAACGAAGCAGTCGATTTCGCCGCTCATCTGGCGCCAGAGTTCGTGGGCGGTCTCCTCGTAGTGGACGCGCGGGTTGTCGGGATTCTCGAACTGGTCGGGCATGAAGGAGTGGGGTGTCTCGGCGGCCAGTGCGCGCGCCTTGCGCACCGCGCCCGGGATGCTCTCCTGGTCGGGGGTGAGGATGAGCTCGGCGCCGAGCGCGCGGATCAGTTTCTTGCGCTCTTCGCTCATGCCCTCGGGCATGACGATCTGCACCCGGTAGCCCTTGAGACGGCCGACCAGCGCGAGGCCGATGCCCGTGTTGCCGGAGGTCGGCTCGATGATGACCGAGTCCGGCCTGAGCCGTCCGTCGCGCTCCGCGCCTTCCAGCATGGACAGGGCCACCCGGTCCTTGACGCTTCCACCGGGGTTGAGGAACTCGGCCTTGCCGAAGACCTTTTCGCCGTTGAGCTTGAGCAGCGGCGTGTTACCAATCAGGTCGAGGATGTTGTTGGTCAGCATGGTGGCGGCTTCCCTCCTGCCGTACGCCCGGCCAGATCAGCGGCCGTGCCTCCGGTGCCATGATACCCGTCCGGTGGCCGATTCCAACGTCGAATTCCCGCCGGCGCCGCGACGGACCTTCCGGCGAGGGTCCGGGAATAGGCCCCGCCGCCCGCGCCAGGGACGCCCGGTAACATGCGGCCGCAAAACCGCTCACTTTGCTTTTGCTTCGGGCGGTCACTTGGGGCACGCTAGACTTGGATGGTGTGCCGCGTTCTTGCATGGCGCCGCCAGAACCGTTGACTTCGGTGCGGACTGGTGTTGCGTTGCCGGCCGCAAGTATCGGAACCGCGCGGGTTTTCACTGCGCGGCGCCTCGGCCGGATACGCCGCGCCGCGGCCAGGCGACTACACGCGACTCGCGTCGCGCGCCACGCGGCCATCGTGAATGGTAGAGGGAGCGAAACGCTCCGTCCGATAGATTGCGGTTCTTTGCGGCGGTTTCGGGCCGTGGACCGGCTCGGGTGCCGCATCCGAGGAACTGCACGCGCGCTTCTCCGCCGGGACAACACGACAGCAACGCGCCGCGCCTGCCCGTCGGCGGGCGTGCGTCGGCGTACGTCCGTTTTGTAAGTGTTTTTATTGAAAACGGTTTGTGGAAAACCGGATCGTGATTGTCCTAGCATCCCGCGAGTGAGCAAGGGAGCAGCTGTGGCCCGACGTGGAGGCGCACAGTGGTAGAACGGAAGGAGAGAGTAATGTCTAGAAGAGGCATCAGTGTACTGGGCACGACCGCACTTCTTGGGGTGTTCGTGCTGGGTGGTTGCCCGGTCATCAATCCCGGCTCGGCGCTGGGGTTGCAGGACTGGGGACGAGATTTGTTGTCCATCCCGGTGGGCGTGATTATCGGCGAGCTGATCGACGAGGCCCAGGGAACGAACGTGGCCGTGGACGCGGACGCGATTCACGACCAGCTGTTCGCGGAGCTCCAGGCCGAGCTGTCGCAGCAGGTCGCGCCGGGCGTGCCCGGGCCACAGGGTGAACGCGGGGCCCCGGGGGCCGACGGCGCGGATGGCGCCGACGGTGCCGACGGCCTGAACTGCTGGGATCTCAACGGCAACGGCGTCAAGGACCTGCCCGCCGAGGACACCGACGGCAACGGCGTTGTCGACGTCTATGACTGCCGCGGCGCCGACGGCGCGGACGGCGTGTGCATCGACTGCGACATCGTCTATCCGGTCGCCGCCGGCTGCGTGAGCAACAAGGGCGAGGTCGTCAGCGGCTACGGCTTCAACGCGATGCGCTACGAGAACGGCATGTTCGTCGTGGCGCTGGTGGGCTACGAGTTCCCGGACGGCTTCGACCCGAACGATCTCGTGGTCATCGTTACGCCGGATTACGCCCTGCAGCAGAAGATCACGCCGCAGTACGACCCGCAGACGCAGCAGTTCGGCTTCGTGGCCGAGTTCGTGGATGTTGCCTTCAACCCGGTGAACAGCAACTTCTGCTTCTACGTCATCGACGCGAGCGAAGACCCCTACGCGGACTAAAGAGTCCAGGGAGAGTTTGGTATGAGGTATCTGGCAGCCATTCTGTTGAGCGGTGTCGTCGTCAGTAGCGGCCTGGCCGCCTCGATCACGACGCAGCACTTCAGCAGCATTGCGGAAGTCAACGACTACGTCATCAACGACCCCGACTTCGAGTTCTACGCGCGGGGCGATACCGAGATGACGTCCATGACGGCACCGCCCGACGGCTACGACGAGGCCCCGCTCACGGACGGCCTCTGGATCAACGGCGACCCGCATTCGTTCCGCGTCGCCTACGATGTCGACACGAATCGGGCCGGCATCTCGCTCGACAACGAGTACACCAGCGAGCTGCCGATCGACATCCACCCGGATACCAACGGTCTGCTGATCACCGCGTTTACCGACGTGCCGGGTGCGACCGTCAGGGTGCACAACATGCGGATCATCCTGAAGGTGGGCGAGGCCTTGCAGTACTATCCGCCGCTCGGCGATCCGCCCATCGCGGACCAGGCGCTCGCGCCCGACACCGACTTCCTGATCATCGAGACCGACCTGGCGCTGACGGATTACACGTTCGTACTCGCCGGACAGGTGACCTTCAGCTGGCCGGGCGGCGCGGACGACATCCCCGCCGGTGCGAACCAGTGGTTCGAGGTGTCGCCGATCGTTACGCCCGAGCCGACCGGCGGCGTGCTGGCGCTGATGGGCTCGGTGGTCTTTCTGCGACGGCGGCGCGCGTAAGCGTCACGGCGGGCCGATCTTTCGATCTACCCTGTGTTCCGTGAAAACGTAGGCCTGACCGCGGCCGGTTGCGACCGGCCGCGGTCTTTTTCATGGTCGCGCGCCGCCGCCGGCCCCAGATTGTTGGGCTGCCGCCGCAGCCGGGTATGATGCGCTCCCGCGCGCGACGGCCGCGCGACAGGTCTTCTGCGAGGCCACCACCGGATCATGGCACAGGACATTCTCCGCACCGCCGGCTTCGACCTGGACGCGGCCACCACGCAGCGGCTGGCCGCCTTCGTGCAGGCCCTGCACGACGAGAACCAGCGCATCAACCTGACCGGGGCCCGCGACGAAGCCGCTCTCTGGCACCACGTCTGCGACTGCCTGGCCCTGCTGCGTGTGCCGGCGCTGGAGGCCGCCTCGCGCCTGCTGGACCTCGGCAGCGGCGGCGGGCTGCCCGGCGTGCCGATTGCCTGCGTGCGCCCCGCGCTGAACGTCACCGTGCTCGACGCCACGCGCAAGAAGGTGGACGCCGTCGCGCGAATCGTCGCCCGTCTCGGCCTGCCCAATGTCGCCACCCGCTGGGGCCGGGCCGAGACCCTCGCGCGCGAACCCGCCTGCCAGGCCCGGTTCGACATTGTCACGGCCCGCGCGGTCGCCGCGCTGCCGAAGCTGATTCCGCTCGCGGCGGAATTCGTCCGCGAAGACGGCCAGCTGTGGCTGTTCAAGTCGGCGGCCGCCCTGGGCGATGAGCGTGCCGCCGCGGCACCGGCAGTGCGGCAACACCACCTGGAAGCCATTGAACCGGTGCAATACCGGCTTCCCGGCGAAGCCACGCCGCGCGTACTCCTGGGCTACCAGCGCAGCCGACGACCTTGGTCGTAGCGCCGGGGGTGAATCAAGACAAGGAGAAGGCCGCGATCGACGGCCGGTTTCGTCACGCAGCCGGGCATGACGTACCCACCGCCGATCGCGGCACCAACAAGAAAGGGGTTGACGCGCGCTAGCCGCTGCGCGGGAGGATCAGAAGCCGCCTCTCCGCGGACCACCAGGCCCGCCGGGCCCTCCCGGGCCATCCGGACCGCCGGGGCCACCTGGACCGCCGGGACCATGGCCGGGCGGCGGCGGGGGCAGCTCGTCCAGAATCGCCAACTGCTCGTCGGTCAGGATGGCACGGAATTCCTCGCAGGCCTCGTCGCGGCGCGCTTCGATTGCGGAGCGCGTCTCGTCGTGAATCACGAGCCAGTCTGCGGTCTGTTGCTCGGACAACGCGAGCGCATTCGCCAGCCGTTGCATGTGTGGCGGCAGGCCGTCGTGCTCGGGCGGCTCCGGCTGTTGCGTGCCGCAGTAGGGGAAGCGCGGCGGCCGGTTCGGCGGCGGCCCCTCGCCCTCGTGGTTGCCCATCAACTCCTCGAGCAGCGCGAGCTGTTCCTCGCTCAGCAGTGCCTCGAAATCCGCGCGCGCGGCGTCACGCAGTACCTCGATGTCCTCGTGCAGCAGCGCGAAGATCTCTTCGGCCAGGGCGCGCTGCTCGTCGGTGAGCTCGAGCGGGTCGCCGTGCGGCGGGCGCGGCCGATCCTCGCCGTTGTCGGCGGCCTGAGCCATGGGCCCGCCCCGCGCGCCTCGGCCAATGCCCGACTCGCACCCGACGGCCGTCTCGAGTGTCGCCGCATCCTGCTCGCCGGCCACGAGCGAAGCGACGGTGTCGAGCAGGTCGCTGGATTCGGCTGGGCCGCCACAGCCGGCCACGGCGAGCAGCGCGAGTGCGGTCAGGCCAACGGTCCATCGGAGTGGGAATCGCGTGCACATGGGGATACCTCCTGTACAGTAGGCACTTCCCGGCCCTTGTACGCCGCGGGCCGAGCGTTCTGCCCCTGTAAACGCACCGCGGGCGGGGCTATTCGGGAATCTCGCGGAATATCTGGCGAGTGGCGATCAGGAGACACTGAGCGCGATTTGCGCAAGCAATGCCGTTCCCAGGGGCAGCGCGTCCTCGTCGATATCGAATCGCGGGTGGTGATGAGGATACTGGCAACCCTTATCCTCGTTGCGGGCCCCGACAAACAGAAACGCGGCGGGCACTTTTCGCGCGAAGTAGGCGAAGTCTTCGCCGCCGCCCTGTGGGGGAAGAGTGAGCAGTTGATCCTCACTGAAGCCGACGGCACGCGCCGCGGCCAGGGCGTGCTCGATCGCGCCCTGATCATTGATGAGGGCCGGGTAGCCGGGCGGAATGTCGATGGTGGCGGTCGCACCCTGGGCCTGCGTGACGCCGTCGACGATCTCGCGGATGCGGCGAGTGACGGTTGCCAGCGTGGCGTCATTCAGCGTGCGCACCGTGCCGCGCAGCTTGACCTCGGGCGGGATGATGTTGGAGGCGGTGCCGCCGTTGATCTGTGTAACGGAAACCACCGCACTCTCCGCCATCGCGATCGAACGACTGATGACGCTTTGCAGCGCGACGATCACCTGTGCGGCGACCAGCACGGGGTCGACACACTGCTGCGGCATCGCCGCGTGTCCGCCGCGGCCGTGGATCGTGATGTCGAGCTCGTTTGCGCTGGACATGAACGGGCCGACGCGTGTCCCGATCGTGCCGATTGGCATTTCCGACCAGACGTGCAGCCCGTAAGCGGCGTCAACGCCGTCGAGCACGCCGGCGTCAATCATCGGTGCTGCGCCGCCGGGCCACTTTTCCTCGCTGGGTTGGAAGATGAAGCGCACAGAACGTGAGAGGTGCTGTTTGTGAGCGCTCAAGAGCTTGGCAGCGCCGAGCAACATGGTGACGTGCGCATCGTGGCCGCAGGCGTGCATTGCGCCCGGCCTGGTGGATGCGTAAGGCGCGTCAGATACCTCGGTCACCGGCAGCGCGTCGGTGTCCGCACGCAGCGCGATCGCAGGACCATCGTTCACGCGCAGGTCCGCCACCACGCCGAAGGTGTCCCCTACGCGCTGTTGCGGCTCATAGCCCATGGCGCGGAGCTGGTCCACGATGAAGGCCGCGGTGCTTTCCTCTTGGCCGCTGAGTTCCGGGTGCGCGTGCAGGTAGCGGCGCCAGTCGATGAGCTGTTCGGCGAGATCGTCGGCTGCGGGACGGATGGAGATGTCCATGATTTCGTGTCCGTGCTGAAGTCTCGTGCCCGGCTGCGGCGTGATGATATGGTCTCGGTCTGCTGCCGCCAAGCGCCGTGGCCGCCGCGCCGGCATTCGACATCCGCAGTCGAGCGCGTTACAACCCGCTTCTAGCCGAAGAATCCGACAATACGAAGCCTTGGCCGTCGCCGGCTCGCCCGGGCGTTGGCCGCTGCCGGAGGTGCTTCCCTGCACGCGCCGGACGACGACAACATGATCACGCTCCAGGCCGTGCGCAAGACCTACGACGGCGAGACCTACGCCGTGGACGGCGTGAATCTCGCGGTGCGCCGCGGCGAGCTGCTCGTGCTGCTGGGCGAGTCCGGCTGCGGCAAGACGACGACGCTCAAGATGATCAACCGTCTGATCGAGGCCACCGAGGGCACGATCACGGTCGACGGCGAAGACAACCAGGCGCTTGACGGGGTGCAGCTTCGTCGCCGGATCGGCTACGTCTTCCAGGGCATCGGCCTGTTCCCGCACATGACCGTCGGCGAGAACGTCGCGATTGTGCCGCGGCTGCTGGAGTGGCGCGAGGACGACATCCGCCAGCGCGTCGACGAACTCCTCGACCTCGTCGGCCTGGTCCCCGACGAGTACCGCGATCGTGCGCCGAGCGAACTCTCGGGCGGGCAGCGACAGCGCGTCGGGCTGGCGCGCGCGCTGGCGGCGCGGCCCAAGCTGATGCTGATGGACGAGCCACTTGGGGCCCTGGATCCCGTCACGCGCGACGCGCTCCAGGACGAATTCACGAAGATCCATCGCGACTTGGGCCTGACAACCGTCATGGTGACCCACGACATGACCGAGGCGCTGCTCATGGCCGACCGCATCGCCGTCATGACGGGCGGCCGCATCGCCCGTCTCGGCACGCCGCACGAACTGTTGACCGACCCCCAGGATGAATACGCGCGCAAGCTGATGGAGATGCCCAAACGCCAGGCGGACCGCGTCGAAGACCTGGTGGCGGCGTCAGACGACAAGGGGGCCGCGGGCCTGCCAAAGACCAAATAGAAAGCGTGAACCGCCGCTCATGAGCGAGAATCTTCGTCAAAACCTCGAGATCCTGCCCGCGACGCTGTCGAATCATCTGATGATCAGCGTTGTCGCACTCGGCGCCGGCCTGGTGATCAGTGTGATCATCGCGATCATCGTGATTCGTCTGTCGGCGCTTCGCTATCCCGTCCTGACGCTGATCAGTATTGTGCAGACGATCCCGAGCCTGGCGCTGCTGGCGCTCATGGTGCCGCTGCTGGGCATGCTCGGTTTCTGGCCGACCGTGATCGCCCTGACCATGTACAGCATGTTGCCGATCACGCGCAACACGGTCACTGGCATTCTGGGGGTCGATCCGCCGCTCGTGGAGGCGGCTCGTGGCGTCGGCATGACGGAGACACAGGTGCTATTGCGCGTCGAGTTGCCGCTCGCACTGCCGGTGATCATCGCGGGCATTCGTACGGCGACCGTGTGGGTCGTCGGCATTGCCACACTCGCCACGCCCGTCGGCCAGCCCTGCCTGGGTAACTACATCTTCCGTGGCCTGCAAACCATGAACTGGCCGATGGTGACGTTCGGGTGTGTTGCGGCAGCGGTGCTGGCGATCGTGCTCGACATGCTGATTGGCGGGATGGAGCGTGGCGTCAAGGAGCGCCAGCGGCCCCTGACACTGTTCTGCGGTATCGTGCTGCTGGCGGTTTGTGGCGGCGGGCTGGTTGCGCCGAGCGTCGTGCGGGCGATCAAGCAGGCGGGGCAGGACGACCGGCCGGTGGTCTGGTTCGGGTCCAAGACCTTTACCGAGCAGTTCATCCTGGCCGACCTCATGGCCGACCTGGCCGAGGACGCCGGCTACAACGCGATGGAAAAAGAGAGTCTCGGCAGCACCGTGATCTTCGATGCATTGACCGTGAACCAGCTTGACGCCTACGTCGACTATACGGGTACCATCTGGGCCAACTACATGGGGCGCACAGAGACCGCCGACGCGGATACCGTCTATCGCGAGGTGCGCCGCTGGCTGAAGGACAAGCACGGCGTCGAGTGCCTTGGCCGGCTGGGCTTCGAGAACGCCTACGGGCTGGCCATGCGCCGGGCGCAAGCTGAAGCGCTGGGGATCGAGACCATCGGCGATCTGCGCGAGCACGCACCGGACATGAAGATCGGCGGCGACTACGAGTTCTTTGGCCGGCCCGAATGGGAGGCCATCAAGAACAGCTACAACCTCGATTTCATTGACCAGGTCAGCTACGACTCGACCTTCATGTACCCTGCCGTCGCCGATGGCACCGTCGATGTTATCTCGGCATTCACGACGGATGGTCGCATCGCCGCGTTCGACCTGGTCGTGCTTGACGATCCGAAGAACGCGATCCCGCCATACGATGCGGTGCTGCTGCTCTCCAGCGAGGCTGCCGCGAAGGAAGACCTGGTCGCCGCCCTGAAGCCCCTGGTCGGTGCGATCGGCCTCGACGAGATCCGCCATGCCAACCACATGGTTGACCGCGAAGACGACAAGAAGACGGTGGGTGAAGCGGCGGGTTGGCTGCGCGAAACGGTTCTGACGCCGGCGACACAGCCGGCGACGCAACCGGCGGCCACACCAGCGGCAACGCAGACGGGGCCCTAGCGCGACACACATCGCCTCGCTGGCGGCTGGGTATGCTTGACTAGACGAGGGTGGTCCTATGCGATGGCTGCTGTTCGGAATGGGTGTGCTGCTCGGCGGTGGGATTACGGCGGCGTTGTTCCTGATGGCAGGCATGCCGTGGCCGATCGGCGGGCCGCTGATGCTGCAACGCGTCACGCGCAAGCCCCTGCCCGAGTTGCGCAAGTTCTTCCCCGACGAGGAGCACTACGCACTGCTGCACAACGGGCGCACCGTGGCGCACGCGCGCGCCAATGACGCCGGCGTGTTGTCGTTATATGCCCTCACGCCCGACCGGTCCCGCTGGGTGAGCATCCAGGGCGCCAACGGCGTCTTCCCTGCGTGCGTCTGCGTCGAGCGGATGCCGCCCGGCGTGCTGCACCCGCCGCGTTTGAGTTTCTACGACGACGACCTCGACGGGCTCCCCGACCGGCGCTATGAGTGGGGAGCGAAACGTTGGTCCACCTGCACCGAGGTCAAGTGGACGGTGCGTGACACGCCCGCGACGGCGCCCGCCGCTGCCGCGCCCGGCCCGCGCCCCTAGAGCGGTGCTGGACCATCTGCCTCCCGGGCCCGCTTGCGCGGCCCGGCCACCGCTGAACATCCGCACGCTGCTGCAGGGCCGGGTGCGCAGTACTCGGTACCCACGGCTTGCTCGTACAAACCGCCTTCCGTCGCTGACCGGCGACCGCCGGCGCAGACTCAGCGGCGTCAGCCGAACCCCGCGCCCGGCGGGCCGCAGTTGCGACGGTCGCGCATCTTCGTGCGGATGCGCTCGCTGCCGTGGGCGGCCGGCGCCGTGACGGCGCGCTCGACGTCGCTGCTGCCGCATTGTGGGCAGGGCGCTGTACCGCCGAAACGGTTTACCAATTCGTCGAACGTATGGCCGCATTTGCGACAGCGGAATGAGTACATCGGCATGTCCGGTCTCCTGCGTACGCTGCGGTGGCCAGGGTGGCTGCGGCGGCGCGAGCCTGCGTGACACTGTAATCCATCGGCCGAGCGCAGTCGCCGGGTCGAGTGTGGCAGTGCGGCGCCGCACGAGCCGATTCGCTGCGAAAGAGCGGGGGGCCACGGCGGCCGTCGCTGAGGCTGTGGCTTGGTCCTGTCCGGTCGCTTCCCCTATCATGCAGCCCGTCGCGAGCGGCGTGGGGAAGAGAGCGCCGCGACGCTTGAAGCGCCAGCGGGCCAAACTCGGGAGCTCCATCGGTGGCCGTCGGTTTCAATTTCGGACTCCTTATTCTGCTGGCGTTGCTCTTCGCCGGCGTCGGTGCCGGGCTCGTCATCCGTGGCGGTTGGCCGCGGCGGCGGGGCACCGAGCCGCGGTGCCGAGCGTGTGACTACAACCTCACCGGGCTCACCAGCGACCGCTGCCCGGAGTGCGGCGCCACGCTCACCAGCGCGGCAGTCGTCCACGGCGTGCGCCGGCGGCGGCCGGTGATGATCGCCACCGGCGTGTTGCTGCTGCTGCTCAGCGTGGTGGCCCTGGTGCCGGTGGCGCAGAACATCGACTGGTATGCGCTCAAGCCGACGAGTTGGCTCGTCAGCGACCTCGACAACCCGGCCGCGTTCAACCGCGCCTGGCGCGAGCTGCGGGACCGCTACGACGCCGGACTTCTCGTGGACAGCAACCTGCGCAAGGTCGTTGCACGCTGCCTGGCCGAACAGGGCCGGCCGTGGGGGGCGAACTTGAAAGCTGCACTGGTCGAGTTCCTCGGGTTATGCCACCGGGACGGCGTGCTGACGCCCGCGGAGGTGGAGCGGTTCGTGCAGCAGATGGTGCTGTTGAAGCTCGAAGTGCGCGCGCCGGTGGTCATGGGCGATCCGCTGCCGTACCGCCTCAGCCACACCTGCCGCTTCCCGTCGGGCCACCACTGGGTCGAGATAACCGCCGAGCAGTTCTTCCTCGACGGCCAGCCGGTGGGACCGCGCGACGGCGGCCTGTCGCGCCTCAGCGGTATCGGGGCGGGTGGCTCGTCAGGCCGACAGACGACGGCCCCGGCGCCGGGTCGGCATGAGCTGCGCGGCACGGCCCGGGTCCGCGTGTTTCAGGGGCCGAGCTTCGAGGAGGAGTTGAGCACATTGCTGGGGGCGTATACACGCGATGTGACTGTGCGATTCGAGGTGCTGGCCGAGGCGCCGCCCGATCTGCTCGAGCCGCAGCCCGCGCCGCAGCACGCGTCCGCCTTGCGCGATGCGATCCGCATCGAGATCGAGTGTGACGGTCGTTCCGGCTGGCTGCGTATCGAGGCCGAGGAAACGCCAGTCGCGGTGGCCTTCGACGTCTTCCTCGTCGTGGATGGAGAAGACCGGTATGCCCGGTCGTTTGACGCACAGGCGGGCGGCGGCCCGCGCGGCTGGAACTCCGACCTGGCCGTCCCCGGCTTCTGCGATGACCCGCCCGAGCAGTGCACCGTCATCCTGCGTGCCAGCCAGCGCGCGGCGAAGGAGTCGATCGATATCTTCGCCTACTGGGAAGGCGAGCTGGTGTTCGAGGCTGTACCGGTGACGCGGCCGGCGAACAGCGATTAGCGCCGCGCACGCGTCGACGAGCGCCCGGCGTGCCGGCACCCGGTGCGGCCGGCGTCGTGCCCAACGCCAGGGTGACCGCCGTGGGCGCGCGGCTGCGCGCGCCACCTAACCCTCTGCCCGCCGCGCCGCCGATACCACCTGAGGCACTTACGATTCCCACGCCATGATGGTGAGAACCGAACATCACCAGCCCGGTTTTCACCTTGGGGGGGCGCGGGTGGGTGCCGAGCATTGATAGCGGTGCGATCGGAATCGTGTGCCGCTCCTGGTCGCGGTCCATTGGAGGTTTGTTATGACTGCGCGACGCGCTTGTGTTGCCCTTTCGGCACTGGTTGCCGTGTGCGGCATTGCGGAGGCCGAGGTCCTTTACGGTGATGTTCAGGTCTCGACGGGCGGGGCGGCCAACACCATCGCGTACCCGAACACCAGCCGCAACGTCGCGGTCGCGGCGGATGGGACCATCCACGTGCTGTTTCGCAATCCGAGTGGGATCTACGTCGCGACGAGCACGAACCGCGGAGAGAGCTTCGCCACCCCCGTGCAGGTCGAAGCGTCCAGCACGGAGGCCGAGATCGCCGTGGACGCCGACGGCGTGGTGCACGTCGCATGGGGAGCCGGTAGCAGTGTTCACTACGCGCGGAGCACTGACGGCGGTGCGACATTCAGCCCGCCGACCAATATCGGCGCTGCATCGGGCACGGTGCACATGGCGGTCGACGCGCCGTACGTTTACATCATCAACAAGAGGGGCACCACTCTCTTCCGCAATGACAATAACGGCGACGGCGCCTTCAGCACGGTTGCGATTGATAGTACGCGGATGTTCGCCGACGTCCATGTCGACCCGGTCACGGGGGATGTGTACGTGCAGACGGACGACCCCACCGTGCGGATCTTCAAGAGCACGGACTTCGGGGTGAGCTTCTCCGGACCGCACATGCCCGGCGGTGTCATCTACTACTCGACGACCGTGCTCGCTTCGACGGACGAAGGCGTATTCTTGTACACGTCGGGGAGCAACACCGAAGCGTTGCGGATCGACGTGTCCGACTATTCGCAGACAGAACTGACTTTCGGCAACACCACGATCAGCCAAGGCCGCACGCTGGCTGTTGATGCCTACTCCAACGTAATCGATGGCTACGTCGACGGCACCGACGTGAAGTACGCCATCAGCGAGGACAACGGCGCAACGTTTGGCACGGCGGTCACCATCGCGGCGGGCGACTACCTCAGTCTCGGCTTGAGCCGCCGCTACGGCGATATCGTGGCGGTCTACGAGTCCGGGGGCGAGATCTACTGCACCGTCTACGAAGGGGAGATCACGCAGCCGCCCAGCGTGGATACGAGCACGGTCAGCGGCGTCACGGGGACGTCGGCCACCTGCGGCGGCGAGGTGATCGCATCAGGTGGCGACACGGTGACCGCCCGCGGGGTGTGCTGGAATACCGGCGGATCGCCCACCACGGCCGACAACAAGACCAGCGACGGCACCGGCACCGGCGTGTTCACGAGCAGCATCACCGGGCTGACGGCGGATACGACGTACTACGTGCGCGCGTATGCGACGAACAGCGCCGGGACCGCCTACGGGAACGTGGAGACATTCGCGACGGCTGCGGCGCCCGAGCCCGAACCCACTGCGCCCAACCTGCGCGTATCGGTCGCCGCTTCAGACCAGGTGGCCAACGTCGGCGAGGAACTCGATTTCGAGATCGATGTGCAGAACGTCGGCGACGGCGACGCGACGGAAGTCGTGCTCCGCTTCCCGCTGCCGGCCGGGACGGCGTTTGTCGGCGCGTGGCTGGTGCAGGAGCAGGCGGGGCAGTCGCTCGCCCTCGACGCTCACGTCGAGAATGACGAGATCGTGGTGGCGCTGGGCGATGTCGCGGCCGCAGCGGGCATGAAGCTCGCGTTGAAGCTCAAGGCGACGACAGCCGGGGCCGTGGCGCTCGAGGCATCCGTCGCGTGCAGCGAACAGCCCGCACCGGCCACGGCGCAAGCGAACGCCAACGTCGAGGTCGATGACGTGTACTACGAGGTCGTGCAGCGGGCGGTGCCGATCAACGCGTGCGGGGTGTTCGGTGTCGTGTCGCCGATGGTCGTCACCCTTGGCCTGCTGGCACTGCGACGCCGCGGCGGGCGGGTCTGATCGCAGCGAATCCGTGCGGCCCCGGTGTGGGCCACCAGCAGTTTTGCGTGTCACGTATCATCCGGCGGCATACGGCACCGCCGGTGCAAATGAAAGGAAGACCATGAATCGCGGGACCATCGTCAAGCTCGGCACTGTGCTCGTCGCTATCGCGCTGCTGGCCGCGACTGCCGGCTGTGACCGCATCCTGTGGGGCAGCAGCGCCGCCTCCGCATTCACCGGCTGGTTGCTCGGCAGCACTGCGACGGCCGGCAATGTCGAGCGGCAGTGCTATCAGAACGGCGTGCTGATCGACTGCGCCGAGTTGCCGGCGGACCTGGCGCAGTAGCGGAATTCTGACCGGCGCGTGGCGACCGGACGGGCCGGCGCAGGCGGTGCCGCGCGGTTGGGGTGTGCCAGGGCGCGCGGCTGGTGGCCTAGCGGGGCGCCGCGGCAACCACCCCGATCAGCAGCCGTTCGAGCGTTTCGAACAGCGCGGCGCGGCGGACCGGCTTGGTCAGGTAGTCTGTGCAGCCGGCGGCGAGGCATTTCTCGCGGTCGCCGACCATGCTGGACGCGGTGAGCGCCACGATGGGCCGCTCGAAGCGACGCCGCCGCAGTTCCTGGGCCGTCTCGTAGCCGTCCAGCACCGGCATCTGAATGTCGAGCAGGATCAGGTCGAAGGGTTCGCCGCCTTGCTCGGCCGCCGCGACCGCGTCCAGGGCCAGGGCGCCATTCTCGGCAAGCGAGACGATCGCGCCGGCCTTGCGCAACATGGCTGCGATGAGGCGCTGGTTGTCCGGGCCGTCTTCCACCAGCAACAGCCGATAGCCCGTCAGCACGCGTTGTGGTTCGGCTGCTGGGGTGGGCGCGGAGAGCTGCGCTTGCGGCGCCCGGGGTGTCGCCGACACTTCGATCGGCACGGTCGCCCGAAAGACGCTGCCCGCGCCGGGCTGGCTGTCCACGATGATGTCGCCGCCGAGCATCTGGCACAGCCGGCGGCTGATCGACAGGCCCAGGCCGGTGCCGCCATGGCGTCGGGTCGTCGACGTGTCGACCTGGCTGAAGGGCTCGAACAGGCGGGCAAGTTGCTCCGGGGTGAGGCCGGGGCCGGAGTCGCGCACGGCGAACTCCACGAATTCGCGGCCGCTCGCGTTCACGTGGCGCAGGGTCACCTCGACCTTGCCGGCGGGGCTGAACTTGAGCGCGTTGTCGACCAGGTTGATCAGCACCTGGCGGAGGCGTTGCGGGTCGCTCTGAATACAGGTGGGCACGTCGTCGGCCTGTAGTATTGCCAGGGCCACGCCTTTCTGCTGTGCGCGCAGGTGAAGCAGGTCGCGGACTTCCTCCAGCACCAGTGCCGGATCGCACGGCCCCCGGTCACAGGGCATCGCGCCGGCTTCGATCTGGGACAGGTCGAGGATGGTGTTGAGGATCGTGAGCAGGTGCTCCCCGTTGCGATGGATCGTCTCGACGGCGTCCTGCAACTCGTCCGGCGGCGTCGCGCCCCGGAGGCCGCTATGCAACTCCTCGGCGTAGCCGATGATGGCGGTCAGCGGCGTGCGCAACTCGTGGCTCATGTTGGCGAGGAATTCGCTCTTGGCGCGATTGGCCGCTTCGGCAGCGTTCTTGGCCCGCTCCAGCTCCTCGTTGGTGGCGACCAGGTCGTGCTGCTGGGCCCGCAGCTGCTCCCACTGCATTTCGAGCTGGACATTGGCCGCACGCAGTGAATCGGCCTGGGCGCGCAGGACCTGTTCGGAATGCCGCTGCGCGGTGATGTCGTGGCCTTCGGCGACCAGCATCGTGACGGCACCGTTCGCGTCCAACGTCGGCCGCAGTGAGAAATCGATCACGCGCAGCTCGCCGTCGGATCGACGATTCGTCGTCTCTCCCCGGACGAACTCGCCGGCCGCGGCACGCGCGACCGCCTGTCGCAGCCACGACTGTGCCTCGGTCGAGTGTGCCCACCACGGCGTCAGCCAGAAGGACCGACCCACGACCGTGTCCGCGCTGGTGTTCGCAAAGGCCAGCGCCGCGTCGTTCACCTCGACGATGGTGCCGTCCACCGCCAGCAACCCCATGAACTGAAACGTCTGGTTGAAGATCAGCCGGGTGCGCTCGGCCTGTTCGCGCTGGAATGCCTCGTCGACCTTCCGTTTCGTGATGTCGGCGTGCGTGCCGATGACGCGCAGCGGTCTGCCATCCTGCCAGGTCGCCACGCGGCCGCGCGCCTCGACCCATAGCCATGTACCGTCGCGGTGGCGTATGCGATGCTCGACGGCGTAGTACTCGCTTTCGCCGCGCAGCATGGCCTCGAAACTCGCTCGCGTTCGCTGCACGTCGTCCGGGTGAAAGAGGGCCCGCCAGCCCTCGAGTGTCTGCGGCGCTTCTTCCACCGTGTAGCCCAGCGCCTGGTAGCTCCGCGCGTCCACCTGCACGCGTTCGGTGCCCAGGTCGATTTCCCACACGCGCGCGCCCGTGACATCCAGGGCCAACTCCAGCCGCTCCAGCGTCGCCCGCAGTTGCTCGTCGGTGGCCCGCAACGCCTCGTCCGCCTCCCGCCGCTCGGTGATGTCCCGCAATGCGGCGATGACCTGCGGCGCGCCGCCCACGCTGCCAGCCCGCAGCGATACCTCGACCCAGCGCAGCGTGCCATCGGCGCGGCGGATCCGCCATTCAAAGACCTGCGGACCTTCGGTGAGCGCGCGCCGGACCCGCTCCGCTGCCTCGACCCCCGTGTACGGCGGGGCGCCCTGGCTGAGCTCGTGCGTCGTGAGCTGCAACAGCGTCGCGCGGTCGTAGCCGAACAGCGCGCAGGCGCGGTCATTGACCTCCAGCATCCGGCCGGCGGGGTCATGTACGACCAGGGCGTCGCTGGTCGCGTTGAATACAGCCAGGTAGTCCATGAAAACGCGACTCCCGCCGACCTGCCGCAATTCCGGCCAAAGTGCTCGCCTGCCGATTGCCGGACGAGCCCGAAGCGCGGCCGGCCGCTGTTGAACTGGCGGGAGCGCCGTGGAATGCTGGCGCGTCGTGCCGGCGCTGCGGCTTACGAGAACGGTTGCACCCGCCTACTGGCGTTCGGCTGTTTCAAGATCGACTACCCCCGGCTGGCACTTCACTTGTGGCGGTTCGGCGGTGGTCGTGGCGGCACCTTGGCGCGGCTGGGGTGGTTGTTATCGGGCTGCTGATTGCCAGGGTGCCTCCCACCACGATGGCGGGGCGGCAGCCCCGTTGATCGGGCGGCGTATCAGACGAAGGCGATTTCGGGGGCCGCACGGACGGGCGCGATGGTCGTATAATCCTCGTTGCGGAGTGGGCCAGGCGACCGCTGGTCTGTTGCGACAGGCCGGAGGAAAGTCCGAACTGGACAGGGCACGGTGGTGGCTAACGGCCACCGGGCGCGAGCCCAGGGAAAGTGCCACAGAAAGCAAACCGCCGATGGGCTGCTGCGGCAGCCACAGGCAAGGGTGAAAGGGTGCGGTAAGAGCGCACCGCGCGGGCGGCGACGTCCGCGGCACGGTAAACCCCACCGCCAGCAAGCCCAAATAAGGGGCGATGAGTCGGCCCGGCTCGCCACCAGCCCCGGGTAGGGTGCTCGAGCCCGTCGGTAACGGCGGGCCCAGATGAATGGTCGCCGCCTGGCGCGTGCGCCAGGGACAGAATTCGGCTTACCGGCCCACTCCGCTGCTTTGCGTGGGAAGGTGGGAATGGGGGAGGGCGGGAACGGGCGCGGCCAGCGCGTGGACGCTGCTTGATGGCCGGTACGGGTCGTGGCTGAGGTTGCCGTCGCGCCAGATCGGCGCAAACGAGGGTGTCATCAGCGCCATGAGACTGCTGCTGGGACTCGCGGGGTTCTTCACGGGGGTTGCGGGTGTCGTGTGGTGTATCGCGCTTGGGGTGGCGTTTGTGACCGGGGCGCCGGGTGCGATTCGCTGGGCACTGTACGGGTCACCGGTGATTGTGGCCTTGCTGCTGGGCAGCTTCCTCCTGCTCCGGCTCGCGACGCGGCCCCGGACGCCGGGGCTCCAATATGTGGAGCAGCGCCGGCAACGCTCTTCGATACTCATCGTCTTCGTGCTGATTGTCGGGTTCTCGGTGAGTCTGTGCGTGGTCGTGGCGCTGTCGTTGATGTTGGGGGCGCCAGATTGGGTGGTCGTCCTGGTGCTGCTGGGCGGCACCGGTGTTCCCGGTGTTCTGGCGGCCGCCGTAATTCGCGAGCCCCATATCGATCCTTACCGTTGCCCGCAGTGCGGCTATGACCTGCGCGGCGCGCCGCTGGTCACGAAACGCCGGGTCTGCTGCAGCGAGTGCGGCAGGGTGGTCAGGCTCGACGAATCTGATGCGACCGAAAGCGGTGATGAATAGCGGCTTGCACGTGAGTCTCCCTTGACGTCTCGTGTTTTTAATGCCACCATAAACAGCATTTTATGGTCGAAACGACAACTTCAGCGGTCGGATCGCTTGACGATTCGGGGGCATAATGCCATTATATGTAGCATGATATCGTCGAAACGTCATACGAGAACGGCCGACTTTTTCGCTGACCATCCCGTGTTCTCATTGGCCGAGGCCGCCGCCGCCTTCCCATCCCAGCGGGGCACGCGGGCCGTGGTCGAGCGCCTGCGCCGTTACGTTGACTCGGGTCGCCTCCTGCTCCTCGAACGGGGTCTTTACGCGGTGGTGTCGCCGGGGCGTTCCGCAGCGACGCACCAGCCCGATCTGTTTCTGGCCGCCCGGGCGGCGCGGCCGGATGCGGTGTTCTGCTACCACAGTGCCCTCGAGCTGCTCGGCGCGGCCCACTCGGTGTGGAACCAAGGCACCGTCTTCACGGAGCGGCGGCGGCCACCACTGAAGCTCAAGGGCAGCCGAATCGTGTTTCTCGCTCATCCGGCGCCGCTATGCAAATCGACGGATACCGGCCTGGGCACGCGGAAGGTCGAGCAACGCGGCTTCCTGCTGCGCGCGACGGGCCCGGAACGTACGCTGGTCGAGGGAGTCCGCCGGCCGGATCTTGTGGGTGGCCTGCGCGAGTTGATCAACTCCGCGACGGGGTTCGCCACGCTGGATCTGGCGCTGCTCGAACGGGTGTTGCAGCGGTATAACGAGCGCAGGTTGTGGGCGGCCGTTGGCTGGTTCCTCGAACAGCATCAGGCGCGTTTCTATGTGCCGGCGGACTACCTGGAACGGCTGGCGCGACACCGCCCCCGGTCGCCGCTGTATGTGCCGCGAAACCAGCGCGGGGGCGTCCTGAGCGCTCGGTGGAACGTGATTCTCCCGACGGACGTGATGCGGAGTGAGCCGGATGAGCGTTAGCCTGGCGTACCTCGAACGTTGCGCCGCCGAGACCGGCTACACGATCGCCACGCTGGAGAAGGTGACGCGTCTGGGCGAACTCGCAGCGGAGATTGCCCGCCATCCGCTGCTGGGCGGCGCGTTGGCCCTGAAAGGAGGGACGGCGCTGAACCTGTGTGTAGGTGACGCACCGACGCGCATGTCGGTCGATCTGGACTACAACTACATTGGCCGCGCCGAGCGCGCGAGGATGCTGGCCGATCGACCACAGGTCGAAGCCGCCCTCGCACGGCTTGCCGAGCAGCTCGGCTACCGCCTGCAATGGTCTGCGGCGGCGGCGGCAGGTCGGAAGATGTACGCGACGTATCGCTCGGTGCTTGGGCCTGAGGGGCGGATCGAGGTAGACCTGAACTACTTGTTTCGCGTGTCGCTGGGCCGCGTTTCCGAGGCCGTCATGTGGCAACCCGGGGCTTTGGACCGGCCGCGCGTGCGGCTCGTATCACTGCTCGAACTCGCCGTGGGAAAGCTCCTCGCGCTGCTCGATCGCGTTGCGCCGCGGGATGCGTGGGACGCTGCCCGCCTGCCGGCGATCACGGGTGACCTGCCGCAGACCGGCCGCTTTCGAGCGGTCTTCATCGCGCTGTCGGTGACACTGGCCCACCCGGTTTCGACGTACTCCCTGGAGCGCATGAGGCAACGCCTGACGCCCCAGATTCTCGAAACGCAGCTCATCCCGATGCTGGCGACGGTTGAGCTACCGAAGGCCGCGGCGCTGGTCGACCAGGCGTGGCGGGTGGTGGCGCCGCTCGTGGAGCTGACGACGGCGGAGGCCGAGTTCGTGGACCGCGTCGCCGGGGGTGAGCTGCGCCCGGAGATCCTCTTCCCTGACGATCACGAGATGGCGACAATTGTCGCCACGCACCCGGCTATCCAGTGGAAGCTGGAGAATGTGCGACGGCACCGCGGCCGGGAATCGGATCGCTAGGCCGAGACTGCGCAAGTGACTGGAAGCTGCTGGCCCCGCGCTGCACGCGCGAATACCCTATTGGGTGATGCCCGGCCGATGATCCCCGGCCTGGCACGGCACGGAGGCTGTCGATGTTCGAGAAGCGTCTTGCCTGGTTCTCGCTCCTGCTCGGCCTGCTGGCGGTGGTCATCATCGGCCGGCTCGTCCAGATCCAGGTCGTCGAGGCGGCCCAGTACGAAGATCTCGCCGCCGAACTGCTCACGCGCCCCGTCCGCTACCTGCCCGCCCCCCGCGGCAGCATTCTCGACCGCAACGGCACGCCCGTGCTCTCCGACGTGCCCACATACGACATCGCCATCCACTTCGGGGCCCTTACGCGCAACCCGGACTACCTCAAGCAGGCCGCCTGGCGCATGCGCGAGCGTGGCGACTTCCCGCGCGACATGCCCACGCGCGACATCGCGAACTTCCTGCCGTCGCAGATTGTCGAGATGTGGTGGCGGCTGGCGGAATTGACCGGCTTGTCGCGCGAAGAGCTCGACGCCCGGGCCCAAACCGTCGTTGACCGCGTCGAACGCTGGCGCGAAGCCTCCGGCCAGGACATGATTCGCGAAGAGAAAGAGCTCCTGCCGGTCGTCGAGAATGTCAGCAACGATATGGCACTGGCGGTACGGCTGGAGCTGGAGCGGTACCCGTGGCTGCGCGTGGTCCCCTCGTCCGAGCGGGTCGCACATGACGCCGATTCCCTCTGCCACCTCCTCGGCCGACTCGGGGCCGCCAGCCCCAGCCGCATTGCCAGCGATCCCCTCAAGGATGACGAGCTGCGCGCCTTGCGCCGCACCGACCAGGTCGGTGTATCCGGCGTCGAGCGCTTGGCCGAAACGACACTGCGCGGCTGGCGCGGCCGCATCGTCGAGGCCCGCGACTGGACCGAGCTCGAGCACATCGATCCCGTGCCCGGCCGCGATGTCCGCCTGACCATCGACCTGCCGTTGCAGAAGAAAGTCGTCGAACTGCTCGCCGCCGGGGTCCACAATGCCGACAAGTCCCTCCAGGCCGGCGCGGCGGCGGTCGTCGTCGACGTCGATTCGCGCGAGATCCTCGCGCTAGCCAGCTATCCCACGTACGACTATGACGGCTTCAGCGAGAACTACGCGCGCATGCGCGCCGACCGTCGTTACATGCCGCTGCTGTTCCGCGCAGTGCAGGCTCGCTATCCGCCGGGCTCGATCTGCAAGGCCATCTCGCTCATCGGCGGCTTGACCGAGGGCGTGGTTACGCCGGAAACGACGTTTACCTGCAACGGTCACCTGTTGCCGAACAAGCCGGATCGCTTCAAGTGCTGGATTCAGACACAATACGGCGGCCGGCACGGGCCGCAGCGCGCGGTCGAAGGCGTCCGCAATTCCTGCAACATCTACTTCTTCAAGGTTGGTGGCCTGCTCGGCCCGGAGCGCCTTTGCCAGTGGTTTCAGCGTTTCGGCCTCGGCCAGACCACCGGCACCGGCCTGATCGAGGAAAGCCCCGGACTGAACCCGACCGAGGAGTGGCTGTCGGACCCGGCCCGCGCCAACCCGCGCCACTACCGCGAGGCCGATGCCTGGAACTTCGCCATCGGCCAGGGCGAGGTGCTCGTCACGCCGGTGCAAGCCGCCAATGTCGCCGCCACCGCCGCATCCGGCCGCTGGGAACCGCTGCGGCTGGTGTACGATCAGCGCGGCAGGCTGCTTGGCGAAGAGACGGCCCCACCGCGGACGTTCGACGAGCGCCACATGCGCGTGTTGCGCCAGGGGATGTGGGAGGTCGTCAACCACCCGCGCGGCACGGCCCGCCGCGTAAAGCTGGACGCGCCGGGGTACGTCATGTGCGGCAAGACCGGCTCGGCCCAGACACCCTGCCGCGTGTTGAACACGCGCTACACGCTCGAGTTCCCCGATGGGCGGCGCGAGACGGTGATTGCCCTGACCCGACGCGACGCGCTCGCACAGTTCCCCGACGAGGAGCCCACGGTCGTCTCCCAGCGGCCGAATGCCCTCTTCCCGCGGCTCGCCGCAGGCGCGCGGCTGCCGTCGCACGCATGGTTCATCGGTTATACGCAAACCGAAGAGACACCGCCGGGCGCCCCGCCCCGCGGCAAGGTCTACGCGATCGCCGTCATTGTCGAGTTCGCGGGCAGCGGTGGCCGCCAGGCCGGCCCGGTGGCCAAGGCGATTGCGGAACACCTGGTGGGTGACGATGCGCAATGACCCATCGACAGTGGTCGGTTGTCGTCAGTTCTCGGTCTTCAGCGGCTGGTGATGGGGCGCGGCTGACGCGTCATTCACGGTCCCGTGAGGAAGCCCTCGAAGACGAGCAGGTCGTCGACGTCGGCGTCCAGATCGCCGTCGAGATCCGACGCGTTTTGCACGCCCGCGCCGAGGACATCGATCTCCTTCACCACGGTGCCGACGTAGGCGCGCGGATTGCCATCGGTGTCCTGAGCTTCGTCGGTATCCCAAGGATCCCAGAAGACGGCGGCGGGCTCGACCGAGGACACGTCGTAGAACGTGAAGCGCAACGCGTCGACATCGACCGCGATCGCGCCGCCGGGCTGCTCCGTCGCGATGGTCGTGACGCTGGCTGGAGTGCTGCCGTCGTTGATCTGGCCGAAGGGGCCAGTGGTGATGCCGGCCAGCAGCGTCTGGTAGCTGCTTGATCCGACGAGGGAACAGGCGACGTCGTAATTCTGAAAGACGCGGCCGTCACTGTTGTCGGCAAAGACACGGATGGCGGAAATCGCCTGCGGCGTGGCGAAGTCATAGCGCACCTGCAGCGACGGCCGGCTGTAATCAGCCAGCACCGCTTCGACGTTGGCGCCGACGACACCGTCCGTCAGGTCGGCCAGCCCGCCGGCCGTGCCGCCCGGGGTGGCCTCGTGGAAGCCACCGGCTTCGAGCGTGCCGCTCAGACCGTCGAGCAGATCATCGTTCGCGATGCCGTACGGCAGGGCGGCCAGCGACGATGCGAAGCTCCAATCGGCGATGGGGGTGCCGGCCTGCGGTGCACCGCCGCAACCGGCGGGGGGCGTCGTGATGCCGCTGCCGCTGAAACACGGTGCGAAACGAGCCAGGTCGTGCAGGTCGGCGTCGCCATCATTGTCGAGATCGGCGACGTTCAGTGGTGGTGCGACGCTGATGTAGTCGATTCGCGTAATGGCATCGCTGCCGCCGGGGCCGGTCACGTTGAGCGACACGGTGTAGGTGCCGGGCTCGGCGTAGGTGTGCAGCGGGTCCTCCTGGTCGCTGGTCGTATCGTCGCCGAAGTCCCAGGCGTAGGTATCAACCGAGCCGATGGAGGTGTTGTTGAACTGCACTTCGAGCGGGGCGGGACCATTGGTGGGGCCGGCGTTGAAGTCGGCGGTCGGGGCGGGGACCTGGCCGCATTGTTCGCTGAACGCGTACCAGGCGGCGAGGTAGTTGCCGAGGCCGATGGTCAGGCCCCAGTTGCCGTTGGGATCGCAGCAGTTGTACTGGTACCACATGGCCGCCGCGATGAAGGGCTGGGTGCGCAGCCAGTTATACGTCGCGGTGAGATTGGCGGCCTTGCCGTCCTCCCCGACGCCCTGGGTGGTCCAGCCGAACTCGGTGACGAGGATGGGGGCCGTGTCGCCATGGTTGAGCTGCTCGACACGAATGCCGTCGTTCACGTGGCCCCATGTGTCGCGGTTGAAGTAGATGTCGAGCTCACTGATGCTCACCGCGCCGCCACCGTTGAGGTAAAAGTGGTAGCCGAAGTAATCCCACGGATAGCGGCGCCCGGACGGGTTCAGGGGGTTGGTCTGAAACGCGTCCCAAATGTCGGTTTGGGTGTAGGTGTCGTGGGCGTAGGCGGTGGCAGAAGCGGGGTTGGTGCCGCCGATGTCGTGGGCGAACAGGCCGCCGGAAACGAGCGAGACCTCGTTGTTGGCGAAGAACGTGGCGCCGCCCTGCTCGATGCATTCTTTGTAGGTTTCGGCCATGAGGTTGGCGAAGATGCGGGGCCAGATGTAGCTGCAACCCGGGTTGAGCGGGTTGGATTGCGGGTCGACGGACCAGCAACTCGGCTCGTTCCAGAGCTCATAGAGCTTGATGTCGTCCTTGAAGTGGTTAATGAGCAGCCAGGCCGTCTCGGCGTATTCGGTGACGTAGGCATTCATGCCGGTCGTGTTGTAGTTCTCGTTCCACTGGGCTTGTGACCAACCCCAGACGGTCTCGTTGGAGAAGACGGCCAGCACTTCGAGGTTGTGATTGCGCGCGTTGCCGATGATGGTGTCGTACTTGGCCAGCCGCGCCGCGTCCCAGCCCGAGGCCGATCCTATGAAGTTGATCCGCACGAAGCGGCAACCGGAGCTGGCGATGTCGGCGGCCAGGGCGTCGGTGAAGAGGATGCTGTCGCCGGAAATCGGGGCGCCCGCGTTGACGCCGACGGCGGGGGGCTGGGCGAGGGTGGTGGCGCAGCCGCAGCAGGCGATGGCGAGCAGCGAGACGTAGAGACCGGTCCGGTGTGACGGGAGCGGGTTGGCAATCATGGCGCCCTTTCAGTCGTAATGCGTGGGTTTCTTGCTCCAGCCCCCGGTTCATTCCATCCGCAGTACGTGCGATTATACCGTGTTACCTGCGGTTTGGACAGCCGCGCTGCGCGCCGGGCGCGAGGCCCGGGCGTCCAAGAAAGAAAGCCGGGAGACCCTGCGGTGATCTCCCGGCTCGATGGTCATCTCGAATCAGGCACGTGGGCCTGAGGCTGCGTGCGTCTTAGCGACGGCGGAGCAGCAGCGCGCCGACCGCGAACAGCGCGATGGCGGCGGGCTCGGGCAGCACGTCGATTTCCTGGATGCCGCTGCCTTCGACGGCCGGGACGTTGCCGTCCATATCGAGCGGGTCATCCGTCGTGTACGGATCCCAGAGGCCGCCGGTGGTGTTGCCGGTGTCGTACAGCTTGAAGCGCAGGTACTCGACGCCCTCGAGCAGGAAAGCGCGGCCGTCGTCATAGAGGTAGGTTGCCGTTTTCTCAACGAACTCGGTGTTGCCATTCCACGCGCCGAAGTTGGTCGAGTGGACCTGTTCGATCAGCGTGTAGACGGTGTCGTCGCCGAACAGCTTGTACTCGAGGTCGTAGTTGTGGTAGCTGCGGGCGTTGTAGCCGTCCGGGTTGGACGCAAAGACGCGGATCTCGGTGATGTCGGTGGGCTCGGCGAAGTCGTACCGCATGGTGACGGCCGGCTCGGCGCTCAGCGTCGGGGGATCGCCCGCCGCATAGTCACGCAGGATCGCAGCGCCGGCGCCCCAGCCGCTGCCGCCCCAGATGCCGTCGGTCAGGTCGGCCGGGCCGCCCAGGCCGGGGTAGAAGCCACCATACTCGATGGTGGCCGTCGCCGACTCGAGCAGGTCGCCCGCGACGTGGCTCTTGTCGAGGCTCTCGCCGTAGTCGGCCCAGTCCTTGTCATACACCGCCGCACCGTTCGCCGCCGCGACGAACAGGCCAATCGTCATCAATGCCAAAACGCTCTTCATAGTTCCTCTCCTGTGGTCCCTAATCCGGACTCGCGATGGGGATGTGGACTTTCTCCTCTCGGGCTGGCCGTCGCTCCCTACTCCAGACGGGCAGCCGCCAACTGGGTCCCACTATAGCACGACTCGCATTAGGGGGTCAAGGTAGATCAGAAGCGGTTCAGAGTGTTATCGGACTACAAACGCTTGCTGCCAGCCGCCTTGCGCGATTACAATTAGTAAGTGCGTTATCTTACATTTTGGGGATGGCCAGCGCCCGGTCACGGCGACCGCGACGGCCGGGACAGGATTGAGTGCTTGATCATGCGCGTGTTGAACCGTTTCTGTCCGCGACGGGGGTTTACGCTGATTGAACTGCTGGTGGTGGTGGCGATCATTGCCCTGCTCATTTCCATCCTGCTGCCTTCGCTGCACCGGGCCCGCACCCAGGCCAAGCGCGTCAAGTGTGCCGCCCACCTCCACGACATCGGCACGGCCCTGATGGCGTACAAGAACGAGTACAACCGCCTGCCGCATCAGAACACGGTCGGCGACGCGGATCGCCGCTCGGACCGTTATGCCTACGCGATGTGGGGCTACGAGGTACACAAGGATTTGGCCGACCACATGGGCGGCCTGCGCATGTCGACCGAATCACGCGAAATGTCCAAGACGCACGAGGTGTTCTACTGCCCGGTGCTGCCCGAAAACACCATTCACTCGGTCGACGAGTTGTCGGGGCCGGAGACCGGCAACGGGATCGAGAACGCGGAAGACGTGTACATCCACATCAGCTATGCGTATTACGGCCGGCTCGACGAAGCCGCCAACGACCCGGCCAAGATGCAGTTGCCGGTGAACGGCGAGATCACGCCCGAGTTGGAGTTCCACCTCAAGCGCCGCCGCTATGCGGACCGGCAGCCGAACGCCGATGATGTCCTGGTGGCGGACATGATCATGCTGTGGGCCGGCGGCGGCTACTGGCGGATAAACCACGGGGCCGGCTGGGATGAGCGGTTCACATTCGCTACAATGAACCGGATACCGCCGTTCGACGGTGCGAACGAGCTGTTTGCCGATGGGCACGCGGAGTGGAAGGGGCGGAACCACTTCCCCGAGCTGGTCGACGCGGACGGCTTCGTCGAATTGACGCAACGCGCCACGCTGTCGAGTGGGCCCGATCGGTTCTGGTGGTAACGGCGACCGTCGCAGGCGCGACGTTATAGACCAAGATCCACGCTATTCGTGAGAGGAGAGAACCCCGATGAAACGCACCCTTGCGCTAGTTCTGCTCGTTGTGCCGCTGGCCGCGGCCCAGCCGCTTAACCCGCTCTACCTCTGGGAATTGACGGAGGACCTGGAAGACCTGTCGGCAGCGCCGAGCTCGACCGACATCGTGCAGGGCTTTCCGGAGACGATCACCGGCGGGATCATGAACGATGAGATGCTCAACGAGAGCTTCTACAGCGGGACCGCGGGGGTCATCGACGAGGAGAACGAGGTTTACTCATGGCTGATGAATCCCTACCAGGGATACTGCCTGGCGATGAACATCGGCCAGCCCAGTGACGGGTTCCTGCCGTTTTCGGACGGCTGTCCCGGCTGCCCCGGCAACCCCGGCCAGTTCGTCGACGGCGACTGGAACGGCTACCAGGACGGTATCCTGCGTGACTACGGCCGGGCGGCCCTCGTCATGCGGTTCGGCTTCGGCACGCCGACCGACATCGGCATGCTGCGCGTCATCGGCGGCAACTGGGATCGCAATGGCCGCACGTTCCATCACTACGACGTGTACGCCTCGACCCAGGGCAACGGCATGGAAGGGCCGTACTTCCCGGTCGCGCTGGGCGTCAAGACCGGCACGATCGGCATGACCAACCCGGGCCTGTGGGAAGGTGGCATGACCGAGGTGCACGACTTCGACAGCCAGTACCTGGTCGAGGGCTGCACCGATCTGCGCATCGTCTTCTACTGCCCGGACAACGGGCAAGGCTACTTCATCGACCCCTGGCAGGGCATCGAGAACGAGACGGCCTACTTCCAGAGTGTCTGTGCCGGCACGGAAGAGGAGCAGGACACCGATGGCCTGCGCAAGGCGTTCACCGGCTCGATCATTCGCGAGATTGACGTCTTCGGGCCGGATGACCCCGAGATGCCGTGGGGCGACATCGACTACGACGACGACCGGGACCTCCACGACGCCGCCGCCATGCAGCTCTGCCTTGGTGGGAGCACGACAGCCAACGGTTGCTTCCGGTTCGATTTCGACGACAGCACCGCGCTCGAGATCGGCGACCTGGAGGCCTTTGCCGGCCTGATGACCGGGCCGAACTAAGGCGTCGTCGCAGCCAAACCCCGAGCCGCCCGGCCCGGACAATTGAGCCGCGACCGGCAGCCGCCGCCCGACACACCCTGGCGTGGTCGGCGCTGGCAGCCGCTCGCGGCTCTGCTTATAGCAGCGGGTGCGGGACTATGGGCAGTCGATGCGGACGAGGATGCTCGGCTCGCTGGGCGGGACGAGCGTCGTGCCCCAGGCGCGATTGGCCAGCACGACGGGGTCGAGCAAGATTCGATCGCCGTCGCGCGTCACGGAGAACGTCCACGTCGATGCCTCCTCGAAGGCCTCCCGCGCTTCGTCACGCTCGGCCTGGTCGCCGTCGATCAGTTCATCGATGTCGTCAGGGTAGGTGCGCGTCTCGCCGGTGAAGGGGTCGGTGGTCGAGAAGGACTCGACGTCGATGACCAGCCCGCTCTCGGGGACGATGTCGTACGTGCCATGGTAACTCGCGCAACTGTCGAGCGAAAACGGCACCACGAGCACCGCGGCGCAGCTCTGATACGTGACCGTGCCGGCGGCGGGATCGAAGCGGAAGAAATGGTAGATGTCCAGCAGCGGGTCGCCGACGTCGACCATCGGCGTCTGCTCTTCCGAGACGATACGCTGGTGTCCCGCCCAGCATCCCGCCAGCCCGGCGAGGTCGTCGATGAACGTTCCGGGCGCAACGTTATGCAGCGGATCGTCGGGAGCGACGGTGACGGCGTCGCGGGCGGCCTGCACGGCCTGGATCTCCGGCGGCATCCGCTTACTGGCCCCCGGCTGCACCGGACAGCCCGCCAGCAGTGACAGCGCGGCGATCAGCACGAGGGTCATCGATACGCGAAGCGGCGCGTGCGTTGGTGACATGGGCGTCCTCCTATGCTCGTGGTGGCCCGGGCCGCTACGCGGGCAACCCCCGACAGCGTACCACAGTCTAACGCTTCGCCGTCGCGGCACCAACAACGCGTCCACCGCTGCCGTCTCGATGCAGGCCGGTTCACGTCCGCACGAAATCGCGTAGAATCGAAGGCAGCTCGGCTGCCCGGCGGTCGGCGGCCGATGCGTTCACCAGGCTGGTAAGTGTTGCAGGCATGATCCCGAGCGAAATCCTCAAGAAGGTCCGGCGGATCCAGATCATCACCTCGGCGATGGTCAACGACGTCTTCGCCGGCCAGTACCACTCCGCGTTCAAGGGCCGCGGTATGGAATTCGAGGAAGTGCGCGATTATGAGCCGGGCGATGACGTGCGGACGATCGACTGGAACGTCACGGCCCGTAGTGGGCGGCCGTTCGTCAAGACCTACCGCGAGGAGCGCGAGCTCACCGTCGTGCTGCTGGTGGATGTGAGCGCGTCCCAGGATTTCGGCACGCGCGATCAGCTCAAGAGCGAGCTGGTCGCCGAGCTCGGGGCGACCCTGGCCTTCAGCGCGATTCAGAACAACGACAAGGTCGGCATGATCCTCTTCACCGATCGCATTGAGCGCTTCGTGCCGGCCCGCAAGGGCACACGCCATGTGCTGCGCGTCGTGCGCGAGCTGCTGTACCACGAGCCGGCGGGGCGCGGCACCGACGTCGGCATGGCGCTGGAGTACCTCAATCGTGTATTGCGGCGGCGCGCCGTGGTCTTCCTGATCAGCGATTTCCAGACACCGGCATTCACGGGGCCGCTGCGCGTGGTGCGGCACCGGCACGACCTGATTCCGGTGGTCGTGCGCGACGAGCGCGAGGCGGCGTTGCCCGGCGTGCGGTACGTCGAGTTGTACGACCCGGAAACGGGCGAGCAGCTCGTGGTAGATGCGAGTTCACGCGGCTTCCGTCGGCGGTTCACGGCGCTGGCGAACCAGCGGCTGGAAGAGCTCGTGGCGGAATTCCGGCGCATGCGGATCGACACGTTGCAGGTGAACACCGGCGAGTCGTTCGTCGAGCCACTCATGACCTTCTTCCGCAGGCGGGGACGGCGACGATGAGGCGGTGGCTGCTCGCCCTGTGCGGCGTCATCACGTTGCTCGCGGCCGGCTGTGGCGCTGCGGATGGCCCCGCCACCGACGGTGTGCAGGATGTCGTCGAGCGCGGCCCCCTGCGCCTGGCCGTGACCGCCCGGCCGGCACAGGTCAAGGTTGGTGACCCGGTCACCGTCCAACTGACGGTCGAAACGCCGCCGGAATACCAGGTTGCGTTTCCGGCGCCGGATGCGTTCGGCGAACTGGCGGCGCGCGTGACGGCCGAGCCCGAGCCGCGCCTGGCGGCCGACCGCATGATCTGGCAAAGGCGGTTCGAGATCGTCCCGCTCGCGGGCGGTGCAGTCGAGATCCCGGCCTTGACGGTCGAATACGAGCGGCCGGCGGCAAACGCTGAAACGCAGCCGACGCGCGCGGCATTGATCAGCGGGCCATTGACGGTCGAAGCGGTGTCGCTCCTGGCGGCGGACGACGAGCCGACCCGGCCGCGCGACATCACCGGTACGCTCCTGCCGCCACCGCCGCCGATGTCGCCGCGCGCGATGCTACTGGTGCTCGGCGGCCTGGGCGCTGCGCTGCTGCTGATCCTGCTCGTGGCGTGGCGGCTGTACCGCTGGATGATGACCGATCCGCCGCCGACCCCCCCGGAGGTCCGGGCGCTGCGGGCACTGGAGGAACTGGCGCAGGAGGAATGGTACGCGCCCGACCAGGTGCGGGCCGGCTACTATCGACTGACGGAGATCGTGCGGACGTACATCGAGCGCAAGTTCGCTCTGGCGGCGCCCGAGATGACCACCGAGGAGTTCCTGGCTCGGTTGGCGCGCGACCGCGGCGCACTGCCGTATGACGCGGAGCGCCTGCGCGAGTTCCTGCAGGCATGTGACATGGTGAAGTACGCCGGCGTGAATCCGACGCGCGAAGAAGCCGAGGGCGTGCTCGCGACGGCCCGGGCGTTCGTGCACGCCACGGCAGCCGCGACCGAACGCGCCGCGCGGCAAGCGCCCAATGACGACACCACACCGCCAGCGCGGCCGCCGGGGTCGTCGGTGGCCACGTACTGCGTGCAACCCGCCGGCGGCAACGAGCGCGAAGGGGGGGATGCATGAACCACGTGCACCTGCCCTTCACGCCCGATTGGCTCTGGTGGCCGTACCCGTGGGTATGGACGCTCGCCCTGCTCATGCTGGTGCCCGTGTTGTGGGTGCTGTGGCTGCATCCGCGCCGGCGCCCGGTGATCCGCTACTCGAGTCTGCACACGCTGCGCCAGGCCGGCGGCGCCTGGCGGCGCCACGCGCGTTTGCTGCTGCCGCTGTTGCGGACGGCGGCGCTGGTGGGGCTGATCGTGGCGGCAGCGCGGCCACAGGTGCCGAACGAGTCGCGCCGCGTGCTCGTGGAGGGAATCGCGATCCAGATGGTGCTCGACGTGTCGGGCAGCATGGCGGATGTCGACCTCTCGCCGCGCGGCCAGCAGCAGACGCGGCTGGACGTGGTGAAGGACGTCTTTCGGCGCTTCGTGACCGGGGACGACGAACTGCCGGGTCGGCCGAACGACCTGATCGGCATGATCCGCTTCGCGCGCTATCCCGACAGCGTGTGCCCGTTGACGCTCGACCACGACACCTTGCTGGACGTGCTCGCGGCCACCGAGATCCCCATGGACCGCTTCGGCCGCGTCAAGGAAGAAGCCAACCAGACCGCGATCGGCGACGGCCTCGCGCTCGCCGTTGAGCGGCTCAAGGATCTCAAGCGGACGACCGGATCGGGCGATCAGCTCATCATCAACAGTCGCGTCGCGATCCTGCTCACCGACGGCGAGAACAACACCGGCATGGTCACGCCGGAACAAGCGGGCGAACTGGCCGCCTTGCACGGGATCAAGGTGTACACGATCCTGGCGGGGACGGGGCAGAACATCGGTTTCGGGCGGCGGCTGCCGGTGAATGACGCGGACCTGAAGCAGATTGCGAACGTGACCGGCGGGCGGCATTTCACGGCCACGAACCGCGACGCGCTGGAGGCGGTGTACGAGCAGATTGACGAGCTCGAGCGCACCAGGACCGAGGAGCATCGCTACGTGGAGTGGGGCGAGCTGGCCGGGCCGTGGATGATGCTGGCGTTTGCCTGCCTGGGAGTGCAGACGCTGCTGGACGCGACCGTGCTGAGGAAGATCCCGTGACGGACCTGACGTTCGACGACCTTCGCTGGCTGCACCTGCTGTGGGCCGTGCTGGCCGTGGCGCTGATCGGTCTGTTCGGCGTGTGGCAGCGGCAACGAGCCCTGCGGCGCTTCGCGTCGGCGAACCTGTTGGGACGGCTGGTCCCGGGCGCGGGCTGGGTGCGGCCGGTGACGCGGCTGCTATTGGTGCTGGCGACACTGATCGCACTGGTGGCCGCGCTGATCGGGCCGCGCTGGGGTGAAGCGACGCAACAGATGATCCGCCGCAACGTCGACGTGATGATCCTCCTCGACGTGTCGCGGTCGATGCTGGCCGAGGATATCGTGCCGAGTCGGCTGGAGCGGGCCAAGCTCGCGCTGCGCGACGACCTGCTGCCGGCGATGGGCGGCGACCGCGTCGGGCTGATCACCTTTGCCGGCACGGCGACGCTGAGCTGTCCGCTCACGACGGATTACGGGTTCTTTCGGCTCGCGCTGGAGGACGTTGGCGTGCGCAGTGCGGCCCGCGGCGGCACACTGATCGGCGATGCGGTGCGTTTGGCGGGTGAGGTATTCGCGGACGAGATCGACACGCACAAGATCATCGTCCTCATTACCGACGGCGAGGACCAGGAGAGCTTCCCGGTCGAGGCGGCGGCGAACGTGTGGGAGGAGCAGCAGATCCCGATCGTGGCGCTGCCGCTGGGTGATCCGGAGCAAGGGGCGCGGGTGCCGGTTCGACCCGGTGCCGATGAATACGTGCAGTACGAGGGCGATGTGGTCTGGAGCAAGGCCGACTTCGCGACGCTGGAGCGCATGACGGCGGTGAGTGACCAGGGTGTGTTCGTGCCGGTCGGCACCAGTAACTTCCATCTGGACGAGATCTACCGCGAGGTGGTGGGGCGGATGCGGGCGGACGAGCAGGCCGAACAGCGCAGCATCCACCAGCCGTCGCGCTATCATCCCTTTGCCGTCGCGGCGCTGTTGTTCCTGCTGGTGGATTCGCTCCTGCGTGACGGCCCGCGCCGCGTGCGGGCCATGGCGGGTGTGATCGGACGCGAGGAGAAGGCTGCGTGAAGATGATGAAGCTGTTGATCGGTGGTGGCTTGCTGGTGCTGGGCGTGATGCCGGTGCCCGCGCAGCAGCCGGCGGACGAGACGGTCGCGGCGGCGGCGACGGCCTGGGCACTGACGCACGCGGGCAACGAGCACTTCGCTGCGGGGCGGTATGACGAAGCCCTGGCAGCGTACGAGGCGGCGGCCAAGGCGGCGTCGGCCGGGGTGGAAGCGGCGGTGCCGCCGGCACTGCTGCACGATCTGGCCGCGGCCCATTACAAGCGTGGGGCGTACGACGAAGCGCGGGCGTTGTGGACGCGGGCCAAGGGGCTCGGCGACGCGAGCTTCGAGGCGCGCATGCGCTACAACCTCGGCAATTGTGACTACGCCCAGGCGCTGGCCGCCGCGCAAGAGCAGGACGGCCAGCAGGCGCTGGATCGGCTGCAGGATGCGATTGGGACGTATCGGGAGGCGCTGCGGCTCGATCCCTCGCTGGCCGATGCGCGGGCGAATCTCGAGCTCGCGCACCGACTGCGGCAGGAACTCAAGCAGCAGCAACAGGAGCAAGAGCAGCAGCAGTCCGAGTCCTGTGACAACGAGAGCCAGGATCCCAACGACCAGCAATCAGAGCGGCAGCAGGATCAGCAACAACAGCAGGACCAGCAGAAGCAGGAATCGTCCGATCCGAACCAGGCCCCACCGCAGGAGCAGGAACAGCAGGAGCAGGGGCAGCAGGACGAATCACAGCAGCAACAACAGCAAGAGCAGGGCGAGCAATCCGAGGAATCGGAGTCCGGCGAGCAGGATGAGCAACAGGGTGACCAGAGCGACGCCCGGCAGCAGCCGGCCGGCGCGGGCGAGCAATCCGAGGAAGACGGCGAAGCCGCCCAGGCCCTGCCGCCGATCGAAATGACCCGCGCCGAAGCCGAACGCCTGCTGCAGATGATCCGCGATGCCGAGAAACAGCGGCGTGAGGCCCTTGCCCGCCAGCAGGCCGCGCAGCACAAACCTGCCGAACGCGACTGGTAATCCTCGCTGGCGCTGTTCACGGGGAACGGTGGCCACGGCAGAATACCCCTGATGGACAATCCCCTGACAGCGGTGGTGATCCTCTTCGGCGCGGCGCTCGCCGTGGCCTGGCTGATGCGCGCGCTGCGGGCGCCGTCCATCCTGGGGTTCATCCTGGCCGGGATCGTCATCGGCCCGTCAGGGTTGCACCTCATTCACGACGGCGGCGGGCACGGGAACATCCACTTCTTCGCCGAGTTGGGGCTGGTGCTGCTGCTGTTCACGATCGGGCTGGAGCTTTCTCCGACGCCACTGATCCGCATGGGCTTGCGCCTGGTCGTGGCGGCGGGGTTGCAGATGGTCACGGTGACCGCGGTGACGGCGCTGGGTCTGAGCATGCTGCTGTCGCTGTCGACCGGGGCGGCCCTCATCGGCGGCATTGCGGTCGCGCTGAGCAGCACCGCGATCGTCCTCAAGCACCTCTCCGATCGCGGGCTGGTCGATACCCCCGCGGGGTCGGTGACCACCGGCGTACTGCTGTTGCAGGACATCGCAGTCATCCTGGTGCTGGTCTTGCTGCCGCTGTTCGGCCAGGCCGCCGGCAGTCAGGCGCACTGGACGACCTTCGTGTTCAAGACGCTGCTGGCGCTGGGTGGGCTGGCGCTGGTGACGGCGGCGGCCCGGCTGCTCATGCCGGTGGTGGTGCGGCTGGTGTTCCGCCACGGCGGTCAGGAATTGATGACGCTCTTCGCCATCGTGATGGCGTGCATGGGGGCGTGGCTGGCGAGCCTGGCCGACTGGTCCTGGCCGCTCGGGTCGTTCATCGCCGGGCTGCTGCTCGCACAGACCGACCTGCGGCACCAGTTGCACGCCGAGATTACCCCCTTCCGCGACGCGTTCAACGCGTTGTTCTTCATCTCGATCGGCATGCTGGTGGATCTGGCGGTGGTATCGGAGTACGCCGGGGCGCTGACCGTGGCGATCCTGGCGACGCTGATCGTGAAGACCCTGCTGACGGGCGGGGCGGTGATGGCGGGCGGTTGGCCGTTTCGGCTGGCGCTGACCGCGGGCCTGGGGCTCTGCACCATCAGCGAGTTCGGCTATGTGCTGGTGAACGAGGCGGTCAAGCTGGGAATGGTGCCGGACGATTTTCTCCGGCTGATGATCGCCTGGACGGTCGGCACGATGCTGCTGGGAGCGTTGTTCGTGCCGCTGGCGGGGCCGCTGGCGACGGCGTTGTCCGGCGGCAAACCCGAACCCGCGTCCGCTGCCGCGGCCCACGGCCACGGGGCCGAGCTGAGCAGTCACGTGATCATCGTCGGCTACGGGCTGAATGGTCGCAATCTCGCGACCGTGCTCCGCGCGACGCGCATCCCCCACATCGTGGTGGAGATGAACCGCAACAACGCCGAGAACGCCCGCCGCGACGGCACGCCCGTGATTGTCGGCGACGGCGTACGCAGCGCGATCCTGCAAAGCGCGGCGCTGTCGACCGCCCGCGCCCTGGTCGTATGCGTCTCGGACCTGCACGCCACGCGACGCATCGTGGCGCAGGTGCACGCGCAGCGACCGGACTTGTACATCCTGGCGCGCACCCGACACATCGCGGAGCTCGATCGGCTCTATCGCCTCGGCGCCGGCGACGTGATCCCCGAGGAGTTCGAGACGTCGATCGAGATCTTCGCCCACGTGCTCAAGGAGTTCGGCATCCCCGACAACGTGATCGAGCAGCAGGTCAAGCTGACGCGCGCCGGGCACTACGGCATGCTGCGCGGCCGCACCGCCGCCGATCGCAAGCTGCACGTCGAGTGGCTGCGCCTGCTCGAGGCGACCGTCACGCAGACTTTCATGGTGTTCGACAACAGTCCCGCCTGTGGCCGGACGCTCAGCGAGCTGGACCTGCGGGCACGCACGGGGGTGACGGTGGTCGCAGTCACGCGTGGCGGCAAGCCGACGCCGAATCCGCCACGTGACTTCCGGTTCGACGCCGGGGACGTGCTGGTGCTGGTCGGAACGCACCATCAACTCGACAAGGCACGCGTCGCACTCTCACCGCCGGAACCCGAGCCCGAACCTGTGGCGGCGGGTGAAGAATAGGGCCGACAGCACGTTGTTGCACTGCCGGCCCTCCGCGTGGTTGCCAGGAGATACATCGTCCAGCGGCGCCCCGGTCCATGAGGCACGCATGCCGCCGACGAAGAGGAAGGGTGGTGCCACGACGCCCGCGGCCGCGCCCGACACACCCGCAACACTCGGCCTGTGCCGACGACGCGCAGCGTCTTGGGCGGCGCGTCGCCGGCGACAGGGGAAGGCACCGGTCGGCGGTCAGGGCGTGACCGTTTCGTTCTTGTCATCCTCAGCAAGGGGGTCGTCGATGGCCGCGATCGAGCCGGCGCCGTAGAGCGCCGCCCGATTCGGCTGGCCGGCCTCCAACTGAGCACGGGCGAGATTGCGCTCGGCATCCGCCCGGATGTACGCGGCCAGCGACAGGGTGCACGCCACGACCAGCGTGAAGATCGTGAGCTCCATGGTCCGGCGGCCGCGGACGGGCGGCGAAGCCTGCTTCTCGATGGCATGGTGATCGTCGGCAACCTGGTGGGTCCTGATGCGTGTCATCTCTACTGCTCCCTGTGTACTGATTTCCCGGACGCTTCAACCCGCAAGCCCGCGTTGCGAGTGCTGCCTGTCGCGTTCAATTGGCACACGCGTGCCGGTATTCGGATAAGGGCTGCGATCCTTCGAACAGGCAACACCCGTCACAGAGCAAGACCCACAAGCTGCGTTTTCTTGGCGGTCATCGGACAACTTGATGCGTTTCAGCCCTGGCTTGGCTTCCCGTCGCGGCGTGTTGTCGTTCAGAGCTGATTCCATCACGATCCCGTTCGGCCCGCGTAGCGCCGCGGCTGCGTTTCCCTGTCTTCTCAAATATAGACGACGAAAAACGCCGGTGCCTGTCAGCAGATGACATTGGAGGATTCGCGACAGAATCGGACAACTGGGGCGCGCGGCGCGCAGTGTGCGCGGCGTTGCAGGGCCGGCGCAATACACGCCGGGTGGATGTCTGCTCCCGGATCGTCGTCGGACAAAGAGGGCGTGCCGCGAACGGCGGCGAGCGACGCGTGCGCGTTTCAGCGCGTTGTGCTCGCGACCGCCCGCGGCGCGGATGGTGGCGGTTGTTCGTTCGCGGACAATGCGGTGCAACGGCCGAGCGAGGGACAATGCGGAGCAATGTCCTACCGCGCATCAGGGCCGCGCAGTGGCTTAGCGGTCTTCCGGGGGCAGGCCCATGCCGCTGCGGTCCGGATACTCGGGCACCGGTACCGGTTCGTAGGCCTCCGTCTTGATCTCGTCGAGCATGAGCTTGATCGCCGCGTCGAGTTGCGGGTCGCTGCCGTCAACCATTTTCGACGGGTCGGCGACGACCTCGATGTCGGGATCGACGCCGTACCCTTCGATGCCCCACGTGCCGTCCAGCTCATAGAACGCGAATGTCGGGGCCGAGATGAACCCGCCGTCGATGAGCTGCGGGTTGCCGCTGATGCCGACCAGCCCGCCCCAGGTGCGCGTACCGATGAGCTTGCCGACCTTGGCCTGACGGAACAGGAACGGGAACATGTCGCCGCCGGAGCCCGCGAGTCCGTTGATCAGCATGCACTTCGGCCCCCAGTGTGCGGCTTCGGGGCTGGGATGCGGGTTGCCATCGCGAATGGCCCAGAAGTTGGTCAGCGGGCGGTTCAGCAGTTCGATGAAACGGTGCGGCAATTGCCCGCCGCCATTCCAGCGCTCGTCGATGATGAGGGCCTTCTTGCGGCGCTGGCCGTAGAACTGGCGGAAGAGCTCATTCTGGCCGTTGACGCCGGTATCGGGCACGTGGATGTACCCGACCTGGCCGTCGGAACGTTCCGCGACATACTGCCGGTTGCGCTCCACCCATGAGCGATACCGCAATTCGCTGTCGCGGCCGCTGCCGATGAGCGCGACGAGAACCTCGCGCGCGTCGTCGTCGTGCGTCGGCTTGTCACTGACCGTGAGCGCGACCGTGTCGCCGGCAAGCCCCTGGAACGCGGCCCAGGGGTCTTTGCTCGTGTCGATCGCGCGGCCGTCGACCGCCAGCAGATAATCGCCCACCTCAATGTCGACGCCCGGCTGGCTCAGCGGGCCGCGTGCATCGAGGTCCCACGGGCCGCCGGCGTGGATCGCCGCAATGCGGTACGCGCCTTCGTGGAGTTCGAAGTCGACGCCGAGCAGGCCGACCGACACCTGCGGCTCGTCTTCGGTGCTGCTGGCGAAGTAGTAGGCGTGCCCGACGTTGATCTCGGCGATCATCTCGCGGATCAGGACGGTCACGTCGGCGCGCGTGACACAGTCATCGAGCATCTGGAGATAGTGGTCGCGGACGCCCTTCCAATCCACGCCGTGCATGTGCGGGTCATAGAAGTAGTCGCGCTCGATCCGCCAGGCATCCATGACGAGTTGCCGCCACTCGGCACGCGGCTCGATCACGACGCGCATGTCGTCGGTCGGTACGGCGTCGTCCATCTTCTGGTTGGCGGCGGCCCGGATGATCGCGTAACGTCCGCGCTTGGCCACGAGCAGCTTCTTGCCGTCGGCGGAGACGTCATAACCGCCCACACCGCTGATGACGGTCTTCTCATCGGCCTCGCCGGGATCGTCGTCACCCTCCGGATCGGGGAGTTTGAAGCGCTTGATCGCGGGGCGGCTGTCACTGCCGCGGTGCGGCGTCCGCACGTACAGCAACGCGCCGTCGTGCGCGACGGTCAGGCCGTAGAAGCCGCCCGGCTTCACCGGCAAGAGCATGGCGCGCCGCTCAAAGCCGTCGAGGTCGATCTTCAGCGGTTCTTCTTCCTCCTCGTCGTCCTCCGCCGCTTCGCCGTCTTCGTCTTCGTCGGCGGCTTCCGCCCCGTCTTCGTCGCCGGCTACGTCCGCGGCCGCAGCGGCTTCGTCGCCGGCGTTCGGATCGTCCTCGTCGGCGTCATCATCCGCGGGGTCTGCCGCGCCTTCTTCCGGGTCTTCTTCACTCTCATCATCGGCCTCTTCGTCCCCGGTGTCCTCGTCCCCGGCCGCATCCTTGTCTTCGTCCTCTTCTCCGTTCTCCTCTTCCTCCTCGTCCCCGTCCCACTCCTCCTCGTTACTGCGGGGTTGCCAGGGCGAGGGCATGTCGGCCCGCAACGGCACCACCGCCAGCTGGTCCGTGTTGGCGTACACGAACGTGCTGCCGACATCCTCATAGATGGGATTGGCGAAATGCCGATTCGTCGCGAAGTACAGGTAGTCCCCATCGCGGTCGAACGCCGGCCAGGTATCGTTGAACATGCCGCTGGTGACCTGCGTCTTCTCGCCGGAGGCCACGTTGTACAGCCAGATGGCCGACTGGTGATTGTCCCCGGTCTTCGTGTAGGCGATCCACACCGCGTCATGCGACCAAGAAAACTGCGGCCGCGTTCCCCACGGATCCTGGTCGACGGTCGTCAGCTTGCCGTCCTCGACCGTGACGACGTGCAGGGCGTTGCTCTTGTCCACGAACGCGATGTGCGCCGAATCGGGCGACCATGTCGGGTCCATCCGGAACATCTCACCATCGCGGGTGAGCTGCCGCGTTTCACCCTTGCCGTCGGACTGCGTGACGTACAGCTCGTACTCGCCGGTCGCGTCGGAGAAGTACGCGATCCACTGGCCGTCGGGGCTCCAGGCGGGGTCGCGCTCGGCAGTCCCGCTGGTGTGCGTCAGGTTGCGCGTCGGCCCGAGCTTGGCCGGCACGCTCCACACGTCGCCGCGGGCCTCGAAGGTCACGCGTTTGCCGGTGGCGGAGATCCCGTACCCGTTGATGAAGTCGCTGGCATCGATCCGCTGCGGGCGGATGTGCGGCCGATCGCCCGGTACGATCACCTCGACCACCCGCGTCTTCTCGGTGGCGAGATCGAGCAGGTACAGCGACGCGCCGCACTGGAACACGATCTCGCCGCAGCCGTCGGGCCCCGGGCCGATCGCCGGCCACGCTACGTCGAACGCCTTGAAGAACGTCACCTGCTTCTTGTCGCCGGCATACGGATCGAGCTTCCAGATGTTGAGCCGGTGGGCCGGGCCCTGGTCGCTCATGTAATACAGCGTGCCGTCGTGCCACATGGGCTGGCTGTCCGTGCCGGCCCAGTCGGTGACCTGCCGCGCACTGTAGTCATGCAGGTTGAACAGCCAGATATCGCTGGCCATCCCGCCCAGGTAGCGCTTCCAGGTGCGGCCGTCCCGTGTGTGCGGCGTGTAGGCCAGCCAGACGCCGTCGGGGCTGATCGCGCCGACCGCGCCATAGGGCACCGGCAGCTTCGCGGGCAGGCCGCCGGTGGGCGGGACCGTGAACAACTGCGTCTGGCGCTGCAGGTCCTGGTAGCCGCGGGCGAAAAACAGCAGCTTGCCGTCGGGCGTCCAGTCGCTGAGCGTTTCGCTGTCCGGGTGGTGCGTCACGCGCTGTGGCACGCCGCCGGTGACAGGAATCGTGTAGAGGTCATCGTTGCCATCGTAATTGCCGACGAACGCGATGGTCTGGCCGTCTTCACTGAACCGCGGGAAGCTCTCGCCGCCCGGCGGGCTCGCCAGCGGGATCGCCGTGCCGCCGGCCCGCGGCACCAGCCAGAGGTCGTTGGCGTAGCTGAAGACGATGTACTCGGCGCTGACATCCGGGAACCGCAGCATTCCGGCGTGCGGGCGAATGTCGGCGGTGGCGAGCGTGGCAGTGGCGGCCAGGACGACGCCGGCCAGTGCCGGCCACAATTTCGGGCGTGAACGCATCCAGTCTTCTCCTTCCAGCGAACGGTCGGCCGGGCGAACGGCCACGGCCCGTCCCATCTCGACCCGTTTATCCGATACAAGTGAGCCAGTCCTGCTTACATTAGCCCCCGTGAGGCTCGGGAGCACGCCGCCCGACAACTCGCGACACGCTCGGCATGGCCGATAACCCCGGCGGGGCGCGGTGGCCCGGCGTGCCCCCGACCTGCTAAGATGACTCGATGGGTGTGATTCGTCTGCAAAACGTGACCAAGCAGTTCGGTGGACAGGTCGTGCTGAACGACGTAACGCTCGACCTGCACACCGGGGAGACCGCTGCGCTGATCGGCGCGAACGGCGTCGGCAAGACGACCCTCTTCAAGCTGATCGCGGGGATGTACCCGCCGGACCTCGGCACGGTGACGCTCAGCAAGGGGCTCGAAGTCGGCTATCTGCCGCAGGAGCCGGATGTGCCGGAGGGCACCACGCTGCGCCAGGCGGTGAGCGAGGCGTTCAGCCACCTGCTGGAACTCGAGCGCAAGCTCCACGATCTGTCACACGAGATGGCGGCGTTGCATGACGACCCGCGACTGGCGGACCTGATGGCCGAGTATGACCGCACCAACGCGCGATTCGAGGTGGCGGGGGGCTACAGCTTCGAGCAGCGGCTGGGCGAGGTGCTCGGCGGATTGGGCTTCAAGCCGAGCGATTACGAGCAGCCGATCGCGACGTTGTCAGGCGGCCAGAAGTGCCGGGCGGCACTGGCAAAGCTGCTGCTGCGCGATGCGCAGTACCTGCTGCTGGACGAACCGACGAACCACCTGGACATCGACGCCGTGCGTTGGCTGGAGAAGTTCCTGGCGGGGCATCACGGCGGGGCGCTGATCATCTCGCACGATCGATACCTGCTGGATCGGCTGGCGGAGCGGACGATTGACGTGCAGGCGGGGACCAACGGGGCGCGGATCACGTCGTATCCCGGGAACTACAGCAATTACGTGAAGACGCGCGACGTGCGCATCCTGACGCAGCAGCGCCAGTACGAGCAGGACAAGGCCTACATCGAGAAGGAACGCGACTACATCCAGCGCTACATCGCCGGCCAGCGGACCAAGACGGTGCAGGGGCGGCAGAAGCGGCTCGAACGGCGGATCGCCGATGGTGAGTTCGTGCTCGAGAAACCGACCGAACAGCGCCGCCAGGTGAAGCTGGACTTCGGCGAACTGGATCGCCACGCCGAGCGCAGCCGCGAGATTGTGCGCGTCGACGACCTGCACAAGCAGTACGACGACAAGGTCTTGTTCACAGGCCTGACGCTGGACCTGTGGACCGGACAGCGGCTGGGCATCACCGGGCCGAACGGGACGGGCAAGACGACGCTGCTGCGGATTCTGCTGGGGCAGGTCGCGGCCGAGGCCGGCAAGCTGCGCATCGATCCGACGGCGCGGGTGGGGTACTTCGCGCAACAGCCGGAGGACCTGGATCCGGAAAAGACGGTCATCGACGAGATTCGCGCGGTGCGCAACGACTTCCTCGAGCGCGATGCGCGGAACTACGCGGCGCGGTTTCTCTTCAGCGGTGAGGAGCCGTTCAAGCGCGTCGGCAGTCTGTCGGGTGGCGAGCAATCGCGCGTGCGCTTCATGAAGATGGTCCTGACGGCGCCGGACGTGTTGCTGCTGGACGAGCCCACCAACCACCTCGACATCCCGTCGCGCGAGGCCCTCGAAGCGGCCCTGGCGGAGTTTCCCGGCACGATCATTGCTGTCAGCCACGACCGCTTCTTCCTTGACCGCATCGCCGAGCGGCTGCTCGTGATCCGCGGCGACGGCCACCGGGTGTTCAACGGTAATTACAGCTACTATATCGAGCAGATCGAGCAGGAGCGGGCGGCGGCCGAGGCGGCGGCCAGCGGTCCGCGCAGTCGAAAGCGCAGTCGCGGTGGCGGCGGGGGCGCCAGCGGTGGCACGACGGCGGCCAAGCCGAAGTCGCGCTACCAGAAGATGAAGCTCGAGGAGCTCGAGGCGTTCATTGCCGAGCACGAGCAGCGCATTGCCGAGATGCACGAGCAGTTCGGCGACGCCGAGATCTACAAGGACACGGACAAGCTGCACGCACTGCGGGCGGCATTCGAGACACTCAAGGCGGAACTCGCCGAGGCCGAAGAAGCGTGGCTCGAACGCGCCGAGAACGTCTGAAGTGGATGATCGCTGAGCAATGATCCGTGAACAGTCGTCAATGGCGACGAGCGGTCAGCCGTCAGCCCTTCCCGGCAAGTGGCCACCCGGCCGACACCAGCCCCGACGCGGCCGGATCCCGGATCCCACCCTACGCGTTCGCCTGCGCTTTCATCGCGGCGCACGCGCGGTCAAACTCGGCCTCGAGTTGCGCGAGCAATTGGGCGGACTCATCGCATGAACCGGCACGACCCTGTTTCTCCAGCGCCGCACTGAGCGCCGCCAGCTTCTTCGCCCCGAGGTTGGCGGCGCAGCCCTTGATGCCATGGGCGGCGTGGGCCACCTGCTCGGCGTCGCCGTGGTCGGCCGCCGCGCGGATCGCCGCCAGCAGCGGTGGCACCTCTTCCTCGAACAGCGCCAGCAGGCTCTGCACCAGGTCGCGGTACTCGGCCGTATCCCCGCCGCGCAGCTCGTTCCAGCGTTCCGCGTCGAGTACGCCGTCGCCCGCGTCTTCCAAGCGCGCCGGCGCTGCGGCCGCGCCTGCCGCCGGCGCGGCGTGTCCACTGTCGCGCCGCGCCTGCCACTCGATGCACCGGGTCAGGGCGGCGCGCAGGTCGGCCGGCTTGATGGGTTTGGCCAGGTGCTCGTTCATGCCCGCCGCGGTCGAGGCCGCGACGTCCTCCTGCATTGCATTGGCGGTCAGTGCAATCATGCGCGGCCGCCGGTCGGGCGGATAGCGCAGGCAGATCTGGCGGGCCGCTTCCAGCCCGTCCATCTCCGGCATGCGGATGTCCATCAGGATCACGTCGTACGGCCGACGCGCGAGGGCGTCCAGCGCTTCCTTGCCGGTGGCCACGACGTCGGCCCGAAAGCCCATCCGATCGAGCATCGCGGTCACGAGCTTCTGGTTCACGGCGATGTCTTCGGCCAGCAGGATGCGCAGCGGATGCTGCTCGCCGAAGTGCGCGTCGAATGCCACATCGGTGGTCTTGGACACCACACGGATCGGTCCCGACGCCGCCTTGGCCCGGATGGTGAACCAGAACGTGGAGCCGTGGCCTTTCTCGCTCTCGACCCCGATGTCGCCCCCCATGAGGTTCACCAGCTTCTTGCAGATGGCCAGCCCCAGGCCGGTGCCGCCGTAGCGCCGCGTCGTAGACACGTCCGCCTGGCTGAACGACTCGAACAGCGCCGAGATGCGGTCGGGCGGGATGCCGATGCCGGTGTCACTGACCGCGAAGCGCAGCAGATAGTTGCGCTCGGCCAGCGGCTCGGCCGACACCGACACCATGACGCCGCCCTGCTCGGTGAATTTGACCGCGTTGCTGAGCAGGTTGACGAGCACTTGGCGCAGCCGGGTGGAATCACCGTCGATGGCGTGCGGCGTCTGCGGGTCGAATTCGTACGCCAGTTCCAGGCCCTTCGCGGTGGCCTGCGGGAAGAGGTCCATGGCCGACTCGAGGCAGTCGCGCAGATCGAACGGCTCGCACTCGAGCTCGACATGTCCCGATTCGATCTTGCAGAAGTCCAGGATGTCGTTGATGATCGCCAGCAGCGCGTCGCCGCTCTCGCGAATCGTCTCCACGAAGTCCCCCTGCTCTGCGGTCAGCTCGGTTTCGAGCAGCAGGCTGGTCATGCCGATGACGGCGTTCATCGGCGTCCGGATCTCGTGGCTCATGTTGGCCAGGAACTGACTCTTGGCCCGGCTGGCGGCCTCGGCCCGCGCCGTCGCGATCTCCAGCGCGCGATTCGTTTGAGTCAGCTCGTCCTGCTGGGCGTGCAGCTGCTGCTTCTGGGCCTCGAGCTCGAGGTTGGCGCCCTTGAGCGCCCGATTCGTCTCGCGCAGTTCGGTCTGCTGTGCGTGGAGCTGTTCCTTCTGCGCTTCCAGGTTCAGATTCGCCGACTTCAGCGCGGCGACCGCCTGGCTCAATTCCTCCTGTTGGGCGCGAAGCTGTTCGCGCTGCGCACGCAGCTCGGTGTTGGCGGTCTTCAGCGCCTGCGCCTTGTCGCGCAACTTGTCCTCGACGCGCGTCCGCTGCTCGACCTCGGCCCGCAACGTCGCGTTGATCTCTTCCAGGTCCTGCCGCGCCGCCCAGTTGTCGACCGCGTTCGCCGTCAGGTTGGCGACGATGTCCAGCGCCAAGGCGTCGATGGCCAGTTGCGCCTCGGGCGGCGGACCGGACGCGATCGCCAGGCCCCGCTGCGGATTGCCGTCGCGCACCGACGCATTCAGCGGCACCGCCAGGAACTTGTCCGAGAGCTGCAGTTCGCGCGCCGCGGCCGCGGCCGCCGGGTCCAGCGCCGCGATCTCCAGAATCTCCGGGCTCTCGACACGCTCCCAGAGCTGCTGCAACGCGGCGTTGTCGAGCGTCCAGGCCCCCTTGCGCTCGTCCGGCACGCCGATGCAGGCCACGCAAGCGACCGGGTCCCCCTCGCTGCCGACCAGTAGTACGATGGTGTCGTAGCCCAGAATCGACGACATGAGCGTCGCGCCGGCGGTGCCCGGGTCCTGCGATGCACTCTGCGAGAGCCGGGAAAAGGCATCCGCGCAGAACGTGAGCATCTCGAACACGCGCAGCACACGCTCGTAGCGCGTCCGCTCCGTGATCGTCAAGGCGGCGGACTTGTCCGGACGACCCTCGTTCATCGACACCTGCGCCATCCTCTCGCGCCCGCGCCCGCGGCGACCACGACGTGAGCGGCAGCCGCGCACGCCGGGCGGCCCGCGCGGCGGCGGCGGGCTTACGAGTGTTGTCGGCGATTTGCGACGCTGACATGCGTTGCCCGTCGCCCCAGCGGCGCGGTTATCGGCCCGGCGCACAACGACCGCGGTTCAGCGGAATCGCGAGTGGATTCACGCTGGTCGTCCTCCGATACTAACCTGGGCACGCGGACCGCGCTCGCCGATCAGGGCACGCGGCGGCGGTTATTCGGAACCCGCGTCCCGAGAGTGATTTGGCAATCTGAGCTTCACATTGGAATCATTAGGTGTGGACAATCGCGCGGTCGGGGGCAGTCCGTTGGCGGCAGGTGAGGTATGCGCAAACTGAAACTCGATGAGCCCACGCTGCGCAGAATCCTCGACGAACTCGACGTGCACGATGCCCGCCCCGATGGCGGCGGGCAGCAGACAGATGCCTTCTATCCCTACCGGATCCCCAGCCTGCGCGTCGATTTCCAGCTCAACCGCGACGAGGCCGCTTCCCAGAGCGTTCCGTCCCGTAAGCTGGGCGCCAAGGGCGTGTTTTTCCTCGTCGGCAATCTTGTCCACACTGGCAGCAAGTGCCGCATCCACCTCGTCACCGTCCGGAACAACTGGCAGACCGTGGACGGCCGCGTAGAGAAGTGCCGCTATCTCCCCGGGACCAATGGTGTGCACGAGATCTTCGTGCGTTTCGACCGCCCGATCGACCCCGCATCGTTCGCGGCCAGTGCGACGCGCTCGCGTATCCTGGCCGCGGATGACAGCCTGGTGTCGCAGAAGCTCTACGATCGCCTGCTGGACTCGATGAACGTCGAGCTGACGTGCGTCGGCAACGGCATCGACGCCGTCGAGCGGGCCCTCAACGACAAGTTCGACCTGATCATCATGGACCTCGAAATGCCCGACATGGACGGGCTGTCCGCGGTCCGGCTCCTGCGCAGCAAGGGCTACGTGCGGGCCATCGTCGCCGTCTCGGCGCTGAGTGACGCCGAGGCGCGCGAGCGCTGCCTGCAGGCGGGCTGCGATGACTTTCTGGCCAAGCCGGTCACGCGCGAGTCGCTCGCGTCGGTCGTCCATCGCAACAAGTCCGAGCCGCTGGTCAGCTCGATGCTGGATGACCCGCAGATGTTCGAGCTCATCGATCGCTTCGTCGGCGGCCTGGCCGACGTGATCGCCAAGCTCGAAGCCGCCTGCGGCAAGGAAGACTACGAAGAGATGGCGCGCGAAGCGCGCGGGATCAAGGGCGAAGCCGCTGGTGTCGGCTTCGACGACATCACCGATGCCGCCGCCCTGCTCGAGCAGGCCGCCAAGGATGCAGAGGACCTCGATGCGATCCGCCCCAAGCTGGTCGAACTGATTCGGCTGTGCATGTCCGCCCGCCCGGCAACGAGCGGTGGGGGGCTGGACGCCCTGGAAGCCGTCGGCAGCGAGGTCGAGGCGAGTGAAGGCGCCGATGGGTAGGCGGCCTGTTGCGGCGGCGGCGCCTTCGCGCCGGCAACCGCCTACTGGACCAGTAGTTGTTTGAGCTCCGCGACGTGCTCGGCCTCGGTCACGATCTGGGAGCGGATGAACTCCTCCAGCGGAATGTCCCCGTCGATCTTGCGCAGGCAGTCCTGGTAGGCCTCCAGCGCCGCCTCTTCGAATGTCAGGGCCAGTTCGAGTGCCTGCTTGCCGTCGACCGATTCCGGCCCGAGCGACACGTTGAGATCGAGGTGCGGCACCGCCCCCAGGGCCCGGATCTTCCGCGCGATGACCTCGGCATGCTCGATGGTCTCGCGATAGCCCCTCTTCAGCACCGGTTCGACGACCAGGTGGTCCAGCCCGCGCACCGCGTTGGACAGGTGCAGGTAACGCAGGGCCGCTTCTACCTCTTCCGCGAACAAGCGGTTCAATTCGTGGATGATCTCGTCCCGGCTCAGTTTGCTCACGGGCGGCTCCCTTGTTCTGTCTCCGTGTCGACGCGCGACGCCAGGCAGTCCGTCTGGCAACTGGGGCACTGGTCCGGCGTCTGGCCGCACACGTCGTCGGCGGCGCGCCAGGCCTCGACAAACTCGCGCCCGCGCCCCGCGGCCGAGTCCAGAAAACGCAGGAATGACAGCAGCCGGTGGGCCGTCTGGTTGCTGACCAGGTGCTCCAGCTTGCAGGCGTCGATTTCCGCCTGTTCCGGCGCGACGCCCAGCACCTCGGCCAGCAGCCGCTGCATCAGGTGGCGCTTGGTCTTGATCCCATCGACCAGCCGCTGCCCCTGGGCCGATAGTCGCAGGTGCCGATTCTCGTCCTGCTCCACCAGCCCCGCCTTCTTCAGCGGCCCCAGCGAGATCGAGACACTGCCCCGCGTGATGCTGAGCTGGCGCGCGATGTCCGAAACCCGCGCGTAGCCGAGACGATTGATCAACTCGTCGATCGCCATCAGGTGATGGGCGGCGCTGTGCGAAATGACGTTCTGATCGAATTCCTTCCAGGTATCCACGGTCGCTCCCGGCTGATCCTGTTACCGTCGTGATTATAGGGGATCAGGCGACGGGCGGGCCATGGCCGGCACGACAAGCGGATGGGTGCAAGGTGACCGGTGACGAAGGCGCCCTTCTCCCGGCGGACACGCTGCATTCCCAAGTCTGAATCGCCGCGCTGCGCTTCATCCTACGTATCCAGATACAGCTCGTACTCGTAGGGGTGCGGCAGCGTCTTCATGACGCGCGCTTCGTCATCCAGCTTCGTCTCGATCCAGCCGTCGATGAAGGACTGCGGAAAGACATCGCCGGCGGTCAGGTACGCATGATCCTGGCGCAGGGCCGCCAACGCGTCGTGGAGCGAGCGCGGCAGGGCGGCGATCTTGTCGCGAAAGTCGCGATTCTGCTGCTCGATGTTCACGTCGAACGGCCCAAGGTGGTGCGCCGCCGGGTCGGTCTCGTTCCGAATCCCGTCGATGCCCGCCATCAGCATCGCGGCCAGCGTCAGGTAGATGTTGCCCGTGAAGTCGGGCGGGCGATACTCGATACGCTTCTGGTTCGGCATGACGGCGTAGCGCGGCACACGAATCGCCGCGGACCGGTTCGCCAGCGAGAAGAACAGATTGACCGGCGCCTCGTAGCCCTCGACCAACCGCTTGAACGAATTGGTCGACGGGTTCGTCAGCCCGGTCAGCCCGCGGCCGTGCGTGAGCAACCCGGCCGTGTAGTGTAGCGCGAGGTCGCTCAGGTCGGCATAGTTCTCCTTGGCTTCGTCGAAGAACAGTGGTTTCTCGCCCTTGGTCAGCCGCTGGTGCACGTGCATGCCGTTGCCGGCCTCACCCGCGATCGGCTTGGGCATGAACGTCGCGAGTTTGCCGCGTCGCCGCGCCACGTTCTTGATGACGTACTTAATGAGCATGGCCTGGTCGGCGGCGCGCAGCAGCGGGGCGAGCTTGACCTCGATCTCGCACTGGCCCGGCGCGCCCACCTCGTGATGGTGATAGCGCACCGGCACGTTCATCTTCTCCAGCGTCAGCACGACCTCGGTGCGCAGATCGTGGAAATGGTCGCCCGGTGGGATCCGCATGTAGCCGCCCTTGTGCGGAATGGCGGGCGTGACGCCGTCACTGTCCGTTTCGCAACACGTGATCTCGACGTTCGTGCGGTATGGCTCGTTCTTCACGTGGACCCGGTCGAGCACATGAAACTCGAACTCCGGGCCCATCCATGCTTCGTCGGCGATGCCGGTTGACGAGAGATACTCCACCGCCCGCCGAGCAATGCAGCGCGGATCACTGGCGAACGGCTCCTTCGTGTCCGCGGTGATGGTGTCGCACAGGAAGCTCAGCGTCGGCTGCTCGAAGAACGGGTCGAGAAACGCCGTCGTGACCTCGGGCCGCGCGCTGACGTCGCCGCTCTCCACCCGGCCGAACCCCGACCCGGACGACCCGTCATAGCCGACTCCTTCGTGGAAGTACTCCTCGGTGAAGTTGCGGGCCGGGATGGTGATGTGCATCCACTGGCCGACCAACCCCACGATCTTGAGGTCGATCATCGCGATGTCGTGCGACTTGAGGTACTTGAGCGCTTCGGCGACGGTCAGGAACACGGGCATTCTCCTGCTTCCCCCGGGAACCGTCGATCTTAACGGACCGGCAGGTCCCTTTTCCACCCCGCCGGCGACCTGTTATCGGGTGCCGCCGGGCCGCTCCGCCACCCCCCGCCGCGTCTGTCGCCGGCACTGATGCACCCACCCGATCCACTCGATAAACGACGTGGAGCGCTATAGACCTCAGAACGGAGCCGCCCCATGGACGACCTGCAAATCGGGCATGTTATCGGCGTCAACGGCGACACGGTCGACGTCCAGATCAGCGTCAGCGACCTGCGTATCGAGCACGGCGGGCACATCTACCGCGTTGGCCGGCTCGGCACCTATGTCACCTTCCCGATGCACCGCAACACGCTCATCGGTTACGTCACGCGTGTCGGCGTCGGCGGCGATCTCGAGCCCGGCCCCAACCCCGAGCAGCCACGCTACATCACCCTCGAAGCCCAGCTTATCGGCACCGTTTACGGCGAGAAATTCACCCGCGGCGTGAACGAGTACCCCACCATCGGCGACCCCGTCAACATGGGCGTCGAGGACGATTTCAAGACGATCTTCGGCAGCTTTGACCAGCTCGTGGGCCAGGAGACCGAACGCAAGGCGTTTTCCTTCGGCCGCTTCGCCGTCGACACCGATTTTCAGGTCCGCGCCTTGGGCAAGGAATTCTTCGCCAAGCACGTCGCCGTCATGGGCAACAGCGGCTCGGGCAAGTCGGTCACCACGACCAAGATTCTGTACGAGGCGCTGCAACTGCCGCACACGCAGATCGTGATGTTCGACATGCACGGCGAATACCGGGCGGCGTTCAGCGACGACAACGGCAACCCGCTGCCGAACGTGACGTACCTGTCCGACCGCAACCTGGTGATGCCGTACTGGATGCTGCGCTACGAGGAATTCGAGCAGCTCTTCGTGGACGCCACCAATCCACAGAACACCAATGCCCAGCGCGTTTTCCTGCGCAACGCGCTGGAGAAGCTCAAGCAGCCGGCCGCCGAGGAACTGGGTCTGCTCACCGAGTACACGATCGATACGCCGATCTACTACCCGGTCGAGAACCTCAAGACCTACGCCGAGAACATGAACGAGGCCCGTTTCGTGCTGAACAGCGACGCCTACGCGTTCTCGCGCCTGCCCTTCCGACAATTGCCGCACGACGAGCAGGAGAAGATGCTGTTGTCACGGCGCATGGAGTTCAACAAGGGGAACTCGGAGGGGGAGGTGCCGCACGCGACGTATTTCGGCCGCCTGCTGGGCCTGGTGAACCAGATCGAGACGCGGCTCAACGACCGGCGTTACGACTTCCTCCTGCGGCCGTTCGAGCAGATCAGCCGCAACCCCGACCTCGCCAACTTCCTGCGGCCCGACCGTGGTCCGGGCGAACTGAGCCGCAGCGTGGCGGCGGTGATCAAGCAGATGTTCGGCCGGCTCGGGCAGCGCAAGAACCTCACGATTATCGACCTGTCGGGCCTGCCGTTCGATGTGGTGGACATCACCGTCGCGGTCATGACGCGCACCCTGTTCGACTTCAACTTCTGGGCACCGCCCGAGGTGCGCCAGCCGTTCGTGCTCGTCTTCGAAGAGGCGCACAACTACCTGCCGCGCGTCGAGAAGGCCGACCGGATGTTCGCCCGCGACGCGGTCGAAAAGGTGGCGAAGGAGGGGCGTAAGTACGGCGTGTCGGCGATGATCGTGACGCAGCGGCCGAGCGAGATCTCCGAGACGATCCTCAGCCAGTGCAACTCGATGGTGCTGATGCGCATGAACAATCCCGACGACCAGGACTACGTCGCCCGTGTCGTCAGCGACCAGTTTCGCAGCCTCATCAGCCTGCTGCCGAGCATGAAGCCCGGCGAAGGCTTCATTATCGGCGACTCCGTGCTCATGCCCATGCGTACGCTGATCGACCTGCCGCCGCGACTTCCGCGCAGCGGCGATGTCGATTTCTTCAAGATGTGGCAGCAGGCGCGGAGTGACGGCGACATCGAGCAGATCGTCGACCGCTGGTGGCGCCAGGATCGCACCAGCGCCGCCAGCGCCAGCGACGCGCCCGCAGCATCCACCGCGCGGCCGCCCGCACCGCCGGCCGAGCCGGCCCCTTCCGCGTTCACACCCGAGCAGCCGGATGGTCCAGACGAACCGGCGGCGGAGCAGCCCGCCGGGAAGGCGAGCGAGTCAGAGGGCGAGTCGGGTGTTTCGCGGCTGGCGAAGCTCGCCGCGCAATTCGGACGTGAGGCGGGGAACTGATGCGCGGGGCTGGCCTGAGCAACGGAGACGGGCCGCCAGCCCGGCAATCTGAGCGCAAAAAAGGGGGGTGGCGGCCGTCCCTCACGACCGTCCACCCAGATCCGGATTCGCCCGCGGCGCAAATTGCCTGGGATCAGGCTCTCTAGCGACTTTGGGTCGCTCCGCACGGCGTCGCGGCTGGCGAATGCAGGTTCAGTGTAGAAAAGCTCACCCCCCAGGAGCAAATGAAATCCGCAGAATCCGCGGGTTTTCCGCGTACCTGCGCTATCCAGCACCGCCCACCATCCGCCCGGCCCGCCGCCAGCGGCCCCAGGCTTGACCCTCGCGTCCGCCTGGCCGTATATTTGCGTAACTGGTTAGAGCCACTGTTTTTCCCGGCAAATGCCGAACGCCGTTGCGAGGTCACCATGGCCGAAGTCACGCTGACCGATGTGACAAAGATCTACCCCGGGGACGTCAAAGCCGTCGACAACGTCAGCCTGGTCGTCCGCGACCGCGAGTTCGTCGTACTGGTCGGTCCCTCGGGCTGCGGCAAGAGCACCACGCTCCGCATGGTCGCCGGCCTCGAAGACATCACCGGCGGGACGATCCAGATCGGCGATCGCGTTGTGAACGGCGTAGCGCCCAAAGACCGCGACATCGCCATGGTCTTCCAGAACTACGCGCTGTATCCGCACATGACCGTGTACAAGAACATGGCCTTTGGACTGCTCCTGCGGCGGCAGCACGGCATGTTCGACAACCCGTTGGGATTCATCCTGGCTCACGGCCGCTGGAAGCGCGCCCGGGATGAGCGCAAGGAAATCGACCGGCGCGTCCAGGAGGCGGCAGGAATCCTCGGTATCGAGAACCTGCTGCAGCGGCGGCCGAAAGCGCTGTCTGGTGGCCAGCGCCAGCGTGTCGCGGTGGGGCGGGCGATCGTGCGCAATCCCAAGGCGTTCCTGTTCGACGAGCCCCTGTCAAACCTCGACGCCAAACTGCGCATCGGCATGCGGGCCGAACTCAAGCGCCTGCACCGGCAGGTGCAGACCACGACCATCTACGTGACGCACGACCAGGAAGAGGCGATGACGCTCGGCGACCGCGTCGTCGTCATGAAGGACGGCGTCATACATCAGTGCGCATCGCCGTTCGAAGTCTATGAACGCCCCGCCAACCGCTTTGTGGCGGGCTTCGTCGGCACGCCGCCCATGAACTTCTTCGAAGGGCGACTGCTTCGCGAGGGTGACAAGCTGCTCTTTGACGAGGGCGACAACAAGCTCGAAGTGAGCACCGCGCATCACGAGAAGTTGGCCCCCTACGTCGATCAGCCCCTCGTGCTTGGCGTGCGGCCGGAGGCGCTCGATCCGGCGTCCAACGGTGGCGGCGCCCGGCTGAACGTGCAGGTCTCCGTCGTGGAGCCCCTTGGCGATCGCCAGGACGTGTACTGCGGCACCCAGCGGCACGATCATCTCATCTGCCGCATCGACGCGCGCGTTCGCGTGCAGGAGGCCGCCCCGGCCGTCATGCAGGTGGACATGAGCCGGGCGCATTTCTTCGAGCCCGGTGAGGACGGCCTGAACGTCACGCTGGGCAATGGCACTGCGTGATTCATCTTTGGAACGCGCCTGCATTTCGCGGCCGCTGCGCACGTGCGGCGGGGATTCCGGCCATTTTCATTTGACTGTCAATTAAAGCCGTTGAAGACTAGGTATAAGGGCTGATACGGCCAAAGGGTCTTCGGCAAATCTTCACCCATCTTGGGGTAAGGGCGATGGGTGCGCGGGCCACGGACATCCTTCCGGGGGCAATTGCGCACCGTTCGCCGGCGCGATCGACGCATCGGTACGAGCGTAGCCCGACCCCACGTCCTACCCCGATGTGCCCGCGCCGTACCGGGCTCATCAAGCGTTCCCCTCTCCATCTTCACCGCACGCACAAGGAGGCGAGCTATGCGTGAGAAAGGAACTGTCTACCGCGCCGGTGGCCTGCTAGCGGTCGCCTGCGCCTTGTGGTGGTGCGCGCCAGCCACTGGGCAGCCACGGGCCTGCTGCATGCCCGATGGCAACTGCATGGACTTCATGGATCCTGGCTGGTGTATCGGCCAGGGCGGCGTGCCGCAGGCCCCCGGATCGGATTGCGCCAACGTCGCCTGTACGCCGTTCAAATGGGCCCAGCCGCCCGAGCCGGCGTATCCGGAAAACGTCTACTACGGCTGGAACGAGTACTCGGAGTGGTGGTACGGCCCGGTCGCGGCCGACGACTGGCTCTGTGAAGGGCCCGAGCCGGTGACCAAGGTCCGCTGGTGGGGCTCGTATATCGGACTGCTGGATCCGATGAACGCGTTCCGACCCAGTCACTTCCACATCCAGTTCTGGACGGACGTGCAGCCGGACCCGGGCGATCCGAACGGCTTCAGCCACCCTGGCATGCTCGTCCACGAGGTCTACTGCTACAACTTCCGCGAGGAATTCGTCGGCTGGGACTTCGACCCGCGCAGTGGCATGTACGAGGCCTGCTTCCGTTACGAGCAGGACCTCATGCCGCAGGAGTACTTCTATCAGGAAGAGCCCGGCACGATCTACTGGATCAGCATCTCCGCCTGCTATGACGGCGAACTGCCCGAGCACGTCTGGGGTTGGAAGACCCGGCCGCGCGTGTTCGGCGACGATGCCGTGGTCATCACCGCCCCGATCCAGCCGATGCCGGGGGCCGAGTTCCTCGAGGGCCACCCGCTATGGTGGCCGACACCGGAGGATTCCTGGGATCTCGCGTTCGAGCTTTTCAGTGGCGGCCCGAGCATCAAGTGGGAGCAGCCGCCCGATCCGAGCCTGCCGGGCCTGCATGACGCTGACCCCAGCATCATCCTCGCCGACGACTGGCTGTGCGAGGGCGGTGACGTCACCGACTTTCACTGGTATGGCAACTACGAGCTCGACGCTGACGGCAACGAGGTGCGTGGCGCCGGCATAGCCGACTTCCGCCTGAGCATTCACTTCTGTGGGCCCGGCCCACAGGGCTGGTGCGTACCCATGGATCCGCCGCTGTGGGAGATGTTCGTGCCGTTTGCACTGGCGAACGAGACCGACACCGGCCTGGTCAACGTCGAAGGCAGCCCGATCTACCGTTACGACTACATGCTCGACTTCCCGTTCCCCCAGGAACCGGGCACGTACTTCTGGTTTGACGTTCAGGCGCTGCCGTTCGACTTCGGCCTCCCGCCGCTGTGGCGCTGGCAGGAGGCCCGTCGCGGGTTCCCACCGCCGCTTGGACACGCGCCCGCGGCCGAGTGGACGCCTTTCGGCATGTGGCAGACCATTGTCTGGGGCCAGCCCCCCGAGGAGCGCTACTCTGACATGGCGTTCGACGTGACATCGGGTGGTCCGGAAACGGTGAAGTGGTCGCAGCCCCCCGAGCCCTACATCCCGGACGACGCGTATCACGGCTGGGACGAGTACTCCGAGTACGGCGGCTACCAGATTGCGGCCGACGACTGGGTGTGCCTCACCGACCTGCCCGTCACCGACGTCCACTGGTGGGGCTCATTCCTCCGTTGGTCCCATCCGTATCCGCCCGAGTTGCCCCAGGCCTTCCACATCGGCATCTGGACCGACGATCCCGGGGCGGGTGGCGATCCGCCGTTCAGTCACCCCGCCACACTCATCTGGGAACACGTCTGCGACGACTACGAGGTCGAGTTCGTCGGCTGGGACTTCGACCCGCGCGAGGTCGACGGCATTCCCGTCCCGCCCGAGGCGACCTTCAAGTTCTCGCAGCTCCTGCCCGACGACGCGTGGTTCCACCAGCCCGGTGACGAAGGCATCTACTGGGTCAGCATCGCCGCCATCCGCTGCTGCTATGGCGATCTGAACGACGACGGTGCTATCAACAACATGGACCTGGCAGCCTTCACCGAGTGTTACGGAATGCCGCCGGCCGGCAACTGCGCCCGCGCCGATCTCAATTGCGACGGCGCCGTTGATCCGGCCGACCTGCAGATCATCATGTGTCTGATCGCCGGCACGCCGCCCGAGGAATGCTGCGGCGGTCTGTCGACCTACGGCGCGTATCCATTCGGTTGGAAGACCCGCCCGCGGTACGAAGACGCACAGGCGCCGGACGCGGCGGTGATGGTGTCAGCGCCGACCACGCCCAGCCTCGACATGGCCGGCTACAGCCAGTACGAGCAGGGCTGGCCGATCTGGTACCCCGACGCCAGCCACCCCTGGGATCTGGCCTTCGTGCTCACGACCCAACCCGAGCCGGAGCCCGAACCCAAGTGGACCCAGCCGCCCCATCCCGGGGGCGAGGGGTTTGATGCCGCTTCCGATCTCTGGCTGCACGAGGTGCTCCCCGGCATCAAGTGGGAGCAGCCGGACGATCCTGACGGCGGCATGGTGCACGCCCACGATTGGCTCGGCCTGAACGGCGAGTACCAGCAGTTGATCGTGGCCGACGATTGGGAATGCGAGGGCGGTGTCGTCACCGACTTCCACTGGTGGGGCGATGCAGAGGACCTGGGTGCCGGCCCGTGGGGCTTCCTCATCAGCATCCACGCGGACGCCGCCGTGGCCTGTCTCCCGGCCGACCCCCCGCTCTGGGAGGCCATGGTCCCGATGAGCGAGATCACGGTGACGCCCACCTCCGATCCGGGCGTGATGAAGTACGACTACCAGTTGCCCGAGGGCGAGTGGTTCCCGCAGGAACCCGGCCAGCGCTACTGGCTCAACCTGTCGGCGATCTCGAACGACCCGGCGGCGCCGTACCTCTGGCGCTGGCACGAGCACAACCGCAGCACGAACCCCATCCTCTGCCCGGCGGTGGAGAAGGACCTGCCGTACCAGCCCCAGTGGCATCCGATCACCTGGGGCGTTGATCCGACGCGCTACAGCGACCTGGCGTTCGTGGTCACGTCCCAGAACGTACCGGTGCCCGAGGTCAACAAGGTCATGGCCGACGACTTCATCTCCGACGGCCGGCCGATCGAGATGCTGCGGTGGTGGGGCAGCTACCTGGACGAGCGGTTCATGCCGGAGTTCCCGGATCAGCTCTACGAGGTCGACGGCTGGCTCATCAGTTTCCACCACGAAAGCGAGGCCGCGCCGGCCTGCCCGCCCGGAATCGAGTATGACCCGCCACCCCTGGTACTGGGCCTGTACTTCGCCCCGGTGCAGGCGGTGCAGATCGTCGGGCTGGACATGGTCGATTGTCTCGGCCACCCGGTGTACGAGTATCGCGTGCGGCTGGCGGATTGCTGCCTGCTGTGCCGCTACGTCGACCCGCGCACCGGATTCCAGCCGGCCGACGACGAGGCGTTCTTCGAAGAGGCCGGGCTGCGCTACTGGCTCGACATCCAGGCGGTGACCGGCGCGACCTGGATGCCGATCGTCGCCCCGCCCTGCCAGCCGGCGTACACCGGGCATATGCCATCGGATCTGCCCGGCAACGATGGCCACTTCTGGGGCTGGCACACCAGCCCGATCGGCACGGTGCCTGGCCGGCTCGACAGCGCCTGTACGGGGCATGTGATCGTGCCGCCGCTGACGCCGGAGCCGTACTGCCCGGATTATGACCAGTGGGACGTGCCCCTGTGGCTGTGCCCGGATACGCCGGGCGAGCCCGTCGTGCACATGGCTTTCGAGCTGTTGACGACGATGCCCGGGGCGCCGCAGGCGTGCTGCCTGCCGAGCGGTGCCTGCATCGACGTGTTGCCGATGGATTGCGTATTCGGACATGGCGGCCGGCCGCAGGGTGTCGGCACGGTGTGTGCGCCCGGCCTGTGTGCACCGTGTCTGGGCGACAGCAACTGCGATGGTCGTATCAACTGGCGCGACATCGACTTCTTCGTTGCGGCCCAGAATGACAATTACTCGTCGTGGTACAACACGCACATGCTGTTGCTCGGCGCGCCGCCGGATTGTCCGTTCGCCAACAACAACGTGAACGGTGACAACACGGTGAACTGGCGCGACATCGATCCGTTCGTCGCGCTGCAGAACACGACGTGCCCATAGGCGGCGTGGTGAATCGGTTATCGCAAACGAGGAAGAAGCGAGGGAGTGCCGAGGTGACGTAGCGACGACGCGGGTCGGGTGTCACGCGCTGCAGCGTTCGGGCGCCGTACCGGACGTGCGCGGTGCGGGATACCCGGCCCGCCCGTTTTCGCCCGCCGCGCCCGCCATGTAACTGTTTCTCGCCGCGTTCCCGCCCCGGGCGTCTAAAGCGCTGTAGTCCGCCGGTCGTGCCGCGCCCCCCGGCGAACCGTCCTGCCCGCCGTTCTGGCCTCGCCGCCATTCACCTGATAAACTTATGGTGTTGTAATCAGTAGCACCCCACAACCGACCCACCCGCGAGGTGATGCATGCGTGAGCGCCGTATGAACGAACCCGATTTCTCCATGAACCGCCGCGACTTCCTGCGCAGCGCCGCTGCCGCCGGCGCCGGACTGATGGTGACGATGCCGGCCTGGGCGAAGACCGACGACCGCAAGGGCGACGAGTTGCGCCTGGCGTTCATCGGCCCGGGCGAACAGGGCCGCAACCTGATCAAGCAGTGCATGCGGATCGACGGCATCCGCTTCGTGGCGATCGCAGACATCTGGCCGTACTCACAGCTTTACGCGAGCAACATCCTCAAGAAGTACAAGCAGCCGGTGACGAGCTACACCGACTATCAGGAGATGCTCGCCAGCGAGAAGGACCTCGATGCCGTGCTCATCGCGTCGCCCGACTGGGTTCACGCCGAGCAGGCCATCGCCTGCATGAAGGCCGGGCTGCACGTGTACTGCGAGAAGGAGATGTCGAATACGGTCACGGGCTGCCGCGAGATGGCGCAGGCGGCGCGCGAGACCGGCAAGCTGCTCCAGATCGGCCACCAGCGCCGCAGCAATCCGCGCTATTACCACGCGCTGAAGATGATCGAGAAGGACAAGATTCTCGGCCGCATCACGCACTTCAACGGCCAGTGGAACCGCCCCAAGCGCTACGACCTCGGCTGGCCCAAGGGCCGCGAGCTCGACCAGGCCGCGCTCGAGAAGTACGGCTACGGCACGATGGAGCGTTTTCGCAATTGGCGCTGGTACCGCCAGTATTCGGGCGGGCCGATGGCCGACCTCGGGTCGCACCAGCTCGATGTCTTCAACTGGTTCCTGAAGGGCACGCCCAAGCGCGTCGTCGCCAACGGCGGGCTCGACTACTACGACGATCGCGAGTGGTACGACAACGTCATGGCGATCTACGACTACGAGCACGGCGGCCAGACTGTCCGCGGCTTCTACCAGGTGCTCAATACGACCAGCCATGGCGGCTACTACGAGACCTTCATGGGTGACGAGGGCTCGATGGTCATTTCCGAGGACATTCGCAAGGGCTTCGTCTTTCGCGAGGTGCAGGCCAAGCGCCGCGAGTGGGAAGACGAAGCCAAGATGGTCGAGACCATGGGCCGCGACGCAATCGAGCTCAAGATCGGCGAAACGCTCGGCGCCGACGGCCAGAAAGACCCCGAGAAACAGAAACTCGCGGCCGAGATTCAAAGCAAGGGTCCGCACCAGTTCCACCTGGAGAACTTCTTCGACGCGATCCGCAGCGGCACGCCGTTGAACTGCCCGCCGGAGGTCGCGCTCGAGTGTGGCGTGGCGGTGCTGCGCACGAACGAAGCGGTCGAAAAGCAGTGCCAGATCGAGTTCACCCCGGGCGACTTCAAGGCATGACGCCCGAGCGACGCAGCGACGGAGCGACGCAGCGACGCGGGGCGCACCTCGCGGCCGTTGTCGTTCTGCTGTTGCTGGCCCTCGCGCCGGTACATGCCGAGGAAACCGAAGAGGCCGAGCTGCTCACCACCGGCAGCCGGTCGCCGTATGTCCACCAGCTCACGCTGTACGACCACGACGGCACGGCCATCAGTCCAGACGATACCCCTGCGATGGCCTACTCGCCGCAACGCACCTGCGGCAAGTGTCATCCCTATGGCCAGATCAGCGACGGCTGGCACTTCAGCTTCAACGATCCAAACGCGGTTGCGGGCCGGCCGGGCGAGCCGTGGCTGGTGGTCGACCCGAACGGCGGTGCGGTGCGGGCGATCAGCGGTCGGGGCTGGCCGGGCACGCAGACCCCCGCCCAGGCCGGGCTCTCCAATTGGGAATACGTCAAGCGCTTCGGCCACCACATTCCCGGCGGCGGGTACGGCGAACCGACCCGGGCGGTGATCGACGCGTCGGACAAATGGCTGCGCTGGAGCGTCTCCGGTCCACTCGAGATCGACTGCATGTTCTGCCACAGTGCGGACCAGCGGCACGATCCGGCGGCACCCGCGGCCCAGATCGAGAAGGAGAACTTCCGCTGGTCTGCAACCGCGGCACTCGGCCTGGCGGCGGTGCGCGGTGAAGCCAGCAAGGCCCCCGACGACTGGGATCCCTGGATGCCGCCGAACCCCGACCGGCCGGAAGAGTCGGGACCGACGTTGATCTACGATGCCACGCGGTTTGATCCGGACGATCGGGTATTCTTCAACATCACGCGCCGCGTGCCAAACCAGCGCTGCTACTTTTGCCACACGGTGCGGCCGGTGGGGGAGGGCGCGCCGGAGGACTGGCAGCGCGATACCGACGTGCACCTGGCCGCCGGCCTGCTGTGCGTCGACTGCCACCGCCACGGGCTGGGGCATCACATGACGCGCGGCTATGAGGGTGAGGCCAACCCGACGACCCAGCCGGCCAAGGCGTCGCTCACCTGCCGCGGGTGCCACCTGGGCGAGGGCGACGCGGCGACCATCGCGGCGGCGCTTGGCGGGCGGTTGGCAGCCCCGCATCCGCAGCATCGCGGTTTTCCACCGTTGCACTTCGAGAAGCTCACGTGTACGGCGTGTCACGCCGGGCCTTGGCCGCAACCCACGACCGAGCGCGTCCAGACGTCCCTGGCGCACCAGCTCGGATTGGCCAGCCGCGAGCGCCATGCCGATACCCCGCCCACCATCGTGCAGCCGGTGTTCGTGCGTAATGAGCGCGATGCGATCGAGCCGCGCCGGGCCGTCGCGGTTGGCACGGCGGGCGCGCCGTACACCTGGCCGCTGGCGCACGACGTGCGGCCGGCCGCGCAGTCGCTGGGGGTCCGCGGCTGCGACGATTGCCATGCGAGCGACGCGCCGCTGTTCTTCGGCACGGTGGCGTTGCCGGACGAGGTCCGCTCGATGACGGCGTTTCACGGCTATGATGCGACGCTGGCGAAGGTCTGGGGGCTGGGTTTTGTCGGCCGGCCGATCTTCAAGTGGTTCGGCATCGCATGTGCGGTTCTCATCGCCGCGCTGCTGCTGCGTTTCGCGTGCGAGGTCTGGCAGCAGCGGGTGCTCGGGGTCGAGCTGCCGCCACGGTCGAACGTGGCCCCCGCCCCGCCGCCGCGACTGACGTCCGCCTACGCCCTGCCGCACGCGGCGGTGGCGATCGGGGCGTTGCTTCAGGCGAGTACGGGTTTCGGCACGGAACTGGTCGGCGCGGAGTTCGCCGGCTGGCCGTTGTTGGTGCACATGGGTGGGGCCGGGCTGTTTATCGCCGGCCTGACGGTCACGGCGCTGCAGTGGGCCCGCTGGTGCCGGCCGGCGGCCACGCAGCCGAGCACCCCGACGGCGCTGACGGCGGGGCAGCGCTGGATGTTCTGGCTGGTGCTGCTGCTCGGGTTGGGGATGATGGGGACGATGCTGTCCGCGATGCTGCCGGTTTTCGGGTATGCTGCGCAGGACGCGCTGATCGAGATTCACGAGACCATTGGCCTGGTGCTGCTGGCGGCGCTGGTCGTCCATACGATCGTCTCGCTGCGGGCCAGGCGTGCAAGAGGAACAACGACATGACGTACCGACCGACCCTCACTCACTTGTGTGTGCTGCTGCTGCCGACGCTGCTCATCGTAGGCGCCGTCGCCCAGGCGCAGCGCCCTGACAAGAACGAGCCCAGCACCCGGCCGGCCAAGATCGACCGTGACCAACACGACGCGGACGAAGACGCTGACGACGCGGAAGTGACCAGGGACGGCAAGAAGTACGTGCCACTGGAGCTCAAACTGCCGCGGCCGGCGTTCAAGGGCACGCCCACCAACGTCCCGCCCGGCACCAACCTCGAGAAACCTCGCAAGGGTCCGCGCAAGCCCATCAAGGTGCCCCCGGGCGTGCGCAACGTCGCGCTGAAGAAGAAGGTGACGAGCAGCGACGAAGAGCCGATCATCGGCAACCTCAAGCTGGTGACCAACGGCAAGAAGGAGGCGACCGAGGGCGAATACGTCGAGCTGGGGCCGATGAAGCAGTGGGTGCAGATCGACCTCAAGGACACCTACGAGATCCACGCCATCGTGATCTGGCACTATCACCTGATGCCGCGCGTCTACCATGACGTGGTGGTGCAGATCTCCGACGACAAGGACTTCATCGAGGACGTTGAGACGGTCTTCAACAACGACCACGACAACTCTGCCGGTCTCGGCCTCGGCAAGGACAAGGAGTTCTGGGACACGTTCGAGGGCAAGCTGCTGAAGGTCAAGGGCGTCGAGGGCCGCTACGTGCGCCTCTACAGCCAGGGCAGCACCGCCGACGACATGAACCACTACACCGAGGTGGAGGTCTACGCCCTGCCTGCCGAATGAGCCGCTCGATCGCCCTGGTCGCGTTGTGGGTTGCGATCGTCGCCCTGGCGGCGGCGCTGCGTGGACCGCACCTCGAGCGCCGCCCGGCCCATGTCGACGAGGCCGTCCACACCTGGAAGTTCAATGAACTCTGGACCACCGGGCGCTACGTGTACGACCCGGTCGAGTACCACGGGCCAACGCTGTACTACCTGACCTTTCCCGCGGTGTGGCTGGGCGGCGGCGACAATTACGCGCTAACGACGCTCGTCACGTACCGTCTGGTGCCGCTCGTTGCCGGGCTGGGGTTGATCCTGCTGTTGCCGCTGTTGTGCGACGGGCTCGGACGTGGGGGCGCATCGGTTGCCGCCGCGCTCACCGCTGTCTCACCAGCCTTCGTCTACTACAGCCGCTACTACATCCAGGAGATGCTGCTGGTGTTGTTCACGCTGCTGCTGCTGGCAGCGGGGTGGCGCTATGTGCAGTCGCGTCGTGTCGGCTGGGCTTTGCTGGGCGGCGCCGCGCTCGGGCTGATGCACGCCACCAAGGAAACGTGCATCATCACCATTGGTGCGCTGCTGGCGGCGTTGCTGATCACCGTGGCTTGGCAGCGGCCGGTAAAGCTGCATCGCTGGCTGCGCCCGTGGCCGCTGGTTAACGCCAGCCTGGTGGCAATCGTGGTATCTGTTACGCTGTATTCGGGCCTGTTCACCAACGCGATGGGGCCGATCGACTCCATTCGGACCTACGCGACCTACTTCGAACGGGCGGGGGACCACGGCGTCCACACGCATCCGTGGCACTACTACTTCGACGTGCTCCTGTGGTCGCGCCACGGCCGGGCCATATGGACCGAAGCGCCGGTCTTCGCTCTCGGGCTGATTGGCATGGCCGTGGCGCTACGCCGTCCAGCGCCGCAACGGGTGCATGTCGGCCTCTTGCGGTTTCTGACGCTGTATACGCTGTTTCTCACGCTCGCCTACACGCTCATCCCGTACAAGACGCCGTGGTGCGCGCTGAGCTTCCTGCATGGCTGGATCCTGCTCGCCGGCGTCGGGGCGATCGGTTTGGTCCGCGCCGTGCCGCACTGGGCGTTGCGGACTGTCGTTGCGCTTGTGCTGCTGGCCGGCGGCGTACACCTCGCGGCGCAGGCGCGTCAGTCCACTTCGCTACGATTCTGCGCCGACAGCCACAATCCCTACGTGTATGCCCAGACGCTGCATCACGTAAATCGCCTCACCGACTACCTCGCGCAACTCCGCGCCGCCACGGACCGCCCGCCGGTGGTGAAGGTGATCGTGCCGAACGCGTGGCCGCTGCCGTGGTACCTGCGCAGCTTCGACTACGTGGGTTATTGGGAGGCTGTGCCGGACGACCCGGACGCTGACATCATCATCGTCTCCGAGAACCTGGCGCAGCAACTGGAGGGCGCGCTGCACACCGCCTATGCCCCGCCATATTCCTACAGCCTGCGCCGCGACGAGACGGTGGTCGTCTATGTTACAGCCGACTTGCGGGCCGCGTTCGAGCGCGCCGCGACGGCCAACGCGCGGACAACGCCATGATCGATCCCGGGCCGCACACGCGCCTGCACCGCTTCAGCCACGATGCGATGGCGTGCACCTTCGGCGTCGGGATCGTTGCCGACGATGCCCGCTACGCGCAGCAGGCCGCGGCCGCCGCCTTTCGCGAGGTGGACGCGCTCGAGCGCCTGCTCAGCCGGTTCATCCCGCACAGTGACATCGCCCGAATCAACGCGCTGCGCGTCGGCGCGGCGACCCGCGTCAGCCCCGAGACCGTCGCGTGCCTGGAGATCGCCGCCCGCGTCCACGCGCAGACCGGCGGCGCGTTCGACATCGCCTTTCGCGGCCGGGCGAACCTGCCACCGGATACGCCGCCATTGGTCTTCGACCCCGACACCCTCGCGGTCGGCGTGCAGGTGGAAGACCTGTCGCTCGATCTTGGTGGTGTAGGCAAGGGCTACGCGCTCGATCGCATTGCGAGTGTTCTGGCGGAGTGGAGCATCGCCGCCGCCGTCGTCCACGCCGGCCAGAGCACGGCTTTCGCCCTCGGCCGACCCGCCGCTGACCGGCCGTGGCGCATTGGCCTGCGCGATCCGGCGGACCACGAGCGCGTCCTGGGGGCTGCCGTGCTCGAGGACCGTGCACTGAGCGGCTCGGGCCAGGCCCTGCACGGTTCCCACATCGTCGACCCGCGGAGCGGCCGCCCGGCCCCGGCGGCGCGTGTCGCCTGGGCTGTCGCACCAACCGCCGCCGAGGCCGACGCGTTCTCGACCGCGTTCATGCTGCTCGCGCGGCCCGCGATCGAGGCCCTCTGCAGACAGCGCGGCGATCTATCCGCTATACTGCCCAACGATTCGGGCCGACCCTCGCGGCTCGCATGCATCGGCTTGGATGTGCTCGCGCCCGCCGGCGACACGCCCTGAGCCGTCGTGCGTCCCCAACGCCCGGCAGCAGTGAAGGAGTCATCCACCATGCGGCATTCCCACCTGTCACGGCTGGCTTCGCTTGTCGTGCTCGCGCTCGTGCTGGCCGGGTACAGCGGTGCCCAGGGCATCAACGACAAGCTCGCCCACCTCGAGGAGCTCGCCGAGACCGGCGATCCGGAACACATTGACACGCTCTATCAGGCAACGCAGAGCGACAACTGGTACCAGCGCTCGATGGCGACCGATGCTCTGCTGGCGCTGGCCGCACAAATGGCCAGGACCGGCCATGAAGACGCCGCCGCTGATGTCTATCGCAAGCTCTTCCGTGAGCGCACCAGCCCGAGCGATACCTACGTGCGGTGTGCCGCGGTGCACGGTCTCGGCACCATCGCCGGCCGCGGCACGGCCCGCGACCTGGTCGACGCGCTCGGCGACAAGAACGTACAGGTCCGCGCGGCCGCGATCGAGGCCGCCGCCGGCCTGTCCGGGCTCGAAGCCGCGTCGGTCCTGGTGCCGGGCTATCAGGAGCTGCCCCCGCGCGGCAAGATCGCCATGCTTCGCATGTTCGTCCGCCGGGGCGGCGCCGAGGCGGACATGGTCGTGACCCAGGGCCTGCGCGCCGACAACCCGGCGGTACGCGCCGCGGCGATGCAGGCCGCCGGCGATCTGGGGCTGGCCCGCAGCGTCGATCGCCTGGTACGGGCTTTGGAGGACGAGCATGAGGAGGTGCGTACGGCGGCGCGGGCCGCCCTCGTGAGCATGTCCGGCAGCGCCGCCGTCGAAGCCCTGCTGTCGCGCCTGACCGACACCGACCCCGTTGTGCGCGAGAGCGCGCTGGAGGTACTGGCCGAGCGCACCGGGGATGTGCCGATCCAGCCGATCATCGCCGCCACCAAGGATGAAAAGCACGCCGTCCGAATGGCGGCGTACGAGGCACTCGGTGCGCTGGCCGGGCCGGGTGACCTGCCGCAGGTGCTGACCTGTGTCGTCGCAGCTGGCACCGACGCCGAGCGGGCCAGAGCGGTCAAGGCCGCCGTGGCGGTCTACAAGCGCGGGGCGGACGCCGAACAGGCGGGTGCCCTGGCGGCCGGCATGCTCAGCGGGCAGTCGGTCCCCGCTCGCCGCGGCTTGCTGCGGGTGCTCGGGCACGTCGGCGGCGAGCATGCCCGGCAGGCCCTGCTCGCCGCGGCCCGCAGCGACGACGCACGTATTCGACTGGCGGCGGCGCGAGCGCTGCTGGACTGGCCCGATGCGACCGTGGCCGATGACATCCTCGCGCTGCTGGATGAGGACTTCGTCCAGACCGAGCGCATGCTGCTGGTGCATGCCTACACCCAGATGATCGAGTTGCCGCCGGCGCGGCCGATCGAAGCCACAGTGGCCATGTGCGAGCGTGCGCTGGAAGCCGCCCGTCCGATCGGCCATGAGCCCGCCGTGATGCAGACGATGGCGTGCGTGCACCATCCGCGCATCGTGGAACTGCTCGCGACGCGACTGCCGGACGCCGCGCTGCACCATGATGCGGCGGCGGCCCTGGTGGAACTGGCCGATGGCGCCGCGCCGCAGGCCCCCGCGGTGGCCGAGGCCGCCATCGCGGCGCTGGCGGACCTCGCGCTGGAGCCGGCGCGGCAGGAGCGCGTCGACGCCGCGCGCGAGCGGCTGGAGCGCTTCGCCGGCTACATCACCGACTGGTGGGTCGCCGGGCCGTACGCGATCGAGGGCAAGGCGGGGCATGACTTGCTGGATGTCCAGTTTCCGCCCGAGCCTGGTGGCGCAGCGGTCGACTGGCAGCGGCTGCCGCCCGATCCGGACGCGGCACAGCGTTGGATGGTGAATCTCGACCGCGTCATGCCCGGCGCCAATCGCGCCGGCTATCTGCGGACGCATGTCGACGCGCCGCGCGAGATGGCGGCGCGCCTCGAGCTCGGCAGTGACGACGGTGTCAAGGTCTGGCTCAACGGCGAAGTCGTGCATCGCAATCCCGCGCTGCGCGGCGTGGCGCCCGGGGATGATGTCGTCCCCGTTACGTTGCGGGCCGGTGCGAACACCCTGCTCATCAAAGTGACCAACGACGGCGGGCCGTGGGGCGCATGCGCCCGGTTCCGGGCGCCCGAGGGTGGCGGACTGCCCGGGCTGCACGTGACCGCCGGCGAACGCCCCTGAGAACCGAACGACTGACCACGACGTGGAGGTAAGTCCCCATGCCTTGCGCTGTATTGAATGTATTGCTGGCGACCGCGACGGCAGCCGCGTTTTGTGTTTCGGCGATCGCGGCCGATGTCTCCGCCGATGAGCTCGCGAAGATGCGCGCGGCTGCGCCCGACAAGCCCATCGTCAAGCCGCCGGCGCAGCGCCGGCTGCTGGTGTATGCCGACTGCAAGGGCTTTCGCCACAGCGCGATTCCCTACGGCAACGCGGCCCTGCGCGTGCTTGGCAGGCAGACCGGCGCGTTCGACGTGGTGATCAGCACCGATCCGACCGTGTTCGCGCCTGCTCAACTGCGCAAGTTCGATGCGGTGTGCTTCAACAACACCACGGGCACGCTCTTTACCGATCCAAAGCTGCGCCAGAGCCTGCTCGACTACGTGCGCGACGGCGGGGGCGTGGTCGGCATCCACGCGGCGACCGACTGCTTCTACGACTGGCCGGCGTTCGGTGAGTTGATGGGGGGCTACTTCGCCGGGCACCCCTGGAACGAGGAGGTCACCCTCGAGATCGAGGAGCCGGACCATCCGCTGACCGCGATGTTCGACCAGGACGGGTTCACGGTGGCCGACGAGATCTACCAGTTCCGCGCGCCGTATTCGCGCGAGCGGCTGCGCGTGCTGCTCAGCCTCGACACCGAGCGCACGCCCATGAACCGCGACGGCATCAACCGCGACGACGACGACTTCGCCGTGAGCTGGATCCGCAACTACGGTCGTGGCCGTGTGTTCTACTGCTCGCTTGGCCACCGGCACGAGATCTTCTGGACGCCGTCAATCCTGCAGCACTACCTCGCGGGCATCCAGTTCGCCATGGGCGACCTCGACGCCAACGCCGTGGCCAGCGGCCAGGTCGACGAGGACGGCTGGATCCACCTGTTCAACGGAAAGGATCTCACCGGATGGATCGGCAAGCCTGGTAGCTGGAAGGTCGAGGACGGCATCCTCACCCGCGCCGGCGGCGGCAGCATCTGGAGCGAGCAGCGCTTCGGCGACTTCGTCCTCGAACTGGATTTCAAGCTCGCGCCGAAGACCAACAGCGGCGTTTTCTTCCGTTGCGGCGACATCGACGAGTGGCTGCATACGTGCATCGAGATGCAGGTGCTGGACGCGCACGGCAAGGCCGAGCCGGGCAAGCATGACTGCGGCGCCATCTACGACATCAAGGCGCCCAGCCGGAACATGGTCAAGCCGCCGGGCGAGTGGAACCACGCGCGCATCGCGGCCCGCGGCAGCCGGATTGAGGTCGTGCTCAATGGCGTGCAGATCATCGACATCGACCTGGACAACTGGACGCAGCCGCACCGCAACCCCGACGGCACGCAGAACAAGTTCCGCACCGCGTACAAGGACATGCCGCGTGAGGGCCACATCGGCCTGCAGGACCACGGTGACCCCGTCTGGTATCGCAACGTGCGGATCAAGCCGCTGAAGTGAGTCGTCAGTGATCCGTCGTCGGTGTTGAGTGTTCAGACGTCTGTGGGGCGGGCCTGACTCGCCGGAGCCGCTTCGTCCGGCTGTGACTTCGCCGGCTTGCGCCGGGCCAGGGCGAAGGTGACCAGAAAGCCGACGACCACGCACACGACCGCAATGATGATCTTGTCGGTCCCGTACGACGATCGCCCGCGCTGGCCCCAGGCGTCGATGATCGCGGCCGACAGCGTCGCGTGCGGCGTGTCCGGGTCGGTCACGTCCACCGCCGGCGCCACCGGAATCTCCCAGCGCACGATGAACGTCCGCAGTTCGTCGGCGCTGCGGCGTTCGAGGGCCTTTTCACCGGGCGCCCTATCGAACGGCCACAGGCCAATCACCGAACCCAGCAGAATACCCAGCAGCACGCCGACGGTCGGGCGTGCGAAGCGGTGCAGCAGGAACTTGAGCAGATTCGACAGGCCGACCACGCCGAGCACCGCGCCAATCCCGACCGGGATAATGATGCGGATCGCGCGGTCGTCGATCGCGCCGACGACACGTTCGTACTGGTCCAGTACGAGCAGCATGTACGAGCCCGACACCCCCGGCAGCACCATCGTCGTCGCGCCGATCACCCCGGAGACGAAGTCCATCGCCAGATTGTGCGGCAGCACCCCGCCTTGCAGTTGCTTCAGCAGCAGCACGCCGATCATCAGCCCGAAGCCCACCATGGTCGAGACGACGACATCCGCCCGCAGTGGCCGCAGCGAGCGCATCAGGGTCGGCGCGCCGCCCAGCGTCAGCCCGATGAACAACGCGAACATCGCCGTAGGATAGTGGAACAGCAGAAAGAGGATCAGCTTCGCCAGGCCGACAATCGCGCCCAGCGCAAACGCCGCCAGCAGGGCCAGAAACACGATCCCGCGGAAAGAGAACCGCAACGCCGTCACGTCGGCCACGCTGTCGATGAACTCCCGGTACAAACCCATCGCCAGGATCATCGTGCCGCCCGAGACCCCGGGGATCAGGTTCGCCGTCCCCATCAGCACGCCCGCGACCGCGATCCGCACGACGCGCAGGAAGCCGAAGACGTGCCCGGCCTGTTCGGCGGCGTCGGTGGTGGGCACGGGGCCGGCGGTCCGGGTGGTGTCAACGGGGCCGGGATGGTCGGTCATGGGCTCCACTCGCTGCGTCGTACCGCGGTTGGTCTGAAACGGACGCGAAAGTGTAGCAGGGCCACGCGAACCTGGCGACCATCCGCCCCGTGCCGTGTTACGCTATAATCTCGCGCCGCGTCGGGGGCGACAGCGCTGGCCAAACGAAACCTTAACGTGCATTGAATGCAGAATTCGTATACAATCGGTACGGTTTCGGCCTCGACCGGACGCACGACATCACTTGGCGACGCGAAACGAACAAGGTGCACAGCATGCATAACGACGGTGGACTGACGCGACGCGAAATCCTCGAACTCGGAATGCTCACTGGCCTGTCGAGCGGGCTGGCCGCCGCCACGCCGGTCGCGGCCGCGCCTGGTCGCCGGGCGAAGCGTCGCCAGTCGGGCGATCGGCCGCGGAACATCATCTTCATGGTCTCGGACGGCATGAGCATGGGCGTGCCGTCGCTGGCGGACCCGTTCTCACAGCACGCGCGCGGCGAAGGGACGCAGTGGTGGTCGCTGATGCGCGATCCGTCCGTCGCGCAGGGCTTCTTCGACATGCGCTCGCTGAACACGCTCGTGACCGACTCGGCGGCGGCTTCCACTTCGTGGGGCAGCGGTTCGCGTGTGTTCAACGGCGCGATCAACGTGCTGCCCGATGGCACGCGGATGACGCCGATCGTACCGCTGGTGCGCGACGCCGGGCGGCGGGCCGGCCTGGTCACGACGACGCGCGTGACGCACGCCACGCCGGCGGGGTTCGCGACGGTGCAGGCGAAGCGCGGCGACGAGGATGAGATCGCGCCGCAGTTCATGTCCCAGGTGGACGTGCTCATGGGGGGCGGGCGCAAGTTCTTCGACGCCCGGCTGCGCTCGGACAAGCGTGACGTCATTCGCGAGTTCGGCGAGGCGGGCTTTGCCTTCTGGGATGAGCGGTCGCAGGTTCGCGGCAGGCAGCGGCCGGAGAAGGTGCTTGGACTCTTCTGGGATGACCACGTGCCGTACACGGTCGATCACCGCAATCGCCCTGATATCAGCGACAAGGTCCCCACGCTGGCGGAAATGACGAAGGCCGCACTCGACATCCTCGGCGACACGGACGACGGGTTCCTGCTGCAGGTCGAAGGCGGGCGCGTCGATCATGCCGCGCACGCGAACGATGCTGCCGGCCTCTTGTGGGACCAGCTCGCGTTCGACGATGCGATCGCGGTCGTGCGGGAATTCGTGTACAAGCACCCGGATACGCTCGTCGTCATCACTTCGGATCACGGCAACGCCAACCCGGGTCTCAACGGCATGGGCGGCAAGTATCGCGACAGCACCACCTGCCTGCATCGCGTCGCCAAGGCGACCGCGTCGTTCGAGGGGCTCCACCCGCGGCTGGCGGCGGTCGACAGCGTCGAGGACGTGCACCAGGTGCTCCGCGATGCGACCGGCCTGGCCATCAGCACCGAAGAGGCGGCGATTGTGCGCGATGCGCTGGCGGGCAAGCTGCCCGACGAGCTCAACGCCCAGCATCGCAACATGGTCGGGACGCTCGGGCAGATCCTGGGCAATCACAACGGCGTCGGCTGGACCGGCATCACCCACACGGCCGACCTGGTGCCGATTTCCGCGTTCGGGCCGGGGGCCGAGCGTTTCGGCGGGCTGCTGGCGAACACGGACGCCTTCGTGCACTTGACCGAGCTCTGGGGCATTCGCCATCGGAATCCGCGGCTGACGGAGGAGCAGGCGCGTCCGTACGCGTCGGCAATGGCGGAGGAGCCGGTGGCGCACTGGATGTAACGCCAGGCGCGGCACCAAACTTCGTCCGATAACTTTCAGCAGCCGCGATCCGTTAAAGAATTCTTGTGAAAACCGGCCAAACTACGGGGAAACCCCAATAGACGGGGCGGTTACGGTTTTCTTATCCTCTAGACAGTGGGGCGAGAGCCGCGGTGATCACGGCCCGTCAAGCTGGGGGGGCTTGGCGGGCCGCTTTCTTATTTGGGGGATCCCCTAGGCCGCGCCGCCGGGGCGGGGTCGAGGCCGTAGCAGTGGGGCTCACGGCGCAAAAAAAAAGGTCCGAGCGGAGCGCCGACAGGCCGGGGGGAAACCTGTGCAGCGGCAGGCCGCTCGAACCATCAGGAGTATAGGACATCTCCCAGCGTCGACCACGTTAACGTAAAATTATCTTCTGTAAGCGTTTGCGTGGATTAGGCCTGCCGGCTGAGCCCGTCGGGGTGGCACGTCCGCAGCCAAGCCGCGGTTTCTCCGATGAAAGGGAGGAAGGCGCTGCCCGATCCGGCCCGCGCCGCCAGGGCGCTTGCACTCGGGGTCGCGCCCGCGTCAAATACGCCGCCCGGGGATCCGGGGGTATGAGGTACGCACCCGCGCATGAGAACAATCGGACTGGCCGCGCTCATACTGGCGGCTGGAAGTGACGTAGGCAGCATTCAAGGCCTGATGCAGGAGGCCTTCTATCCTGCGCTGCTGCTGATCCTGGTGACCGCGTCGCTCGGCATCCCGATTCCCGAAGACGTGCCGCTGATTGCCGCGGGGGTGCTGTTGCGCACGCACGGGCCGACGGCGACCGATCCCGGCATTGCGTCATGGACCGGTACGATCTTCGTCGCGCTCGTCGGCATCATGTCGGGCGACCTCGTCCTGTACACGACCGGCAAGTGGTTCGGGCCGAGCATCGTGACGCGCCGGCCGTTTCGGCTGATGATCTCGCCCGCGCGCTTCGAATGGGTGCGCGCGCAGTTTCATCGGCGCGGGGCGTGGTTCTGCTTCTTCGGGCGGTTCTTCATGGGCATTCGCGCGATGATGTGCATGACCGCCGGCGCGACGCGTTTTCCGTACTGGAAGTTCTTCCTGGCGGATTTCGCGGGGGCGTTGTTGTCGGTACCGTTCTTCATCCTGCTGGGCTACTTCTTCGCGGGGATGATCCCGACGCTGAAGGCGTATCTCAGCGGGATACAGTTGGTCGTGGTCGGCGTGCTGACGGCGGGCCTGGTGATTGCGATCGTGATCTACAAGGTGCGCCGCAGCCGGGGTCGCGGCGTCGAGCCGATGCCGGAGCCGGTGGCGCCGAGCGCGCCGGTCGGGCCGACGCCGTCACGCGCCGAGGAGCCGCCGGTTGCTTCGGTTGTTGCGCCGAGCGGGCTGACCGATCCCGATCCCGATGCGACCGAAGAGGAGGAAGTCGGCGCGGGGGTGTAGCATCCGGGCGTCGCGCCGGACGTATCAGTAGCACATCGCTCCGCCTCGTCTCCGGTAGGACATTGCTCTGCATGGTCTCTGGTAGGACATTGCTCCGCGTTGTCCCGCAGGCCGCGACGGCTCGTCGGATGCGTAGGGTGGATTCCACCCGCCGAAATCCGCGCCGCGACCGGCAGGGAGCGGGCAACGGTCGGGACCGGGCATTGCTGTCTTTCTCTGAGCCTGTGTGGTTGCTCTTCTTCCGCGTCGGGTGGCACGGCGAAACTCGCAGTTGCGCGGCACGGGGCTTCGCGAAGGACCTTGACGCCGGGCAGGTGGCACTGTCATGGCGAACGATCCTCGCGGTGCCACTGCTGTGTCAGCAGTGTATTCATCGTCGGCGTCCCGTCGATCAACTCCCCGACGTTGCCGTTGGCATCGTAAGTGTACACGAAGTCGCCCACCGTGTCGGCCGGATCGCACGGGTCGCTGATCGCCAGCAGCCCGCCGATGCCGCCGGCCGCCTCCATCGAGTGCAGCAGGCCGAGCTGCCCGGCCAGGTCCAGGCCCCAGACGAAGCGCCGCGTGGCGTCGGGGGCGCGGATGCACGGCCCGCCGACTGGCGTCGGGGATCGGATCTCAGGGACTCGTGAACACGTGGCCGGCGCGGTCGACGTAGTGGGTCAGCAGCCCCACGTCGCCGGCATGCAGCATCCAGTAGTCGCGCAGCAGCGGGAAGCGGTCCTCTTCGATCGCGCCGGTCCAGTCGTTCCGCGGAAACTTGTCCGCCTGCGGGTCCGGCCCGATGCTCCACACCGCGTAGCGCACCGGGCACGGTGGCCGTTCCTCAGGCAGGTCGCCGAACGCGTTTGTCTCCCACGTCATCTCCGCATCGCGGCAGTAGGGGAAGTCGTCCGGCACCCACACGCGCGCCCGCGGCTTGTACGGCTGGTCGGGCGCGTCGAAGTACTCCCCGTTGTACCACACCGGCCCCGGCGCGACGTAACGATAAGAATGCGCCGGCTGAAACAGGTCCGGGAAGTGCGCCTGCGGCACCGCCACCGTGCTCGGCGGTGGCGGCAGGTACCCGCCCGTGGCGAGCTCCGGCGGCAACTGGCATTGCACGCCGGCGCTGCAGCCGATGCGCGTCGCGGGGACGGCGTCGCGGTTGTCCATGGTGTACATGTCGACGGCGAGCGTGACATGGCGCAGATCGGCGTGCACGCGCGTCATCTTCGCCTGCATCCGCGCCCGCCCCAACGCCGGCAGCAACAGCGACAACAACAGCGCAACGATCACGACCACCACCAGCAGCTCGATCAGCGTAAAGGCTGCGAGGCTGGTGGCTCGGCCGGGCCGGCAGCGGCGCCGGGCGTCGATATTACGATTGCGTCGATACGTCATACTGCATGTACTGGTTTACCGTGATCCTGGGCACGTGGCAAGGGAAAACTGCGCTGGGTCGGCGGCGTCCGGCGGAAACGCCGGCGGCGCGGGCGGGCGGGGGGCGCGGGGCATGGCCACGGCCTGTGTGGCCCGATGACGCGGTTACTTGACGCCGCTGGCGGGCTTGCCGTCTGTCGGCCGGAGGCCCAGCTCGGCGGCGGCGCTGAGGAAGAGCTCGCGCGTGTCGGTCAGCATCTGGGGGATGACCTTTACGTCGCCGAAGACCGGCATGAAATTCACGTCGCCGCCCCAGCGCGGCACGACGTGCACGTGGAGGTGTCCGGGGAGCCCGGCCCCGGCGCAGCGTCCCTGGTTGATGCCGATGTTGAAGCCCTGTGCCTTGACGGCCTGCTCCAGCACGCGCTTGGCGTCGCGGGTGAACTGCATGAGCTCCAGCAGGGTGGCATCGTCGACGTCCTCGAGCCCGGCATGGTGGTTGCGGGGGGCGATCAGCGTGTGCCCGCTGGTGTAGGGGAAGCGATTGAGCAGCACGATGGTGTGCGCGCCGCGCCACAGCACGAGATTCCGCTCGTCGTGCTCGGCGTGGGCGACCGCGTTGCAGATGAAGCAGCCGTTGTCCTCACCTTCGAGGCTGCGGATGTACTCCATGCGCCACGGGGCCCAGATATTCTTCTGAAACTCGGACATCAGGCGACATTCCTCTCACACGCTCGCTGCGCCCGGCGCAGCGCCACTGCTCAATCGCGCGCTTGCTGTGGCCATCTTAGCGTGATGGCCCCTCGCTGGCGAACCGAGGACGGGACCTGGCGCGACCCGCCGGTGCCCAGTGGATGACGGGACCGTCTCAGCGGCCCGCGGTCGGCGTGTCCGTGTCGCGCAGTACGCGGATCCGGCGGCCAGCGCGATGCTCGGCCCCTTCGGCGGTGGTGACGAGCAGTTCGAGGCGGTAGTCGCCGGGTGCGGAGATGGTCTTCTGCCCGTTGACCTGCTCCCCGATGAGCTGGCCGTCCAGCGTCCAGCGGAAGCTCGCCGTGCGGTACCAGTCGGCCGGGCATTCGGCGGCGTAGACCAATCGCAGCGGCTCAAACCCGATCGCCGAGGAGACGCTGATGCCCAAGGGCGAAGAGATCGCGGCAGAGGGCTCGTCGTTGCTTTGTGCCACGCGAACCGTCTCGCGCTCGTCGGCGACGCGGCGGCTGCGTTCGGCGCGGGCGCGGTGGCGGCTTGGCTGTTGGGTCGTCGAGTTGCGGTTGGAGCGGGAGCGGCGCCGGTCGGAGCGACGCTCGAGGCCGCTCAGGTCGCCGGCCAGCAATTCCAGCCCCGTCTGGTTGCCGTCAATCGCCTGGCGCTGCACCAGCACGTCCGGTGGCCACTTGGCCTCGACGCCGGACACGCGGGCGAAGAACTCGGCGGCGATGTCGGGCGTACGTTCGTGGCCGAGATGGTTGATGTGGATCCAGGCCAGGTTCTTGTAACCGTGGCTCTCGTACCACTTGATGCCTTCCTGTGACTCGCGCTGGCAGATGCCCAGGTCGTTCTTGGTGGTGAGGATCAGCACGGGGTGATAGCGCGAGCGGCTGGTCATCTTCGGGTCGAGGATGGACGCGGAGAAGTTCGCCTGCCGTGAGGCCACACAGGTGAAGAGGTCCGGGTGCCGGTTCACCATGTAGTGCGCCATGTAGCCACCGGACGAGAACCCGGTCGACAGCACGTTGCTGGGGTCAGCTCGGGTGGTGTCGAAGACGTGCTCGAGAATGGCGACGGTGGCTTCCTCGTCAGACTTGAAAGCACCGGTGACGGTGCGTTGCGGGAACTGCCCGAATAGCGAATCGGGCGCCTTGAGCACCGGGGCAATCACGATGTAGCCGTAGCGATCCGCCTCGTACTCCCACTCGCGCGCCTGGTAGTAGGCGATGTCGTAGGGCTTGAGGCCGTGGAACGTGACGATGACGGGCCAACGCTCGCGGGCGCGCTCGGTCTCGCTGGCTTCGACGTAGTCCTTGGGCAGGTACAGGTAGTAGTGACGCCCGGTCGTCGGCTCGGTCAGCTTGTCGAGCTTGCCTTGGCCGCGGGGTTGCGGCACGGCACAGCCGGTGGCCGTCAGCAGGACAGCGCCGGCCAGGGCCACGAGGCCGAGGCATGGGATGCGGGTTTTATGGGACGCGCGAACCATGGGTGAAGTTAACCTCAGTATTGCCGTACCTCTCGTGGGTTCGTGTTCCGCTGCTTCCTGCCCTGAGTACCTATCGGGATTCAGCCGCCCACGCTGGACTTCACCAGCCGGTCTCCGTGCCAATACCCGCTCGCGAAGAGTGTAGCACTATTCCCTGGGGGTTCCAATGTAGCCGCGCGCGGTTTCAGGTCCGGAAAGAGCGGCGGGCGTGCCGGCGTTGGGCCGTCGGCATTGCGTCACGGTGGGCCTCCGCGCACACTCTTGGACACGCGGAGCAACCCGGCCATGGCCACGATCATCCACAACACGACCGTCCTCGCCGCCCGCCCGGCGACCCCGGCCGTGTTGCGCGACCACAGCCTCGTCTTTGAGGACGGCCGCATCACCGAGCTCCGCCCGGCCGCGGAACTCGCTGAGCGGGTCCGCGCTGCCGGCGCTGACACGCTGATCGCGGGGCAGCGCTACATTGTGACACCCGGGCTGGTGAACACGCACCATCACCTGTACCAATCGCTGACGCGCTGCCTGCCCGCAGCGCAGGATCGGCGCCTGTTCGATTGGCTGCGCGCGTTGTACGAGCGCTGGCGCCGCCTGGACTACGAGGCCGTGAATCTCGCCGCGAAGATCAGCATCGCCGAACTGCTGCTCTCAGGGTGTACGACCACCAGCGACCACTTCTACATGCTGCCGCCGGCAAGCGGCGTGCGCATGGAGGCGGTGGTCGATGCCGCCCGTGAGCTGGGTATTCGACTGCACCTGTGTCGGGGGAGCATGAGCCTGGGGCACAGCCGCGGAGGGTTGCCGCCGGACGATTGCGTCGAGGAGGATGCGGCGGTGCTGGCGGATTGCGTGCGGGTGATCGACGCGTATCACGACGCGGCGTCGCACGCGTTGCTGCGGGTGGACCTGGCGCCGTGCTCGCCGTTCAACGTGACGCCGGAACTGCTCCGTGACACGCGTGTGCTGGCGCGTGAGCGTGGCGTATTGCTGCACACGCACCTGGCGGAGACGGTGGAGGAGGAGGCGTTCTGTCTGGAGAAGTTCGGGCGGCGACCGGTGGCGTATCTCGAGGAGCTCGATTGGCTCGGGCCGGACGTCTACCTGGCGCATTGCGTCCACGTCAATGATGACGAGATCGCGTTGTTCGCACGCACGGGCACGAGCGTCAGTCACAACCCGACCTCGAACTTGCGGCTCGGCAGCGGGATCGCGCCGCTGGCGAGGTTGCTCGAAGCGGGCGTCGCGGTCGGCATCGGCGTCGACGGCGCCAGCAGCAACGACGGCGGGAATCTGCTCGCCGCGGTCAAGAGCGCGCTGCTCAGTGCGCGGATCTTTGAACGCTACGTGGCAGGCCAGCCAGCGCAGCCCCTCGATACGCCATTGATGCCGGCGGCGACGGTGTTCGAGCTGGCGACGCGCGGCGGGGCGCGGTGCCTGCACCGCGACGAGTTGGGTTGCCTGGCACCGGGATCGGCCGCGGACATCGCGATGTTCCGGATGGACGACGTGGCGTTGGCGGGGGCGGCAGCGCAGGATCCGCTGGCAGCGCTGGTCTTGTGCGATATGCCGCGGGCAGAGCGCGTGTTCGTGGCCGGTCAGGAAGTGGTGCGCGAAGGGCGCATCGTTGCGCTGGACGAGCATGCTTTGGGGGCGGCGTTCAATGATCTGGTGGCGGCGCGTTTCAGTTGGTGACGGCCGGGGCTGCTGCAATGCGACTCCTGCGCGTCACGGCTCCCTTTGTGCCAAGGCTCTGTGAGCCGTGCGGTTCGTTGCTCATCGGCGCCGCCCAACACCGCGCCGCAAGCCGCCGATCCCCAGCAGCGTCAGCGGCAACCAGGTCAGGGCCCCCATACCGCACAGCGCACCGCCGCCCCCGGTCGACAGATCGGCAACATAGGTCCCCGTGACAGCCTTGTTCTCATTCCGCGCAACGGTGACCGTCTGCGCCGCGGGCGTGGCGTACCCGTCGACGGTGCCGAACGTCACTGTGTGTTCGCCGGTGGCAATGGTCTGACTCTGCGGCGCCGTGCCCCAAAGTTGTCCGTCGACCGTGACCTGGCCGTTGACCGGCGTCGTCGTGATCGAGAGCACGCCCGTCTGGCCGGTGTAAGTGAACGTATGGGTTGCCGCGGTGCCGGCTGAAACCGTGATCGTCTGGTCCGACGGGGCGGCGTAGTTCAGCACGTCGCCGAAGCTGACGGTGTAGGTTCCGATTGCAAGTGCGTTGGTTGCCGGTGCCTTGCCCCAACTCTGGCCGTCGACGAAGACTTCGCCTTTGACGGGGGTGGTGTCGATGGTGACGGTGTTGCTCGTCGCGTAGCGCAGAATCGTGCCGTCGGCGCCAACCGCGAACGCGGTGTTCTCATCGACGCCCCAGACGGCCGCGAGCGTATTGCTCGTCGGGCTGCTCAGGGCGGCCCAGTCGCTGCCGTCATAATGCAGGATCCTGCCATCCTGGCCGACCGCGAAGACATTGCTGCTCGACGAGCCCCACACGCCGTACAGGTCTGCCACCGTCGTGCTGCTCAGCGCCGACCAGCCGCTGCCGCCCTCGTGCAGAATCGTGCCGTTGTCCCCGACCGCGAAGGCATCCGTGGTGTTGCACCAGACCGCGTTGAGGTCGTCGCCGCCGACGGTGGTCGTTGTCCACGACGAGCCGTCGTAGTGGGCGATGGTGCCGCCGGTGCCGACGGCGTAGATGTTGCTCGTGTCGCTGCCCCAGAGCCCGCGCAGAGTATGGGCCGGGTCGGCGTGGACTTGTGACCAGGCGGTGCCGTTGTGCACCCACACGCCGTTGGTGCCCATGGCGTGGTAGACGCCCGACGCGTCCGCCGTCCAGATCGCATAGCAGGTGCCATTGGGCGTGCCGGTGATGGCGGCCCAGGACGAACCGCCGAAACGAATGCCGTCAGTGCCACCCGCGTAGACGTTGCTGCTGGCGGTGCCGCCGACAGCGTTGAGGGCGTTGGCGGTGGCGCTGGTCATGGCGGTCCAGTCGCTGCCGTCGTACCGCAGGATCACGCCGCCGGCGCCGACCGCAAACACGTCGTCCGCCGCCGCCCCCCAGATCCCCGCAAGGTCAGCGCTGCTGGAGGAGGTCAACGCATACCAGCCGGCGTGCGTGGCTGGCAGCAGGACGGCGGCGGCGAGCAGCGCAATGACACATCGCGGGGCGGTGGTGACGGGCATGGGGTTCCTCCAGGTTCATCCGTTTCAACCGGCACGGTCGGCGATAACGAGATTATCGGCACCTGGCTGCGGTGTTTTGAGAAGCCGGCGCTTGAGATGGCATCGCGGCATGCCGGCGGCGCTCCGTCCGCGCTACTTACTGTGCCAGTCGTCGCTGACGAGTGGCGGAACCAGGCCGATTTCCGATGGCCGTGACCACTCCCGGCCACCTTTTCTGCCGCGACTTGACCAGGATCAAGGCGATTCGGCCGCGAATCAGCGACGCTTGGCCATAGACGGCGAGCACCGAGCGCCGCCCACGCGGCGCAAGACCCGCTGGGAGAACAACATGATTCGCGAAATCGTGCGGATTGACGAAGAAAGGTGCGACGGCTGCGGGCTGTGCGTCCCCGCCTGTCACGAGGGCGCCATCCGCATCGAGAACGGCAAGGCCCGGCTGGTGTCGGACCGCCTCTGCGACGGGCTGGGCGCCTGCCTGGGCCATTGCCCGCAGGACGCGATCACCATCGAACGCCGCGAGGCCGACGAATTCGACGAGGAGCTCGTTGCCCGGCAAACGGCCCCGGGGCACGGTCCGCAAACGTCGGGCACGGCCGCGCCGGTCCCGCCTGCCGGCGGCTGCCCGGGCTCCCGGATGCAGCGGTTCGCGCAGCCTGCGGCCGCGCGATCGAGGAGCGCCGGTGCGATTCAGGAAACGCCGTCCGAGCTGACGCACTGGCCGGTGCAATTGAACCTGTTGCCACCACGGGCGCCGGTTTTGAAGGGGGCCCGGCTGCTGGTGGCGGCGGACTGTGTGCCGGTGGCTTGCGGCGCGTTTCACCAGAAGCTGCTCCGCGACCGGGTCGTGCTCATCGGCTGTCCGAAGTTCGACGATCTGCCCGGGTACGTTGAGCGGCTGACGGCGATCATGCAGTGCAACGAGCTACGGGAGATTATCGTCGCCCGCATGGAAGTGCCGTGCTGCGCGGGCATCGTCAGCGCGGTCGCGGAGGCGCGGCGCCGGGCGGATGCACGCACCCCCGTGACCGAGATCGTCGTTTCGACCCGGGGTGAGGTCAAGTTCGAGCGGCCGCTTCCCACGGCGTCCGCGGCGTATTAGCCAGCGTCGCGCCGCCGTCGGCGATACGCGACGGCACGAATCGTACCACAGAGCCACAGAGTCACAGACGGCACCTGTATGTGTCTTTCTCTGTGTCTCTGTGTCTCTGTGGTTGTTTTTCTTCCACGCGGCTGCCCCAGACGGATTCGCTGGCAGGTGGAGAATGTGTGCACGCATCGGCGGGGCGACTGACGGCGGTCGGGGTGCTTTGCGAATCGTGTCCGCCGCTTGCCTGTCAATGCGATGCCACGATGCGGGCTCAGTGCAACTGCTGTCCGGTGGTACTCATGGCCAGCTCGGAATGCAGGACCCCGCGCTGGCGGCGGAGTTCGTCGGCCAGCGTGCGGACGCGGGGGGCCGAGCCGCGGACCATGATCATTTCGGCGCACAGGTCGTGCGTCAGGTGCACGTGGGTGGTGGCGAGGATGTTGTTGTGGTGGTCGTGCTGGATGTCGACCAGGCGGTCGGCGAGCTGGCGGGCGCCGTGGTCATAGACCAGCGTGATGGTGCCGACGACTTCCTGTCGCTTGTCTGCCCACTGCTGCTCGACGAGCCGGTGGCGGATCAGGTCGCGGATGAACTCGGAGCGGTTTGTGTAGCCCGAGGCTTTCACCAGCCGTTCGAGGCGGTCCAGCAGCGGCTTTTCCAGGGAGATGCTCAGGCGCACCAGTTCGGACATGCGGTCTCCTCCGCCAGCGGCCGGCAGCGTATCGCCGACCGACGCCCGGTTCAATCCCGCCGCCCCGGGGGTTGACCGGGTCGATGAGTAGTGTTACGATTGTCGCGAACGTAATACTGTCCGACTGGGTGGCCTGCGGGCGGGCCGCCCTAGAATCTCGCGTGACGGTGGCCCTGCCGGCGTCGGGCGAGCTTGGGAACCAACAGGAGAGAAGCCGATGCACACAACCCGCGCGAGCGCCGTCCTGGCGGCGCTGCTGCTGTTCACCGCGGTCCACGCCGACGAGCCCGACTGGGACGTCCTGCCTCTTACCACGCATGCCGCGCTGCAGGCCGTCGACGCCGACGGCTTCGGCACGTTTCCGCTGAGCACGCCGATCAAGCTCCGCGGCGTCATCCTGAACCACGCCGACAATATGCTCGACACCGCGCCGTTCGCGCCGGCGTTTCTGGGCGGACAGTGGCAGGTGTACGTGCAGGCGACCAGCCCGGACGACTTCGGCGGGACGGCGGTGTGGATGGGGCAGCTCTACGGCAACCTGCCGTTCACCCCGCCGAACGACAGTTACGATGAAGCCCAGTGGCTGGCGGAAGTCGACCGGGTGGGGCACGATCCGTTCAGCGGCGCGGTGTTGCTGCCCGGCGATTTGGTCGAGATTCGGGCGCGGGCGCCGGGGCTGCATTTTCATGGGAAGAGCAACGTCAACGAGCAGCACACGACCGATCCGGCGAACGATTTCGACGTCGTGCTGGTGGAGGCCGGCCATGGGCTGCCGCAGCCCGAAGTGCTGTCGCTGTCAGCGGTGAAGGATGGCAACGATGCGTTCCTGTTTGATCCGACGCGGGCGACGGGCTGTGAGCGGTATCAGGGCACGCTGGTGCGCTTCAATGATGTCTGGCTCGCTGACCCGGAGAACTGGGGATCGGAAGGGTCACTGACCATCACCGATGGCGAGCGGACGTTTCCGCTGCGGCTCGGACGCGACGACGGGTTCACGGACTTTCCGGCACCGACCGGGACGTTCGACGTTGTCGGTATCCTCGATCAGGAGGACGTGACCGACACGGACGGCTACCGTGGCGGCTATCGGCTGTGGGTGACGTGGTACGACGGTAACGGCGTGATTCTGCCAACGCCGTGGTACCTGCCCGGCGACAGCAATTGCGACGGCCGTCGCAACTGGCGCGACATCGACTATTTCGTGGCGGCGCAGAACGACGATGTGTCCGCATGGGAGGCGATGTTTGCGCCCGATGTGCCGCGCTGTCCGTTCGCCAACAATGACGTCAACGGCAATGGGCACGTCGATTGGCGCGACATCGATCCGTTCGTTGCGGTGCAGAATCGCTGAGGCTTCGCGCAGCTATGCCAGCAGCAGCGACTGTCCCGGCCGCACGGTCGGCGGCTCGTCGAGCTGCGCGTTCAGGTCGTCGGCGTCGAGCGCGAAGGCCGGGCTGATCTCCAGCACCGCGTCGGGCTCACCCTCGTCGGTGCGTGGCACCTCGCTGCCGACATCGTCGAGCCAGCGGGCGGCCCGGCGGATGAGGTCGCGGCGCGTGGTCGCGGGAGAGTCGTCGCCCGTGGCGTTCTTGACGGGGCTGAACTCCTCGTCGCGTCGCGTGAACAGCACGAGCGGGTTCTGGGCCAGCGGGATCGCGTCGAACACGAACATCTCCAGCTTCACGACGTTCGGCTCTTCGGGCGCGATGACCTGCCCCTGCTCGTTGACGGTGGCGACCTTCTTGACCGCGCGGTGCCACGGCAACTGGACCTTCGCGCCGGGCTCGGTCAGCCGTTCGACGAACGCCCGGCCGATCACGTGAATCGCGATGCTGCCGGCGTCAAAGCGGCGGGCGCCGTCCGGGGTCTTCTGATGCGCGAGGTCGTCGGGCAGGTCGCTGTATTCGATGACCATGAGCTGGCCGTCGCCGAGGCAGAAATTGCCGACGCGCTCGGTGTCGTGGGCCTTGGGGATCGCCTTGCTCGACATCTCCGATTCGCTGACCAGGTGCAGCCCGACGAAGAGCGGGTCGACGGTGCGCACGAGCGGGTTGTCGACCTGGAAGTAGCTGATCGTGTCGATGCCGCGGTCGGCCATGTCCTGCAGCGCGCCGCTTTCGGCCAGCGCCCGCAGGCTGCCGCCGTGACCGTCGGGAGAGAGCGCGATGCGGTGCTTCTCGGCCAGGGCGATGCGGCCGTCGGGATGGAACGCGGGCATCTGCCGCTGCTGGAAGAACATGATGTCGTCCGCCCCGAGGCCGAAGTGGTTCTTCTGCTCGAAGAACGCGACCGTGTCGTCGTGATTGAGCGGGCTGGTCATGACGTACCAGCGGGGGCGGTGGCCGTAACGCCGTTCCGTGCCCAGCAGGCTCTCGGCGAAGAGCTGGAAGAGGGGGGCCTCGCGGACGGGGCTGATCTCGAAGGCGCCCTTGGGCCCGTCAAAGCCGAGCCGCGTGCCCTGGCCACCCGCAACCGTGAAGGCGGCGACCCGGCCGGCGGCGATGGCCTCCTCACCCAGACGCCGGGCCTGGTGATAGAGATCCGCGTGGGCCTCGTCGGGCTCTGCGGGGAGGCTGGGCGGCGGCTCGATTCTGTCCGGGAGGCTCGTAGCGACGCTCTGCCGCACGTGACTGTCGATCAGCGGCTGGCAGCGGTCGAAGTCGACTTGATCGAGGTCGTGCAGCAACTGATCGCGCTGGGTCTCCTCCAGCTCGTCCCAGAAGCACAGCAGGTGCGACTGCCCCAGCGCCGCGAGGCGGCGGGAGTACTCTTGATAACGCGTTTCTTGCGATGCCATGGGGTGTAGTTTCCATCAACAGTGGCGGCCCCGAGTAGCGATAAGGTATACGTGCCGCTGGAACCGGTCAAACCCGACGAGCCCGGCGCCCCGCGACCGACGCGCCGCAGCCTGCTCCAGGCGTCCGCGCTCGCCGCCCTCGGAGCGTTACCGATTTCGGCCATTGGCCGCGGCCAGGCCGCGACGTCACGCCCCGTGACGCAGCCGGCATCGCAACCGACGTCGCAGCCCGCGGTGGAGCTGCCGGTGCCCTGGTGGTTGGGGCCGGAATACCCCCGCTCGCGCGTGGTGGAGGCGGTTAGCCCGTTCGTCCTGACCGACGCGCTGGTGGACGAGGTAGCGTTGTACGAGATGCTCGGCATGGCCGTCCAGGTGCTGGCGCAGACCGAGCCGCCCGCGGATGCCTGGCGCCGCATCATCGGTAAGGCTGACCGGATCCTGCTGAAATTCAACGCCGTGGGGGCTCGGGTGCTGCAGACGAACGAGCCGCTGGCGCGGGTCCTCGTCCGCATGCTGGAGGAGGCGGGCTACGAGCGGAAAGCGATCACGGTCGCGGAACTGCCGCCGCACGTGACCGAACAGCTCGGCTGCCGGCGGCCGACGCGGAAATGGGGGGCGGCGGTGCGGGTCGGCACGGGCTCCGAGGACCTGGCCGGCTACCTGTACGACTGTGACGCGCTTGTGAACGTCGGCTTGCTGAAGACCCACCAGATCGCGGGGATGTCGGGGGCGATGAAGAACCTTTCCCACGCGTTGATCCGCCATCCGGCGCGCTACCACGACAATGCCTGCTCGCCGTATGTTTGCCAAGTCGTTGGGAATAAGGAGGTTGCGTCGAGATTGCGACTGAACATCACCAACGCGCTGCGGACAGTGATCCGCAACGGCCCGGATGCGACCGCAGAGGACGTGTTCGAGTTCGGGGGCCTGCTGCTCGGTTGTGATCCCGTTGCGGTTGACGCAACCGGTTACGACCTCCTCATCGCCCAGCGGCAGCGGAAGGGCGTTGGCGGGCGGATCCGCGTGCCGTATCTGACCGCGGGGGCGGACCTGGGCGTCGGGCGGCGGGCGCTGCACGAACTGGATCGAATCCCGGTGCAGCATGCCGGCTAGGTCTTGAGCCGGGCCGGCGGGTGGGGGCGGTTTTGCGCCCAGATTTCGATTGACACACACTCCCGTGACGCTATCGTATATGAGGTCTATGGCAGGCAGCGGACGACGGTCCAGATAACTTCATAGTCATTATCGATTCATACTGGATCTTTCGACGCTTCGATAATTCTCGCTATCTTCGCTGATTATCCCCCCGGCGTTTGTTCCTGCCACAAGACGCGCGACGCAAGTTGATCAGTCTGCGCACGCTTTGCGCAGGGTGTTGCCGCTTGCGCGGTCGCGCTATGCCTCTGGATTGGCTACGATTGCGTACAATCCGCGCGGCAGTTGGTCCCATGCAACTGCGGGGACGCCTGGTCGGCGTACGGCCGGACGTTCTGGAGCGCGGCGATCAGTAGATCGCTGCGGGCGGCACTGAAACGGCCGCACGCGGCAAGTGTGTTGCATAGGCTGAGGCGGTCAGAAAATCGCTCTCTTACGTCCATCGCAAGATGGCCGCTCAGCCTGGTCGGAAGGCTGATCGGATCAGGTCCATGGGAATTGCCAGGAGGTTTCCGGTGAACAAGAGAAAGGCATTTACTCTGATTGAGCTGCTGGTGGTTGTGGCGATCATCGCCCTGCTGATCTCCATCCTGCTGCCCAGCTTGTCGCGTGCCCGCGAGATTACGAAGCGCGCCGTCTGCGCGTCGAACATCCGCGGGATCGGGCAGGGCATGAAGGTGTACTCGAACGACAACTATGACTGGTACCCCACCGCCCCCTTCGCCCGGGCCACGGGGAATCTGCCGAACGAGACCGGCGTGCAGTTCATCGGCCAGATGGGTGCCATGCTGACCGAGCCGACGCAGTCGGTCACGGAGCCGCAGGGCCTCAACACGGCCACCATCCACCCCAGCCGCTCGATGTTCCTGCTGGTCATGGATGGCACCTGCACGACCAAGCAGTTCCTCTGCCCCAGCTCGGGTGACAGCGAGGACAACCTGCGCAACATCATCGGTGGCACCGAGGTCGCCGCCCAGCCGGGCGTCAACCGCTTCGATTTCAAGGGCTACCCCTACGTCAGCTACGGCTACCAGATGCCGTTCGGCGACAAGGCGTCGCCCAACGAGAACCTCGATGCCCGCATGGTGGTCATGGCCGACAAGGGCCCGTACTACCGCTCGGGCACGACCGACCAGAGCACCGGCGCGATCCCCGACGAGGTCGGTGACATCGCCGCCGGTACGGACATCACCATGGAAGACGCCACCAACGAGGATCAGATCCTCAAGGCCGACCTCCAGAAGTGGACGCAGTTCAACAGCCGCAACCACGGTGGCGAAGGCCAGAACTGCCTGTACCAGGACGGCCACGCGGTGTTCGTCAAGAAGCCCATCGAGGGCGTGAACTTTGACAACATCTACACCGCGCAGGGTGCCGGTGGCTCGCCGGGCCAGTACACGCTGACCCAGGCGCTGCTTGGCTACGTCCCGATGAACAACCGTGGTCCGCTGACCAACACGGACTCGGTCATCGTGCCGTAAGGACGCCTTCAGTGCGAGATGAACCAGCGGGGCGGGGTTCGGTCATACGGCCGGGCTTCGCCCCGCGGCCTGCGCGGCTGGCGTCCCACGGCGCCGGTCGGGAGCGTAATCGGACCCAGAAACCAGTTGTATTGGGGGGCGGGGAACCATACGATAAATGATTCCAGTGGAGTTTGGCCCCCAGATCTCAGCGTACGGTGATGTTGTGTCGATCGACCCTCGTGAATTGGATGACGCCGATCTGAACCGCGAAATGGCCGCACAGATGGGTGATCTGTCTCCGGAAGACCTCTCGCGCATGTCCTCGGCCGAGCCGCGCCCCGTCACGCCCGACGAACGCGGTCGAGTCCAGGGCACCATTGTCAGCATGCACGGCGAAGACGTGTTTGTCGACATTGGCGGCAAGAGTGAAGGTGTCGTGCCACTCGAGGAGTTCGAGCCGGACGAGCCGCCCACCGTCGGCCAGGTGCTCAGCCTCGTGCCGCAGGGACTCGATCAGGAATCCGGCCTGATGCGCTTGTCGCTGCATGAAGCGAAGACCGCGGCCAACCTCGAGACGCTGCGCGTGGGCGACGTGATCAAGGCCAAGGTTACCGGGGCCAACATCGGCGGGCTCGAGCTGCGGGCCCAGGGGCTGCGCGGCTTCATGCCGATGAGCCAGGTGGACCTGGTGCGCCACGAGGACTTCGCTTCGTTCATCAACCACTGGCTCGAATGCGAAGTGACCGAGATCGATCGCCGCGGCAAGAACCTGGTGCTGAGTCGGCGGCGCGTGCTGGAGCGCGCGCGCGAGGAAGAGCGCCAGCAACTGCGCTTCCAGCTCGCGGAGGGGCAGACGCGCAAGGGCATTGTCCGCCGCCTGACGGATTTCGGCGCCTTCGTCGACCTGGGCGGTATCGACGGCCTGCTGCACATCAGCGACATGAGCTACGGCCGGATCGGCCACCCTTCGGAGGTTGTCAAGAAGGGCGAAGAGATCGACGTCAAGATCCTGAAGGTCGACCTGGTGAAGGACCGGATCTCGCTAGGGCTCAAGCAGCTGTCGAGCGATCCGTGGACGCTGGTCGAGGGCAAGTACCGCGCGGGCGAGACCGTCGACGGCCGCGTGACCAAGCTGATGAACTTCGGCGCCTTCGTCGAGCTCGAGCCGGGGATCGAAGGGCTGATTCCCGTCAGCGAGATGAGCTGGACGCAGCGCGTCAACCATCCCAAGGACCTGCTCAATGTAAAGGACGCGGTCCGGGCGGTGATTCTCGCGGTCGACACGGAGAAGCGCAAGATCAGTCTGAGTCTGAAGGCGCTCGGCGAAGACCCGTGGAACAGCGTCGGCGAGAAATACACGCCGGAAGCCAAGGTGAAAGGCGCCGTCACGCGCATCACCACGTTCGGCGCGTTCGTCCAGCTCGAAGAGGGCGTCGAAGGGCTCGTGCACATCTCGGAGTTGTCACGCGATCGTGTGCGATCGGTGGGCGATGTCGTCAAGGAAGGCGAAGTCGTCGAGGTGCGCATCCTGTCGGTCGATCGCGAACAGCGGCGGATCTCGCTGTCGATGAAGCCGACCGACGAGGAGGTGTCCGAGGCCGTGGCCGCCGAGGAGCCGCCCAAGCCGCGCAAGCGCAAGCGCGAACTGCGCGGCGGACTCTCGTTCTAGCGCGTCGCGCGGTCCTGTCATGCCCGGCATGGATGACCTCGATTCGGCCCAGGTCCTGGGGCGGACGTTTTACGACCGCGACGTGACGCTCGTCGCGCGCGAGCTGCTGGGGGCTGTGATCATCCACGACAGTGACGCCGGCCGGACGGCGGGGCGCATTGTCGAGACCGAGGCGTACCTGCCTGCGGGGGATTCGGCCTGCCATGGGGCCCGCGGCCGCACGCGGCGCAACGCGTCGATGTTCGGCCCGCCGGGGCATGCGTACGTGTATGCGATCCACGCGCGCTGGTGCCTGAATACGGTGACCGAGGAAGAGGGCCGCGGTTGCGCGGTGCTCATTCGCGCGCTGGAGCCGCTGGCCGGCATCGCGCTGATGCAGCAGCGGCGCGGCATGGAGAAAGTGCTCGACCTGGCGCGCGGCCCCGCGCGGCTGTGCGAGGCGCTGGGTATCGACCGCGAGCTCGATGGCTGGGACCTCACGCAAGGCGAAGTGCTGTGGATCGCGGCCGCACCGGCGGACACGCCGCCCGTGACGCCGACGGACGTCGTGATCAGCCCGCGCGTCGGCGTGACCTCGGCCCAGGAGCTGCCACTGCGCTACTTCGTTGCCGACTGCCGGTATGTATCGAAGCGGCGCCTGCGCGCGTAGCGCGGGCTGGCATGGCAGCCGGCTTCAGGCGGCCGCGCGCCTGGTGGACTCTGCGGCGGGTTGCTCGTCGCCCTGCTCCTCCGCGGTTTGCCGCTCGACCGGCACACGCAGTCGAACTTCAAGCGGCTGGTCCGGCCCGACGAGGAAGTTGGTCGCGCGGTACGTCGCACCGGCCGCAAGGTCCTCATCGCTGGCGTCGACCCGCACCAGTGTGGTCGCGCCCGCGGGGAGGTTGATCTTCTTCGGGCCGTCGCTGCCGACGCGCTCGAGCTCGATGTCCAGCTCACACCGGTTGTGCACCGTCAGCCAGGCACGGTTGCCGGCGCGGTGGTGCGGTGGGTGCACCTGCACACAGGCGTGAAACAGCGGCAGGAGCACCGCGCGCGCGCCGAGTACCCGATTCTGGTGCCAGACCGCCGTGCGGCCGGCGAAGAGCGCCTCGCGCACGCCCGCGGCGCTGCGGTCGACGGCAAAGACCAGCGTGAGCGTGCGGTGCGCGGTGGGGGTCGGCGGCGGCGACAGCGACGGGGCATGAATGTCGGACGTGCCGACAAGCGTCAGGTCGTGTTCAATCGCGTGCCGGTGGGCGTATTCGTAATACGATTCGCCGTTGCAGATCTCGATGCCATGCAACTGGCGCTTGTCAACGAGGGTCTGCTGGTGCGCGCCCCACGCGCCGCGCTGCTCGCCCTTCCAGCCCGGGTGGTTCCAGAAGCAGAAGGCCTCCTGCGCGGCGGCGGCATCGAAGACCGCGTAGAAGTCCTTGGTGTCCAGCGGATTGACGTCGCGCAGCAGGATCGCGTTGTAGTGGCCTGGCGGCGTGTCGCGCGTGATCTCGGCCCCGCGCAGCAGGATCAGGTTGTGCTCGGCGGCTCGCTGAGCGGCGATTTCGTGGGGGCGATTGTGATTGGTCGGGATGTCTGAGCGGTGGGGCTGGTACTCGATGTGGTCGGTGATGGCGATGACGTCGAGCCCCTCGCGCCACGCTTCATCGACGCGCACCGTCGGCCAGACGTTGCCATCCGAGAAGACCGTGTGCATGTGGAAGTCGCATTTGAGCGTTTGATAGCCGGGAATGTCGGGGAAGCGGATTTCGTGGCGCTGGTCAGCGGCGCGAGCGAAGGTCGCGGTGACGAGGGCGCAGGCGAGCGCGATTGCGGCGCGGTGGTTCATTGGGGTCTCCTCCATCTCCTGAGAATACGGGTTTTCGGATCGCGAAGTGTATATGGGCCGCGCGCGAGGATTCGATGAGCGCTGCGCGATTTTGTGTCCCCCGGCGGCGGCGTGGCATTGTCGCGCGGCCGGCCGCGTGGCATACTGGGGACGCGCACGCGCGTCGTGTGCGGAGGAGAGGTGGTCCCCCCAACCCTGACGATCCACTGAGGAGGAGTGCTCATGAAGTGCGCCCGGTATGGGAGCGTGATCGGTCTGGTCCTGTCTCTTGCATTCCCCGGCTTTGCCCAGACGGTCGTTCTGGAGCCGGACGATTTCAACGACGAGGATGTACTGAACGAGGTGCATCCACTCGTGACGCTGTCGGTGGCTGACAGTGAGTACGTGATAAACCCGAACTTCGACGTGACGGCGACGGATGATCCGTTTGGCTTCATTCCGACGGGTGAGCTCGTATTCGGCTTCAACAACATCCAGTTCTGGAACCACCACCGGCGGTTGCGGATGGACTTCAGTACGCCGGTGCAGGCTGTCAGCCTGGCGTTCACGGGGAGCCTGTCAGCCCACGTCGGCCGGCTCGAACTGTTCGACGGGGCGGGCACGCTGCTGGCGGTGTACGAGACCGAGCCGCGTATCGGCGGGGAGGTGGAAACGATGAGCCTGACCCGGGCCGCGCCGGACGTGGCCTACGCCGTCGCGTACTCGAGCGAGGTCGGCGACTTTGGGCGGCTCGACCACCTGGTCTTCACGGTGCCGGAGCCGGCGGCGGGCATGATGTTGGGGGCGGTTCTGTTGTTTGCGCGGTGCCGCCGCGGCGCGAGGGCGGTGGCTTCCGTATAGCTCAGGCGTGCAGGGCGCGACCGTCGACGTCCAGCGCGGCTTCCTTGAGCGTTTCGGCCAACGTCGGGTGTGCGTGGCTGCAGCGGGCCAGATCCTCGCTGCTGGCGCCGAACTCGATCGCGACGGCGGCTTCGGCGATCAGGTCGCCCGCGCGCGGGCCGATGATGTGCACGCCCAGGATGCGGTCGGTCTGTTTGTCGGCGAGGATCTTCACGCGCCCGTCGACATGGCCCAACGCCCGGGCCCGGCCGTTGCCGCGAAACTGGAAGACGCCTTTGCGGTAGGCGATGCCGGCGTCCTTGAGTTGGGCTTCGGTCTTGCCGACGGCCGCGATCTCCGGCGCGGTGTAGCAGACGCCGGGGATCGCGTCGTAGTTGACGTGGCCATGGCCGTTGACGATTCGTTCGACGCACGCGACGCCCTCGTCCTCGGCCTTGTGGGCGAGCATGGGGCCGCGAATCACGTCGCCGATGGCGTAGACATGGGCGGCGTTGGTTGCGAAGTGGTCGTCGACGGGGATACGCCCGCGCTCGTCGAGCTCGATCTTGACGGTGTCGAGGCCGAGGTCATCGGTATTGGGCATGCGGCCGACGGCGAGCAGCACGCGGTCGCACTCGATCGGCGCGGCGCCCTCGCGCTCGACGAGGCATTTGCTGCCCTTCACCTTTGCCGCGGTGACCTTCGTCCCGAGGTGGAATTTGAGCCCCTGGCGTTTGAAGAGCTTCTGTGCCTCGGCGGCGATTTCGTCGTCCATGCCGGGGAGGATACGGTCGAGATACTCCAGGACGGTCACGTCGGCCCCCAGCCGACGCCAGGCGATGCCCAGCTCCAAACCGATGTAGCCGGCGCCGATGACGACGAGGTGCTCGGGGACGGCGTCGTAGGCGAGAGCGTCGCTGCTGGTGCCGATGCGCTCGTGGTCGATCTCGACGCCGTCGAGCGGAGCCGACTTGCTGCCGGTGGCGATGATGACGTGTTTGGCCTGGAGTTGGGTGACGTCCTTGCCCTTGGCGGGCGTCACGTCGACGCGCCCGGAGCCGGCGAGGCGGCCGTGCCCGGCGTAGCGCGTGATCTTGTTCTTCTTGAATAGCGCGTCGATGCCCTTGGTGAGGCCGCTGACGATGTCGTCCTTGCGCTTCATCATCGCGGGAAGGTCGAGCGTCACCTTGCCCGTCTTCACGCCGTGTGCGGCGAGGTCCTTCCGGGTAGCGGCGAGATGCTCGCTGGATTCGAGCAGAGCCTTGCTGGGGATGCACCCGACGCGCAGGCAGGTGCCGCCGAGCGCGGCCTCTTTCTCGATGCAGGCGACGTTCAGGCCGAGCTGGGCAGCGCGAATGGCGGCGACATAACCGCCGGGGCCGGCGCCGATCACAATCAGATCATGTTCTTTCACGGTCGGGCTCCGAATTCCTGGGGATGGTCATTAGACCGCAGAATCGGCGTGTTTGCCAGTCGGTGGGCGGCGTGCGGCGGTGGTTACGGCTGGTCGGCGGCCGGATGCGTGGTGGCGTCGTGCCGGTGTGGTTCAATGCCCAGTTGCCGGCAGGCGTTGGCATACAGGACGGTGAGCTTCGGCTGCCAGGGGTCGCCGCCGAGGTCGGGGTACCAGGCGCGTTCGGCGCGGATGGTCTTCTCGACGGTGCGGGCGTCGCCGGCGCGGAGGGTGAGCGCGAGCCAGTGGTAGCGGGCTTGCCAGTAGCGCTCGGGAGCGCGGTCGCGCAGCGTCGGGTCGGCGAGCAGCGCCGCCCAGGCGTCGCGCACCTGCTGCACGCTGGTGGCGTTGGCGTCCGCCGCGAGCAGGTCGGTCAGGATGCGCGCGTAGCGCTGCTGATAGCGGCCGTTGTCGGGGCCGCGGGCGCGCAGCTCGTTGATGGCGCGCAGGGCCTGGTCGAGTTGGCCGGCGGCGTGGTGCATGCGGGCCCGGGCGAACAGCACCACATCGCGGTGCTGCGCACGTTGCGGGTCGGCGCACACCCACTCGTCGAGCGCGATAAAGGTGGGCATGGCGCTGCGGGCGAGGGCGGCGGCGTCGTCGGGGTGATCGGCGGCGAGCAGGCGATCCACCTCGTCGTGCACGTCCTGTGCGAGCGCGGCCAGCGTGCCGCCGATCTCGTCGGCGGGGGCTTGGGCGAGGTAACGCTGCAGGACGTCGGCGGCGCGGGCGAAGTCCTGCTGGCCGCGATGGGCGCGAATGCGAAGGGCGAGGACATTGCCCGTGCGGTCGCTGGCGGGGTAGTGCTGTTCGAAGTCCGCGAGGGCCGCGAGGGCCGCTTCGTAACGCGCGACGCGCGGATCGGCGAGCAACTCGGCGGCGGCCACGCACGCCTCCGCGGACCAGCGCAGGCGCTCGGCGGGTTGCGCGTCGTTGTCGGCAGCTCGGCGCGTCTGTCGCGCATAGGCGAGTAGCTGTTCGGCGAGCTGGATGGCCCGGCTATGGTAGCGGTCGGTGCCGAGCGTGGCCTGGTGCTGATCCAGGGCTTTGCGCTGGCACAGCAGATGTCGCAAGCGGGCCTGGGCGGCTCGTGGGTGGTCGTGGGGGATCTTGGCGAATTGGCGCGCGGCGTCGTCGAAGCGGCCGGCGCGTTCCAACGCCGCCGGCAGCAACCAGACGGCCTGTGTGTGGTCGGCGTGGTCGGCGAAGCTCTCGAGCAGGTTTCGCAGCGTGGCCGCCAGGTTCGCGTAGTCGGCGGGATCCTGCGAGGCGTCGGCCACGCGACCCCAGAGCTGATATGCGTACGTCGCGGCCTGTGGTGCGCGGGCGTTGCTGCGGTGCTCGGTGGCGAGCTGATCGAACGCCCGCGCGGCGGACCTCAGTGCGCCCTGTCGATAGTGGCAGCGGCCGAGCTCGAAGAGCAGATCGGGCACGAGTGTCTCGTCGTCGCTGCGGGACAGCGCGGTCTGCAGGCGATCGATGGCGGCGGCAAGCTCGTTCCGGTCGGCCAGCGCGCGGGCGGCATAGTACAACTCCAGCGGGGCGGCATCATCGGCGGTCTGCGTCGGATCAATGTGCTGCGCGACGTACTGCCGGACGAGGGCCGGCCACGGACCGCCGCGGGCTTCGAGCTCGCGAAACCGCGCCAGGCCGCGCTGCTGCGCGCGTCGCGCGTCCTGCAGCTTGTGGTGGGGGTTGGTGCTCTGGCGCGCCCGGCGTTCGATCCAGGCGGCTTCACGCAGGTAGCTGTTGGCGTGCCACAGGTGGGCCAGGTTCACGTAGAAGGCGGCGGGTTCGTCGTCGGCAAGCTGCTGCGGGTCTTCGTTGACCAGCGGGCGGAGCGTGGCCCGGGCGGAATCGAATTGGCCGCTGCGGAGCTGCGCACGGGCGAGCTCGTAGCGAATGCGGGCGTCGGCGCGCAACGCGTCGGCACGGTCGAGGGCACGCGTGAACTGCTCGATCGCGTCGCCAAGGTGGTTCTGCTCGCGCTGGGTCATTGCCAGGGCGAGGTGGCCGACCCAGCGCATCTGCTCGGGGCCGCCGGCCGACAGCAGTTCGCGGAAGCGGCCGGCGGCGGTGGCGAGCAGCGTCGCGCGTGTCGTCGCGTTGTCGGTGAGCAAGGCCAGGTAATAGCAGGCCCAGCCGTGATTGAGCCGCAGGTCAAAGTAGGTGCGGCGCAGCGTGTCGTAGAGCCCGGCGGCGAGGAGGGTCTCCTCGTGGCGGTCGGCGTCGGCCAGCAGCGGGGCGAGGTCCTGTTCGGCCGCGACGTAGAGCTGGCGCGCGTGCGCGAAACGGTCGCGCAGCCAGACGTGGTCCCCGCCCGCACCATCGGTGATCAGGTACGTGTCGAGCTCGCGCGCGACCTGCGACGAGAGGATGATGCCGCCATGTTCGACACGGGCGGCGGCGAGCAAGACGACGGCGCCGGGACCGCCGGCGATCGTGGCGCGGTGCAAACGCTTGATCCTCGCGGCGTAGTGCCGGTCGGCTTCGGTCCACAGTGCGCGCTGCTGTTGCGGGTCGGCGGTGGACTGGGCGCGCCGGGTGTAGGCCTGGGCGAGCCAGTGGTGCTCGTCGGCGGTATCCGGTTTGCCGACACGTGCCTCGAGCGCTTCGGTCATGCCCGCGTGGATCATGCGGGTAATGTCGTCGGGGGTATCGGCCGTGGTGCGCGGCGGCGGAAACGCCAGCGTGAACAGTGCCAGCGCCGCCAGCGCGACGCCGGTGCGGTACACCGGGATTGCGGGAGACGAACGCATGGTCACGGCTCACTGGCGCGCGGGGCGAAGCTGACCGCGAACTGAATATTCTCGAAGTCGGCCTGGACGGCGGCGTCCATCGCGGCGACGACGTGCTTCCAGCGGACGGTCTGCTCGGCACCGATGATGACGGGGTTGTCCGTGTCGAAGCCGGCGTCGCGCTGTGCGATGAGCAGGTCGCGCAGGGCGGCGAAGTCGCCGTCGGGCAGCCGGCGGTCCATCACGACGATGGCGGCACTTGCGCCGCCGGCGATATCCGCCAGCGCGATGCGCAGCGTGAGCTTGTCCAGGGGGATGGCCTGGCCGGGGCCGGGGCCGCTGGCCGGGTCGAGTTCGGTCTTGAGAATGCCCTGCTGGGTGAGGTCGAGCGTGGCGCCGAGGAGGAAGAACACCAGCAGCACCATGATCACGTCGACCATCGGGGCGAGGTTGGGGATCCAGTCGCCGGCGGGCTCGAGGGTGCGTCTCATACCGGACCCTCCGTGCCGCTGGCCTGGTTCACGGTGAAGACGACGTCCTCGATCCGGGCCAAACCGCAGCCGCGCAGCACGACCTCGATGTGGCGGTACATCACCATCTGATCGGCGGCGATCACGCAGCGGAGCGGCTGTTGCTCCTGACGTGCGCGGCTGGCCCGGGCCTGGAGCAGCGTGACGACCTCGTCCGGGCCCAGCACACGGTCGGTAACGCGCTGGCCGTCCCAATCGCGCACGACGTATTCGGCGACGCGGTCGTCATCGGTGACGTGGCGGACGGCGATGGTCACGCGGTTGCCGATCTCGCCGCGCTCGACGACCTCGGCGGCGACGGCGGAGGGCAGATCGAGCTGGAACACGTCGGCGAGGCGGCTGGCGAGCAGGAAGAAGATGATGAGGCACATCATCACGTCCACCATCGGCGCCAGGTTGAGCGTCATGGGTGCGGGTTTTGGTGGACGGGTAAGCATGGTCTTCAGTCGGCAGTCGTCAGGCAGCGATCAGCGATCCGCTCGCAGCCGGAAGGGGATGGCGGTGTTTGCACCATGATCGCGTATTGCGTGTCATTCGCGCGCCGGTTCAACTTCGCGGTCCTTGTTGGGGCTTTGCGGGGCGGACGGTGTTTCGGGCTCGGTCCTGTCGTTCCTGGGGCCGCGGGAAGTGCCTGGGCCGGGGCGGAAGTACTCGAGCAGGTCCAGGACTTCGACCGTTGCGCTGACCGTGAGCGAGTCGATGCGGTTGCGGCATACGCCGAAGAAACCGATGCCGACGATCGCCAGCGCGAGGCCGAGCAGGGTGTTGACGAGGGCCTTGCTGATACCGCCTGCGAGCTCGCCGCCGCCGCCGCCCGCCGCACCGAGGGCCCCGAACGCCTCGATCATGCCCCAGACGGTGCCGAGCAGGCCGAGCAGCGGGCCGAGATTGCCGAGGATGTTGAGGTACTCGGCCTTGCGGAACATGCGGCCGCCGAGCTCGTTGGATTTCTCGGTAGCGGCCTCGTGCATGGCGTCGAAGCCATGACGGGCATGCTTGAGCGCGGCGGTCATGACCTGGGCGAAGAACGTGCGGCTCTTGGAAAGCGCGTCGAGGCAAGGGCGGAACTGGCGCGCCTCGATCATCTTGCGGGCGCGGCGGACCTGTGCCGCGGGCACGATGTTCGCCGCACGAACGTTGAGGAAATGCTCGATGATCAGGGTGATGGCGGCGACAGAGCCGGCGAAGATGAAGTAGGTGGGCCACTCGATGCCCTGCCAGACGATCTCGAGAAACGAGGTATGCTCGCCGGCGGGGCCGGCGTTCTGCGCAGCCGCCGTTGCGCCACCGAAGAGGGCGGCCGGCAGGCCGATCACGCGAGAAGCGGTGCGTTGCGGCATGGATGCTCCTGGGCCGGTCACTGCCGGCTGAGGTCTTTCCCGGTCACGATCTTGACGCGGCCGTTGTTGGCGTCGGCGATGCGGCGCAGCCGGCGGCTGCCCTCCGTAGCACGGGGCAGGCCGCTGCTGTCCTCGAGCAGCAGTTCGTCGAAGACCAGGCAGTGGATGCTGGCGCCGACCGCGTTGTTGATCTGTGTGATCTGCGCGACGAGCGCGTCGTCGAAGAAGCCGTCGGAGAACAGGAAGACGGCGTCGGGCTCGAGCGCGAGGGCCCACTTCATGGCCTGCATGGGTTCGGTCTTGCCGCGCGGCTTCATGCCGTCGATCCAGGTGAAGAAGTCGCGGCGGGTGGCCGCGGTGGCCGGGACGAGCTGCGGGCGGAAGCTCTCGGTGTGGACGCGGTCGTCGGCGCCGGCGCCGGTGCTGTAGAAGATGATGACGTTGAAGTACTGCGCCGGTTGCAGCCGGCCGACGGAACGCTTGAGCTCGTGCTTGAGGTCGTCGGCGGTGTTGATGATGGAGCCGGAGAAGTCCACGACGTAGACGAGCTTGTCGGCGCGGACGCGGAGATTCCAGATGCCGGCCTGGCCGACGTCGGTGCCGGCGCCGGCCCCGGTGCCGAAACCGCCGGTGCCGGGCGCGGCCGCGCCGCCGCCGGTGCCGAGAAGTGTGAGGGCACCGTCGCCGACGCCGAGGCTGTCACCGCCCCCCATGCCGCCGAGGCCGCGGCCGCCGGCGCCGTCGGCGATGTCATCCCCGAGGGCGGAGAGGTCGGGGGCGCCGCTGCTGGTGGCCAGGGTGGCGTCGTCGGCGAGGTCGGCCAGGGGTTGAAGCGTGGGGGTCTCGTCCCACGAATAGATGGGCGTGTCGGCTTCGGGGGTGGTCGGCGTGATGCGGGCTTCGTACTCACCGACGGGTGGTGCGGTGCTCGTGACCGGAAAGAGCTTCGTGGCGAGCAGGCCGAAGACGGCACCGTGCACGACGAGACTCACTGCGAGCGGCAGGCCGAGGTGCATCGCGACGGCGTACAGCGGGCTGCGCGCCTCGCGATCGGTCGGGGCGGCGATCAGCTCGGCGGCCGTGGCCGACGTGCGGCTGCGGATCGAGTCGCGTTGTGCGCCCATTCGGTTGGCACCACGATGCCGCGTTGCGGCGAAGTGATTTTGGCGGGCGAAGCCCGCATTACACAGCGGTTCACATTACGCAGAGGTTATCTCGCGTCCACGACAGCCGCCACCACGTGCCACGGCTCTGTGAGCCGTGTCCGCGTCCGGTTCGGAGCCCGGCTGCTACTTTGGACCGACGTGTTGTCGGGACCACATGACAAAGCAGCGCAATGCCCCGCCGGTCCGGGGCCGCTACGAGCCCTCGGGCCCCTGCGGGCCGACGGTGGGCGTCGGCGGACCGCCGGTCGGGCCACCGCCCTGGGCGATCTGCACAAAGGCCATGCGGGTTTCGTAGAGCACCTGGTCGAGCAGGGACTTTTCCTCGTCGGTGAGGTTGCCCTTGGTCTTCTGGTCGATCAGCTCGAGCATGTCGATGAAGTGCTTGGCGGTCGGCGGGTCGGCCGGCATGCGCTGCCCGCCGGGCCCCTGGAGCAGCCCCAGTGCCGCCATGGCCTGCATGACGATGATGTTGATCAACTCGGCGAAGGTGGGGTCGGGGATTGGCCCGCGCTGGCCCTGCTGCTGTCCCTCTTCGGCAGCGAGGCGGTCCTTCTCGCGCTTGGCCTCCGCCTTCCAGTCGTCGTCGACGATGATCTTCTTCTTCTCTTCTTCAGCCATGTTTCACCTTGTTTTCGTGATCAAAGCGCGCATCGTAACCCCCGCGTCCGCCCGCGACAACGCAAAACACGGCGCGTTCCGCTCAGCCGCCCGATGCCGTTCTGGCCGGCGATTCCGCGTTTTCGACCTCTTCAGGCACCCAGATTCTGGCATGCGGTGAGCGGGGTGGCAGGTAATGCAGCCAGATCAGGCCCAGCAGCCCGACCAGGCTGATGCCGATGGCGAGGAATTGCGAGACGGTCAGGCCGGCGGTGTCGACCGGGTTGTCCGCCCGGAGCACTTCCAGCATCCAGCGCGTCGGTGGCTCGACCAGCAGCAGCGTGAAGATCACCTGCCCGTCGCGTGTGCGCCGCCAGTACAGCGTCGCCAGCATCGCCGCGAGCAGCCCCAGCGTGATCGCCGAATAGAGCTGGGTCGGGTGAGTCGGCAGGGACGGGTGCTGCTGTGCCAAAGCCCGGATCTGGGCGGGGCTGAGGTCGTATCTCTGCATCTGGCTGAGGATGCCATGGTAAGTGCGGAGGTCCGCGCCGTGTTGCCGCTCAATGGCGGCGATTTCGGCCTGGATGGGGCGCCGCTTGGCGGCATCGTTGGTCGCGCGGCGTTCGAGCTCGAGCTGCTCTTTGCGCCGGGCTTGCTCGAGCAGCACGCAGAGCCGTTCGTCGGAGAGGCGGAGGCTCTCGCGCACGATGGGATACGCGGCGGCGCCGCCGTAGAACTCGCCCCCGGGCGCCATAACGACGAGCTCCTTGGGCAGGCCGGCTTCGGGCAGGGCGTCGGACCATTGCTGCAGCGCCGGCGGGCTGCCGTAGGGAAAGCGGACGGACCAGGGGATCTCCTGGCAGACGCCGCCCCAGCAGCAGCCGTTGAGGAAGCAGCCGATGCGGCCGATGGCCATGCCGAGGGCTGCGGAGGGGGCGATGATGTCGAGGTACCAGCGGGCCGAGTGCCGCCAGCGGTAGAAGTAGACGAAGACGATGATGGTGCAGGCGATGACACCGCCATAGACCTCGAGACCGCCCTTGCGCACGTCGAGGATGGCCCAGAGGATCTTGTCGAGGCTACCGTGGCGGGCGAACTGGTCCCAGTAGTGCACGACGTACATGAAGCGCGAGCCGACCACGCCGCCGACGAGGGCCACGAAGCCACAGTTCAGGATGACGTCCGGGTTGGCGCCGGATTTCACGGCGCGCCGGGCGGCCCACATGATCGACAGCAGGAAGCCGACCATCAGTGCCACGCCGTAACCGGGCAGTTCGTAGTTGATACCGGGAATCCTGAACAGCACGGGCATCATGGCGTTGCGTGTCCTTTCGGGCTGGGCACAGATTGTGGTCTAGGTCTCGGGCGGCGCGGCGACGACATTGTCGATCAGGCGCGTGGTGCCGATGTGCACCGCCAGCGCGATCAGCACCGGGCCGGTCACGGTCTGTACCGGCTGCATGGTAGCGGGATCCACCACGCTGATGTAGTCGATGCGGCGCGGGTTGGCGGCGCTGAGGATCTGCTGCATTTCGTTGACCAGGGTGGCGGCGTTGCGCTCGCCGGCGGCGACGCGCTGCTCGGCGGCCTGCAATGCGCGGTGCAGGGCGCGGGCGCGCTCGCGTTCGTCGGGAGAAAGCAGGGCATTGCGACTGCTCATGGCGAGGCCGTCGGGTTCGCGCACGGTCGGGCAGCCGACGACCTCGATGGGGACATCGAGGTCGCGCGTCATGCGGCGCAGGACGGCGAGCTGCTGGGCGTCCTTCTGGCCGAAGTAGGCGCGGTCGGGCTGGACAATGTTGAACAGCTTGGCGACGACGGTGGTGACGCCGTCAAAGTGGCCGGGGCGGCACGGGCCGCAAAGCGTTTCGGTCAGGCGATCGACGTGCACGGTGGTGACAGCGTCGGGCCGGTAGATCTCGTCGCTGGCGGGAATGAACACGAGGTCGACGCCTGCGTCTTCGCAGCGCTTCAGGTCGCCGGCTTCATCGCGCGGATAGCGGTCGAAGTCTTCGAGGGGGCCGAACTGGGTCGGGTTCACGAAGATGCTCGCGACGACGAAGGTGTGGTCGCGTTTGGCGGCGGCGACCAGGGAGAGGTGCCCGGGGTGCAGGTAGCCCATCGTGGGCACCAGGCCGATGATGCGGCCGGCACGGCGAGCGGCGGCGACGGCCTGGCGTGTGGCGGCGATGGTGCGGGCAACTTCCATGCGGCACATTGAAACCCGGCGCCGCGCGGTTGTCACGCGCGGCATGGGGACGCTGAACAAGGCGGCCGGCGTGTGGTACGATGGTCGCGCCCCGTGACCTGCAGCGGGAGGAGGTGCTCCATGATGCGATGTGCCCGATCGATTGGGCTGGTGCTGATCGTGGTCTTTCCGGCGACCGGGTTGGCCGCGGAACCGCCGTGGATCGTCCGCGACCGGCTGGGAATGGTAGCGAGCGATTCGCCCGAGGCGTCACAGATCGGGGCGGAGGTGCTGGCCCGCGGCGGAAACGCGTTTGATGCGGCGGTGGCGACGTCGTTCGCACTGGCGGTGGCGCGGCCGGACAGCACGGGGCTTGGCGGTGGGGGCTTCATGGTGGCGTACGTGGCCAAGGAGCGGCGCTGCGTTGCGCTCGACTTTCGCGAGATGGCGCCTGTGGCGGCGACGCGGGTGCGCTACGCGCGGCTGGTGGACGAGCAGGGCGACGGGCCGCCGCCGACGATCTATGGCGGCAACGCGGTGGGGGTACCGGGGCAGTTGGCGGGGCTGGACGCGATTCGGTCGCGGTGGGGGAGCCGGCCGCTGGCGGAACTGGTTCGACCGGCGATCGAGCTGGCGGAAACGGGGTTTGTGGTGGACGAGCATTATCGCAGCGTGTGCGAGAGTACGCTGAAGCAGTATCGGAAGTATGACGCGCTGCGAGGGTTTGGCGGGCGGCTGTACGAGACGCTGCTCAACGAGGGCGATGTGCCGGCGCTGGGCAGCAAGGTGAAGCGGCCGGACGTGGCCGGGGCGCTGCGCGCGATTGCGGAGGGCGGGCCGGGGGTGTTCTACGAGGGGGCAATCGGCGAGGCGATCGTCACCGCCGTCAACGCGGCGGGGGGTCGGATGACGATGAAGGACCTGGGTCGCTACCAGGTGATTGAGCGAACGCCGATCCGCGGGCGGTTTGGCGACGGCGAACTTGAAGTGGTGTCGATGCCGCCGCCGTCGTCGGGCGGGGTGTGCCTGGTCGAGACGCTGCACATTCTTGACGCGTTGAAGCTGCGCAGTGACCTGCACCCGGTCCGGGACCGGGCGTACGTGCTGGTCGAGGCGCTGAAGCATGCGTTCGCGGATCGGGCGCGCTGGCTGGGGGATGCGGATTTCGTGCCGGTGCCGGTTGCGCGGCTGACGAGTCGGCCGTATGCGCTGTCACTGGCGCAGCGGATCGAGCACAAGGTGCAGCCGCCGGAGAAGTACGGCAGCCACGCGCCGTTGCCGGAGGATCGGGGCACGTCACATTTCTGCGTGGCGGATCGGGATGGCAATGTGGTGGCGCTGACGGAGACGATCAACGGGTCGTTCGGCTCGCTGGTGGTGGCCGAGCCGTTCGGGATCATCCTCAACAACGAGATGGATGATTTCGCGGCCAAGCCGGGCGAGGCGAACCTCTACGGCCTGGTCCAGAGCGAGGCCAATGCGGTGGCGCCGGGCAAGCGGCCACTGTCGAGCATGTCGCCCACGATCGTGTTGCGTGATGGAAAGCCGGTGCTGGCACTGGGTGGCTCGGGCGGGCCGAAGATCATTACCGCGGTGTTGCAGGTGATGCTGCACGTGACCGCGCACGGAAAGCCGCTCGCGGAGGCGGTGGCCGCGCTCCGGCTGCACCATCAGTGGCGGCCGGACGAGCTGGGGTTTGACCAGACGCCGCCAGCGTCGCTCGTGGAGCGGTTCGAGGCGGCGGGACAGAAGATTACCGACGTGCGGAAGGTGGCGATTGTGCAGGCCATCGAGATTCTGCGGGATGGCACGCTGGTGGGGGCGAGCGATCCGCGGAAGGGCGGCCGACCGGCGGGGGCGTCGGGCCCCGGCACGCCGTGACTATCGCTGAGACACGCGGCGTGTCTGTACAATCGGTTGGCGGGCGGGCAGGATGCCGGCGCCGTCCTTTTTGATCGAGGAGATATCGTGACGAAGCTGCGTTTGTACCTGGCGGGGGTGGTGGCGTTTCTGATCGGGATGCCGCTGACCGAGCGGGCGTTGGGCCAGACCGGGCAGATTATTGACGCTTCGATCGATCTGGCGGCGGCGATCGTGGATTCGGCCGGCGACAGTTGAGCGGCGGATTCAGCCGACGCGCCGGCGTTCGCTACGCGTGGCGGAAATCGATGATGGTCTGGCGGTAGGCGTCGGGCAGGCCGATGTCGAAGCGTCGTCCCTGTACGACGTAGCCGCTGAAGCCGGCTTCCTGGCGCACGCGCTCGAGACAGGAGGTGAGCTGGAACTCGCCGCCCTCGCGGTGGTTTTGCTCGATGTGCTCCTGGAGGTAGGTGAAGATGTTGGGTTCGAGCACGTACTGGCCAAATACGGTCAGGAAGGTGTCGTCGTCCATCCCGTCGACGTGCAGGTGCTCGCGGGCATAGTCGGCGGTGGGCTTCTCGGCAAACTCGGTAATGGACAACAGGCAATTGTCTTCGCGCCAGACGCCGCCCACGCAGCCGAAGTGCCGCGTGTGCTCGGCCGGGGTGACCTTGAGGCCGACGACGCTGTGGCCGACGCGCTCGTGAATGTCGAGCAACTGCCGGGCGCAGGATGTCTCCGTATCAGAGGCATACAGGTGGTCGCCGAGCATGAGCAGAAACGGGTCATCGCCGACCCATTCCCGCGTGCAATAGACCGCATGACCAAAGCCCTCCTGTCGCTGCTGGGGCAGCCAGGTGATTCGCCGGCCGATGTCCGTGATGTACTGGGAATAGGCCTTCGCCTCGCGCGGCAGCTTGTTGAAGTGCTCTACCGGCGGCGGGCCGAAGAACTCCTCGAAGATCGCGCGGTCTTCGGGCTGAATGATGATGCAAATCTGCTCGACGCCGGCCGAGAGCGCCTCTTCGACGATTGCGAGGATCACGGGTTTGGCGCGGCCTTCGCGGTCGATGATGGGGAAGAGCTCCTTCTTCATCGCCTTGCTCGCGGGAAAGAGACGCGTGCCAAAGCCCGCGGCAGGGATGACGGCCTTGCGGACCCGGCGGGCCGCTTCGATCGTCAGCTTGAGGCAGGGCATGCCGAGGTCTCGTTCGATGATCTCGACGAGCTTGTTCTGGGACGCCTCGTCGCGAGCGATGAACTGGGCCGTGCCGTCACCCTGCGAGCCCACGCCCTTGCCGCCAAAGATGTAGGGGCGGAGCGATTCGTTGCCGAGCAGGTCGTGCAGCACGGGGGCGGTAAGCTGAGACGGGCAGGCGGGCTGGAGGTGGCGATCGAATTCGCGCTGGGCGTCGTTCATGAGCTCGCCGAGGCGTTGGGCGTCGCCGGCGCGTATGGCCTCGATGGCGGCATGGACGATGTCGCGATTGATCGGGCCTAGGTAGCGCTGCACGTTGCGCTGGAGATCGTTCTCGGCGAAGGGATAGCAGCGGTTCAGCTTGGCGAGAATCTCCTTCGTGTCCTTGCCCTTCTTCAGGTCGACGATTACCCAATAGAGGTTGTGCGGCACCTTGAGCTCGGCCACGTCGATGCGGTCGCCGTCGAAGGTCATCAGGATGGGTCGATTGCCGTAGGCGCAGCCCTGGTCCATGCGGCCGCAGCGCGAGGGTGTGGTGATCTCGCCCAGGTAGGCGAATTCCATCTCGCCGCGCGTGGTCATCTTGAGGTCGTAAATCCGATTGAACGCGCGAGCGACCAGCACGCAGATGGCCGCCGACGACGAGAGGCCCTTCTTCACGGGCAGGGTCGTTTGCTCGTTGTCTATTTCGAGACCGCGGACGCGGTAGTGCGTCAGCACCTGGTAAGCCACACCGGCGGCATAGGAGAAGAACCCGCCGGCTTCGGCCTCGCGCAGCAGGGCGTCGCGCTGCATCGGCAGCTCGATGGTCTCGCGACGCCCATTGCCGTCGAGGGTGGAGCGGACGATCAGCTTTGAAGGGTGCGGTCTGACCTCGGCGTAGAGCCCCTGGTTCGTGCCGCAGATAATCGTGTAGCCCTTGTGCAATTCGCCGTTGATGCGGCGGTAGGCGCCCGCCCAGTCGGAATGCTCGCCAAAAAGGCAGATGCGGCCCGGAACAAAGATCTTCATGCTGACCTCGCCTGCGTACGCCGGATGGTCTTCTGCGGCGGTGGATGGTAACGCAACCACCGGCGCGGACCAAGCCGGTCGCGGCGGGCCGCCAGGGCGCGTCACTGTGTGTGGAGTTCCGATGCGGGGACGAGTACGAGCTCGTCCTTGCTGGCGAGCGGCTCGACCTCATAGTCGTAGCCGGCGGCGACGGCGAGCTGGCGGAGCGTGAGGAAGTCGCGGTAGGCATCGGGCAGCACGACGAAGTAGAGGAAGTAGCGGTCGCGTGATGCCGCCTGCAGCAGCCGCCGCCAGCGCGGATGGCTGCCGAACTGCGGGCCGATCGGGGTGCCGCCGGCGCGGCGCAGCTTCACCTGCACCTGGCCGCCGCCGCCCGGGAAGTAGTCGACATCGTGCTGATCTTCGTCGAGCACCTTGTCGAGGCCGCCCTCGCAGCGATCGAGGATGAACATCCGCCCGGCGGTGAGGACGATGTGCACCGGGGCCTTGCGCGTGACGCGCGTGACCGGCAGCCGCGCGTTGAGCTTGCGCTGCTCCTGCTCGCTTTCGATCTGCGCCTCGAGCCGCTGGATTTCGCTCAGCAGCGCCTCACGCGTGGCGGCGGCGGCCTGGAGTTTCTGATCGATGGGCGTCTGCTTGTCGCGCAGCCGGTCCAGCTGCTGGCGGGCGGTGCGCAGGCGGCGCCGGGCGGCAACGATGTCGTCATCGAGCTGGGCGAGCACGTCGTCCCAGCTCGTGTCTGGCGCGACGATCAGCCCCTCCAGGTACGCGCTCAGCTCTGTCTTGCGTTCGATCTCGGCGTGCAGCGCGGTGATGTCGGTGGTGAGATTGACCTGTTGCGCGGCGCCGGCGGCGGCGCGGTCGGTGGCCTGCTCGGCTCGCTGCCCGGTAAGCAGCGCCACCAGGATCGCGATGAAGATGATCCCGCCGAACACGTTCGTGATCGTGTCGAGCAGCATTTCGAGGCTGTCGTCGGCCGGTTGCCGGCGCCCGCGGGTCATGGCTCGCCCCCCGCGGCCTGGCTGTACTGCAGCACCGTCCAGTCCTCCGGGCACAGGTCCAGCCCCTGGGCGAAGCCGGCGGTGGTGACCAGACGCCGCAGCGCGTCGACCTGCGGCTGGCCGGATGGCTTGACCACCAGCAGGACGTAGTGGTCGGTCGGGGTGTATTGCGCCAGCCACTGCTCGAGCGAACGCTGCCGCAGCTCCGGCTGGGGGGCGGCGAAGGTCAACGCGCCGCGCCGCGCGCCGACCACGCCCACGCGCAGCTCGTCGGCGGCGACCACGACCAGCAGGGGCGTCTTGGCAAAGCCCGCGTTGAGCAGGTAGGTGAGGCCCTGGTGGCGGCGGACGGCGGTGAGCTCGGTTTTCAGCCGCGCGGCCTGCTGCTCGAGGGTGAGCGTTTCGTCGAGCTGTGCGTGAATCTCGCTGTCGGTGGTGAGCTCGCGCAGCCGCTCGAACGTCTCATGGACTTCGTCCTCGACGGTGGCGACCTCGCGGTAGAGCTCGCTGAGCGTGGCCCGTTGGGTGGCGACGCGCTCGATCGGCAGCGGCGCGTTCCGCTGCTCAGCGAGCCGGGCCTGTAAGCGCTCGATCCGTGCGTCGAGCGCGCGCTGGCGGCTGGTCAGCTCGTCGTGGTCGCGGCGCAGCGTGGTTACTTCGTCACGGTTGGCGTCGACCGCGTCCGCGGCGGCGGTGGCGGTCGAGAGCTGCAGGCACATCAGCAGCACCACGAGCAGCAGGATGCCGATGACGGCGGTCATGATGTCCTGAAACGCGAACAGGCTGAACGGGGCCTGCCGCGCGCCACGCCGGCCGCTGCGCATGGTCAGCCTCCCGCTTCGTCGGTCAGGCGCAGGCGACTCACGACGTGGCGTTGGCAGTAGTCCTTGCACTCGTCGAGGAAGTGCTCCTCGTTGCGCCGAACGAAGGTCAGCGCCAGGTGGATCACCAGCGCCCCGAGCAGCCCCTGCAACGTGGTCTCGAACGCGACGGCGAGACCGCCGGTGACGCGCTGCAGCGCCGGCCGCAGCACGTCCATGTTTTCGGCCTCGGCCAGCACGCCGCCGAACTCGCCGATGGCGACGGAGAGCCCGAGCACGGTGCCGATGAAGCCGAGCACGGGGATGGCCCAGACGAGGCCGCGGACAATGGTGTAGCCGGATTCGGTGATGGCCTCGTCGGTGTTTGCCTGGGCTTCGAGCACATCGCCGACGTCGCCGACACGCTTCATGTTGCGCAGATTGGACAGGGCGAGCTGTACGCGGTTGAAGAGGACGAAGTCACGCGGCTGATCGACGCGCTGAAACATCGCCTCGAGCACGTCCGCGACGTTGTGCGGCGACAGCACAAAGGTGGGGTCATCCGGGATGATCCGCACGCGCAGGGCGCGTTTCTGGGCGCCGAGCTTGAGCGCCTTGACGCCGAGGATCAGCAGCGACCACAGCGAGAAGAGCACGATCACATACGGCACCCAGCCACGCTGCGTCAGCGAGCGGGCCAGCGGTGTCTCGGGTTGCAGCGAGATGAGCAGGTAGATGCCGACCGTCAGTATGCCGGCGAGGATGAGCATGGTAATGTTGTTCGGCTGCGTATACCGGCCGGCGGGCAGCGACAGCCGCCGCTCCGGATCGACGCGGTGGTGCGACAGTTCGGGCGGGGCGACCTCGGTGGTGGTGTCCTGTCGATCGTCAGTAGCTTCGCTCATGCGCGTCCTGCTTGTCGGGCATATGCTGGAAGATCCGCTGGCGGCAGGCGGCACGTGCGTATGCCGCGCTGCCCCGGCGGCGCTCAGTCGAGCAGCTCCACGTCCATGGGTTCGTCGTCCTCGAATTCGAAGTCTGTCGTCTGGGGCGGCAGCGGCGGCGGCTCGTGGGCAGCGGCCTGACCGAAGGCGGCGTTGAGCCCGAGGTTGGCCAGCACGTCGCGCCAGGCCGGCAGCTCGTGCAGTGCGCACCAGCGCTGCTGATCGGCCGAGACGCGATGGATCGGCGTGAGCGTGCCTTTGCGCAACTCGCTGACCACGTCGTCGCGCGTGAGCGGACCGCGCTGTCGGCCGCGGTGCTTGATATACAGCGTTTCCTCGGCGTCCATCAGGCACGCTCCTTGTCCGGCGCCGGTTTCTGCCAGGGCGGTGGCGGGAACAGCGGTGTTCCCAGGGCCGGCTCGCAGCCGGGGTCGTAGCGGGTGCCACCCTCGCCGCGCGCGCCACAGCGCTTGAACACGATGTGTCCGGCCTCGTCGGTCTGGACGGTGCCCATCGGGCCGGGCGGGACGGCGCCGCGTACGACGGGCTGCCCCCGCTCGTCGGTCCAGGCGATGCCGACACACTGCCAGGGTTCGAGCAGATCGTCCAGCGCCGCGAACGCGCGGTCGGAATCCCGGACGAGTGCACGCAGGTCGGGCGCCTGCCGGACAAGGTCGGCGGCGGTCTCGCGCGCCGCGGCGACCTGGGACGAGTCGGTATCCGGCCAGTTGACGTAGCTCAGCTCTTCGCCGCCGAACTGCGCCTCGTCGAGCCTCTCGACGAAGCGGGCCAGCGCGCCGTTGTCGGGCGCCACCGGCCAGCCTTCGTGCAGGTGCCACTTGATCAGCACGCGGCCGAGGTCCAGCCGCAACACCGGGTCGATATCGTCACGCTGCAGCAGCTTGTCGGCCAGCTCGAGGTGGATCGTACGCCATGCCCCGGGCGGCAGCTTGCCCAGCTTCTCGGCGGCGCTGGACGCGAAGATCGCCAGGGCCGCGCGTTGAAAGGCCGGCCGCGACGCGGATCGCACGATTTCCTGGCCGCGCGCGTCGTCACGCTCGAGGGCCTCCAGCGATTCGACAATGCCGTGCACCGCGTAGGTCGGCGGCGGTGGTTTCTCGGCGACCACACGCACCGAGCCGTCCAGCACATAGCGCAGGTCGCCGTCGGTCGACTGCACCGTTTGCAGTTCCTGGACCCAGTCCTGCTTCATGAAGCGCTGCACGCGCACCGTGCCCGCCCGTTGCGGATCGAGCGCGCGACGGGCCCGGGTGCTGTACGCGGTCAGGTCGCTGACGATTCGCTCGAGAAACGCCGGCGGGCGGACCCGGCGGCCGCCGGCTGCGCGCAGGCGGGCGAGCGCGGCTTCGAGCTGCTCGATGTCGGTTTCAGAGCGGGGCGGCAGCTTGTTGACGACGGCCCGGGCCGCGTCGTTCCACGTGTCGATGAAGATCCAGACCGGCTCGTGGGCCAGCACCTGTTCGAAGACGTGCGCGGTCGGGTCTTCGGGGAAGTCGTCGATGAATGCGCGCAGCCGCTGCACGTGCTGGCCGATGTCGCGATAATCCGTCGTCATGCGGTCGAGCGCCGCCTGGACCTCGCCCGCGCGCCGTGCGCGGCGATGGCGGTTGTCGCGGTCGGTGGCGATCACGCGCCGCTGCTCGCGGGCCGCGCTGCGCAGCTCGTCGGAGGCTTCGGTCGCCCCGATGGCCTCGTCATAGCGTGCCAGCAGCGCATCGAGGGCGCGCAGCCGCTCTTCGGCCGGCAGCTCGCCTGCGAGGATCTCGGCGTAGCGGTCGTTGAGCTCGGCGAGCGTGTTCTCGAAAGCGGTGTCACGCGTCTTCTGGCGGTCCTGGCGGGCCTGTGTGATCCGCGCCTTCTGCTTGGCGACGTGCAGCCGCTCCTCCTCGTGACGGGCCAGGCGTGTCGCCTGGTCGAGCAGCACCGTCGTATTGGGATCAAACGGGTCCGTCTGGGACAGCTCGGCCAGCAGCGCCGCCAGCTCGGTGGCGCGGGCGGCGTCGTCAGCGATGATCTTGTCGAACGTCGACCGGCGGGTCACGACGTCGGGATGGCTGAAGATGTGCGGGTGGTGGCGCTCGATCTCGGCCAGCAGTTGCCGCGTGCCGGGGATGTCCTCCTGGTCGATCGTGCGATCGAGCTGCACGACCCAGCTCTCGAGCTCGCGCCGGCGGTTCTGCTCCTGAATCCACCAGCCGACCGCGACCGCCGCCAACCCCAGCACGACCACCGTCACACTCGCGACCAGGCGCGTGCGGAAGCGACTGCGGTGCTGCTGCTCGTCGAGTCGCGAGCGATAGCGTGTGGTGAGCGAGCGCGGGATCTCGCGTTCGGCGCGCCGCAGCTTCTCATATAGCGGCTCCAGCACCGTGACCGGGGCGTGCTCGTCGAGCAGCTCCTCCATGCGGGCGAGGTCGCGCTGGAACTCGGCCGCGGCTTGCTGCTCGATCTGTTCGTGCGCGAGCCAGTCGAGCACGGGCTGCACATCCCGGGTCAGGTCGGCCGGCGGGGCGTGGCCGACCTGCTTGCGCAGTTTCGCCCAGCGGGTGACCAGGGCGGCCGCGACCTGCGTGTCCTGGGCCCCGTGCGCCTGGTGCAGCTCCGCCGCGAGCTTCTCGTAGGCCTCGCGGGCGGCGGCTTTCCTGAGCCCGGCCAGGGCCTGCGCGACGGCCTTGCCGAGTTTCTCCGGCGGCGGCGTCAGCCACGGCTGGCGCGTGATTTCGTCGTGCAGGCGTTGCAGGGCGGCCGCGTCTTGGGCCTGGGTGGCCGCCTGGACCTCGGCCGCGAGTTCGCGGTGGCGCAGCGGTTCGAGCTCCTGGCATTGGGCCGGCCAGACGGGATTCTGGGGATCGAGACGCTGCAGGTCGCGCAGCGTGCGGAGCCGGTCGCGCAGCGGACCGTGGGCCAGGGCCAGCAGTCGGTGACGCTCCAGGCGATCCTGCGCAGCCAGCTCCAGGTCGTACGCGTCGCTGAGTTCACTGGCGGCGGTGACGTCGGGGGCCGTGATGCCGTCGACACTGTTCGTGCGACAGAGCTCGTCCCATTGTGGCCAGGCGTAGCCGAAGCAGAGGTGCGTGGCGGCGTCGAGCGCATCCGGCGGTTGCTCGATCAGGCTGAGCGCTTCGCTGCGCAGGCCCTGCCGAAGCCACTCGTGGGCGCGCGACAGGCGGCCGTTGACCTCTTCCAGGAGCGTCTTGTAGCGCTGGGCGAGCTGCGCGAGCTGTTCCTGCGTATACGCCTCGGGACGTTCCAGCACGGCGCGAATGTCGCGCGACAGCTTGTCGGGTGATTCGATCATGGTGTAGTCGATGACTGCGTCTGCGTGGTGGGTTCTCCGGCTTTCTCCGGTGGCGGCTCGTGCGGCAGTGCGAACTCGATCTCGAACAGGGCGACGCCGTAGAGATTCGGCACGATGATACGGCGCCGGGCGGTGTTGTCGGAAGTCAGGGCGCGGTGCAATTCGCGGGCGAATCCGGGGAGATCGCGCAGGCGATCCGGCGGCGTGTTCTTGTCGGCGAGGTCGGGTTGAACGCGTATGTCCAGGATGCCGGAGCGGTCTTCGCGGTACACCGTGAGGGCCGCGTAGGTCTTCGTGTCCGGGTCGCCGGATGCGTAGCTGGCGGTGCGTTCGCCCCGTTTCGTCTGATAGTGCCAATTGGCGCTGCGGCCCGGAAACCACGCGTCGGCCGCGCGGGTGCTGCGCTCGGACAGGAAGTCGAGCGGGACCGATTCGCTGCGCCAATGCTGCCAGCCGGGTTCGTCACTGTCCCCGGTAGTGGAGTCCGCGTCGACCCGTGACGCGACCAGCCGCATCGGCTTGCCAGGTTGGTCAGCCAGGAGGAGTCTTGCCCGCCTGTCCGTCGGGTGCTGCAGGACCAGTCGGTAACGGCGCAGTCGCTCGAGCGCGAAGATCTTCGGCGTGACGTGCAACGTGCCGTCCGTGACCGCGTCGAAATGGGCAGTCATCTTCTCGACTGGATCCGGCTCGTACTTCCAGTTGATCGCGCTGGGCAACACAAGGCCGTAGTTCTCGTCCGCCGTCGGCGCATGCGGCTTGGTGGTTTCGTCGAATGGCTCCCATGCGAGCACGAGGTGCGACTCCTCAGACAGCCACGCGGAGTCGAGCTCGAACGGCACGTCGTGCTGGATGATCAGCGGCTCTTCGAAAACCAGCGCCGCTGACTCCAGGTCGACCACCGACCACTCGAGCGGCACGACTTCTGTCGCCGGTGGATCAGCGACGTCGTCGCCGGGATCCGCGGTCGGCGCATCTTCGGCGGAGCCCCCCGCGGGCGTTGTTTCCGGGGCGTCGCGAGGTGGGCCCGCTGTGTCACCGGGCGGCGCGTGCGGGTCGTCGCGAGAAACGCCGGGGTATGCAGCCGGCGACGCGTCGGCCGTGTTCGGATCGGCGCCGGCGCTGTTGGCATCAGCGGGCCCGGGGGTCTGGTCATCGGTGCGCACGATGCCCGGGGATTGTCGGCCGGCGTTCGGGTCGCTCGCGGCGGGCGGGACGCGCGCCTCGGCCGCGCCGCCCGGGGCGAAGCTGCTGATCAGCGGTTCGCTGGTCGTTGCCGCCATGTCGTCGGACGTGTCGTTGGCATCCGCGACCGTAGCGGCCGACCCAGCCACAGGTTGCGTGGTGACATCCTCTCCCGTGGCTGGCCGGAATCTGCTGCTCAGTCGCCACAGCCGCGGTGCGGCCCACCAGCCGACCGGCACGGCGACAATCAGCAGTGCCAGCGCGGCGAGGATAATCGTCCTGGTGGGGATTGGACGTTTGAAGCGCGCGGTGTGTCCGAGGCGGCCGTCCGCCAGATCCTCATGCTCGTACGCCGCCGGCCCTGTCGCCAGCGCCGGTGCGAGGTGATAAGCGTCCGACGGGGTCGGCTCGTCAGCGGCGGATTCCTCCGGTGCCGGGTCGGCGGCCGCCGTGCGGAGCTTGCGCGTGGGCGCGGGGCCACCCGCCAGGTCGATCGTGCGTCCCGCCCGTGCCGCCGCGGCAAATGCGTGGTCCCCCAGCGCCCCTGGCTGCGTGAGGTCGAGGGTGGCGCCCGACGGCGCTGCACCGCCGACGCCGTCCGGCACGCACCGCACGGCACACGTCATGTCGCGCGGCACGCTTTCGAGCACCCGCGTCTGGAAGGTGAAATCCCAGCGGCGGCCCGGTGGCAGCAGTGCACAGGCCTCGCTCAACAGGCGCAGCATGTCGCTCGGCGTCTCATGCCACACGTGCAGCGGCGCCCGCGGATTCGCTTGCCAGCGGCGCAGCAGCTCCCCCGCCCAGCCCGCATCGCCCGCGCAATCCTGCCACGCCTGACAGGGTTGCGGATCGACCGCCGCATCGGGCAGCGCAGCCCGTTGCGCGAGAAGTCGCGGCTCGCCCTCCCACGCCGACAGGAAGACCCCGGGCTGTTGCAGCAGCCATGCCGGGCCGGCGTCGTTGCGGGCGCGGGGGTCGAGGACGATGTGATGCGCGATGCGATTGGAGCGGCCCGAGTAGTCCGCGGCGCATGGGGCGATCCGCGACAAGACATGGTACGTCTGCGACGCCCGCGTCAACACGCCGTGGCGATACAGCACGGCCTGCGGGTCCGCGGCCCCCGTTGCCGCCGGGTCGAATCGATACCCCGAGATGCGTTCGAGCAGTTCGCTCAGCCAGCCGGGCATGTCGCGCGTGTGCGCGACCGTGGTGAAACCGCGTGAGCCGGGCTTGAGCCCGCGCGCCACCGAGGTGTGAATCAGCTCGGCGATCACGATGCATCTCCGGTGGCCTGGGGTGCGAGCGTGGGCTCGATATAGCCCAGTGCGCAGGCCAGCGGCGCCAGCGTCCAGCGCGGCTTGAGCTGGCTCGGCCGATACCAGTATTCCGCCTGCCCGCCGGCTTCCCTGACCTCCGGTGCGACACCGGCGGCACTCACCGGGGTATAGACCACGCGGCGAAACGCCGACTCGGCCAGCGAGACCAGCTCCGGACAGATGCCGTTGAGGAACTTGCGACAGCGCTGCGACGCGTGGCCGACGCTGTCGAAGTCGAAACGGCCGTGGCCCTGCGTGTCGCGAATCACGGGCTCGGCCTCGCCGCCTGGAATCGGCAGGTCGCCCGCGATCAGGTCGGCCTTGGCAACGACGACCACGAGCAGGGCCTTGTGCCTGACGCGCTCGGACAGGCCGAGCGCCTTGCGAATGCGGACGACCGCCTCGTTCAGTACGAGTTCCTGCCGGGTCGTGCCGGCGTGATGGGCCGTCTGCACGCCGCCCGCGGCGGCCGGATCGGCCGTGCTGATGCGCGCCCGCAGCCGCGGGTCCTGTGCCGGGTCGAGCAGGAAGAACAGCACGTCGGAATGGGCGAGGTGTTCGGTGGCGCGGACGCTGGTCGACTCGCTGCCCGGCTCGAAGTGCTCGCCGGCATTGTCATACAGCACGAGCACGTGTCCGCTGGTGACATCCGGCCGCGTCGGCGTCAGGGTGAACTGAAACGGCCGCGGCAGTTGCACCGTCTGGGCATTGATGACCACCTCGTTCAGCAGGCGGCGATCGTCGGGCTGCGTCTTCTCCAGGCGCACCAGCCGCTCACCGTCGGCCCCGCCGAAGAGCGTCTGCTCGTAATCGTGCAGCACGGTGTTGGCGGCGGGGTCTGCGTCGGCGAGTGTCCAGCCGAGCAGCGGCAGCGTCTGCCGCAGGCGCCAGGACATCGCGGCGAGGTAGTACGACTTGCCGGCCGCGGACTCACCGACGATGGAGATGGTCGCCTGGCGGAACTCGAGCGAGGCGCGCGGGACCTGCAGGTGGCAGCGCGGGCACGCGATGTCGCGGCACTCGACGCCGCCGGGATCGATGGCCTGCCCGTCGCGTGTGAAGCGACTCGGGCGGAAGCGCACGAACGCATCCGGACCGGCGACGATATCGCCGCGCAACGCGTCGTGCCCGGCGATGAACAGGCAGTCCCAGGGTGCGAACCGGTGCCAGCAGTGCGGACAACGCACCGTCTTCATCATGCGGGTGGGATGGTCGCCGGTCCTGCTGGTTGAGGTCATGTGTGATGTACCCTGCTGTTACAACGGTCGGATGTCGATCTTGAACGTTGCCGTGCTGGCCCACGCCGCGGTGTTCATCATGGTCTCGTACTCGAACAGTTTCACGTCACGCGGACCCAGCACCAGGCCATACTCGGTGTCCTCGTGGAGCACGACGCCGTTCTTGTCCAGGAAACGAATGTGGGCAACATACAGCCGGTCCTCCACGGTCTTGTTTCGCAGTCGCAACGACCACGCCACGTGCACGAAGTACTCGTCGCCGCGCACCACCCGCGTGTCGGACTCGAGGACCTGGTAGGTCGCTCCGCTGGCCGCCTCGGCCTGCGGCGCGTGCGTGGCAGGCCGGTCTGCGTGACGCCAGTCTTCGATGACGGCCCCCAGCGCCGGCACCCAGAACACGCCCGCAGCCAGCAGCACGGCGATGATGAGTCCACCGAGGAATCGCGGCCGGCCGCCATACTGGACGCGGTGCCGCAGGTACCACGGGTGGGCGACAACCCACAGCAGCAGGTGCCCGATGCACCAGCCCGTCGCACCGCCACCCATGCCCAGCCGCACCGCATCCACCGTCGCGAGGACGGTCGTCGTGAGCACCACCAGCAGCACGACCAGCCCGTTGAGCGCGATAAGCAACGCCGGATCAGGAACCAGCAGCAGCGCGATCATCAACGCCAGCCCGACGCGCGGGACAGCGACCAGCGCAGCGCCGAGCGCGTCGCCCAGCGCCGGCGTCCACGGCACGCGCGGCAGGGCCTGGCCGCACTGCTGGCAATGCGCCGCGCCGCGCGGGGACAGCGTACGACAGGAGGGGCACACCGGCGGTGGCCCTGTGGTGGCCGGGGGGGCGGCGCCGGCGGGGGCGTCTGCTGGCGGCAACACCTCGGCACAGAGCGGACATTTACTGGCCCGGGCGTCAATGTGCTCGGCGCAGAATGGGCACTGCTGCAGGACCTGCCCGCGGGACAGCGCGGCATACTCTCGAGCGGCCAGCGGGGCGCCAGCCGGCAACAACCCGTCGATCTGACGCGCCGGCACCCAATCGGCCAGCCCCTCGCGCCAGACCAGCGTGTCGCGCCGCACCCGGCTGCGGGCCGCCAGGGCCCGGAGCACGGCGACACTGACGGGCCCGATACGGCGGCGACCGTTGGCATAGTACCACTGGTCGGCGGCCGGCGGCGCCTTGCGTCGTGGATCCTGCAAACCGTCTTTCACGTAATGCGGTCCTCTCGCCTCGTCGGTTTGTCGGTATGCGCATGGATCAGACTACGACTCCTCCAGATGTGTGACGTCGGATTCCCACATGTCATTGTCAGTTGGCCATAGCGAGCAGACGTAGTCGACACGGAGGTAGACGCCGAACGGGTTCTTCGCTTCGACCCATGCCCGCACTAGGTACTTGCTCGATTCTTCACTGTAGACAACCAGGACATCACTGCTTTCATAGGCCGGGAAGCGGGCGCTGGATGGCGCCTTGAGCTTCTGCTTGACGAACTCCTGCGACATGCGATAGGCCTGCGGCTTGAGCGCTTCGATGCGGGCCTGACGCTCGGCCTCCCGCCGCTGCCGCTCTTCCTCACGCCGGCGCCGCTCCTCCTCCAGGCGCCGCTGCTCGCGCTCGGCCAGGATCTCGCCCCTCTGTGCCGGTGGCATCAGCGCGCCTTCGAAGATCACCCAGCCTGCGGCCCGCTTCTCGCGGAAACGCCGGTGCGCGTTGCCGATCTCCTCGATTGCGGCATCCACGTCGGCGCTCAGCGCTTCGTGCAACCGCACATCGGCGTAGGGCGATTCATCGACCGCGGTTGCCAGCGTCTGCAGCAGTTTCATCGCGGTGTCGAAGTCGAACTGCTCGGCTTGTCGCCTGGCCGCTGCCAAGCCGCCTTCGACCTGGCGTGCGAGGGTCGCGCGGCCCGCCGCGCGCTTGGCTCCTGCAGCGTACATCGCGTAGCTGATGCCGCCGCCGATGAGCACGAGCAGTGCCACCAGCACCCCGACCAGGCGCCCCTTACCTCGTGGGGCTGGCCGGGGGATCTCAGTTGCGGGGGCCGATAGCGGAGCCGGCACGGACGCCCCCGGCACAGTGGCGACGAACTCGCACTGCGGGCAGCGGCACTTTCGTCCTTCGCTGCCGTCCGGTGCCCGGAGCAGCTTGCCGCATCGTCCACAGTCGAATTCGATTGCCATGAGACCCGTGCCTCACAGACGTCGCTAGTCAGTAATACTCGTTGCTCATCAGCGCCACGCCGATGATCATGCCCACGATCGTGCCGATGATCGAGAGCACGATGCCGACCACTGCCAGCGTCTTCTTCTCGGACTGCACCGCCCCGATGATTCCCAGCACGAGCCCCGCCAGGCCGAACAACGGCGGGCACAGCAGAAACGCCACGCAGCCGAACACCACCGACAGGATCGAGCACACGCGGCCCGACTGTGATCTGCCGTCGTCGCCGGACAGCGGCGCGGGCCCGAACTGCTGCGGCGCCGTGGGCGGATTCAGCATCGAGCCGCAGAAGCGGCACTTGATGGCACTGACACGAATCTGCTCGGCACAGTAGGGACAGGGGCGTGTGGCTTCCTGCGGGCCCGGCGGCTGTTCGGTCGCGAAATCCGCCCGCGGCGGCACGAGCGATTCGAGATGGCACTCGGGACAGCGGCAGCGCTGCCCGACGGCATGGTCCGGCGCCCGCAGCTGCCGCCCGCAATTCGTGCAACGAAACTCGATGGACATCCGTACTGCTCGCCGACTCGCCGTGGCGCTGATCGGTGTCAGCCCCGAGAAATGACCCCATTCGATCACGTCCGAGTATAACGGAATCGGTGGCCGGGCGGAACAACAGGCGTGGTGCCGACAAATCGGACGTTGCCGGGGACAGCCCCGCCGAGGGGCCCGGATCATTCCTGAAACCGGCCGCGCGGCGCTTCATCCTTGCCTTGCCGCCAAATGATTCTCATACCGTATGTGGGTCGACCGTGTACCCGTGGGGAAAGACCAGGCTAGAAGAGGAGGCGTTGTCCCATGACACGCACACTGTTTGTATGCAACGGACTGGTCATTGCGGCGCTCGTTCTCGCAGCGCCCGCCAATGCGGACATTGTCACCATTGACAGCTTTGCCGACCCCTTCGAGAGCGAGACGTTTGTCGGCAGCTACAGCGGCGGCACCGTGGGCAGCGTCTATGAGCGCCCCGGCCTCGAAATCGGCCGCTTCTACCTCGGCGACGGCCTGGCGCCGGGCGATCCGCTGCCCGAAGTGACCGAGCGCGACGTCGAAGAGCAGTGGCAGACCGGTCTGGCGGGCGTGCTGGGCGGACAGCGCCACGCCGTGCTGACCGCCGACCCGCTCGATTACTCCCGGGTCTCGGTGGTCGCCTACGAGGGCTTCCTGAGCTACAGCACCAGCTTCGGCACGCAGGGCATCCTCGATCTGACCTACGGCGGAGCGGCCGGGCTGAACCGGAACTTCATGACGGTCGACGACGACGGCCGCTTTCGCATCGAACTCCTCAGTGGCGATCTCGACAGCCCGAGCAATCCGCAATACGACCGGCCGGTGCCCATCTCGCTGGCCGTTACCAGCGGTCTCGGCACGCCGGAAGAAGTGACCGCCAGCCACACGCTCATGCTGCTCGACGAGCAGATCTACGACTTCCCGTTTGCCAGCTTCAGCAACGTCGATTTCGCCGACGTCGACAGCATTCACCTGCACATTGACCAGTCGGCGCCGTCGCTGGCGGCGGTGGACTTTGGCCTGGGCGAACTGACGGCCCACGCGCCCGGCGGGTTCGTGCCGGAGCCGTCGGCGCTGTCGCTGCTGGCGGTCGGGGTGTTGCTGCTGCGGCGGCGTTGAACCGTGGATGAGCGCCGCGGCGGCGTGGCTGCGGTGTCGATGGATGGACTGTTGATTTGCGTTGCGGGTGCTGTGGGCCGGTGTGCTCGCAGCACCCTGTCTTTCTGGTGCGATCAACCGTTGCTGGTTTCGGAGTCCTCGGGGCGGGGATCCGGCTGCGGACTGCCCACCAGGCGATTGAGCTCTTCGATCGAGTGCTGCATGCGTTGCAGGCTGGCGGCGGGCAGCGGCTCGGCGGGGGTGGCGCTCCGCTGATCGCCGTTCTGCACGATGCCCTGCACGACCTGTTGCACATCGCGCGTGACACCGGCGGTTACCAGCACTGCAACTGCCACACCCAGGACGATCGCGGCCGCCAGGCTGGCGAGCAGGATGCTCCGCAAGCGGCGGGCCGCACGGGCGATTTCGCCGCTCCGTGTCGCGACGTCCTCGCTGAGCAGTTCGGCGGCGACCATCGCCCTGCCCAGCAGCGCGTCGCTCGGGCCGCGGACGTTGGCTGCCAGCGCCGCCGTCTCGTCCCAGGTTGCCAGCAGGTTATTGACCGCGGCGTATGCTTCACGGGCAGCGGTGCGCACCTGGCCCAGTTGCGTACGGCTCTCGTCGTCCTCGACCAGGCCGCTGAGCTCGCCGGTAAGACCGTCCATGTCTTCGAGCAACTCACGCTTCTTGCGCAGGATCTCGGGCTCGTCGTGCTGCTGCGCGCGCGTCGCGGCGGCGGTCACCGACCGTACATTGTCGTGCAGGGTATCGACGATGACGAGCGCGTTGGCGCGTTGCGCGAGAGCCGGCCGCGCCGCGTCCGCGTGAACGGCGTCGTAGAGGGCCCAATGCTGCCGGTTGCGCAGCTCGGTGGTGTGACGCTGCAGGGCGGCCAGGTTATTGCTGAACGTCGCCTGGCGGCTCCGGAGCAGCTCGACGTGGGCCGCCAGCTCGGCGAACGCCACCTTGAACTGGTCGAGTGTCCGAGCGAGGCGGTCGAGGTCGGGTGGCGTGTCGGACAGGGGCGGCGCGCCGCTCTGACGTTGGGCGGTGCGGCACTGGCGCAGCATGGCGTCGAGTTGGTCGATGCGCCCGCGCACCAGGCCCGCGTCGCGGTCGTCGTGGCTGGTCCGGAAGCGGGTGGCGTGGTGCACGGTGTCGCGTACGACATGGGCCAGGGCGTGGGTGGTCTGCAGCAGCTCGGTGCCGCGGGTGGCGGACTCGTCGCTCTGGACCACCAGCCGCAGGGCGGGACCCAGCGGGGCCAGGTAACACGCGGCCATCACCAGGCCCAGGAGCCCGAACCCCAGCAGCAGCTTTCGTGAGAGTCGGAATCCGGATCGTGACATTCGAGGCCTCGTCGCAGTTGAGGTCTGGCATGGCCGGCACAGTGGGCGGTCCGATAAGCATCGCCCTGGTGTTCTTGGCGCGCGGCCTTCCCCGGTTTCTATCGGTCGCCCGGCGGCGGGAGCCCAGTCCGAATCGACCCGGGTCGCCGGTCGCATGCGGGCCCGCGACGTCTTATCATCCGCCCGGAGCGTGCAACCGGCGTGGCGGCGCCGTGCCGCGGCTGGTGATGTCGGCGCTGCGGAAGGAGCCCCGTATGGCTGAAGAACGTGTCTTGCTGATCACCGCCGGCCCGACCCACGAGCCGATCGACGCGGTTCGCTATCTGGCGAACCGGTCGAGCGGGCGGCTGGGGATTGCGCTGGCGGCGGCGGGGCGCGCGGCGGGTTGGCGGGTGGTCTTGCTGCTGGGGCCGACGGTGTTGAAGCCGCCCGACGGGGTCGAGGTTGCATGCTTCTCCAGCAGCGCCGAGCTGGCGGCGTTGCTGGATGACCGGTTCCCGGCGTGTGACGTGCTGATCATGGCGGCGGCGGTGGCCGACTATCGCCCGCGGCACGTGGTCGACCGCAAGCTCGCCCGCACGGGGGAGCGGCTGGTGCTGGAGCTCGAGCCGACGCCCGACCTGCTGGCGGCGTGCGCGGCGCGCAAGAGCGAAACGCAGCGCATCGTCGGCTTCGCCCTGGAAGAGGCGGCGGCGCTGCCGGAGCGGGCTCGGGCCAAGCTGGTGCAGAAGCAGGTCGACGCGATCGTCGCGAATCCGCTCGAGACGATGGATGCCGCCGACATCCGCGCGGCGGTGTTCACCGCGTCGGGGGAGGCCCTGCGGCCGCCAGGCGGCGAGGCGGGCATCAGCAAGGACGCGTTTGCCCGCTGGCTGGTGGGTCAGCTTGACGCGATTACCGGGCGGGGGCTGGCCTGACGGCTCAGGCTGTCGGGCGCAGCGGCGGCTGGGGGACGCGGGCGCGCGTGGCGCTGTCCACCGTGTAGATCGCCAGAGCCACCCAGATGCAGCCAAACGCCACCAGGTGCACGTGCGTGAACGGCTCGCCGTACGCCAGCACCGCCAGCAGGAAGTGCCCTGTCGGTGCCAGGTACTGGATGAAGCCCAGCGTGGTCAGGCGCAGGCGTCGCGCCGCGGCGGCGAACCACATCAGCGGCAGCGCCGTCAATGGGCCGGCGAGCATCAGCAGCAGCGACATTGGGAGCGATTCGTTGGCGAACGTGGCGCGTCCCGCGACGACTTCCCAGGCAAGATAGGCAGTGGCCAGCGGCGCGATGAGCGCCGTCTCGATCGTCAGTCCGAGGATCGCGTCGACGTTCGCAATCTTGCGCAGCAGCCCGTAGAAGCCGAAGGACCACGCCATCAGCATCGCCAGCGTGGGGAAGGTGCCGCTGCCGACCGTGAGGTAGGTGACGCCGGCGAATGCGAGCAGGACGCTGACGGTTTGCCAGGGGCGCAGCCGCTCGCGCAGAAACACGAAGCCGAGCAGCACGTTGATCAGCGGGTTGACGAAGTAGCCGAGGCTGGCCTGCATGACCTGGTCGGTTGCGACGGCATAAACGAAGACCAGCCAATTGCCGGCGATGAGCGTCGTGGTGGCGCAGAGGGTCAGGATGGTGCGCCGCGAACGGAGGACGCTGAGCAGGGCGTGCCGCCGGCCGGTCACCCACACGAGCGCGAGCAGGAACAGCACGCCCCAGACGATGCGGTGCGTGACCACCTCCAGCGGCCAGACGTGTGCGACCAGCTTGAAATACGCTGGAAACAGGCCCCACAGGCCGTAGGCCGCCAGCGCATATGCGACACCCGCGCGGGCGCGGCGGCGCGCGGCTTCGTCGGCGGTATGGGTCAGAACGGCGGTCACGGTGGCATCGTCGCGCAGGGCCATGCGGGGATCATAGACGCGGCGTGTCAGGCGCGCCGCAGCGGTTCCTCGCGCAGCCAGGGCATGGTCGCGAAGAACAGGTCGCCGATGGCTTTCACGTCGTGGACGAACATCGCCAGCCGCTCGAGCCCCAGACCCCAGGCCAGCACGCGATCCTGAATGCCGACCGGCAGCGTGACCTCTGGGCGGAAAATGCCCGAGCCGCCCATCTCGACCCAATCCTGTCGGCTTTCGAGATAGAGGTGGACCTCGGCCGACGGCTCCGTATAGGGGAAGAAACTCGGTACGACCTTGACTTTGGGGAAGCCCATCTTGGTGTAGAACGCAGTCAGCGTGCCGACCAGGTTCGCGAGGCTTGCGTCCGGGTCGATGATGATGCCGTCGACCTGGTGGAAGACGGGAAGGTGCTTGTAGTCGACGGTCTCGCGGCGGAACACAGGGCCGATGACGAAGTACTTGCCGGGCTGGCCCTGCGTGTGGCGGGCGAGAGCGCGGATCGTGGTGGCGGTCGTGTGGGTGCGGAGCACGGGTTTCTGGGCGAGGTCGCGATTCCAGCGATACTGCCAGCCGACCGAGCCGGTGTCGCCGCCGGTCTCGTGCGTGGCGCGAACGCGCTCGACGAGCTGATCGTCGGGCAGCCGGCAATGGCCGGGGCGCTTGACATAGAATGTGTCCTGCATGTCGCGCGCGGGGTGGTCTTGTGGCTGGAACAGGGCGTCGAAATCCCAGAAGCTCGATTCGACCCAGGGGCTGACGATTTCGGTGAATCCCATCTCGAGGAAGACGCGTCGCACACGATCGAGGGTACGCTGAAACGCGTGTTCCTTGCCAGGGTAGCGTTTCTTGGCAGCGAGGGTCACATCGTACGGGGCGAGGTCGACGTCGCGCCACCCACCCTCGGCGAGCAACTCGGGCGTTAGTTGCGTCACGCGCTGGCGCGCCTTGACGCCCGAGGCGAGCAACGCGCGGCCCTTGTCGCTGATCGTGACGAAGCGGTTGGTGCGTTGCTTGATGGTGAGGAAGTTCTTGCGTTTGGTGAGCAGCGGCAGGGCGTCACCGACCGGGATGCCCTCTTTCTCGAGTTCGACACGGGCCGCCACGCGTCCGCCTGCAAGGGCCTGAATGAGTTGCTCGTCGGGGGTGGGTGGTGCGTCGGCGGGCGGTGCGCCATCGAGGAGCACGAGCGTGTCGCCGTCCTTCTTCGCCCATTTGCGCTGACTGAGCCAGCGGAGGGCCCCGCCGACCTGCGGGGCGGCCAGGTGGCAGTGATCCGGGACTTCGGTGAGCTTGCAGTGGCCGCCCTGCGTGTGGAGCACGCCGAGGATGATGCGTTCGGGCAGGGGGGTGTCGACCGCGGCCTGTCCCTCGGGGCCGAGACGCAGTTCATCGTAGGTCGACTCTTCGATCCGGACGAGGCCGGCATCCTGCATTGTGACGGCGGCGGCGGTGACGGGCGCCTGGTCCTGCGCCAGGGCGGCGGCGAGGTCGGTGATCGTGGTCGGTTCGGCTGCATTGGCGAGTTGCTGCAGAACTTCGTATTGCGTCTGGTTCAGTTCCATTGGTGCGTCCTCGGGCTTCTCGAATCCTGTTGTATAGCGGATTGGCGCTGGCGGCTCAATTCCGGGGCGCCGCGCGGGCGGTTTTTGCGGACGTCCTGTGGCGGCGCCAGGTGCGTCCGGTCGCACAAGGGACGAGTTTTTCGGAAGTTGCGTGGCGGCTGCACTCAATTCCGCGACGGACCGCCAAATCTCGCCTGCGCTGCTCATAAAAACTCGTTCAGACGGCCTGGGACAACCGGGCAGCGGCGCGGCGGCGGAATTCCGCAAACTGCCCAGCAGAAGCGGATATCCGGAGGCGTAGAATCGGGCGACAGCGAGGACGCGTGGGACGTCCGACACCGGCTGCAAACTGACCCACGGCCCGGTGACCGCCGCAGGAGGAAAGAAGCATGAATGAAGCTGAATTCCAGAAGCGACTGGCCGAGCTGGTGGCTGAGATCGACAACTTGCCCGAGGGTGAGCGTGATCGGCTGCGCAAACTGGCCCAGGAGACCAAGGATCGCCACGAGCAGATCAAGAAGAGCGTGAGCACGCTGCAGGAGAGCATTGATTTCCTTCGCCTGGGAATCAAGTACATGCTATTCGACCTGGAAGCGACCCGTCGCGAGAACAAGTATCTGCGTAAAATGCTCGAGCAGGACCCGAACAACAACGACAACAACAACCCGCCGCAGTAAGGACCCCCCAAGCCAGGTGCCGCAGGCGCCGACCCGCCGGCGGCATTGACTGACCCATTGCCCGATCGCCAACGGTTCACAACTCGCCTAGACGCAAGGCCCGGTGACGTGTGTCATCGGGCCTTGTGTTTGGAAGCTGTCAGCGATCAGTCGTCAGTTGTCGGTGTCGGCCGGTGTGTCGTTGTCCTCCGGCTGCCACGCGACCTCCGGCGCGTCCCCCCAAAGCCCTTCGAGGTCATAGTAATCACGGTGGTCTTCGTCAAAGAGATGAATGACGACGTCCACGTAATCGGCAATCATCCACGCGCCGTCGCGGCGATTGGGCTTGTTAAACGGTCGCCGGTCGCGCTCCCTGCCGAAATCCGCGATCTGGTCCAGCACGGCGCCCATCTGGCGATCCGACGTGCCCGTGCCGATGACGAAGAAGTCCGTGACGCTGCTCAGCCCGCGCAGGTCGAGCACGCGGACGTCCTCGCTCTTGTTCTCCTGCGCAATGCGGGCGGCGGCGATCGCGAAATCGCGGCCCTCGGCGTCGTCGCGCGAGGCCGGGCGCGTGGCGGCGTCGGTCTGCTCGGTGTGGTTCGGTTCCATACCCATCATTGTAGCGGAACGAGGCCCGCTGTCGGCGGTGCAGCGCGGCCGCAACCGTGTGCCACGGCTCTGTGAGCCGTGCATTGGTCCGGTGCGGCGTCCCGACGCCACGAGACAAAGCAGAGCGATGTCCTAACCCATGGACAAAGCAGAGCGATGTCCCTACCGATGAGGCAATCCGCGGCGCCTAGTTGCCCAGGTGCAGCCACTCGGAAATCTGCGGGGCGAACCGCACGATCAGGCCGGCGAACACGACCGATACCATGCTCATCAGCTTGATGAGGATGTTCAGGCTGGGGCCCGATGTGTCCTTGAACGGGTCGCCCACGGTGTCACCGACGACGCCGGCCTTGTGATCCTCCGAGCCCTTGCCGTAGACAATCATGTCCGGTCGGCCGGCGTTGACCGCGAGGGTCGCGCGATTCACGAGCTCGTCGCGGATACTCTCGGGCAGGCGGTTCTGCACGTCCGCGCTGTCCACGATGTCCTTCGCCGTGATCTTGCCGTAGGTCTCGATGAGCTTCTTGGCGTTGTCCCACGCGCCGCCCGCGTTGGCCATGAAGATCGCCACCGCGAAGCCGCTGGTCAGACCACCAGCGAGCAGGCCCATCACGCCCGGCACACCGAAGATCAGACCGACGAGAATCGGGATGATGATTGCCAGCAACGCCGGCAGGATCATCTCGCGCTGGGCGCCGGCAGTCGAGATCGCCACGCAGTTGGCATAATCGGGATAGCGATGTCCCTCGAGGTCCACGCGTTTGGGCCAATTGTCCGGATCCTGCACGAAGGCTTCGTCCTTGCCCTCGTTGCGGAGGAACTGGCGGACTTTCTCGAACTGTCGACGGCACTCGACCATCATGCGCCCGGCCGCCCGGCCGACGGCTTCCATCGTCAGCGAGCAGAACAGGAACGCCAGCAGCACGCCGCTGAACAGGCCGCAGAGCACCTTCGGATTCATGAGCGTTACGTCATAGAAGGCCATGAACTGCGGCAAGGACGCGCGGCGGGATTGGACGAGCTTTAGCGCCTCGGGGATTTCGCCGTTGATGACGTGTGACGCGCGGATGTACTGCTCTTCCTTACTGGTTTCGGGGCCGAGGCGGACCTTCGTCTCGTTGGGGATGAGCTTGGCGCGGACCTTGGGATCCAGTTCGAGGGCCATGTACGCGACCACGTCATCGGTCGCGACGGTGTCCCCCTGGCTCTGCTTGATCCACGAGCCGAACTTGCCGTGGCCGAGGTAGACGGCTTCGTCGACGTTCGGCGCGTCATAGTTCTGCACGACTTGGTCGCGCGCCTGATAGATCTGCCCGAAGCGGACTTCTTCGACGTACGCGGCGAGCAGCGCCATGGCTGTCAGGGCGGCCGACCCGATGGCGAAGCCCTTGCCCGTGGCCGCCGTCGTGTTGCCGAGGGCATCGAGTGCGTCGGTGCGCTCGCGGACCTGGGGCTGCTGGCCGGTCATTTCCGCGTTGCCGCCGGCGTTGTCGGCGATCGGGCCGTAGGCGTCGGTGGCGAGGGTGATGCCCAGCGTGGCGAGCATGCCGACCGCCGCGAAGCCCACGCCGTAGAGGCCGAGCATGAACTCCTGCCCGCCGCCGGCGAACGTATAGGCCAGGAGAATGGCGACAATGATGGTCGCGAGGGAGGCCCAGGTGGACTTCATGCCCTTGGCGATGCCGCTGATGATGATGGTCGCGGGGCCGGTGATGCCCTGGGCGCTGACCGCCTTGGTCGGGGCGTAGTCGTAGCTGGTGTAGTACTCGGTGGAATAGCCGATGACGAGGCCGGCGACGAGGCCGGAGACGATGCTGCCCCAGATGCCGTACCAGGCGACACCTTCGATGCTGCCGAGCAGGAGGTAGCAGACGAGGGCGGCGGCAATGACGATGAGGGCGCTACTGCCCCAGATGCCGCGATTGAGGGCCCGCATCAGCACGGCCATGGTGGCCTTCTCCTCGGTCTTGACCAGGTAGATGCCGGCGACCGACAGCAGGATGCCCACACCCGCCAGCACCATCGGTGCCGACAGGAAGCGAATGGCCGCGTCATACCCCGGCGTGCCGACGGTCTCGGCATCGACGCCAAACAGGGCCATCGCGGCGGCGACGCCCAGGGCGGCGGTGGCGAGGATCGAGCCGCAGTACGACTCGTACAGGTCGGCGCCCATGCCCGCGACGTCGCCGACGTTGTCCCCGACATTGTCGGCGATGGTGGCGGGGTTGCGCGGGTCGTCCTCGGGGATGCCGGCCTCAACCTTGCCAACCAGGTCGGCCCCGACGTCGGCCGCCTTCGTGTAGATGCCGCCGCCGACACGGGCAAACAGCGCCTGCGTCGAGGCACCCATGCCGAAGGTCAGCATGACGACGGTGATCGTGGACAGGTGCAGTTGGGTGCCGAACAGCGGTGCGATCAGGTACAGTGCGAGGAACCAGCCGGTGATGTCGATCAGGCCGAAGCCCACGACCACCAGGCCCATGACGGCGCCGGCACGGAACGCGACGGTCAGGCCCTGGTTGAGGGAGTTGCGAGCGCCGGCCGCGGTGCGGTTGCTGGCCAGGGTGGCGGTCTTCATTCCCAGGAAGCCGCACAAGCCGCTGAAGAAGCCGCCGGTGAGGAAGGCGAACGGGACGATGCCGTTCTGGACCTGGAGGTTATAGGCCATGTAGCCGAGGATGACGGCCAGCACGATGAACACGATTGTCACCACGATGTACTGGCGCTTGAGGTAGGCCATCGCGCCTTCGGTGACGTGGCCGGCGATCTCGATCATGTCGGGGTCGCCCTGGTCGGCCGCCTGCACCTCCTTGTAGAACTTCCACGCGAAGTAGAATGCCGCCAGGGCGCCGATCGGCGCGATCCACCACCAGACGGGGATGTCGGTGATGCTGTGGCCGTGGGCCGCGGCGGATTCCGAGACGGCGGCAGCGGCTTCGGTCTCGGCCGGGGCGGTTTCCGTCTCTTGCGCGAGGGCGAGGCCCGGCACGAGCACGAGGATTAGGATTGAGAACAGGATACCAGTAGCGGTTTTGCGGTGCAGTCGTCCCAGTCGTTCCACGAAGATCTCTCCTCGGATCGCGCATCCACGGTTGCAATAATCACGATTCGTCCCAAGCAGGCCGCTCGGTTGGCGCGCCGCACCGAGCCACCGGGGACGGAAGGGCTCAACAGTGTAATGCACCCCCGCCGGCGAAACAAACCCCCGCGGACTGCGATGGGCGGAAAGTGGGGCCGGGGCGTGGCGGCGGCGGGAACGGGAGAGCGGCCGCCGTGTGCCACGGGGCTGTGAGCCGTGCTCTGCGGCGTGGAAACGTGGGAAGGTGGAAACGCGGGGGCCCGCCCCAAGCAAAACGCCCCGCGTGGGGCGGGGCGCGTCTATCGTCCAGGGGCAACGGTATGCGCGAACCAGCGGCCCCGTGGTGGGGTGCGCGAGCGTCGCGGTCAGTCGGGGTGGACTAGACCCAGAGCTGTTCTTTGGCGATTCGCTTGAGCGACTTGCGCACCTTGCGCCGCCGCCGCTCCGAGGGCTTCTCATAGTAGGCGTTCCGCTTGATATCGCGGGTGAGGCCTTCCTTCTCGCACAGCTTCTTGAACCGCCGAACCATCTGCTCAATCGACTCGTTCCCGCGAACTTTAACTCGGATCATGCACACCGGACCTCGGTTACAGGCCAAGGGGAGACGGGCCCCGCCGTTCGGAGCCTCACCTTCGGAACCAGTTATCATACCATATCGGTCAAATCACGCAAGCCGAGCCAGTTGGTGATCTTACGGTGGTGGGTGGCGGGCGCGAGGGGGCCGGCGGCTCAGGAGCGCTTCTGGTCGGATGAGAGCTGGCGCAGGACCTCGTCGCGGCACTTCTTCTGGGAGATGCCGAGGGCGACGAGTGTCTGTTGGGCGGTGGATTCCTTGTCGTGGTAGAGGCCAAGCAGCAGGTGCTCGCTGTCGATGAACTTCGCTTCGAGTTGCTCCGCGATGGTCATGGCCCGCTCCACGACGTCGCGATAATGCGGGCTGCCGGGCAGGCGGCCGAAGACCCACGTGTCCTCTTTGGCCCGCTGGGTGATCTCGTCGATCTTGGCCCGGGCGTTCATCTCGTCGACGCCGAGCTGGTTCAGGGCGCGGGCGCCGACGCAGTTGTTGTGCCGCAGGATGGCGAGCAGGATGTGCTCGGTCCCGACGTATTCGAGCTCGAACTCGTGGGCGATCTCGTTGGCGGTGCCCATGATCGCCCGCGCTTCGTTGGTCATGCTGCGCAACGGCATCCGACTACCCCTCAACCTAGCTGCCAGATCTTCTCCACCCACTTATACAACAGAGACAACGCCGCCACAATCGCCGTGAAGATCAGGGTGATCTTCAGCAGCCGCAGGCGGTGCCGCAACTCGCGGTCGCGCATCTCGGCCAGTTGCTCGTGGAGCTCGACGATCTTGCGGTCGATGCGCTCCTCGATCCCGTCGAGCTTCTGATCGACGCGGGCCTCGATCTCGTCGAGCTTGGCGGCGAGATACTTGTCCGCCGCGCCGCGGAGCTGCTCGGCCATGCCGTGCAGCATCCCCACGCGGTGCTCGGTCATCGCGCGCTGCGTGTTCGGGTCGGCGGCCTCCGCATCGCGGTCGGCATGGGCCTGGTCTGCCTCGCTCGGTTCCGATTCCAGCAGGCGGCCGAGGGTGACGTGCATGACGTCGCGGCCGGCCTGGCGGGCGCCCTCGAACAGGCCGCCGAGGATCGAGCGGCGCCCCTTGGGCTGCGGCTCGTCGGCCGCCTCGTCACCGTGCGGCGCCGGATTGTCAGCATCGCGCTGGCTCATAGATCCTGCCGTCAGAACCACTGTCGGTGCAGCCACCAGATCCAGCCCGCTATGGTCCCCCAGACCACGATCTGGATCAACTCACCCGCCAGTGGCCGGACCCGGAAGCTGATGAGCTGGTACGAGATGACCACGCGCAGCAGGCGTTTGCGCGGGTCGCTGCCGCCGAGCAGGGCCACCAGCCGCAGCCCCGTGTACACGCCGGTGACGACAAAGTACCCCGCCAGCACGACGAACAACGCCGTCCGGTACCAGAGAAACGGGTCGTCGGGGACGAAGCGGCTCATGATTCCTCGCGCGGGTCGCTGGTCGGCAGGCCCGCGAACAGGGCCGAGCCGATGCGCACAAAGGTTGCCCCCTCTTCCACCGCGACGGCGTAATCCTGGCTCATGCCCATTGACAGGTGGTGACAGGTCGCGGGCAGCGTGCCGGCGGCGAGCAGCTCGTCGCGCAGCGACCGCAGCCGGACGAAACAGGGCCGGGCCGTCTCGGGGTCGGGGTCGTAGGGGGCCATGGTCATCAAGCCGCGCAACCGCAGGTGCGGGCAGGCCACCGTGGCGGCCGCCAGACCGGCCAGCTCGTCCGGTGCGAGGCCGGACTTGCTCTGCTCGCCGGCGACGTTCACCTCGATGAACACGTCCACGGCGGCGTCGAGCTCGGCCGCCCGGCGGTCGAGGGCCTGGGCCAGGCGGGCGGAGTCGAGGGAGTGGATGATCCGAGCGTGTGGCAGCAGCTGATTGACCTTGTTCCGCTGAAGATGACCGATCATGTGGTAGCGCGGGGCCGATTCATCCGCGGCGGCCGGTCCTTCGGGCCAGTCCAGGCGGGCCCCGGTGGCCGCAGCCCGGCGGGTGAGCTGCTGGGCCCGGCTCTCGCCGATGTCCGTTACGCCGGCGGCGACGAGCGCGTGCAGCACCTCGGTCGCGACGTACTTGGTGACGCCGACGAGATGCACCGTCGCCGGATCGCGGTCGCGGCGGCGGCAGGCGGCGGCGATCTCGTCGCGCACCCGGGCGACGTTGTCGTGCAGGCGTTGTTGCCAGGATGCCGGCGGCATGGTCTCAGCAGAGCGAGAAAGACGTCACGATCGGCGGCTCGCCCGAGTGGAGCCGCAAGCGAGGGCATTCTATACTGGCGCGTCGATGGATGATACGTTGACCAGCGTGTTGTACCGCGTGCACAACGACGTGCCGCAGCTCCTGATCGAGTTGCTGCTGATCGGCCTGTGCGTGAACTGGTGTGCCAGCGTGCTGCAGAGCACACGCGGGACGCGGCCGCTGCGCGGCGTGCTGGTGATCCTGATCGTGGCGACGGTCATCGTGCGGGTGTTCGGCTGGGAGCGGCTCGAAGTTCTGTATCACTATGTCCTGGTGGGGCTGGCATTCATTGCCTTGATCGTCTTTCAGCCCGAATTACGGCGGGCACTGATTCGCGTCGGCGACGTGCCGTTTCAACGGACGCGGGGGCCGCAATCGCAGCTGATTGCGTCGCTGGTGAAGTCGGCAGGGTACTTGTCGAAGAACCGCTACGGGGCGCTCATCGCGGTCCAACGCGACGTCGATCTGATGGGCTGGGCCGAGAACGGCACGATCATCAACGCCGAGGTGTCGGCGAGCCTGTTGAACTCGATCTTCTTCCCCAACAATCCGTTGCACGATCTGGGGGTGATCATTCGGGGCAACCGCGTGGTCGCGGCCAACTGCCAGTTTCCGTCGCCCGACAGCGACGAGGTGGACGCGGCGCTCGGCAGCCGGCACCTGGCGGCCGTTGGCATGAGCTATGAGAGCGACGCGCTGGTCCTGGTGGTCTCGGAAGAGACCGGCGTCATCTCGCTGGCAGACAATGGGCGCCTGACGCGCTATCTCACGCTGGACGACCTGGCGACGGAGCTCGAGGGACGGCTCATCCGCAAGCGCGGTGTGAGGACCTCGCCCACGTCGAAGAAACGCTCGCCGGCCTCGACGTTCTGGCGCTACACCCGGCGCGCGCTGCTGGTGCTGCCGCTGACGCTGGTGATCTGGTACCTGGTCGACCAGGCGACGCTGATCAACGCCAACGTCGAGGTGCTGATGCACCTGCGGCACGAGGACCCGGGGCGGATCGTCGACGTGATCGAGCCGCGCTCGCACGTCCTGCCCGGCGAGATCGCGCGCGACCTGGTGTTCAGTGCACGGGTGCGCGGGCCGGCGCGGGCCATCGACGAGTTGCCCAAGGTGCCCTGGGAACTGACGTGGGTGCTGCCGGACCCGTACGCCCAGGTCGGGCCGCATGTCATCGGCACCGAGGGCTTTCGCGGGTTGCTCAATTCGCTCTACGAGGTGACCAAGCGCGGCATCACTGTCGAGCAGCTCGGTTTCGAGACCGATCTTCACCTGCACGTGGACGAACTCGTCACGCGGGCCTTCCCCGTCCAGGTGCCCGAAGGCAGCCTGCCCGTACAGGTCGAGCAGGTCGAGCCGCCGACCGTCGAGGCGCGGCTGCGCGGCCGCGACGTGGCGCTGCTGCCGGCCGAGCCGCGGGTGCTGGCGCCCCTGGGTGACGAGCGGCTACGGCTGCTGCCGCCCGAGGAAGAGCGCACGTTCACCAAAGTGGCCCTCGAGCCCCGCGTGGGCTCGGTCAAGACGGTTGGGTTGAATCCGCCGCGCGTGGCCGTCACGGTGCGGCGCGTTGCGGGGCAGGTGCGGACCATTCACAACGTCGTCGTGCAGCCGTACCTGAGCGACGAGATCGCGGCGCGGTACACGCTCGAGAAGATCGAGGAAGACGAGTGGCGCATCGACCTGAATGTCACCGGGGAAGAGGCGCGCATCGCCGCGTTGACGGCAGCCGATATCCGCGCCTTCGTTCATGTTACGCCCGGCATGGCGCCGCCCGAGGAAGATACGGTGCCGATGCGGCTGGCCGAGGTGACGATCCTCACGCCGCCGGGGGTGACCGTGGTCTCGGATCGGCCGCGTACGGTGCGCATCAGGCTGGTTGAGCAGGCGGGGTCGACGCCATGAAACCGCGACCGGGTCGTTCGCCGATCCCGGATATCCTGCATTGTGACGACGCGCTGGTCGTGGTGAACAAGCCGCCGGGCGTGCTCTCGACACCGGGACGCGGGGCGAGTGACGACGTGCGGACGCTGCTCCGCGGTCAGGGGGGCATCGGGCCGGACGAGACGCTGCGTGTGGTGCATCGGCTGGACGCGGAGGCGAGCGGGGTGCTGGTTTTTGCGCGGACGCTGGCGGCCCAGCGGGCGCTGGTGGAGCAATTCGCCAATCGCAGTGTCGAAAAGACCTACCTGGTGCTCGTCAGCGGCTACGTCCCCGGCCCCGGGGACGTCGACTTGGCGCTGACTTTCGACCGCCGCCGAAACCGCGTGCGAGCGCACCCGACCCGCGGCAAGCCGTCGCTGACGCGTTTTCGGCTGGCCCAGCGGCTGCCCGGCAATACGCTGCTGGAATGCCAGCTCGTCACCGGACGCAAGCACCAGATTCGGGCCCACATGGCGGCGATCGGCTATCCGCTGACCGTCGACCCGCTTTACGGCGGTGGGGATGCCGTGCTGCTGTCGAACTACAAGCCCGATTACCGGCCCAGCGCCCGCCGACCGGAGCGCCCCCTGATCGACCGCCTGACGCTGCATGCCGCCCGCATCGCGTTCGACCACCCCGTCAGCGGCGTCCGAGTGCGATTCGCCGCGCCGCTGCCGAAGGATTTCCAGGCGACGATTCGGCAGCTGGAGCGCCTGATGCGGTGATGAGGCCGGAAACGGGCCGCGCAGCCATTTGGAAGCGGTGCTCAGCGGTTACAATGGGACGCCAAGTTCGGTCGCAGCAAGGTGTTGGACGGGAATGCCCCTGTGCAGCGCCGAGCCGCACGGCCGATGGAATAGAGACGGGGCCGCCGACGGTCCGCGCCGAGTTTCTGTGAGCGTTTGACGACACGAGTCCTCATGCCGCCAGACCCGAAAGAGCCGCACGCCAAGACGCCGCCCGGCGATTCACCGCCGCGCAGCGCGGATGTCGACAAGGTCCAGCCGGGGCCGCCCCCGCGTGGCGGCCTGACGAGCGGGGTGGATGACATCATCGCCGAACTGCGGCACGAGCTGGCCGACATCTCGCGGCACCAGCTGGATCTGCGCCGCCGAGAGGACCAGTTCGAGCAGGAGTACCAGCGCCTGGAGCAGGCGGCACGCCGAACGGCGCAGGCCGAGGTGGCGCAGATTCAGCGGCGCCTGGCGAACAAGGCCTCGGCGCTGAATGCGCAGACGGCGGAGATCACGTCACGGCGGGCGCGGCTCGACACGTTCGCGAATGATCTGCGGCTGCGGGAGAGCCGGCTCAAGCAACGCGAACTGGACCTCGAGCGTCAAGCGGACGCGTTGCGCCAGCGCACGGCGGAGCTGGCGTCGCGCTTCAAGGAACGCCGCCAGGCGATGCATCAACGCATCGGGCTGGTACGCTCGTTTCAGGAAGAGATCGGGCGGCGACTGCAATTGGCGCGCGACGACCTGGCACGGCAGCGGGCGGAGCTGCAGCAAAGGCATCTCGGGGCGGAGCAACGAGCGGGGCAGCTCGAAGCCCGCGAACGCGACTTGCGCCAGCGTGAGGCGGAAATCGAGCGACGGGCCAGCGAACGCAATGCGCAGATCACCAACGCGCGCGAACAGGCGGAGGAATCCGCTGCCGCTTTCGCGAGCGACCGGGCCGCGATTGAGGACGAGCGCCGCCGCGTGCAGCAGCTGCAGGCGCAGGTCGAGCAGGAGCGTGAAGCGCTGGCCGATCGGCAACGCGAGCTCGACCACCGCTGGCACGGGCTGCGCGAGCAGCGGCAGCAGGTGATGCGGCAGGCCGAGGAACTGGAGGCCAGTCGTCGCAGCATTCAGCAGGAGCGGGCCACCACCGAGCAGCGGGCCCAGCGCCTGGAACGTCGTGAACAGCAGCTTAACGAGCGCATCACCGCCCACGAGGCGGAACGGCGGCGCATCAAGGAGCTCGAGGACGAACTGACCCGCCGCCAGGCGTCGGCCGAGGAAGCGTGTCGCCGCGCGGAGGAGGTCGAGCGGCAGGCGCAGGAGTTCTATGACGAGTCATTGACGCTGCGGGAACAGACCGAAGCGCGGGACGGTGAGAGCCGCCAGGCGGCGCTGGCGGTCGAGGTCGAACGACAGGAGCTCGAGCGCCGCGCGCAGGCCATCGAGGCGCAGCAGGCCGAACTCGAAGGTCGCAGCTCGCAGCGCGAACAGGACCTCGCCGAGGTGCAGCGCGTGCTCACCGAGCGGGCCGCGCAGATTCAGGCCGCCGAGAAGTCGCTGCAGGCGTCGCCCACGCGCTGGTGGCTGCGCGCAGCGCTGGTTTCACTGCTGGCGGCGTGTGGGGCGGCGGCCGGATGGCTCCTGCTGCACCCCCCGGCCTACGTGGCCGCGGTGCCGCTGGCGGTCGAGACTGTGCACCCGGACAGCGCCGTTACAGTGCGGCCCGACGGCTGGGCCGCGCGGGTGCTGGCGGAGCATGGCGCCGGTGTGCTGGCGCTGGATCTGGCGTTGCATGAAGGGGCGACGAGCGCCGCGGCGGTTGCGTGGCGCGATGCCCTGCAGGCCGGACGCGTGCGCATTGTGCCGGAGCCGGCGGCACTGCGACTCAGCCTGCATGTGATGGGCGCGGATCCGAATGCTGCGGCCGCGTTGGTGCGCACCGCGGCCGAAGCCTATGCGCAGCGTGCGAATGCCGCCGCCAGCACGGGTGAGCTGCCGCCCGGCTACGCCGGTCTGGCGGCGTGGCGTGATGACGTGCAGGGGACCATCGAGCAGGTCGAGGCGACGCGGACAGCGGCCGTCGCGGAACTCGCGGCGTTGCCGACCGCCGAGCAGCGGCCGGTGCTGATCGAGCGTGCCGACGCGCTGGAGGCGGAATCGGGCGAAGTTGGTGCATTGCTGGAGCAGCAGCGGGCGGCGGTAGCCGCGCTGCTTGCCGCGCCGACGCCGGAAGGCGAGGTCGCCGAGGCGGACGTCGCCGAGGCGCTGGCGGCGGACACGATCTATCAGCAGGACTACGAGGAGTTTCACGCCACGGCCTTGCAGTATCGCACCGAGTTGGTGGTGGCGCTGCTGCTGGTGGCCGAGCCGCTGCAGAAGGTGCAGACGGTGTTGGAGGCGGCGGCCGCTTCGATTGCCGAGCAGCAGGAGCTGAAGCCGCCCGCGAGCCTGGCGGCGACGCTCGAGGCGGCCCGGAGCGCGATCGCCGAGCAGCACGACCGGATCAGCGATTTCATCGTGCAGTGGCGCACCTGGGCGGCCGCGGTCAAGGACATGCAGATTGCCAAGGACGCCGTCGAGCCGGCGGTGGCGAAGCTGGTCGCGCAGCAGAACGAGCTGGCGACGGCCATCAACGACGTCGGTGAGCAGGCGACCGCCTTCGTCGACGAGCACGGGGCGCGCGTCGAGCGTTTGGCGACGGAGGGGGAGGGCAGCACGCGGCAGGTCGTGGTGGGGGCGGTGCTGCGTGGCGACCAGGCGGCGATCAAGACGGCCGTCGAGGAACTGCTCGCCGCGAGCCAGCAGGTGGTGCTGAGTGCCAATGTCGAGCTCGATACGCACGATCGGAAGCTGCGCGGCCTGCAGATGCGGCTGAACGAGCGGCGGGCGCTGGTGCATGATCGGCTCAAGATGGACGCCGATCGGCGGGCTCAACGACAACACACCGAGCGGGTCGAGGAGGCCCGCGCCGAACTGTTGCGGCTGGAGCGGCGCCGCGAAACGCTGCTTGGTGAAATGCTGACGGCGCTCGGTGAGTTGCGGCGGCTGGATGCTTTGGCGCAGCAGCGTGAGACGATCGAGGCGCGCATCGCCCGCGCGGAAGAACGGCTGGTCGAGCTTCAATCTCAGCGTGCGGCGCTGGAGACACAACTCGCGAACGCCCGGCGGCATGGCGATCGGCCCGATCGCGTGCAGGTTGGCGCTGTCACGACCGAGGTGGTGTCGGGGACGACGTATCGGGACGCGGGCGTCGCGGCCGGGCTCGCGTTTGCTGCGACGTGGCTGGTGGCGCTGTCACTGACTGCGCGGGCGCCGTGGCAGCAGAGCACGCGGGCCCGGCTGGCGGGTCTGCTCGGGGATCAGCCAGGCGAATAGGGGGGGGCGGACGGCGGCTACAGGTCCAGGCCGATGTCCAGATTCGTGGCCGAGTGGGTCAAGGCGCCCACCGAGATGCGATCGACGCCGGTGGCCGCAATGGCCGAGACGCTGTCCAGTCGCACCCCGCCGCTGGCCTCCAGGGCCACCTTACCGCGCAGCCCGCGGTCATCGCGCCGCCGAACGGCCTGCCGCATGTCGTCCAGCGCGAAGTTGTCGAGCAGGATCAGGTCGACGCCCGCCACGCCGCAAACCGCCTCGAATTGTGCCAGCGTGTCGACCTCGACTTCGACGAACCGGGCCTGCGCGGCGACGCGCCGGACGCGGGCCGCCAGGTCCTCGGCGAGTTGCTCGAGCGGCACATTCGCAATGTGGTTGTCCTTGATGAGGACGGCGTCGTAGAGGCCGAACCGATGATTGTGGCCGCCGCCGGCGCGGACGGCGTACTTGTCGAGCTCGCGCCATCCGGGGATCGTCTTGCGCGTGTCGAGGATCCTCGTTTCGGGGTTGCCCTGCTGAGCGGCCTCCACGTACTGCCGCGTCAGCGTCGCCACGCCGCTCATGCGGCCAAGGAAGTTGAGCAGGGTACGTTCGGTCGACAGCACGGCTGCGTACGGCCCGGCCAGCGAAGCGACGTGCTGGCCCGCCTGCACCACGTCGCCGTCGGCCGCCAGGGCCCGGAACGCCAGGCGGGCCCCCAGCCGCTCACCAAACGACGCCGCGATCGCTGGCCCGAGCGTGAGGCCGGCGATGACGCCCGCGGCGCGCGGCACGACGTTGGCGACGACCTCCGTGGCACCGTTGGGCAACAGCGCAGACGTGAGATCGCCGGCGCCGACATCGCCCAGGTCTTCGTCACGGGCAGCCTCGACCAGGCGCCGGGTGCGCAGCGACCATTGCTCGTCGGGTGTTGTTGGTGTCATGGCGCTCTCATGCGGCGCTGCTCAGAAGATGAAATCGGTCGACAGGAAATTCGAGTGCCGGCCACGGACGATCTCGCTGATGATCTGCTGGTTCGTGTCATTCGACTTTGCGGCCACCAGGCTCCGAATAGAGAATACGCGCAGCGCATCCGAAACGGACAGCGTGCCCTCGGCCGAATCCTTGCGGCCGGTGAAAGGGAAAGTATCGGGGCCGCGCTGGCATTGGCTGTTGATATTGACGCGGCACACCTGGTTCACCAGCGGGTCGATAAGGTGACTGAGCAGTTCCGGGTCGCGACCGAACAGCGCCGCCTGTTGTCCAACCGGACTCTGCACGACCCAGTCGATGACCTCCTGCTCGTCATCGTACGCGAGGATTGGCGTGACGGGGCCGAACTGCTCGACCTGGCAGATCTGCATGTCGACAGCGGTCGGATACAGCAACGCCGGGTAGAACAGCGCGTGGTCGATCGTCGCGCCGCCACCGTTGAGCACGCGCGCCCCACCCGCGGTGGCCTCGTCGACGAGCTGTTTGAGCCAGGCCGGCTTGCCTTCCTCGGGCAGCGGCGTGATCTGAACGCCTTCCTCCCAGGGCATGCCAACACGGAACTCGCCGACCGCCGCCGCCAACTTCTCACTGAATTCGTCGGCGATGCTGCGGTGGGCGAAGATGATCTTGATCGCGGTGCAGCGTTGGCCGTTGTAGGACAGGGCGCCGAGAGCGCACTCGCGGACCGCCAGGTCGAGATCGGCATGCGGCAGAATAACGCCCGCGTTCTTGGCCTCCAGGCCCAGCACGCTGCGCAGGCGATTGGGCCGCGGATGCTGGTGCTTGAGAATGCTGGCCACGCGCGCCGACCCGATGAACGCCAGCACGTCGACCGCACCGCTTTCCATCAGCGGTCCGACGACCGTCCGCCCATCACCATAGACCGTGTTCACCACGCCCGGCGGGAACGCGTCGGCAAAGGCCTGCAACAGGGGCGTATGCAGCAGCACGCCGTGCTTGGGCGGCTTGAAGAGCACCGTGTTGCCCATGATCAGGGCGGGGATCAGCGTGGTGAACGTCTCGTTCAGCGGGTAGTTGAACGGCCCCATGCAGAGCACGACCCCCAGCGGACTGCGGCGGATCTGTGCCACGAAGCCCTGCTCCACGGCGAATTGCGCACTGCGGCGGTCGAGCTCCTTCAACGCGCCGATCGTGTCGCGGATGTAATCGACCGTGCGGTCGAACTCCTTGCGCGCGTCGGGCAGCGTCTTGCCAATCTCCCACATGAGCAGGCGCACCACCTCGTCGCGCACCGCTTGCATGCGCGGGATGAACGCCGCGACGTGCCGGATGCGGTCCGCGACGGCCATCGTCGGCCACGCACCACAACCATTGTCATAGGCCCGCCGGGCGGCATCGAGGGCCTCGCGAGCGTGATCCGTCGTCATCAGCGGGTAATGGCCCAGCCGATACGGCGCGCAGGCCGGGCCCGCGCCGATGCATACCGGTGACGATACCTCTTCGCATGGCCCGTCCCACGGTCGCACTCCACCATTGACCAGGTAGCGCGCCCCGGCAGCGTAGTATTCCATGCGCATGTCGGCGGGGATGTCCTCCAGCGACTGCGGGAAGACCGGGGCCGGCGAATTCACGTATGTTGGCATGGCTGACTCCTTGCGGACCGTGGCGGACAAGCGGTCCGGCCGCCCATTCTGTCGCCTCGTTACGTTGTGACCTTGTTACGCTGCTGTTGCCCGATCGATGCGCCGATCTGCGCAGCGGACACCCGCAGCGCTTACGCGACCGGGTTCGGCGGTTCGCGTCCATCGAGCACGGCAAGGACATTGTCGGCCACCATCTGCGACATCTTCTGGCGTGTCACGGTTGTCGCACTGCCCAGGTGGGGCAATACCACCACGTTCTCCAGTTCGGCCAGGCCGGGCGAAAGCCGCGGCTCATGCTCATAAACGTCAAAACCGGCCCCCGCCAGGCGCCGCTCACGCAATGCCTGCACCAGGGCGGCCTCGTCCACCACCGGCCCGCGGGCCGTGTTGATCAGGATCGCGGTCGACTTCATCATGCCAAGCTCGCCCGCCCCAATCATATGCCGCGTGTCGTCGGTCAATGGCACGTGGAGGCTCAGTACGTCGGCTGCCGGCAGCAACTGGTTCAGATCGACGCGCTTCGCGCCGAGCTGCCGATCCAGCGTTTCGTTCGGCGTACTGTCCGCATACAAGACGTTCATGCCGAAGCCGGCCGTCCGCAATCCCACCGCCGTCCCGATCCGTCCCGCGCCGACCAGCCCCAGTGTGGCGCCGCTGAGCTGAAGCCCGAGGAACTGCATCGGTGCCCAGCCGGTCCACTTGCCCGCGCGCACCAGGCTGTCCCCGGGAACAACGTGACGCGCGACCGCCAGGATCAGCGTCCAAGCCAAGTCCGCCGTGGCGTCGGTCAGCACGCCCGGCGTATTGGTGGCCCGGACGCCGCGCTGGCCGCAGGCGTCGAGATCGATGTTGTCGTAGCCGACGGCGAAGTTCGCGACGACCTTGAGGTCCGGGCCGGCAGCGTCGAGCAACGCGGCATCGACGCGCTCGCTGAGCATCGTCACCAGCCCGGTCACGCCGCGTACACGCTCCAGCAGTGCGTCGCGCGTCGGCGGGTCGTCCTGGTCGAGGATGTCCACATCGAGCCCCGCCTCGCGCAGCAACTCCACCGCCGGCGGCGGCACGCGTCGTGTAATCAGCACACGGTCCGGCATGAGAATCCCCTGCCCATCAGGTCGCAGCGCACGGCCCACGCCAACGCGCTGCGATCGGTTCTGCTCTCAGGCCCGGTCGCGCGCCGCGACCAGTTCGCGCACGCGTTTCACATCCACCGGGTTGGTTGTCAGGCCGTCTTCCTTCAACGACGTCCCAACGATAAACCCGCGCGCGAAGGGCAGCAACAGCGGCAGCGTCTCGGCCGTCACGCCGCTGCCGACCCACACCGGCGCGTCGCCCGCGGCCTTGCTCGCCCGGCGGACGCGGTCGACATCGGTGCCTTCGCCAGTCGCGCTGCCCGTGATGATGACCGCGTCGGCGCCGCCGCGCTGCAAGGTCTCCACGACCTCGTCCTCGATCGGCCGCGGTCTGCCCAGCGGCGAGGAGTGTTTGACGTCGACATCGGCCAGAATGCGAATGTGGCGGGCGTCGAGCCGGGCCCGGTCCCGGAGCAGATGATGGGCGATCCCCTGGATGAGGCCCTGGTCCGTGACGCGCGCGCCGCAAAGTACGTTGACCCGGATAAACTCCGCTCCGACCGCATGCGCGATGGCCAGCGCGCTCGGCCCATCATTGCGCAGCACGTTTACCCCCAATGGCAGCTTGTGGCGCTGACGCACCTCATAGGCCACCCGCGTCATCTGGGCCACCACCCATGCCGGCACGCCGCGCGGATAGAATGGCGTGTCGCCGAAGTTCTCGAGCATGAAGCCGTCCACACCCCCATCGGTCAGTCGGGCGGCGTCTGTCAGCACCTGCTCGATCACGCTCACGAGGTTCGCGTTGCAGCGCGGCGCGCCGGGCAGCGGCGGCAGATGTAGCATGCCGATGATCGGTTGGGGCGTGGTCTTCCAGGCTGGCAACAGGGGGGCCATGTGTTCACGGTACCCGTTTCGGGGGGTGACGCAAGCGCGGATGCGGGGTCGGGGGGCGGCAGTGCGGATCGTTTTCGGTTAGTTCAGCCGTGGCCGTGGGTTACACGATGTCCGCGAAACGACGCTCGGTGCGGCGGAATACGAGCAGCCCCAGCAGCAGCAGCAGCGAACCGACCAGCACCGAGGGTAACAGCGTGAGCGGGTCAAAGGCGTGTTCCGGCAGCAGTGCCCAACGCATCCCCTCGACCACGCCGACCATGGGGTTGAGCACATACAGCCCAAGCCACCGCTCAGGGATCTGATGCAGGGGGTACGCCACCGGCGTCAGAAACATCCACATCTGTGTCGCGAACGGGACGGCCTGCGACACATCGCGAAAGCGCACGTTGATCGCGGCGAAAATGAGTCCGATGCCCAGGGCGTTCAGCACGGCCAGCGCGACCCAGAGTGGCGCCGTGACGATGTGCCAGGTCAGCGGTACGCCGAAGTACGCGGCCAGCGCCAGGAACATCAGCAGCGCGCACGCCAGATCGACGAGCATCGCGATCTGGCCGGCGACGGGCAGCAACAGGCGCGGGAAGTAGGCCTTGGTGACCAGTGCCGAGTTCGAAACCAGGCTGACCGTTGCGGCGCGCAGCGACCGCGCGAAGAAGGTCCACAGCAGCACGCCGGCGTAGCAGAACAACGGATACGGTGTTTCGCCCGCTTCGAAGCCGGCCAGGCCGTGGAACAACAGGGTGTAGAGGGCGGCCCCCGCGAGTGGTTCGAGCAGGGCCCAGCCGGCCCCCAGGAGCGTCTGCCGGTAGCGCACCCGCACGTCGCGCCAGGCCAGGAAGCCCAGTAACTCGCGAAACCGCCAGAGTTCGGCGAAGTCCACCAGCGGCTGCCGCGCGCCGGCCTCGATGACCGTCACGTGCGTTGCAGCAGCGGTGGGATGGACACCAGCGGCCATCGTCAAGCGATCACGCCTTGCCGTCGTCGTGGGCGATGTCGACCAGCTTCTCGGCGGATGATTCGGCGGGCATTTCCGCGGTGCGGCCAGTACGCGCCTGGCGGACTCGCTCCAGGGCGTCGTTGATGCGCCCCTCGACCATCCGCAGCCGCTCCGCAAGCACGTTGCGAATCTCGGCGGTGTCGTCGCTCTCGGCCGGTGCCGAACTCGGCGTTGCATCGTCGAGCGGCGCTACGGCATCGGAATCCCGAGAAACCGCTGGCGTGGTCTCCGCCGCCGGTTCCTCGTCGCAGGATGTCGGCACGGCATTGTCCGTCGCCGTGGGCGTCGTGGCAGCGGGCTCGTCGTCTTTCGCTACAGGCGTGCCGGTCGCGGCCGCGGCATCGTCGTTCTCCACGGAGACGACCGGCTTGGCATTGTCCTCGTGGTCCACGTTGCATTCAATGACGGTCTGGCCGTCGGCGGTCACGATCTCGCCGTCCATCAGTTTGCGCACGCGCTCGGCGACCTGGGAGAGCTGCGAGACCCGGCTCGTCTTGCCGGCGGTCAGCTGGCGCAACCCCGTCGCGCCGATGCGCTGCCGGGCCTGCGGCGAGCTCGTGATCGTGCGGACGGTGGCCGCCACGTGCCGCTCGGCGATTTCCTGCCGGTCGTCGCCGTATGCGTCAATCAATGTATTATCGCAGATCTGATTCGCCAGGGCCGGATTGCCGCCGGTCAATTGGTGGATCATGTCGATCGCGGCTGCGGTGAAGGGGATGTCGTCGCCGCCGACCGCGCTGAAGCGATAGCGCACATACTGCTCGAGCTCGTCGCGCGACAGCCGGTCGAGCTGGCAGACGCGGAAGATCCGCCGCCGGAGGCGCACCATTCGCGGGCCGGCCAGTTTCTCGACAAGATTCGGCAGGCCGAAGAGGACGACCGTAACCGCTCCATTCGTGCAGGATTCGCGCGTCAGGATGGCCAGAATATCGTCCCAGCCGTGCCCCCGCAGGGCGTCGGCGTTGTCGACCACCAGCACGCTGCGCCGTGGCGCGGCCCCGGTTTCCCGCAGCCAGGCCGCGAGGGTCGTCTGGACGGCGGACGGTGGGGGCATCACGGCTGTCGGCTGCGTGGTCGCGGGGTGGATGGTCACCTCGGTGCTGTCGCCGGGCTGGCCGATGCCGTGCACCCACAGGACGTGGGCCCGGGCATTGGCTTCCTCGGCAAACAGCCGGGCCATCATGGTTTTACCGGAACCGGACTCGCCGAGCACCACGCAGCAGGGCTTGCCGGTGCGAAACGCGTATCGCAACGTGGCCCGCGTTTCGGCATGCGTCGGGGTCTCCACATAGAACTGCGGGTCCGGCTCAGACTCGAACGGGGGGGAGCTCAGATTGAAGTGTCGATAGGCTTCCATAGAGCGCACCTGTACTGGCCTGTTTTCATCATTATCGGTTAAGCGGGAAACGTCCTGAAACGCACGCCCGGCCGTCGAAGGGGGGAAACGAATATCAGTCGCCATTCCCACAAGCCGATATTTCAAGCCTGCGCTGAATCGGTCGATAACTTCCGCAGAGGGTTGGACCCGTACGTGGAAGCCATGGATGGCACGCCTTGTTGGCGGATACTGGGTAGCTCACGGAAGCTAAGGGACCCTCGATGGCTGCACTTTGCCCAGGATTAGGATCGCTCGCCGGGCGAAGGTTGCTGCTTCTCCCCGGCAGTGCCAGCTTGTTGCTCACGCTCCTGTTCACGACCGGCTGTGCCACCCGCCACGACCAGCTCGTGGCCTTCCTGCGGTCGCACGAAGCCGAGGTGGCCACGGGCGACTACGTCGTGCGCCCGCCCGACACGATCCGCGTCCACGCTCCGATGGCGGACGAGGTCGACGGTGCGACCCAGACCGTTCGCGCCGACGGCAAGGTCGTGTTGCGATTGCTGGGCGAGATCGACGTGGTCGGCCTGACGACCCACGAAATCGCCAAGAAGGTCAAGGCGCAGCTTTCGCGCTACTACGTCGATCCCGAGGTCGAGGTCGAGGTCGCGCGCTACGCCAGCCAGTTCTACTACGTCTTCGGTGAAGTGCATCAGCCAGGTCCGCGCCAGTTCACCGGCCGCGACACGCTGGTCCAGGCATTGGCGGAGGCCATGCCCACCGACCTGGCGTGGCGCTCGCAGATTCGTGTCGTGCGCCCGGCGGCGGACGAGGAGGAGCGCAAGGTCATCGTGATCGATCTCGACAAGATGGTCTACGAGGGCGATCTGACGATGAACGTCCTGCTCCAGGAAGGCGACATCATCCAGGTGCCGCCCACCCCGCTGGCCTGGCTGGGACACCGCGTGCGTGAGTTGCTCTACCCGGTCGATCCGGTGATGGATGCCTACAACACGCCGGCGCGGCTCATCGAATCGACGAACACCTACGAGGACCATTTCGGGGAAGCCGATGATGGTCGCAAGCGCTGGCGGGGCAGGTTCGATCGATGACAGGCACTCCGTAATGGTGGTCTAAGGTATGGGCACGCAGCAAGGACAAGCCTTCGAGGATCTGCGCAACACCGTCAGCGAGTGTACGCGCATCGTGCGACAGCGCTGGCGCCTGGCCGCGATCGGGTTGTCCATCGTGGCGTCCGTGGCGTTCTGGTACAGCCAATACCTGCCGCGCGAGTATTCCGCCCAGACGCTCTTCGAGCGGCGCGACGACGTCGTGCTCCAGAATCTCGTCCGCAAGAACTCGCCCTACGGCTTCGAGCACCTCAAGACGACCATGAAGATGGACATGATCGGCTCGCGGGCCATGGCGCGGGCGCTGGCGAACGTCGGACTCGTGCCGGCCGATCAGATCAAGCTGGACGGGGCCTTGACGGAAACGGAGCGCGGCCTGGTGGATGCGGCCGTCGGGCGCTACCGCCTGCAGCCCGAGATAGGGCTGCTCCACAGCACCTCGAGCCTCGACACGATCCGGCTGACCTGCCATGCCAACGATCCGATCGTGGCCCGCAAGGTGGTGGTCGCGTTGCGCGACGGCTACATCGAGCATGTCCGCACCCGCATCCGCGAGATTCTCGAGGGCACCAAGGCCTTCTTCGAGGAGGAGGTCGCGAACATCCGCCGGCGCGTGCAGCAGGCTGACGAGCGGTTGCTGGCACAGACCGCCGAGTTCGAGGGGCTCGATCCCACGGACCTGGTGTCCGCGGGCAATCGACTGGAGATGCTGCGATCGCGGCGCGACACGTTGTTCCAGGAGAAGGCCGGGCTGGAGGCGGACATCGCCGCCCGCGAGGCCTTCCTCGAGAACGCCCCCGTGCCGTACGCGCTGCAAGAAGAGACGCCCACGTCTCAACCTGTCGCCGTCAAGGACCAGGCGCTGGGGCGGCCGTCGGCGGCGGAGGCGAAGCTCGACGAGGCCATCGAGGCGACGCAGTCTGCGATCATCAACGCGCTGACCGCGCGGCGGATGACCTGGGACCATCCCCATGTCCAGATGCTGGTGATGCGGCGCGAGTCGCTCGAGGAGCTGAAGAAATCGCTGGCGGAGCTGGGGCCGGACGACATCGGCCTGATTGCCGACACCGCGCCGCCGCCGCCCCCCGAACCCAAGGTCACCGAGGAGTTCCGCCAGTGGCAGGCCCAGCAGCAGCGCGTGCGCGTGGAACTGGCCGGGCTGCGCGAGCGCCTGGAGGTGGCGGACCGGCAACTGACCGAGGCCGAAGACCGGCTGATGCGGTTCGAGTCGCTCTATACGCGCATGCTCGACGAGGATGACGAATACCGCCGGATGCTGCAGGAGCGCAATGCCGCCGCATCCGAGGTCAGTGTCTGGCAGAGCCACCTGATCAGTCTCAAACGCGTGCTCGTGGCCGAGAGCGGCCAGCGCGGCACGCAGTTCTCGCTCCTGGAGGAGCCGATCGATGTCATGCGCCCGACGCGGCCGCGCGTGGCCTCGATCTTTGTCGTGTCGTCCGGCCTGGGCCTGGCGGCGGCGGCGCTACTGGTGGCGCTGGCCGAGTTGTTCGACCGTTCGTTCCGCTCGGTTGGGCAGGTCACCCGTGTTCTGGGTGTGCCCGTGCTCGAGTCAATCGGGGTCATCCCCACGCCGCGCGAGCGCCGCCATCGGATGATGACGCGCCTGATCTGGGCGCCTGTGCTGAGTGTGCTGCTCATGTTGTTGATGGCGACCGCGGGCCTGGCATACACGAGCCTGGCCATGCCGCGCGTCTACGAGAAGGCCATGAAGCACGTGGACAGCGTGCTGGGCGCAACGGGCATGATGTCGCTGTCGCCGCTGGCCGAGCCGCTCGCCGAGGGTGTGTGATGAGCTCGATGTCCAAGGTCATGCAGAAGATCGAGGAGGAAGCGGCCCAGCAGGCGGCCCAGGGCGCTGACGCGCCGCAGGACGCGGACGGGGCGACGGCCGCGGACCAATCCGCGTTCGTCGCGGAAGGGGAAGCCGCCGCTGGCGCAATGTTCAGCGAGGCACCCTTCGCCAGCGACGAGCTCGATGACACGACGGTGGAATGGGATGCGGGCCGCGTCGACCCGGTCGTCGTCGCCTTTCATGACCGCTACTCGGCCATCTGCGAGCAGTACCGCGCCGTGCGGGCGCGACTGCTGACGATGAACCCCACCGGCGAGCCACAGATCATCGCCATCACCAGCAGCATCCCCGAAGAGGGCAAGAGCGTCTCGACGCTCAACCTGGGTGTGCTGATGGGCGAGGGCGGCGAACATCGGATCCTGATGGTCGACGGCGATTTCCGCCGGACCTCGCTGGCGCGCATGGTCGGCGTCACGAGCAGCCCGGGCATGGCCGACTTCATCCAGGGCACCTGCGAGCTCAAGGACATCCTGCAGCCGACGCCCCTGCCCAACGTCAAGCTGCTGCCGGCCGGTGAGGTGCAGGGCCGTGCCTACAGCGACCTGCTGGCGGGGCAGCGGTTGCCGGCGGCCCTCGAGCGACTGCGTGCGGTCTTCGACTACGTCTTTGTCGATACGCCGCCGGTGACAACGGTATCCGACGTGTGTCTGCTCGCGCCGCATTGTGACGGTGCCATCATGGTGGTCGAGATGCGCCGCACGCCCGAGCCGACCGTGCAGCAGGCGGTCCGCACACTCCAGGCGAACAACGTGAAGGTGATGGGTTGCCTGTTGTCGCGCTTCCGTGACCGCGGTGCCGGATACTATGAAAACTACTATTACTCCTCCTACTACTACAAGAACCGCTGAGGCCGGGCGGCCGTCGTACGACCAGAGCCGGGCCGCCCCCGCGGTACGCGCGATCGACGACGCGGCAACCAGCGCCCGATGGGGGGACTACGTCGCGCGTGCCACCGACGGCAGCTTCTTCCACCATCCCGACTGGTGCGCGTGCGTGGCGGCGACGTTCGGCCACCGGCCGCGTCACCTGTGCGCCACGCGCGGCGACGAGATCGTCGGCGTGCTGCCGCTGATGGAGGTCAACAGTCTGCTCGCGGGCCGGATGCTGATCAGCGTGCCGTACGCCACCTATGGTGGGATCCTCGCGGATGACACCGCCGTCACGGAAGCCCTCACCCACGCCGCGACGGAACTGGCCCAGGCCCGCCGGGCACGCGTGCTGGAGCTGCGTTCGGCGTGTGCCGCGGTGCCGTCGTTCGACCCGATCGCGGGGTACCTGGGTTTCGTGGGCGACCTGCCCGCCCGGGCGGAAGACGTGCCGGCCACGATCCCGCGCAAGGCGCGGGCCGCGGCCCGCCAGGCGCGCGATCGCGCCGGGGTGATCGTGCAGCACGACAGCAGCCTGCTGCGGACCGTCTGGGACCTTTACTGCCGCAGCATGCGCCGCCTCGGCTCGCTCAACTATCCGCTCTCGTTTTTCGAACGGTTGCAGCAGCGCCTGGGCAGCCGCCTGTGGGTCTCCGTTGCGTGGCAAGCCGGCCGGCCGGTGTTCGGCGTGATCAGCTTCGTCTTCGGTGACACGCTGCTGCCCTACGTGTCCGGTGCGGACGAACGCATCCGCTGCGACGGGGCCGCCAACCTGCTGTACTGGTCGCTGCGCGAGCGCGGCGTGAACAGCGGCCTGCGGCGCTTCGACTACGGCCGCAGCCGGGCGGACAACAAGGGCGCGGCCGGCTTCAAGAAGAACCAGGGGTTCGAGCCGTTCCCGCTCGGGTATCAGCGATTCGTGCCGCCCGGCCGGAAGCCGCCGAACCTGAAACCGACCAATCCGCGGTTCGCCGCCGCGCGCCGTATCTGGCCGCGACTGCCGCTGCCGCTCACGCGTGCTCTGGGGGTGTGGTTGTCCAAATCCGTGCCGGGGTAGGAGGGTGCGATGCGCGTCTTGATGGTCACGCCACGCTTTCCGTACCCGCCGGACCGCGGCGACAGCGTGCGCCCCTGGCACATTCTGCAGCGCCTGGCCCCGGGGCACGAAATCTGGCTGGCCAGCAGTGACACGCGCGACGTGTCCGTGGCCGAGCTTGACCACGTGCGGCAGTACTGCCGCCGCGCGGAGGTCTTCGTGCGTTCGAGCCGGGCGCGGCTGGTTCGCGGGGCCATGGGGTTGCTGGCCGGTCACAGCCTGACCGAGCGCTACTACCATGACCCGCGGCTGCTCGCCTGTGTCCGGGCCTGGTCGGCAGAGGCCGCGTTCGACGCGGTGTATACCTACTCGTCAGCCGTGGCGCCGGTCGGGGCGGCGGCGCGTGCCACACGTCGCGTGCTGGACATGTGCGACGTCGACAGCGTCAAGTGGGAAACCTACGCCCGCCGCAGTCTGCCGCCGCTGTCCTGGCTGTACCGTACGGAGGCGTTGCGCGTCGCGCGGCTCGAGGCGCGCTGTGCCGGGCAATACGACGTCTCGCTGTTCGTCAACGAGCGCGAACGGCGCAAGTTCGCCCAGCGCGTACCGCACGCTCGCAGCGCCACCCTGTTGACCGCAGTGGACGTGGCCGCGTGCCCGACACTCGATCAGAAGCCGTTGCCGGCCGACCCGGTCGTCGGCATGGTCGGGTCGATGTTCTATCCACCGAACGTACGGGCGGTGAACTGGTTCGGCCGCTACGTCTGGCCCCAGGTGCAACGTGCGATGCCCACCGCCCAGTGGTGGATTGTCGGCAATCGGCCCACGCGTGAGGTGCAGCGCTGGGGGCAGCTGCCGAACGTGACCGTCACCGGGTTCGTCCCGGAGATTCAGCCGTACTTCGAGGCGATTCGCGTCTTCGTCAACCCGGTGGACGGCGACCTGGGTGTGCAGACCAAGCTCATCATGGCCATGGCGGCGTCGCGGCCGGCGGTGGTGACGCCCGACACGGCGGCGGGGATGGACTACGACGACCCGCCCCCGTTCTACATCGCGGGCTCGCCCGAGGGCTTCGCCGACAGTGTCGTTCGCCTGCTGCGGGACGATGCGCAGGCCCGCGCCCTGGGGCAGCGGGCCCGGGCGACGGCGGAGAAGCACTACAACACGGCGCACCTGGCGGCCGGGATCGGACGCTGGCTCTTCGCGGGGTCCGGCGGCGACGGCTCGTGCCCGCCACAAAGCAAGCCGCACGACGGTCGGGGTGGCGCACTGCTGGTGAGGGGAGAGGAGGAAGTCCGCGTATGATCCGTGGCCGCAATATCGTCTGTGTGGCGAGCAGTTGGTTTGATCACCCGACCAGCAAGCACCACGTGATGCGCCTGCTCTCCGAGCAGAACAACGTGTTGTGGGTGAACTTCCACGCGTCGCGCCGTCCGCAGCTCACCGCCAGCGACACACGGCTGGTCTTTGCGCGACTGGCCCGCGCCTGGAGCGGCCCGCAGCGCGTTGCTCCGAACATCGACGTGCTGTCACCGCTGCTGATCCCGATGCCCGAGTCGCCGCTGGTGCGCCGCCTCAATGCGATTGCGCTCAGCCGGCAGATCCGGGCCGCACTGCGGCGTTTCCCGACGCGGCCGGTACAACTCTGGCTGTTCACCCCCGACGTGCCCGAAGTCATTCGCCCGCTGCGGCCCGAGCGCATCGTGTACTACTGCGTCGACGACTTCGCGGCGTTCGACGGCTACAACACCGCCCTGATGGAGCGGCTCGAGCGCCAGACCATGGCGGCCAGCGACGCTGTCATCACCACGTCCGACGAGCTCTATCGCCCCCGCCGCGCCCAGCACGCCAACGTCCACTTCGTGCCGCACGGCGTGGACTATGAGCACTTTGCCAGCACGCAGCACGACCCGCAGGTCACCGTCGCCGCCGAGTTGCAGCACATCCCGCGGCCGATCTTCGGCTACATGGGGCTCATCAGCGACTATGTCGACCTGGACCTGATCGCCGCCGCGGCCCGCGCGCGACCCGCGTGGTCATTCGTACTGCTGGGGGACGCTCGTTGCTCGCTCGAGGCGGTGGCGAACCTGCCGAACGTGCATTGCCTCGGCGGGCGACCGTATGAGGATCTGCCGGGTTACTGCCGTGGCTTCGACGTCGGCTTGATCGCGTTCCGCATGAATCGGCTGACGCGGGCCGTCAACCCGATCAAGCTGCGCGAGTACCTCGCGGCCGGGTTGCCGGTGATTTCGTCGCCGATGCGCGAGGTGCTGCCCTATGCACCAGCCGTGCAGACGGCCGAGACCCTGGACGAGTTCCTGGCGGCGGGCGAGCAGGCGCTGGCGCTGGCGCAGGCCGGCGCGGCGGCAACGCGGCAGGCGCTCGTGCAACAGGAGGGGTGGCGTGCCCGCGTGGAGTTGCTGTCGCGCATCGTAAGCGGCGAAACCGAGCAGACGCCCGCCGCGGCCGCCAACCGCGAGCAGTCAATGTGCGCGGGTGACGTGGCCGCCAGCGAACTGGTCGAAAGCGGCGGCACGCGGTGAGGCCGCCGCGCGGTGATCAGTGACCAGTGAAGACGGCGCCGGATCGTCACGGCGTATCACCTTTGCCCCGTCCCCGGGTCACCCCGCGGGCGCGGCACCACCGGCCAGGCCGCCGCCCAGCAGCAGCACCGCGAACATCACGACCCACGCCACGTCCACGAAGTGCCAGTACAGCGCACAGAAGCGCAGCCCGTTGTGCTGCTGCGGTGTGTAGCGGCCGCGAAACGAGCGCCAGGTGACGATCCCCAGCGGCACCAGCCCACCCAGAATGTGCAGCCCGTGCAGCCCGGTGAAGAGGTAGAACAGCACACTGAACATGTTCAGCGCCGGGGGCATGTTGGCGGCGTACGCCAGCCCCCAGTTCATGATCTGGCTCGCCAGAAACGCGCCGCCGAGCAGCAGCGTTGCCAGCACGAACCAGCGAGCCGGCTTGATCCGGTTTCGCCGCACCGCCCGCACCGCGGCGTGCATTGTCCCGCTACTCGCGACGATGAGCCCCGTGCTGAGCCACAGGCCGACCGGCAGCGGGGGGGTGCCCGGCGGTGGCCACGCCGCTGCTTCCGCCTGCATCACGAAGAATGCGACGATGATCGCCGCCAGCCCCATGCCCAGGGACGCCAGCAGCAAGACCATCAGCAGCAGGCCCGCGTCGCCGCCGGTCGCGGCGGGTTCGGGAGGAGGCTCGGGTGGTGTGGCGGGTGATGACACGGTTCGTATCAGGCCGAGCAGTCTCGGTTTGGGTGCCGCGTGGTGGTCCGACCGGTGCAGCGCCGGCGTGGCTTGCCGGGCGTGTGGTTACGGGTTCTCGAAGGCCTCCGGGGCGTAGCGGACCGGGTCGCCGGCGCGCCAGGCCTCGACGTCGTGGTGGTGGTGCAGCGAATCGAGCAGCGTGAGGCCGACGAACAGGCCCAGGAACAACAGCGAGACGATCAGGATGATGGCCACGATGGGCTTCTCATGGCGCAGGTGCATGAAGTACAGGCCCACCAGCACCCCCTTGATCGTCGCGATGGCCAGGGCCATCAGCAGATTACCTGCAGGACCGAGGTCGATGACCCACACGCTGACCACGGTGATGAACGTCAGCACCAGCAGCGCCAGCAGCACGACCACCAGCAGCCACATGGGCACGATGTGTCCGACATGCTTGGTATGTTGGTCGGCTTGGGTGGTGGGTTCGGCCATGGTGTCCTCGGTCTGGGGTGGTGGCGACGTCAGTGAATCAGGTACAGCAGCGGGAACAGGTAGATCCAGATCAGGTCGACCAGGTGCCAGTACAGCCCGCCCAGGTGAACCGGGGTGTAATACGCGGCGCCGAAGTGGCCCTGGATGGCCCGCACCAGCAGCCAGGCGATCACCACAGCGCCGGCGATGACGTGCAGCCCGTGCAGCCCCGTCATCAGGAAGTAGATCGCAAAGAACGTGCGGACGTTGTGCACTTCTTCCGCGACGGTCAGCTCACGCGGGGCCGTGTCGGGCGCGACCAGGCCGCCCGGGGCCTCGCCACCGGGCCGATACGTGGGTGCCGCGCCACCGGCTGCCGCGTCGCTTGCATCGACGGTCGTGGGATCGGGGGCTGCCGCGGGTGCGGTCGTGGCGTCGTCCGTGGCCGCCTGTGTCTCGACCTGACCGTCGGCGGCGCCATCATCGCCGTGGTCTTCCCCGCCGTACGCGCCGTGGGCTTCGGGGTTGTAGCCGGTACCCCAGCGCAGGCCGTGCTCCCACTTGTGCTTGTATTCGATGTACTTGATGCCCATGAAGCCGAACGCGCCGAGCAGCGTCAGCACCAGCATCCACACGAGCATCCGTTGATGGCCCTTCTGGGCCGCCCACACGCCGGCGGCCATCGTGAAGCTGCTGCACAGCAGCACCGCCGTGTTGACGCTGCCCCAGAACACGCTGAGGTATTCGTGGTGATAGGCGTAGTAGAAGATCTCGGGATGCAGTGCCCGATACACGGCGTACGCGCAGAACAACCCGCCGAACAGCAGAATCTCGGTCGCGAGAAACAGCCACATGCCCTGCACCGCCGACTCGTACTGCTGCTCGGGCGTGTCGAAGTGGTGCGCCAGGCTCGGCGGGTGGCCGTGGTTGGCGTCGTTGTGATGCGCGTCGCTCATGCCGGTGGCTCGCCTCTCGCGGCGGGACGCGGCCCGCCGTCAGGTTCGCAGAAACGGCCCTAGGTCTGTGGGGCCGGCTGGCCGGGCACGCTGGCCGTGCCGCCGTCGGTCTTCGGCCGATGCACGAAGACATAGCCCTCGAGCTGCGGGTCGTATTCCAGATCGTCGAAGTCGTACGGGTCGCCCACGGGCGGCGCCTGATGGAAGTTCTCGGTCGGCGGCGGCGAACTGCAGCGCCATTCGAGCGTGGCGGCCCCCCACGGATTGGCCGGAGCCCGCTTGCCGGCGAAGATCGAGTGCAGCAGGTAGCCGGCGGTGATGAAGAAGCCCGCGGCCATCACGAACGAGCCGATCGTCGACAATTGGTGCAGCGGCTCGAACTCGGGCATGTGGATGTAATTGTAGTAGCGGCGCGGCATGCCCTGGCTGCCCATCAGGAACTGCGGGAAGAACGTCAGGTTGAAGCCGACGAAAACGAGGATGAACGCGACGAGGGCCCAGCGCTCGCTGTAGAGGCGGCCGATCATCTTGGGCCACCAGTAGTGGATGCCACCGATCATCGCCAGCAGCGTGCTGCCCATCATGACGTAGTGGAAGTGGGCGACGACGAAGTAGGTGTCGTGCAGGTGCATGTCGGTCGCCAGGGCGCCGAGAAACAGCCCGGTCAGGCCGCCGATGCCGAAGATGAAGATGAAGCCCAGCACATAGAGCATGGGCGCGCGCAGACTGATCGACCCGCCATGCAGCGTCGCCAGCCAGTTGAACACCTTCACCGCCGACGGGATCGACACGCTGTAGGTCAGCAGGCTGAAGATCGTCACCAGCAGGTACGACTGGCCGCTGACGAACATGTGGTGGCCCCACACGAAGAAGCCGAACGCGGCGATCGCAATGCTCGAAAACGCGATGAAGTGGTAGCCGAAGATGTGCTTGCGGCTCAGCGGCGAGATGATCTCGCTCACCACACCCATCGCGGGCAGGATCATGATGTACACCGCGGGGTGCGAGTAGAACCAGAAGAAGTGCTGATACAGCAGGGGGTCGCCGCCCAGGCCCGGCTGGAAGATACCGAACTCCAGCAGACGCTCGACCACGATCAGCAGCACCGTGATGCCCAGCACCGGCGTCGCGAGGATCTGGATGATCGACGTGGCGTAGATCGCCCACAGGAACAGCGGCAGGCGGAACCAGGTCATGCCCGGCGGGCGCATCTTGTGGATGGTCACAATGAAGTTCAGCCCGGTGAAGATCGAGCTGAAGCCCAGGATGAACACCGCGATCAGCACCGGCACGGTGCCGCCCATGCTCGTGTCGGTCGAGTAGGGGATGTAGAAGGTCCAGCCGGTGTCGACGCTGCCCATCGCGATCGAGGCCACGCTGAGCACGGCCCCGATGGTCCAGAGATAGAAGCTCGCGAGGTTGAGCTTGGGGAAAGCGAGATCCTTCGCTCCGAGCATGATCGGCAGGACGAAGTTGCCCAGCGCCGCAGGAATGCCGGGGATGATGACCAGGAAGGTCATGATCGCGCCGTGCAGCGTGAAGAACCGATTGTAGTTGTCGGCGCTGATGATCGTGGGGCCGCGGGTGAACAGCTCGGCCCGCACCAGCAACGCGAAGATCCCGCCCAGCAGGAACGTCGCCAGGATCCCCACCAGGTACATCATGCCGATGCGCTTGTGGTCCAGCGTCACCAGCCATGAGAGAATGCCGCGCCGCTGCGTAAGGTAGTTCAGCTCGGCATACTGCACGGCCGGCGTCTGATCCGCCAATGTCGGGTTTTCGGAACTCATGACGTTATCCGTTCGGCCCTATGGCTCGTTTGGCTCGCCCGCGGGCGCGTTGGCATCCGCCGTCGGCGCGGTCGGCTCCGCGGCGGCGTTCGGGTCTGGTTCATCCGAGAGCACGTCGCTGCTGATGCCGCTGAGCTCCTTCATGTACGCGATGATCGCGGTGATCTCGCGGTCCTTGAGCAGCCCCTTGAAGGCCGACATGTTGTTGCCGTAGCCCTTCACGATCCGCCGCTGCGGGTACAGGATCGACTCGCGGATGTAATTCTCCTCGGCGACGAGTGTCGTGCCGTCGTCGAACTCGCGCTCGCGGCCGTAAATGTCCTTGAGGGTCGGTCCGATGTTGGCGCTGCCATCCACCGAGTGGCAGCCGGAGCACCAGCGCTGCACGAGGAGCTGGCCCACGTCGGCCATGCTCCTGGTCTGGAACGGGTCGGACGCTTCGCGCAGCCAGTTTTCCCACTCGGCCACCGTGTCGTGTACGACGACCCGCGCCAGCATGTCCGAATGCTGCGTACCGCAGTACTCGGCGCACAGCAACAGGTACTCGCCCGATTCGGTCGCCTCGAACCAGGCCCGGTTGTAGCGGCCCGGGACGGCGTCCTTCTTGAGCCGGAACGCCGGGATGTACAGGCTGTGAATGACGTCGTTGGACTCGAGGATCAGGCGGATCGGCGTGTTGGCGGGCACGTGCAGCTCGCCATCCACGTGACCGGTGGGGTAGGTGAAGAACCAGTTCCACTTCTTGCCGACGACGTTGATGTCGATGGCACCTTCGGGCGGGATCACGATGTCCATGAAGCTGCGAAAGCCCATGTAGAACATGATCACGACCAGGATCAGCGGGATGCCCGTCCAGGTGAGTTCCAGCGCGGTGTGCGACCGCACGCGGCTGCGCGCCTTCTCGCCCTCGACCCGGCGCCGATAGCGCCAGACGAAGTAGATCATCAGCACGACGATCAGGATGAAGAAGAACGCCGAGACGGTGTAGATGAAGTTGAAGACCGTGTCGACCTGCGGCGCGCCGGTGGACATCTGCGGGGGCAGGAACCACGAGCCCTCGCGCGGTGCGATCGCGGGCAGGGTGGTCGGTGCCTGGGCCAGAATGCCGTCGAACATGCTGTTTATGACGTCGCCTCCGCCAGCTTGCCGCGGCGCCGCTCGCGCCGCCACAGGATCAGCAGCACGGTCCCCAGTACGAGCGCGGTCAGCACGGCGCCGCCGCGAACGATATTGAACGCACTCAGCGAGTATCCCTCACCATCAAAGTGATAACAATACAGCAGCACCTGATCAAACGGCGAGCCGATTTTGCCCTCCGACGCCTCGACCAGCGACAGCCGCAGCGTCCGTGGCTCATAGACGATGTTGCCCAGGTAGCGCGAGATGCGCCCGTTGGGGGTGTTGATGATCAGCACCGCCGTGTGGGCCCATTCGTTGGTCTTCGGGTCGTACTTGACGCGGACGCCGGTGGTCTCCAGCAGCTTGTCGATGCTCGCCTTGGAGCCGGTGAGGAAGTGCCAGCCGCTGGCGGCTTCGGGCCGGCCGTAGTGCTCGAGGTACGTGCGGCGTTTGATCGTCGCGAGGCGGTAATCCTCCAACGGGTCGAAGCTGACCGTGACGATCTCGAATTGCTTGCCGGGCACCCATTCCATGTCCTTCATGGCGTCGACCAGCGCGTTGAGCTGCAGGCTGCAGAGCTGCTGGCAACGGTAGTAGTTCAGCGTCAGAATCACCGGCCGCTCGCCATCGAAGTACTTGCCCAGCGTGACGTCCTGGCCGCTGTGGTCGGTGAACGGCAGGTCGAGCGGCAGCTGCGTGTCGAGGTGCTCATCGACGCCGACGTTCTCGAACGCCTCGGGCATGGCCTCGGTGCGGTCCAGGACGTCGGCCCCCGGTACCTCGATCGGCTGCGTGGTCGGGTCGGATTGCCCCCAGGCGAGGGTGCCCAGCAGCAGTAGCAGTGCGGCCCCCGCGACGATGCGTGCAGTCGTGGTTCGGACAGTCATGCTCACGGTGTGCTCGGTGACTCCTGCGTCGCGGACGCGTCTTCGGCTTGCGACCTGATGTTAGTCGGGGCGTCGCCCGATTTCACCTGCGCGACGTACAGATCAATCGCTTCGTCGATCGGAATCGCGATGCGCGTCTTCTCCTGGTCCACGTACGCCCGGCGGTTGATTTGAGCGAGTTGCTTGCTTTGCAGGTCCGACAACTCGGCCGACTTGCCGGCGTAGACCTTGCGTTGCAGCTCGATGTACTCGACGTTCTGGAACAGCACGACCGCAAAGACCACGATCGCCAGCATCAGGATCACGCCGACCAGGCTGACCACCACGGTCATCGGGGCGTGCGGATCATCGGTATCGGACTGGTGGTGCGATTGCATGATCAGATGTTCTCAAATGCCAGCGACTCGCGCAGCCGGGGGTCACGCTCCGGCAGCAGGCTCGCCCGGCCCATGTTCCGCAGGATGGCGAACGCCAGCAACCCACCCAGGCCCACCAGCAGGGCGAAATCCGTCACGTGCAGGGGGGCCCCGCCGTGGCCGTGGCCGGGCGGGTGCGGGATCACGATGTAGTACAGGTCGAGCCAGTGGACGACCAGCAGCCAGACCGCCGCGAAGGTGAGCGGCGCCTTGTGGCGCTTGGGATGGCGCGAAATGAGCGCCAGGAACGGGGCGAAGAAGTGCCCGACCAGCAGCGCGACACTGACGCCGACCCACCAGGCGCTGTCCTGCCGCACGCGGTACCAGGCGGTTTCTTCGGGGATGTTGGCGTACCAGATCAGGACGTACTGCGAAAACGCGATATACGCCCAGAATACGACAAAAGCGAAGGCCAGCTTGCCGACGTCGTGGAAGTGCTCGATCGTGACCGAGCGTGTCAGTCGCCCGGAGGCCTGCACCAGGTAGATCATGATTGCCAGCAATGCGAAAAAGCCCACCACGCCGCCGGAAAAGTAGTAAACGCCCCAGATGGTGCTGTACCAATGCGGATTGAGCGACATGAGCGTATCGACCGAAAAGAACGTCACCGTCAGGGCGTACAACAGCATGCCCGGGGCGCTCCACCACTGCATGCGCTCGGTGTGGCGTACGTCGCCGTCGGCGTCCTGGGCGATGGATTCCCGCACGAAGAAACGCGCCAGCAGGAGCCAGATCACGAAGTAAATCGCGCAGCGCACAATGAAGAACGGCATGTTCAGATACGGCTGCTTGTGGGCCAGCAGACCGGACGCGTCATGCTCGACGTAATGCGGGTCGGCCCACTCGTACACGCCGCCCATCCCCGCCACCACGGGGATCAGCAGCGGCAGGAACGCGACGGCCATCAGCGGCATGGCGCCGGCGACATTCTCGGCCAGCCGGCGCACCGCCACGCTCCAGCCGGCGCGAGTCAGGTGCTGCAGCATCACGAAGAACAAGGCGGCCAGTACCATGCTCATGACGTAGGCGTAGTTGAGCAGATATGAACGGAAGAAGACGCTCCAGTCCTGCTGGATGAAGCCGAACACGACCGCCACCACCAGCCCAGCAACGCCCACCCCACCCGCGATGCGCGCGGCGCGCGGGGCGGCATCGTCGAGGTGACGCGATTCGGTGCTGTGGTCGCTGGCTGCGTGCATGGGTTTCTGCTCTCTCCTGGCGGCTAGCGCTCCTCAGGCCACAGGTTGCGCGGGACCGCATCGCGCGGCACGCCCTGGCTGATCTGCAGGGCCCGCACGTACGCGACGATCGCCCAGCGGTCCTCGACCGGGATCTGGTCGCCGTAGGGCGGCATCGAATTGTACCCGTCGCGTATGCTGCGATAGATGCGGCCGTGGGCGTATTCCACCACCCGCTCGTCGTGCAGCGAGGTCGGCACGACCCAGCCGGGGGTGGCGAGGTCGATCGCGCGTTGCGAGATGATCCCGTCACCCGCGCCGCCCAGGCCGTGACACGGGGCGCAGTAGATGTTGAAACCTTCCTGCCCGCGGCGGACGAAGTCGGCGTCGACCTCGATCATGTCCGGGTATGTTGCGGCGTGCTCACCGTGGACCATGCCGTCGTGCAGGTGCGGGTCCTGGGGCCAGTCGCCGCGAGCGATGGTACCCGCCACCTGGGGCCGCGACGCGCGTCCGTCGGCGAACAACGGGTGGGTCGCCTGGGCCTTGTAGCGTTCCTGGTTGTCCATGTCCTGGATGATGTGAATGCGCGGCTCGCGCGATTTCGACACGCGGGCCTTGGCCACAATCAGCGGCGGGAACAGCGCCAGGCAGACCAGCACGAGCCCCGTGATGACGAATACGCGGGGGAATTTCGCCGGCGTGTCGGGCTCGCGGATTTCCTCGACCGCCGTCCCGCCCAGCGACGACATGAACGCCCGCGTGGCGCTTTCGTCGAACTTGGCGTCGGCGGCGTCGATGGCGAGGAAGAAGCGGTCGGACGTTGCACGACGGAAACGGTCGGACGTGAACAGGGCGTTGTGGTGCAGCGGCAGGTTGTTCATAGCCAGCATGCCGATGACCGCCGCCAGCGCCGCTGCCAGCACGGTGGTCTCGAAAATGACGGGGATGTTGGCCGGCAGGCTGAACTCCGGCTTGCCGCTGACGACGTAGTTGTACCCCTGGACGAAGGTCGGCACCCAGTCGAACAGGTTGGCGCTGGTCGCGTTGGTCCACCACTGCAGCACCAGCCCGCCGATGCAGCCCAGCACGCCGAAAGCGAACACGAGCCACGGCAGGCGGGTCGGGCGAATGCCCATGGCCTGGTCAATGCCGTGGACCGGGAAGGGCGAGTGCGTGTCCCACTTGCGGTAGCCGGCGTCGCGGACCTGCTCGGCGGCGGTGATCAGCGCGCCGGGCGAGTCCAGCTCGAGCAGCAGGGCCTTGAGGGTGCCGGGTTGTTGTGGCGCGTCTTCAATCATCAGTCGTTATTCGCGGTCAGCCGCCAGCCGAATACGTGGTCCGATCTCGATTCTCAGTTCTCAGTAGCTTTCGCGTTCTCTATTCACGGATCATTGATCATCGTTCATTTCTCCGGCAGTCCGGTGCCGGTGCGTTCATCCGGGTCGAACTCGTCCGGGTTGTAATCGAACGAGCGGGTCGGCGGCACGTGGTCGTGCGGATGGGCATGCGGGTCGGCATGCGGCATCACGGTCTTGACCTCGGCCATGGCCACCATCGGCAGATAGCGGCAGAACAGCAGGAACATCGTGAAGAACAGCCCGAAGCTGCCCGCGAGGGTCAATAGGTCGATCGCGGTCGGGCGGTAGTAATCCCAGCTCGACGGCAGGAAGTCCTGCGATAGCGAGGTGATCACGATCACGTAGCGCTCAAACCACATGCCGACATTCACCGCCATCACGACGCAGAACATGATCACCAGGTTGGTGCGGCACTTCTTGAACCAGAAGAGCTGCGGCGCGAGCACGTTGCAGGTGATCATCGTCCAGTACGCCCAGGCATACGGCCCCAGGGCCCGGGCCTTGAAGATGAAGCTCTCGTAGGGATTGCCGCTGTACCAGGCGGTGAAGAACTCCATCATGTAGGCATAGCCGACGATCGTGCCCGTCAGCAGGATGATCTTGTTGCAGTTTTCCAGGTGCCGCAGCGTGATGATGTTCTTGAGGCCGAAGAGCTGCCGCGCGGGAATCGCCAGCGTGACCACCATGGCGAAGCCGCCGAAGATGGCCCCCGCCACGAAGTAGGGCGGGAAGATGGTGGTGTGCCAGCCGGGCAGTTGCGACACGGCGAAGTCGAAGCTGACCACGGAGTGGACGCTGAGCACCAGGGGCGTCGCCAAGGCCGCCAGCAGGAGGTAGGCGCGTTCGAAGCGGTGCCAGTGGCGCGACGACCCGGTCCAGCCCAAGGCGAAGATGCCGTAGATGACGCGTTTAACCTTGCTCTTGGCGCGGTCGCGGAACGTGGCCAGGTCCGGGATCATGCCGGTGTACCAGAAGAGCAGCGACACCGTGGCATAGGTGCTGACTGCAAAGACGTCCCACAGCAGCGGGCTGCGGAACTGCGGCCACATCGCCATCTGGTTCGGGATCGGCGCCATCCAGTACGTGACCCAGATGCGGCCGACGTGAATGCCGGGGAAGATGCCGGCGCACATGACGGCGAAGATCGTCATGGCCTCGGCGAAGCGGTTGATGCTGGTGCGCCAGCGCTGGCGGAACAGAAACAGGATGGCGGAGATCAGCGTCCCGGCGTGGCCGATACCGACCCAGAAGACGAAGTTGATGATTGCGAAGCCCCAGCCGGCGGGGTTGTTCACGCCCCACACGCCAACGCCGTTGAACAGCAGATAGCCGATCGTCGCGCCGAGCAGGCCGAGCAGGCCGAGCGAGATCGCGAAGGCGATGTACCAGGCCCGGGGGGGCTTGGGAGCCTCCCAGGGGCCACAAGCCACGTCCGTGAGCGAGGTGAAGTCGTGCCCGCCGGTGATCAGCGGGGCGCGCTCGCCCGGTCGCTCACGGGTGTTGTCGATCTCTCCTGCGATACTCGCCATCAGCCTTCCACTGCTTCCGTAACCCGAGCGCGATAGGGCGGCAGGGGAACCGGGTAACAACGTAACGAGGGGACAACGCGCAACCCGTCCGGCTCATGGCGGGTCCCGCGCGGTGCCATTGCCTTGTCACCTATCACCTTATCACCTTTTACCTGCTCACCTGCTTGCGCAGCACCTTGTTACGCTTCGTGTCCATATCCGTTTTCGCGCGGATTGCGCAGCTTCGCGAGGTACACCGTGCGGGCCTTGATGTTGAGCTCGGCCAGCATCGTGTACGCCCGGTTGTGCTCGTGCAGCTTGCGCACGCGGCTGTTCGGGTCGTTGAGATTGCCGAAGACGATCGCCCCGGTCGGGCAGGCCTGCGCACAGGCAGGCACGATCTCGCCGTCGCGAATGGGCCGGCCCGCGTTGCGGGCGTCAATCTTCACCTTGTTGATGCGCTGCACGCAGTAGGTGCATTTTTCCATCACGCCGCGGCTGCGCATCGTGACGTTCGGGTTGCTGCCGAGCTTCTCGATCGCCGTCAGCTCCTGCTGCGCGAGCAGGCCGGGCACGGCGGCGGTACCGCTTTGCTGCGAGCGCGGGTGGGCCGGCCCGTGGTGGTTGTAGAACCAGTTGAAGCGGCGCACCTTGTACGGGCAGTTGTTCGAGCAATAGCGCGTGCCGATGCAGCGGTTGTA
>CAYUZU010000008.1:0-100718 GCA_964448675.1 uncultured Planctomycetales bacterium
AACCAGTTAGACCACACGAAGGCCGCTTTTTCAATTCAGCCGTGAATAATCCGGGTTAGGGGCAACGGTTTGAAACCGCCGCCGCGTTTTTCTGGTCGGGCGCGAATCATCTTGGCCTGTCTGCGTTCTCTTGTGCGGGAATGGCGCGTGCCAGTGAAGGGGCCGGCGCCAGGACACCCCGAGCAATCCGCACAGGAGACCGATAATGCGCCGAATCGACAAGCATGCATGGCAAGCCGGACCGGGTCGCAGCAGCTTCGCCGCCTGCGCCCTGATCCTCGTCACGGCGGCGGCTGGCACCGCCCGCGGCCAGGACAACCAGATCACCATGGTCGACCCGAACGCCGCCACGCAGGGCACGCCGGGGCTGCTGGTGACCTTCACGCTGGATAGCGACGTCCCCCCGCCGCCGCCAGCGGGCATTCTGCCCGAAAGTGTCATGATCAGCGGCATGATCGGCAGTACGGTCACGCACGACAGCCAGTACACGGTCACCGCAGTTTTCGATATTCCGGCGGCTGAGACGCCCGGGCCGAAGGACGCGGTCGTCACCTTCACGACGCCCCATGGCACGCTGCGCTTCACGATGGCAGGCGGCTTCATGGTGACGGCGGGGGCGGACATGCCACCGACGATTACGCAGCACCCGCAGCCGCAAACCGCCCCGCCGGGCAGTGCGGTTTCGTTCACGGTCGTCGCCTACGGCACCGAACCGCTTGCGTACCAATGGCAGAGGGACGGCAGCAACATCGATGGTGCGACGGCGTCGTCGTACACCATCAATCCCGTGGCCGAGAGTGACGCGGGTGGCTATCGCTGCGTCGTGATGAACGACTTCGGCAGCGCAACGTCGAACGAGGCGGTGTTGACGGTGCAGGCATTGGCTGTCGGCGCCTATTCGGTCGTGGACACGGGGCAGTTTCGCTGCTTCGACACGGTCGGCGAGATCGCTTGCCCCGAGGCCGGCGCAGCATTCTACGGCCAGGATGCCCAGCACGACGGCGTGCAGCCGAGCTACGCGCTGAGTGGCGACGGGCTGACCGTCTATGACAACAACACCGGGCTGACCTGGACGCGCAGCCCGGACCTCAATGGGGACGGCATCATCGATGTTGACGACAAGCTCAGCTTCGACGACGCGCTGACCTACGCCGACAGCGTGCTCAACCCGGCCAACTTCGGCGGCTACGACGACTGGCGGCTGCCGAGTATGAAGGAGCTGTACTCGTTGATGGACTTTCGTGGGACCGACCCGGACCCGACCGCGACCGACCCGAGCCAGCTCACGCCGTTTATCGATACCGATTACTTCGCCTTTGCCTACGGCGACCTCGATGCCGGTGAACGGATCATTGACTCGCAATTCTGGTCGAGCAACGAGTACGTCTGGTACGTCTTTGGCAACCAGGAGGCCGCGTTTGGTCTGAATCTCGCCGACGGCCGGATCAAGGGCTACCCGTCGGGCAGCGATGGTCCGGTGGTCAAGTTGAACTACGTCTACTTCTGCCGCGGCAACCCGGACTACGGCGTCAACGATTTCGTCGACAACGGGGACGGCACGATTACCGATCAGGCGACGGGTCTGATGTGGTTGCAGGACGACAGCGGCTATGGCATGAATTGGGAAGACGCCCTGGCCTATGCCGAGGCACGGAATGCAGAGAACTACCTGGGCCGTGACGACTGGCGCTTGCCCAACGCCAAGGAACTGCAGAGCATCGTCGATTATGCGCGGGCGCCCGATGTGACCGCATCGGCCGCGATAGACCCGATCTTCAACGTAACGCAGATCACGAATCTCGCCGGGCAGGTGGACTATCCCTGGTACTGGACCGGCACGTCGCATCGGCGCTTCGATGGCACGGCGAGCCAGGGCGTGTATATCGCCTTTGGCCGCGCGACCGGATCGATGGATGGCGTCACCGTGGTCGACGTGCACGGCGCCGGATGTCAGCGCAGCGACCCCAAAGCCGGCGATCCGGCGGACTATCCGGCGATCAGTAACGGCCCGCAGGGCGACGTGCAGCGTGTGTTCAACCATGTGCGCCTTGTGCGTGACGCGCCACAAGGCTGCGCCGGTGACAGCAATTGTGATGGCAGCATCAACTGGCGCGACATCGACTACTTCGTCGCCGCCATGAACGACGACGTCGCGGCCTGGCAAGCCATGTTCGCCCCGGCAACGCCGAGTTGCGCGTTCGAGAACAACGACGTGACCGGCGACGGCACGGTGACCTGGCGCGACGTCGATCCATTCGTGGCCCGCATGAACACGCCGTGCCGCTGAACCGATTCCGAGGCCCCCTCCCGCTTCGGGAGGGGCGGGCAGGGGCGGGCGTGCCGCGGACCGCCGCGCACGTGCGGCCACGGGATGCACCGCAGCGCCGGTCCGGGGATAATGCCCATGATCGAACGCGCGGGATTGACGAATTCGGTCGTAGCGGATGAGCTATGCGCTGGCGTGACGCACCGCCACCGCACGGCGGCACGCCTTCGGCACCGAAGCGGCGACGCCTGATGAAGCTCTCGCGGCGACAAAGACGCAGCCTGTTGATCGGCGTTCCCCTGGCGCTGGTCGTGCTGGTCCTCGTGATCGGCTCGATCCCGCAGGGGCCGCTCGTCATCACCCCGCCGCCACCGGATGCCGTCCCGGGACGCTGGGTGCACCTCGAAGGTGCGGCCAACACGCGCGACGCCGGCGGCTATCCGACAGCGGATGGGCGTTTCGTCAGGCGCGGCATGCTCTATCGCTCGGCGAAACTCAACCGCCTGACGTCGGCCGGGGCCCGGGCCTATCGCGAACTCGGCGTTACGACGGTCATCGATTTCTGCAACCGCCTGACGCCCTGGCCGCTCTTCGGCGGCGACGTGTGGAGCGTGCAGTTCGCCTCGTCGGTACGCGGCTGCCCGATGAGCTTCAGCAAGGACGGCCCCCGCGAGGCGTTCTACATCCGCGGCGTGCAGGAAAACGCCGCCGCGTTCCGCGACGCATTCAAGCTGTTGGCCGACGCCGACAACTACCCCGTGTTGTATCACTGCGCCGCCGGCACGGATCGCACGGGCGTCATGTCCGCGCTGGTGCTGTCGCTGCTCGGCGTCGAGCGCGAGACGATCATCGCGGATTTTCGCCTGTCAGAGCGGGTCGACCTGCCGGGCAGCCTTCCCGCGATGCAGGCCCTGCTCGACCAGATCGAAGCACAGGGCGGAATCGAACCATACCTCGCCTCGATCGGCGTCACGCCCGAGATGCAGCGCCGGATCCGCACACACCTGCTCGCGTCGTCCACAGCGAGCCGCAACGCACGCTGAAGCGACCGTTACCCGCCGCGTCTACGCCCGCAACACGGACCAGTCGTCCAGGTGGCGCAGCAGTTCGAGCCGGAACGACGTCGGCCAATCCACCAGCCACAGCGAGCAATTACCATGGTCGATCCACCGTGTCTGGAAGTAACCCTCGCACTGGGCGCCGCGCGGCAACCGCAACCCACCCAACACGAGCGTGCCATCGGACATGCCGATCATCCCGTTACGCCAGGCCGCCAGTGCGCGCTGCTTCCAGATCGGATTGTCGGTGAGCCGCGCCAGCCGCAGCCACATGCCCACGCACCGGATCGCGTATGGATCGACATGATGATGCTGCGTCGACACGGCCGTGCCGCCAAAGGAGTCGTAGTCCATCGCTGCAAACATCGAACCCGGCGGGACGGGGACGGCGTGATGGTATTGCCACGAGGCCGTGTAGTAAGAAGCGAGATCGACCGCGCGAACGTAGTCGCGGTCACCAGTTAGGTCGTACAGTTCGAGACCGGCCTGAATGAGCGGCCAAGCGGATTCCTTGTCGATGCAATCGGTGTCAAGCGCGCCGGCGGTCGTGAAACCGTATCGTTCGAGCCCCCGGCCGTAGAATTCGAAGGAGCGGCGGGCCGAATCGAGGTAGGCGGGGCGCTGCGTCTCGCGGTAGGCGGCGATCATGGCAGGCGTGATGAACGCACCGATCGTACCTTCGCGGGCCAGGCATTTGCCGGCGCGGTTCCAGGCGCGGCCGTAGCAGCCGTCGGGCTGCTGCTCCTTCAGCATGAAGTCGCAGATGTCGAGCGCGAGCTCGCGATAGCCCGGCTTGTCGACCCCGCACTTCTTCGCGAGGCTGTAGGCTTCGAGGTAGTCGCGGGCCGCGTTGCCCAGATTGCAGGCATCATGCGTGTCCGGACGCTTCAGCCCCAACAGTGGATCAAAGATGGTCATGATCAGACCGTTGTCGAACCGCGCGTGGTCCACCCAACTGTCCAGTGTGGCCAAACCCTTCTCGAGCGAGTCGCGATTACCACGCCGCAGGTAATCGACCAGGAACGAGCAGGCCAGCGACGCGTTCTGCCCGGCCCAACCAACCTCGTACTTGCGGTGGCGCCGCTGGTGCCACCCCCCATCCTCCGGCAACAGGCCGATCGAAAAACCCTTGAAGATACCTTCTTCGGCCCACAGGTGCTGCTTGGCGAAGTCCATCCCGATTTCCCAGAGTTCCTCCGGGTTCCAGCGTGGCGGCTTCGGCGTGTATGCCTGCTCCCAGCACGCGTCGAGCCAGCCCCGCCAGGCGCGGCGCTGTGTCTTGACCGGCGCGACGAACAGGTAGGCGGTGGCGACAAACGCCTCGCCCGGCGCCAGCGTCATTTCTTCGACGTATGGCGCGCAGTACTTGTCGCGCGAGCAGTAGACCACCGGCGTCTCTTCCTCCGGCCAGATCAGGCGATGCACTGTCGCGTTGGCGCGTGGAATCAGCGAGCACGCCCCGCCGCGCGCCGGCTGCGACGCGCCGGCCCACAGGCCGACCGCCCAGTCGGGGCCCTCGGAGTACGTGCCCCCCTTGACGGCCGCGCGGTGAAACGCGAACGCCCACGGCTGGCCGTCGCGGGTGTAGCCCTTGGGCTCTTCGCCGGTACCCCATGGATTTCCATCGTACATGATCGCGGGGATCATTGAGTACGTGGGGGCATGGGCGGCGTGGAAATCGAGCGTCACGCGCACGGGGCCGGCCGCCACGGCCGGTGCCAGTCGCACCGTGCGGCGCCAGGCGAACACGCCGGGGGCGATGCGGCGTACGTCGTCCTCGGCCGTCAGACGCTCGTCTGCGCAGGGGGCGATGTGCCCGATCGTGTGCTGCCCGTGGACGAACCGCAGGCCATCGACCCGCACGCCGGCGCGCTCGTCGTTAAGCACTTCTCCACGGCGCTGGCCTGGCTTGGCTGGCCCGGTCATCTGACAGCCGGCCAGCGGCAATCCGACGGCTGCCGTGCCGAAGGTAGCCGCCACCCATTTCAGAAAGTCTCGTCGTGTCTCGTCGGCGGTCTGCCGCGCGCGTCGCGAATTCGATCGTGCCACGGGTCCTCCAGTCATCAGTTGTTCGCACCACGTGCGGCGGTCTGCACGGCCGGCAGCGGCCGCGGGGAATGATAGTAGCGCTCGTCGCCCTTGGGCTGCACCACGACCTGGACGGTGCCCTGCTCGCGGGCACCGGCGGCCCAGGCGACATTGAAGTCGGCGACGGTGAAGAAGCCGTACCGCGGCGCACCGTCCACTTCGGTGACGACCAGCATCGTGCCGTTCATGCCGACGACGTGAATCGGCCCGAAGGGGTTGTCGTGCAGCGTGCAGTCCGTCGCGGTGGTCAGGTGGTCGGCGGGACGGTTGGTCAGCGTGAAGCGGCCGCGGGCATCGGTGCGGCCCGTATGCTCCGCGGTGTCGTCGATCTTGCGGTCCGAACCCGCCTGGTAACAGCGCACCGGTACGTCGGCCAGCGGCCGGCCCCGCTCGTCCGTGAGCTGTAGCACGCATTGCTGAGGCAGGCAATACAGGTACTCGCCGAAGTAGCCGCGTCGCTTGCCCTTGGTCGCATTGAGCCCCTGCACATCGCTCGGTGCATAGACGCAGTAGAGCATGCCGATGTTCTGGTGGGGGTAGACCTCGCCACCGCCCATCAGGCCGCGCTGCTTGTAATTGAAGCCGACGCCGTTCACCGCATTGCCTTCCGGCTCGATGATGAACTGATAGTCGTCGATGACGCCGATCTGGTGGCTGAGCTCGTGCAGCCACGCGCCATCGGGCCGGCCGATGAAGTTGAGGAAGCACGGCGCGCCAGCCCCGCTGTTCCATGGGTCGTCGAGCGCGGTGAGCCCCCGGCCGCCGTCCACCGACAGGTCCAGCTCGCCCACGCGGTAGGGCCCGCCACCCAGCGTCGGCAGGTAGCCATCGTCGACGTACTCGATCTTGCCGACCGCGACACGCTGTGTGATGCCCTGCGGGGCAAAATCGTACGTCGACGCGGCAAATAGTTGGTTCATGAAGCGGAGCTGCCCCTGTAGCCAGTCCTCGCAGGAGCGCGAGCCGAGCATGTTGACCTTCGATTCCATCCGCGCGATGAGGCCACGCTCGACCTGGAACTTCAGCAGCAGGGCGTTGGTGCGCACCTCGACGGTGTTATTGAGGGGGCAGTAATCTTCACCTGCCGGCCGCAACTCGAAACGCAGGTCGTGGTCCGCCGGATCCCACTGCCACTGCCAGGTTGTGCTGGCCTTCGCGCGGGGCGCGAGCTCGTCGAGCTGCCCGGTCGCGACCGTCTCGCCATCCAACACCCAGCGATACTGCGCCGCGAGTGGTGCGCGGCCTTTGTTCTGCACGCGCGCCGTGTATGTGATCGTCTCGCCGGGCGTCGGCTGGTGCTGCGCGTCGTCGTTCTTGACGCGGCTGATGCGCACCGTGGGGTCGATGGTGGATGGCTCGTAGGCCAGATCGTAGCGCTCGTACAGTGGCGTACGCTCGATAAGGAGCACGTCGAGGTCGCCCGCGTTCTCGTTCGGAGGGGTATAGTCGGGCTGCGTCGGACTGAAGTGCACCCCGTCCACCATCACGTGGTGCGCGGCGCCGTTCGGATAGCCGCTGCCCATGAAGGCCACCTCGATGAAATCCACGTCCTTCAACGTGCCGTCCAGCCAGACGATGCGCTCCCACGCGTCGTCGCCGTGCAACGGGATGCGGATCGTGCGCCACTCGCCGTCGTTGTCGTCACCGAGCAGTGTCGCCCGATCGGCCGGGCGAATGCGGATGAAGGGGCCGTCCTGGTTGCGCAGGTACAGCGTCGGGCTCCGGTGAAAGCTCGTGCCCGGTTGCTGCTTGATGCGCAGCACGAGATGGTCCACCCCCGTCAGGTCCCAGTTGGCATTCCGCCACTTGGGAAACACCAGGTAGTGTTCGTAACCGTGCGTATAATTCAGCACGACGGCGTGCTCGCCGACGGCCACGTTCTCGCGCAGCGTGTTCATGCGCGCCTCGTTCGGTCCCCAGTCTTCCGCGCCGCACGTCCACAATGCGGGGCGCTCGGTGAAATCGTCCGGTGCGGCCTGTCCCCAGGCGGCTGCGGGCAGCAGGAGAATCAACAACAGGTATGCGCCGGCGCAGGGCCGGCCGGCAGGCAGGGTCGACAAGGCACTTCTCCTCAGGTTCGAACAGTCATGGGGTACAACATGTGCGCGCTCGAGCGAGCCGCGTGGATCACATGCACTTCATTGTCACCGATGGCCAGTGGCGCGCCAAGCACGGCGGGCGCGATGACCGGAGGGTAAAGCGCTTTAGTGTTGAATGACCTCGCGGGGTATGGCCTTTTCTCATGACTTGACAACACCCCCCTTGAGCCACGTGGTCCAATCCTGACGCCGACCGGCAGTCGCGCCGACCCGCGACGCTGCCATGCGATTGCCGATGATGCCGGCTGGTGGATCAGGCGATCATGGCCATGACCCGGGCGACCAGGTCGCTTGGTGAGAAGGGCTTCGTCACAACGACGACGTCCGGCGGCAGTTCCGGTGGCATGATCTGGTTCGCGCAAGCCAGGTAGAGCACCGACGGCGCGGCCGTCATCGCGCGCAGCGCGGCGGCGAGACGGGCGAGATCGAGACCGGGCAGGCGCAAGTCGACGAGGATGGCCGCCCGCGCCGGCAGGATCGCCAGTTGTGTATGCAGCGCCGGCGCGCTGGTCACGGCGCGCACCGCGAACCCGGCGCGCTCCAGCGCCAGGCGTGCGGCCAGGCGCGGCCCCGGTTCAGGGTCGGCGACCACGACGCGCGGGCGCCGGGGGCCTTCCACCGGAGCGTCGTGTGGTGCGATCGGTGGCGCGGCTTCTTGCGGTGCTTTCGGGTCGCGAGGTGTCGGCGCGGTCATTTCCACAAGTCAAGCGTTTCTCGAAGTCATGTCGGGCCAGAGACCGGCCGACCGGCGGTCGGCGAACTCCTGCTCGCGGCAGTGTATCGCCATCGGTGGGCCGGTGAGGTGCGAATTAGCATGTGCTAATCGCGGGCCGAATCGCGCCTGGCGGGCATGCAGGACACCTCGGGCCTGTGATTCGGCCTCTGCTGCGCAAGGGGGCGGCGATAGGTCGCGCGAGCAACGCAGCGATTGTTGTATAATGGCGGATGCGAGCTGGGCCTGTCGGTAGAAGTGGATGGGACGAGGATTGGCGACCTGTCAACGCATGCGGGTTCTGGTGGTTGAAGACGACGCCAGCGTCGTCGCGACGGTACGCGATGCGCTGGCGACGGTCGGTGCCGCCATCGAGAGCGCGGAGACGATTCGTGCCGCGGGCGAACGCCTGCGCGACCGCACGTTCGACGCGCTGGTGCTCGACCTGGGGCTGCCCGATGGCAACGGCCTCGACTTCGCAGCAGCGTTGCGCGGGCAGGGCATCGAGGTCCCGATCCTCATGCTGACCGGGCAGGTGGACGTGCCGCAGCGGCTGGAGGGGTTCGCGCGCGGGGCGGACGACTACGTCTGTAAGCCGTTCGCCCCCGAAGAGCTCGCCGCGCGGGTGCGGGCCCTGCTCCGCCGGTCCCACGCGGAGCGCAACCACGTGCTGCGCTATGCCGGCACCGAACTGGATCTGCTCAAGCGTGCCGTGCAGTACGAGGGAACCACGGTCACGCTGTCCGATCGCGAGGCCTCATTGCTGGCGCATTTCATGCGGCATGCGGAGGAGGCCATCTCGCGCGAGCACCTGGCCCAGGAAGTCTTCGGGCTTGATCCGACCGCCGACACCGGCGTGGTGAACGTGTATGTGAACTACCTGCGCAACAAGCTCGAGCACGGCCTGCGCCACGGCCGCCTGATCCATACCATTCGTGGCACGGGCTACATGCTCTCGGCCACCGAGCCGGGCGAGCCGCCCGCCACGGTCGCTCGCCGCCGCAGTTGACATCCCGGCAAAAAGAAAAGCCGGTCGCCACCTTTCGGTCACGACCGGCCTCGCTTCCGCGCTCTGCCTCAAGGACGGAAGTGGTCAGGAATTCGGATCATTGGGATCCTCGTCGTCGCAGTCGCAATCGGGGAAGAGCTCGGTGACGGTGTCCGTCGCGTACCCGATGATCGCGCTGGTGCCTTCCGGCTTCACGACGACCTGCACGTCGATCTCGCCCGGGCCTTCGGGACCGGCGTACATGCTGGCGTCAAGATAGAACTGCGCGGTGCCGATGCCGACGGGGTTGGTCATGAGCGTACCGACGAGGGTGACCGCACCATTGACCTTGACATAAACGTCGTAGGCGGTCTGGGGGTCGCCATGACGAAGCTTGACGTTGACCATCAGGATTTCGTCGCACGGGTCGACGTTGATGATCGCGAACCCCGACAGGTCACCACTGCCCGGCCCGTTCGGCGGATCCTCGGCCATGCGCTCATACAGGCCGGTCTTCACGGCGCCGTACGAGACATGATCGGGCATATCAGGCCGTGAAACCTGGAACTGGGCGACCGCGGCGGTGATTCCCATCGCAAACATGACGACGGCTGTAGTTACCAATACTGAGCGTCTCATTCCGATGTCCTCCTTCTTCGGACGTTTCCGACTCGGCCAGTGCGTGACACACGCTCTGGCGCATTGAACTTCCCGGCGAAACCGCTCGGTGTCTTCTTCGCCGAGCGGCGCTACGAATGTGTGCACACGACATTCGCGGCTGAATCCGGAATACGATCCCGAACGCAGCAACGAACCGATGCTACGAAGCGCAATGCGCGCAGGCCAGCTATATTAGGTTGCGCTAACGCCGCAACGCCCGGCCCGCTTGATTAAGAAGCGCTAATCGCGCTGCGCTCGGGGAATGGCAGCCAGACCCGAAACACCGCACCGCCCTTGGGGTTCGCCTGCGCATCAACGAGGCCGCCGGCGTTCTTGACGGCCGCATACACGACCGACAGCCCCATGCCGCGGCTGCGCTTCGAGCCGGGAGACTTGGTGGTGAAGAAAGGTTCGAACAGGCGCTCACGTACCTCGGGGCTGATGCCGGGCCCCGTGTCGGCGACCGTCAGCAAGGCGTGTGTCGCGGGACCCTCGGCAGCGGCGACCTCCGGCAGCTTGGCCGGCTCGAGACGGATCGTCAGCTCGCCGCCGTCGGGCATCGCCTCGCACGCGTTGCGCACCAGGTTGAGGACGACCTCGGTGAACTGATCACGATCAATGTAGGCCGTTACCTCCTGCAGCTCGAGCCGGAGCGCGACGCGCTGTAGTTCGTCCTCGCTCAGCGACTGCGTGATCAGCTCGACCGTCTCGCGCAGCGGCAGGGCCTCGGGGGTCCCGCGTTCGCCGCCCGCAAACGACAGCAGAGTCCGCGACAGGCCGACCGCCTGGCCACAGGCGCGCAGGGCCCGCGTGACCAGCTCCGCGGGGCGGCCGTTGCCCACCTCCGACCGCAGTACCGACAGCGACCCGATCGCCGTCGTGAGCAGGCTGCTGAAGTCGTGTGCCACGCCGCGGGCGAGTGTGACGGTCGCTTCCATGGCCTCCGCCCGGCGCAGCTGCTTCTCGGAGCGCCGCTGGCGCGTGACATCGCGCAGCACCAGCGCGACGAAGCGGTGGCCACTCCACTCTACCGGGAAGGCGATGACGTCCACGAGCGCCGTGTCCGCCGGATCGTGGTCGCGCCGCAGCAGCAGGTCGGTGACGCGAATGTGCTCGTTGCTGGTCAGGACGCGGCCGAAGATGGCGGGCCAGTCGACATCGCTGAAGTTGGCCGTGGGGCAGACGTCGAGCAGCGAGCGCCCGACACATTCCCGGCCGAGCCGCCCCAGCAATGACGTTTCGCCCTCCTGGCACTCGATGATGACGCCCTGTGCATCGCAGATGAGCGTGGCGTCACGCAGGTTCTGGAACAGCGCGCGGTACTTGGCCTCGGAGGTGCCGAGGTCGACCCGGGCACGCGTCAGCTTGTCGGCCATGTCGTTCAGCGCCACGCCGAGCCGCCCCAGCTCGTCCTGCCCGGTCGGCGCGACGCGGTGATCGAGGCGGCCCTCACCCAGCGCGCGCGTCGCCGCCTCGAGCCGCTGAATCGGGACGAGCATCCAGCGCCGCATCAGCAGGACGCTGATCAGCACGAACGCGATGCCCAGGCCTCCGAGCAGCACCGCCAGCACGAGCAACTGCGTATTGGCCAGGACGACACTGTCGACGGCGACGGCCCGTGCGGTGTCGAGGCTCGCCTGCACCTGCTGCAGCTGTCGATTGAGCTCGGGCAGCAAGGCCGTTTCGATGTGGCCCAGAGCCTGTTGTGCCCGCCCGGTCTCGCCCCGGGCCGCGGCGGCCAGGGCCGTATCGAACGCGCCGCGCAGCGCCGTGCTCAGGGCGAGCGTCTGCTCGGCGGTTGTGCCGCTGGCGTGCCGCAGGGTGAAGCGGGCGACCTGGTGCAGTTGGCCGAAGAACTCGTCGCGCTGGGCGGCCAGGGCCGCATCGTCGGCCCGCAATCCGATCACGACCTCGCGCAGGTCAAGACAGCGTTCACGCCCCGCCAGGCGCAGATGCTCGAGCCAGGTCGCCTGCGTTTGTGTCTGCTGCAGGTCGGCCATGGCCTGGCCGACATGCAGCCGGGCCATGTAGATCGTGCCGAACACCGAGGCCAAGCAGAAGGCCACGAACGCGATCAGCAGCCAGAATAATCGTCGTTGCAGACTCACAGCGCCGTGCCCGCGTCTAACGCCCCACGTCCGCCTGATACGACCAGTCCCAACTCTCCTGCGCCGGCTGCGCGCTGGAAAGCACGTGGCCGCCCACAAACACCACGTTCATTCGGCCCGCGTGCCGCAGTGCCGGCGTCCAGTAGCGCCCCGCGCCGTAGGGCGCGTCCTCCTGCCCGGGCAGCGGCGGCGCCATGTAGAACGGGGCCAGGTCCTGCGCGACGGCCGCGCGCCCGTCCACTTCCAGCAGCAGTGGCGTGTAGGGATGCTGCAGCACCGCCTTCGTAACGCGCGTGGCGGCGGCGGGCGCCAACACCTGGTTGCCCATGAAGTCCACCACGCCCCGGTACAGCCGCATATTGACGGCCAGTGTCACGTTCTCCTCGGGGCGGATCGCGGCATCACTGCAGGGATAGCCCGCGTGCTTGATTAGTTCTCCCGGCCCCGCCGGGCAAACCAGCGCCGACTGGCCGGCACGCAGCGGCACCGTGCCCAGCGCCGGCACGTCCCAGAACTCGTCAATGCGATAGACGTAGTCCTGAAAGTCGTTGATGTAGAAGCGGTCGGGCCCCAGCGGGCGGCTGTCACCACGGCCGGCCGGCGTGTGCCCCTCGACGAACATCTGGAATTCGAAGCCGACCGTGCGCAGGTTCGACGCGCATTTCAGCGATTTCATCTGTCCCCGTGCCGACGACAGCGCCGGCATCAGCAGCGACAGCAGCAATCCGATGATCGCCAGCACGACCAGCAATTCGACCAGCGTGAATGCGCGCAGCCATGACCGGCGCGGCGCGGCGCCGCGGCCGGCGACGGCTGTCACGCTGCGTCTCGCCTGGTATCGTGCTCGCCCGCTCATGGCCTGGCTGCCTGCTCCTAGCCTCGGTCTGCAATGCAGTTCTACCAATTCGGCCCGCCGCCACATTCTACGGGCCCGTCCCAGCCGATCACCATCCGCTCACCATCGGCCACGTCCACGTCGCCGTCACTGTCCAGATCGGCCAGGCCACAGGGCCAGCCGACGTACGGCGTCCCGCTGCCGCTGACACACGTCTGCAACACCGCCATGTCGGCCAGGTCGACGTCGTCGTCGCCGTCGAGATCACGCGGCAGACTGACCAGTGCGACATCGAGCGGCGCGACCGCGCCGGAGTGGTCTACGTCGAACACGCTGAAGTCCACCGGATAGTCCGCCAACTCCACACGGCCGTCGACCGTGCCGTCATCCTCGTCACGCGCAGCGATGTACGCCGCCAGCGCGTCCCGATCCGTTTCGGCGGCCTCGCCGTCGCCGTTGACGTCGCCGCGGACGGCGTTCGGCCAAATGTCCGTCCAGACATAATACTCGCCGGTGGGGTGCGCCGCCGTATAGCTCGTACCCAGCAAGGCTGTAATGTCCCACTCTCCCGGCTGGAGAAACTGGTTGGCGTTCTTGTCCTGCCATTCCGTGATGATGTCCTCTTCGGGCTGGCCGGTCGGGAAGACGTCGAGAAAGACAGCCGACCAGTGCAGGTCCTCCAGCGCCTCACGTACCGAAAACTGGTCGGACGGGTCGGCGTTTGGCGGCTCCGGCGCTTCGTTCCACATCTCGGCAGCGCCCTCGTTCGTCAACGGGAAGACCAGCGAGATCGTCGTGACGTCGGCATTCGGGTCGTGACTGAACTGCAGCGTGCAGTCGGGTTCGTACGCGCCGGGCACGTGGCCCCCCTCGGCCAGCGAGAACGGCTCGTACCCGTGAGCCCGGTGAAACCACGGGGCCACGATCCACCACGTTTCGCCAGCCTCGAACACGTGATCGTCGTCGCCGGCCACCACCGTCACGTCGGGCTGGATGAACACGCTGCCCAGCAGCGCCAGGTGGAACTCCTCACCGCTGCGCTCGACGTAGGGGGCGGTCTCGAAGTCGTTATCAAGGGCGCTGCGGTCGAGCGCAAACCGGTCTTCGAGGTCGTCGAGCGCAGGCTTGCCGCCGAAGCGCACGGCATTGCTCACATAGCGAAAGCCGGGGCTGTCCAACTCGCCGCCGGTTTCGACATCGTTGTCCATGTCGATCTCGACGAAGCCGAAAACGGGGTGCGGGCCATACGTGAAGGGCGCGAAGTCCCACGGGCGCGCGGGGCCCGGCGGATTGACCAGCCCGGCCACCACGAGGTCCAGTCGCAGAAACCGTCCCGGCGGCAGGTAGCGGCCGGCGAAGAGGTCCATCGCCGCTGCATCCGGACGCCACTTGCCGAGCGTGATCTGTATCAGATCAATCGGGTGATGCGCCTCAAGGTCGATCGGCAGCAATCCCTCGGGATCCGTGCGCCGCGCGAGCCAGTCCTGCGGCTCATCCGGGTAGGTGGCCTGGAGCGGGGGGTCGGCCTGCGCAGCCACAGCCACCAGGAGGCCACCAACCAGGCACGCCAGCCGCCAGTGTCCGGACGCCGTCCGAGCGAACGCGCCATCCGGCCTCGACAAGGACGCGGCGATGGGTTCGTGCGGTGCTGTGGCGCGGCGGATGCGCCGCCGATCATGTGACATGCGACAGACCTCTATGCCCAGCCTTAGTATAACGGCTTCCGCGGGGCGGCGCCCGCGCAAGTTGCCGGGAGGTGCCCGTCCTGGAGCATCCGGCAGGGCGGCGGCCCAAACCACGGGTCCGGCGGCCTGTGGTCGGTCGTGGAATCGGGCCGTCGGCCCCGTTGACCGATAAGTGCGTGGCCCGCTCAGGAGATGACTGCGGCGGGTGCGCTCGAGGCAGGGCCCGAGCGACACCCGCGTTGCGAGGACGGCGTTCGGTGCGAACGCCGAGACCGAACAGGGACGGACCGCCCGCGAGCCTGACAAGGGCGTTCATGCCCGCGGCATGGCACAGCGCCGGTCCTTGCTGGTGGGTCACCTCAGTCCAGGAAGGTCACCTGGCCAGTCTTGAGGTCGTAGACGCCGCCCACAATCAGCAGGTCGCCGCTCTCGACCAGCTCGCGGAGCACAGCGCTGCGGTCGAGCAGGGCCTGGACATTGAGCTTGACGTTCGCGTGCACCACCGCATCAACGAAGGCCTTGTTGCTGGCGTTACGCGGGCCGCTGACGTCCTTGACGGCGTACATGGCGGGGGCCAGGTTGCTGAGCGTGTGGGTCAGGTTGCCGAGCTTCACGCCGTCACAGGCGCCCTTGACCGCGCCACAGTCCGTGTGGCCCAGCACGAGGATCACCTTTGCGCCCGCCACCTTCGTGGCGAATTCCAGGCTGCCGAGCATGTCCGTGTCGACGTAGTTGCCCGCCACGCGCCCCACGAACAGGTCGCCGATGCCCATGTCGAAGACCAGTTCCGGCGGCACACGCGAATCGAGACACCCCAGCACGGCCGCGATCGGATACTGGCCGTTCGCGGTCTGGCGCACCTGCGCCAGCAGATCGCGCTCCAGCGCCGTGCCGGCGACGAAGCGCTCGTTGCCGGCCTTCAGTGCGGCGAGGACCTGGCTCGGCGTCATCGCCGCCTGCGTTTCGCGTGTCTGGGTGACCGCCTGCGCGTAGGCAAGGGCGACCGCGGCCAGACCACCGAGTCCGGCCAGAACCAGGCCAACGCTCATCAGCTTGTGCTGTCCGTTTGCTTTCGTCATGTTGTCTCCTTCTCTTCGTTTCAGTGTATTCACTCGAACCGGGCCGCATGCGCCGCGGCCCGCACTGAGGTGCCGTGCCCGCTCAACTCGCCGCCGCCGACGCGCAGGGGAACGCCTCGCGCGCCGGGGTACCGCGCTTTCGCGCGTCACGCCGCGTCGTCAATTCGTCCCGAACACGGCGTGCCATTCGTTCCGCAGCCCGGCTGACCGCGGGCTCCAACTCGACATCGCGCACATCGACTACGAGCAGGCCCGGGCCGGCGAGATGGGCTTCCACATGGCAACGCTTGTCGAGGCCGCCCCGGGGTCCGTTGAGATCTTCGACCCGGACCAACACGCGACGAATGCGACTGCCGAATCGGCCCAGCGCGTACAGCAGCCGCCGCTCGATGAACTCACGCTGGTGCGCCGCCAGACCCTGGTTCAGCGTCCGAATCTCGATTCTCATCACGCACATCCTTTCCGGCCGGCGCCGTGCCGGCCTGCCGCGGGGCTGGTTCCTGTCCCGACCACTGACTGTGTCGCCCGCCTGTCCTGAGCTTAGGCGGGTGCTTTAGATAGACAATTAGAAAGCGATATGCTAAAACATAGAAATAATAAATGAATCAGCGATGCCGCGCTGCGACGCCGGAGCGCGCCGCAGCGCCGCGTCGCGGCAGCGCGACCACATGGACTGGCTCAACTACCATCATCTGCTGTACTTCTGGACAGTCGCCCGCGAGGGCAGCATCGCGGCGGCCTGCCAGCGCCTGCACGTGGCCCAGCCGACGATCTCGGCGCAGCTGCGCAAGCTCGAGGCGGCGCTGGGGCACAAGCTCTTCACGCGCACCGGCCGCCGCCTCGTCCTGACCGACACCGGCCGCGTCGCCTACCGCTACGCCGACGAGATCTTCTCGCTCGGGCAGGACCTGGTCGACACGCTCCGTGGCCAGCCGACGGGCAGCCCGTTGCGCCTGCAGGTGGGCGTGGCCGACGTCGTGCCCAAGCTCCTGACCCATCGTCTGCTCGCGCCCGCCCTGCAGTTGCCCGAGCCCGTGCAGGTCATCTGCTACGAGGGCAAGCCCGCCGAACTGCTCAGCCGCCTGGCCGCGCACGAACTGGACGTGGTCCTGGCCGACCACCCGACCGGCGCCGATTCCGGCATCCGCGCCTTCAACCACCTGCTCGGCGAATGCACGGTTTCGGTTTTTGCCCCGGCCGCGCAGGCCACGAGGTACCGCCGCAGCTTCCCGCAGTCGCTCAATCAGGCCCCCATCCTGCTGCCCACGGCGAACACCATGGTGCGGCGCGCGCTCGACCACTGGCTCGATACCGCGGGCATCCGGCCCCTCGTCGTCGGCGAGTTCGAGGACAGCGCCCTGCTCAAGGTCTTCGGCCAGCAGGGCGCGGGCTTGTTCCCCGGCCCGACCGCGATCGCCCGCGAAATCCAGGCACAATATGCCGTACGGCAGGTCGGCGAGCTCACCGAAGTCCGCGAGCGGTTCTACGCCATTTCGATGGAGCGGCGCGTCAAGCATCCCGCCGTCATGACGATCACCGATCAGGCTCGGCAGCGGCTATTCGACTGACCTCGGCGCCCCCCGACCGAATCGAGGCTTGTTTGGAGGGGCGTGGCCGGATACAGTCGAATTCGGCCGGCGGACCGCTCCCGACGCGTCACGCGATGTCGACCGTCGCCACAGAACGGGTCCGCAGCACACAACGGAGGATGCGACATGGACGCCTCTATCCCACGGCGGGGTGCGTCGGGCGGCGGCGGGCGGTTCGGGGTGGCGCTGCTGATCGGGCTGGGCCTGCTGGTGCGCACCGCGCCGGCCCAGATCCTCGCGGTCCCCGACGCCGAAGAAGTCATGCGCAAGTCGATCGACGCCATCGGCGGCGAGAAGGCAATCGAGCAGCTCAAGACCCGTGTCGTGCGCGGCCGGGTCGAGATTGCGCCTGCGGGTGGCGAGGGACACTTCGAAGCCTGCTTCCGCGCCCCGAACCGCTACTACGTCGAGATCCAGCGGCCCGACCTGGGCGAAGTCCAGGCCGGTTGCAGCGGCGGCGTCTGCTGGGAACAGACGCGGCGCGGCGCGCGCCTGCTCGAAGGCGACGAGAAGGCCGACGCGGCACGCGATGCCCGCCTGCGCCGGCCGATCGAATGGCAGAAGCTCCACGAAAAGGTCGAGTGCACCGGCCGCCAGATGATCTACGGCCAGAGCTGTTTCAAGGTCGAGTTCACACCCAAGGAAGGGTCACCCGAAGTCGTCTACTACGAGGCGAACTCGTACCTGCCACTGCGCTGCGATCGCACGCGGGAGATCAACGGGCGCAAGGTCACCACCGAAACGACCTACCGCGACTACGAGATGGTGGACGGCATCCGCCTGCCACACACGGTGTCGGTCAAGACGCAGGGCGAACCGCGGGTCGAGATCTACAAGATCGAAAAGGCCCGTCACAACGTGCCCGTGCCCAAAAAGCGATTCCGGCTGCCGGTCAAGGTGCAGAAGCTCGTCGACGAGGACGATGAAGCCGACGAGCTCGACAACGACGACGAAGACCAGGACGACCCGCCTGCGGATGGCGATGACGGTGCCGGCGGGCGGATTCGCCCGTAGCGGAGCGACCCGGCGGGCGGCACCGATCGGCCCCGCGGCGCAACCTCCTCGGACTTCCGTCGCCCCGCCTGACCGTATATAGTTGTGTGACTGTGACTTGGGACAGCTTCCTCAATCAGATCCAGGCCTGGCTCGAGAAGCGCGACCTTCTGGTGCCCGAGGCGCATTGGGTCATCGGCCTATCCGGCGGTCCCGATTCGACGCTGCTGCTCCACACCATGCGCGACCTCGCGGAACGCGCCGAGCTCAACTGGAAGCTCTTCCCCGCCCATTTCCACCACGGCTTGCGCGGTGAAGAGGCCGACGCCGACGCGGCGTTCGTTTCGGATCTGGCCGATGAGCTGGGCCTGCCGTTCTTCACGGAGAAGGCGGACGTGCGCGAGCTGGCAGCACGCAAGGGCGGCTCGATGGAGGAGGTCGCTCGCTACCACCGCTACGCCTTCCTCGAACGCGTCGCCCTCAAGACCGGCAGCGATCTCGTCGCCGTCGCCCACCACGCCGACGACAATGCCGAAACCGTATTGCACCGCATCTGCCGCGGCACCGGCATGCGCGGTCTGGCGGGGATCCGCGAACTGCGGCCCGTGCAGCCGGACAGCCACATCCGCCTGGTGCGGCCCCTGCTGACGCAGCGGCGCGCCACGATCGAGGAATTGTGCGCCGACCGCGGCTTCCGCGTCCGCACCGACAGCATGAACCAGTCGGAAGAATTCACCCGCGGCCGCATTCGCCACAAGATCATGCCGCTGCTCACGACCGCGCTCAACCCGCAGGTCTCCGATGCCTTGTTGCGCCTGTCGGAGCATGCCCGCTGGCTCGGTAGCTATCTCGAGGACGCCGCCGCCCGCACGTTCGATGCCCTGGTCATCGCCGACGGACCGGACGAGGTCGTGCTCAACCGCCGCGCCCTGACCGCCAAGCAGAAGATCATCCAGGCCGAGGTCGTACGGCACGCGATCTCGGTGCTGCTCGGCCGCGAGCAGGACATGAGCTTCACGCATGTCGAGGCGATTCTGCGGCTCGCCGAGGATACCAGCAGCGGCAAGGAAGTGCATGTGCCGGGGCCGGTCGTGGTCCGCGCGCGCTACGATCGGCTCGAATTCGGCCCGCTCAGCGACGAGGAGCCCCCACCCGACCTGGGCACGGTGTATGTGAACTGCCCCGGGCGCACGCCGCTGCCCGTGCTGGGGCTCGAACTCGTCGCCGAGATCCGCGAGGTCACGCCGGAGAAGATCGAAGAACTCCGCCAGCACCCCGACCCGAACGAGGAATGGCTCGACCAGGCGAACATCCGGCCGCCGCTGGTCGTGCGCGGGCGGCGCGAGGGAGATCGCTTCCGGCCGCTCGGCGCTCCCGGGGCGAAGACGGTGGGGGACTTCCTGAGCGAGCAGAAGGTCGCCCCGACGGTTCGTTCCCGTACCGGCATCCTGTGCGACCAGGACGGCCCGCTGTGGGTCATGCCATTGCGGATCGATGAACGCGTCAAGCTGTGTCCCACGACGCGCCAGGCGCTGCACCTGACACTCTCACCCCTGCCTGGCCACACGAAGAATGGGCCGTGAACCAGCGAACGCTCAACCCGGTCTGGCTGCTCGGCGGGTTGGCACTGGTGATTCGCGCCGCGTGGGTGCTCTACCGCTGGCAACAGAACGGGGCGGCGTTCAGCTACCCCGATGAAGAGCTCCACTGGCAGCTCGGCTACAACCTCGTCCACGACGGCCGGCTCGTCAGCGACGACGGCCGTTACGCCGCACGTATGCCGCTGTACCCGCTCTTTCTCGCCCTGTTCGCCTGGCTGGGCACCTGGGGCGTGTTGGCGGCTCGTCTCGTGCAGGCCCTGCTCGGCGGGGTAACCACGATCATCGCCGTCCGGCTCTGCCAGGATGCCGCCGGGCGCCGGGCAGGCTGGATCGGCGGCGTGCTGGTGTGCTTCGACCCCTTTGGCGTGTTCTTCGCCAATCTCCTCCTCACCGAGGTGCCGTTTACGACGGTCGCGCTGGCGCTGGCGGCCAGCACGTGGCACTGGCTGATCAGTCGGCGCGGCGCCGCGCGGGCCGTGGTCGGTGCGGCGCTGCTCGGGCCGGCGGCGATCCTGATCCGCCCGTCGGCGGCGGCGCTGGTTCCGTTGCTGTGGGTGCTGGTTTTCCTGCTGTCGGCGGATCGGCGGCGCGAGCTCACGCGCATCGGCCTGTGCGTCGTGGTGCTGGTCATTGCGTTCCTTCCCTGGGGCGTGCGCAACAAGCTGGTGCTCGGCGATTGGGCGTGGCTGTCGTCCAATGGCGGCGTGACGCTCTACGACGCGCAGGGGCCGCAGGCCGACGGCAGCAGCGACCAGTCCTTCTTGCAGAACATGCCCGAACTGGAGCGGCTCGGCGAGGTGGCCCGCGACGAGAAGCTGCAGCAGATGGCCCTGCACCAGATGCACCAAGACCCCGGCCGGGTGCTCCGGCTGGCGGGCGTGAAGCTCCTCCGCACCTGGAGCCTCACCCCCAACGTCGCCGAGCATAGCCACGGCGCGACCGCATGGATCTCCGCGGTCTACACCCTGGTGGTGCTGCTCGGGGCGGTGGCCGGGGTGGTGGTGATGGCCATGCCGTCGCTGCACGGCCCGCGCGAAATCTCACGCCGCCTGCGACGCCTGCATGTCATCGTGTGGCTGACGGTGGGCTACTTCACGCTGGTGCACTGCGTCTACATCGGCAGTGTGCGCTACCGCGTGCCGCTCATGCCACTGCTCGCCCTGGCGGCGGCGACCGCGGTGGTGGATCGACGGGCGGCGACGCGGGCGTAAGCGCAGGTCCCCCGATGCGCCTGCTTCGCTACGCATCGCCGAACATACGCAGCAGCCCACCGATGTCACGCAGGTCCGCGTCCGCGTCCGCATCGAAGTCGAACGATTCGCCACCCGACGGGTACGAAACGTCCGGGCCGCTGAGATTGGCCGGCAGCAACTCGATGTCGGCAAAGTCCACGTCCCGGTCGCAATCCGCATCGCCGATGCCGAACTCGTACGCGCCGATGTCCGGTCGGCCACAAAGGGGGCGCGGATGGTGATCAAGATCGGGGGTGATGGCCGGCGTCTCTTCGATGCCGGCATTGATGCATGGCGATGTTGCGGACAGGTGATAGTCGCCGGCGTCGGGGGCGACGAACTGCGGGTCGAGGTTGATGTTACCCACGCCGCCGAACTCGCCCTGGTAACCCTGGATGCAGCAATAGTTGACGAACTCGCCACTGGAAACGCTGGTGATCTGGGCACCCAGCCCGCTGCCGTTGTCATCGCGATTGCCCCAGACGATGCTGCCTGTCAGCGTCATGTCCACGCCGGAGTAATTGCGAATACCCCCCGCCTGGTTGGCCGTGTTGGCGACGATGGTGCAGTTGTGGACTTCGAGGGCTGCCAGGTCACTGAAGATCGCACCGCCCAGCAGCGCCGCACTGTTGTCGACCAGCAGACAGTCGTGCAGGATGGCGTGTCCCCAGAGATTACACAGCGCGCCACCGTCGCGTTCGGTGGCGTGGTTGTTTTGCAGGATGCAACGCCGGATGTCGACGCCCGTGGCCGTGAAGATTGCCCCGCCTTCGTTTGCGGTATTGCCCTCGAGAACGCAGTCTGAGATCGTTGCGGGTCCGCCGACGTAGATCGCGCCGCCCTGGCCGGCCCGACCATTGCGAATCGTGAAGCCCGCAACCGCACCACCTGCTAGCAGGTTGAACGCGCGATCGGCCTGCTGACAGTCGATCACGCACTGGGCCGGTCCACCGGCCGAGCGCACCGTCAGGGACTTGCCCGTCCAGTGCAGGCCACGATTATCCGCCCCGGCCCAGACCCCGTCGGCGACGACGATGTGATCGTCGTTGGTGGCGAGATCGATGGCCGCCTGGATCGTGGGGGCATCGGCGGGGACGTGGATTTCCGCAGCGGGCACGGAGGCAGAAACCAGGAGCACGCTCAGCCAGACGAACGCGGTGGTACGACGTTGCGACATGGTGCGTCCTCCAAAGCTCGGGCGGCCGCGAGTGCGTACATCCACTATAGCACGCGGGAATGGCGGTACGAGGGGTTTTCGCGCCCCCCGCGCGGCCTACTTGACCAGCAGCGCGATGGTGGTGATCAGCGCCACCCCCAGCACGGTCAGCGCGATGGCTGCCACCTGGTCGGCCAGCACGCTGCGGTCGCGCGTCGTCGTCGCGTCGCCGGGCTGTTGCATTGTGCGCTGCTCGTCACTCATGCTGCACCCTTGATCGAACGTGGGGAGCGCCGTTTGCGCTTACGGATACACCCGCCCCATCATCCGGGCATAAGGGATCGTCTCCCGGATGTGCTTCAGCCCACAAAGCCAGGCCACCGTGCGCTCCACACCCAGCCCGAATCCGCCGTGCGGCACGGTGCCGTAGCGGCGCAGATCGATGTACCACTCGTAGTCCTTCTCGTCGAGCCCCTCCTCGCGGATCCGCTCCAGCAGCACGTCGAGATCGTCCTCGCGCTGGCTGCCGCCGATGACCTCGCCGTAGCCCTCCGGGGCCAGCATGTCGAGATTGTTGACAACGCGGTGGTCGTCGGCGTTGCGCTTCATGTAGAACGCCTTGCAGTCGCGCGGATAGTGCGTCACGAACACCGGCTTGCTGTGCAGGCGTGCGATAATCGTCTCGTCCGACCCGCCCAGGTCGCTGCCCCATTCGAAGTTGGCGGCCAGCTCCATGTGCTTGGGGATGTTTCGCACCAGATCCTCGGTTTCGGCCAGCTCTTCGCGATGCTCGATCACCTCGGCCGCGAGCTTGTCCGCCTTCCACTGCTTGATGCCCTTGCCGGTGCGCTCCGCTTCCTTCTGCTCGATCAGCGCCTTGAGCTCGTCGATGCGCGCCTTGGCCTGCTTCAGGTCGTTTTCGAGCAGTTCGCGCGTCCGGTCGCTGTGCAGGATGTCCGCCGCCTCACTGTAGGTGATGCGCTCGAAGGGCTTGGTGATCGCCTCGAGCTTGCTGATGTCGCGTTCGAGCATCTCCAACTCGATCCGCCGCTCGCGCAGCACCGACTGCACGACGTAGCACGTGAAGTCCTCCGCCAACGCCACCACATCGTCCAGGTCGGCATACGCGATCTCGGGTTCGACCATCCAGAACTCCGTGAGGTGACGTCGCGTCTTGCTCTTCTCCGCCCGAAATGTCGGCCCGAAGCAGTAGACCTTGCGGTGCGCCAGGCACGCCGCCTCGACGTAGAGCTGCCCCGTCTGTGCGAGGTACACCGGCTCGCCGAAGTAATCCACCTGGAACAGCGTCTGGGCCCCTTCGCCGGCGGACGGGGCGAAGATCGGCGTGTCGATCAGCACGAAGCCGTTCCGGTTGAAGTAGTCGCGGATCGCGTTCACCACCGTGTGCCGTACCCGCATGATGGCCCACTGCCGCTGCGAGCGGAACCACAGGTGGCGGTTCTTCATCAGGAATTCGATCCCGTGGGCCTTCGGCGTAATCGGATAGCCGGCGGCATTCTGCACGATTCGGACATCCGTCGCCGTCAACTCGTGCCCCCCGATCGACCGCTCGTCGGCCCGGACCTCCCCGTCCACCTCGAGCGAAGACTCCTGGCCCAGGTGCTTGGCTTCGGCGAACAGGTCGGCGTTGGCGTCGGTCTTCTCGAGCACGCACTGGCACAAGCCCGTCCCGTCTCGCAGGATCAGGAACAGCAGCTTGCCGCTGGAGCGGCTGTTGTAGAGCCAGCCGCTGAGTGTTACCGTTTCCCCCACGTGGTCCTCGAGCCGATCAATGGTCGTCGGAATCGCCATGATGCCTTTCCCTTACAACGCGTCCGCAGTCGCTTCGCCGAAAACACCTAGTGTACGTGGCCGAAGCGCGATCGCCAAACACGCCGCCCCGCAACTGCTCCTGATCGGAATGACGCTGGCCGCGGTTGCCGGCTGCGGTCACACCGGCCGGCCGGCGGTGCACCTGCGACTCTCCGGGGCCCAGATCCCCACCGAAATGACCGCCTCCTGGCTCGACGACGCCCGCGGGCGCGGCTTCACGATCGAGAAGGTCTGGCCGCTCAATTACTCACAGTCCGGCTTCAGCAAGCTCGCCGCCGGCACTTGCGACCTCGCCTGTACCGACCGCCGCCTCAGCTCGACCGAGCTCGAGCAGTTCGGCGATCGGCGGGTCCGCGGCCACCGCATCGCGTTCTACGGCTTCGGCCTCTACGTTCACCTCGACAACCCGCTCGACGCCATCTTCGCCGGGCATCTCGAGCTGGTTCTCCGCGAGCAGATCACCGATTGGCAGCAGCTCGCCGGGGACGCCGTGGATTGGCAGGGGCCGATCCAGGTCTATGGCCGGGCCAAGGACACCCGCGCCGGCATGCACCTGAGCCACATGGCCCGCATCCTCATCGCCGAGCCGACCTGGGAGGTCAAGCCGACCGACCAGGCTGTGATTGCCGCCGTCGCCGACGACCCGCGCGCCCTCGGCTTTGCGAACATCGGATACGACGACGCTGACGTGCGTTACCTCGGCCTGCGCATGGAGCGCACCGGCCCCGCGGCGTATCCATCGCTCGAAGAGATCGAGTCCGAACGCTACGGCCTCGCCAAGCTCATCTACGTCTACCACATCGAGCCGCCGACGCCCGCCGTCCAGGCCGCGCTCGACTACTTGCGCAGCGAAGTCGGCGCCGCCGCGATCCGCGACACCGACATGTGGCCCGTCGACCCGCCCCGCAGCGCTCTGCCGGCCGTGCCATGAACGGACCACTGCGCATCCGCGAACTGCGCATCCATCGGCTGGCGATCCCGATGCGGTTCCGCTTCGAACACGCCGCCGCCGAACGCACTGTGGCCGACCCCATCATTGTCTCGCTGGTCGCGGCCGCGCCGTACGCCCATCACACCGGCTACGGCGAGACGCTCGCTCGGCCGTACGTCACGGGCGAGACGTCCACCTCCGTCGTGGAAGACATCGAGCACACCTTTGGCCCGCTGCTCGCGGATTTCGCGCCGAACAGCTTCATCGAGTCCCTCGAGCGCATCGAAGACTTGCCCGCCGACATCGAAGGGCGCGTCGTCAACGCCGCGCGCTGCGCCGTCGAGCTGGCGCTGCTCGACCTGTGCGGCAAGGCCTTCGGCCGCCGGCCGGCGGACATGGCGGGCTGGCTGGGGCTGCCCGGCTTCGGACCACCCGGGGCGCTGGCAACGGCACGCTACTCGGGAATGGTCGTCGGCCGCTCGCGGGCCAGGCTGCAGTGGCTGCTCTGGCTTCAGCGCCGCTACGGCCTGCGCGACTTCAAGCTCAAGGTCGCGACCGACGGCTGGCAGGAGCGGCTGCGCTGGGCCCACCAGGTCCTGCACCGCCCGATCGCCGACGGCCGCGCGACACTGCGCGTCGACGCCAACGCGGGGTGGTCGCTCGCCGAGGCGCACGAAAGCCTGGTGCCACTCGAGAAGCACGGCGTATGCGCGATCGAGCAGCCGCTGCCCGACGCCCACGATCACGATCTGCCGTACCTCGCCGAGCAGACCTCCTGCGCGGTCATCGCCGATGAGTCGCTGCTGACGATCGAGGACGCCCGGCGACTGATCGAGGGTGGCGGCGTGCGCGTTTTTAATGTGCGCCTCGCCAAGAACGGCGGGCTATTACCAGCCTTGCGAATCGCCCGGCTCGTGCTCCAGGCGGGACGGGACGTGCAGCTCGGCTGCCTCGTCGGCGAGACCAGTCTGCTCAGCGCCGCCGGCGTCGCGTTTCTCGAGACCTGCCCGCGGGTGCGTTTCGTCGAGGGGGCCTTCGGGCCGGTGCTCCTCAAACGCGACATAGCGCAACCCTCTGTCAGGTTTGGATTTAGGGGCGTGATCCGGCCGCGGCGCGGTTTCGGGTTGGGCGTGGCGGTTCGCCCGGAGCGCCTGGAGCAACTGTCAACCGAGTGCCGGCGCCTGGCACCGCTTTAGGGCCGATAAGGAATCAGCCGATGAGCATGGTTGGACTTTCGGTCAGACGCGTGATAAGAATCGATGAGCTTGGGACCTGCGGACCGGAAGGTCCAGATAATCGGTTCGTCGTGCGACAGGTCCTGAGAAAGTCCGCCGATTCGGTTGAGCGGGCGGTACGGTGAAGTATAATCAGTCGTTAGACAAATCTTGCGTACGGCGCAGATTAGCTGGCACCTCGGGATGGCACTGCCGTCGTACGTTGGCAATTGGGCATGGAGTTGAACGATGCGACGCACGCTTAGAACGGCGCGGGGGCTGAAAGGTTTCACTCTGATCGAACTCCTCGTGGTGGTCGCAATCATTGCGCTGCTGATCTCCATCCTCCTGCCCTCGCTTGGCAAGGCCAAGAAGCAGGCGCAAGCGGTGGCCTGCGCTTCCAACCTCAAGCAAATCACCATCGCGCTGCGCACTTACCAGGATGAGTACCAGGGTTGGTTGCCCTGCGGACCGAGTGGCTCCCTCTGGAGCGAGGCCGCCTGGTGGGTCCCCAAGAAGGAGCTCTGGTTCTACTACCTCACGCCCAAGTACTGCGGCGACGAGAACGCCTTCATCTGTCCTGGCGATCCCTACAAGCCGGAGTATGACTACAACGCCGAATGGCAGGACAACGGCGAAGACCGCACGGACACCACGGCCTTGGCCTGCGGCTACGGGATGAACTACTGGCTGCGCCACTTCAATCCGCCGGGTGCGCCGGGCCAGTACCTGATGAACCCTGACCGCTTCGCGCCCAAGCGGCCCGATGCGACGATTCTGCTCGCCGAAGTGGGCCCCGACGACAGCCTCGGTCTCTCCGAACTGCACAACTCGGTGGACCCGTCCACGGTCGGGCGTCCGTGGCGCGACGGTGGCCGCCTGCTGTGGGATGACGGCGACCGCGCCTGGTACACCGGCCCGACGTGGTTGACCGCCCGTCACCTCGGCAAAATCAACATGGCCACCATCGATGGTTCGGTGAAGCGCGTATCCACTGTCAAGCAACTGACCGAGCCGATCCGCAGCCGCTACTTCGAGTGCTGGGGCATGGTCGTCGGTGGGCGGCCGCTGGTCGACTTCATCTGCTACCTCTGCCGCGGTTCACAGACGGCCGGTCCGTATGGCGGCCCCGGCGGTTACCCGCATTACAGTTTTGCCAAGGACCAACTCTGGTGGTGGTATGGCAAGGCCCCGGGCTTCAGCGACGCCTGGCACCTGGATAATTGAGCACTGCTGGTGGCATCGCGGCTGGCTGCGACCGGCCGCCGGCAGCACAAAGATACGTAGGACGCACCCCGTGGCCTGACCTTGTCAGGCCACGCGGCGCATAAGGCGTGCCCCGCGGGCGCGGTGGGGGGCGTCGGGCGCCGCTGGACTTGGCCGCGACAGCTCGTAAGATGCGCGAAGTGATTGGCGTTCGCTGCCTAGAGAGGATTCACACCTGATGGCCGACATCTCAGATTTGAAGAGCAAGCTGGGCGATTTGAACCGCGGCCAGATCATCCGGATCGGTATTCTCATCGTGGTGCTCGCGGCGCTTGCCATTGTGATCACGTGCAACATGATGGCCGGCGCCCAGTACAACATCCAGCCGGCGCACAGCACATTCAATCGTGAAGCCCACTGGGTCTGCACCAATTGCGGCCACGAAGAGACGGCCAACGCCGGCCAGGGGCCGCAGGCCTGTCCCAGTTGCAGCGAGCAAACCTTCTACGTCGGGTACATGCAGACCTGCCCGAACGGCCACGGTCCGTTCCTGGTCCTGTACAACTACGACAGCAAGGGCTCGATCAACCAGATCAAGGTCGGGGACGGGCCCTGGGTCGACCCGATCAACGAAGAAAAGGTCACCTCCAACAAGCTCTGCCCCGAGTGCGGCGAAATGCTCCTGCCGCCCGGCATGTAGCCCCCGGACTCGACTCGCGCCATCCCGATGCACATGCGGGATGGCGCCTGGCCTGTCTCAACCGCCCGCCGGCACCCACTGCCGCGACCTCATCGCACGATCCCGCGCCGCTGCGCACCGAACTCGGCAACCCCCGCGGGCCATGGTATGCTGTTGCCCGCCCGCAGCGCGGCTGCCCATTGGGGGTCGCGGCTGACAGTCCGCGAAGGGAGGACCAATGGGCCGCACTTGGACGCTCCTGACCCTGCTGTTGCTTGTCGGCTGCCAGTCGGCCTCGCGCACGCCGCGCATCGCCACCGGCGTGGCCGAGTCGCCTGACGGCGTGCCGATCGTGTATGACGACCGTGGTGACGCCGTGACCAGCGTCGTCTTCATCCATTGCTGGGCGTGCAACCGGGCGTTCTGGCGGCCGCATCTCGACGCGCTGGCGGATCGCTATCGCGTGGTCTCGCTCGACCTCGCGGGCCACGGAGCGTCGGGCGCGAACCGCGACGACTGGACGCTCGACAGCATGGCCGGTGACGTACAGGCCGTGATCGAGACACTCGAGCTCGATCGTGTCATTCTCGTCGGACATTCCATGGGTGGGCCGATCGCGCTGCTAGCCGCCGCCCGCATGCCGGAGCGTGTGATCGGCATCGTCGCCGTCGACACCCTGCACGACGCGGACTTCAGCTTCCCGGCGGCGCTGGCGGACCAGTTGGCCGCGCGGCTCGAGGCGGACTTCTATACGACCATGACCGAGGCCGTGCCCACCATGTTTCCGCCGACGGCTGACCGCGATGTCATCGCCTGGGTCAGCTCGCAGGCGGTGCTGGCCGATCGCACGGCCGCGGTCGCGCTGATCCGCAGCTTCTCGGATTTCGATATGGCCGCGGCGCTGGCCGCTGTCGAGGTGCCGATCCGCTGCATCAATTCCGCCCCCTGGGCCCACGGCGGCATGCCGACCGCGATCGAGACCAATCGCCGTTACGCCGACTTTGACGCCGTCATCATCGATGGCGTCGGCCACTACCCGATGCTCGAGGATCCGCCGACATTTCGCGCGGGGTTGCGCGCGCTGATCGACGCTGTCGCGGAGACCCACTGAGGCGCGCCGTCCGCCGGTCCCCGCGGGACGCGGCCGTCACTCGCCGCGGTAGATGCACGCCGCCGTGCAGGTTTCCCGCACGGTAATCGCCGCGAGCAACGGCAGGTCGGGTTCGAGTTGCTGCCAGATCCAGCGGGCCAGGACCTCGGCCGTCGGGTTCTCCAGCCCCTCGATCTCGTTCAGGTGATAATGGTCGAGCCGCTTGCGCACCGGCTCGCACAGCCGTTTGATCTCACCGTAGTCAATGAGGTAGCCCGCCGCTTCGTCGACCTCGCCCGCCACGTGCACGTCGACGACGTAGCTGTGCCCATGCAGCCGGCGGCACTTGTGCCCCGCGGGGAAGGTGGGCAGCGAGTGGGCCGCCTCGAACGTGAACGTCTTGGTCAACTCGATCCGCACGGGTACCTCTGCTCGGCCGCCAGCGGGCAACACGGCCGACTGTACCGCTCGCCCGCCAGCTTCGCCAGTCCGATCTGTTCCCGCCGCGCCGACACCGCTGCGCGCACTGCGTCGCACCGTTCCTCCACTTCGTCAATCTCTGGCCTTCCCACCTCCGCCCGCCGTATTGACCCGCCTCTCCCAGCCATCATAATGGAGGTTCGCTGACCCGAGGCGAGTGCCACCCACCCGCGAGGCGACCATGCAGGATATTCGCGAACACCTGGTGGAGCTCATCCGCTCCACCTCCACCGATCTGTCCCCCGACGTCGAGCAGGCCCTCACAGCCGCCCACAAGCGCGAATCCCCCGGCTCCGCGGCCGAGGGCGCCCTGGCGACCATCCTGGACAACGTCCGCATGTCGCGCGAGCAGTCGCGCCCGATCTGTCAGGACACCGGCACGCCGATCTTCCACGTCTGGCTCCCCGAGGGCACGCCGCAGCGCCCCATCCGCCAGCAGATCGAAGAAGCCGTCCGTACCGCCACGGAGCGGGCCTACCTGCGACCCAACGCCGTCGCGGCCCTCTCTGGCAGGAACACCGGGGACAACACCGGCGTCGACTTTCCCACCGTCCACTTCGATGAGTGGGACCGCGACGAGCTCCGCGTCGCCCTCATGCTCAAAGGCGGCGGGTCGGAGAATTGCGGCTGCCAGTTCAGCGTGCCCTCGCCCGAGCTGTCCGCGTCACGCGATATCAAGGGCGTCCGGGCCGCCGTCCTCACCGCCGCCCAGCGGGCCCAGGGCTTCGGCTGCGCCCCCGGCATCCTCGGCGTCGGCATCGGCGGCGACCGCGCCACCAGCGTGATCAAGGCCAAGGAACAGCTCTTCCGCCCGCTCGGCGATCACAACGTCGACCCCGCCCTCGACGAAATGGAGCAACAGCTCCTCCGCGAGATCAACGACCTCGGCATCGGCCCCATGGGTTTCGGCGGCCAGACCACCGTCCTGGGCGTCAAGATGGCCGAATTGCACCGCCTGCCGGCGTCCTTCTTCGTGTCGATCGCGTACATGTGCTGGGCCGACCGTCGCAAGATCATGACCATTCGCGACGGCAATGCGACCATTCAACCGCCGGGAGATGACCATGCCTCTTGATCGCGCCTTGACCAGGCCGGGCGCCTGTGACCTCGATACGTTGTGATTCTGTGACCGCGCGATCCGCCGCTGCGACCGCCACCGCTCGGAGTAACGCATGCCAACAGCATTGACTGTCCCGATCCCCGAGGACCAGATCCGCCAGCTCCACATCGGCGACCAGGTGCTGGTCTCGGGCGTGGTCTTCACCGGCCGCGACGCCGCCCACAAGTACATGGTCGAGAGCTTCATCAAGGGCGCCTGCCCGCCGAGCGAGCAGGCGATGTACGACACGCTCAAGCAGGGCCTGGCCGGCGGCGTGATCTACCACTGCGGCCCGGTGGTGCGCAAGGAGGACGACGGCCGCTATACCTTCGTTGCGGCCGGTCCGACCACCAGCATCCGCGAGGAGCCTTACGAGGCGGACGTGATCGAGCATTTCGGTCTGCGGGCGGTCATCGGCAAGGGGGGCATGGGGCCGCGGACACTGGCGGCCTGCCAGCAGCACGGCGCGGTGTACCTGCACGCCATCGGCGGCGCCGCGACGTTGATTGCCGAGCGGGTCATGGCGGTAAGGGCGGTGCACAAGCTCGATTTCGGCGTGCCCGAGGCGTTCTGGGAAATCCAGGTCGAGGACTTCCCCTGTGTCGTCACGATGGACAGCCACGGGCAGAGCCTGCACGCGAAGGTGCTGTCGGATTCGGAGGCGAAGCTGCACGCCCTGCTGGGGGCGTGACGCCGGCCGAGCTGTGCCGGGTGAATTCCGGTCGTCGTGCGCGATTTCGGAAGCCCTCGGCGACCTTTCGGGTTGCCTTGCGGGGGCCGTCGGTGGTAGCCTGCGTGGCCCGGGCCAGGCGCGGTGCCCGGGGGTTTCCAGCCCGGTGACAACACGAACCCTCAAGGAACGGAGTTGCACATGAAGTGGGACCGCATGCTCGCCACCGACATGGATGGGACGTTCATCGGCGACGACGAGGCGATGTTCGAGCTGTGGGACCTGGTCGAAAAGAACCAGATCCCGCTCGTCTTCTCCACGGGCCGCCATTTGAGATCCATCGAGAACTTCTACACGGAGAAGAACACCGATCGCCGGGCCGCGGTGTGCGTCTGCATGGTGGGGACCGACATCCACTTTCGCGAGGACGGGGCGTACGTGCTCGACGAGGAATGGCACCAGGTGATCAGCGACCGCTGGGACAAGCAGGCGGTGGAGCAGATCCTGCAATCGATCCCGGAAGCCCGCATGCAGGACGCCCAATGGCAGTCGCCTTACAAGAGCAGCTACTACCTCGAAGAGAACGCGCAGCAGCGCCTGGGGGAAATACGCAAACGCCTGGCCGACGCCGGTCTCGATGCGAAGGTTGTCTACTCCGCGGACAAGTTCCTGGATCTACTGCCGATCCGGTCCGGTAAGGGGGAGGCGATCCGCTACGTCGCCAAGAAATGCAATGTGCCGGCAGAGCAGGTCGTCACGTGCGGCGATACCGGTAACGATCTCGATATGATGCGGGCCGAACTCGGTTTCCGCGGCATTGCCGTTGGCAACGCCGCTTCGGAACTCAAAGCCTTCCAGGAGCCCCAGGTTTATCACGCCCAGGCAGATTATGCCGCCGGCATCCTTGAAGGCCTCCGAAAATACGGCTGGCTGTCGTGAGGGGTGCGGGACATCCCGCGGTTTCACGATCACAACGTTGCATGGCTGGCCGATTATGGCCGATGCGCAAGAAGGACCTGATTCGTCAAACACATAGGTGGGATGCATCCTGATGGACCAGACCGATCAGAAACACGAATTCTTCGCCAGCCGCGACCGGCGACACGTACTCCAGATCACCAACCACGGCGTCCACGAGTGGAAGGTGGTCCCGGGCCTCCCGGACACGGGGGGCCAGAACGTCTACGTGAACCAGTTCACCGAGGCCCTGATCGATCTGGGGTATCGGGTGACGATCGTCAACCGTGGCGGGTATCCGCACCCGGTCAGCAAGAAACCGCAGGTCGGCGTGCACTATCACCCGTCCGGCCACGCGCGCATCGTCTATCTCGAGGACGGCTTGCAGGAATTCGTCCGCAAGGAGGACATGGACGAGCAACTGCCCAAGCTGGCCGAGGACCTGCACCGCCGGCTCGATGCCGAGAGTGACAGCTTCGACCTGATCATCTCGCACTACTGGGATGCCGGCAAGCTCGGCGTGATGGTCAACAAGGACCCGGACACGGGCGAACGGATTGCCCCGCACGTTTGGATTCCGCATTCGCTCGGCGCCATCAAGAAGCGCAACATGGACCCGTCCACCTGGGCGAACCTGCGGATCGACGAGCGCATCGAGAACGAGAAGAAGATCACGTCCGAACTTGACGGGTGCGTCGCCACGTCGACCGCCATTCGCGATTCGTTCCGCGATGACTATGGCGTGGACGCGCGGTACTTCCTGCCGCCGTGCGTCGATCCCGATCGCTATCATCCACGGTCGGCCGAAGAGATCGAGTCGATCTATGCCTTCTTCGGCACGCTGTCGCCACTGTCGGTGGCGGAGCTGAAGCAGCGCAAGCTCATCACCGAGATCAGCCGCACCGACAAGACCAAGCGCAAGGACGTGCTGATCAGGGCGTTCGCGCAGGTGAAGCGCGAGTGCCCGGATGCGTTGCTGGCGGTGTCGATCGATCAGAAGACGCCGCAACTGTACGAGGAGCTGACGGGCCTGATCCAGTCACTGAAGCTGGAGAAGGACGTCATCGTACTGGGATCGATTTGGGAGCAGTTGCCGTACCTCTACGCCGCGACGGACGTGTACTGCACGCCGTCCGTGATGGAGGGTTTCGGCATGAGCGCCCAGGAGGCCACGGCGACGAGCGTCCCGGTGGTGTCATCGAATCTGGTGCCGTTCGTGGTCGAGTACCTGGTCGGGCAGCCGACGGAAGATCTGACGAGCAACCTCGACGACGTGACGCAGGGCTACATCCTCGGCGAGGGCGGGGTCGTCGTGCTGGCCGACTTCGTGGAGGGATTTGCGGCCGCCTTGACGCGCCTGCTACAGGACGACGACCTGCGACACAAGATGGGCCAGCGGGCCTACGAGATCACCATCCCGTACTTCACCTGGGCCAATCGCACCAAGGACCTGCTGGACGACCTGGGCGTCACGCCGGATCGCGCCGAAGGCAAAGTGGAGGTCGAGTAACCATCATGACCGAGCGCCATGGACTGGCCGAACAACTCATCGAGACCTGGGCCGAGCAGGGACGCGAAGGCTTCCTGCTGTCCGATCCGCAGACCGCCGAGATCGGCACGAAAGAAGTGCTGGACGATGCCTGCGGCGTGAAGTTCCGTTTCCGCTGGATGCCGCACCGCGAGATTCGCGGCGACGTGGCCGAACTCGAGCGGCGCGGGATTCTCAATCCGCAACGCGACGAATCGAAGCTGTTCCGCGACCCGCGCGACCCGAGCGGGCGGCACTGCTTCCTGTGCGAGCAGAACGTGCGCGAGTGCCACCCGATGGAGCGGCTGGTGCCGATCGAGCTCGCGGGCGAGCAGTACTTTGCGGGGGCCAACTTCGCCTGGATCGAGCTGGATCACTACACCGTGATGACCGCCCGGCATCGCGACCAGGGCTACGCCCGGCACGAACTGGACGCCATGCTCGAGCTGCACGAGCGCACCGATCGCCGTTTCCGCGTGCTGTTCAACGGCCCCGGCGCCGGGGCCTCGATCCCGTGGCACCTGCACTACCAGATCACGACCAGCCCCATGCCCATCGAGACGATGCCGGTGGGGGGGGAGCGGCACTATCCCACGGTCGTGTATCGTTTCCGCGCCGCGGACGCCGACGAGGCGCACCGCGTGATGGAAGCGTGGCTGAATCGGGATCCGGAGAACAACACCGTCAACACGCTGATCACCACGCCGGCGGACGAGACGCTGATCTACTTCTTCCCGCGCGACAAGCGCCGCGCCAAGGCTGAGAACAAGGGCCTGGTCGGCGGGTTCGAGGTCGCCGGCGATTTCGTGATGAGCGCCCCGCGGGAGGAAGCCGCCTTCAACGCGGCCTCGGCCGAGATCGCGCGATCGATCCTGACACAGGTGCGACCGGAGGTGTAGCCGCTGCGCCCGCCCGGCCGTCAGCGTGCGGTCTTGATGCCGTGCAGGAGCTTCTCGTACTCGCTCGTGCCGGCGGCGTCGGTAAGCGGACCGCTGGATTTCCCGCCCAGAAACTGGTGGATCAGCTTGTCGTCACGCGACGCGAGTGAGTCCGGATCGGCGTCGCGCAGCTTCTCGAAATCACTGCGCGGCCCGAGCCGCATGATTCTCCCCTGTTGCAGCATGATCATACGGTCGGCGATGCGGAACGCCGAGTCCATCTCGTGGGTGACCACCACGCTGGTGACGTTCAGCCCCTTCGATAGCTTGATGATGAGCTCGTCGATCGCGGATGAGGTGACCGGGTCGAGGCCCGCACTCGGCTCGTCGTAGAACAGGATCTCGGGGTCGAGTGCCGTGGCACGGGCCAGTCCCGCGCGTTTCTTCTGTCCGCCGGAGAGCTGCGCCGGGTACTTGTCGCGGTGCTCGAGCATGTGCACCTGCTGCAGCTTCATGGTGACGACGATGTCGATGATGTCGGGGGCGACGAACGAGTGCTCGCGCAGCGGCAGGGCGATGTTCTCGGCCAGGGTGAGCGAGCTGAACAGCGCCCCCGACTGAAAGAGAATACCGAATCTCTTGCGCAGGGCGTTGCGCTGCTGCTCGTCGCACTCGGCGAAGTTGCATTCGCCCAGCTCGGGCAGGCGATAGAGGATGCTCCCGCGCACCGGCTGGATCTCGCCGATCAGGCAGTTCAGCAGCGTGCTCTTGCCGCAACCGGAGCCGCCCATGATGACCAGCGTCTCGCCGCGGATCACGTCAAAGGTGACGCCGTCGAGCACGGTGTGGGTGCCGCCGTCGGGCTTCTCGAAGCTCACGACGAGGTCACGGACGGACAGGACAATGTCCTCTTGCGCAGCCATAGTGCGTATTAGACCGCGGCGCGGCAGGCGGGCCAAGCGCTGTGGCCCCACGCGCAACGGCACGCGCAAGAAAACGGACGGGCACGTCCGTGACGCACCCGCCCGTCCTGTTCGTTCAGCGCAGCGGCGCGAGCGCATATGGCCCGCAGCCGATCGGTCGGGTTTAGCGGCGACGCAGCAGGGCGCCGAGGGCCAGCAGCACGAAGCTGACAGGCTCGGGGACCATGGTGCTGCCGAGCAGGCCGCTGGCTTGGTACGAGCCATCGTAGTAGTTGCCCAGCCGATAGGTGCCACCGTCGCTGGTCGCGCCGGTGCCGGTCCAGTACACCTCGATCGTCGAACCGAAGTCGGAAGCAACGCCGACGTCCAGGATCTGGTTGTTGTAATTGCCGTCCTCGGTGTAGCTAGTCGACCAGGCCATCTCACCGTCGATGTAGATCTCCACCGAGCCCATCGTCGGGCCAGTGCCCGAAGAGTCGGTCGACTGGCGAAGCTGGTCAATGTTGGCGTAGTAGCCAGGATCCAACTGGAGCGTCAGCTTGAAGAAATCCTCGGCCTCGCCATTCCAGTTGTTCGCCCACATGGCGTGGCTGGCCGGGTTTTCGGTTGTACCCAACGTGTTGCCGATGTACCACTCGGCGGCGGTGATGCCACCGGCGACGGTGCTGCCGCTGTCGGCGAGCAAGTCCTTGGTCGCGCCGGGGCCATTCAACTCGTTCTGATACCAGTCGGTTACGGCCAGGTCGGCAGCGCCGGCGGCCGTCGCGAAGGTGGCCAATGCCACAAGCGTCAGCAGCTTCTTCATCTCTCGTCTCCTCCAAATCTGTGGAAAATCGAACCCAACTCCTCAACCGCACGGAACGCCAGAATCGAACACCCTGGCCTTGCCTGAAGGCCGGTTTCGCAAACCATGGGCGTGTCCGCGTATCATCCCTGCCGGACACGACCGACGCGCCCGGAGGATGAGAATCACCTTCGTACATATCGCGCGGCCGACAACAGAGCACGTCGGGAGTCGCGGGCGTTGACACTGCCGCGCCATGGATCACGCGCCCGCGTTATTACACTATCGAAAGGGAGACCGCGCTCCCTCCCACTCCTGTGACCGGTACGGTATCGCCGCCTCATGTGGATGCAACCCGGTTTGGGTTAGAATTCCGTTAAGGAAGGGCAAGGGCGGCGATTCGGGCCAACTCCCGTTTACGACCCGGGCCGGGCGAAAATCATAAATCAATCCTTAATAAACAGTTATGCAGCTTCGGTTGGGTCGGTTCGCGTGCCGACTGGCGGCGCTTGGGTGCGGGCCAGTCGCCGGAACATGATGTGACCGGTTACGGCAAGCGCCAGCCCGATGCCGAACGTGCCGTAGCCCAGCACGTTGCTGCAGGCCAGACCCGCGAACGGCATCACCAGCGCCCGCAGCCCGGTCAGCCCCACGTGGATCCCCATGTAGAGCTCGGTCTGGTGTGGGCGCGCGAAATGCAGGTGGCCGATGAACCACGCGATCACGCCGCCGCTGCGGCCCAGCCCGTTGGCGATCCGCGACAAGCCGATAATCGCCACCCCCAGCGGCAGCCAATCGAGTCCGAACAGCCCGACCACCAGCATGCCGGTCGTGACGCCCACGTACGACAGGCACCAGGCAGCGCTGTTGTAGACCCGGAATCGCAGCACCCCGATGCGGTCAAACAGCGGCGCCCAGAACTGAATCGAGAGCAGCATCACGACCACCGGAATCAGCGTGATCAGCGCAGCCGACTCGAAGTAGCGGAAATCAAACCGCTTCGTCAGGAAGTTGATCAGCAGCGGTTCGGTGACGAAGTTGGCCGAGCCCAGCAGGAACTGGGCCAGCATGTACCGCGCAAACAGCGTATCACTGCGCAGGATGCCCGCCGCCTCGACCAGCCCGTGCCCGATGCGACGCAGGCGATGTCTGGGGAAGCCTGCGTCCGCCGCCCGTTGCTGGTGAAACTGCCGCAGTTCGGCCGGCTCGCCGCGCACCCGCACCCGCCGCATCGGCCACAGTGAAACCACGCCGATCAACGACACGGCGGGGTAGACGATCTGATACGTCCAGGCCGCGAACTGGAAAAGACCACTCAGCGCCGCCGTCGTCACGGCCGTCAGCAGCCGCTGCACGGTCTGCAGCCGGCCGGCGATGCGGGCCCGGTGCGTCGCGGGATAATTGGCTCGCCACATCGTCGTGCGCAGCGTGATCAACCCGGAATTGAACAGCGCGATGAAGCCCACCTGTACCGCGAACAGCCAGGCGCCGTAGGGCGGCTCCATCGGCGTAAGCCCGATCGATGCGACCCCCGCCAGGCCGATCAGGGCCAGGGTGATGAACGTCCGCCGCCGGGCGCGGCCGCGGAGTGTGATTCCCCAGAACACGTTGAGCACGTTCATCAGGAAGGGGAGGGCCCAGACCAGGGTCGTCACCTCGGGCGACGCCTTGAAGGTCAGGGACGCCACGATGCCGGCCACGCCCCCCTCGAATGTGCCCGCCACCATGCCCCACAGGAGCATCTGCCGCAGCTCGGCGGCATAATTCGGCCGCGTCATGAGCGGCAGGTCATCGAGGCGTAGAAAATCGAACAGGCGTCGCATCGGGCTCCTTCGGAATCCCGCATGATAGCAGGCGGCGGGGGTCCGCGGCGCCGGCCGCGACGCGGTTTCGCCCGGGTTTGTATTTTGACAGGGGCGGCAGGGCGATTGATAATAACGGCTGCGCGTGGCTGAGCCGGGAAGCGCCGGCCCCGGGGTCCCCCTGGGGCTGCCCGTCCATGCGCCAGGCCGGTCGACCGCGCGCGGTCGGCGCAGCAGGAAGGATCTGACCGTATGGGTTTTGGCAGTCCGATGCACTGGTTGGTGATCGGGATTGTGGCGTTGCTGCTGTTCGGCAATCGCCTGCCCGAGGTCGCGCGTTCGCTGGGGCGCGCCTGGAATGAATTCAAGCGTGGCCTGAACGACGTTACTGATGAACTCAATCGAGAACCGGATGAGCGGCGCAAGCTCGATTCGCCGGACGACGAAGACGACGAGGCGATGGCCCGCCGCGATGCGAAGCAGGATCAGCACGACGAAGAGCAGTCGCGCGATTCGGAGAAGTGACGACCGGCCGGCTGGCTGGTCCCGCCGCTGGGGGCGCGGCCCGCGCCGCAAGCGGCCCCCTGAGTTTTGCCAGCACACCCGCGCGGAGATTTGACAGCAAGTGCCATTGGGACGGATTTCGCTGTTCGGACGCAGAAGCGTTTCAGCCGGTGTTCGGCTCGCACTGACGAGCGCCGTGCTGGCGACGCTGACGTCCGGCTGGCCGGCGGCAGCCCAACCACCCGCCGACGCGCCCACCGCGGTTGCGCCCGCCGCTGCCAAAATGGCGTCCGCCGACGGTGAACGGTCCGCCACCCCCACCGACGAGGAAGTCGCAGCCGCCCGCCAGGCCGCGGCACGGGAGTCGGCCCTGCAGGCGTCCTTGCGCTTCATCATCCGCCGGGCCGCCGTGGCGGCGATCATCATCGCAGTACTGCTCGGCATCTACTTCGCCTCGCGCGGCTGGGTCCTGCCGATTCGTGACATTCCGGGGCTGATCGCATTCGACGAAGCCGTCGCCCGCGCGACGGAGATGGGGCGGCCGACGCTGTTCACCACGGGCGGCGCCTGCGACCTGAAGCGCGTGCAGCTGTTCGCGTCGATGCCGGTGCTGCGGCGGGTGGCGGAGATGAGTGGCGAGCTCGATAACCGCCTGATCGTGCCGTGCTGCTACGCCGAGACCATGTCGGTTCACATCAACGCGATCAAGGACGGCTACGCCCAGGTCGGCGCGATCGACCAGTTCCACGCCGACAACGTGCGGTTCTTCCCCGGCGGCCAGTTCTTCTTCGCGATGGCGTCGATGGGGTGGATGCTGCAGGAGCGGCCGGCGGCGTGCTTCTACTTCGGCTACTGGGAAGCCGATTCGCTGCTGTTCGCCGAGACGGGCCAGACGGTCAACGCGATGCAGATCGCCGGCACCGACCAGCTCTACCAGATTCCGTTCTTCATCGCGTCGTGCGACTACACGATCATCGGCGAGGAGTTCTGGGCCTCGTCCGCCAAGCTCAGCGGTGATCCGCACCTGCTGGGCAGCCTCGGGGCGCAGGACCTGTTCAAGATCGGCATGCTGGGGCTCATCGTTTTCGGCGCCTTGTTGTGCAACGTGCCCCAGATCAACCGCGCGGTGGATCTTCTGCGCGAGACCATGAAGTAGGTTCGCATTCATGCAGCAACGGTTGATATGGCTGGCGATCGTTCTCGGCGCGATCTTCTACATCTTCGCGTTTGCCGTCGGCGAGCAGACGGCAACCGGCCGCACGCTGCATCTCAGTTTCATTCGCGTCAACCTGACCGATGCGTTCAACATCGTCGTGACCATGGCCCTCGGTTTGGGCGTGGTCAACCTCTTCTACGTGCACGGCGGCAACGTCTTCAAGCGGCGGCAGGGCTGGGCGATGTCGCTCATGGTCTTCGTCGTGTTCTTCACGGTGCTGGGCGCGCTGGTCTGGGAAGACCGCATCGAGGAGCGTGACAAGGCCGTCCAGGCCCGCACCGAGCAGGCCATCGCGGCGTATCGCGAGGCCGCGGCGGTCGAGGACCCGGTCGAGCGGGACGAGGCGTTCCGCGCCCTGTCGCCGGACGAGCTGGCCCTGGCGCGCGAGTACTACGAATACCAGGCGACCTTCCAGTTCCGCCCGCGGACGTTCTTCCTCGACGCGTTCATCAGCCCGCTGGCCGCGACCGTCATGGCGCTGCTGGGCTTCTACATCACGTTCGCCGCCTATCGCGCCTTCCGCATCCGCTCGCTCGAGGCGACCGTCATGATGCTGTCGGCATCGCTTATGGTCGTCGGCTCCGACCCCGTCGGCGGCTGGCTCAGCGTACTGCTGCACCGGCCCTTCGGCATTACCGGCGAGGACCAGTTGCTGACCTCGTGGTTCTGGCTGCCCGCCTGGGCCGACTTCGACAACCGCGTGCTGATGTCGGGCATGCAGCGCGGTCTCTGGATCGGTATCTCGATCGCGATCATCGCCGCCAGCCTGCGCATGCTGCTGGGGCTCGAGCGCGGCGTGATTGAAGTCCGTTCGGCACAGGAGTAATCGGTGTATCGGCTCGCGCAGAAACTGGCCATGCTCGACCGCCGCTGGGTCTACCTGGCGATCGTGGTCGTGCTGAGCGTGCCGTTCCTCGTGCGCTACGAGCTGCCGATCTATCCCGAGACCTACACCCGCCGCTTCTACGACACCGTCGAGCGCATCGCCCAGGACCCCGCGCAACGAGACAAGATCTTCCTCGTGCTGCACAACTGGGGGCCGGGCACCTCCGGCGAGAACGAGCCGCAGTTCAAGGTCATCATGCGGCACCTGCTGCGGCCCCGCTGGGACGAGGAGAAGCAGGAGTGGTACAAGCTCAAGTTCGTCTTCGTCTGCTCGATCGTCGACCCGGTTTTCCACGACACCGCGATGCTCGCCTTCGAGGAAGCCAAGGCCGCCGAGCGGCGCCGGGCGCGGCGGCTTGGCCAGCCCACGCCGGAGTGGATCTACGGCGTGGACTATCTCGACTTCGGCTTCAAGAACGCGCCGGTGTTCGCGCCATTCGCGCGCAGCGTGGTTGTCAACCCGCGCGAGTTCTTCCAAATCGACTACGTCAACAAGCGCCCGCTGACCGAGGACAGCAGCTACCCGCTGCTCGAGCAGTACCAGTCGATCGACGACGTGGCCGCGGTCATCACCATCTCGGCCGCGGACGAGGCCCGCGACATCGCCGGTCTGGTCAAGAGCCAGTACCAGGACCTGCTGGTCGCGCCGGCCACGCTCGGCATCGTCGCGACCGAGATGTACCCCTACGTCAAGTCGAACCAGCTCTTCGGGCTGATCAACTCGGCCCGCGGAGCCAGCGAGTATCGCCGCCTGCTCGATCCCGAGACGCCCAACACCACGCCGCTGGACAACGCCATGAGCGCCGGCAAGATGCTGCTGCTGGTGCTGGTTGTGCTGGGCAACGTGGCCTTCGTCGTCATGCGGCGCGGCCAGCGGCGCGGGGCGATTCCCCGCATCGCCCGCAGCAGCACCCAGATCATGCCGCCGCTGCCCGCGTGGCTGATGTGGTCGCTGTTCGGCTTGTTCATCTTCACGTTCGGTGGCAGCGTCATCTACGAATACGTGCGGTTCCAGCAGACCGGCGGCCCGGTGCGCGCCCGGCAGGCCGAGGCGAGTGCGGTGGCCGATGGGGCCGGCGCGGATTGGGAGCGTGCGACGCTCGACGAGATCACGGCCGAAGCCCGTGGCCAGGCCGACGACCGGCTCGCGGCCGAGGTCGCGGACCTCGCGGCCCGGGCGGAATTCAGGCGGCTGATCGTCGCGCGCGTGGTGGACTTCTGCGCGGTGTTCTGCACACTGGGCGTGTTCGCCTTTCTGCTGGGCGACAATCGCTTCTACCGTTTCACCGAGGCGATCATCGTCGGCGGGTCGATGGCCTACATGCTGATCGCCTTCGACAAGCTCATCTTCGAGCAGTACTTCGCCAACATCCTCGCCGGCGTGCGCGGCGCCGCCCCCTGGACCAACATCCTCTGGGTCGCGCTGCTGGTACCGAGCGCCCTGTGGTACTTCACCTACTCCAAGCGCTATCGCTGGCTCAACCAGCTCATCGTCGCCTTCGCCATGGGCATGGCCATCGGCCCGGAATTCGAGAAGCAGATCAACCTTGTCGTACCGCAGATCCTCGACTCGATCCGCCCGCTCTGGCCCTGGGCGCCGTTCCAGACCGAGATCGAGGGCGAGCTCGTCACCTACACCGCGCCGATGGTCCGCATCGAGCATTTCTTCTTCCTGGTGATGCTCGTGCTGTCGCTGATCTACTTCATCTTCTCGTTCCGCCCCAGGTCGCGGGCGGGCGCGGGCGTGCTCACCGCCGGCCGCCTGGCCATGATGATCGGCTTCGGCGCCAGCTTCGGGAACACCGTCAACACCCGGCTGTCGTGGCTCGCCCCGCGGATCGGCCTGTTATGGGAAGACTGGATCGAGAAGCTGCTGGAGATCGACCTGCCGCTCGGCTAGCGGGCGATATCGGTCCTTCTTGTCTGATAAGGCCATTGCGCATATTGCCTGCCGGCTTGTCCGCCAGCTAACCAACCCGCCCCCGCCCGTTGCCCGATATACGACGCAGGAAGTAGCCGTCAGGGGGACGGAGTGTATTGTGCCGGCGCCGGTCGTCGGCGGGAGTCGACCGTGAGCCATCCAGGAGCCAGCCTCGAATTGCGGCAGCTACGCCGCGCCGAACTGATCCTGGGGCAGCGACTGCCGTCGCACGTCTACGACCGCAACGGCCGGATCCTGATTCGCCGCGGCCTGATCCTCAAGCCCGAGCACCTGGCCCTCATCGACGAGCGCGACGACTGGGATGTCTTCACCGACCCGTCCTGGCCCGACGCGGCCGCCCGCAGCGACGAAAGCTGGGCCCCACCCGACGAGCTCATGCAGATGCTCAAGCGGCGCATGCGGATGCGGCGCGACCGCGGCAACTTCCGGCGGCAGCCGCGCTACCTGTGCCGGGTCCGCGTGACCGTACTGCTGCAGGAGAAGTGGAAGAGCGGCATCCAGTGGCGCGAACTGAAGGTCACGACCTGTGACGTCGGGCCGGGCGGGTTCTCGTTCGTGTGCGACCGCTACGTGCACCTGGGCACGATCGTCTTCCCGCGGTTCGAGTCGCTGCCGAACCGGCCGGTCATGAAGGGCATCGTGCGCAACTGCACCTACGTCGAAGGACGTGACCATCGCGTCGGCGTGCAGTTCCTCAAGCTGCAGGCGGGGGAGCTGCCCCGCCGCATCTGATCCCGCCCGCGCGCCTCAGCCGCCCGCATCCCGATGCTTGCGGCGCAACCGCTTGATCCTTCGCGCCCGCCGACGGATGTCGCGCAGGCGGCGCTGCTGCGCGTCCTGCTCGTCGCGCCGCGCCTGCTCGAGCTGCTCGACCCGCTGGATCAGCCGCTCGACGTTGTCCACCTTGTGCATGAACGCCGCGAGCTCGTTGGTGTTGAGCGTGACCAGCGGCGCCAGCAGCGGGCCGAAAGCCAGCACCGCATGGGCGCCGACACCCGACACGGGCTTGTGCGCCTCCAGCAGGAACACCGCGACGGCTCCGAACCCGCGGTCCACCAGCCGGCGGGCCCAGGTCTCGACCAACTCATCGCGGCGTGCGTCATCCAGTTCGAACACGGCTTGCTGCTGCCCGGCCTCTCGCTTGCGTGCGTCCCCCGCGCGTGCCGGCCCTCAGGTCTTCAATCCGCGCATCCGCAGCGCGCTGTGAATCAGCTCGACCGCCTGGTCCACCGTGAAGGCATCCATGTTGACCATCAGGTCGAACCGCTCCATCGCGTTGGCGGACTTGCCGTAGCGGTTGCGGCGAAACTCGGCCCGCTCGCGGTCGATCCGCTCGACCTCCGCCCGGGCCAGCGCCGGCGTTACGTTCAGCCGCCCGGCCAGCTCTTCCCCGCGGCGCTCTTCACTCGCCGTGATCCGCACCCGCAAGCCGCGCGACGCCGGCAGAATGAGGTCGGCCGCCCGGCCCAGGAACACGGCCGGTCCGCGACGCGCCAGCGCCAGCATGGTCTCGGACAGGCGGTGGTAGTAGTCCTCCTTGCGGAACTCGCCCTGGATCAGCCAGCGCAGCGAGGACTCCAGCCAGGTCGTGTCGCGCTCGTCCATCTGCTCGTACAGGCGGGCGCGAATCTGGTCGTCGCCGGCCATCGCCTGCAGGATCTCCCGGTCGAACACCGGCCAGTTGAGCTTTTCCCCCAGGGCCGCCGCCACGGCACCCCCGCCCGACCCGACCGAGCGCGAGATCGCGACGAAGTCCATCACGTCAGCGTCTTCGGCCTCGGGCTGGACCTCGAGGCGCTGGGCCCGGGCCAGCTCCCAGTTCCGCATCTGCCGTTCCACGATTTTGGCCAGATCCGACCGGCCGCCCGGCGCGCTTGCCATAGATCACCTCCCGTGCTCGATTATACCCGCATCGTCCCCCATGCTAACAGCTGCGCTCGTCGCGGGGAATCAGTCGTAGGTGCATTCGCGGGCTGCCGCGGCATAAGCCGCGAGATTCTCGGGCGGTGTCTCGAAGAAATGGTCGCTCGGCGACATGATGTAGCCGCCGCCCGGGCCCAACTCGGCGAACAGGCGGAAGACCTCGGCCCGCACCTCGTCACGCGTGCCGCAGTCGAGGACCTCACGCTGGTTGAGTCCCCCGATCAGGCACACCTTGTCGCCGATGCGCTGTTTGATTTCTGTCGGACGGGCGTCACCGCCCATGCCCGGGGGTGTCAGCGTCTCGCTCGCGTCGCAGCCGTTGGCCACGATGTCGCCGAGGATCGGCATCATCCCGCCGCACGTGTGATACACCACCGGCAGCCCGATCGCGTGCAGGGCGTCATGCTGCGCCCGGTCGTACGGCAGGCAGAACGTGCGGTGCATTTCCGGCGACACGCAAGTGCTCGAGCCCGCCCCGCCGCCGGTCTCGATCAGGTCGAACGCCGTCCCGGCCAGGGATTCCTCGATGAAGCGCAGCTTCTTCTCGTTGAGTACGCGGAGCAGGTGGTGGACCCAATCAGGCGTCCGCTTGGCGGCCAGGATGAGGTTGGTCAGGCCGTACAGCTCGCAGGCGTCCTGCCAGCAGCCCCCCTGGATGCCGAAGACAAAGCCACGCAGGATGCCGGCGTCGCCGACGCGCTCCCGTTCCCGGGCGACGGCCGGCTTGTCGAGCACCGGCACCGGCATGTAGCGTTCGATCAGGTCCACGTCTTCGGGCCGTTTTATGAGGTGCTCGGTCAGCCAGGCCGTGTGCGGGCGATGTTCCCACGTATCGCTGAGGGTGCCGCCGCGCGTGTGATAGAACCGCTGCCGCACGCGGTGGCCGGCGTCGTTGGTGTGCTCGCGCGTCTCGATGCGCCAAGCCGGGCTGTCCGGCTCGCGCAGCGGCATATAGGCGATGGCGGCGTCGAGCCCGAAATGCTGGAACGCCGCCAGGGCGTCCATGCCGCCCAGGTACGTCTCGAGATGATAGGGCTGCCACTGGTGGACGGAGGCGGGGACCCGGTCTGGCTTCTCCCGCCGCAAGGCCAGCAGCATCCGTTCGCGTGGGGTCATGTGGATGACGTCATCGACTGAAGAACGCAGAACGCAAAGAGGCGGTCCGCGCAATAGCGTTGTCGGGTGCAGGCCAGAGCGTCCGCCGTGCAGGTCTTCGCCGGCCACCGCGGCCGGGCGACCTGAAAGCCCGGCGAGATCCAGCGGGTGAAAGCTGCCTTACGTACTTCCTTCTCGGTTCTGCTCCCGGAATCCGCTACACGTAGCTGTTCAGCGTCTTCATGTAGTTGGCGCGCTCGAACGCGGCAGGGTCGGGACACGCCCGCTGGCTCAGGCTGCCCTTCATCTGCTCGACCGATTCGTACTCGTTCTCTTCGAGCCACGTCTCCATACCGCGCAGGATGTTGGTGATCTCGCCGGCCCCCTTGCGCAGCAGCACGGACACGATCTGCACCACGTCAGCACCCGCCATGACCATCTTGATCACGTCCGCCGCGCCGGCGATGCCGCTCGTGCCCGCCAGGCTCGCCTGCACGTTGTCATGCAGCACCGCCGTCCAGCGCAGCGGCAGCCGCATCTCGAACGGCGTGCTCAGGACCAGGTCCGGCACCACCTCGAGCTTGTCCAGGTCGATGTCCGGCTGATAGAAGCGGTTGAACAGCACCAGGGCATCGGCGCCGGCCTCATCAAGGCGCTTCGCCACGCTGCCGAACGCACTGAAATAAGGCCCCAGCTTCATGGCGACCGGGATCTTCACGGCGTTCTTCACCGCTTTGAGGATCTCGACGTAGCGATCCTCGACCGCCGTGCTGTTGAACTCCGGGTCGGTCGCGATGTAGTAGACATTCAGCTCGATGCCGTCGGCGCCGGCCTCCTCCATCTTCTTGGCGTAGTCCGTCCATCCGCCGACGGTCACGCCGTTGAGACTGGCGATAATCGGAATGTCGACGGCCTTCTTCGCGGCGCGAATGTGGTTGAGATAGTCTTCCGGGCCGAGGCGGTAGTCGTGCGCCTCTGGGAAGAAGCTCGTCATTTCCGCGTAGAACTCGGTGCCCTGCGAAGTCATGTGGTCGAGCTCGTGCTGATCGTGGGCGATCTGCTCCTCGAACAGCGAGTGCAGCACGATGGCCGCGGCCCCGTGCTCGGCCAGCCGCGTCAGGCCGTCAACGTTGGCGCTCAGCGGGCCGGCGCCGGGAACGATCGGGTTCTTGAGCTTGAGGCCCATGTATGTCGTCGAGAGGTCCATGCCGGGTCCTTTCCTTTTACGTCGTATTCGGCAGCAGCCGGCACGCGGCCGGCCGCTGCCGCATTGTACTGCTCAGTTCAAACCTTACTCGTTACCGTTGCCATTGCCGCCGCCGAGGATGTTCGTCGCGGCGAGGTTCTGATACAGATTCCAGCGTCGCGCCACGTCGCGCTTGCCCGCCGCCAGCAGCTCCTTGGCCAGCTCGGGCTTGGTCTTGGTGAGCATCTTGAAGCGCGTCTGCTGGTAGGCGTAATCCTCGTACGGGATCGACGGCGCCTTGGAGTCGAGCTGGAACGGGTTCTTGCCCTGCTCGGCGAGGTCCGGGTTGTAGCGGAACAGCGGATAGTGCCCGCTGAGCACGGCCCGCTTCTGCGTGTCGAACCCCAGCCGCATGTTGATGCCGTGCGCGATGCAGTGGCTGTAGCACAGCAGCAGCGACGGGCCGTCGTACGCCTCCGCCTCGATGAACGCCTTGACCGTCTGGGCATCGTTGGCGCCCATGGCACATGTCGCGACATACACGTTGCCGTATGTCATCGCCATCAGCCCGAGGTCCTTCTTGCCCGCCGGCTTGCCGCTGGCCGCGAACTTGGCGATGGCACCCCGCGGCGTCGACTTGCTGCACTGGCCGCCGGTGTTGGAGTACACCTCGGTGTCCAGCACCAGCACGTTGACGTTGCGACCGCTGGCCAGCACGTGGTCCAATCCGCCATAGCCGATGTCATACGCCCAGCCGTCACCTCCGACGATCCACACACTCTTCTTCACCAGCGTGTCGGCCACCTCGCGCAGCTGCCGGACGTCACCGCCGTCCAGCGACGCGAGCTTCTCCTTGAGGTTCGCCACGCGCTCGCGCTGGGCGCCGATCTCCTCGTCGGTATGCTGCCGGTGCAGGTTGGCCAGGATGCCGTCGGCGATCTCGCCGCCAATCTTGTCCTTGAGCTTCGCCACCAGCTCCGCCGCGAACTCCATGTGCTTGTCGAGCGTGAGCCGATAGCCGAAGCCGAATTCGGCGTTGTCCTCGAACAGCGAGTTGCACCACGCCGGCCCGCGCCCCTCGCTGTTGATCACCCACGGGGCCGTCGGCAGGTTGCCGCCGTAGATCGACGAGCAGCCCGTCGCATTCGCGATCACCACGCGGTCACCGAACAGTTGCGACACGAGCTTGTAATACGGCGTCTCGCCGCAGCCGGCGCACGCGCCGGAATACTCGAACAGCGGCTGCAGGTACTGCGACCCCTTGACCGTGTTGACGCGCAGCTTGCTGCGATCGGCTTCCGGCAGATCCAGGAAGAACTCGTAGTTCTCGCGCTCCGGCTCGCGCAGCGGCGGCTGGAATTCCATGTTGATGGCCTTGAGCCGGGCCTCGCGCTTGTTCTTGGCGGGGCACTGCTCGACACACACGCCGCAGCCGGTGCAGTCTTCCGGTGCGACCTGCACGGTCATCACGTGATCCGGGAACTCCTTGCCGATGTACTTGGCATGCTTGAAGGTCGCGGGGGCATTGTCGAGGTGCTTCTTGTCGTAGACCTTCATGCGGATCGTCGCGTGCGGGCAGACCATCGCGCACTTGCCGCACTGGATGCACACTTCCGGATCCCACACCGGGATTTCCAGCGCGATGTTGCGCTTCTCCCACTGCGTGGTGTTGATCGGAAACGTGCCGTCGTTGGGCAGCTTGCTCGTCGGCAGCGTGTCGCCCTTGAACACCATCATCGGGCCCAGCACTTCCTTGACGAATTCCGGCGCCTCGGCGGGCACCGCCGGCCGCATATGCACGTCGCTGGTCGCCTCGGCCGGCACCGGGATCTCGTACATGTTGCCCAGCGCCTGGTCGACCGCGTTCCAGTTCTTCTTGACGACTTCCTCGCCCTTGCGGCCATATTCCTTCTTGATGGACGCCTTGATCTTCTCGATCGCCTCGTCCTTGGGCAGCACGCCCGAGATCGCGAAGAAGCACGTCTGCATGATCGTGTTCACGCGGCCGCCCATGCCGGCGTCCTTGGCCACCTGGAAGCCGTTGATCGCATAGACCTTCAGCTTCTTGTCGATAATCTGCTGCTGAACCTCGCGCGGCAGGCGGTCCCACGTCTCTTCCTGCGGGAACGGGCTGTTGATCAGGAACGTGCCGCCGTCCTCGAGCGTGCCGAGCATGTCGTATTTCTCGAGGAAGGCCCAGTTGTGGCAGGCCACGAAGTTCGCCGAGTTGATCAGGTAGGTGGAGCGAATCGCCTTCGGCCCGAAGCGCAGGTGCGACACCGTCATCGAGCCGGCCTTCTTCGAATCGTATACGAAGTAGCCCTGGGCGAAGTTGTCCGTCTCCTCGCCGATGATCTTGATCGAGTTCTTGTTGGCGCCCACCGTCCCGTCTGAACCCAGCCCGTAGAACATCGCCCGTACGACCTTCGCATCCTCGATCACGAAGTTCGGGTCGACGTCCAGGCTCGAATTCGTCACGTCCTCGGTGATGCCCACCGTGAAGAAGTTCTTTGGCCGGTCCGCCGCGAGATTGTCGAACACCGCCTTGACCATGGCCGGCGTGAATTCCTTGCTCGACAGACCGTAGCGGCCGCCGACGATCGTCCGCACGCTGGGCGGACGCGTGCCCGTCGCACAGGCGTTGCCGATCGTCGTGACGACGTCCTTGTACATCGGCTCGCCGTCGGCCCCCGGCTCCTTCGTGCGGTCCAGCACCGCCAGCGCCTTGGCGCTGTCCGGCAACGCCGCGAGAAAGGCCTCGGGCGCGAACGGCCGGTACAGCCGCACCTTGATCATGCCGACCTTCTCGCCCTGGCCGACCAGGTAATCGACCGTTTCATGAGCGGCCTCGGCCCCCGAGCCCATGATCACGATCACGCGTTCGGCATCCGGCGCACCGACGTAGTCGAACAGGTGATACGCGCGTCCCGTCAGCTTGGCGAACCGATCCATCACACGCTGCACCACCGCCGGCGTCTCCGCATAGAACGGGTTCACCGTCTCGCGCGCCTGGAAGAACACGTCCGGGTTCTGGGCCGTGCCGCGCAGCTTGGGTCGGTCCGGCGTCAGCGCCCGGTCGCGCAGCGCCTGCACGCTATCCTCGTCGATCATCGCCCGAATGTCGTCGAGCGTGAGCTCTTCGATCTTCGACACCTCGTGCGAGCTGCGGAACCCGTCGAAGAAGTGGATGAACGGCACCCGACTCTCCAGCGCCGACGCGTGCGCGATCGTTGCCATGTCCATCACTTCCTGAATCGACCCCGCCGCCAGCATGCCGAACCCCGTCGCGCGGCAGGCCATGACATCGCTGTGATCGCCGAAGATGCTCAAGGCGTGCGTGGCCACCGTGCGGGCCGACACATGAAAGACGGTCGGCAACAACTCGCCGGCCATCTTGAACATCGTCGGAATCATCAGCAGCAGGCCCTGCGACGCCGTGAAGGTCGTCGTCAGCGCGCCGGTGGACGCGGCCCCGTGTACGGCCGCACACGCCCCGCCTTCGCTCTGCATCTCGACAACGTTGGGAACCGTGCCCCAGATGTTGGGCTGGTCCTGGGCCGACCATTCGTCGGCCCACTCGCCCATCGTCGAGGACGGGGTGATGGGATAAATGGCAATCACCTCGCTGGCCTTGTGCGCGACGTGGGCTGCGGCCTGATTGCCGTCGATGGTTACCATTCGCCGATTACTCATAACACTCACTCTCCGCAAAAAGAGGTCGACTCTCTGTCATGAAGGCTGTCGGCCACGCGCGGCGCGCGGGCCGGTTACTTGCAGGTCTCACGCCCCGCGACCGAGCCGGAAACGCAGCGACCATGTCGCGCTTGACCTCCCATTCGCCCGGTCATCCAGGGGCCGGTTGGAAGCACAGCGGGGAGACAGACGCCGGCAGCAGTCACCGTCCCATCGCGGCGCTGTCGAATTTTCCTGTGTACCGGGAATCCGCCGTTCTTGCAAGCAGAACGCCCCCCGCCAACCGCATTTCAAGGGTGTGCTCGCGTACTCAAATAGTACACCAGAGGTGCTACTTGAAGCGCGCGTTCAGTGGAATGGTGGTATTGTGTGCCGTATTGAGACGGAATTCTCGCTCAACGAATCGCCGGCATGACCGTTAACGCCGGCGTGTGGCTCACGCCGCTGGCTTGCGTCGCCTGGGCCCGGACATACCCCAGCAGCCAGCCGGCCGCGCGATCGATGCCAATGCGCTCGTAGGTATCCGTGAGGACGATTTCCGCCGCCGCGTTGATCCGCCGAATGTCACGCACCACCTGCTGCCGGTCGAAGTCCAGCGCCGCGAGCAGCCCGCATTTCGCCAGCAACACCAGGCCGGCGTCGTGCACCAGGCCCGGATACTTGCCCGCCACCCCCGCACCATCCGCCACGCTCAACACCGACACCCGCAGGTGCTCACCCAGCTGTCCCGCCGGCGGCGGCAGCGGCCCGCCCAGGTCCTCGACAAAGAGCAGGTCGAGCTCCCCCAGCGGCAGTTCGCCCACGCCGGCCTGCACCTGGGCCGCCGTGAGGTGGGGGCGGGCGTCGGTCAGCACTTGCACGGCGGGAATGCGCTGCGCGGCCATGCGCTGCGCATCGATGCTCGCCACCAGGTCGCCCTTCAGGAATCCCAGCCGCAGATTGCGGCGCAGCCGCGGCAGCAACGCTTCGATCAGGCATGTCTTGCCTGCTCCGACGTTGCCGACCACCGAGACACAGGTGATGCCGAGGGCGTCGAACGTCTGGCGGTTTTCCAACGCGGCGCAGGGGTTTGGCGGAACTTGATGTACGACTGGCGGGTTCATGAGGCCTGCTCCCTGACTCAGGTTAAACGCTTGCTGGCCGACTGCGCTTCTATCTGAAACCGCGGTAGGACCTCGCGGGACTTCCCTTTCCCGGCGCTGCGCCGCAAGTTTGGCGGCGACCAATCAGGCAGACATGCACGTCGTCCCGCAGCCCACCGGGCTGCGGAAACCGACCCCCTACCAGTACCATAAGTCACGTTTGGCCATCCGTCCAGAAAAAACAGGTATCGAGGAGAAATGACAGCCAGATCAGCCGCCGCCGGGGCGGGCCCGACGTCACCGGGCGTCGTCGGGTTGCGGCGCGCCGGATCCCACGTCGATATGGCTGGAGCGCGTGTTCCGTACCGTCACGGCCGACGTGCTGTAGCAGGCGGGGAAGCACACGGAAAACGTCGACCCCTCCCCCTTGCGCGAATAAACGTGAATATAACCACCCGCCTGCTCCACCACCTCACGCACGATGGACAACCCCAGCCCCGTCCCCGGGATGCCGGCCGACAATGCCGTCTCGCCCCGGCGGAACGCGTCAAAAACCGAGCCGTCCGTCGTCGCGCCGCGCCGCACGAACGGCAGCGACTCGCTCATCCCGATCCCCGTGTCCTTCACGATGACGTACACGAAATCATCCACCGACCGGTCCCCCAGGGTCTTGGCCGGCGGCGGCGGCAGGTCGTCCTTGACCGGCGTCTTGCGCCCGCACAGCACGCGAATGTGCACGCTGCCGCCTTCCGGCGTGTACTTGATCGCGTTGTCGATCAGGTTCCCCACGCAGTCCACCAGGTCGGCCTCCGCCACGTGCGCCACCAGGTCATCGCACTCGGGGATCTGCCAGCTCATGGTGATCTGCTTCCCCTCGGCGACCGACTGGTGCCGGCGGCACAGCTCGTCAACCACCTCGGCGACGTCAGACGCGGCCTGCTGGTGGCGGCGCGGGTCGGCTTCCTGCACGCGGGCGAGCGCCAGCAGCTCACTGACCTGGCTCACGCCGTCGCGCGCCCGGCGCACGATCTTCTCGCACGTCGCGCGAATCCCCGCCGAGTCCGTCACGATCCCGTCCAGGATCAGGTTCGCCAGCGTCTGCACCATCGCCAGCGGGCTCTTGAGCTGGTGGGCCGCGATCTGCATGAACCGGGAGCGGCGCAGTTGCAGGTCCTGGATCGCCTGCCGCGACCGCGCGAGAGCCGCGTTGGTCTTGATCAGGCGGTCCTCGCGCTCGTCCAGGATCTTGCCGATGCGATCGGTGAAGTAGAGCGTGCCGAAGATCGCGCATGCCACCACGATCACGGTCAGGGTCACGTAGTGCAGCTCCGTGTGGAGTTGCGACGAGCCCAGGTGCGGCAGAAACGGATAGTGCGGCCACCAGCCGAATGTGTGACCGTATCCCATCGTCGCATAGAGCAGCGCCGCCCACAGCGACAGCAGGGCCGCCTGCCACGTTCGCAGCAGCAGCCCCGTGATGGCGACATGAAACAGGTAGAACACCGACATCGGGTTCTCGATGCCGCCGGTCAATCCCAGGATCCAGGTCAAGAGGAGAAGATCCGTTGCGATCTGGGCGCTGGCGAAGAACTGCCCGCTGCGAATCGCGACGTTCTGGTCGCCGCCAGGGTCACCAAGCTGGCGCCGCAACAGCCGCGAAACCAGCGTCCAGAGCACGTTGGTACCGCCCACGGCCAGCACGACGATCAGCAGCAGCGCCGGCCGCTCGGCCTCCGGCAGCACGAAACGCTCGACCGCCAGCACGGTCAGCGCGCCCATCGCGAACAGCCAGCGCAAGCGAATGAACCAGTGCAACTGCAGCAACACCACCAGCGCGTACGGCTTGCCGAACGTCTCGTCGGAGGGCGGGTCCGGGCTGTGCGGTGGTACGGCTGTCAACGGTGTTCCCTGCCTGTGGTGACCACGCTCTGATTACATCGGCTGCGTGTCGGACATACAAGCCCCCCGGATCCCTCGTGAGGACGACGCGCCTCCTCCCCATGCGCCATTCACTCGATGCACCGGCACAGCGCACCGGCCACCGCGTCCCGCAGCGCCTTCGCATCCAGCGGCTTCTCGAGAAACGCTGCCGCCTGCACCTGCTCCACCTGGGCCATGTCGCGTGCCGCCGACGAAATCAGGATCACCGGCAGCGCGGCGAACACCGGGTCCTCCCGCAGCCGCCGACCCAATTCGAGCCCCTCGGTCGGCGTCGCCAGCATGATGTCCAGCAGCAGCAGGTCCGGGCGCTCGGCCTGCAACGCCGCCAGTCCCGCCCCCGTCGTCGCGCAGCACTTGACCTGATAACCCAGCGGCTGCAGGATCAACTTCACCACCTCGTGCATATCGAGGTCGTCGTCAACCAGCAGAATACGTGTCTCGGCGTCCGGCATCTTCTTCACCCGGCCTGAGATTCGTCTGGCCGCGACCCGCGAAATGTGCGGGCGGCTGTTGTCTGTCCCGCTGATGCATTGATCTGTATCACCAGCGTAACACCTGGTGTGCGCCGGGGCAATCGTGCCCCCTATGACGCAGCCGCCGGCGCCTCGTCGCGCCAGGCCGCCACCAGGGCCTGGCCCAACGCGATTCCCCCGTCGCCGCACGGCAGATGCCGGTGATACAGCACGCGGAGCCCATTGGCTTCCAGCATTGCGCACAGCCGTTGCAGCAGCCGCCGATTTGCAAAGCAGCCACCCGTCAGCGCCACCTTGTCGATGCCCCGCGCGCGGCAAGTCCGCAAGCCGGCCTCCGCCAGCATGTGCGCGACGGTCTCGTGAAAACGGCTGGCCAGTACCTCTACCGGCTCCTCCCGTCGGCGCGCCGCAACAATCTCGCGTACGGCCGGCACCAGCGACAGCCGCAGCCCCGCGCCGCGGTCGCTTATCGCAAAGGGCAGTGGCGCGACCGGCTCGGCCACTCGTCGCGCCGCCGCCTCGAGCTCCATCGCCGCCTCCGCCTCGTGACGATTCTCCCCACACAAGCCCAGCAGGCAACTGACGGCATCGAAACAGCGCCCCAGGCTCGACGTCGACGCAACATTGACCCCCGCCGCCCGCTGTTGCTCAAACAGCCGTAGCGCCGCCGGCGCGGGCGCCACCGCCGCACCCGCCGCCTCGACCAATGTTGCCGGCCATGTGTCCCCGATCGCGGCCTGCAGCAAAGCACCGGCCGGGCGCCACGTTTCGACCGCCGCCCGATCCCCGCCTACCAGTGGGAAGTACGCCAGGTGGCCGGCCCGCTCGAAATCGCCCCCTTCGCAAACCAGCACCTCGCAACCCCAGATCGCGCCGTCGGTCCCGTAGCCCGTCCCGTCGCACGCCAGCCCCACGACCGGCCCCAGCTCCCCCCACTCCGCCATCACGCCCACCACGTGCGCATGGTGATGCTGTACTTGCACCAGTGGCAGCCCGAGTTCACGCGCGTAAGCGGCCGACAAATAGCGCGGGTGCAGGTCGCACGCGACCACGTCCGGCTTGAACCCGCACAAGTCCTTCAACCGCTCGATCGCATCGACAAAGTGCCGAAACGCCGCCGCGTTGCTCAGGTCCCCCAGGTGCTCGCTGATGACCGCCTCGCCCCGGTGCAGCAGGCACACCGTCGACTTGAGTTCGCCACCCACCGCCAGGATCCGCCTTTCGGCCGCCGCTGCCAGCGGCTCGCCCACGCCAAACCCCGCCACGCGTAGCGGCCGCGGTGCGTAACCCCGCGCCCGACGAAGCGGCACGACCTCGTCGCGAAACGTGAACACCACCGAATCGTCGATGGGCCGAAAGATCTCGCGATCATGCGTCAGAAACGCATCCGCCACGTCGCCCAGGTCACGCTGCGCGTCGCCGTCACGATACGTCAACGGCTGGCCCGACAGGTTCGCCGAGGTCATGACCAGCGGCCCGCCACACGCCGCCAGCAGCAGGTGATGGAGCGGCGTATACGGCAGCATGAGCCCCAGGTCGGCACATCCCGGCGCGACGGCCGGCGCCAGCCCGTGATCCGTCCGCGCCGGGGCCAGCACGATCGGTGCCGCCGTCGACTGCAACGCATCCACATCCGCCGGACGGAGCGCGCACAGGGCCCGCGCGGTCGCCACGTCCGGCACCATCACGGCCAGCGGCTTGCCGTCGCGCAACTTGCGCCGCCGCAGGCGCTGCACCACCGCCTCATCATCGGCACGGCACGCCAGGTGATAGCCGCCGAGGCCCTTCACGGCCAGAATCGCGCCATCACGAATCAGGGCGGCGGCGGCGGCGATGGAGTCGGCGGCGTCGCGATCGCTCAGCGTCACGCGCGGGCCGCACACCGGGCAGGCGTTGGGCTGGGCGTGAAACCGCCGATCCGCCGGGTCGGCGTACTCGCGGGCACAAGCCGGACACTGCGAGAAGGCCGCCATGGTCGTATGCGGCCGATCGTACGGCACGGTACGGATAATTGAATACCGCGGGCCGCAATTGGTGCAGTTGATGAAAGGGTATCGATAGCGCCGGTCCTGTGGATCCCACATCTCCCGCAGGCAATCGGCACAGGTCGCCGCGTCCGGCGTCACTTCCGGCCGGCGCGTGGTGTCCTGCTGCGACGGATGGATGCGAAATGTCGTTGTCGCCGCTGCTGGCAGATCCCGCCTGGTCACGTGCGAGATGTGCGCCAGGGGCGGCAGGTGGGCCAGCAGATCGCGTTCGAACGCGGCCAGCGCGTCGGTGCCGCCTTCGACCTCGATCTGGGCACCGGTGCTGTCATTGGCCACAAACCCGCCGAGATTGTGGACCAGTGCGGTACGGTAAACGTAGGGGCGAAATCCGACCCCTTGCACCTGGCCGCGCAACTCGAAGCGGCGCCGGATTCTCGCGGGTTCGTTGCTCAAAGCGGCTTCCTGTTCTTCCTTGACGGTAGCGTCCGCCGCGCGGACTGCCAACTGCGCCGCCGGCGAAACGGCAGCCACCACCCGCTGCGCTTTGCATTGCCCCTGGCTTTGCGGTTATGGTGAGGGGCCCGCCGGCAAGCATGCGGCCGGCCGTGTCACATGCCCGTCAAACAGGAGCACGCGTCGATGAGTCAGCGCAGCGAACCCGAGATCAACTGGAAAGAAGGCAAGGCAACAGTCCCGACCAGCGGCCGCGCGCTGCTTCGCTGGCCGATTTTGAACAAGGGGACGGCGTTCACGCCCGAAGAACGCACCAAGTTCAACCTTCGTGGCTTGTTGCCGGCGGCCCATTACAAGATCGATGAGCAGGTCGCGCTGGAGATGGAGCACCTGCGCGCCAAAGGGACCGACCTGGAGAAGTTCATCGGCCTGGCCGCCCTGCAGGATCGCAACGAAACGCTCTTCTACCGCGTGCTCGTCGAGAACATGTCTGAGCTGATGCCGATCGTCTACACGCCGACGGTCGGACAGGCCTGCCAGCAATACAGCCACATCTTCCGCCAGGCGCGCGGCCTGTGGATCACCCCCGACGATATCGAGTCGATCCCCGAGGTCCTCAGCAACGCCTGTCGCCGCGACATCCGCCTCATCGTCGTCACCGACAACGAGCGCATCCTCGGTCTTGGCGACCAGGGCGCCGGCGGCATCGGCATTCCGATCGGCAAGATCGCGCTGTACTGCGGGGGTGCCGGCATTCACCCCGCCTGGACGCTGCCGATCAGCCTCGACGTTGGCACCGACAACATGGACCTGCTCAACGATCCGTACTACATGGGCTGGCGTCACCGCCGGCTCCGCGGCGAGGCCTACGAGAAGGTCGTGGAGGCCTTCGTCGAAGGCGTCAAGGAGGTCTTCCCCCGCGCCCTGGTGCAGTGGGAAGACTTCCACAAGAACATCGCCTTCATGGTGCTCGATCGCTACAAGAAGCGGCTGCCCTGCTTCAACGACGACATCCAGGGAACCGCGGGCGTGGCACTGGCCGGGCTCTACGGCGCGCTGCGCATCACCGAGCAGAAGCTCTGCGACCAGCGCATCGTCTACGCCGGTGCCGGTGCTGCCGGCGTCGGGATCGGCCGCCTGGTCAAGACCGGCATGGAGGCCGAGACCGACGACGAGGCCAAGATCCACAAGGCGCAGGTCTTCCTCGACTCGGCCGGCCTGGTGCACGACGGCAGCGACATCCGCGACCCGCACAAGCGCGCCTTCGCGATGACCGAGGCCGAGCGCCGCGAGTACGGCTTCGAGGGCAAGGGCCCGTGGGATCTGCTCGAGGTGGTTCGACGCGTCAAGCCGACCATCCTGCTCGGCACGACCGCCCGCGCCGGCACCTTCACCGAGGACATCGTTCGCGAGATGGCCAAGCACGTCGAGCGCCCCATCATCTACGCGTTCAGCAACCCCACCTCCAAGGCCGAGTGCACCCCCGCCGAGGCCCTGGAATGGACCGACGGCCGCGCCCTGGTGGCCACCGGCAGCCCCTTCGCCCCCGTGGAATACAAGGGCAAGAAGCACGTCATCGGCCAGGGCAACAACGTGTTCATCTTCCCCGGCGTCGGCATGGGCGCGATCCTCTCCGAGGCCAGCGAGGTGCCCGAGTCGTTCTTCATGGTCGCCGCCAAGACCCTGGCCGACTGCATCACGGCTGACCGCCTTGCGCAGGGCTCGCTCTACCCCGATCAGAGCATGCTGCGTGAGGTCAGTGCCCGCATCGCGGCCAACGTCATCCGCGAAGCGAAGCGCCTCAACATCGGCCGGATGATTCCCGAAGACGAAATCGACTCTTTCGTTCGCGAGGCGATGTGGTATCCTGATTATCTCGAATACGAGCGGATGTAGTCCGTTCGAGCGGATGACAACCGGACCCTGCCCGGCGGCGTCGGCGCGGCCGGGCCGGGCAACCGAGACCCCGGCGGACCAGGGCCGTCCGCCGGGCCGGGCGAACGCATGCGAATACGTGTCCTGATCGTCGAAGACGAAGCCATGATCCGCTGGTCGCTCCGCCAGAAGCTCGAGGAGCGCGGTTGGGACATCGTCGAGGTCGACAACGGCCAGGCCGGGCTCGAGGCTTTCGAGAACGGCGTCTTCGACCTCATGCTGCTCGACTTCAAGCTGCCCGACATGACCGGCCTCGATGTCCTGCGCGGCGTGCGTGCGCTCGACCAGGACACGGTCGTCATCATGATGACCGCCTACAGCACCATCGAGACCGCCGTCGAGGCCATCAAGCTCGGCGCCTTCAACTACGTCACCAAGCCCTTTCAGATGAGCCAGCTCATGCTGACCATCGACAAGGCGCTCGAGACCACCCAGCTCCGCCGCGAAGTCCGCGAGCTGCGCCGCCAGATGCAGCAGGAATTCGGCATGGATTCCATCATCGGGCGCCACCCCTCCATGCTGCGCCTGTTCGACATCATCAAGCAGGTCTCGCGCACCGGTGTCTCGACGGTCTTCCTGCGCGGCGAGACCGGCACCGGCAAGGACCTCGTCGCACGCGTGATCCACCACAACTCCGACCGCGCGACCAACACCTTCGTCAACATCACCTGCACCGCGCTGTCCGAGACCCTGCTCGAGAGCGAGCTCTTCGGCCACGAGCGCGGCGCCTTCACCGACGCCAAGACCCAGAAGCAGGGGCTGCTCGAGCTCGCCGACGGCGGCACCGTGTTCCTCGACGAGGTCGGCGACATGCCCGGCCCGCTGCAGGCCAAGCTGCTGCGCTTCCTGGAGGAACGCCGCTTCCGCCGCGTCGGTGGCACCGAGGAAATCAGCGTCGATGTCCGCGTCATGGCCGCCACCAACCGCGACCTCGAGCAATCGATCGAGCGCGGCGAGTTTCGCCGCGACCTCATGTACCGCCTGAACGTCGTCACGATCCACCTGCCGCCGCTGCGGGCCCGCGGCGACGACCTCGTCCTGCTCACGCAGCATTTCGTCGAGCGTTTCGCCGACGAGTTTCGCAAGCCCATCACGAAGGTGTCCGAGGCGGCCTACGAGCGGCTGCGTGGCTACCACTGGCCGGGCAACGTCCGCGAGCTGCGCAACGTGATGGAGCGGGCCGTGCTGCTCTGCAAGGCCGACACGGTCGTGCCCGAAGACATCGTGCTCGGCCGCGAGGAGCAGCACCCGTGGATCTGGGACATCGAGAGCATGGCCCTGCCGCCCGAAGGCTTTGACTTCGACAAGCTGCGCCAACTCGAATGCCACCTGCTCAAGCAGGCCCTCGACCAGACCAACAGCAACCAGACCAAGGCCGCCCGCCTGCTGAACCTCTCACGCGACCGCCTGCGCTACCGCCTTCAGAAGCACGGCCTGCTCTAGGCTGGGGGATTCCCCCATGCCCATTCCGAACTGGCGCGTTTCCGGTGCGTATCGCCCGTTGTACAATCACCAGGGCAACCACCCATCGAACCGAAGAGGAGAACTTCGCATGATCGACCTGATGAAGAAGACATTCCTGACCGGCGTCGGGCTGAGCCTCATGACCAAGGACAAGGTCGAGCAGGTCGCCCGCGACATCGCCAACAGCGCCCAGATGACCAGCGACAAGGGACAGGAGTTCATCAACGAGGCCATTGCGCGGGCCGAGCAGGGCCGGGCCGACCTCGAATCCACCGTCTACGACATGGTGCAGGACGCGCTGAAGAAGGCCGACGTCCCCACCCGCGCGGAATTCGACCAGCTCGCCGCCCGCGTCAGCCAGCTCGAAGCCGCCCGGTCGGAGCAGCCTGAGTAGCGATGGCCACCGGAAAGCTCGGCATCGCGTCGCAGACCTACCGCCACATCAACCGTTATCGCCAGGTCCTCACCGTCCTGTTCCGGTACGGCTTCGGCGGCCTGGTCGATCGACTCAAGATCGGCCAGTACCTGGAGATCGGCTGGCAGCTCATCACGCGCGAGCGGCACGAGCACGTCGAGAAATACACCGACGCCGAGCGCGTCCGCATGGCCCTTGAAGACCTCGGCCCGACCTTCATCAAGCTGGGCCAGGTGCTGTCGACGCGCCCCGACCTCGTGCCGCAGGAGTTCGTCGACGAGCTCAGCAAGCTCCAGCAGCACGTCCCGCCGTTCGGATTCGCCGAGGTGCGCCGCACTGTCGAAGAGGAGCTCGGCTGCCCGCTCGAGGAAGCCTATGCCAGCTTCGAGCACAAGAGCATCGCCGCCGCCTCGATCGGCCAGGTCCACCGCGCCCGGCTCCACAGCGGCGAAGACGTCGTCGTCAAGGTGCGCCGGCCGCACATCCAGCAGCAGATCGAGGTCGACCTCGAGATCCTCATGCATCTGGCCACACTGCTGGAGAAGCACGTCGAGGGATGGCGCGTGCACCGGCCCAGCCGCATCGTCGAGGAGTTCAGCCGCGTCATCGAGCGCGAAATCGACTACCGCACCGAAGCATCGCACATCGACCGCTTCGCCAATCAGTTCGCCGACGACGAGACGATCTACGTCCCCAAGCTCTACCGCGAGTTCACCCGGCGCCGCGTACTCACGCTCGAGTACGTCGCTGTCATCCCCGTTACCGATGCCGCCGCGGTGCGCGCCCGCGGGCTCGACCCCAAGGAGCTGGCCCGCCGCGGCACGCAGATCACGCTGAAACAACTCTTCGTGCACGGCTTCTTCCACGCCGACCCGCACCCCGGCAATGTCTTCGCCCTGCCGGGCAACGTGGTGTGCCTGCTGGACTTCGGCATGATGGGACGGCTCGATCGCAAGGGACGCGAGTACTTCGCCGGCCTGATCTACGCCATCGCCCGCCGCGATCCGACCGCGGCGACGTCTGCCCTGCTGAAGCTCACGGTGCACGAGGACGAGCTCGAGCTCGATTTGCGCCGCCTCGAGGCCGATGTCGCCGAGTTCATCGACCTCTACATCCCGCCCAAGCTCGAAGACCTCGACTTCGGCCGGCTCGTGCGAGCCCTGCTCGACCTGGTCAGCCGGCACGAGCTGTTCATCCCGCCCGACCTGGTCACCATGATGAAGGCCGCCGCCACCGTCGAACGTGTCGTCTCGCGGCTCGACCCCGACGCCAACGTCATCGCCGACGCTGAACCCTACGTGCGCCGCGTGATCTACAGCCGGCTGCGGCCCGGGCGCCTGTTCCGCGAGGTCTTTACCTCCGGCGGCGAGCTCCTCGAGCTGGCGCGCGAAATCCCCGGCGGCTTCCGCGACCTGCTGCGCCTGGCGAAGCGCGGCGAGCTGAAGATCGGCTTCGAGCACCGCGGGCTGGAGCACATGCTGGAGACGCACGACCGCATCGCCAACCGCGTGTCGTTCGCGATCGTTGTGGCGGCCCTGATCGTCGGTTCTTCGCTGATCGTGCTGTCGGATATACCCCCGACCTGGAACGAGGTGCCGGTCATCGGCCTCGCGGGTTACCTCATCGCCGGCGCAATGGGCTTCCTGCTGCTGGTCTCGATCATTCGGCATGGACAATTGTGAGCGCGGAAGCCGGGCGTCGGGTGGCATCCGACGGCCCGTCAGATGAACCGAATCGGAGCGTCCGGGCGCCGCACCGGACGTCTTCGATGGGACTGAATTGCTGCGGGCTGGCAGGGCTGCGTGAATGAGTGATTGAGGGACTGCGTGATGGCGCGATTGCGTGATGGAGTGACGGCGTGATTGAGGGACTGCGGGATCGAGCAGAAGTAAGCAGGGCGGGTTTCGCCCCCCCGGACTTCTCTCGTATTTCGCATTTCGCATTTACCATTTTGCATTCTCCAACGGACCACTGACCACTCCCTTGACCCACCTCGAAGGCCGACAATCCGTGCTCGCCGCGTTGCAGGCCCTTCAGCGCCAGTTCAAGGAAGTCCTCGTCCGCCACGATGCCCACCCGCAAAAGGTGCAGGCAGTGCTCGAGGCCGCCGCCGCCCGTGGCGTGCCTATCCGCCGGGTCAGCGCGGATGAGCTCAACGCCCTGGCCCACGGCGAAACACACGGCGGCGTGGTGGCGGTCTGTTCGCCCAAGCCGCTGACCACGCCCGATGAGCTACTCGCCGAATTGCGCAAATTCCGCCAGCCGCCGCTGCTCCTGCTCATCGAGGGCATCGACGACGCGCGCAACCTGGGCTTCGTGTTGCGCACGGCCCACGCTGTCGGCGTGCACGCGGTGCTTATCAAGAAACACCTGTGGGACTTCGACGAGGTCGAGATCGCCCGGCCCGCCTCCGGTGCCTACGAATGGCTGCCGCTGGTGCAGATCGAGACCATCGACCCGCTGCTCGCCTTGAAAAAAGCCGGCCTGGTACTCGTCGCCTGTGTGGCGGCGGCCAAGCGCACCATGTACGACGTGGACCTCACGCGTCCGACCGTGCTGGTCATCGGCGGCGAGAAGCGCGGCGTGAGCGGCGCGGTCCGCGCGCTGTGCGACACCTTCATGACCATCCCCACGACCCGCACGTCATCGTCCCTGTCGCTCTCGCATGCCGCCGCCATCGTCATGGCCGAAACCCAGCGCCAACGCACCCGCTCGCCGTAACGTCTGCCGGCGCGTCGGAAGCCCCGCGCAGCTGCCATCCGTCACGCCGCTACGCCGCCGCTTCGTCACTTCTTCTCGAGCCCCCGGTTCCCGGCGGCCCGACCCGATCTTCGCGAATCGCTAGTCGATCACATACTCCCCGAACCCCGCCGTCTGGTGCGCCGTCACCTCATCGCCCGCCTGCACCAGCCACAGCACTTCGACGCCGTCGAGCGCTGCCGTCGCGGCCAGCGCCTGCCCCTCTTCGACCGTCAGCACGCTGAACGCCGTCGCCCACGCGTCGGCGGTCGCCCCGTCGGGCGCGATGACCGTCACGCTCGGTGCCTGCGCCGCCGGCCGGCCGCTGCGCGGGTCGATGATGTGCGAGTAGCGCCGCCCGTCGATCTCGGCGAAGCGCTGCTGCACGCCGGAGGTCGCCACCGCGCCATCCTTGAGCCCCAACGCGCAGTACAGGCGCTGCGCATGCACCGGGTGCTGCACCCACACGCGCCACGGCTCTCCCCCCGGCCGACTGCCCGCGGCCCGCACATCGCCGCCGATGTTCACCAGCGCGTGCGTTGCGCCCGCGCCCTCCATCGCTGCGGCCGCCAGGTCCAGCGCGTACCCCTTCGCAATCCCGCCCAGGTCCACGTGCAGCCCTTCAACGAGCGGCGTGACGCGGCGTGTGTCCGGCTCCAGCCGCAGCTTGTCCCAGCCCACGCGCGACAGCGCCGCTTCAATCGCCGTTTCCTCCGGCAGCTTGTTCGCCTGGCCCGCCTGCTGCCACAGCTTCACCAGCGGGCGGCACGTCACGTCGAACGCGCCGCCGCTGCGCTCCGCGACCTCGGCCGCCGCGGACAGACACGCAAACGTCTCCGCCGATACGACCAGGTTCTCGCCCGCAGCCAGCGCATTGAGGCGCCCGATCTCGCTGTCGTCGACGTAGTCACTCATCAGCGCGTTGACGCGATCCAGCGCCGCGTAACCCGCCGCGACGGCCTGCTGGGCCGTCGCCCGGTCCGGTGCGTACGCCGTCAACTCCGCGAACGTGCCCATGACCTCGCGCGACTGCTTGACCCGCACCGGCCCCGGCGGTCGCCGCTCGCACCCGGCCAGCAGCACCAGCCCTGTAACGACCAGACATGTCGGTGTGTTCACGTATCTCATGCGGCGGATTGTACGCGAAGCCCGCGGCGGCGGTAGGGCGGCCACTTCGTCGAGGATTTCCGCTACGGATCGGCGGATTCCCTGTTACCTTCTTACTGAGTGAGTGTATTTCCCCATTGGCCGGCCGCCACCGGCTGCCGGCAATTCGCAAAGGGCCCCCCATGTCCGACCTCGCGACGCACATTCAGCAGACGCCACTGGCCGACACGCACGAGCACCTGCACCCGGAGTGCGAGCAGCACGACCCCGGGCCCGACATCCTGCGCGATCTATTTGATGGTGCATACATCACCGCCGATCTCGTCGTGGCCGGTGCGTCGCGCGACGCCGTCCAGCGGCTGGTTGCTTCGACCGATCGCGACATCGCCGACCGCTTCGCCGCCGTCCAGCCCGCCTGGGAGCACTGTCGCCACACCGGCTACGGGGAGGGCGTGCAGCGTGCGGCGCGGCTGGTGTACGGCATCCACGAGCTCACCCCCACCGCCCTCGCTGGCGCCAGCGAGCGCAACGCCGAACTGCGCCGCCCCGGCCAGCGGCTCGCCCTGCTGCGCGATACTGCCAATCTTGCGTATGTGCAATTGGACTATGCGACCTGGGAGTGCCCGGTGGACCCGTCCGGGCCCGATTTCTTCCTGCGCGATTTGTCGTGGGTCAGTTTCGCCAATGGCGAAGTCGATGCGCAGAAGATCGAAATGGCCACCGGCGTTGCGGTGCGAAGCCCCGAAGACCTTCGTGCGGCCATGGCCGCCATCTTCGCTCGGCAGGCTCCGCGGGCCATCGGCGTCAAGTCGCAGCACGCCTACAACCGAACGCTTGCCTGGCAACCACGTGACGATGCTGATGTCGCGCCATTGCTCGAGTGCTGTCTGGCGGGGTGTGAGCTTGACCAAGCGCAGCGCGTCGTGCTGGGGGACTGGTGCCTGGCCTGCGGCATTGAGCTTGCCGCCGAGCACAACTTGCCGTTCAAGCTCCACACGGGCTATTACGCGGGGGACAGCCACATGCCGCTTGAACGAACGCGACCGGCGCACCTGTGTCCGCTGCTGCTGGCTTATCCGCAGGCCCGCTTTGTCCTGTTTCATACGGGTTATCCCTACGGTCCCGAGGTTCGGGCGCTCGCCAAGCACTTCCCGAACGTCTATGTGGACTTCTGCTGGGCGTGGAGTATTGACCCGCCCGCGACGATGGACTTCTTTCGCAAGACGATCCACGCCGTCCCATGCAACAAGCTCTTCGTCTTTGGCGGTGATGCCGCCTGGCCGACACAGACGGTCGGGTATGCGGACCAGTGCCGGGCGTGGTTGACGCACGCGTTGCAGGCGGAGATCAAGGATGGGCTGATGACCGAAGCGCAGGCCATCACGCTGGCGTCGCGCGTGATGCACGAGAATCAGGCCGAGTGCTTCGACCTGGTGGGAACGCGCGCAGCGCTGACGAAGTGACGAAGTGACGGGCGGATCCTACCTGCCCGAACTCACCTTGCACTTGTCATTGGCCTTGCACGGCCGAGCGCTGAGAACTGACTTCTCGCTTCAACGGACAACGCTTTCACAGCACGCCGGCCAGCTCGCTCGGCTGCGGCAGCGTCGCGTCGGTCGGCATCTCCGCCACGGCCTGGCTGCGGGTCTTGCCCTGCATGCGGTAGCCCTGCAGCGACGCGACGACCTGCTGCGCGATGCCCATCCACGTGAAGCTGGCCCGCGCCTTCTGCGAGCCGAACTTCGCCAGCTGCGCGCCGACGCGCGGGTGCTGCAGCACCGAACACAACGCGTGCCCGTACGCCTCCGGGTCGAACGGGTTCGCGTACAGCGCCTCCAGCCCCCAGATGACCTGTTCCCACAGGCCGCCTTCGGTCGTGACGACCGTTGGCGTGCCGCAGGCCATCGCCTCGACGGCAGTCATGCCGAACGGTTCGTAGCGGCTGCTGAGCGCGAACACGTCCGCCAGGCGGTAATAGTCGGGCAGGTCCTGGTCCTCGATGTAATCGCGGAAGATGACGTGGTCGGTGATGTTCAGCTCCGCCGCCAGGGCGCGCAACTCGCCAATCTGCTCCTGCTCGCGCTGCGTCGGCTGCGTCGCCCCGATGGCCAGCAGCAGCTTCGCGTCGGGCACCCGCTGCACCACCGGCGACATCGCCCGAATCAACAGGTCGTAGCCCTTGTTGTGCGCCATACGTCCCACCGCCAGCACGATCTTGCCGTCATAGCCATAGTCGTGCTTCAGCGCCGTGCGCGACGCCAGCGACACCGGATAGAACCGGGCATCATCATAGCCCGGCGGGATCACGTAGATCTTGTCACGCGGCGCGTCGTAGTCACTGGCCGCCAGAATCTCGCGTTGTTGCGGCGTGGTGGCGATCAACGCGTCGCATTCGTCGTAGATGACCTTCTCCTCGCGGATGCGACGCTTGAAGTTGTACTTGCGCTCGTTCTCGTCGGGATCGCCGTCCATGTTGTCGCGCTTCCACGCACCGATGGAATGCGGCACGTGCAGGTGCTTGATGCTCAGGCGATTCGCCAGCGCCTGCCCCGCCAGACCCGCATCCCAGTAGTGGCTGATGATCGCGTTGTAGGTCAGCCGCTTGTTGCGGGTGTAGCTGTGCGCTTTCTCGACCCACTGCGGAATGTGCTCCCACAGCGTCTCCTTCGCGATGAAGTCCTTGCCGCCGCACGGGAAGCGTAGCACGCGGCAGCGCTCGGAGACGGTCTCCTGGGCGGGCTGATCCTCGAACTGCCGGGTGAGGATGTCCACCTGGTAGCCGAGCCGGGCCAGGCTCTTGCTGAGCTCGAGCACATAGACCACCTGGCCGCCGGTGTCGGGCTTGCCCAGTTCGGGCTCCGCGCCGACGTACCCGTGCGTGGAGATCATCATGATCCGCTGTCGCGTACCCATACCGCACCTCCTTGGCTTGGCATCGTCATCCGGATTGACGGTGGCGTGGCGTTCATCGCTGTCCTTCCCCCCCTGACTACCCCATCGGCAATAATTGCCGAAAAAGCTGAGCCGGTTCGTCGTGTGCCTGACGCACATTCCACTGAGCCCGCCTGACAGCAGGGTTTATCGGTCATTGAGCACCGTTGAATTGACCCCGCTGCCGAGACAAGGATACCGCACGAATACGGTTCGGACCAGTTTTCGGTAGCCCTCCCGACCGGCCCGAGTTCGTAAGGCCCTGTTGGGATTCCATTTACGCGCCATGCCCCCTGGAAGCTGAACCGGAATTCACGTTGCCCGCTCGACGCGCGGGGGCGCCTACTCGCGTGACCCGCTCCGCGCCAGCGACGCCACGATCCAGCGCTGCCCCAGCCCGAACACCAGCATCACCGGCACCGTCGCCACCACCGCGTAGGCCAGCACGGGCCCCCAAGGCGTCGGGGGCGGCTGGCTGAAGAAGTTCCCCAGCCCGAACTGCACCGTCCATGTCGCCTCCCCCCGGCAGATCACCAGCGCCCACAGGTAGTCGTTCCAGTGGATCACGAAATCCAGCAGCACGACCGTGATCAGCGCATGCCGCACGTTCGGCAGCGCCACCCGCCAGAATGTCCGCCCCCAGCCGGCCCCGTCCAGGAACGCCGCCTCCTCCAGGTCCCGCGGCAGCGACAGGAACGACTGGCGCAACAGGAACACGTTGAACGCCTTGCCCATGAACGGCACACTCAGGGCGCCGAGCGTCCAGCCATGCTCACCCAGCACGGCCGTCAAAGCGGAAGTACCGCGCACCGTGATGAACAGCGGCACGACGATCGCCTCCAGCGGCACGATGATTGTCGCGACCACCACGACGAACAGCAGGTCGCGCCCGGGAAAACGCATGCGGGCAAAGGCGTACGCCGCCGGCGCGTTGACCAGCAGCCCGCCCACCGCGATCAGCACCACCATGGCCAGCGAATTGAACAGCGCGATGCCCACGCTGCCGTCGCGCGCCGCCTCGACGTAGTTGCCGGGCGTGAAGGGCGTCGGCAGGAAACTCTGTAGCGATCCGACCTGATCGTGGATCGCGTGGGTTGGCTTGAGCGAGGCGGTCACCAGCCACACGATCGGCATCAGAAACAGCAGGCCGACCGCGACGGCGGCCGCGCCGCCGAGCACACGGTGTATGCCGCGCGGCGGGGCGCTCATGCCGTCACCTCCAGGGCCCGCATCAAGCGGCGGAGGGCGAGCGTCAGCGCGAGCACGACCACCAGGAACACTGTGCCGGCGGCGCACGACAGTGTCAGATCCCGCTGACTGAATTGCTCGTACATGTACTGCACGACCGACAGTGTGGCATCCTGTGGACCCCCGCCGGTCATGAGGTGCGGCTGCACGAACAGGCGCAGGGCGAAGATCGTCGTGACCAGCACGACAAAGACGGTCGTCGGCGCGAGGCTGGGGACGGTGATGTGCCGGAAGCGCTGCCACGGGCCGGCGCCGTCGAGCGTGGCGGCCTCGTACAGTTGTGCGGGGATCGACTGCAATCCGGACAGGTATACCATCATCTGCAGCCCGACGCCCTGCCAGATGCTCATCACCGCGATCGCCGCCAACGCCTGGTCCGGGCTGGTCAGGAACGGTTGGGTCGGCAGGCCCAATGTCTGGAGCATGCCGTTGAGCAGGCCGGCGCCGGTCTCGCTGGCCGGCTCATACATCAGCTTCCAGATCACGCTCAGCACCGCGAGCGAGAGGGCGGTGGGGATGAAGACGGCGATGCGCAGAAAGCGCCGCGTCCAGCCCGGCCCGTTGGCCCACACGGCCAGCAGCATGGCCAGCGCCGTCTGCGCCGGCACGATCAGCAATGCGAAGAGGAAGGTATTGAGCAGGCTCTGGCGGAAACGGTCATGGGTGAGCAGATCTTCGTAGTTCGCGAAACCGACCGGGGTCGTCCACACGTCGTTCAGCGTGGCCCGCCCGTGGACGCTGATGATGGCCATGTTGATCGTCGGCCAGATCACGAACACGCCGATCAACAGCGTGGCCGGCAGCACCAGCCCCCAGCCCATCCATCGTTCCTGGCGTGTCAGCAACATGGTCTAACGTCGATCGAGGGCCCGCTGCACATTGTTGGCGGCCTTGTCGAGTGCCGTCCTCACATCGCCGCCGAGCGCAATATCGCGCAACGCACCGGCGAACTCACTGGTCAACGTCAGGTATACCGGCGTGCGCGGGCGGGCCCGGGCTGCCTGAATCAGCTGGGCGCGGAACAGCCGCCGCGGCATCTCTTCGTACGCCGGGAAAAGCTCGAACGCGCTGCGCCGCCCCGGTACGGCGCCGTTGGCGGATACGATCGGCTTGATGCCGTGCTCGGGGTGCAGGAACCACGCGATAACGGTCCACGCTGCGGTCGGCTCTTCGCAGGCACTCGATATTCCCCAGCACCAACTGCCGGCGGGTACGACGACCTGGTAGCCCACGCGCGGCAACGGCATCACGCCGAAGCGGAGCTCGGTGGCCTGCTCGAACACCGGCAGCATCCAGTGGCCGGTCCAGTCGAACGCCGCCAGACCGTCGGAAAACGGATCGGGGTTGGTGGTCGTGGCCTCCGCGAAGCCAGCGGTGAAAAGGCCTTTCCAGCGTTCGATGGCGTCAATGGCCCGAGGCCCGTTGATCGCGCCGGTGGCCTGGTGCTGTTTCGTGTCGATCAGGGCGCCGCCGTTGGACCAGACCAGCGGTGCAAAAGCGTAGGTGAACCACTCGTCGCTCTGGTCGTCCATGTGCAGCGAGAGCGGAATGGTGCAATGCGGCTTGACCTTCTCGAGGGCGGCGGTGAACTCGTCCCAGGTCCAGGCTTTGTCGAGTTCGCCAGGCGGCTCGAGGTCGATCTTGGCGAGGATATCGCGGTTGTAGTAAACGACCAGCGCCGAGTCGAACGCCCCCAGCGCCCACAGCTTGCCGTTGTAGGTGCCCTGCTCGATCAGGGACGGCAGCATGTCGGCCCGCAATGCATCGTCGACGAACTCGTCGAGCGGCAGCAGCAGATCGTCGGCCGCCCACGGTCCGACAAACGGCCCGTCGATGTCCAGCACATCGGGCAGCGCGTCGGAAAATGCCGCCACCGAGACCTTGTCTGGGTATTGGCGGTCTGGAAAGAACTCGATCTCGACGTGAATGTCGCCGCGATGGGCGTTGTTGAATTCGCGCACGATCCGTTGCATCGCCTCGTGTTCGTCGGGCCGGCCATGATGCGCCCAGACAGTCACGACACGCGCGCCGCCGTCCTGCGCAGATTGCGGCGGCGATTTCGACTCGCACCCGACGACCGGCAGCAGGATCAGCAGCGCGGCGCGGGCCCGGAAGCACCGCCCGGCGCCGCCCGGCGCCGAACGCAGATTGCCAATGGCCATGGTGTATTCCCTGTTGGGACAGCCTTGCCGACCTCACGCCGTCACACGGCCTGCGCAGGCTAACACACTCGCGCCACCCCGGAAACCGCAACCGCGGTGGCGTAACCGGGATGTAATCGCCGTGCCCCGCCGCGGCCCCGACCTCCGCCGGGGAATCATGCCCGGTGTGCGGCCAGCGCTCGCCCCCCGGTTCCCTCCCGCGGCAGATGCCACTACACTTGCCAGCCATTGGGAACGCGGGAAGCAATACGAAGGGCTGCACTCATGACAGACACCAGGATCGAACGGGATTCGATGGGCGAGATGCAGGTGCCGGCCGCGGCGCTGTACGGCGCCTCGACGCAGCGGGCGGTGCTCAACTTTCCCGTCAGCGGCTATCGTTTCGGGCGGCGCTTCATCCGGGCGCTGGGCCTGATCAAGTTCGCCGCCGCCGAAGCCAACAAGCGCCTCGGCAAGCTCGACGACAAGATCGGCGGTGCGATTCAGCAGGCCGCCCGCGAGGTGATCGACGGCCAGCACGACGAGCATTTCGTCGTCGACGTCTTCCAGACCGGCTCGGGCACCTCGACCAACATGAACGCCAACGAAGTCATCGCCAACCGCGCGACGCAGCTCCGCGGCGACGATGCCGGCTCCGGGCGCGTCCACCCGAACGACCACGTCAACATGGGGCAGTCGTCGAACGACGTGATCCCCACCGCGATGCACGTCGCCATCGTGGAAGCGCTGCACGGAGACCTGATGCCCGCGCTGCACGCGCTGCGCAACGCCCTCCAGGAGAAGGCCGAACAGTTCGACAACATCGTCAAGATCGGCCGCACCCACCTGATGGACGCCACGCCCATCCGTCTCGGTCAGGAATTCAGCGGCTACGCCAGCCAGATCGCCCACGCCGACCGGCGCATCATGGCCAAGATCATCATCCTGCGCGAGCTGCCCATCGGCGGTACGGCGGTCGGCACCGGGATCAACACCCACCCGGACTTCGCCCGCCTGGTCTGCGAGATTCTCAATCACGAGACGCGTGAGAACTTCCACGAGGCCCAGAATCACTTCGAGGCCCAGCACGCCAAGGACGCGGTCGTGGCAACTTCCGGCGTTCTGCGCACGATCGCGATCAGCCTGATCAAGGTCGCCAACGACATCCGGCTCATGGGCAGTGGGCCGCGCTGTGGCATCGGCGAACTGCAGCTGCCCGCCACGCAGCCCGGCAGCTCGATCATGCCCGGCAAGGTGAACCCCGTCATCCCCGAAGCCGTGCTGCAGGTCTGTACGCACGTCATCGGCAACGACGCCGCCACGGCCTACGCCGCCGGCTTGCTCGGGACGTTCGATCTGCACGTGGGCATGCCGGTGATGGCGCACAACATGCTCGAGTCGATTCGGCTGCTGGGCAGCGTGTGTCACGTGTTCGAGGAGAAGTGTATTCGTGGGCTCGAAGCGAACGAGGCGCGCTGCAGCGAGCTCATCGAGCAGTCGCTGGCCATGTGCACCAGCCTGGCGCCGCTGATCGGCTACGACCAGGCCGCCGCCATTGCCAAGGAGGCCTTCGCGACCGGCAAGACCGTGCGGCAGGTCGCGCAGGAGAAGCAGGTGCTCGACGCGGCACAGCTCGATGCGGCGCTTGACGCCCGCCGCATGACCGAGCCGCAGGCCTAAGTGCCGCTTGCTACATCGCCTGGCTTGACGCCGGCGCGCTAGTCGCGCGACAATGCCGCCGATCGGCACCAGCCGGGACCCACAACCGCCAAGGAGGTGCGCCGTGTCCGATACACCGACCCCGCCGCAACCGCCGCTGCCCGAGACCGACACGGACGCGCAAGTGGAGTACAGGGACTTCGGGGCGATGCCACCCGCCATGGGCATGGCGACTGCGGCCCTGGTGCTGGGCATCGCGGCGATGGTGACCGGCTGCGTTTGCATCGGCGCTCTGTTGGGGGTTGTGGCGATCATCCTCGGCATCGTGGCGATCATGAAGGCCAAGGGCGATCCCTCCCGGTATGGTGGCAAGGGCCGGGCGATCGGGGGCATCATCACCGGTGCGGTCGGTATCGTCTTGACGATCGCGATGGTGGCCTTATGGGGCACGCTGCTGACGATGTTCGCGCCGCAGGGGATGGCCGTGGCCAACCTGCAAATGGTTCAGACGGGACTCGCCGCGTACGAGCGGGCTCACGATGCCTACCCGCCCGATCTCCAGACACTGATCGGCGCCGGTAGCGTACCGGCCGCGGCCAGCCCGACCGGTGACCTGAGCGATGGCCTGACCTACTTCCCTGGCGTCCAGCCGGCGGATCCCGGGTATTGGATCGTCGCGTACACGAAGATGGACATCTTCGGCCAGCAGATCTACTGGGTGCTGCAAAACGACGGCACGCTGGCACAGCTGCAAGGTCCACAGTTCGACGCGGCCCTTGATCGCTTCGAGCGTGAGTACGAAGAGCAGCGTGGCCAGCCGCCGGAGATGATCGAGGGTACCCCCATCGACGTGACAGGTTTGTGACGGCGCTGGGCCACCGGCCCGCGCAACGACGGAGACGCCGGCGGCACGCTGCGCTACGCGCAGCCGGTGTCCTGCCTGGTGCCGGTACGCGGCTTCTGCGGTAGTGCCGTCACCCGCCTATTGCTTTTCCAGCCGTACCGCGCCGTTGTCGACGTCGATCTCGATGCTGCCGAACTTGATGGTCGTGCCGGCGCTGCCCTCGATGACGGTGTTGTCGTCGTTCAGCGTGCCGCGGAAGACCTGCCCGCTGCCGGCGAACGTCGCGTCGATGGTGACATTCTTGCCGTCGACGTCGCTGCGGCCGACCGGGCTGTTGTCGGTGAACGTCACGCTGCCGACCTTGTATTCCACCCGCGACAGGTCGCCGCGGGCGTCGAAGATGAGGAACGTCTCCGACAGGTCATCGCTTTGGTCCGTCGTGAGCTTCCACGTCCCCTGCAGGACGGCCTCGGGCAGGTCCGTCGGGCCCACGATCGGGCAACCGCCGGTCGAGAAAGCCACCAAGGCCGCCAGGCTCCCACAGGCGGCCAACCGCCAGACGTTCGTTCGCGTCATGAACTCTCTCCCTCTGTTCAGGAACACCGCCGGCGGCGCCGCGTCGGCCCCAGACCTGTACACGACACCCGGCGCGGGCATTCTAGCGCCCCCCGACTGACCGTCAACGCACGGGGCGGGCGCTGCCGAAGGGCCGGCTCCACCCGCCGGAAATCTGCCGAGGTAGGACGGATTTCACCCGCCGGACAGGTGACCACGGACCGCTAATAGAACAGAAACACCCACCAGTTCTTCATCGGCTTGCCGTCATCGTCGAGGCTCTTGTTGTCCAGCCCCGGCATGCTCTGCATCCAGAACACCTGCCACTGCCCCATGCAGTCCGGCACCATGTCCACGTACCGCTGCCACTTCTCCTTGCTGAACGGCAGGATCTTGTCCTGGCCGTTCTCGCCGTTGCGCCGGCGGTAGTTCTCGATCCGGCTCAGGACGGTGTACGGGCTTTCCAGGTCATAGTGATCGCGGGCGCCCGGCGGAAAGTGCACGTTGCCGCCGAAGGCGATGTACGGATCGATGCGGTATTCCTTGTCGTCGTACGTGATCACCGCGACATCGCGCTCCGGGTAGGCGACGTGCTTGTCCTTGCCCCAAAGTGCGTAGAACGACTTGAACGGCAGGCCGTAGCGTTCGTCCATGTCCAGCTCGGCGTACTCGTTGAAGTACTTGCGGTAGTACGCCACCGCGTTGTGATTCGCGATCGCCTCGAGCTGGTGCCCGTAGTTCTCCATCTGGCAGCCGATACCACGGTGTGGGTTGAAGAACGCGATGCGGAAGCTGCGTCCCGCCCAGGGCATCGTCTTGTCGTGGCCGTTGCCCGCCGGCCCGCGCTTGCCCTTGATCGGCCGGGCGTGCTCGTCGTAATACTGCTTGTACTCGACCGTTTCCAGCGCCGGGGCCCGCTCACCCTCGTGCACCGCATAGAACCACAGCTCGTGCACGAAGCCGTGCTCGATCAGCTCCTGCAGGTTGAGGTGGCGCGACTCATCCCGCGGGTCGCGGAAGCCCAGGTGCGGCGCGAAGTCGTCGGTGAAGAACGCCCCGTAGTCGATCTCGATCCGCGACGCGTCCGGCGGCTGGGTCGGCATGCGGCTGCTCTTGCGCTGCTTGGTGCGCTGCGGCGGCTCGTCGCGCAGGTCGACGTACCTGATCACGTCATACTCCATGAACACCGGCGCGTCCGGGTTGTCGTAGCCGTGGTAGCGCGTCGCTTCGGCGAACACGTCGACGAACCGCGACGTCTGCTTGCGGATCGCCGCCATGTCCACGTCGTTGGCGAAGTTGAGCACGATGACCCGCGGCGCCATCCGGCGGATCCTGTCGTGGTTCTGCCACAGCCAGTCGTCGGAGTTGCGATAGCTGGTCTTGTTCGGCCAGACCGTCAGGTCGTCGCTCAGCCCCACGGGCGCGAGCGCCGGTTTCGTTGCCGCGGTTTCATCTGCCAGCAGCGTCGCGCACGCCGCCACGAGGCACAATCCCATTGCACAACATCGAGCACGCCATATCATCATGAAGGCTCCTCAGGGGTGTTTCGCGGCATCATCCTATGCCGGATTCCCGGCTGCGACAAACCCCCGGGGCTTCCGCTCCGCTACGCCAGCCGCTGCCACAACTCGCCCAGCAGCCGCAGGCCCAGGTGCTCGAAGTCGACGAAGATCATGACCGTGACGAGCTGATACTGGATCGTCAGCAGCCAGCTCAGCCCCCTCCACGCCCAGCGCACCGGCCCGCGCTGTGCCCACTGCGGCGCCGGCAGCCGATCCCACCAGCGCTGCACATTGAGCGCGACGACCTGCGTCAGGGCCCACGCCACGAACGACCACGCCGGCCCGTGCCACAGGCCGCAATACACGAAGACCATCAGGTAGTTGAGCACCACGTGCCGCCGGTTGCCGCCGAGCGGGATGTAGATGTACATGCGCAGCCAAGCGCCGAGCGTGATGTGCCAGCGGCGCCAGAAGTCGCGCACCGACGTTGCCAGCGGCAGCCAGTTGAAGTTGTTATCGACACGGATGCCGGTCCACAGGCTCAGTGCCACGGCCAGCTCGTTGTAGGTCCACAGCAGCAGGTACACCTGGGCCGGCACGAGATACAGCACCCGCAGCAGTTCGCCGGTCGTGTAGTCGCCGGGCGTCGAAAAGAAATCGGCCGCCCGCACCTGCGGGATCTGCCGCGCGACGAAGCCCAGCGCCACGCCGCCGAGCAGAAACATGCCGAAGCGCTTGAGCCCCGCGCCCCACCGGATGCCCTGCCGCGGATTCCAGGCGTCGAATCGCTCGAGGAACTGCTCGCGCAATACCACCGGTCCCAGCCGCATGCACGGTGGGTACAGCAGCCACGCGGCGGTATCGAGCAAGCGCCGTGCCTGGCCCGGCTCGCGTGCCAACTGTACGCCCCAGGCGATCAGGCGCAGCAACAGGTACGCGAGCCCGACATTGTGCAGCGCCTGCAACCGCGACGGATACCACGCCATCTGCGTCGCGTACCACCAGAATGGCGCGATCCACGCGTGCAGGCCCAGCCACACCAGCGCGATCATGCTCCGCTCGCGTAGCACGCCACGCCGCCGCCAGCGCGCCAGCAGCAGCAGCCACGTCACCCCACCGGCCAGCCAGCCGAGCACGACCAGCGTGCCGATCGCATGCAGCGTGATGAGCAGCCAAATCAGCGCAACGCTGATTAGTGCCCCGGCCCGATGCCGGCGCGCGATCAGCCACACCAGCGGCAGCAGCGGCAGGTAGACGAGCAGGCCGAACGGGCCCGCGAGAATCTCGATCGGGCCGAGCGGCGGCGCGAGGGTCAGGGGGTTCGGTAGGGGCGGCAGCGCGGGGAGCACGCTCACGGCACGATCGTCACCGTCGAGTAACCGGGCATCAGCAGACGATACAGAAACGCCACTTCATCATTGTGCATTCGCACGCAGCCCATCGACACGGCCTGGCCGATGGTCTCCGGCTCGATGGTGCCGTGAATACCGTAGCCGCCGCGGCCGACCGCGTCTCCCTTGATGCCCTCCAGCCCGATCCAGCGTTCGCCCAGCGGGTTCTCCGGATCGTTGCCGGGAATGATGCGCTTGTCAGGCGCGGACGCGGGCGGATAGTACGTCGGGTTCTCCAGGCGGTTCTTGACCTTCCACACGCCCTCCGGCGTGCCGTTCTCGGTGCCCAGCGCCACACGGTAGCTGCGCAGGTAGGTGTCGCCCAGATAGACGTCGAGTCGAAACGCCGACTTGTCGATCTTGGCGTGGAACGGGCCGCGCGGCACCTTCAAGCGCTGGCCCGCGCGAATCGCACGCGGGTTGCTGATGTTGTTGATGGACTGGATGACCTCGTCCGGTACGCGGAACTTCTTGCCGATGTTGATCAGCACGTCGCCGGACTCGACCGTGTAGCGGTCCACCAGCGGATCGCTGGGCAAGACGCGCGCGCTGAAGATGGTCTCGTCGGCCAGGTGTGTGAGCAACGATCGCACCTCGTCCTCCACGGCCTCGTCCGGGCCGCTGCGGAGCATGCGGTTGAGACGCTCGCGCGCCGCGACGAGCTTACCGTCAGCGATCAACTGACGCGCCGTCTCGATTGCCGGATTGTCTGACTTGCCGGCTCGCGCCATGCGGTCGTTGCTGGCGTCGTCATCGTTGTTTACGTTTTCGATGGTGAGATCAGTCGGCGTTGGGCTTGGGGTTTGGTCGACAACGTCGAGATCGCTGGCGGGAAGGGGGGCGTCGTGCTTCGACGGGTCGGGATACTCGTCGGCCACGAGTTTGACGTCGTTCCAATTCGGGTCGCTCGCGTCATCGTCCTGGTCCACCACCGCCAATGTCTCGGTGGGTGCCGGCGCATCCGTTGTGCCGAGCAGGGTCGGCGGTTCCTCGGCCGGCGTGAGCATCCACCAGCCGCCATAACCCACCACGACGACGGCAACGACGCCGAAGATCATCCGGTTCCGTCTGGCACGCTGTTTCCGCGTCGGTCGCACGATACTACCTCCTGGGCTGTCCATGCCCACCGGGGCGGCGCCCCGATCATTCCACGCCGGGCCTCCCTGTCCGGCTGCCGAGAAATCCTGCTCGTGAGCCTTGGCACACAGGCCAGACCCCACCACTACACCATATCGCGTTGCCGGCACCGGTACCACCAGGAAATCCGCCCCGCGGCTCGCCGGGACACTGGCAATCTCGCCAACCCGCGATAGACTGCGCGCGAGCTCGCATGGACGCGAGCCTGGCATCGCATGGAGGCGAGCCCGCATGGCCCGTGCCAGAACCGCCCCGCCCACCGGCCGCGGCCGGCCGGAATTCCACGGCACGCCCGCGTTCGAGCGCTCGCTGGCGGATTTCCGTGTCTACCAGAACGTCGAGTTGGGCCTGTCGCCCAACACCGTTACAGCTTATCGGCGGGACCTGCTGCGTTTTGGTGATTTCCTGCGCCGCCAGGGCCTCGACGACTGGACGGCCCTCACGCACGACGTGATCCAGCAATACCTCGTTGAGCAGGCCGACACCCACCACAAGGAAACCACCCTCGCGCGCCGCGTGGTGGCGCTGCGCATGTGGCTACGCTGGCTGTATGAGACCCGGCAGATCCCTGGCGACCTCACGACGCTGATCGAGCTCCCCAAGCGCTGGCAGCGCCTGCCCGAGACGCTCAACCTCGACCGCACCACCGAGCTGGTCACCGCCCCCGACCCGGACCACCCCCTGGCCCTGCGCGACCGCGCCATCCTCGAGCTGTTCTACGCGTCCGGCTTGCGCGTGAGCGAGCTCTGCGGTTTGCGCGAGGGAGATTTGAACCTCGCCGCCGGCTACGTGCGGTGCATGGGCAAGGGGCGCAAGGAGCGCGTCACCCCCGTGGGCCAGCATGCCCGCGACGCGGTCGAGGCCTACTGCGAGCACCTGCGGCCAAAGCTGATCGAAGAAGGCCTGCTGCGCGGCCGCTGGAAAACACCGCTGACGAAGGCCGTCCGCGCGACGCTGCCGCTGTTTCTGTCACGCACGGGCGGCCGCATGGAACGCACCGCCGTGTGGCGGATCGTGCGCCGCGAAGCCCGGCGGCGCGGGATCAGCGGCAAGGTCAGCCCGCACACGCTGCGGCACAGCTTCGCGACGCACCTGCTCGAAGGTGGGGCCGACCTGCGCGTGGTGCAGGAGCTGCTCGGCCACGCCAGCATCTCCACAACGGAGATCTACACCCACGTGCAGACCAAGCGCCTCAAGGAGATCCACGCTCGCTGTCACCCGCGCGGGCAGGCCGAAGTCGATCGTCGGCCCGCGCCGGGGCAGGCAGGCTGACTGGCACGCGGCGGGCGGAACCGCGCCGCGGAGTGGGATTGGCCGGCCGAAAACCGCCGGCGATGAAACCCCAGCGTGTTGTCGCGGGTACAAAAGGCTGGTTTGGCTCGGCTCGTTGGGCTAGGCTGCTGAGCAGCGGCCACGGCGCCCGAGCCGCCAGGGTGCCATTGCTCTCGAGCAGTGCCGCCGCGAGGCGGCGTCGAACCTACGTTCTGGAAGGAGTACATGATGCGGATGTTGATGCGATGGGGCGGGTGGCGACTGGTCGCCGCGGCGAGTGGAACCACGCTGTTTTTGCAGGGCTGCGACCCGGACACGCGGGCTGCTGTTGAGGATGGCATTATCAATAGCAGCAGCAGTCTGCTGGGTGCGTTCCTGCGCGCGACGATCGAGGTCGTCGGCGAGGGGGCGGACAGCGCCAGTGCCCGCGTGATCACGGAAGCCGTCCAGGTACTTGTCGCCTGATCGCTCCGCCTCGTCCCGGGCCCGCTTTGCCGGAAAAAGCCGACGCCCGATGCGGCTTCAGGCGGGTCCACATCGGGCGTCTATCACAACGGGCGAAAAAGGAGGCTCGTTGGGGGGTTACGTCTCCACAAATCGCTTCTTGAACGCACGCCACGCCTCACACTGCTCCGGATCCGAGCAGCACACGTCACGGATGTACTCATAGAACACGTCCGGCGAGCGGTTGATGTCCCGGCGGAAGGGGCACTTCAGCGCGATACGCGGCCGTGAGGGACGCCGGCCGGAGATCACGGAGCGGATGTACACCTGGTTCCTGCCGGCCGTGCACTTCATCTCGGCATTGAGGCGGTTCTGCATCTGACTCAGGTTGCCGGTCAGCTCCTCGGGCGTGAGGGCGGGCCCGGTGGCCTTGTCAGTCGTCGGGTTGTAACGGCGTGCGGGCGAACTCATCGCATACCTCCCAGAAAGAAGGTTTCAGGCGAGGACGCGCGGCACGTGCGGGCAGGGCGCGAAAAACCCCCGGCCGGGCGGGCGCGGCGGAGGAGGCAGGGACCGCGCACGCCCGACCCGGTCGCATAGTGACACCTGCGAGCGTGGAGGGAACGCCCGCGCGCACTAATCACCAGTCGCGTTCTCGAGGAATCTCTTTTTGTCGGGGTTAGGTGGCGGTGAGGGATGCAGTACAGTTGATGAAAGAATAACTGTTAAGAGTGCGGATGATATATGATCACCACGCCTAACCTTCCATTCACAGTATATCGGTTCGGCCCGTCTTTGGAAGTGCCTTTTTCGGATTATTCGCGATCGAATCCGTTCGGGTGGCCTTGGTGCCAGCGCCACGCCGTATCAATAAGAGCCTTTACGTCCTTATAACGAGGCTCCCAGCCATAGCGCGCACGGATCTTGCTCGCGTCGGCGTACAAGGAGGGCGGATCGCCCGGGCGCCGCGGCGCCTCAACCACCGGGATGGGGTGGCCGGTGACCTCGCGGGCGGCGTTGATGATCTCCAGCACGCTGATGCCGATGCCCGTGCCGACGTTGTATCGTTCCGCGGTGCCCTCGGGACAATCCTGCACGGCGCGGAGATGGGCGTCGGCGAGGTCATTCACATGGATGTAATCGCGCACGCACGAGCCGTCCGGCGTCGGGTAGTCGGTGCCGAACGCCTTGATGTGCTCGCGCTTGCCCAGTGGGACCTGAAGCACAAGCGGGATCAGGTGCGTCTCGGGATCGTGGTCTTCGCCGATGTCGCCGGCCTCGTCGGCGCCGGAAGCATTGAAGTAGCGCAGTGCGACCGAGCCCAACCCCCAGGCCTGAGCGCAGTCTTCGAGCATGAGTTCGACAGCGTACTTGGTGTTGCCGTAGGGATTGATGGGATCGCGGGCCTGGTTCTCAGTGATGGGGAGGTCCTCGGGTTCGCCGTGGACAGCGCACGTGCTCGAAAAAATGAATCGTTTCACCTGGTGCGCTTCCATGGTCTCCAGCAGATTCAACGTGTTGGCGACGTTGTTGTGCCAATACTTCAGCGGCGCGGTCACCGATTCGCCCACGTTGATGAATGCCGCAAAGTGCATCGCGGCATCGAAGCGCCCTGCTTCAAAGACGCCGTCGAGTGTAGCACGATCGCCGAGGTCTCCCTGGACGAAAGTGGCCTGCGGATCAATGGCCTGGCGGTGCCCCGCGCTGAGGTTGTCGTACACCGTGACCTGGTGGCCTTCCTTGACCAGCCGACGAACACAATGACTGCCCACGTACCCGGCACCACCCACCACGAAGATCCGCATGTCCTGTTGCCCTCTGCGCCTTCTTGCGTGTCGTTCTCGACCCCGGGAGCGGTCGCCCGCTGCGAACGCCCACGAAGCCGGCATCTTGCCCGGGGGGCCGGCCGGCCGTCAACTGGCTACCGGCAGTTTCGCCCGGGCACGGGGCCGGGATTCCTCTTTCGCGGGTCCGCGACGTCGGCTAGATTCGAGGCGTGGCAGCCTCTACCTCCGAGAAAAACGCCCAGCCCGCCCCGCCGGAAGACGTTCGGCTCACGCCGGCGATGCGCCAGTACTGGGAGCAGAAGCGAGAGGTGCCGGAGGCGATCCTGCTGTTCCGCATGGGGGATTTCTACGAGCTGTTCTACGATGACGCCCAGCTGGGGGCACGCGTTCTGGGCATCACGCTGACCAGCCGCGATGGTGGGCGAACGCCGCTGGCGGGCATCCCGCATCATGCACTGGAGAGCTACCTCGCGAAGCTCGTGGCGGCCGGCTACAAGGTCGCCATCAGCGAGCAGGTGGAGGACGCCAGCCAGGCCAAGGGCGTCGTCGACCGCGCGATCGTGCGGATCGTCACGCCGGGCACGCTGACCGATGACGGCCTGCTGGACCAGCAGAAGAGCAACATGCTGGCGGCGGTCCTCCAGCAGCGCAGTTCGGCGGGCATCGCGGCCCTGGAGCTGTCCACCGGGCAGTTCGTGGTGCAGCAATGCCCGCACGAGCGCGTGGTGGACGAACTGGCCCGACTCGCCCCCGCTGAGGTTCTGCTGCCGGACGAGCGCAACGCCGCCCAGGTCGAGATCACCGACGCGATCCGCGAGCAGATGGGCGTGCCGCTGACCTACCGCGTCCCCGCCGATTTTTCCGAGCAGCGCGCTGCCCAGACCTTGCGGGAGCACTACGAGACCGCGGGGCTTGAGGGCTTCGGGTTTGCCGGCATGGACGCGTCGCTCCAGGCCGCGGGGGCGCTGCTGGCCTACGTGCGCGAGACGCAGAAGGCGGCCGCGCGCCACGTCCAGCCACCACGCCGACAAGCCGTCGACGAGTTCATGGTGCTCGACCCGGTGACGCTGCGCTCGCTGGAGATCGAGAAGACGCTGCGCAGCGGCGAGCGGGCCGGGTCGCTGCTGGCGGCGGTCGACCGCACGCGCAACCCGATGGGCGCCCGGCTGCTGCGCACGTGGCTGTGCTACCCACAACGCAACCTCGACGAGATCCGCCGGCGGCAGAACACGATCGAGGCGTTGCGCGGCCAGCCGCGCGTGCGGCGGCGGCTGCGGGAGGAGCTGCATCGCATCGGGGACCTGGAGCGCCTGATCGGCCGGCTTGGGGTGCAGCGCAGCACGCCGCGCGACCTGCGCGCCCTGGGGGAGGGGCTGCGCGCCTTGCAGCCGGTGCGCGAAGCGCTGGCGCTGCTGCACAGCCCGGAATGCGACGCCCTGGCCGCGCCGCTGGCCGGGCTCGATGATGTGGCACAGCACGTGTGTGCGGCGCTGCACGAGGAGGCCCCGGTCACGGTGCGCGAGGGCGGCATCTTCGCGGACGGGTTCAATGCCGAGCTCGATCGACTGCGCAGTGTCGGACGCGATGGACAGCAATGGCTGGCATCCTACCAGGCGCGCGAGGCTGAGCGCACCGGCATCTCCTCGCTGAAGGTGGCGTTCAACAAGGTGTTCGGCTTCTACATCGAGGTGACCAACGCGCACCGGCAGCGCGTGCCCGACGACTATGTCCGCAAGCAGACGATGAAGAACGCCGAGCGGTACATCACCGACGAGCTGAAGCAGTATGAATCGGAGGCCTTGTCGGCCGAGACGCGGGCGAATCAACTGGAGTACGAGCTGTTCAATGCGCTGCGCGACGAGCTCATGCAGCACATCGGCGCAATGCAGCAGGCGGCGGCGGCAGTGGCGCGGCTGGACGTGCTGGCGGGGTGGGCGGATCTTGCTGGCGATCGACGCTACTGTCGTCCGATGTTCGTTGACGAGCCCGTGTTACAGGTCGAGGGTGGGCGGCATCCGGTGCTCGATCAGACGCTCGAGGCGAGCTTCGTTGACAACGAGGCCACGCTTGCGGCGGGCGGGGCGTCGCTGGCGCTGATCACTGGGCCGAACATGGCGGGCAAGAGCACCTACATTCGCCAGGTCGCACTGCTGGCGTTGCTGGCGCACTGCGGGTCGTGGGTGCCGGCGAAGGCCATGACGCTGGGGCTGACGGACCGCATCTTCACGCGCGTCGGCGCCAGCGACGAACTGGCCCGCGGCCGTTCGACATTCATGGTCGAAATGGTCGAGACCGCCAACATCCTGCACAACGCCACCCGGCACAGCCTGGTCATTCTGGACGAGGTCGGCCGCGGCACGAGCACGTTCGATGGCGTCGCGCTGGCATGGGCGATCACCGAGTATCTCGCCACACGCGTCGGTTGTCGTACGCTGTTCGCGACGCACTATCACGAGCTTACCGAGCTGGCCGAGCTGCTCGATCCGGTATTCAATCTCAACGTCGCGGTGCGCGAGTACGAAGACCAGGTCGTGTTTCTGCACCGGATCGTGCCCGGGGCGGCGGGACGCAGTTATGGTCTGCACGTGGGCAAGCTCGCGGGACTGCCCCGCGACGTGCTGGAGCGGGCCAACGCCGTACTGAACGAGCTGGAGACGACCTTTGCGCGCGAGTCGCAGCGCCCGGCGCTCGCCGCGGTGCAACGTCGACGCGTGCGGCAGTTGCGGCTGTTCGAGGAGCCCGAGGAAGTCGTCGTTCGCGAGCTGCGCGAACTGGATCCGGCGCGCTGCGACGAAGCCGACCTGAAGAAGTGGCTGCGCGCCTGGCGCGAGATGCTGGGTGTGCGCGACGCCGGGGAAGCAGCGAAATGACGCGCTGGCAGCGGGCCGAGCTGTGGCTGCCGATGGCGCTGCTGATCCTGACCGCACTGGGGGCCACGCTGCTGACGCAACAATGGTGCGTCGAACTGTCCGAGCGCGAGCGCGTGGCCTACGGCGCGCGACCCGTGTGGCAGGCGTGGTTCGACTCGCTGAGCGTTACCTGTGGCGTCGGGCTGCTGACGTACGAGAATTACACGTACGCGGGCCGCTGGGTGCTCCTGGGGCTCGGCATTGCAGGGGCGGTGCTGTACCTGATCGCGGCGCGATTGGTGCTGGGAAGACTGTGGGCCGAGGCCGGCGCGGCGTTGCCGTCGATCGCGACGATTCTGCGGGCCTTCGTCGCATTGCTGGCGGGGAGTTGTGCGGCCGGCGTCGTCCTGGCGCTGCTGTCCTCTCGTGACCTGGATGCTTATCACGCCGGTGTGGGGTACGCCATTTCGGCGTTCGCCTCGCTCGGCATGCCGGGCGATCCGCTGCCGGGCGCTCTCGGTTGGCCGCTGGCGGTGATCTCGCTGGTGAGCGCGGGCGGCTGGGTGCTCTGGCTGTGGCCCTGGCGTGACAGGCGCGTTATCGGCGGCCGGTCGCTCGTGTGGGTCATGGTTACGTATGCGGCGTTTCTGCTCGTGAGCGCTCAGCTCATCACGTGGTTCGAGCTGCCGCGCGGCGCGCGCGGCCCGATTGACCGGGCCGGCCGGGCTGCCGTGCAGGCCGAGGGCTTTGCCGCCGCCGCCAAGCAGGTCTGCTGCGCCGCCGGGGCGGGCATGCCGACCGGCGAACTCGAGCTGCGGGAGGCCGCGGACGGGACGAAGAGCGTGTTGGCGGGCGTCGTCCTTGTGGGAGGACTCGGCAGCGGTGTGGGTGGGGGGGTGAAGTGGCTGGTCGTGTGGTGGGCGTTGGCCGGGTGCTGGGCGTGGTTTTTGCCGGCAAGGGGGCGTTCGCTGGCGCCGGTGACGCGGCGCTGCCAGTTGGCCGGTCAAGCGTGCCTGGGAGCGGTTACGGCGCACATCGTCGTTGTGGCGCTCGGCCTGCTGCTGATCGAAAACCACGTGGCCGGTCGCTACAACGTGGCGCCGTCGCTCGGGGATGCGCTGCTGGCTGCGGCATCTGCCGTGGGCGGCGCGAACCTCTCCAGTGGGCTTGTGGAGACGGTCACCAGCGCAAACCTCTCCAGGGGGATCCGCCAAGATGTCGATTCATACCAATACGGCATGGTTTGGCTCATGCTGGCGATGTGGCTTGGCCGGGTGCTGCCCGTGATCGTGCTGGCCCGGGTGGCCGCCATTCGGTTCGACGACCGTCCGCCGACGCATCCGCCGGCGATCTGATCGTGGAGTGGCTTGTTGAATCCAGTAGGCATCATCCCGGCGCGGGCTGGTTCCAAGCGGTTGCCGGGCAAGAACTTGCGGCTGCTCGCCGGCAGGCCGCTGATTGCCCATACCTGCCGGGCGGCGCTGGACAGCGGGGTGCTCGGCGCGGTGTATGCGAACACCGATAGCGCGGACATCGCCGCCGCAGCCCGCACGGCGGGCGCCCGCTGCCCCGAGCTGCGGCCGGGGGCGTTGGCCACGGACACGGCCCCGACGCGCGACGCGCTCGTGTGGATGCTCGAGCGACTGGCCGACGCGGGTGAGCGGTACGATGCAGTCGTGATTCTGCAGCCCACCTCGCCGCTGCGGTCGGCGGCGGACATTCGGGCGGCGTGGCGGTTGTACGCCGAGAACGCGCCTTGTGGGGTGGTCTCGGTTGTACCGGTGGCACCGCGGTCTTGGCTGGGAGCGCGATCGCCGACGGGCGAATTCGCGCGGTGGACCGGCGACGAAACCGCCTATCGCCTGAACGGCGCGGTTTACGTCTATGCGGCGGAGGATCTTCTCCAGGACCGCACGCCCGCGCGGACGATGGCGTATGTCATGCCGGCGTCGCGCAGCGTGGATATCGATACGGCCGAGGATTTCACCCTGGCCGAGGCCCTGCTGGCGATCGAGCAGCCCGTCCCGAACGACCTTTCGAAGTAGTCAAGGTGAGTAATGCCCGCAGCGAACGTGACGAATCAGAACGTGACCGTGCAGATCGGCGACCATCTCGTGGGGACGGGGCAGCGCACGCTGATTATCGCCGAGGCGGGGGTGAACCATGACGGCTCGCTCGACAAGGCGCTGCAGATGGTCGACGTCGCGGCGCAGGCGGGCGCCGACGTGATCAAGTTCCAGGTCTTTCGTGCGGACGACCTGGCGACGGCCGCGGCGCCGGCCGCGGCGTATCAGGAGGTGTCCGGCGTGCAGTCGCAACGCGACATGTTGCGGCGGCTGGAGTTGCGTGATGACGACCTGATGCAGATCCAGGGGCGCTGCCAGGCGCGCGGCATCGCGTTCCTGGCGACGCCGTTCGGACCGGTCGAGATCGATCGGCTGTGCGACCTGGGCGTGCCGGCGTTGAAGATCGCGTCGACCGATCTGAACAACGTGCCGTTTCTGCGGAAGGCGGCGGAGACCGGCCTGCCGCTGATCGTGTCGACCGGGGCGTCGACGGAGGGGGAGATCATGGCGGCGGTGGACGATCTGCGGAACTGGGGCGCGGGGCGACGCACCGTTCTGCTGCACTGCATCAGCGGCTATCCGGCGCCGTTGAACAGTGCCAACCTGCGGGCGATCGTGCGGCTGGGTGACATGTTCGAGGTGCCGGCGGGGTTCAGCGATCATACGACGTCGACCGACATCGCCGGCTGGGCGGTGGCGGCGGGCGCCTGCGTGCTGGAGAAGCACTTCACGCTGGATCCGAGCGCCAGCGGTCCGGACCACGCCATGTCGCTGGACCCGGAGCGGTTGGCGCTGTACGTGGCGGCGGCGCGGCAGGCGGAGATCGCGCTGGGTGACGGGGATGTGGGGATGACGGCGGTCGAGGATGATGTCCGCACCAAGGCGCGCAAGAGCGTGGTCGCGGCGCAGCGCATCCCCGCGGGGCAGACCATCGCGGCCGACATGCTGAGCGTGAAGCGGCCGGCAGGTGGGATCGAGCCGCGCGATGTCGACCAGCTCGTTGGCCGGCAGGCGGCCGTGGACATCGAAGCCGACACGCTGCTGACGTGGGACATGGTGCGGTGAGCGGGCGGCGCCGGCGGGTGGCGGTGGTGACCGGCACGCGGGCCGAGTATGGCCTGTTGACGTCGACGCTGGCGGCGGTGCGGCGCGCGCGCGGGCTCGACCTGCAGCTCGTGGTGACGGGGATGCACCTGCTGCGGAAGTTCGGGCACACGGTGCGGCAGATCGAGCGCGAGGGCTGGCGGATCGCGGCGCGCGTGCCGATGCAGCGCGGCGACGACGCGGCCGCCGACCAGGCGGACGGCTTGTCGCGCGGCGTCGCCGGGATGGCACGTTTCTTTGTCGAGGCGAAAACCGATATCGTGGTCGTGCTGGGGGATCGGATCGAAGCGATGGCGGGGGCGCTGGCGGCGGTCACGACCGGGCGCGTTCTGGCGCATATCCATGGCGGCGACGTGGCGCCGGGGGATTTTGACGATTCGCTGCGGCACGCGATCACCAAGCTCGCGCACCTGCACTTCGCGGCTACGCGGCAGGCAGCACGGCGCATCGTGCGCCTGGGCGAGCGGCGCGAGCACGTGCACGTAGTCGGTGCGGTGGGGCTGGATCGGCTGCGCGAGCTGCTGGCCGAGGCGCCGGCGCGGGGCCGGCGCGCGGGTACGGCCCTGGTGATCCAGCATCCATGTGGCCGGGCGGCGCGCGTGGAATGGCGCGTGATGCGTGACGTGCTCCGCGCGGTGCGGCACAGCGGCCTGCGGCGGCTGATCATGTATCCGAACAGTGACCGCGGGCACGAGGGCGTGCTGCGAGCGATCGAGGAGCATCGCCGGCGGTGCTCACGCGAAGAGACCGAGGTCGTGAAGTCGCTGCCGCGCGACGATTACCTGCGGGCACTCCTTCAGGCCGATGTGCTGGTGGGAAACTCGTCCAGCGGGGTCATCGAGGCGCCGCTGGCGGGCACGCCGTCGGTAAACGTCGGCGGGCGCCAGGCCGGCCGGGAAACGGGGGGCGGTTCGGTCGTGCACGCTGACGAGTCGTTCGACGCGATCGTGGCCGCGCTGGCGGCCGCGCGGCGCAAGCGGCCGCGGCGGGGCGGGGCGACCGCCTACGGCACCGGACAGGCCGGCGCGCGGATCGCACGCGTGCTGGCGGAAACGCCGCTCGATGCCGAAGTGGCGCGCAAGGTCATCACGTATTGAGGCCCGCGCGGGCCGCGGGCTGGGGGCTTATTCGTCGTCGGCGCGGAACCGCGGGCGGTGCCGCCTGTAGGGCCGGTCGCCTTCACCGCGCTGTCGGCCGCGGTGTTCGCGCAGGCGTTCGAGGCGGCGGTCGACCTCCTCGGCGGCGTTGTCTTCCATCTGTGCGGCGCGCTCCTCCATCGCCTTGAGCTCGACCGTGATCCGCTCGTCGATGAGCGTGGTCATATGGTCGCGGATCCGGGCTTGCGTCGCCGCGTCGGCTTCCTGGTAAGTCTCGAGGAGTTCGCGCAGTCGTGGGGGGGCGGCCGCCAGGTTGAAGTCGTCGCTAAGCAGGCAGTCGAGCCGTTCCTCGACGCGCTCGCTGCGCTCGGTTTGCACCAGGTCATGCAGCGTACGTAGCGCCTCGATCTCGAGCCGCACCGTTTCGGCAAGCGTCTCTCGCGCGGCCTGCATCGCGGCCGTGTGCAGCTCGGCGTCAGCCGGCTGGCGATGCACCGTGCGCATGTATTCGCGCAAGCGCATGCCGGTGCGGGCGTGGTCGTGGATGATGCGGCCGAGCGCGGGGCTGCGCTCGTAGACGCGGCGCAGGTGCCGCAGCTTCGGCGCGTTCTCCGCGAGCTTGGCGCGGAACATCTCCGGGTTGCGGCGTTGCACGCGCTCCATCAAGCGGTGCAGGCGCGGGAAGTGCTCCTTGGCGAACGCGAGCAGCTCCTCCGTCTCGCCCGGCTCCAGTGGCGCGCGGTCTTCACGCGCGATGCGAAACAGGTTTCGCCCCAGCCCGATGCCGCAGCCTTCCTCGAACGGGCGACTCGCCAGGTGCCGTAAGCCACGCCCGCGATGATGACGCCGGCCGCGACGCTCGCGCTGGTCGTCGTCGCGCTGCGACCGCACAGCGGGAGGCTGCTCGTCCGGTTGCTCGTCGGTCGCGCGTGCCGGCGGCACGCTGACCAGCAGCAACCCCGCCAGGCCGAGCATTAGAATCGTGCGAAACCGCCACATGAGATTCATCACCTACAGGGCTTGCAGTTCCTCGATGGAGGCATCGAAGCTCTCGAACAGGGCCTCGAGCTCGCTGGCTTCGTCGTCGCCCTCGCCAAACGAATCACCGATCCAGCCGCCCTCGAGCAGGTTGGCCATCCGACTGCTGGATTCATCGAGCGCCGCAGTCCAGTCGGCCAGCGCTGCGGCCGGGTCGTCCGCCCCGGTCGCCACCGACGTACCGTCCCACCTCGACAGACCCAGCACGAGCAGGACGGCCGCGGCGATGCCGGCGGCCGCACGTCCGACGCGGAACCAGCCGCGCTGGTGGCGCAAGCGACCGGCCTCGAGGCGCACGGCCTGTTGCCAACGCGCGACCTGGTCGCTACTCGGCTGCGCCGCGGGCAGCGGATCGAGCAGATGCAGGTCGCGCTTGACCGCGTCGTTCAGTTCGTCGAACTGGTTGGGCTGCATGGTCAGCCTCGAATCTCCAGGATCTCACGCAGGCGCTTCAACGCCCGGTGTGCGCGTGCCAGCGCCGTGCCCAGCGGCACGCCCAGCAACTCGGCAATCTCGCGAAACGACAGCTCCGAATAGTGCCGCAACAGGATGATCTCACGATCGCTCTCGGAAAGCGCGTCAACCGCTGCGGCGACCTGTGCCCCGGCTTCGTCGCGCTCCAGCTGCGCCGGGGGATCATCGACCCCGCTCGCCAAATCCGGCGCAAGGGCGTCGGTCTCAGCACCGCCGTCGAGCGACAGCGGCACGCCTCGGCGGCCAAGCTGCCGGGCGCGATCGCGGGCCAGATTGGCGGCGATGCGAAAGAGCCACGCCTCGAACCGCCCGCTGTGCTGGTAATCGCCAATCGTCCGTACCATACGCAGCAACGTCTCCTGGGTGAGGTCTTCGGCCACGTCCCGCCGGCCGGTCAGCCGATAAAGCAGGCCGTAGATCCGCGGCGAGAAGCGGGCGACAAGCTCATCCAGAGCCGCCGACTCGTGCCGCCGAGCGCGGCGCAGGAGCTCGTCCAGACCGGTCTTCTCCACGCGATCCTCACCAGGAGGCTAAACGCTGACCGTCGGCGTTCATTGCATCGCCGGAACCGGGCACGGGTCACCCGGATGGTCCCCTGGCGACCCACGTCGTCACATGATTATCAGACCGCACGCCCGCGCCGCAAGGCCGACCTGTCCGGCGGCTCACGCCCCGCGGGACTCGGGGAACTTGTCGGCGACCTTCTTCAGCGCCGCAAGCGCCTTATCCAGATCCTCGGTCTCGTGGCCGGCAGAAATCTGGCAGCGCAGCCGGGCCTCGCCCTTGGGCACCACCGGATAGCCGAAGCCCGACACGAACACACCCTCGTCGAACAGCGCCTGCTGCATCTGGATCGCAGTCGGTGTCTCGCCGACGATGACCGGCACGATGGGCGTGATGCCGTCGATCGTCTTGAGGCCCAGCTCGCCGACGCCCTTGCGGAAGTGCGCCACGTTGCTGCGCAGCTTTTCGAGTCGCTGCGGCTCACTCATGAGCACGTCAATCGCGGCCATGGACCCGTAGCACACCGCCGGCGGCAGGGCGTTGCTGAACAGTTGCGGCCGCGACTTTTGCACGAGGTAGTCGCACACGACCTCGGACCCGGCCACGTAACCGCCGCAGGAGCCCCCCAGCGCCTTGCCGAGGGTCGAGGTCTGGATGGTATTGGCGTCCTGCACGCCGAAATGCTCGGCGGTGCCGCGACCGGTCTTGCCCAGCACGCCGGTGGCATGGGATTCGTCGACGATCAGGACAGCGTCGTGCTTGTTGGCGAGTTCCTTGAGCTGCGGCAGGTCGGCGACGTCGCCCTCCATGCTGAACACGCCGTCGGTGATGATGAGCTTGTTGCGGGCCTTCTTGGCGTCCTCGGAATTGAGCATCTGCTCGAGCTCGGCCAGGTCGCGATGCTTGTAGATGAAGCGTTTGGCCTTGCTGAGGCGAATGGCATCAATGATCGAGGCGTGGTTGAGGGCGTCGCTGAAGATCGCGTCTTCGGGCGTGCCGGCCAGCGTGGGCATGAGCCCGACGTTCGCATCCCAGCAACTGATGAAGGTGGTGGCGGCTTCGCAGCCGATGAACTCGCTGATCTTCTTCTCGAGCTCGAGGTGGCAGGTCATGGTGCCGCAGATGAAGCGCACCGACGCGGTGCCCATGCCGTACTTCTCGATCGCATTGCGCGCGGCTTCGAGCACCTTGGGATGGTCGGCCAGCCCGAGGTAGTTGTTCGACGACAGCATGACGATGTCACGGCCGTCCATCTGCGTTCGCGGCGCCTGGGGGCGCTGCAATTCGTTGGCCCGCTTGTACTGGCCAGTGTCGCGAAGCTGCTTGAGTTCCGATGCGAGCGTCTTTTCGAGCGTGGTCTGCATGCGTGGGCCTCCGTTGCAATGCGCGTTAAACCGGCATCTTAGCGAATCGCCACAGAGGCCGAAAGCCGGGGGTTACTCCGTCGGCGACGTGGGGGGGGACGCGGGCGTCGCCGGGCGCGAGGCCGCGGGTTGCGTGTCGACGGGGCCGGGTTGCGTCGCCGCGAAGGGGGGCGGCAGCAGCGTCACGCGCAACGTGAGCAACTGTTCGTCGGCGTCGGTTGCGGCGATCGGTGCTTCGGCGGGCAACGCGGCCCACGACGGCGCCTCCCAGGCAAAGAACATCAGCGTGTCCCACGCGTCTTCCATCGTCCGTGGCCACGTGCTGAAGTTCCAGTGGCCGAAAGTCTGCGCGTCTTCCGCTGCGATCGGTGGCGGCGGTGCGGCGGTGGGCGGTTGCGGCTTGACCGGGGCTCCGAGCGCGGGGGGCGTCGCCGCCGGCGGGGAGTCGGGCACGCAGCGTTCGAGCACCCGATCGGCCCGCGACCGTTCGGCCGTCGGCTGGGTCTGGAGGGCGGGGCGGCCGCCGCGCTGCCGGGCGGGTGCGGCGTTTGCGGGGGCGCGTGCGGCTTCGGATTCTTCGTCATGTGCCGGCGTGCGCGCGCGGACGGCAACCGACGGCGACGCTGCCGGCGGCGCGAGACGATCCGCCGGGGGGCCACCGTGGTCTGCTCGCCGCGACGGTGCTTGCAGCGCCTGGGCGACCTGCAACATGACCTCGCCATTGTCGGCACCCACCGCGGTCGACACGCGCACCTGGCGCCGGTCGTTCACTGCGAGCAGATCCGAGAAGCGCGCCGAGAGCTCGACGTCACGCACCGCGTAGCTGCGGTCCATACGTTGGAAGGTGACTTCATCCATGCCGTAGAGGGAGAGGCCGGTCTCTGCGCTGTCCTGCCGGGCGATCGCCGGCTGGGTTGTCGGCGCGCCGTCGGGATCCATCCCCATGCGGTACGCGGCCCCGCCGCCGCCGATGTGCGACTCGGCGGTCAGCTCATCCCGGCGCTCCCAATCGGCCAGTACCGCCTGGTTGGCGTAGAACTGCCCGGGGCTCTCGGCCTGCACGACGACCTCGACCACGGGCGCAGCGTCATCGTCCACGCCGAACATTTTGACGCATGCGATGCTTGGCGTTGGGCCACGCTTGTCGGCGTCGGTCAAGTTCTCCGATCGCGTATCCGACGCGTCGACCAGCGTGTCGCCCGAGGTGATTCCCAGGTCCACCTTCGGCATCCCCGAAGTGCGTTCGCCGGTCGGTGCCGCGTCCCTGTCCCCGTCGACCTTTCCCCGCGCGAAGGCGGTGCCATCTTCGAGCCCGCGCGTCACGCTTGCCGCACCACCCGCCCCCCGGCCGCGCCGCCCGTCCAGCTCGGTCGCGCCTGCCAGCGGCGCCGCACCTTCCTCGGCCGGCTCATCCAGCATCGACCCGGTCGACTGCAGGGCCGGCACCAGCGCGTGATAGCCGACCAGCGCGCACGCGGCGATGACGGCGGCCGATGCGCTTACCTTCACCAGCAGCCGCAAGACGCTGCGCCGCCGGCGTTGTGGCTGCTCGCCAAAGAGCAACTGCCGCTCGGTCTGGTGGGTCATGGTGGCAGAAAGCCCGGCCGGAGCAGACTTGCGCGGCAGATCCGCGACAAGGTCGGCCACGTCGCGCAGCTCGTCGAGCAGCTGCTGCGCCTCGGGCGATTCGCGCAGCAGGTGCTCGACCTCGCGGGTGCGCGTCGCGCTCAGCTCGCCGTCGAGGTAGGCCGACAGGTCGGCTTCGAGTCTTTCTCGCTCACGCCCGGTCAACAGTCATCCTCTCATCGCGCAACAGGTCACGCAGCAGCAGCCGGCCGCGGTGAATGCGGCTCTTCACGGTGCCCAGCGGTACTTCGAGTATTTCCGCGATCTCGGCGTAATCAAAGTTCTCGATGTCCTTCAGCACGATCGCCGCGCGGTACTCCTCGTCTATCTGTCCCAGCGCCCACGCCACGCGCTGCCGCAGCTCGCCGTCCGCCACGGTCCGCGCCTGCGATGCCGGCCGCCGGTCCGCCGGCGCCCGCCGGCCGTCTCCGCCGACTGCGTCGAGCGACCCGGTGGGGTGGCGGCGCTGGGCGCGGCGGTGGCTCAGGCACTGGTTCATCGCAATGCGGAAGATCCAGGTATAGAAGCCCGCCTCGCCGCGAAAACGCGGCAGGTTCTCCAGGGCCTTGACGAAGGCTGCCTGGGTGTAATCGAGGGCGTCGGCTTCATGGTGACACATCCGGTAACAGGCGTTGTAGACGCGGTCCTGATAACGCGCCACGAGCTCGGCGAACGCCTCCGGGACCCCACCCTGCGCCCGCCGGACGAGGTCGGCATCGGAGAGGTCGCGTTCGTGCGTGGTGCGGTTCACGACGAGCTGTTCACAGGATTGGACGCCCGCGACGCCGGCGGGTTCCCGCCAATCGGGCCTTCCGTCGGCGTCCGGGATCGGGACTCATGCCACCATCGTATGATACACGAGGTCGCGGGGGAGGTTGTGGCCGCGGCGCGGTTTTGTCCGGGCGCTCAGCTTACGGCTCGCGCCGGCGCCTGGCCAGTCGGCGGGGTCGGGTGGCGGACATCGGGCAGCTTCACGCCGAAGAGCTTCTCGCCGAGCCTCTCCATACGCTTGCGCAGGGCCGCGTCGTGTCGGACGTGCATGGCTGCGTCGAGGGCGGCCGCCATGTTCGCGGGGGTGAGCAGCATGGTGACCGGGTGCGGCAGCTTGGAGCGTGACGCGATGAGATGCAGGTCGTCGGCCTCGGATCGGCTCAGCGCCAGCACCGAGATCGCCTGTCGCAGGTACGTGCCGCGGGCCCCGGTGCCCCCACGGCGGTCCCGCTGCAGCATCTGGACGAGCATCGCCAGCAGACCGCCGATGCCGACCACGACGAACGTGGCCGCGACGAACGTGCGGACTTCGGCCGTGTTCCACTGGAATCCGCCCTGCATGGCGTCCAGACGCTCCGACAGGGTGAGGTCGGCCAGAATGAGCATCGGGTCGAGCAGCATCAGGTGGCCTCCGACTGCGCTGCGGTCGCTGCTGCGGTCCGGTTGGCGTCGGCTTTGCGTTGCCGGGCGCGCAGCGCCATCGTGCGTTTGCCCGCGGCGAACCAGGCGGCGAACGCGCGCATCGGGCAGTCGCGCGTCGCGACGCGCATGACGACCTCGTCGGCTTCGGGCGTGTCGAGGGCCGCCAGGGCGTAGATCGATGCCCGATGCACCTCGGGGTGCGGGGACTGTTGCCACTTCTCGAGCAGTTTGACGCGCTCGAGGTTGCTGAAACCCAGGTGGCAGGCCCAGTACGGCAGCAGGCCGCGGACCTCCAACGGGAGCTTGTCCAGCAGGGGAATCGCGTTGAGGAACCACTGCGGCTGCTGCAGGCAGCGCAGGGCCTCGCGCACGTCAGCCCGGTCCAGCAGATCGGAGCTGTGCACGATCGCGGCCAGTTCGCGTGGCTGATACCACGTGTCGAGGATCTGCTTGGCGACTTCGCGCCAGCCCGGCTGCGCCAGCCCCAGCAGCAGAAACGCCGCCAGGTGGGGGTCGTTCCAGTCCGGCAGGCGACGCCGCACGATCTGCCCCGCGGTGGATTGTGGATTGTTCAGCGTCGACCAGAGGTCGTCGTGCAGGTCTTTGGCGAACCAGAGACAGGCGCGCAGCACGTCGTTCTGCTTGTGCAGGTCGTAGGTGCGCAAGCCCTCGCGCAGCGCCGCCACCACGTCGCCGCGTTCCGGGCCGGGGCTGGCGCGCACTTGTTCGGCGAAGCGCAACAGTGTGTCGCCTGCGGCCTGACGCAGCAGGACCTGCGGCGCGCGTAGCGCGTCGGCCACCAGGTAGGAAAGCGACAGACACGGGTGCTCGCGCAGCAGCGCCAGTGCGTTGGCCCGGCCGCGGGCGCGCGCCTGGTCGTTCAGCACGCAGCCCACCGCGGTTCGCAGCAGTTGCGGCTTGGACTGCACGCGCTCACGGAGGGACTCGGTCAGCCGATCGTAATTCGCGACCAGCGCCGTCCAGGCGGTCTCGCGACTGCGCGACAGCAGCACGTCGGCAATGCGCTCGGCGTACTCGGGTTCGGCGCGCTCGAGCGCCGCGGTCAGGATCTCGTCCGCGACGCTGTCCTGCAGCCGAGCCAGCCAGCGATAGAGCAGTTCCACGCGTGCCATGTCACCACGGTCGATGGGGCGGTCCGTCCGGTAGCCGATACAGCGGCGGCGCGCAACGGGCGCACCGTCCTACAGGTCTCATCGGCGCTGGAAGCGGGTGCGGTGATTTGGCGCCGCGCGGTGCGTTGACACCGCCCACGCCCCGGGGGATGCTGGCGGCATGACCCGACCCGCTGCCCCCGCGATCGACCAGCGCCTACGGACGCAGCTTGCCGACCTGACGCTGCGGACACCCGTCCTGACGGCGTCCGGGACCTGCGGTTATGGGCCGGAGTACGACGGCGTGCTCGATTATCAGCAGTTGGGCGCGTTCACCACCAAGAGTGTCACTGTCGAGGTGCGCCCCGGCAACGAGCCGCAACGCGTGGTCGAGGTCCGCGCCGGCGTGCTGAACGCGATCGGCCTGGCCAACGTCGGCCTGCAGCGCTTCGTGTCCGAGAAACTGCCGTTTATCCGGACCATGCCAACGGCCGTGCTCGTCAACGTCGCCGGGCACAGCGTGGCGGATTACGTCGCGGTCTGCCGGACGCTGAACGAGCACGACGGCATCGCCGGCATCGAACTTAACGTGTCCTGCCCCAATGTTGCCGACGGGCTTACGTTCGGCACCGATGCGGCGTTGCTGCGCGACCTGGTACAGGCCGTCCGCGCCGTGCTGACCAACAAGACGCTCGTCGTGAAGCTGTCGCCCAATGTGACCGACGTGGCGGCGCTGGCGCGGGCGGCGATCGACGGCGGTGCCCGAATACTCAGCCTCATCAACACCTATGTCGGCATGAGCATCGACGCGCGTACCTGGCAGCCGCGGTTGGGTAACACCACTGGCGGTCTGAGCGGGCCGGCGATCAAGCCGCTGGCGCTATTCAACGTGCATCGGGTCTATCGTGAGGTGGCGCGCGAAGCGGGTGTGCCGCTGATCGGCATGGGCGGCATCCAGAGCACGACGGATGCAGTCGAATTCTTCCTGGCGGGCGCGTCGGCGGTCGCGGTCGGCACGGCGCTGTTTGTCGATCCCGCGCTACCGGTGAAGATCGCCCACGGCCTGGCCGCCTACCTCGACGAGCACGGCCTGACGCACATCAGCGAACTCACGGGGCGGTTGGAGCTACGTACCTGAACCGCGGGCGCCGGGGGCCGCGGGAACGCGACGGTGCGCAGGACGGCTGGACTCTGACAACCGGCAAGCGCGAACTGCCGACCCACCCCTCACTCCGCCGCGATAACGCCCAGCGCTGCGGTGACCTCATCCTCCCGGACGTCACCGACCTGCACCGGCGCCCCGATGTCACGCAGCAGCACGAAGTTCACCGCGCCGCCCCGCGACTTCTTGTCCACCCGCGTCGTAGCCCAGATCGTGTCAGCATCGACGGGCCGTGGCAATCGCGCGGGCACGCCGAGGTCGGCCAGCAGTGACGCGACACGGTCTGCCGCCGCCCGCCCGAGCCAGCCGCGGGCGACGCTGATCTCGTTCTCGACGCGCATGCCGAGCGCGACGCACTCGCCGTGGCGCAGCTCGTACTCGAGCAGGTGCTCGATGGCGTGGCCGACGGTGTGGCCGTAGTTGAGGTTGGCCCGCAGGCCGGCCTCGCGCTCATCCTGGGAAACGATGTCCGCCTTGAGCGCGCAGTTCCGCTCGATCAGGGCCGCCAGGGCCTCGGGCTCGCGCTCGTTGAGCGCGGTGCGGTTCTGCTCGTGCCAGGCCAGGAAGTCCGCGTCGCTGATGCAGGCCTGCTTGACCGTCTCGGCCAGGCCGGCGGTGAGGTCGCGGTCCGTTAGCGTCGCCAGGAAGTCGGTGTCGGCGACGACCGCGATCGGCTGGTGGAACGCGCCGACAAGGTTCTTGCCCGTTCGGAGGTTCACCGCGGTCTTGCCGCCGACCGACGCGTCCACTGCCGCCAGGAGCGTTGTCGGCACCTGGATGAACCGGATGCCCCGCAGCCAGACGGCGGCCACGAACCCCGCCAGGTCACCGGCCACCCCGCCGCCAAACGCCACGATGATATCGCCGCGTTCGATGCGGCCATCGGCGAGCTGCTCGCAAAGGCGTTCGAGGTTGGCCAAGGACTTGGCGGCTTCGCCCGGGGCAAAGGTGAGGACCAGCGGCTCGTCGGTGAGCGCGGACCGTAACCGGTTTAGGTGTAAATCGGCAACCTGCTGATCGGCGATGATAACGCAGCGGCGGGCGCCGCCAGCGCTGGCGATACACTTCTGCAACATCTGGCGCGATTCGGGACCGATGTGGATCGGATACGAGCGGTCCCCGAGGTTCACCTCTAACGTCCGCATAATAATCCTACAAAGATTTACCGCACCTTTTCGGTGTGCCCTCGTAACATTTATTGGTGGGCTCGCGCACGCCCTGTACCCAGCGGGCGCGCGGCCCGCCATGAGACGGCAGCGGAGACGTAAATCTCTTCATAAAACAGGCTTACAGCCGAGTTATCAACCCGGACTGGCGAGCCCCAGCCCGCGGCGGCGTGTTGACGGAAACGCGATCAGCCGCTATTATAACGCCCCATGACGCGAGCAGCCACCAAGCGACCAAAGAGTTCGAAGCGAACCGCCAGCACCCGGAAGCGGACTAGTTCCCGCGCCCCGGCGCGGTCACGGTCCATCCGCACCTACCGGGCCGCGATCGAGTTTCTCAATAGTCACACCGACTACGAGAAAATGGTTCGCGTCGGCTACAACCATACCAACTTCAATCTGTCCCGCATGTTGCGCATTCTCGCCGGCCTGGGCAACCCCCACAAGAAGCTCAAGGCCGTTCACGTGGCCGGGACGAAGGGGAAGGGCTCGACGTGCCACATGGTGGCGTCGATGCTGCAGAATGCCGGTTATCGGACAGGTTTGTACACTTCCCCGCACTTGATCGAGCTCCGCGAGCGCATCCAGATCGACGGCAAGCTCGTTTCTGAGAGCGAGTTCACCAAACTGATCGCCAAGATCGCCCCCGTGGTCAAGCGCCTGCGGCGGGACGACCCGACCTTCTTCGAGATCATGACCGCCGCCGCCTTCCTGCACTTCGCGAACGAGAAGGTGGACATCGCCGTGATCGAAACGGGTCTGGGCGGTCGGCTCGATTCCACGAACGTGATCAAGCCCGAGGTGTGCGGGATCACGAGCATCAGCTACGACCACGTGGCCCAGCTGGGCAACACGCTCGAGAAGATCGCCGCCGAGAAGGCCGGCATCTTCAAGGCGGGTGCCAACGTGATCAGTGCGCCGCAGGTTCCCGCGGTGCAGCGGGTGCTGCGCAAGGCGGCCGAGCAGACGGGCTGCGCATTGCGGGTGCTGGGCGAGGATATCGAGTTCAGCTATCGGTTCGAGTCTTCGCGGGCGACCGGGCCGCACACGCGCGTGTGCATCTCGACGCCGAACAGCCGGTTTGATCACCTGCGGGTCCCGCTGCTGGGCGAGCACCAGGCGCACAACTGCGGCGTGGCGCTGGGCATCGTGGACGAGTTGCGCCAGCGCGGCTTTGAGGTGACCCAGCAGGCCGCGATTGACGGACTGGCCAAGGTGCGGGTCCACGGCCGACTGGAGCTGATCCGTGATTACCCACGCACGGTGGTCGACGCCGCCCACAATGCCGACAGTGTTTCGGCCCTGATGCGCGCCATCGGGCAGAATGTCGGCTACGACTCGATGGTGGTGATCTTCGGCTGCTCGCAGGACAAGGACGTCGACGGCATGCTGGACCAGATCCAGCTCGGGGCGGACAAGGTGATCTTCACCACCACCGGCACGGCCCGGGCGGTCGACCCGCACGAGTTGCACGCCCGCTTCGCCGAGAAGAGCCAGAAGATGGCCCAGGTCGGGACGGACCTGGCGGAAGCGTACGATATTGCCTGCCGGTGCGTGACGCGCGAAGACCTGATCTGCATCACCGGGTCGATCCACCTGGTCGGGCTGGCCAAGCGGCTGGAGCTCAAGGGGCTGTTCGCGTAGGGGGCGGTGCGTCGTTTCCGGCGGTGGTCGGGGGGGATTTCCGCAGGTTTCTTGTGCGCGGGGGCTCGTCCATGTTTCGGCAGTTTTCCAGGGGCTGGCGCCCCTGGTACGCGTCGCAATGATGCGGATCAGCCCCAACGGGGGGGCAGATCTGTAGAAGTAGAAATACGCGTGACGCCACAGCCCCAAAGGGGGCGACGGAAAGGAGGCGTGACGGTGGGCCAAACCCTCATCTGCCTGCATTATCACCTGGTGTTCAGCACGAAGAGCCGTCTGCCCCAAATCACCGCCGACCTGCGCGAGCGCCTTTATGACTACATGGGCGGAATCATCAAGGGCGAGCGCGGCCTGCTGTTCGCCGCCGGCGGAACGGAGGACCATGTCCACCTTCTGGTGTCGTTGCCCGCGCAGCCTTCGCTGGCCGACCTGCTGCGGCTGATCAAGACGAACTCGTCGAAGTGGGTCCACGAGACCTTCGCCCATCACCGGGCGTTCGCGTGGCAGAGCGGATACGGCGCGTTTTCGGTCAGCCGATCCAATGACGAGGATGTTCGCCGGTACATTGCGACTCAGCCCGAGCATCACCGCCGAATGACCTTTCAGGAGGAATACGTCGCGTTCCTCCGGCGGCACGAGATACCGTTCGACGAGCGGTACATCTGGGCGTGAGGCATCGCTATCCGGAATCCTCTGCCGCCCCGTTGGGGCTGGCAGGTTGATGCGGCAATGGTCTCCAGGGGCTGGCGCCCCTGGCTACATACCTTCACCCCTTCGGGGTGGGGACTTCGGGGCTGCATGGTTGATGCGGCAGGTTGATGCGGCAGGTTGGTGCGGCACTGGTTTCCGGGGGCTGGCGCCCCTGGCTACACACCTTCACCCCTTCGGGGTGGGGACTTCGGGGCTGCATGGTTGATGCGGCAGGTT